>NZ_JBWKLF010000011.1:0-44788 GCF_056430475.1 Streptomyces sp. NPDC045968 | reverse complement strand
ACCCACCCCCCCCCCCCCCCGCCCCCCCCCCCCCCCCCCCCCCCCCCCCCCCCTCCCCCCCCCCCCCCTCCCCCCCCCCACGCCCCGTGAACCGGCGGCGGTGTCCCCGGGCGCCTTCGGCCCGTCACCGCAGCCCGCCAGCACCGCACCCATCGAAAGTGCTCCAGTGGCCGCGAGCGCGGCCCTGCGCGTCGTCCCCGTCCGCCGCACGTGTCTCCTCCGGGTTCCGTTCGGTACTGACAGCTTCTGTCCTGAAGTGATCACCGCTGGCGAGCGTACCCGCGCCCCGGGGCAGGCGGACGGCAACACCCCTCCGGACCGGATACCCTTTGACCTGACACACGACGATCCCCACAACAGCACACGCGGCCGAGGAGTCACCCGGGATGAGCACCACCCAGAGCGAGAGGCTGCGCGAACTGCTGGAACCGCTCGTCAGCGCCGAGGAACTGGATCTCGAAGAGATCGAGGTGGCCCGAGCCGGCCGCCGTCAGGTGCTTCGCGTCATCGTGGATTCCGAACAGGGCGTCGAACTGGACGCCTGCGCCGAGCTGAGCCGCGCGATTTCCGAGAAGCTCGACGAGAGCGACGTGATGGGCGAGGGCGAGTACGTCCTCGAAGTGAGCTCTCCGGGCGCCGACCGCCCGTTGACCGAGCACCGCCACTACGTACGCGCCACCGGCCGCCTCGCGCGGCTCCAGCTGACCGACGGCGACGAGCTGGTGGCCCGCATCCTCGCGGTCGACGACGAAGGACTGGACCTCGAGGTGCCGGGCGTCAAGGGCCGCAAGCCCACGTCCCGCCGGGTCTCCTTCGACGAGATCGCCAAGGCGCGCGTGGAGATCGAATTCAACCGCAAGGACAAGAAGGAAGAGGAGGCGTAGCCGTGGACATCGATGTGAAGCTGCTGAAGGGCTTGGCGCAGGACAAGGAGATCCCCTTCGACGTGCTCGTCGGGGCGATCGAGTCGGCCCTCCTCATCGCGTACCACCGCACCGACGGCAGCCACCGCCGGGCGCGGGTCGAGCTGAACGAGCGCGGCCACGTGACGGTGTGGGCCAAGGAGGACCCGGCCGACCTCGAAGAGGGCCAGGAGCCCAAGGAGTTCGACGACACCCCGTCCGGCTTCGGCCGGATCGCGGCGACCACCGCCAAGCAGGTCATCCTGCAGCGGCTGCGCGACGCCGAGGACGACAGGACGTTCGGCGAGTACGCCGGCCACGAGGGCGATGTCGTCACCGGTCTGGTCCAGCAGGGCAAGGACCCGAAGAACGTCCTGGTCGACATCGGCAAGATGGAAGCCATCCTGCCCGTCCAGGAGCAGGTGCCGGGCGAGGAGTACACGCACGGCCTCCGGCTGCGTTCGTACGTCGTACGGGTCGCCAAGGGCGTCCGTGGACCGTCCGTGACGCTGTCGCGCACCCACCCCAACCTCGTGAAGAAGCTCTTCGCGCTGGAGGTCCCGGAGATCGCGGACGGCTCGGTCGTCATCGAGGCGATCGCCCGCGAGGCCGGTCACCGCAGCAAGATCGCGGTGCGCTCCACCCGCGCCGGCCTGAACCCCAAGGGTGCCTGCATCGGCCCGATGGGCAGCCGTGTGCGCAATGTCATGGCCGAGCTGCACGGCGAGAAGATCGACATCGTGGACTGGTCGGACGACCCGGCCGAGATGGTCGCCAACGCGCTCTCGCCCGCACGGGTGAGCAAGGTCGAGGTCGTGGACCTCGGTGCCCGGTCCGCCCGGGTCACCGTCCCCGACTACCAGCTGTCGCTGGCGATCGGCAAGGAGGGGCAGAACGCCCGTCTGGCCGCCCGCCTCACCGGCTGGCGCATCGACATCCGGCCGGACACGGAGACGGACGAGGAGCGGGACATCGCGGACCGTCAGCGCGCCGAGCGTGCCAGGGACCGGTCGGAGCGGGGCTGATTCCCAGCCCGTCCGGTAGCGGGGCGGGCCGTTCCGAGGCCCGCCCGAAGGAATAGATCTGGGCGCCACGACGCTGAGATCACGACAACATCCGTTCGATTTTTGCCCCAAAGGGGTGA
The DNA here is from genome assembly GCF_056430475.1 of Streptomyces sp. NPDC045968. Lineage (NCBI taxonomy): Bacteria > Bacillati > Actinomycetota > Actinomycetes > Kitasatosporales > Streptomycetaceae > Streptomyces > Streptomyces sp. NPDC045968. The sequence goes on along the minus strand of NZ_JBWKLF010000011.1, from coordinate 42,742 downwards.
GGTCGGTGCGGGGAGGTAGACTTAAACGTGTCTGGCCGGACGCTAGCCCGCGCTTGCCCCGAACGAACCTGTGTCGGATGCCGGGAGCGGGCGGCCAAGACCGAGTTGCTGCGCATCGTGGCGGACGAGGGTGAATGCGTACCCGATCCGCGCGGTACGCTGCCCGGCCGGGGTGCGTATCTGCACCCCGCCTCTGCCTGTCTCGACCTGGCGGTCCGCCGCCGGGCATTCCCCCGGGCCTTCAAGGCCAAGGGGCCGTTCGGTTCCGCGGCACTCCAGCGGTTCGTCGAGCGGGTGGCAACGCAAGAAAAGTGAACGGCACGGGACCCCGTGCGGTCAGGTACCTCGCGAGTTGGAAGTAGGTCGAGATTGCGATGAGCACTCGATGAGTACGCGATGAGTACGCCCATGAAGTAGCGACGGTCCGGCGGTAACCCGGACCTAAAAGGAGCGAAGTGGCTAAGGTCCGGGTATACGAACTCGCCAAGGAGTTCGGGGTTGAGAGCAAGGTCGTCATGGCCAAGCTCCAAGAACTCGGTGAATTCGTACGTTCGGCGTCCTCGACGATCGAGGCGCCGGTTGTACGCAAGTTGACTGACGCACTGCAGGGGCCCGGCGGCAACGCCGGCAAGTCCGCTGCGAAGCCCGGCGCGCCCCGCAAGGCCGCGCCCTCGAAGCCCGCAGCGCCCTCCCCGGCCGCTGCGGCACGTCCCGCTGCTCCGAAGCCCGGCGCCCCGGCCCCCAAGCCGGCCGCAGCCGAGGCCCCGGAGAGCAGCGCCCCCGCCGCACCTTCCGCGCCGTCCGCGGGCCCGCGTCCGGGCCCCAAGCCCGCGCCGAAGCCCGCACCGGTCACTCCGGTGCCCGCGGCTGAATTCTCCGCTCCGGCCCCGGCTCAGCCGGCCCAGCCGCAGCAGCAGCAGGCCCCGCGTCCCGCGGGTGCCACCCCCGGCCCCCGCCCCGCCACCCGTCCGGCTCCGGCCGGCGGTCAGCGCGACGGTGGTCAGCGTGACGGTGGCCGTGGTGGCGAGCGTGGCGGCGAACGCCCCGCGCGTCCCGCAGGCCAGGGAGCGCCGCGACCTGCCGGTGCTCGTCCGGCGGGTCCCCGTCCGGGCAACAACCCCTTCACCTCCGGTGGCTCCACCGGCATGGCGCGCCCCCAGGCCCCCCGGCCCGGCGGCGCCCCGCGTCCCGGTGGCGGTCAGGACCGTCCGGAGCGCCCCGGCGCCCCGCGTCCGCAGGGCGGCCCCGGCGGCGCCCCGCGCCCGCAGGGTCAGGGCGGTGCCCGTCCGAGTCCGGGCGGCATGCCCCGTCCGCAGGCTCCCCGTCCGGGCGGTGCCCCGGCCGGTAACAGGCCGAACCCGGGCATGATGCCGCAGCGTCCCGCTGCGGGTCCGCGTCCCGGTGGTGGCCCCGGTGGCGGTGGCCGTGGTCCCGGTGGCGGCGGCGGTCGTCCCGGCGGCGGTGGCGGCGCAGGCCGTCCCGGTGGCGGCGGCTTCGCAGGCCGTCCGGCCGGTCCCGGTGGCGGTGGCGGCGGTTTCGCCGGTCGTCCCGGTGGTCCGGGTGGCGGCGGCGGTGCTGGTCGTCCGGGCGGCGGCGGCGGCTTCGGCGGTCGTCCCGGCTTCGGTGGACGTCCCGGCGGCCCGGGTGCCCGTGGTGGCACACAGGGTGCGTTCGGCCGTCCCGGTGGTCCCGCGCGTCGTGGTCGCAAGTCGAAGCGTCAGAGGCGCCAGGAGTACGAGGCCATGCAGGCCCCGTCGGTGGGCGGCGTCATGCTGCCTCGCGGCAACGGGCAGGCTGTCCGGCTGTCGCGCGGTGCGTCCCTCACGGACTTCGCGGAGAAGATCAACGCGAACCCGGCGTCGCTCGTCGGCGTGATGATGAACCTCGGCGAGATGGTCACTGCCACGCAGTCCGTCTCCGACGAGACGCTGAAGATGCTCGCGGACGAGATGAACTTCGTCCTCGAGATCGTCAGCCCCGAGGAGGAGGACCGCGAGCTGCTCGAGTCCTTCGACATCGAGTTCGGCGAGGACGAGGGCGGCGAAGAGGCCCTGGTCTCCCGTCCGCCGGTCGTGACCGTCATGGGTCACGTCGACCACGGTAAGACCCGACTGCTGGACGCGATCCGCAAGACGAACGTCGTTGCGGGCGAGGCCGGCGGTATCACGCAGCACATCGGTGCGTACCAGGTCTCCTCCGAGGTCAACGGCGAGGACCGCCGGATCACCTTCATCGACACCCCGGGTCACGAGGCGTTCACCGCCATGCGTGCACGTGGTGCGAAGTCCACCGACATCGCGATCCTCGTGGTGGCGGCGAACGACGGTGTGATGCCCCAGACGATCGAGGCGCTGAACCACGCCAAGGCGGCCGACGTGCCGATCGTGGTCGCGGTCAACAAGATCGACGTCGAGGGTGCCGACCCGACCAAGGTGCGCGGTCAGCTCACCGAGTTCGGTCTGGTGGCCGAGGAGTACGGCGGCGACACGATGTTCGTCGACATCTCCGCCAAGCAGGGCCTCAACATCGAGGCTCTTCTAGAGGCCGTCGTCCTCACCGCCGACGCCTCGCTCGACCTGCGGGCCAACCCGGAGCAGGACGCGCAGGGTATTGCGATCGAGTCCCACCTCGACCGCGGCCGCGGTGCCGTCTCGACCGTCCTCGTCCAGCGCGGCACGCTGCGCATCGGCGACACGATGGTCGTCGGCGACGCGTACGGCCGAGTCCGGGCGATGCTCGACGACAACGGCAACAACGTCCAGGAAGCGGGTCCCTCGACCCCCGTCCTGGTCCTGGGTCTCACCAACGTCCCGGGTGCCGGCGACAACTTCCTGGTCGTCGACGAGGACCGTACGGCCCGTCAGATCGCCGAGAAGCGTGCCGCCCGTGAGCGCAACGCCAACTTCGCCCGCAAGGGTGTCCGGTTCTCCCTGGAGAACCTGGACGAGGCGCTCAAGGCCGGTCTGGTCCAGGAACTCAACCTCATCATCAAGGGCGACGCGTCCGGTTCGGTGGAGGCTCTCGAGTCCTCGCTGCTCCAGCTCGACGTCGGCGAAGAGGTCGACATCCGGGTCCTGCACCGCGGTGTGGGTGCGGTCACCGAGTCGGACATCAACCTGGCGACCGGCTCCGACGCCATCGTGATCGGCTTCAACGTGCGCGCCGCAGGGCGTGCCGAGCAGATGGCCGAGCGCGAAGGCGTGGACGTCCGGTACTACTCGGTCATCTACCAGGCGATCGAAGAGATCGAAGCGGCCCTCAAGGGCATGCTCAAGCCGGAGTACGAAGAGGTCGAGCTCGGTACGGCGGAGATCCGCGAGGTCTTCCGCTCGTCCAAGCTGGGCAACATCGCCGGTGTGCTGGTCCGGTCCGGCGAGGTCAAGCGCAACACCAAGGCGCGCCTGCTTCGCGACGGCAAGGTCATCGCGGAGAGCCTCAACATCTCCGGTCTGCGCCGCTTCAAGGACGACGTCACCGAGATCCGCGAAGGCTTCGAGGGCGGTATCAACCTCGGAAACTTCAACGACATCAAGATCGACGACGTCATCGCGACGTACGAGATGCGCGAGAAGCCCCGCGGCTGATCCGTACCTCAACAGTCGGGGCCGATCGACGGGTCTTATTCCGTCGATCGGCCCCGGCCGTTCCGTGTACGGTTCTTGTGTCCCTGCCAAGCGCTGGCAGGGCACGAACCCGAACCGGCGGGACATCCGGACACACATGTATGTGGGGACACTGTCCTTCGATCTGCTCCTCGGCGACGTACGGTCGTTGAAGGAGAAACGCTCCATCGTCCGGCCGATCGTCGCCGAACTTCAGCGCAAGTACGCGGTGAGCGTGGCGGAGACGGGTGAACAGGATCTCCATCGCAGGGCCGAGATCGGTCTCGCGGTGGTCTCCGGGGACACCGGGCACCTCACAGACGTACTGGACCGGTGCGAGCGGCTGGTGGCCGCCCGCCCCGAGGTGGAGCTGTTGTCGGTTCGACGGCGGCTGCACAGCGACGAAGACTGAACAAGCACAGCAAACCCAGAAGGAAGAGTGACGGACCGGTGACCGACAACGCGCGGGCCCGCAAACTGGCCGATCGCATCCAGGTCGTGGTCGCGGAGACCCTGGACCGGCGAATCAAGGACCCGAGGCTCGGGTTCGTGACGATCACGGACGCCCGTGTCACCGGCGACCTGCGGGAGGCCACGGTCTTCTACACGGTCTACGGGGACGACGAGGAGCGCGCGGCTTCGGCCGCCGCGCTGGAGAGCGCCAAGGGCGTCCTCCGCTCCGAGGTCGGCAAGCAGATCGGGGTCCGGTTCACGCCGACCCTGGCCTTCGTGCCGGACGCCCTCCCGGACAACGCCCGCACCATCGAGGACCTCCTCGACAAGGCGCGTGCCAAGGACGCGGCGGTGCGCGAGGTGTCGACCGGCGCGACCTATGCGGCCGGGGCCGACCCGTACCGCAAGCCGGAGGACGAGGACGACGAGGCCGACGGGTCCGACGAGAACGAGGGCCCGACCTCCGCATGACACAGCAGAACCAGAAGACGCCGGACGGCCTTGTCATCGTCGACAAGCCGTCCGGCTTCACTTCGCATGACGTCGTCGCCAAGATGCGCGGCATCGCCCGCACCCGACGCGTCGGTCACGCCGGCACTCTGGACCCGATGGCCACGGGCGTGCTCGTGCTCGGCGTGGAGAAGGCCACCAAGCTGCTCGGCCACCTCGCGCTGACCGAGAAGGAGTACCTCGGCACGATCCGGCTCGGCCAGGACACCGTGACGGACGACGCGGAGGGCGAGATCATCTCGTCCACCGACGCGTCGGCCGTGACGCGCGAGGGCATCGACGCGGGCGTCGCGGCCCTGACCGGCGCGATCATGCAGGTGCCGTCCAAGGTCAGCGCCATCAAGATCGACGGCAAGCGGTCCTACGCGCGGGTGCGCGGCGGCGAGGAGTTCGAGATCCCGGCCCGGCCGGTGACCATCTCGTCCTTCACCGTCTACGACGTGCGCGAGGCCGTGGCGGAGGACGGGACCCCGGTCGTCGACCTGGTCGTCTCCGTCGTCTGCTCCTCCGGTACGTACATCCGTGCCATCGCCCGCGACCTCGGTGCGGGGCTCGGCGTCGGCGGACATCTGACGGCGCTGCGCCGCACGCGGGTGGGTCCGTACGGACTGGACGCGGCCAAGACGCTCGACCAGCACCAGCAGGAGCTGACCGTGATGCACGTCGCGGAGGCCGCCTCCTCGGCGTTCCCCCGCTGGGACGTCGACGAGAAGCGGGCCAGGCTGCTGCTCAACGGGGTCCGTCTGGACATGCCCTCCTATCCGCAGGGGCCCGTGGCGGTCTTCGGCCCCGACGGGCAGTTCCTGGTCCTCGTCGAGGAGCAGCACGGCAAGGCCAAGAGCCTCGCCGTCTTCGCCTGATCCGCATCACCTCTCCGGCGGCGCCGTGGAGCGGGCAGTGCCCCCTGTGCCCGCTCCACGTTCCCCCTCCCCCTGGAGAGCTCTGTCCACTGAGCGCAGTGAATTCACCCCAATGGACGGGCGCTCGGAGTGAATAAGGGGTGCACAAGGGGGCGCTTTTATGCGGTCCGCTACTCGTGCTGATCCACGCCGACCTACGGTCGGACCATGGGCAGCGGGGACCGGCCGGAGCTGGTAAGAATCTGCGATCACGCCGGCCGGCCGCGGGGGACGGGATTCGTCGCGGACGACCGCGGCACGGTCGTCACCAGCCATGAGGCCGTCGCCGCTTCCGTACCCCTGACGCTCCACGGACGCGAGGGCCGCCAGTGCGCCGTCCGGCCGCAGGACATCACGCGGCTGCCGGAGCTGGGTCTCGCCCTGGTGCGCACCGCCGGCCCCGACGCACTGGGCGCGCGGCCGCTGCCGGTGGCCGTCAGGGAGCGGATCGGGACCGGCACGTACGTCTGCATCGCCGCCCACGGGTGGCGTGAGGCGCGCGTCCTCGGGGAGGCCCCGGCGACGTACACCGTGGGGGGACTGAGCCACCGGATCGACGAGGCGATGGTCCTGGCCCTCGGTACGGACGGGCGGGACGCGCTGCGGTCGGGCGGGACGGCCGTGGGCGGGCCCGTGCTGGACCCGGAGACCGGTGCGGTCCTCGGGGTGCTGTCGACGGCTGTGAGCGCCGGACACGAGTCGGCGGGGCTCGCGGTGCCGCTCACCGGGCGGACGTCGGCACCGGGCCGCGAGCTCCTCCGGGAACTGGTCCTGCGGAACGCGGCGACGGTGCCGGGCTACGGGCGCGACCTCAACCTCGCGGGCGCCCACCAGCTGACCGCCACGTCGGTCGGCTCGCTGGGCGGTCCGGGCAACCGCACCGAGCCGGTCCACCGGCCGGACACCGCCGCGGTGCTCGCCGCCTTCGAAGCGGGTACGGGGCAGGTGCTGGGCCTCGTCGGTGCGCCCGGCACCGGCCGCACCACCGAGCTCGCCGCCCTGGCCGCCCGCCGCGCGCAGGGCTCCGTGCCCGCCCTGACGCTGTGGCTGCGCGGCGCCGACCTGCTGGCCGACGACACGTCGGTCGCCGACGCGATGGCCCGGACCCTTCAGAGGTCGGGGCGGATCATCGCCGCCGCCGGCGCCGGGGGAGACATGGCGGCGGCCACCCCCGAGCGGGTGGCCGCGCTCGCCGTCACGGCCGCGAGCCCCCTGCTCGTCGTGCTCGACGGCCCCGAGGAGATGCCGCCGCTGCTGGCCCACCGGCTCGCGGAGTGGACCACGGGGACGGCCCGCTGGCTGAGCGCCCACGGGGTACGGATGGTCGTCGCCTGCCGCCCCGAGCACTGGGAGACCGCCGGGGCGCTCTACCCGGCCGGCGCCCTGCACCGCCCCGAGCGCCCCGCGAGGCGGCTGCCGCCCGCCGTCCGCCTCGGGGACCTCACCGCGAGCCAGGCCGAACAGGCCCGCGAGCGTTACGGCATCCCCGCCGGTGCCATCACCCCGGGCCACGACCGGCATCCGCTCACGCTGCGCCTGCTCGCCGAGGTACGCGAAGCACTGCCCCCGGACGTGCCCGGCCGACCCGGCACGGAGGACGTCTTCGGCGCCCACCTGGACCTCATGTGCGTGCGCATCGCCGTCCGGATCGCGGCCGGGGACGAGCCACGGCTCCGGGGCACGGCGGTACGCCGCCTGGCGGCGAAGGTGGCGGGCCAGGTCCACGAGGCGGCCCGGCGCTGTCTCGGCCCGGGCCAGGGCGAGCTGGACCGGGCCGCGTTCGAGGAGCTCTTCCCGTGGCGCACGGGCTGGGCGTCGGCAGTCCTCACCGAGGGCCTCCTGACCCCGGCGGGCGCGGGCTACCGGTTCGCCCACGAGGAACTGGGCGACTGGGTCCAGGGCGCCCACCTGGACCTGGACGCGGCACTGCGCGCCCTGGTCCACCGCTGGCACGAGCCGCCCGCACCGGCCGGCCGGGGCGCCGGTGGGGCGCGGTGGCCCGGGCCGGCCGCCCCGCCACCGCGGGAGGAACCCCGCACGCTGCCCGTGCCACGCCATCGGATCGGCCCGGTGATCCAGGCGATGCTGTTGCTGGGACGGCGCCAGGGGACGTCCGCGCTCGCCCACCGCATGGCGGACCTGATCGAGGCGATCGACCGGTTGTCGGTGCGGCCCACGGGGGACGGCGCCGGTGACCTGACGGGCGCCGCCGTCAAGGGGCCCGCGCCCGGCGGGGCGGCGTCGCGCGTCGGGCGGGACGGGGCCGGGGCCACGGGACCCGGCACTGGCGAGGTCCATGCGGCCGTGGCGGAGGGGGAAGCGGTTCTGCCCGGCCGCGCGAGCGTCGCCACGGCGTCCGGGGCGTGCTCGGGCGGGTGCGACGTGGTTCGGGCCCCGGGCCCCGTGAACGGCGCGACGGCCGGCCCGTGCTCGGGCGGGTGCGACGTGGCCGTGAGGTCCACGGCCCCAGGGCACGGTGTTCCCGTCCCCGGCACATCTGACCGGACGGCCGGGGAGGCGGCTCCCGCCCTCGCGTCCCCTGCTGGGACGAGCGATGCCGTCTGGTGGGCTGCTCACCTGCTGGGGGAGAGTCTGCTCCGGGTGCCCGACGCGCGGCCGTATCTGGGTGTCCTCCGCGTGCTCGCCGGGCGCATCACCCGGCGGTCCGTCGCCGGCGGCGGACCCTCGCGGCTGGGGGCGTACGCGGAGTTCGGGCCGTGGTTCTGGCAGCGGCTGCGGCTGCCCGAGGAGGAGCGGATCGATCTGCTGCGGCGGCTCCTGCCCGCCGACGGGGCCCCGCGCACCGACGGAGACGCGCGGTTCCTCGACGCCGTGGCCCGGCGGCTCACCGCCGCCCCGCGCACCGTGCAGGCGCTGCTCTGCCAGTGGTTCACCGACGAGCGCGCCCTCCACTCGGACGCGGGTCTGCCGATGCGCCCCACCGTGGCCGCCGCCGCGCAGGCCCTGCTCTACGCCCGCCGCGACCTGGACGTCGACGCGCTGACCGACGCGCTCGTCGGGGCCCCGCACCCACGCGCCGGGGAACTGCTGGGCATCCTCGTCGAGGACGAGCCCTCCGCGCTCTGCCGGGCCGTCGAGCGCTGGGCACGCGACGAGGACAGGCCCGTACGGCGGGCCGCCGCCGCGGCGTACGCCCCGGTCCTCCTCGCCCACGCCGCCTCGGACGCCGACCGCGCCCTGCTGCGCGGTGCAGCCCTCCACCTGCTCGCGCGCCCCGCCGACTCCGCACTGCACGGAGCGGCGCTCACCGTCCTCGTACACGATCCGGGGACCAGGGACCGCTACCTGCCGCAGGCCCTGCGGGTGTTCGCCGCCGGTGACCCGCAGCCTCCGGTGGCGCTGCTCGCCGAGGTGTTCCCGGCCCACCCCGGGCCCGTCCTCGCCGCACTGCGGGCGCGGCTGGCGCGTCCGGACGACGGCTCGGGGGACGTACTCCTGGCCCTGGCCGCGCTGGACGCCCCCGCCCTTGCGCTGCACGCCGCCGATCTCGTACGCACGTACATCCACGCCCATCCCGGGGACGGAGCGCGCGTCTCCGCGTACGTCGACGTCCGGCTGGAACACGGCCCCGCAGCCCGCGCCCTGCTGCTGCCCCTGGTCACCGGGCTGCTCCGGGACCGGCCCGCGCCGCCGCCCGTCCGCGGAGCCCTCGCGCGGGTGCTGGCCGCGCCCGGGAGCAGTGCCTCGCGCCCGTTGCGGGCCGAGCTGCTGGAGGCGCTGCTGGAGTTCGAGCAGGACACCGGCAGGGACCCCGAGGTGCTCGACGCGCTCCTGCAGGCCGCCGCCACCGGCTCGGGGGCGCGCTCACCGGTGCGGACGAGGGCGCTGGTGCACCGCACCGGCATGCTCCTGGTACGGACCCCGGAAGGCGCCGCGCGCTTCGACCGCCGGCTGGTCGAACTCGCCCGCGACGTACCCGGCTTCGCGGGCCTGGTCACCGGCTGGCTGGCCGACGCCCCGCAGGAGTGGGCCGCCGTCGTCGGGCCCAGTGCCCGGCGGACGCTGGAGGCCCTGGAGACGTCACAGCCTGCGATGACGGTGCCGATGCAGGCCGTGGGACGTGAGCATGGCAGTCTTAGACCTGCGTAATGGACAGAGACGTACACGGGTTCGGGCGAGGAGCGGTCACAGTGCAGCGCTGGCGTGGCTTGGAGGACATCCCCCAGGACTGGGGACGCAGCGTCGTCACCATCGGCTCCTACGACGGTGTGCACCGCGGACACCAGCTGATCATCGGCCGGGCCGTGGACCGGGCCCGCGAACTGGGCATTCCCTCCGTGGTCGTCACCTTCGATCCGCACCCCAGCGAGGTCGTCCGCCCCGGCAGCCACCCGCCGCTGCTCGCCCCGCACCACCGGCGCGCGGAGCTGATGGCGGAGCTGGGCGTGGACGCGGTGCTGATCCTGCCGTTCACGACCGAGTTCTCGAAGCTGTCGCCGACCGACTTCATCGTGAAGGTGCTGGTCGACAAGTTGCACGCGCAGGCCGTCATCGAGGGCCCGAACTTCCGGTTCGGACACCGGGCGGCGGGGAACGTACAGCTGCTCACCGAGCTCGGCGGGACGTACGACTACACGGTCGAGGTCATCGACCTCTTCGTGAGCGGTGAGGCGGGCGGCGGTGAGCCGTTCTCCTCGACCCTCACCCGCCGACTGATCGCCGAGGGCGATGTGACGGGCGCGGCGGAGATCCTGGGCCGGCCGCACCGCGTCGAGGGCATCGTCGTCCGTGGCGCGCAGCGCGGCCGCGAGCTGGGCTTCCCGACGGCGAACGTCGAGACCCTGCCGCACACCGCGATCCCCGCCGACGGGGTGTACGCGGGATGGCTGCACGTGAACGGCGAGGCCATGCCCGCCGCGATCTCCGTCGGCACGAACCCGCAGTTCAACGGCACCGAGCGCACCGTGGAGGCGTACGCGATCGACCGCGTGGGCCTCGACCTCTACGGGCTGCACGTGGCGGTGGACTTCCTCGCCTACGTACGCGGCATGATGAAGTTCGACTCGATCGACGAGCTGCTCGTGGCGATGGCCGCCGATGTGAAGCGCTCCAGCGAGCTGATCGCCGCCCACGACAACCGCGCCTGAGCGACAGACAGACTTACCTGGCCACACGCCACACGCCACACGCCACACGCCACACGGCCTCGGACCGAACCGGTCCGAGGCCGTGTGCGTAGCTGCGCGGCCGGCGTACTACACCGTCCCCGCCCAGTGGCACGCGACCTGCGTCGTCCCGCCGCCCGCGAGCACCGGCAGATCCTTCGTACGGCACGCGTCGGCCACTCCCGCCCGCTCGGCCTCGCCCGAGGCCAGGATCTGGCAGCGCGCGTGGAACCGGCAGCCGGACGGCACCTTCGAGGGGTCCGGCGGCTCCCCGGACAGGATCACCGGTTCACCCTGCGCCTCCGGCAGCACGGACAACAGGGCCTGGGTGTACGGGTGCTGGGGAGCCGTCAGGATCTGCTCCACGTCACCCGTCTCCACGATCCGGCCGAGATACATCACCGCCACCCGGTCCGCGATGTTCCACGCCAGACCCAGGTCGTGCGTGACGACCAGCGCGGACAGGCCCAGCTCGTCGCGCAGCCGCAGCAGCAACGCCAGGATCTCGCCGCGCACCGACGCGTCCAGCGAGGCCACCGGCTCGTCGGCCACGATCAGTTCCGGCTCCAGGACGAGCGCACCGGCGATCACGACCCGCTGACGCTGTCCGCCGGACAGCTCGTGCGGATAGCGCAGGAAGAACCGCTCCGGGGGCCGCAGACCCGCCCGCGACAGCGCCTGGGCCACGGCCGCCCGCTCGTCACCCGGGTATCCGTGGATGCGCAGGCCCTCCGCCACCGCGTCGTACACCGTGTGCCGGGGATTGAGCGAGCCGCTGGGGTCCTGGAGCACCAGCTGGACCCGCTTGCGGTACGCCTTGAGCGCGCGGCCGGAGTAGTCCAGCGGCTCGCCGCCGAAGGTGACCCGGCCGGCGGACGGCGGGACCAGGCCCAGCAGCGAGCGGGCCAGGGTCGTCTTGCCGCAACCCGACTCGCCGACCAGGGCGACGATCTCGCCGGGCCGGATGTCGAGGTCGACCCCGTCGACGGCGCGGGCCGGGTCGGCGCCGCGCCGGCCGGGGAAGGTGACCTTCAGGGCCTCCGCGCTGAGCAGGGGAGTGATGGTCATGGCGTGCTCCTTGCTTCCTCGGCGGCCGGTTCGACGGCCGGCCCGGGGCCGGGCCCGACGAGCACACAGGCCGCCCGGCGTCCGTCCCCGGCGTTCCGCAGCTGCTGGTCCTCGGTGGCGCACGTGCCCAGCGCGGCCGGACAGCGGGGATGGAACGTACAGCCGGACGGCAGCGCCGAGGGGTCGGGCGGGTCGCCCGGCAGACCGCGCGGGGCGTGCCGGGAGGAGAGGTCGCCGATCCTCGGGAAGGCGGCGGAGAGCGCGTTGCCGTAGGGGTGCGCGGCGTTCTCGTACACCTGCTTGGCCGGGCCCTCCTCGACGACCCGGCCCGCGTACATCACGGCGAGCCGGTCGCAGGTGTCCGAGAGCACCGCCAGGTCGTGGCTGATCATGATGAGGCCGAGGTCCTGGTCGGCGACGAGCTGTTCGATCAGCCGCAGGATCTGCGCCTGGATCATCACGTCGAGCGCCGTGGTCGGCTCGTCGGCGATGACGAGCCGGGGATCGCAGGCCAGCGCCATCGCGATCATCACACGCTGGCGCTGACCGCCGGAGAGCTCATGCGGATACGCGTCGGCACGCGCCGCCGGAAGTCCGACCTGCTCCAGCAGTTCCCCCGCCCGCTTCCTCGCGGCGGCCGGGGTCGCCTTCTTGTGGAGCAGGATCGGTTCGGCGATCTGGTCCCCGATGCGGTGCACGGCGTTGAGCGAGTGCATCGCGCCCTGGAAGACGATCGACGCCCCGGCCCAGCGGACCGCCCGCAGCCGGCCCCACTTCATGGCGAGGATGTCCTCGCCGTCGAGCAGGATCTCGCCCGACAGCGTCGCGGAAGCAGGAAGCAGCCGCAGCAGCGCGAGCGCCAGCGTCGACTTCCCGCAGCCGGACTCCCCGGCGATGCCGAGCTTCTGGCCCGCGTCGACCCGCAGATCGATGCCGCGTACGGCGGGGACGGCGGAGGCCCCCGAACCGTAGGTGACGTGGAGGTTTCTGACGTCGAGCAATGGCTGCCCGGTCGTCGGCTCAGGTGTGGTCAACGGGTCACCCCCAGCTTGGGGTTGAGCACGGACTCGATCGTGCGGCCGCACAGCGTGAACGCGAGCGCGACGACGGCGATGGCGAGTCCGGGCGGAGCGAGGTACCACCAGTTCCCGGAGCTGACCGCACCCGCCTCGCGGGCGTCCTGGAGCAGTCCGCCCCAGGAGACGATCGTGGGATCGCCGAGCCCGAGGAAGGCCAGGGTCGCCTCGGTGAGAATGGCGGTGGAGATCACCAGCGTGGTCTGCGAGAGCACCAGTGGCATCACGTTGGGCAGGACGTGGCGGGACATGATGTGGCCGTGACCGCCGCCGAGCGCCTTGGACCGCTCGATGTACGGGCGTGACTCGACGGACAGGGTCTGTGCCCGGACCAGCCGCGCGGTCGTCGGCCAGGTCGTCACACCGATCGCGAGGATCGTCGTCCAGACGGACCGGGAGAGCACGGTGGCCAGCGCGATGGCGAGCACCAGGGTCGGCATCACGAGGAACCAGTCGGTGATCCGCATGATCACGGTCCCGTACCAGCCCTTGAAGTGCCCCGCGGTGATGCCGACCAGCGTGCCGATCGCCACCGAGAGGAACGCCGCGAGCAGGCCGACGGTCAGCGAGACCCTCGTACCCCACAGCAGCAGGGCCAGCAGACTGCGGCCGAACTGGTCCGTTCCGAGGGGGAAAGCGGCGCTGGGCGACTCCAGGGGCCCGCCCGTGGCCTCGGTGACGCTCTGGGACTCCTCGCCCGCCAGCACGGGAGCGGCCACCGCGAGCAGGGCGATCACGCCGAGTACGGCGAGCCCGGCGAGACCCGCCCGGTGGGTGCGGTACTGGCGCCAGAAGCGGGCCACGGCCTGGCGGCGGCGGGCCCAGGTGAGGGCGCGCGGGCTGCTGTTCTGCACGGCGTCGGTCGGGACAGTCATCGGCCCACCCGGGGATCGAGCAGCGGATAGATCACATCGGCGAGCGTGTTCATCAGGATCACCGCGGCGGCGAAGACGAAGAACAGCGCCTGCACCAGCGGCAGGTCGGGCACGCTCAGCGCCTGGTAGAAGAGCCCGCCCAGGCCGGGCCAGGAGAACACCGTCTCCACGAGGATGGCGCCCGCCACCGTGTTGCCCAGGTTCACGAAGAGCAGCGTCACGGTCGGCAGCATCGCGTTCGGCACGGCGTGGCGGCGGCGTACGAGGTCGTCGCGCAGCCCCTTCGCACGGGCCGTCGTCAGATAGTCGCTGCCCATCTCGTCGAGCAGTGAGGAGCGCATCACCAGGAGGGTGCGGGCGTACTCGACGGCGACGAGGGTGACGACCGGCAGCACCAGGTGGTGGGCGACGTCGAGGACGTAACCGAAGCCGCTCTCGTTGCCGGACTCCATGCCGCCGGTCGGGAACATCCCGGGGATCGGGCCGATACCCACCGACAGCGTGATGATCAGCAGCAGCCCGAGCCAGAAGGACGGCACCGAGTACAGCGTCAGCGCGAAGGCGGTGTTGAAGCGGTCCCCGAAGGAACCGTTGCGCCAGGCGGACCTGGCACCCAGCCAGATACCGATCACCGTGTAGATCACGAACGCGGTGCCGGTGAGCAGCAGCGTCGCGGGCAGCGCCTCGGAGATCTTGTCCATGACCGGGGCGCGGAACTGGTACGACGTACCGAAGTCCCCGGTGAGCGCCTTGCCGCAGTACTCGGTGAACTGCTGCCACAGCGGCAGGTCCAGGCCGAACTCGCGGCGCATCGCGGCGATCTGTTCCGTGGACACCTGCCGGCCACCGGTCATCTGCTTCACCGGGTCGCCGGGGATCAGCCGGAAGAGGAAGAAGCTGGTGACGAGTACGGCGAACAGGGAGATGGCCGCACCGGCCAGTTTGCCCGCCACATAGCGGAGATAGGCGGTCGTGCTGCGGGATCGCGGACCGCGGGCCGACGGCCCGGCCGGAGCCGGGCCGTCGGTCTGCGCACTGTCCACGCCCGTCGCGCTCTTCAGCAGCGCGGGTGTGCTGTCTGTGCTCATGGACTATTCACGGTCTTCCGCGGTGGAACGACGACGCATGGCGAACAGCAGCCCGCCACCGGCGAGGACGACGACGGCGACACCGATCCCGATGAGGACGCCGGTGGAGCTGCCACCGTCGTCGGAGGAGCTGCCCGACGCCCCGGCGGCCGGAACCGCCGACCACCAGCTCCAGTACCCGTCCTGACCGAAGATGTTGCCCGCGGCGGACGGCATCGTCGTGATCGACTTGATCTGGTCGGTACGGTACGCCTCGACGGCGTTCGGATAGGCCATGACATTCATGTACCCGGTGTCGTACAGCCGCGATTCCATCTGCTTCACCAGATCGGCGCGTTTGGCGGGGTCGTACTCCGCCAGCTGCTTCTTGTACAGCTCGTCGTACTGCTTGTCGCAGATGAAGTTGTCCGTCGCGGCGGACTCCTTCGGCTTGGCCGGCAGGGCGGCGCAGGTGTGGATCGACATCACGAAGTCGGGGTCCGGGTTGACGGACCAGCCGTCGAAGGCGAGGTCGTACTCACCGGCGTACCAGGGGTCGGAGACGTTGTCGATGCAGTCGACCTTCAGCCCGATGCCGAGGTCGCCCCACCACTCCTGGAGGTACTTGCCGATCGCCTTGTCGTTCGGGTCCGTGGCGTGGCACAGGATGCGGAAGTCGAGCGGTTTGCCGTCCTTGCCGACGCGCTTGCCCTCGCCGTTCTTCTTGTAGCCGGCCTCGTCGAGCATGGCGGCGGCCTTCGCCGGGTCGTAGCTGAGCTTCTGGTCGGCGGACGGCTGCCAGAAGTACTCAGGGAAGCGCGGCGGGATGTAGCCCTCGCCCTCGACGGCGTGGCCCTGGAAGACCTTGTCGATGACGGTCTTGCGGTCGACGGCCATGAAGAGCGCCTGACGGACCTTCTGGTCGAGCAGCGCCGGATGTCCGTCGCCGAACTTGGTGCCGTCCTTGGTGCGGGCGCCCGGGTTGATCGCCAGTGCGTAGAAGCGCCGGCCGGGGGCGTCATTGACCTTGATGTTCTTCGCGGTCTTCAGCGAGGCGGCCTGAGCGGGCGTCAGGCTGGGACTGCCCGCGACGAAGGAGACCTCGCCCTTGCGCAGGGCGGCGACGGCCGCGTCCTGGTCCTTGTAGTAGCGGAAGACGATCTCGTCGAACTTGGGCGAGCCGCGCCAGAAGTCCTTGTTCGCCTTGAGCTTCACATAGCTGTCGACCTTGTAGTCCGTCAGGATGAACGGACCGTTCCCCACGATCGGGAACGTGGTGTCGTTGTTGAACTTGGAGAAGTCACCGACCTTCTCCCAGACGTGCTTCGGCACGATCGGTACGTCGAGCGCGGCCATCGTGGCCTGCGGCTCCTTCAGCTCGATGACGAGCTGCTCCGGCGTCGGAGCGGTCACCTTCTTGAAGTTGCCGACGAAGCTGCCGTTCGAGGTGGCCGCCGCCTCGTCGGTCATCATCTTGTTGAAGGTCCACGCGGCGTCCTCGGCGGTGGCCTTCTGCCCGTCCGACCACTTCGAGTCGGAGCGGATGGTGTACGTCCAGGTCAACTTGTCCGCCGACGGCTTCCACTTGGTGGCGAGCCCGGGGATCGCGTGGTTGTCCTTGGCGTCGTAGTTGGTCAGGTAGTCGTACATGAGCCGGTGGATGCTCGTGCTGAGCAGGCGCTGCGCGAGGAACGGGCTCAGGGAGTCGACGCTCTGTGCGACCGCGACCGTCAGGGTCGACTTGCCGCTGTCGGCCTGCGCCTCCTGCGGCGCGGGCGCGAGTGGGTTGCCCGGTACGACCGAACCGGCGGCGAGCGCCAGTGCGGCGGCGCCGGAGGCCAGGAGGAGACGCACGCTGCGGCGTGGGCGGGGGGAGCGGGGTGGAACTCTTGTGACCATGGGACGTTGACCTCGCGTCATGACTCGCATGGAGAAGGCGGGCAGATCTCTGGTTCGCCAGCTGGTGAAGCGAAGGTTTATCAGCGGTGGTCGAGCCGCGTCAACGGTGTGCCAAACGGCGTGTGGGCTGCGGGAATGCAAGAAGGGCTCGCATCGTGTGAACGATGCGAGCCCTCATTGGTTTAGACCTCTACTGCCCTACTGCTGAGGCGCTGGTGGGGACTGCGGAGGCTGCTGCTGCCAGCCGTTCTGCTGCTGCGCCCCGGGACCGGGCTGCGGCGGGTACGGCTGTTGCGGGGGCAGCTGTCCGCCGTACGGCTGCTGCGGATACGGCTGTTGGGGGTGCTGCTGCGGCTGCTGCGGCGGATACGGCTGGTAGGGCTGCCCGGCCTGCGGCTGCCCCGGCTGCTGCTGCGGGACGTACGCCTGCTGGCCCGGCGCCTGCTGACCGGGCGTCTGGTGTCCGGGCATCGGCGGGGCGAACTGCGGCGGCTGGCTGCTGCCGTCCGAGGTCCACAGCCCCTGCTGCTGCTGGGCACGCGCGAAGTCCTCGGCGACCATGGCCGAGAGGTTGAAGTACGCCTCGCGGGTCTTCGGCCGCATCATGTCGAGGTCGACCTCGGCGCCCGCCGAGAGGTGCTCGTCGAACGGCACCACGACGACACCGCGGCAGCGGGTCTCGAAGTGCTGCACGATGTCGTCGACCTTGATCATCTTTCCGGTCTCGCGGACTCCGGAGATGACCGTGATGGAACGCTGCACCAGGTCCGCGTACCCATGGGCGGACAGCCAGTCCAGCGTGGTCGACGCACTGGACGCACCGTCGACCGAGGGCGTCGAGATGATGATCAGCTGGTCCGCGAGGTCCAGGACCCCGCGCATCGCGCTGTACAGCAGACCCGTGCCCGAGTCCGTCAGGATGATCGGGTACTGCTTGCCGAGCACCTCGATCGCGCGCCGGTAGTCCTCGTCGTTGAAGGTCGTCGAGACGGCCGGGTCCACGTCGTTGGCGATGATCTCCAGACCGGAGGGCGCCTGCGAGGTGAAGCGGCGGATGTCCATGTACGAGTTGAGGTACGGGATCGCCTGGACCAGGTCTCGGATGGTGGCCCCGGTCTCGCGGCGCACCCGGCGGCCGAGCGTGCCGGCGTCCGGGTTGGCGTCGATGGCGAGGATCTTGTCCTGTCGCTCGGTGGCCAGGGTCGAGCCGAGCGCGGTCGTCGTCGTGGTCTTGCCGACGCCGCCCTTGAGGCTGATGACGGCGATCCGGTAGCAGGACAGCACCGGCGTACGGATGAGGTCCAGCTTGCGCTGCCGTTCGACCTCCTCCTTCTTGCCGCCCAGCTTGAAGCGGGCGGCGGCGGAGGGGTTGCGGCTGCTCTTGGCCTTCTGCTTGCCCCGGACCAGGCGGTCCGACGAGAGCTCCACGGCGGCCGTGTACCCCAGCGGCGCGCCCGGTACGGAGCGCTCGCGCTGGTCGTGGGTGACCGGGGTCGGCCAGGCGTTCCCGGTGCGGGGGTCCACGGGGGGGCCCTGCGGTGCCTGGTGCTGGGGGTGCTGGGGGTGCTGAGCGGGCTGCTGATGCGGAGCCTGGTAGAGCTCAGGCTGCTGCTGGGCGGGAGCGAGAGGGGCGGGCAGGTTGGGCGTTCCCTGGACCGGCTGCTGCGGATTCTGTGGTGGCAGGGGTGCGCTCTGCGCGGGGAAGAGCGGCGGCTGGGGCGCCTGAGGCGGTTGCGGGAAGCCGTAACCACCCTGGCCCTGGACCTGGCCGGGGAACTGCGGCGGCTGGGGCTGCTGCGGAGCCTGCGGCTGCTGTTGCTGAGGCGCCGGGAGCGCCGGTGCCTGGGGTGCCTGGATCTGCGGTGCCTGGGCCTGCGGCGCCTGCGGGAATCCGTAACCGCCTTGCGGAGCAGGGAGGTTGGGCTGCACCGCAGGGACCGGTCCCTGCGGCGGCTGTGCCGCGTGCGGGAACCCGTAGCCGCCGGGCGCCTCGTTCGTGGGCGCCGGTGCGGGCCACTGCGGCGCCGCCTGGGGCGCGGAGGGCTGCGGAGCGGCCGGCTGGAAGGTGGGCGGCAGCGGCGGAAGGGCGCCCTGCGCGGGCTGCGCGGGGGACCACGGTGCCGGTGCGTGGGACGGCGCGGCGTCCTGGGGCGCCGCGTCCGCGCGGGCGTCCGAGGGCTCGTCGGCCGGTACCGCGGGCGCGGCGGCCGCTTCGGCGGGCTCGGCGTCCCCCGGCGCGTCGGCCGTGACGTCCGCGGCAGCCGGGACGGAGTCCTCCACGGAGGTGTCGGGAGCATCCGGCTCGCCCGTGGATCCGTCCTCGGACGCGCCAGCGGTCTCGTCCGTCACCGGGGTGGCGGCGAGAGCGACCGGATCCTGACCGTCGGAAGAGCCCGGACCGGAAGAGCCCGGAGCGGCGTCCGTACCCGCCTCCGCGCCCGCGTCGGGCGTCGGCTGCGATCCCGAGATCGCGGCCTCGGCACCGGCCGCCGCTTCCCGTTCCGCGATCTCCCGCTTCAGGGCCGCGGGCGAGAACCGCATGGTGGCGCCGCTCTCCACGTCGCCACCCCCGAACGGCTCCGACGCCGCACCGGAACCGACAGGCTCGGACGAGGCGGACGACACCGACGGAGTGGCCGGCCCGGGCGCGGCCGAAGGCTCACCGTCCCCGAATCCGTCCGCAGGCCCGCCCGTGGCTCCGTCCGCAGACCCGCCCGCAGGCGTGCCCCCAGCCGCCGCCGGTTCGGAGCGCGGTGCCCAGTCGGGTTCGAAGCCGCTGCCCGCCGGCAGCCCCGGCACGGAGACCGGCGCCCCGTTGGGCGGCGGAGGCGGCGCGAGATGCGAACCGGCGCCGCCCGACGAGTCCCCCGCAGCGTTCTGCGTGTACCAGGCGGGAGGGGTGTAGTCGATGGTGAACTCACCCGTCATCTCGGCGGGATCCGCGTCGGACGACTCGTCGACGGGCGTGTTCCATCCCCCGCGGATCTCGTCCCGATCGCCGTTCACTTTGCCTCCTGGTGTGGTCGAGCACCCTTGTGCCGTGGTGGGTGGGGGCGACCGTTCCCGTTGTCCGATCCGCCCGGCTCTCCCCCTTGCGACGCGCATGTCCTGTCCACAGGTTCATTTGCCGCGCCCTCACCCACCCTAATCGCCATCGGGCTCACTACGGCAGGCCGTACCGGGTCGCAAGAAGCGTCCCAGTTGGTCACACACCGCGTCCAAGTGAGCCCCGAGCGGCTGAGGGTGAGGACAGAAGCGGTCGAAATCGGATATCTGCCTACGGAACGCGGAGCGTTCGTACGCATTGATCCGCCCGGGACCGCTCAGTCCATCCGCCGCGCGCTGCCCAACCATCCGGTCTCGGCGTCGGTCGCCTGGGTCATCACGAACTGCCGGTCACGGTCCGAGCACCACAGGGTGACGCCGTCGGCCAGGGTGGACAGTGCCTGCGACTCGGAGGACGACAGATGCAGGATGCGCCCGATCTGCGCGGCCTCGTCCGGTGAGACCCGCTGGATGCCGACGAGCGCCGACTTCTCCATCAGGCGAGGGGCCACCGGGCTCAGATACGGCAGCAGTGTCACCACGGACTGCCAGGGCCCCGCCACCACACGTCCGCGCGGTGGCCGCATCCCGCAGTCCCGCACCACGACGACCGGCGAACCGGCGGAAGCGCCCTGCGGCGGTACCCGCCCCACGTCGTGCAGCGAGACGCACGGCTGTCCTCCGCCCGCCGCCTGGGCCAGCCCCGTCCAGGCGGCTGCCCGGCCGGTCTCCACAGCGATCCGGGCGCCCGTGGCCGCGGCGCGCAGCGCCAGCACCTGCGCGGTCCACAGTCCGCCGATCAGCGTGACCTCGTACGGAGTGGGCCGGTTGATGCCCAGCACGGCGGGGCGTCCCTCGGCGTCCACGCCGATCACCGTGCCGTCGTCGCCGACCGGCAGGGCCAGCGACGCCAGCTCGTCGAAGGAGACCGCGTGCCGGCTGCGTCGCGGCCCGATCAGGCCGAAGCCCAGGCGGGCCCGGGTGCTCGGAGGTGTGGACATCAGCGGGTACCCCCGAGCGGCAGCGTGGCGAGCACGCCGGGCAGCTGCTCGCGGTCCAGTCGCACCAGCGACGTCTTCACGCCGCGCGCGGTGCGCTCCAACTCATGGCGTGCGGCGACCAGTTCCTCGTCGCTGCGGCCGGTGATCCGGACGTGCCCGGTGACCGAGACCTCCGAGCGGTCGCCGTGGCCCAGCGTCAGGCTGAACGTCGTCGCGAGCGCGGGAATCGAGGTGAGCAACGCGACCAGCTGCGGCATCGAGGCACCGCCGCCGCCCAACTGCGGCCAGCGGCCGACCCAGTACGTCGTATGCCGCCGGTCGTCGCAGCGCCAGGTGCGCGAGGTCTCCTCCGTGCGGCGGCCGGGCGTCTCCGACCGGCTGGCCTGTGCCATCGCCAGCGGACTGACACAGGCCGACGTCGCGATCGCGGAGGTCAGCTCCTGCTCGGTCAGCACCGTCGCGCGGAACCCGGCCCCGGTCAGCCGGCTGGCCAGCTGGTCGGCGGCCCGCACCACGCACTTCTGCGCGCCGACAATGCCGCCGCCGCGCGCCTGCACCGCCTCCGGGCACAGCTCCGGGTCCACCTTGAGCGCGATCCAGGTGATGCGCAGCGCGGGCGAACCCGTCTGGGCCTGCAGAGGCGCGTAGTTCCGTGCGGCGACCGACTGCGACGGCAGGTGCGGAGCGGGCGCCGGCTGGGTGTGCTGCACGATCTGTGCGGATTCCAGGCGGATTCCGTCGACGTCGAGCACATCGCGTACGAGGGTCAGCGGCAGCGGCCGTGCCGAGCGGTCCGGCCGCAGCGCCGTGGAGTCCGACTCGACCTGGACGACCGCCGTGAGGAACGTACCGTCGCCGATCATGCCGACGGGGCGCCGGTCGCGGTCGCTGAAGGAGTACGTGCGCAGTGCCGGTTCGCACTCGACGGCGGGCGCGAGCCCCGGCTCCGTACCGGCGGGCAGGACCAGGGAGGCCGCCCTGCGGCTCCGGGCCCGCAGGGCGAAGACCGTGCTCAGCCACTCGGGCAGCGAACGGCGGTGCCTGCGGACGACGGCGAGCAGCACCAGGATCGCGGCGGCCACTCCGGCCGGAACCAGCAGCAGCGGTTCCACGGCCCAGGCGGCGACCAGCAGCGCGGCCGCGATTTCGATCAGTACGAGTTGTTGCAATCGGAACGAACCGAACTGTCCGGCCCGTCCGTTCAGCCGCGGTGAGGTCGCTCCACCGGAGCCGGGGGCGCCAGCGGAGGACGTGCGTGAACCTCGGCGGGAGGCCCGTGGGCCGCCGGAGCCGGGGGCCCCGGACGCCTGCGTGTTCCCGGCCGGACGTGTCCGCGTTGCGGAAGCCATCATTCCGGCATTCCCCCGTTCATAAGGCCCAACTCCACCCGATCGCCCCTGCCCCGCCGGGGCTTCGGCGGCTGGATCACCCTACCCGGCCCACGGGCACCCACGATCAGCAGGCATAGTAGGGGGCCGGTCCGGCACCAGGGTCCGGCATCCGGGGTCCGGCACAGGGGGCGGGGATGCGTCCGCTCCTGGGCCGCGCGGGGAGACACGGGAGACACACAGACTCATGGCATCACGGCGGGATGAGCTCAACGCGTACACCTTTGCGAAGAAGCGCACGGTGGCGGCATTCCTCCAACCGTCGCCCACCGGCACCGAGGAGGGGGCGCCCCGCCCCCTGCGGGCCGTCGTCCCGAGCCTGATCGTCGGTGCGCTGATCCTCGCCGGGTTCGGCGCCTGGGGCATGTTCAAGCCCACCGCTCCCAAGGACTGGGACAAGCCCGGCACCAAGGTGATCGTCGGCAAGAAGTCCACCACCCGTTACGTGGTGCTCCAGACGGGCAAGGGCAAGGACAGGAAGACGCTGCTCCACCCCGTACTGAACCTCGCGTCGGCCCGGCTGCTGCTCACCCCGCAGCAGTTCGCCGTGGTTCAGGTCGGCGACGACATCCTGGACGCGGGCAAGCCCCCGCGCGGACCGATCCTCGGAATCCCCTACGCCCCCGACCGCCTCCCCGAGCCGACGGACGCGGGCACGGCCAAGCGGTGGGCGGTCTGCGAACAGCCCGGCGGCAAGGGCAACACCGTGCAGAAGGCGGCGTTCGTCTTCGCCGAGCGGGACCTGAAGCTGACCGAGGGCAGGAAGAAGCTCAGCGGCGGCCAGGTGCTCTACGTCCAGGGCCAGGACAGGACCCGCTACCTCGTCGACGCGAGCGGCACCAAGTACCGCGTCAACGAGATCGCCACCGACAACGGCCATCTGACCAACGCCCTGGTCGGCAGCAGTCTGCCGCAGCCCGTCACCGACGACTGGCTCGCCACCCTCCACGACGGCAGCCCGGTCGCCTTCCCGCAGATCCCCGGCACGGTCGGCGCACCCGCGCACATCCAGGGCCAGCTCTCCGCCGAGGAGAACAAGGTCGGCATGGTGCTCAGGACCGAGACCGGCAACGGCACCCAGCACTACGTGGTGCTCGAAGGCAGGGTCCAGCCGATCTCCGAGTTCACCGCCTGGCTCCTGATCAACTCCCCGCAGACCGCCCCCCTCAACCTGGACAGCGAGGCGCGCGCCGTCGGACTCCAGGACTTCGTCCCCGACGGCGAGACCTTCGCGGGCCAGGGCGCCCGCTGGCCCGCCCACAAGGCCGAGCAGGTCAACTCGGTGTCCGGGGGCGGCAGCCGGGACACCGTCTGCAGCGTGCTGCGCAAGGTGGACGACAAGGGCCGAACGACGCTGAGCGTCTGGGCCGGCACGGAGTACCCGGCCGCGATCAACGCCGGTGGCACCAGCACCTACGTCACCCCCGGCAGCGGCCTGCTCTACACCCAGGTCCAGGGCCGGCAGACCAGCCCCGACGGCTCGCTCTTCCTGGTCACCGACACCGGACTGCGGTACGCGGTCCAGGCGAACGGCGACAGTGACGCCCGGCGTTCCGACATCGGGACCGGCGACCAGCAGGGCCAGAGCGACGGCCGCCCCGAGCCGAGCCAGGCCCAGATCCGGCTCGGTTACGAGAAGGTCGTCCCCTCCCTCGTACCGATCGCGTGGTCGGAGTTCCTGTCCAAGGGCCCCCGGCTCGACACCAACAGCGCCCGTCAGCCCCAGGGCTCGTAACCGCCTCGTTCGCGGTGGGACCACGGACTCGGGGGAGAGGAACAGATGTTGTACCGGAAGACCGCGCTGCTGACGGCGGCCACGGCCGCACTGGCCGCGCTCGCGGCGCCGCAGGCCGCGTACGCGGACACGCGAGCCGAGGAACCGGGCGGCCTCGGGATCAACGGCAGCGGTGAGTGCACCTTCCCGATGAAGAAGCAGTTCGAGGGCCGGCCCTGGTCGCTCCAGCGCGTCCTGCTCGACGAACTCTGGCAGGACTCCAAGGGCAAGGGCGTCCGCGTCGCGGTCATCGACACCGGGGTGGACAACGCCAACCCGCAGCTGAAGACGGCCGTCGACACCTCGGCCGGCCGTGATCTCCTCGACGGCAAGGGCGACGGCACCGCCGACGAGGTCGGTCACGGCACCAAGGTCGCCGGCATCATCGCCGCCCGCCCCCGCAAGGGCACCGGGTTCGTCGGACTGGCCCCCGAGGCCACGGTCATCCCCATCCGGCAGAACGACGAGAAGAACAGCGGCAAGGACACCACGATGGCCACCGCGATCGACCACGCGATCGCCAAGGGCGCCGACGTCATCAACATCTCGCAGGACACCACCAAGCCGCTCGCCGCGACCTCCGACCTCGGCAGAGCCGTGGCCAGGGCGCTCGCCAAGGACATCGTCGTCGTCGCCTCCGCGGGCAACGACGGCATGGACGGCAAACGGAAGACGACCTTCCCGGCGGCCTTCGACGGCGTACTCGCCGTCGCCGCCTCCGACCGCAACAACGAACGCGCCGCGTTCTCGCAGGCCGGAGCGTTCGTCGGAGTGGCCGCCCCCGGCGTGGACATCGTCTCCACCGTCCCCGGCAACGGCCAGTGCGCCGACAACGGCACCAGCTTCTCCGCGCCGTACGTCGCCGGGGTCGCCGCCCTCCTCAAGGCCAAGTACCCCACCTGGACGGCCGCCCAGATCGTCGCCCGCATCGAGCAGACCGCCGAGCGGTCCATCACCGGCCACGACGACTTCGTCGGCTGGGGCGTCGTCGACCCGGTCCGCGCGCTGGCCGGCGACAAGGACGACGTACCGCTGGACGCCGCCCACCCCGACGCCCCGCCGCCCAGGGCACAGGCCCCGGAGCCCGCACATCTGGCGATGTCCGAGACGTCGCAGGAACGCAGCGAGCGCTACGCCACCTACGCGCTGGCCCTGGCGGCCGTTCTGGTCTCCGTCGTGGCCGGGACCGCGACCGTGGTCCGTGATGTCCGGCGGCGGCGCGGTTTGCGGGAGACCTCTGCCCAGTGAAGTACCTCTCTCGCGGGAAACCCCAGTTGGGACGAGATGATGAAGTGACTAGGGTGGTAGCAGACTTCACGTGTGTGACGGGGGAACGAGAAGTGGTCGAGTCCGACGCAGGCGGCTGGGTACGCCGTCGCGCGCTCCGAGGACCCCGCGCTCACCCGACTCCGCATCCGGAGCACACGGGGGCAGGAAGAAGCCTGACCGCGACCTGCGGGCAGGCCCGGGAACTGAGAGATAGGACCTCCGGATGACCAACCCCGCAGGTGGTTTCGGACTTGCCGACGATCCGATCGTCCAGGCGAAGAACAAGATCATCGACACCGCCGAGGCGGTGTCCAAGCAGGCCAGGGAGCTGGCAGACATCCTCGCCACGGTGAGCGCGGGCTGGACCGGTGTGGGCGCCTCGGGATTCTCGTCCGCGCAGATCGTGATCAACGAGGACCACGACGAGATCCGCCGGCTGCTCAACGTGCTCCTCAACGCCGTGAGCCAGACCAAGAACCTCAGCAACGCCAACGACGACGAGGTCCGCGCGGCCTTCAACGCCGTGAAGGCGCCGGCGTCCTCGGGCAACACGTCCGGGCTGAACGGCGTCTGAGCGCGCGCCGCAGCACCCTTCCACGTACACGCTGAGCACAGAGGAGAAGACTGATGGCTGGGGACCCGAACACCAAGGTCAGGTACGAGAGCGTCCAGGAGATGGCGAACCGCATCCGTGTGGTGTCGCGCAACATCATCAAGGACCTCGCGGAGATGGACGCCGCCCTCAAGGTCGTCACCGACACCTGGGACGGTGACGCCCACGCGGAGTACATCACGCTCCAGGGCAAGTACAAGGGCAAGGCCGACCACATGAAGGACCGGCTGGAGCAGGTCGCGAAGATCATCGAGACCGGCAAGGACAGCTACCGCTCCACGGACGTCAAGGCCTCGCGCCTGTTCACCGAGTCGTACTGACCCACCCGTTCGTACACATACGAGAGGGGCGCGCTCGGCGGAGCACGCCCCTCTTCGTCGTTCCTCGGCGGGAACCGCCCTACTTCAGGTCGAACTCGCCGTCACGCGCGCCCAGTACGAAGGCGGTCCACTCGGCCTCGGTGTACCGCAGCACGGTCTCCGGGTCCAGCGAGGACCGCATCGCCACGGCCCCGCCCGGCAGATGAGCGATCTCGACGCGCTCCTCGGCCTCCTCGGTGCCGGGAGCACCCAGCCACTCCACCCCCGAGATGTCGAGTGCGTACAGCTCGTCCTTCTCCTGCTGACTGCCCATCGGACGCCTTTCCTCTCCCGCGATACATGTACGTGGCCCGCACCCCGATTATCCCGGTCGGGCCCCGTCTTGTCCCCGATCGCCGGACGGGCTTGACTTTCGGGCCGGACGCGGCATCAGCGCTGCTCGGGCAGCCGCCCGATCTGCACCAGCGGAGTCCCGCGCCTGCGCGAGGCGAAGTAGCCACGCCCCGGCGGCATCGCGTGACCGCGTACCGAACCGATCAGATCGCCCTCGGACGGATCACCGGACAGGACGACACCCTGTGCGCCCAGCTCCTTGATGCGCTGCATGAACCCCTCGTACATCGACCTCGACGCCCCCGCCGAGTTGCGCGCGATGATGAACCGGACCCCCGTGTCCCGGGCGAACGGCAGATACTCCGCCAGCGGAGCCAGCGGGTTGCCCGCGTTCGTCGCCACCAGGTCGTAGTCGTCGACGATGATGAAGATCTGCGGACCGCTCCACCAACTGCGGTCCCGCAGCTGCTGCGGAGTCACGTCCGTCGGCGGCTGCCGCCGGGAGAACACCCCCGCCAGCGCCTCCATGTGCATCTGCATGGAACTCGCCATCGGCGCGTACTCCAGCAGGTGGGACTCCGGCAGCGCACCGAGCAGGGCCCGCCGGTAGTCCCCGACGACGAGCTTCGCCTCGTCGGGGGAGTAGCGCTCCGCGATCTGCTTGGCGATCAGCCGGAGCAGATTCGTCTTGCCGGACTCGCTCTCACCGAAGATCAGGAAGAACGGGTCCGTCTCGAAGTCGACGAACACCGGCTCCAGCGCGGTCTCGTCGATGCCGATCGCGATGCCGCGCTCCGGGAACTCGAAGCCCTTCGGCAGCTGGTCCGCGGCCAGCTTGCGCGGCAGCAGCCGCACGGCCGGCGCGGAGGGACCCGACCAGTTCGCCCGCACCGCGGCGACGAAGGCGGCCGTGCCCTCGGAGAGATCCGCTCCGCTGCTGACGGAGTCGATACGCGGCAGAGCACCCATGAAGTGCAGCTTCTCCGGCACCTGCCCACGGCCCGGTACGCCCGGCGGCACGTTCACCGCGACCTTGCGGTCGAACTCCGAGTCCATGACATCACCGAGCCGCAGTTCGAGCCGGCCCAGGATCTGGTCCTTCAGCGCCGCCCGGACCTCCATGTAACGGGCTGCCGTGAGAACCACGTGGATGCCGTAACCGAGACCGCGCGAGGCGATGTCCGTGACGGTCTGCTCCAGCATCTCGTACTCCGCGCGGAAGCCGCCCCAGCCGTCGATGACCAGGAACACATCGCCCCACGCCTCACCGGGCAGCTCGCCCAGGGCACGCTTGCGCCGGTAGGTGGCGATGGAGTCGATGGAGTGCGCCCGGAAGAACTCCTCGCGCCGGTTGAGCACCCCGGCGACCTCGGCGACCGTACGGCGCACCCGCTCGGGGTCGAGCCGCGAGGCCATCCCGCCGACGTGCGGCAGCTCCGCCAGCGAGACGAGACCGCCACCACCGAAGTCCAGCCCGTAGAACTGCACCTCGTGCGGGGTGTGCGTGAGCGCGAACGACGAGATCAGCGCCCGCATCATCGTGGACTTGCCGGACTGCGGACCGCCGACGACCATCATGTGGCCCGCCGCGCCCGAGAAGTCCCGGTACAGGACCTCACGCCGCTGCTCGAAGGGCTTGTCGATCAGGCCGATCGGGACGGTCAGCCCGCCGGGCCGGGTGTACTCCGTCGCCGTGAACCCGCGGTCCGCGGTCGGCGCGAGCCCCGGCAGCAACTGGTCCAGCGTCGGCGCCCGGTCCAGCGGCGGCAGCCACACCTGGTGCGCCGGCACCCCCTGGCCCTCCAGGCGCCGCACGATCACGTCGAGCACCGTGTCGGCGAGCGCGTCCTCGTCCGCCTCCGACCGGGCCGCCGCGGCCAGCTGCGCCGGGTCCGGAGCCGCGTACACCACCGGCACCGGAGCGGCACTGAACACCGCGGGCCGCCGCTCGACCGGCAGCTGCCCCACCGAAAGGTCGGGACCACCCGTGCGGTACGTCCCCGACACGTACGCCGCCTTGAAGCGGGTCATCTCGTCCGTACCGAACTTCAGATAGCCGGACCCGGGCACCGAGGGCAGGTGGTAGGCGTCCGGCACACCCAGCGCCGTGCGCGACTCCGCCGCCGAGAAGGTCCGCAGACCGATCCGGTACGAGAGATAGGTGTCCAGACCGCGCAGCTTGCCCTCCTCCAGCCGCTGCGAGGCCAGCAGCAGATGCACACCCAGGGAGCGGCCGATGCGGCCGATCTGGATGAACATGTCGATGAAGTCCGGCTTGGCCGTGAGGAGTTCGGAGAACTCGTCGATGACGAGGACCAGCGAGGCCAGCGGTTCGAGCGCGGCGCCCGCGGCCCGCGCCTTCTCGTAGTCGTGGATGTTGGCGTAGTTGCCGGCCGACCGCAGCAGCTCCTGGCGCCGCTGCAGCTCACCGCGGATCGCGTCACCCATGCGGTCGACCAGCGTCAGGTCGTCCGCCAGGTTGGTGATGACCGCGGCCACGTGCGGCATGTGCGACATCCCCGCGAACGTCGCACCGCCCTTGAAGTCCGCGAGCACGAAGTTGAGCGTCTCCGAGGAGTGCGTGACCGCGAGCCCCAGCACCAGCGTCCGCAGCAGCTCCGACTTCCCGGAACCCGTGGCACCGACACACAGCCCGTGCGGACCCATGCCCTCCTGCGCGGCCTCCTTGAGGTCCAGCATCACCGGCTGGCCGTCCTCGCCGACACCGATCGGCACCCGGAGCCGCTCCGAGACCGACCGGGGCCGCCAGGTCCGCGCCACATCGACCGACGCCGCATCGCCGAGATTCAGCAGATCCGTGAAGTCCAGGTTGGCGAGCAGGGGTTCGTCGTCGTCGCCCCCGCCCATCATGAGCGGCGCGAGCTGCCGGGCCAGCGCCTCGGCGGCCGGCAGCGAGATCCCGTCCGGCACCCCCTCGTACGCGAGTCCGGCACCGGACTCCAGCCGCAGCAGACCCGGACGCACCACGACGGAGAGACCACCGCGCGGCTCGTCCAGCTCGCCCGGCACCACCTCGACGATCGTCACGCCCTGAAGGCCCTCGGCCGCCGCGAACAGCGAGTCGGGCGGCACCATCCCACCGTCCAGGACCACCACGATGTGCGGCTGGTCCAGCACCGGCTGGCTCTCCCGCCCGAAGCGCGGCCGGCCCTCAAGACGGCTCGCCAGCAACTGCTCCAGCTCGCCCAGATCGTCACCGAACAGCCGCTTGGTGCCGGCCCCGTCGACCTGCCCGGGCACCTGCGCGTGCGGCAGCCACTTCGTCCAGTCCCAGCGCGCCACGGCACCCGGCGCGGCCACCACGGCGACCAGCAGGTCCTCGGGGGAGTGCAGCGTCACCAGCTGCGCCACCAGCGACCGGGCGGTGGACTGCGCCGCCTCCGGCTGCCCGGACACCGTCACGTGGTAGAAGGCCCGCATCGAGACGGCCATCGGCAGCCCGTCCAACGACCCGTGCACCGCAAGGAACTGCTGCATGGCGCCCGCGCACATCGGCTCCAGCTCGTCCACCGGAGCGGTCTCGGGAGCGATCAGCGGAGTGGCCAGCTGCTGCGCGCCGAGCCCGACCCGCACATGGGCGAAGTCCTTGTCGCCCACCCGCCGTTCCCAGACCCGGCTGCCCTCGGCGACCACCGACCACAACTGCTCGGGCGCGGGGTGCAGATACAGCTGTACGTCACGCTGCGCCCGGGCGGTCCTGCGGACCGTCCGCCGGGTCTGCGCAAGGTATTTGAGGTAGTCGCGCCGCACATCCGCCATTTGCCCCTGCGTACCGCGACGGTGGCGGACCAGCTGGGCGACCACCATTCCGACGGTCGACACGAGCATCAGGACGCCCATGATCCGCATGAACGGAGGCGCCTGCGGCGAGAAGAAGAACACCACCGACGAACCCATGCCGAGCACCGGCAGGATCTGCATCAGCATGCCCTCCTGCTGCCCGCGCGGCAGTTCGGGAGGGGCCTCCAACGTCAACTCGTCCGCTGGTACTTCCGGCGGCAGAGACCGCGGAGGTCGTTTCACGACGATCTGGCTCACCGGAACATCAATCCCTCAATACGGACGGGCGGAAGGCCGGTCTGGTCCGCACCGACGCCCCCGTGGCTGCGTGTCCGCGGACTTCCCTCCGCGCGACGGTGATCCTACTTGCAGATCACCTGGCCCCCTCCCGGTAGGGTGGCGCGCGCACTGTGCGCAACCGCGAATCAGGGGGACCAGACACGTGAGTACGACCGCAGCGACGGGTTTCTGCCGCGTCACTGTCGTGGCGCCCGACAGCCGGATCGATGTCGCCCTTCCGGAAGACATCGCCGTCGCCGACGTCTACCCGGAGATCCTGCGCCTCACGGGCCAGACCCAGGCGGCCGGGACACCCACCGGCTATCACCTCGTACGCCGCGACGGAACCGTCCTCGACGGCGCCCGCACGCTCGCGGCCCAGCAGGTACTCGACGGCGAACTCCTCAGCCTGCGCCCCTTCGCCCAGTCGCTGCCGCCCGCCGTCTTCGACGACGTGTCGGACGCCGTCGCCTCGGCCGTCACCCGCGACCGTCATCTGTGGAGCGACGAACTGCTGCGCGGCGCCGGTCTGCTCGGCGGCGTCCTCCTCCTCGTACTCATGGGCTTCGTGCTCTGGTTCGCGGACCCCCTGCGCCACGACATGCACAGCCTGCCCGGCATCATCGCCGGTGCGGCCGGCCTGCTGCTGACCGCCTTCGCGGGCGTACGCGCCCGGGTTTACGCCGACCGCGCCACCGCCGTCGCCCTCGGCCTCGGCGCACTCCCGCTCGTCCTCATCGCCGGCTCGGGCATCATCGGCCCGGACGCCGGCCAGGGCCCCGGCCGCCTGCAGTTCCTGCTCGGCTGCGTCGCCGTGCTCGTCGCGTCCGTCGCCCTGGTCGCGCTGACACCCAGCGGGGACGCGCCGTTCGTCGCGGCCACCTTCCTCGCCACCGTCGGGACCCTCGCCACCTTCGTCGCGATCCTCACCGAGGCATCCGCCACACAGACCGCCGCCGTCTGCGCCCCGGTGGCCCTCGGCCTCGTCGCCTTCCTCCCCGGTCTCTCCGCCCGCTTCGCCCGGCTCCCCATCGGATACGCCTCCCCGCGCACCGCGCCGGCCGGCTACGACGACAACTTCACCGACGCGAACAGTGGACCCAAGGCCGACGGCGAGCCCGTCGACGCCGAGCGCATCGCGGCCCAGGCCCGCAGGGGCCACGAGATGCTCCTCGGCCTGGTCGGCGGCTGCGCGGCCGTGGCCGTCGGCTCGGCAGCCGTGCTCGGCTTCTCCGACAACATCTGGGGCCAGATCCTCGCCCTCGCCTCCGGCCTCGCGATGCTGCTGCGCGCCCGCCTCTTCCGCTACACCTCACAGGTGGCGTGCGTCCTGGTGGCGGGCATCGGCGCGATCGCCCTGCTGGTCCTCGGCCTCTCCCTGAACCCGCCGACCGACCTGCTGTACGAGCTCGCCCGGTACGGCGACCGGGGCTCCCTCGACATCCGTACGATCTGGCTCTCCGCGGCGGTGGCGGCGGGCGCCGCCCTGCTCACCGCGATCGGCCTGATCATTCCGCGCAAGGGGCTCTCCCCCTTCTGGGGCCGCCTCCTCGACCTCACCGAGAGCGCCCTGCTCCTCTCCCTCGTCCCGCTCTGCCTGGCCGTCCTGGACATCTTCAGCAGGGCCCGCGCGATGACGAGCTAGCACCACGGACCGGTCGAGGACGAAGCGGCGGCACGGGCACCCCGGGCACCCCGTCCGGGCCGCCCCGCGAGGGCTGGTACTCTGACTGGTGGCCGTTTGTGTACGCGTTCCCGGTTCGTTCTGGGGACTGCGCTCATCGGACCTTCGCTCCCGAGTCACAGAAGCTCCCCTGAGAACGAGACCAGGGGCACTCGTGAGCGCATCGAATACCAAGAGGAGTACCGCGTGCCGCTCGACGCCGTTACCAAGAAGCAGATCATGACCGAGTTCGCGCAGAAGGAGGGCGACACCGGTTCCCCCGAGGTTCAGGTCGCCATGCTTTCCCGCCGGATCTCGGACCTGACCGAGCACCTCAAGCTGCACAAGCACGACCACCACTCCCGTCGTGGTCTGCTGATCCTGGTCGGCCAGCGCCGCCGTCTTCTGCAGTACCTCGCCAAGAAGGACATCCAGCGCTTCCGTGCCCTCGTCGACCGCCTCGGCATCCGCCGTGGTGCGGCCGGCGGCGCCAAGTAAGGACGCTGTGAGAGGGAGCGGTTCCCCCTTCTAGGGGGCCGCTCCCTTTGCTGTACGTGCGGGACCGGGTTCAAGCTCAGTAACCTGGACGTGCGACACCAGAACGAGGAGGAGCGCCCTCCAGCCTCCGCCGGTCCTCGGTAGTGGCCCCCGGGACAACGCCCGGGTGCTTCGATCGAAGACCGGCCCGCATTCAAGGAGCGCTTCTCCGTACCGTCCCCCCGCCACACGGGCGGAAGGACGAAAGACGACGAGTATGGAGAAATCACTAGTGGAGAACGAGACCCACTACGCCGAGGCCGTTATCGACAACGGAACCTTCGGCACCCGCACCATCCGCTTCGAGACGGGCCGCCTGGCCAAGCAGGCCGCCGGCTCCGCCGTCGCGTACCTGGACGACGACACCATGGTGCTGTCGGCCACCACCGCCTCCAAGAGGCCCAAGGACCAGCTCGACTTCTTCCCCCTCACGGTGGACGTCGAGGAGCGGCAGTACGCGGCCGGCAAGATCCCCGGCTCCTTCTTCCGCCGTGAGGGCCGGCCCTCCGAGGACGCGATCCTCACCTGCCGCCTGATCGACCGCCCGCTGCGCCCCTCCTTCAAGAAGGGCCTGCGCAACGAGATCCAGATCGTCGAGACGATCATGGCGCTCAACCCCGACCACCTGTACGACGTGGTCGCGATCAACGCCGCCTCCGCTTCCACGATCCTGGCGGGCCTGCCTTTCTCCGGCCCCATCGGCGCCACCCGCGTCGCCCTGATCAAGGGCCAGTGGGTCGCCTTCCCGACGCACACCGAGCTCGAGGACGCGGTCTTCGACATGGTGGTCGCCGGTCGCGTCCTGGAGGACGGCGACGTCGCGATCATGATGGTCGAGGCCGAGGCCACCGAGAAGACCATCCAGCTCGTCCAGGACGGTGCCGAGGCCCCGACCGAAGAGGTCGTCGCCGCCGGTCTCGAGGCCTCGAAGCCCTTCATCAAGGCGCTCTGCAAGGCCCAGTCCGACCTCGCCTCCAAGGCTGCCAAGCCCACCGGCGAGTTCCCGGTCTTCCTCGACTACCAGGACGACGTCCTGGAGGCGCTCACCGCCGCCGTCAGCACCGAGCTCGCCAAGGCGCTCACCATCGCCGGCAAGCAGGAGCGCGAGGCGGAGCTGGACCGCATCAAGGAGATCGCCGGCGAGAAGCTCCTCCCGGCCTTCGAGGGCCGCGAGAAGGAGATCTCCGGTGCCTACCGCGCGCTGACCAAGAAGCTGGTCCGCGAGCGCGTCATCAAGGACAAGGTCCGCATCGACGGCCGCGGCGTCACGGACATCCGTACGCTGGCCGCCGAGGTCGAGGCCATCCCGCGCGTGCACGGCTCGGCGCTGTTCGAGCGTGGCGAGACCCAGATCCTGGGCGTCACCACCCTCAACATGCTCCGGATGGAGCAGCAGCTGGACACCCTCTCCCCGGTGACCCGCAAGCGCTACATGCACAACTACAACTTCCCGCCGTACTCCGTCGGCGAGACCGGCCGCGTGGGCTCGCCCAAGCGCCGCGAGATCGGCCACGGTGCGCTCGCCGAGCGCGCCATCGTGCCGGTGCTGCCGTCGCGCGAGGACTTCCCGTACGCGATCCGCCAGGTCTCCGAGGCGCTGGGCTCCAACGGCTCGACGTCCATGGGCTCGGTCTGCGCCTCCACCATGTCCCTGCTGAACGCCGGTGTGCCCCTCAAGGCCGCCGTCGCCGGTATCGCCATGGGTCTGATCTCCGAGGAGATCGACGGCAAGACGCACTACGTCGCCCTCACCGACATCCTCGGTGCGGAGGACGCCTTCGGCGACATGGACTTCAAGGTCGCCGGTACGAAGCAGTTCGTGACCGCGCTCCAGCTCGACACCAAGCTCGACGGCATCCCCGCCTCGGTCCTGGCCGCCGCGCTGAAGCAGGCCCGTGACGCGCGTCTGCACATCCTGGACGTCATGAACGAGGCCATCGACGTCCCGGACGAGATGTCCCCGAACGCCCCGCGGATCATCACGGTCAAGATCCCGGTGGACAAGATCGGTGAGGTCATCGGCCCCAAGGGCAAGATGATCAACCAGATCCAGGAGGACACCGGCGCCGACATCACGATCGAGGACGACGGCACCATCTACATCGGTGCCCAGCAGGGCTCGCAGGCCGAGGCCGCGCGCGCCACGATCAACGCGATCGCCAACCCGACCATGCCGGAGGTCGGCGAGCGTTACCTGGGTACGGTCGTCAAGACCACCACCTTCGGTGCCTTCGTCTCCCTCATGCCCGGCAAGGACGGCCTGCTGCACATCTCGCAGATCCGCAAGCTCGCCGGTGGCAAGCGCGTGGAGAACGTCGAGGACGTGCTCGCGGTCGGCTCCAAGGTCCAGGTCGAGATCGCGGAGATCGACTCCCGCGGCAAGCTCTCCCTCATCCCCGTGATCGAGGGCGAAGAGGCCGACGAGAAGGACGACACCGACAAGTGACGTCCCGTAGTTCCGTGACGACGGCCCGCACCTCCTCGGAGGCGCGGGCCGTCGCCCGTACCCAAACGCTTCTCAAGGGCGCCAACGGCATCGGCACAGTACGCCGTACGGTCCTCCCCGGCGGTCTCCGGATCGTCACCGAGACCCTGCCCTCCGTACGCTCCGCCACCTTCGGTATCTGGGCGAACGTCGGATCACGCGACGAGACGCCCGCGCTGAACGGCGCGACCCACTACCTCGAACACCTCCTCTTCAAGGGCACCGCCAAGCGCAGCGCCCTCGACATCTCGTCCGCGATCGACGCGGTCGGCGGCGAGATGAACGCCTTCACGGCGAAGGAGTACACCTGCTACTACGCGCGGGTCCTCGACACGGACCTGCCGCTGGCCATCGATGTCGTCTGCGACATGCTGACCGGCTCGCTGATCACGTCCGAGGACGTCGACGCCGAGCGCGGCGTCATCCTCGAAGAGATCGCGATGACCGAGGACGACCCGGGCGACTGCGTGCACGACCTGTTCGCGCACACCATGCTCGGCGACACCCCCCTCGGCCGCCCGGTCCTCGGCACCGTCGACACGGTCAACGGACTGAGCCGCGGCCAGATCGCCCGCTTCTACAAGAAGCACTACGACCCCACGCGCCTCGTCGTCGCCGCCGCGGGCAACGTCGACCACGCCACGGTCGTACGCCAGGTCCGCAGGGCCTTCGAGCGCGCCGGCGCCCTGTCCCGCACCGACGCCGTCCCGATGGCGCCGCGCGAGGGCTCCCGCACGCTGCGCACCGCGGGCCGCGTGGAGCACCTGAACCGCAAGACGGAGCAGGCACACGTCGTCCTCGGCATGCCGGGCCTCGCCCGCACCGACGAGCGCCGCTGGGCCCTGGGCGTCCTGAACACCGCCCTGGGCGGCGGAATGTCCTCCCGCCTCTTCCAGGAGGTACGGGAGAAGCGCGGCCTGGCCTACAGCGTGTACTCGTACACCTCGGGCTTCGCCGACTGCGGGCTCTTCGGTGTGTACGCGGGCTGCCGGCCCAGCCAGGTCCACGACGTCCTCAAGATCTGCCGCGACGAGCTCGACCGCGTCGCGGCCGACGGACTCGACGACGAGGAGATCGGCCGTGCCATCGGTCAGCTCTCCGGTTCCACCGTCCTCGGCCTGGAGGACACCGGCGCGTTGATGAACCGCATCGGCAAGAGTGAGCTGTGCTGGGGCGAGCAGATGTCGGTCGACGACATGCTGGCGCGGATCGCGGCGGTCACGCCCGACGACGTCCGCGCGGTGGCGGCCGAGGTCCTGGGCCGGCGTCCTTCGCTCTCCGTCATCGGTCCGCTCAAGGACAAGCAGGCCGACCGCCTGCACGAAGCGGTCTCCTAACCCTCCTCGTAAGGAAGCAGAGCACATGAGCAAGCTGCGCGTGGCCGTTCTCGGCGCCAAGGGACGCATCGGGTCCGAGGCGGTCCGAGCCGTCGAGGCCGCCGACGACATGGAGCTGGTGGCCGCACTGGGCCGCGGCGACAAGCTGGAGACCCTCGCGGACACCGGCGTCCAGGCGGTCGTCGAGCTCACCACCCCCGCATCGGTGATGGGCAACCTCGACTTCTGTATCCGGCACGGCATCCACGCCGTCGTCGGTACGACCGGCTGGACCGACGAACGGCTCGCGCAGCTCACCACCTGGCTCGACGGCTCGCCGGAGACCGGGGTGCTCATCGCGCCGAACTTCTCCATCGGCGCGGTCCTCACGATGAAGTTCGCGGAGCAGGCGGCCCGCTACTTCGAGTCCGTCGAGGTCATCGAGTTGCACCATCCGCACAAGGTCGACGCGCCCTCGGGGACGGCCACCCGCACCGCCCAGCTCATCGGGGCGGCCCGCGAGCGCGCCGGCATGGCGGCTCAGCCGGACGCCACCACGACGGCCCTGGACGGCGCCCGCGGCGCGAACGTCGCCGGTGTCCCCGTCCACGCCATCCGGCTCCGGGGCCTCCTGGCCCACCAGGAGGTCCTGCTCGGTGGCGAGGGCGAGACGCTCACCATCCGCCACGACTCCCTGCACCACAGCAGCTTCATGCCGGGCATCCTGCTCGGTACGCGCCGTGTGGTGACCACTCCCGGCCTCACGTTCGGCCTGGAACACTTCCTCGACCTGAACTGACTGAGCCGACACCCATGCGCGCAAAGATCACTTACGTCGTCACCGCTGCCGTCCTGGTCTTCTACTTCGCCCTGGTCGGCAGCCGTGGCCTCCTGCTCATACGCCACGGCACACTGCTCACGATCACCTTCGGCGTAGCGGTCCTGATCCTGCCGGTGATCGGTATCTGGTTCCTCTGGAAGAACACGCAGTTCGTCCGCAGGGCCAACGCACTGGCCGCCGAGCTGGAGGCCGAGGGCGGCCTCCCGGTCGACGAACTGCTCCGCACCCCGTCCGGCCGCATCGACCGGGACTCGGCGGACGCGGTGTTCGCCCGTCGCCGCGAGGAAACGGAAGACACCCCCGACGACTGGCGCTGCTGGTTCCGCCTGGCAGTCGCCTACCAGGACGCCAGAGACACCCCACGAGCCCGCAAGGCCATGCAACGGGCGATCGCCCTGCACAGGGCCACCGGCACGGTCAAGCCCACCCCGGCATAACGAGCCCGTCCGGCGATCGAGGACGAGCCTCAGCCGGACGGGCCCGCTCTAGCCTCGCTGGTACTCGTCGCCCCAGGCCTCGATCGCGTCCGTGGCCCGCTCGAACGCCTCAGCCCGTGCCAGGAAATCCGCGTTGTGGTCCGTCACCAGCGGCGGCAACGACTCACCACCCTGACGCACCACGATCAGCGCCTGGCCCTGCACGGTCCGCGGCAGCCCGAGCCACTTCACGGGCTGCTGAACCGTACGCACGGCGGCCGTCTGCCCCCACCGCACCGTCGTCGTGCGGAAGAACCCCACCCGGCGCACTCCGTGCCGGCTGACCCACGCACCGACACGGAGCAGCCGCAAGGCACCGGCGATCACCACGCCGGCGAGTACGAGACACACGGTGGCCCCGGAAAGCCCTCCGGCCGCGGCGGTGATCACTCCCGCGAGCAGGACGAACGAGGCAAGCAGCAGCAGGGTGGCCGCTGCTGCGACCCGCCACGGACCCGGGCGGTACGGCCGCCGCCAGCTGTCGTGGTCGTCGAACGGCAGCGCGATGTCCTCTGCGCCCGCGTCAAATGCGCGGTCGGCCGTCAGAAAGGGCAGGGGCACGACTGATCCTCACTCACAAGCACGCTCGATTGCTGTGCCCGGTGAGGCTACCGAGGAGGCCACCGACCCGACCACCCCAGGGGGTCCGTACGAGTCAGCGGCCCCGGGCCGCCTCGGATTTCTGGCTGTGCGAGGGACTCTGGCCGGTGTCGAGGGCGGGAAGGCCGAACAGAAGCGATCCGGCCAGACCGGTGACCACGACCAGCCCGACGAGGGAACGGCCGACGAGCTGCGAGACGCTGGCCCGCTCGCGCGGCGGCGGAGTGACATTGCTGCGGAATCGGTCGGCCTCGGCAACGAACGAGAACGGGACGGATTCA
Source organism: Streptomyces sp. NPDC045968 (assembly GCF_056430475.1). Lineage (NCBI taxonomy): Bacteria > Bacillati > Actinomycetota > Actinomycetes > Kitasatosporales > Streptomycetaceae > Streptomyces > Streptomyces sp. NPDC045968. Next base: position 4,145 of record NZ_JBWKLF010000011.1, on the reverse strand, counting down.
CGCCGGCGGAACATGAGGAAGCTCTCCTTGAACTATGGGGCGGGTGCTGCTAATGAGTCAGACGTACGGCGAGCCCGATCGGTGCCCCGAATCGCCGAATCATTCGAAGAATTCCTGCGTACGGAGGCCCTCGTCGGGGCCCGTAGAGTGGACGCCGCCCGAGCGACGCCATTGGAAGGACCCCCGCCGGTGACCGACACCCCCGAGCCCACGAAGGCCCACTTCCGCAGCGATGTCACCGTTGACCTGGTGAAATCAGCGGCCAGCGACTCCGACGTGCTGTTCGCAGCGCGTGTGTCCACGGCCGGGGAACAGTCCCTGGAAGAGGTCACCAAGGACCCCGAGCGCTCCAAGGGACTCATCAACTATCTGATGCGGGACCGGCACGGCAGCCCGTTCGAGCACAACTCGATGACCTTCTTCATCAGCGCCCCGATCTTCGTGTTCCGCGAGTTCATGCGGCACCGCGTGGGCTGGTCGTACAACGAGGAATCGGGCCGCTACAGGGAGCTGGAGCCGGTCTTCTACGTCCCGGGGGAGTCCCGCAAGCTCATCCAGCAGGGCCGCCCCGGCAAGTACGAGTTCGTCGAGGGAACGCCGGAGCAGCACGAGCTCACGAGCCGCTCCATGGAGGCCTCGTACCGCCAGGCGTACGACGCCTATCAGGAGATGCTCGCCGCCGGGATCGCCCGTGAGGTCGCCCGCGCGGTGCTCCCCGTCGGCTTGTTCTCCACGATGTACGCCACCTGCAACGCCCGCTCGCTGATGCACTTCCTCGGCCTGCGCACCCAGCACGAACTGGCCAAGGTGCCGTCCTTCCCGCAGCGCGAGATCGAGATGGTCGGCGAGCAGATGGAAGCCCAGTGGGCGCAGCTCATGCCGCTCACTCATGCGGCCTTCAACAAAAACGGACGGGTCGCCCCGTAAGCGGTGTCCGTATTGCGGCGTTTCGAGAAGTTCATCTAGGCTGATCAAACGGACCCGGCACTGCTTGAACCCCCGAGCAGGCAGTGCCGGGCTCCTCTTCCTCGTCCCCCCGAGGGGACACGGCGCTCCGAGCAACGAGTAGCGTGTTACCCATGGCTCCGATCTCCACTCCGCAGACCCCCTTCGGGCGGGTCCTCACCGCTATGGTCACGCCGTTCACGGCGGACGGCGCACTCGACCTCGACGGCGCCCAGCGGCTCGCCGCCCATCTGGTGGACGCAGGCAACGACGGCCTGGTCATCAACGGCACCACCGGTGAGTCCCCGACCACCAGCGACGCGGAGAAAGACCAGCTCGTACGGGCTGTACTCGAAGCGGTAGGAGACCGGGCACACGTCGTCGCCGGCATCGGCACCAACGACACCCGCCACAGCATCGAGCTCGCCCGCACCGCGGAACGCGCCGGTGCCCACGGCCTCCTCGCCGTCACGCCGTACTACAACAAGCCGCCGCAGGAAGGCCTCCTGCGCCACTTCACCGCCATCGCGGACGCCACCGGGCTCCCCGTGATGCTGTACGACATTCCGGGCCGCAGCGGTGTGCCGATCGACACAGAGACGCTCGTACGGCTCGCGGAGCACCCCCGGATCGTCGCCAACAAGGACGCCAAGGGAGACCTGGGCCGCGCCAGCTGGGCCATCGCCCAGTCCGGCCTCGCCTGGTACTCCGGCGACGACATGCTGAACCTCCCGCTGCTCTCGGTCGGCGCCATCGGTTTCGTCTCGGTCGTCGGCCACGTCGTCACCCCCGACCTGCGGGCGCTCATCGAGGCCCACCTCGGCGGCGACGTCCAGAAGGCCACGGAGATCCACCAGAAGCTGCTTCCGGTCTTCACCGGGATGTTCCGTACCCAGGGCGTGATCACCACCAAGGCCGCGCTCACCCTGCGGGGCCTGCCGGCCGGTCCGCTGCGTCTGCCGCTGGTGGAACTCACCAACCAGGAGACGGCGCAGCTCAAGATCGATCTGGCTGCCGGCGGGGTACAGCTGTAACCACGGACTTCACAACTGAATAAGCGAGCAACGCTCGCGAGAGCACCATCCCAGACAACAGCAAGTGCACGAATGACATGCGCGCCACGTGCCCTCAGCGGTACGTGGCGTGCGTGGTAAGGAGAGTCTTTTGAGTCATCCGCATCCTGAACTCGGTACCCCGCCGAAGCTCCCGAAGGGCGGTCTGCGCGTAACCCCGCTCGGCGGCCTGGGGGAGATCGGCCGCAATATGACGGTCTTCGAGTACGGCGGACGCCTGCTCATCGTCGACTGCGGCGTCCTCTTCCCCGAGGAGGAGCAGCCGGGCATCGACCTGATCCTGCCGGACTTCACCATCCTCCGGGACCGTCTGGACGACATCGAGGGCATCGTCCTCACGCACGGACACGAGGACCACATCGGTGGTGTCCCGTATCTGCTGCGCCTGAAGCCGGACATCCCGCTCATCGGCTCCAAGCTGACCCTCGCGCTGATCGAGGCGAAGCTCCAGGAGCACCGGATCCGTCCGTACACCCTTGAGGTCACCGAGGGCCAGCGCGAGCGCATCGGCGTGTTCGACTGCGAGTTCATCGCGGTCAACCACTCCATCCCGGACGCCCTCGCGGTCGCCATCCGCACCCCCGCCGGCCTGGTCGTCGCCACCGGCGACTTCAAGATGGACCAGCTCCCGCTGGACGGCCGCCTCACCGACCTGCACGCTTTCGCGAGGCTGAGCGAGGAAGGCATCGACCTTCTCCTCTCGGACTCGACGAACGCGGAGGTCCCCGGCTTCGTGCCGCCCGAGCGGGACATCTCCAACGTCCTGCGCACGGTCTTCGCGAACGCCCAGAAGCGGATCATCGTGGCGAGCTTCGCCAGCCACGTGCACCGCATTCAGCAGATCCTGGACGCGGCCCACGAGTACGGCCGCAGGGTCGCCTTCGTCGGCCGCTCGATGGTCCGCAACATGGGCATCGCCCGTGACCTCGGCTATCTCAAGGTCCCCGCGGGCCTCGTCGTGGACGTGAAGACCCTCGACGACCTGCCGGACGACGAGGTCGTGCTGGTCTGCACGGGTTCCCAGGGCGAGCCGATGGCGGCCCTGTCCCGCATGGCCAACCGTGACCACCAGATCCGCATCGTCCCGGGCGACACGGTCATCCTGGCGTCGTCGCTCATCCCGGGTAACGAGAACGCGGTCTACCGCGTGATCAACGGCCTGACCCGCTGGGGCGCCAACGTCGTCCACAAGGGCAACGCCAAGGTCCACGTCTCGGGTCACGCCTCGGCCGGCGAGCTGCTGTACTTCTACAACATCTGCAAGCCGAAGAACCTGATGCCGGTCCACGGCGAATGGCGCCACCTCAGGGCCAACGCCGAACTGGGTGCCCTCACCGGCGTGCCCAAGGACCACATCGTCATCGCCGAGGACGGCGTCGTCGTCGACCTCGTCGACGGCAAGGCCAAGATCGTCGGCAAGGTCCAGGCGGGATACGTGTACGTCGACGGCCTCTCGGTCGGCGATGTCACGGAGACCTCCCTCAAGGACCGCCGCATCCTCGGCGACGAGGGCATCATCTCGGTCTTCATCGTCGTCGACAGTTCCTCCGGCAAGATCGTGGGCGGCCCCCACATCCAGGCCCGAGGCTCCGGCATCGACGACTCGGCGTTCAGCGCCGTCGTCCCGAAGGTCCAGGACGCAATCAACAAGTCCGCTCAGGACGGCGTGATGGAGCCGCACCAGCTCCAGCAGCTGGTCCGCCGCACGGTGGGCAAGTGGGTCTCCGACACCTACCGTCGGCGCCCGATGATCCTCCCGGTCGTGGTCGAGGTCTGACCCCGACCAGCACCAACACGGAGCGGGGCACCTCGATTTGCATCGGGGCGCCCCGCTCCAGTACGTTTACGTCTCCGCCTGAACGGGAAGCACCGCGCGCACTCGTGCGCAGGGAGCACTCGAACGGGGCGGGGAATTCCGACTCAGAATCTCTGATAAAGTCGGTTCCGCCGAAAGGCAAAAGGCCCTCCAACAGGCCGCCGGAAACAAATTCGGACCGGAAACGGAACGGAATGAGTCTGGTAAGGTTGGAACCGCCGGAAAGGGAAACGCGAAAGCGAAGAACTGGAAAGCGAAACCCGCTTCGACCGGGAATCGGACACGAAAGAGTCTGATAGAGTCGGAAACGC
>NZ_JBWKLF010000010.1:262803-346271 GCF_056430475.1 Streptomyces sp. NPDC045968 | reverse complement strand
GTCATGCGATAAAGCCCCACGACAGCGATCCCACCCATCAACCTCTCACCTCATGACAGCGCCCCCCACCCGTAAACACCCACTGACCAGCCCCGCAACACCCATCCCCGGACCAGCACGACCGACTCTCACCACCACCGACACCAACCCGAGAGATCGCACATCACCGGCGAGCGGGGAGTCGACTCGATCTGCTTCGCCGACACCCGCGGCTCCCAGGTCGAAATCGTCCAGAACATCGGCCGGGCGCTCCGCCTCAACCGCGACGGCTCCACCAAGGTCGCCAGAATCATCGTGCCGGTGTTCCTGGAGCCGCACGAGGACCCCACCGACATGGTCGCAAGCGCCTCGTTCCGCCCCCTTGTGGCGGTTCTCCAGGGGCTGCGCTCGCATGACGAGCGCCTGGTCGAACAGCTCGCCTCCCGCGCCCTCACCAGCGGCAAGCGCAAGATCCACGTCCGGCGCGACGAGGACGGGCAGATCGTCGGGGCCGGCAACGAAGGCGACGGTGAGGACCAGGAGGACGATGACACGCAGGCCGCCGCCGAAGCGGCCCTGCTGCACTTCTCCAGCCCGCGCGACGCCGCCACGATCGCCGCGTTCCTGCGCACCCGGGTCTACCGGCCCGAGTCCCTGGTGTGGCTGGAGGGCTGCCAGTCCCTCATCCGGTGGCGGAAGGAGAACGGCATCACCGGCCTCTACGCCGTGCCCTATGACGTGGAGACCGAGGTCGGCGTCACCAAAGACTTCCCGCTTGGGCGGTGGGTGCATCAGCAGAGGAAGGCGCTGCGGGCCGGGGAGCTGGAGGAGCGGCGCAAGACACTGCTGGACGCGCCGGAGGCCGGCATGGTCTGGGAGCCCGGCGAGGAGGCGTGGGAGAACAAACTCGCTGTCCTGCGGTCCTACCGGCGGGCCACCGGGCACCTCGCGCCCCGGCAGGACGCGGTGTGGGGCGAGGGCGAGGTGATGGTGCCGGTCGGCCAGCACATGGCGAACCTGCGCCGGAAGGGCGGCCTGGGGAAGGATCCGGAGCGGGCCGCCGTGCGCGCGCAGCAGCTGGCCGCGGTCGACGAGGACTGGAACTGCCCGTGGCCGCTGGACTGGCAACGGCACTACCGCGTCCTCGCGGACCTGGTCGACGCCGACGGCGTCCTGCCGGCCATCGAACCGGGGGTGCTGTTCGAGGGCGATGACATAGGGCGATGGCTGGAGCGGCAGAAGAACCCGGGCACCTGGGCGCAGCTTCTCCCCGAGCAACAGGAGCGGCTGTCGAAGCTGGGTGTGCAGCCCGACCAGGCCCCGTCTCCCGCCCCGGCAGCCGCTCGTGTGGCGAAGGGGCCGAGCAAGGCCCGGGCGGCGTTCCAGCGGGGGCTTGCGGCCTTGGCGCGGTGGGTGGAGCGGGAGGGTGACCGGCCGGTCCCGCGCGGCGCGGTCTTCGAGGTCGAGGTCGATGGCGCGACGGAGCCGGTGCCTGTACGACTGGGGGTATGGATTTCGAACACGAAATCCAGGAGGGACCGGCTGGACGCCGAACAGCTCGCCGCCCTCGCTAAGCTGGGCATGGACTGGGCGAAGCCGGTGACGATCCCCCAGGCCGCCCCGGCCAACCTCTGACCGCTCCCAGCGCCGTGACCGGACCCCGGGCCTCTTGAGGCCCTGGGCGTGCTGTTGGCAGGTTCAGGCGGAGAGTTTCTTGAAGACCGTCTCGAAGCGGTCGAGGGTCTCGTCATCGACCTGCTGGAAGAAGTCGTCCTTGTCGCTGGTGAGCTGGTGTGCGGGTCCGACGTGGTCGAAGTCCCGGGGCTTTTGCTGCTTCTCCCGGGCGATCCCGATGCGCTTGAGAATCGGGAGGGGGGTGTCGGGGATGATCAGGTCGGTTTCGTGGAGGGTGACTTCCTGTGCAGGCGGTCAGGGGGAGCCGGTCACCACCAGAGCGCCGTCGCCGTCCCGCCGGATCGCGCGGAGGACCAGTCCTGGTGAGGCGTAGAGCTCTTCGCCCTCGAGGTACAGCTCGTACTGGTAGTGCCCGGCACACTCGAGGTTACGCCGCTGCTGCGGGTCGGCGTCCGGCAGCACGCGCTCCGCGAAGCCGCGGCCGCCGCTCAGAACGCCCCGGGTCATGATCTTCCCGACGAAGACCAAGGTCGGCGCCGACGGTGATGTGGACGGCGTCGCCGTAGATCGGGCGCGGACCGGGGAATCCGGTCATGCTCCCGCCCCCGCAAGCGGGACTTCGGCGATCGGGGTCCACCGGATGTGCGCGCCGTCGTGCCACTGCTCGACGAGATGGATCCGGTCGGCGAGGACGGTGGCGGACAGCGGACGGTCGCGGGTCAGTTGCTTCCAGCGTTTGGGGGCGGCTTGTGCGTGCTCGACGGTGATGCGTTTCGATGAGTGTCGGTGCTGGTCCTCAGCGCGGTGATCACCTCGTCGCGGCTGATCAGCCCGAGTTAACGGGTGTACTGGCCGCAGTCGGCGAGGCCGCATCCCGAGCCACGCCATCGGATGACGCGGCTCGGCCAGACGAGTGACGGCGGCCGTCGCAAGCCGCTGCTGGCGGGACCGGTGTTCCAAGATCAGTGCCGCCGCCGTCTCCGGCGGCAGCTGTCCTCCACCGCGTCTGTGCCGTGTGATCGGATCGACCACGGCTGTTCAAGGAGTCTCACCCCATGCGTTCACGCGTCATCGCCGTCACGGCCGCCGCGCTCGCGGCCACCGCGGCACTCGCGCAACCCGTCCACGCCGCCCCGCTCGTCGACGGGGTCTACCGGTTCGCGGCTCTCACGGACGGCAAGTGTCTGGTCTGGCCCAAGACGCACGCGAGTATCGGCGTGGTGTCGCTGGGCGACTGCACGGAGACCGCGTCCACCTCGGCGAACTGGCAGGTGCTGCGCCGCCCCGACGGAATGATGGAAGTCTCCCCGCCGGGTTCGAACCCGCGCACCTGCCTGAGTGTGACGTCACAGCACAGCGTGTCGGTCTACAGCTGCGGTGACAGGTACACCGAGTGGACCGTCTCCTACGGCTCCGCCGGGCCCGGCAGCGTGGTGTGGGCCGACATCGAGCACACACCCGGCGACTTCTCCCCCTCGTACGGAAAGATCGTGGACGATCCCGGCGTGACCGGCCGGATCGTGGTGCGGCAGGCCTCCATCGAACCGCACTACTGGGCACTGCAGCCGGCCGGATAGGAGTAGTCGGGCCGATCGCGGTATCGGATGCCCCGTGGCGCGCCGCCTCGTGCCGCAGGCGCGTCCTCCTGGCCCTGGTTGGTGTCGGGAAAGACCTGCTCGGCTAGCGCAGCGGCCTTTTCCTGCCGTACGCCGGCGGCGGCCAGGGCTGGGTCCTGCCGGGGCGGGTCGACCGCGCGGTGGGCGGCGTCGGCCGGGCGGTAGTCGGCCGAAGCCTCGTAAGGCGGAGGCCCGCACCTGTCTGGGTGCGGGCCTCTCCTGCATACGGCGACCCGGGACAAAGACCGCAACGGTCTCGGTTCCCGCGGGTCAAGGTCAGGCGAGGGAGATGTTCTCCGCCTGGGGGCCCTTCTGGCCCTGGGTAACGTCGAACGACACGGCCTGGCCCTCCTGGAGCTCACGGAAGCCCGTCGAGTTGATCGCCGAGTAGTGGGCGAAGACGTCCGGGCCGCCGCCGTCCTGGGCAATGAAGCCGAAGCCCTTCTCCGCGTTGAACCACTTCACAGTTCCCGTAGCCATGTCTCATGCCTTCCAGTCGATGAACGCCGCCCACACCGTGTGGGAGGCGGAGGTGATCGCCCTGGTTCCTGCGGCACAGCACAGCAAAACGCCCACGCCGAAGGCGTGGGCAAAGGGAACTTCCGAACCACGACAGCTAACGGGGACGGTACACGCCCGCACACCCCGTCACCAGAGGGAACGTCTCCGCGGGTGAGTGCGCTGTGCCCGGCGGACGGGTGTCGTCTCAGGCTGCGGCCGACGGGTGGGCCGTTTCGGTGGCGCGGAGGTATGCGGCGTTGAGGCGCTGGGCTTCATCGAGCTGGTCTTCGAGGACGATGATGCGGCAGGCGGCCTCGATGGGGGTGCCCTGGTCGACGAGTTCACGCGCGCGGGCGGCGATGCGCAGCTGGTAGCGGGAGTAGCGGCGGTGTCCGCCCTCTGAGCGCAGCGGGGTGATCAGGCAATGTTCACCCAGGGCCCGCACGAAGGCGGGGGGGGTGCCGAGCATCTCGGCGGCCCTGCCCATCGTGTAGGCGGGGTAGTCGTCGTCGAGACGCCCGCGTGTGTCGTCTGCTGTCATCTGCACCTCTCTTCTGGAACGCGTGGAGGGGCCCTGGTGCTATGGCACCAGGGCCCCGAAGGAACTGCTACACCATCTGCCGGCCCTGATACCGCGCCGACCTTCTGTTTCCGCGGACCCGACCGTGATGCTGTCGGGGCTGCGGGGATCGCGGTTGCTTGACCGGAGACCACCTCACTAACGATGTCCTGCGGTACCCGGGCTTCGTACTGCTCACCCGGGCGATCCTGATGGTGCTCGGCTCCTCCGTTCTTCCATGCCGACGGGAGCATGGTCTATCAGGTCGCCGTGGACCTGCGTGGCGACACCACGGTCCCCGTCCGGCTCTACCACTGGCCGCAGCCCGGACTCCGCGCAGCCCATGGTGGCTTTATCGAGCAGTAGTGGTGACGTCACTTGTCGACGGGTTTGGGAGGCGCCCAGAACCACGGTCGGGTGATGTTGATGAGTTTGGGCTCTGGCTCAACTTCCGTGACGCGGGCACGCTGAAGTGACAACTGAGGCCCGCGCGGGGCGTCGGCGAAGGTGTCATGGATTGAACTGCGGGGCTGCCTCGTGCGACCGGTGGGCCTCGCTGGCCCTCCCGGGATGTCGTGGCGAGCCTCCCTGGGGGCCGTGGCGTTGTCGGCCGTCCGTACTACTGAACGCCCGGCGTGAACTCGATGCGCACATCGTCGGCTTCCCTGATGACGAAGACATGGTCGGTCTTCGCCCTCCACCCGATAGGCACGGCGTAGTAACGCCCCTCGCGTGCCGTGATGAGTCGCAGGCCCGTGTAGCGGTAGCGAAGGTGGACGTTCTCGCCGAGGTCCTCGAAGTGGAGATCCAGTGATCGTGAGCTGAGGCCAAGTCGCTGCGCGCTGTAGACCACCAGGCCCGTGCGCTCGACCACATCGCTTGCCTCGTTCCTGGCGTGCTGCTCGCCGAGCTGGCCGGCGGCCAGGGTGACAGTCCAGAGCAGGAACATTCCGGCGGCGAAGATCGGCACAGCTGTGTCCAGCAGGCCCTTCGCGCGATCCACGTCAGTTGGCCGTACTTCACCGAGCAGCAGACCGATGGCGATGAGAAGCGGGCCGGCCCAGCGGTACGGCAGCAGCAGTTGCCATTGCCACCACAGGATGAGCAGGAGCAAGCCTGCGGCCACGACGACCAAGTAGTAGCGGGCCAGTGCCGACGTACCCAGCGACGTGCTGCGCACCAAGCCGTTGGGTAGTGCTTGTCGCGGTCGGCGCCCGCTAATGGCAACCGCAATAAGCAGCACGACGGCACTCACGAGGACCGGGAAGGTCATCAGCTGCAAGCTCTGCAGGACAAATTCAGTAAAACCGAAGCCGAGCGAGAAGGGGGAAAGGTGGAAATAGCCGTAATACGCGCTCGTATAGATCACACCCACGTAGAACATCAATGCGGCGATGAACGACGCCTGGGCAATCACGATATTGACCAGCGCGGTCGGCGACGCCAGGTCTGGGCCCGCTCGCCTGGCCGACCGCTCAAGGCGAGGCTCCGTGTCGCTCACGTATCGTCTGGCGCGGGCTCTTGAGGCTCGCGGTTCCCCGGAGACGGGGGGCAACCGGGAGCGTCGGGGCAAGCGGGAGAAGGAGGTTTCGTCTCCGACGGAGCGATGTCGGGATCCGTCTTCTTCGACGCTCCGGTGTGCTTCGGAACAGGCGAAGGCGGAGGGACCGACTCGCCGCCGTAGGAACGAGAACCCGCGGACGTCGAAGGTGTCGCGTTCGTTTTTGAACTGGTGGGGTTCGGAGTTGATGCGGTAGGGCTCGGAGACGGCGGAGTGGGGGATGCGTCGTCGTCACCGGATCCCCCTCCCGAACCGCAGGCTGCGACAAGCCCAAGGCACGCCGCGAACACGCCAACGCGGACCATCCAATAGGGGCCATGCCTCATGCGCTCTCCGTGTCCTCCGGTGCGAACAGAGGGGAGCGTAACGCCGTTTCTGCTGGTCTCCGGGCCCTGACGGGCATGAGTGGGCCCGCACCCCTCGATCGGAGCAACGAACAGGAGCTTGGCGTCGGGAAACAGCAGCCTGGCGCGCAGTGACAGGGACTGAGACGCCTCGCCCGATGCTCGCCGCGCTCAGCGTGCCGTTCCACAGAACTTGAGCCAGAACCTGAGTTTGGGAGGCGCCGGGGTTCTTGCCGGGCAGCATCGGGATGCTCCCTGGTGAAAGGTCTGGTCATGCCGCAGGTGTCAAAGGTCGAGCTGTACGCGGCAATCCGGCGTGACCATCGCGGCGGCATGTCGATGCGGGAGCTTGAGCGCAAGCACGGCGTGACCTGGCGGACGGTACGAAAGGCGTTGGACTCGTCCTGGCCGGAACCTCGTAAGAAGCTGCCGCCCCGAGCCACCACTGTGGACCCGTACAAGACGGTGATCGATGAGATCCTGCGGGCGGATCTGGACGCGCCACGCAAGCAGCGGCACACGGTCACCCGGATCTTTCACCGGCTGGTCGAGGAGCACGGGGCGGACGTCTCCTACGGGGTGGTGCGCTACTACGTCGCCGACCGGAAGCCGGAGAGCCTGGTCGCGTCCGCCGGCTGAGTCTCCCGGCGCTAGTTGCACAGTGACTTGGCCAGTGCGCGAGAATCATCTGACATGGCCTATGCGATCATTGCCGCTCATCCTGACGACGCCGCGATATTGGGGCCCTTGCATCTGCGGAACTGGCTGGAGAACTACCTCAACGCAGACGCGGAGGTCGATGAGGCCTGGATCCGTGAGCACCGCGGTTCGTCCGCCACTGCGGAAGGCATCACGCAGTGGCGAGAGTTCATCGAGGTAGCAAACCAGCACCCTGCCCCGCACTTCTGCCGTGTCGTCCGATCCAAGACGGAGATCGTCGGCTATCTCTGCGGCCACCAGGACGAATCGGAATCGGTCACCCCCGGACCGATGTATTTGCTGGACCGCGCTCAGGGGCACGGACTCGGTGGCTACATGATGACCGAGTTCCTCAACTGGGCAGGACCTGCACGTATCCGCCTGGGGGTCGCCGACTACAACGAACGTGCGATCCGGTTCTACCAACGCCACGGCTTCGAGATCGCAGGCGAGCGTTACCTCTGGCGAGGGAGGCTGCCAACCCTGCCTATGACCCGCGAGGCCCACTCAGCCGCCGACTGCAGCTGAGCACAGACATCGGGCCGTGCCCGGTCACGGCACCGCTGTCATTTCTCGTCAACATCTCAAGCAGGGCTGATCAACAACTGCCGTCGAAACTCGTCGAGAAGCGCTGCCCCTTGGGATAGACGAAGCCACCAGGGGGCACCGCTGCAACCGGGCGCCAGCCGCTGAGAAGGGCGAGCCCTACACCTCGATGTAGGCGACCACCACGCCGGTTATCTGGGGTTCCCAGGGTGCTAGTGCAGGTCAACGCCATGTAGCTGCGTGAGGGACGTTAGGCACGGTGCTCTTGGCCTTCGTGACAAGATCTGGGTGTGACGATGTTGTTCCTGACGGTCGGCCTGCCCGGTGCCGGAAAGACCACGAGAGCTCGGCAGCTGGCCAAGGAGCACAGCGCTCTGAGGCTGACGCCGGATGAGTGGATGCTCCCGCTGTTCGGCGATCCGCAGCCTGAGGGGAAGCGCGATGTGCTGGAAGGACGGCTGCTCTGGCTTGGCCTGGAAGCGCTGAAGCTGGGAACGAACGTGGTCCTGGATTTCGGATGCTGGTCTCGTGACGAGAGGTCCGCGATCCGCTGGTTGGTGATGTCTGTGGGCGCGTCCTTTCAGCTTGTGTATGTGCCGGTGGACCATGAGACCCAACGTGCTCGGGTCGCCCATCGCCAGTCGACCACCCCTCATCAGACCTTCGCGATCAGCGAGACGGACCTCGTGCACTGGAGAACGCTGTTCGAGGAGCCCGATGCCGCGGAACTCCAGGGCCATGGGGTTGGAGGTCCGCCTCCTGGGTGGTCAGGCTGGCTGGAGTGGGCTACCGATCGGTGGCCGTCACTCGCGTGACCGTCCGGCCCTAGGCACGGTTCTCGTTGCGGATCATGCGGCGGAGGCTGGTGCGGGCTGCTGTGAGATCGTCCTCAAGCTCGGCGATTCGCTGATGCAGTTCCGCGTTCTGGGTGGTTGCCTGCCGTTCCCCGGTGGACAGCCGGAGGGTTTCCTCGGTGAGCTCGTTGATGCGGTCAACCAGGTCGTGGTTGCCGAGTTGTTCGACCTGTTGCCCGAGGTGAACGCGGGTCTGTTGCCGCAGCTGGCCGTTCTCGGTCCGGAGCCGTCTGATCTCCTGGCGGGCGAGAAGCAGGTCGGTCTGCTCGCTGGCGGTAGAGACCCTCCGCCCGCTCTGCTGGTCCTGGTGGCCTTCGGCGGCCTGGCGTGCTCGCGCCTGGTCGATGCGTCCGCGCAGGCCGGGGCATAGACGAGCCAGCTGGAGACGTCCGCTTCGCGGGCGACCGCGGCGAAGGTGATGCGCCGGTTGTCGCAGAGCATGTCCTGGATGGCCTTGAGGACGCGTCCGCGTTTGTCGGCACTGTCCCGCTGGCGTGCGGCTTTGAGGACCTCTGGGGGCATTCTGGAGGGCTTCTGGGACGTTTTCAGCAGGCATCCGAGGCGTCCGTGCGGATCACGGTCAGCGGCAGCAGCTTGTGGTCCCGGCTCGCGCGGACCTTCCGCAGGACCGCGCTGGCCTCCTCGATCGCGGGCAGGTAGGACGGGTCGGGACGGTAGAAGCCGCAGCCGGCGCACTGGAAGCGGATCGGGCATGCCTTGCCGCCGGCCTTGACGTTGCTGGGCTCGCGGCAGTTGCCGAACGGGGCGGCGACCGACTGGGCCCCGTAGTCGGTGGTGCTGGTGAACGGTGCCGGACGGCCGGAACGGTCGATGGTGTGCCTCCGCATGGTGGTGACCGGCTTCGCGTTTCCGCTTCAGGGACACCTGGCAGTACGACATCGTCGTGACGATCGACCGGTGGTCCATGAGCTCTTTCAGCACGCCAACCGGGACGCCAACGTCGGCATGACGCTGGGCCTAGGCGTGCCGGAACGCGTAGGGGAAGATCAGCGAGCGGTCGAACGGCAACCTGTTTCCCTGATCGTCCAGTTCGTCGCTCAGCAGCACCGGGATCGCCGCGACCCATTCCCGCATCGCGTTGGCCAGGCTGGACCCCATGTGTGCGATCCCGCTGCGGTTGGTGATCGACGGGAACAGGTACTTCCGGCTGCAGGAGGGAACCTCCAGCTGTCGTCGACGGTCTGCCAAATTCTGATCACTGCGGCGATCTCGCGGGTGATGGGCAGCTTGCGGCCGTAGCGGCGCTTCTTGACGTTGTCCCAGATGAGGGTGTTCTCGCCCTTGCGGGTCTCCAGGCACTTCAGCCGCAGGCTGGCGATCTCGACGGGGCGGCGTCCGGTCTCGCGCAGGACCAGGTAGGCCGTCTGCATCATTAGCTCGATATCCGCCGGCACCATCTCGCCGTAGGAGAAGCCGACGCCCATCAGGGCAAGGTGGGCATCGAGCTGGTCGATGACGGGCTCGGGGACGGCTCGGCCGACGGCGTCCTCGCTCGTCTCCTCGGGCGGCAGGACCAGTGTCTTGTCCCGGTCGAAGCTGCCAGGCATGCCGGTCAGCATGTCCGTCTTGCGGCCGAAGTCGACGATCTCGATGAAGCTGCCGAACGCCTGCTGGCGATGGCTCCGGCTGGCGAGTTCGTCATCGGCGGCGCGGCGGATGCGGCTCATCGCGGTGAAGACCGCCTGCATGTCGGCGAACCGCAGGTTCGTGTAGTCCTGGCCCCCGCCGGGCCGGGCATGCAAGGCGTCGGAGGCGACGACGCAAGCGGCGAACGCCCGCTTGAATCTGCCGCTTTCCAGGGTGACGGCGGTGGTCCATGTCTTGATCACTTCCCGGAGCCACGGCTGACGGATGGCAGAGGCGTCGACCTGTCCCGGCCAGTGGCGGCGCCCGCCCAGTGCCGTGGATCGCAGGTTCATCCAGCCCAGGTCCCAGGTGTCGGCGTCGGTAGGCGTCAGGCCCCGGAACGACAGTGAGGCCCGTCGTATAGTCCCCGGACGGTCTCCCGGATCAGGCCACGAGGTTGTGGTGGTTGGTGATCCCCTCGACGAAGGACTCGAGGCCCACGGTCAGCAGGCTCGGGACCCCCTCGAGCCGGCGGGTCAGCTGGCGGGTGGCCATCGGCTCGATGACGCCGCCGCGGGCATCCCGTTGCTGCAGTCCGTAGAGGAACTCCCAGCGGACAGGTTCGGCCAGGCCCCGCTGTCGGCGTACGGTTTCTCCCCATTGCGTACGGACGAACGTCCCCAGCTCTGACTGCGGGCAGCGGCAGCACGGCAGAGGATCTCGGTTGAGATCGATGCTCCCACCGGGGACACTCGCGCGATGAGCCACAGCACATCGTCTGAGCCGATCGAGCGAGGGTGGGACGAGCCCTGGTATCGAGTCCGCATGGAGGGCTTCCAGGCGTCGTTCCTGCCCAGCGACGGCGAGGACTTGGACGAGGTTTGCAACGTCGATGTCTTCGTGACTCTGAAGGATGGATCTCGTTGGACCGCGACCGTGCTCACCGTCGTGGAAGTCGAGCGTCTGATGAAACTTTGGGCAGGAACCGACGAGGCCCTCGGCGGCCGGTACTTCTGGGTCTCGGACGGCCTGATCGTCAGGGATCCCGGCATCGACAACATGACTGACGTAATCGCCGGACTGATCGAGAACGGCGAGTTCGCCGAAATCTTTCAGCGGGAGATCAACAACTGATCAAGCGCTCGGCCGCCGGAAAGAATGTGGGTCGTCAGGCCACGTCGTTGTCCCGATCGATCGCCTTGAGGCGGTTCTTGAGCGGGTAGCTGGGGCCGTTGATGGAGACTTCGCAGTGGTGGAGGAGGCGGTCGAGGATGGCGGTGGCGAGGACCTCGTCGCCGAAGGCCTGGCCCCCATTCGCTGAAGGTCTTGTTCGAGGCCAGGATGATCGAGCCCTTCTCGTAGCGCTTGGAGATGACCTGGAAGACCAGGTTCGCCTCGGCTCGTTCGAGGGGCTGGTAACCGACCTCGTCGACGACGAGAACGCTGGGCCGCAGGTAAGTGCCGAGCTTGTTCGTCAGACGGCCCGCAGCTTCGGCGGTTTTGAGGTTGCGGACCATGTCATCGAGGCTCGTGAAGTAGATCGAGTAGCCGGCCCGGCAGGCCGCGACCGCGAGAGCGACTGCGATGTGTGTCTTGCCGACGCCCTGGCGGCCCGAGCAGGGCGGCGTTCGCCTTGCCGTCGACGAACGAGAGAGTGGCAAGGTCCTTGACCTTGCGCGGGTCGAGATCGGGCTGGAAGGAAAAGTGGTACTCATCGATCGTCTTGTGGTGCGGCAACCGGGAGGTCCGCAGGCCCTGGAGGAAACGACGGTCCTCACGGACGGCGAGTTCCTCTGACAGCACCAGGTCGAGGAAGTCGAGGTAGCCCATCTTGCCGTCGTCAGCCCGCCGCGTGTACTCGTTGATCGTTCCGCCAGGTGAGGCAGGCCGAGCTTGCCGGCCGTGTTGCGGAAGCGGGAGGAGACCAGCTCGCTCAAGACGTTTCCCTCGTGCTCTTTGGGGTGGTGAAGGGACGGGTACCGGTCAGCTCGTCACAGACCGACAGCGGACGGCGGCCGACCTCGATGCGGGTGGCCACGGCCCGGTTCAGCAGGGCCTGCTGAGGTCCGTCCCCCTCGCCCAGCGGACGTTCACGGCGAGGCCGTGGCAGGACTTCGCCGGTGATGGTGCAGCGTCCCTTGCCGGTGGGCAGACCGCCGAACGGGCCGTAGGGTTCCTCGCGCAGGACTGCGGAGCGCAGCGCGGCCAGCACCGGCTCCCCCGACGGATGCACCGGTGTGACCGCGAAACCGGTGATCGCGTGGTCGCGCAGTCGGTGAACCAGGTGATCCACGGCCTGCGAGCCCTGCCCTCGACATCGACAAGCACCGGGGCCTGCACGTGGTCGGTCTCCCACACCTGGTTACGCCAGCCCCGCGGCCGGGCCAGGAACACATCATGCTTACGCGCCGCCCGCTCCCCACCCGCGAGCCCGGCCCGCTCCCCCGGCGCCAGATCACGGCGGATCGCCCGGTGCAGCGTCGGAATCGCCGGAGGGATCCCCCTCGCCCCTGGCCGCGCGAGCGGTCAGCTCACGATGACCCGCCGCGACGTTCCCCTTCCACAGCCCAAGCAGAGCCCTGATCTCCGGGGTGATGGTGAACCGCCCGGGATACGCAGCCCGCTCCCCCGGCGCCTGGGCCGCAGCCTCGTCCCGCTCCGCGGCCGCCAGCCACCGCCACACCGCACGCTCCCGCACCTCGAGCACGTCCGCCGCCGACCTCACCCGCGTGGTGGTGAGCTTCCCCTCCCGCCGCAGGGCCAGCAGACGGCGCACCGCCGATCCCCGCAGCGCCCGAACCGACACAGCTGGCAAATGCCCACTCGAACCACCACCCGCCCCTTCCGGGGCCGGGTCCTGCTCTCCCTGATCCACACCCCTGAGCACACCAACACCCATCGGCCAGCGGATCAGAACTCACGAAACTGAGACAGCATCACCCCTCCCGCGATAACGCTCCACCACAGCGATGCCCTGCAGATCTCTCACCTCCAGAACAGTGACCTCTCAGCCCCGAAACAACCCTCGACCAGCACCAACACCCCCAAGCCACGCTGTCTCTCACTCCACTGTCACAAAACCGAGAGATCGCACCTGGCCGGAGCGGCGTCGTGCACGCCGTCGACTGCGAAGAGGCGCCGGTCGGAGCGCCGGTACTGCCGCCGGACCAGGCATTGGCCACAGCCGAGCAGCCGGGGGGCCGGCTGTGCGCACTCTGCGGCGCCGCGGCCGAACTGGATCCTGTGCTCAAGGGGTTCGACCACATCTCCGGGAGCGAGGGCTGAGGCTCCGGTCCAGAAACCCGGACCGTCCCGGGCACGGAAGTGGTACAGAATGCCCGGCATGACCTATCAGAGCCCGTTTGGTGACATGGATGCTGACCACGAGTGGCCCGACGCCCTGTGTCTGTCCCGCACCCACTGTGTGGATGCATCCGAGGAAACGATCGCGGAGTTCTACGGCGGCGCCGTCGCGTTGATCGAGGCCGGGATCCCGCAGCCTGCCTTCTTCCTCGCCCGCCAACTGGCTGAGCTCGCCTTGAAAGCCCTGCTCGGACCGAAGCAGGGGTGGGGCCATGACCTGGGCAAGCTGCTGGGGCAGTTGGAGAGGAGCGGCGACGACCTGTTCGCAGACAGCAGCGATCGACGCCTGATTATCGACTTCATCCGAGACCTGGACCGCCGTGATCCGGGCGGGGATGAAGGCCGCTACCCGACCAGTTCCAAGGGAGCGCCTTCGCTGGCTGCAGTGTGCTGCGCCAATCCTGTGCTGTTCCGCGAGTACGTCGACCTGCTCTTCTTCTACACGCAGGGCCGCATCAGCCGGGTTGGCCAGACTGCCTGAGAGGCGCGGAGAGCCTGGGCGGTACGTCAGCGGCGGGTGACGGTATAGCCCGCGTCGTTGACGGCGCGGGTCCACACGTCCCGGTCGAACCACTTGGCGATGCCGGGCTGCATCTCGGTGATGGTGCGCATCCGGGCCGCCCAGTTGTGTCCGACGTCGCCGCGGCTGCCGTCGCATCCGGTGCAGCCGTCCTCGCCGTGGATATGGCCGGCATCCAGGCGTTGACCGCCACGTCGATGATGACCGCGTACAGGTCGCCGCCGGACTGGGCCAGGGAGTCCGGGACACCGGCGAGGACCAGAGCGAGCTCCGGGTTGTCAACCGGCGGCATCGGGGCCTGACCGGCCTCCTTCTCGCTACCGGACTCCTCGTAGGAGCGCACGCTGTCAGCGAGGCGGTCGGCGAGAGCGGCGGCATCGAAGTACCGCCAGGGACAGCACCGCCTCCCACGGGGATGACAGTTCATGCTCGATGACCTTCAACGCTCGTCCCTTCCCGGCGGCCCGTCTCCCTTCCGGGCACCCTAGCTAGGGGGAGGCAAACTCCCTCCAACGCTCGGTATGGGCCGCCTGCAGTGAAAAGGGGTCAGAGGTCGCTGTCGATACCGGTGACGGCCGGCGGGCCGAGCGGGGCGTCGGCTTCCGGGATCCCTGCCTCCTTCAGCGCGGCTGAGACGAGCCTTGTGGCATCCAGCTCGGCCTCATACCTGTCTGGGGCATCAACCTCGAGACAGACGGAGAAGGTGTTGTCCTCGTTCAGTGTGAGGAGGTTCAGGCCTTCACTCTCACTGACGTCCGTATGCTGCGATGCCAGTTTCCGTTCGAGAGCCGATCGCGCGGAGTCGGTGATGTCCGAGATGAACGTTCCGGGAACAGTGATGACAAAGGTGGTCATGACGACTCCTCGCATAGGACGGAGCTTGAGTGTCATCCTGCTTCCCTCATTCTCTGTGGTGAACCCGCCGGGCCATCTCGGACGTGCAATCGGGCAGTGAGTGGTGATGCCTTCACTTCTGCAGATATTTGTCCGCACGGCAGGCAAGGGCGCATGCGATCACCAGTGCCACGCCCCAAATTTGTGGGTGCCAGGCTCAGGCGCTCACATGGCGTGGGGCGGCGGCTCGCCGGGGTGCGGCGTGATGAGCCGGCTTGTGGACCGGGGCGACCTCGAGGCGCCGCAACCACAGGGAGGCGGCGCCGAGCAGGCCGGTGAAGACCGCCAGGAGGAGGAGGGAGACCCACATCTGCCGGCTCCCGGGATGGGTCCATCCCGTCCAGGCCGCAGCGGCCGCCCACAGCAGGGCACCTGCCGTGTACAAGGTGCGGACTCGGCGCAGCTGCCGTACGGCCCGCAGGGACATGAGGTGTTCAGTCTTCGGTGCCATGCCGGCCCGTATACCCCGATCCGCGCTACTCACCGGGGTGGCGGACAGAAGCAAGGCGGTGACGGAAGTGAGAGCAGATCAGGGGGCGGGGGCACCCTGAAGGGACGTGAAAGCCCCGAATCGGCTCGCCGACAATGAGCGGCTACTGAGGCTGAACTCGTGATGTCGTAAGGAGTGACGGCTGGCCGGTGGCTGCGGAATCACCGGAGTCATGCGGTATCCACAAGGGGGCGGCCTGACCGCCGACCGGAGCAGCGGTTTCGCGAGGAGTTACGGCTCAAGGCGGCCGAGCGGTTCGCCCTGGGCGAGGGCAGACCCGCGACTGCCAGAGATCTGCAGGTCACTGTCCGCTCGGTCCAGCGATGGCGTCACGCGTGGGTCGAGGGCGGTCCACGATCCTTGCGGTCGCAGGGGCCGGCGTCACCGCCGAGGCTGGCCGACACCCTCGTACGGCGATTCTCATTTCAGCGAACAGGGATTTCTCATAGGCGTGCGCCAATGGTTCTCACCAAGCGCCAGACACGGTGACCCCAACTCCCTTAGGAACCAAGTGGTTGCAACTCCTGAGCGGAGACACTCGAATGAGAACCAATCAGGGCATCGGTGTGAGACTCAGCAGCGGTGCTTCCGCCTCGTGCGGATGCACCTGGACGCCGGTCAGGAGCTGCCCACCGAGGCGGGCGAGGTCGTGCGCCAGGGCGAGGATCTCGGGCGGTGGGTGCAGTCAGTGCGGTACGGGTGGGACCAGCTCACCGGGGTGCAGCAGTGGATGTGCGAGCACGTCCTGGGGATCACACCCGCCAGTGAGGAGGAGAAGCCGAAGCCGCGCCGTACGCAGGCCGACAGGTGGGCCGCCAACCTCGCTGCCGCCCAGCAGTACTACGCGCGCGAAGGCCACCTGAAGGTCCCGCGCGAGCACGTCGAGGCCGTGCTCGCCAAGGATGGCGGGGAGCTCCAGTTCCGTCTGGGGGCATGGGTCAGCAATCAGCGGAGCAGGGCCGCGACGCTGACACCGGAGCGGATGGAGCAACTGTCCGCGATCGGCATGCGGTGGACGTAACGGAAAAGGAACAGGCGGTCATCACTGCGAAGGCACAGATGCCGCCCCGGTGCCAAGGGGGATTCAAGCGCCCGGGAGGAAGAGGCAGAACGGGTGACCGTGAGGGTCACGCAGGACTCGTACGTCTTTTTGAGGCTGGTGGTCCTCCAGCGTCGCGCCCAGGGCGCAAGCACGCTCAATCTCCGCATCCAAGTCGTCGACTTGCAGGTCCATATGGGCTTGCATCTGCTGAGTGCCTGGGCGTTGTGGCCACACTGGGGGCGTGTGATCGGCTTCCAACTGGAAACTCAGGCCGGGGCGCTCCTGTTCCGGGGCCCGCAGTCGGACCCAGTCAGATTCCCGCTCGACTTCCTCCCAGCCCAGCAGAGCACGGTAGAAGTCGGCCAGCGCGGGCGGATCGGGAGTACCGAGAACGAAAGCACCAAGCATCACCGTCATGTCCTCACCCTGCCCCAGTGGCTCGCCCCCATGCCTGTGCCGGCACACGCACAGACCAGTGCCGGTCCACAGTTCTGGACGCTCCCCCCGGGGGGGGGGCGATGCGGCTCTGCGAGCGGTTCCCCGGCTCGGAGCCCGGAGCCCGGAATAGGAGGCGGCTTGGGGGCAGGTCGACAGCCCATCGCAGGTGAAGGCCGGGGCGGTGGCCGGTGGTGGCCGGGGCGGGCACCTGGGCCCGTGAGAGCAACGCCCGGAAACGCCCGGAAGGGATCCGAACCGCGCTGCGAAGGGTCCTGCTCGCCCTGTCCGGCCTCCTGCGGGTAGCGCTCAAGGTAAGCGGTGAGTACGCCCGCGGTGTCGGAATCAGTGATTGCCACAGGCCATCGCCCTCTTTTCGGCCCGAGGCGGGGTTCCCCCGAGATCGGCCGCTCGAAGGCGGCCACCAAGGACGTCCACAGTCAGTTCCACAAGGGTCGTGGCGTACCGGAAGCCCCGCACTCTGCAAGTCCGCCCGGCCCCGCACGCTCCAACCGCCTGTTGGCGTACGGCGCTTGGGAGCCTCGGCAATTCGGCCAACCCCCTTTGGTGGCCGTGCCGTTGCAGGAGCTGGGTCGGTGCAGTTTCCACGGTTCCTTGAACGCTCTATCCCGGGGCTTCAGGACCGTCCGAAAGACGTGTGTTCGATATCAGGGTTGCGTCGTTGAGCCTCACGGACCAGCCGTGTCCGACCGACAGGGGGATCGACTTGACCTCGGGCAGCACAGCCGCACAGCCGAGCACGGACGAAGCGGAGGGGGCTCCATCGGACAGCGGGGGCGCGGCGCAGGAGGAGGAGTTCCAGTACCGGGACGAGTCCCGGCTCCGAGCCGGCGCGCAGATGACGACGACCACGATGGCGCGGCGCCTGCCCGTGCTGGTGCGCCGGTCGCTGCGATGGCGTGGCAGGTGGACCGGGGTGCGACGGCCGGGCTGCTCGCGCGCCAGATCGGCACCGGCGTGCTCGCCGCGCTGGGCCTGTTCGCCGTGACCGGGACACTCACCGCGCTGATCTCCTCCGGTGACATCACCGAGCGGCTGCGGGAGGCGGCTCCGGAGCTGGCCGTCGTCGCGGTGGCCGCGGGTCTGCGCGCCCTGCTGGGGGTCACGGTGACCTGGCTGACCGGGCGGCTGCGGCCGGTGCTCGCCCGGGCCGCGGAGGTCAGCATGGTCGAGGCGGCTCTCGGCGCGGAAGCCGCGGCGAACAACAAGCCGGGGTGCAACGACCAGTACGACATCGCCGACCGCGGCGCCCAGGTGACCCCCGACCTCGCGGAGGAAGCCCAGGACGTGCTGGCCGCCACGGCGACCCTCGCCGCCGGTGCGACCGTCCTCGCCGTGATCCATCCCCTTCTTCTGCCTCTGCTTCTCCTGGCATGCCTGCCGCAGGCCGCCGCGTACGTACGGGCGGCGCGCGTGGTGTACCTCGCGGGGCTGGAGACGTCGGGTCGCCGGCGGATGCTGCACAAGCTGCGCTGGCACATGTCCTCCATGGAGTCCAGTGAGGAGATGCGGGCCTGCCTGGCCGGGCCGTTCCTCCTGGGCCGCTACCGGCGCCTGGCCGCCTCGGTCAACATCTCCGAGCGCGAGGCCGCGAACGCGGGGGCCTGGATAGGCCTCGCCGGGGCGGCGGCCGGTGGTCGCCTCGGCGGCGCTCTGGGCGACCCTGCTGTGGCTGCTGGTCTCCGGCCGGATGGACCTGGCGGCCGGAGGCGGCGCGGTCTTCGCCCTGCAGACAGCGACCGGCTCCGTACGGGGCATCATCAACGGCGGGGCCCGGCTCGTGCGCACCGGCTGGTACGTGCAGGACTGGCAGAACTTCCTCGACAACGCCCACGGGCAGGCGATGGTGGCCTCCCGTGGCTCCGAAGTGATGCCCGCGCCTCCGGAGCGGTTCGAGGTCCGCGACGTCACCTACCGGTATGACGGCGCGGAGAAGGACAGCCTGGCCGGGGCGTCGCTGAAAGTATCCGCGACTTGTGGCGCCTCGTAGTTGGCTTGTTCGGCGCAGGTCAGTTGGCCAGTCCGGCAGGAAGCCGCGCAGGTACTTGTAGAAGTCCTGGCCCGGATAGGCGTTTTGGCGCATGGAAATCAGCGCGGCGTGGGTCCGCTGGCACAGCGCCGGGGTGAGCGCGCCCGTCTGCCGATCGCGCTTCTGCCCCGGCGGTGGGGACGCGGGCGTAGCCGATGCGGATCTCGGTCGGATGGGGCGGGAACGCCCAGGGGGTCGCCAATGTGCTGAGGGCGCGGGTGCGGCTGTCCAGGTGTCGGTCGTGCCCTCTCATGACCTGCGGTGGCCGCCCTTGTCTGGCGGCCACCGCAGGGGGTTATGCGGTGGCTGTGTCTTGGCTGGGGGTGTGCGCGACGAGGGCGTGGGCGGCGCTGGGGTGGGCGGGCAGGACAGTGCTCAGGCCGGTGAGGTCCAGCATCCGCTGAAGGCGCTCTGGGACGGCGGCGAGGACCAGGGTGCCGTCGGCGGTCTTGGCGCAGCGGAGGATGCCGATCAGGGCGTTGAGGCCGGAGGAGTCGCAGAAGGTGACTGCCTGGAGGTCCAGGATCAGGTGGCGGTGGCCTTGTTCGATCAGGGCGAGTGCCTGGGCGCGCAGGTGGGAGGCGGCGGTTATGTCGAGTTCCCCGGCGATGTGGGCCAGGGCGAGGTCGCCGTCGGTGTGCTGTGTGGTGAGGCGGAAGTCGGTCATGGGCGGCTCTCCCGCGTCTCGCCGGCGGGGGCGGCGATGGTGTGGGCGGTGGCGGTCGCGGTGAGGCCGTCTGCGGCATCGGCGAGGGGGACGGAGAGGGCTAGCAGGGCGACGTCGTCACCGGCCCCGTGGGGTGTGGCGTCGATGAGGTCGACGGTGTCCCCTATGACTGCCGCCGCGCTGACGGGCCCGGTGCGTGCGGAAAGGAAACGGGTCAGGCCCTCTTCGCCGATCATTTCGCCACCAAGGATGCGGGCCTCGGTCAGCCCGTCGGTGTAGAGGAGCAGTCCTTCGCCCGGGGCGAGGTGGATGGTGTGGGAGGCGAAGCATGCGCCGTCGAGGGCGCCGATGAGCATGCCGCCCTTGGGGTGCACCGCTTCGGCTGTCCCCTGGCCGCGCAGGTGATAGGCCGGGGGGTGCCCGCCGGTGGCCACCGTGACGGTGAACCCTTCCTTCTCGTGCGGTTCAAGGACGCCGAAGACAGCGGTGCAGAACCGGGTGCCGACAGCCGGGTCCAGCAGCAGCGCCGTGTTCAGCGAGGTGAGGACTTTGTCGGGGTCGGGGTCGATCAGGGCTGCGGCGCGCAGGGTGTAGCGGGTCAGAGAGGTCAGGGCGGCGGCTTCGGGGCCCTTGCCGCACACGTCTCCGAGGAAGAACGCCCACCTCGTGCCGTCGAGGGGGAAGACGTCGTAGAAGTCACCGCCCACGTTCTGTGGGGAGGCGGTGGCGTAGTGGCAGGCCAGCTCCAGCCCCGGTACCACCGGCAGCGCCGGCGGCAGCAGGGTGCGCTGGAGAGTGGAGGCGAACGCCTCGATGGCCCTCTTGTCCCGCTCCGTGCGCTGCCGGGCCTCCTCCTGCTCCCGGCGCCGCTCCTGCTCGGTGCGCAGGGCGTTCAGGGCCGACAGCCGCATCTCCATCTCGTCCAGCACGATCGCGGCCAGGTCCGCGAGGGTGGCGGTGTCGGCCTCGCTGATCAGGCGGGGCTTGGTGTCGAGGATGTTGACAGTGCCCAGCCGGTGCCCGTCGCCGGTGATGATCGGCGCGGCGGCGTAGAACCGGACCGCCATCGGCCCGGTGACCAGACTGTTGTTGAAGGCGACGGGGTCGGTGAGCGTGTCGGGGATCACCAACGCCTCCTCGGACAGGATCGCCGAGCCGCACAGGCCCGGCTCCCGGGTGATCTCGCTGACGCCTTCCAGGCCGTGGGCGGCCTTGAACCAGATCCGGTCCTCGTCCACGATCGTCACGCTCGCCACCGGCACCTTGAACAGCCGGGCCGCCATCGCCGCGACGCGGTCGAACGCGCCATCCGGCGGGGTGTCCAAGATGTTGTAGCGGCGCACCGCGTCCATCCTGGCCGCTTCTTCCACCGCACTGAGCGTCCGCTGGCCCGGCGGGCCCGCCGGGCCAGTCGCGTGTCCCGCTTGCGGCATCGTTTGCCTCTCCTTGGCCCCGCCGACCTCGGTGGCCAACGACTGCGGCAGCCTAGACCAGCCCTCCCGGCAGCAGGAAACCGAGCCGCAGAGTAACCACAAAACAGCTTCAGCGGCGTTTGCCCCCGCCACCTCCACCACAAGCTCGGATCCGCACCACCGGCATCGACATCTCTCCCAGCGCCGTCGCACTCGCCGCCGCCCACGACGAAGGCCCCGGTTCCGGACCGGCATGGCGGTGCGCCGACATCACCACCACCAGCGACCTCACGGCACTGCCGGAGCCCGTGTACGCGGTCATCACCTGCCGTCTCGTCTGCCGGTGGATGGACGACAAGGCGGCCTTCCTCAACCGTGTCCGTCACCTCCTTGCCCCCGGCGGGGCGTTCTGGGTGGTCACCGAGATCGCCGGACGCCGCGAGGACACCGACCCCCTTCACCGCCTCGGCATCAGCTCCGCCGAGACCGAATCCCTCACCTCCGGCTGGTCCACCGTCCAGACCGCCGACCTCGATGTGCTCCGCTGCTACGTCCTGCGCCCCTGACCCCTACTCCCTTTCTGATGGAGGACTCGGTGACCACCGAGAAGGACACCGCCGGAATCTGGAACCGCTGCTGGAGTTCCGCGTTCTGCGTGGTCGCCTGCCGTTCCGCCGTGGACAGCCGCAGGTTCTCCTCGGTGAGCTCGTTGACGCGTTCGACTAGGTCGTGGCTGCCGAGCTGTTCGACCTGCTGCCCGAGATGAACCCGGGCCTGTTGCCGCAGCTGGCCGTTCTCGGTTCGCAGCCGCTTGATCTCCTGTCGGGCGAGAAGCAGATCGGTTTGCTCGCTGGCGGTGGAGACCTTCCGTCCGCTCCGCTGGTCCTGGTGGCCTTCGGCGGCCTGGCGTGCTCGTGCCTGGTCGATGCGTTCGCGCAGGCCAGGGGCATAGACGAGCCAGCTGGAGACGTCCGCTTCGCGGGCGACCGCGGCGAAGATGATGCGCCGGTTGTCGCGGAGCATGTCCTGGACGGCCTTGAGGACGTGTCCGCGTATGTCGGCGCTGTCCCGCTGACGTGCGGCTTTCAGGACCTCCGCGGGCGTCCTGGAGGGCTTCTCGGACGTCTCAGCCGACATCGTCCCGGGGTTCCTTGCGGATCACGGTCAGCGGCAGCAGCTTGTGGTCCCGGCTCGCGCGGACCTTCCGCAGGACCGCGCTGGCCTCCTCGATATCCTCGCGTTCATCCTCGGGGAGGCTGCTGAGCCGGTCGCGCATGGTGTCGCCGACGTTCGTGAACGCGGCGATCTGGTCGGTGAGGTTGCGGACGACGAAGTCGTCCGCGTCCATCGCCCTGGCGGTCTCGAGGTCGGCCCGCAGGTCGTTGACATGCTGTTCGATCGCGGGCAGGTAGGACGGGTCGGGACGGTAGAAGCCGCAGCCGGCGCACTGGAAGCGGATCGGGCATGCCTTGCCGCCGGCCTTGACGTTGCTGGGCTCGCGGCAGTTGCCGAACGGGGCGGCGACCGACTGGGCCCCGTAGTCGGTGGTGCTGGTGAACGGTGCCGGACGGCCGGAACGGTCGATGGTGTGCCTCCGCATGGTGATGACCGGCTTCGCGTTCCCGCTTCAGGGACACCTGGCAGTACGACATCGTCGTGACGATCGACCGGTGGTCCATGAGCTCTTTCAGCACGCCAACCGGGACGCCAACGTCGGCATGACGCTGGGCCTAGGCGTGCCTTGTGTCCGCAGAGGCCGTGTGCGGAGGAGTGCGTGTTGTCATTGAGTGAGCTGGCAGGCTTCGGAGGCCGTGTTTGCAAGCCGGGCATTGGAGCGTGTTGCATTGCGACAGCGCGGCCGTGACGCGGACCACGCTCCCGGGTGGCATCGGGTCTCGTCCACCGCATCCGAGGCACGGACTCAGATTCGTGTGAGTCGCACGAGGATGAGGTATTCGCCGGGCGTCTCGGTGTAACCGGCTTCGATGGCGTACTCGCCCGGTGCGAGGTCGACGTGTAGGTGCTCCTCGTTCTGGACCTCGGTGGAGTCGTAAACCGAGTCGAACAGGATGACCGGCTCCGTGACGCTCCAAAAAGGTCCGGGTTCCCAGTCCACCTTCGACAGCAGTCCGGCAACCGGGTCCGGCAGCTCTGCTTCGTCGTCGTCGCCCGCGATCTCACGGACCAGAACGTTGAACTCGGGGAGGAATGTCGTCCGCGCCGGCATGTCCCCGAGGACCAGAGCCTGCGAAGCGCCAACGTCGATCAGCCCGACGTAGCCCTCGACCTCGCAGGCTCGTCCGTAATCGCCTTCGTCATCGGGGTAGTTGCGTGGTGCCCCACCCCACTGCGTGCAGGTTGACTCGGCAGCCAGGATCAACGGCCCGCCCGCCGAAGTCACCCAGGTGAGGCCCATCATGGTCTCCGATCAATGTTGCTGCCAGCTGGCCTGTCTCGCCGTTCACAGGGCGATCGGCCGGTTTCTGAGGGCTTCTTCGACGATCTGCACAGCCGAGGCATCCCGAAGTGCGGCTGGGGGATGGAAGATCAGGTCGCTGACCCGCGGATGCGACACGTTGGCGTCGAGTAGCCGCAGGTAGTAGTCGCTCTCCGGGTCTCCCGCGAGGAGCCTCCGGACGATTTCGACGAGCTCGTCTATGGTGATGTCCGCGATCTGGGGGCGAGCCGGTCGGGCAGCCTCCAACGCGAACTCGACCAGGTCCCGGCCGCCGTCGTACTCGGCGAAGTCGAGGGCCGCGCAGTCATGGCCCGACTTCGCGTTGAACTCCCTGATCGCCTCATCCGCGTTCTCGGATCCCGAGAGCACCAGGTCAGCGATCCGTACGATCTCACGGCAGAGCTCGTCCAGGCGTCGCTGGCTCACTGACGGGGGCATCAGTTCCGCTCTCAGGTCCATGGCCCGAATTATGCCGTCGGCCTCCGACACACCGGCATGGCCTTCCACGTACTCTCGGTTCTCACCGACATCGCCGTGAGCCAACGCGAATGGCGGCGGAGGCCGGGGCGGTTGCCTAACTGCAGGATCCGATCGTTGTGGTTCGGGATGTTGGAAGGCGTGTCACGCGGTCTGCCGTCGCTGCCGACCGGCGGAGGTGCAGGATCTCTTCGTGCTAGGCGGCGAGCCGGGCCAGGGCCTGGGTGCGGAAGTCGCTGGGCTCTTCGTTGGCCTTCTCCTCAGCGGTCGGCCGCGTCTTGAGCGCGGTGACCTCGGCTTTGAGCCGGGCGATCTGGGCCTCGCGCGGGTCAGGGATTTCCCCGGCCTGCTGCAAGGCCTGCAGGCGGCGTTCGAACTCCTGGCGGAGGTGTGCGTAAGGGCGGGTGCCGTAGAAGGCGGTGCGATCGGCACCCGCTTCGGTGGCGAGGGTCTTGACGTCGCATTTTCCTCCGGTTGGGATCTCGCCTCTGAGGAGCCGGTCCATGGCGGATCGGATGCGGTTCTCGTTCTCGGCCCGCTGGGCAGCGGAGATCCTCATGCGGACTTCTCGTGGGTCGTGGCGGTGGCGGCGTCGATCTCGGCGATCACGCGGGTGGCGCGGTCGTAGTCGGCTTGGAGCAGGGTGCGTTCGGTCTTGCGGGTGGTGCCGAGCTGGCCGAGGAAGATCTGGGTCCGTTCGGCGTGTTCGGTCCAGACGGGGCGGTGGCAGGGGTGGTGGGTGGCCTGCGGGCAGCGGGCCGAGTCACACATTCCCACCAGCGGTCGGTCGGCGTTCGGGGTTCCGGCCAGCTTCAGACAGAGCGCCCGGGAAGGGGCAGTGAACCTGCAGTAGTTGGCCGGGCCGAGATGGAGGGTGTTGGCCCGCTTGGTCAACAGGTTGAGGATGTCGCGGTCACTTCGCTGGGCCTTGGGTGCGACGGCTGACGCGTCGTCGCGGTTGCCGTCGATGCCGGCGAAGAAGCGGTGAGGCTGCGGGCTCCCCGGCCCGGCTGGCAGGATGCCTTGCTGGTAGTTGCGGAACTCCTCCAACACGAGCCGGAGATTGCGCTCGCTCTCGTGCTTGTTGACCTCCGCGAGCAGTTCGGCCTGGGCACCGCCAGGGCGGGAAGCATAGCCCTCGGTGGCGGCGACGCTGATGTGTTTGAGATGGATCTTGGCGTCCAGGACGCCGCCGGGCCGGTAGGCCATCTCCAGCGCCAGGCTTCTCCGGAGCATCCTGAGGTTCACCGGCCCTTTTGGGATGGCGGCGAGCCCGAGCCTTCGGGGGGTGTTGGCCTGGTTCACGATGTGACCGCGGGCCGCCCACCCCCCGGCCGCCGGCCCGGCTGCGCGCCCGCACGCAGCCGGGCCGTTAGGCTGAATATTTGGAGGCCGTCCTCTCGCCCCTAGGGCCACGCGCACGTCTCCCAGTTGGGCGAACGCCTGCAGGTCGAATTCGGACAGAGTTTCGGCTGCTGGTCGCGAACGGGAGGGGAGCCGGGTGGCGGAGCGATATTGCGTGGAGTGGACCTACGAGGGAAGCTCGTTGGCGTCGTACGACGCCTACGACCTGGCGGTCTACCGGGCCAGGGGGGTGGCGGAGGACTCGATTGCCGAGGACGTCCGGATCGTCGAGGTCGGATCCGAGTAGGCGGCCGCGCCGGGCTCACTGCGCGGTGCTGGCCAGCAACCGGCGTTTCGAAGGTTGAGGACGCCTGCGGTTACGGGCGGCGGGCTGTTCTACTGCTGGGCGGTGCATACGCGGAGCCCTACGAGCAACTATAGGAAACGGAGCAGACGTCGTGAGTGATGCAACCGGGTCGGTGCGCACATACCGCCTCTTTCACGGCAAGCGGCTCGCGATGGGACTCAGGGGCGAACCGGGGGCGCTCGTAAGCACCTCAACCCCGCCGCCGCTGCCAGGGGCTGCACGGGTCACGCATCCGTTCGCCACTGCGACGTTCCACGTGGCCGAATGCGAGGGCGAACTCGGAGCGCTCCTGCGCGAGGCATCCGATCTCCATACATTCCTCGACGCTGCCGAGCGTTCCGGCTACGCGGTCGAGGCGGTCGAGGACCGCACGGCACCATTGCCATCTGCCGCAGGCGGCAGTGACGCGGCATCCGAGGGCGTCGACCGGCTCATCGTGGTGGGCAGAGCGCACTTCGCTCAGCTCAGGACCGACCCGGTGCTGAACGTCATCGAGCTGCCCGACGGGCTCGGCGTCTGCCTCGTGCACGCCGTACGCGGCGGAGGCAAAATCTACGTTGCACCCGACGAATCGGCGCTGTTCGCGGGGTCAGCGGTCGACTTCGAGACGGGCCTCGACGCGTTCCGCGACGGCGCTCGCACGCCGCTCGAGAAGTTCGACAACAACGGCAGCGGCACACAAGGGTGACGCCGCCGCCCTTGCCCGCCCTCCGCCCCCTTGACGCTGAACACGGATTGCGCTTGTCGGAGCCGAGGTGATCGGTTGATCCCGACCACCGATCGGACAGCGGCAGCCACTTCGTCAGCCGCTCAAGGATGCCCCCTCATCTGTCAGCCGAAGGTTCTCGGCCTGCAGCCCGCACCCATCAACTCGTGGATCAACTGACCGTCAACCGCCTTCGGCTGCTTCGGCTCAGGCGTCTCGGCGGTCTCGGCCTCCGTCACGTGCTACTGGGAACCGATGAATCTTCCTGGATCAGGGATTGCACCGAACACTCACGGACACCCCGGAGGAGACTGTGGCGGAGGAGGAGAGCGGGGGGGCGGGCCGTCCGCGTAGGCGGCGGGGCCTGCCGCCACAGACTCGCTCAGCCCGTGAGGAAGGCGCCCTCGGAGCAGGGGCGGCAGACGAAGACGTAGCCCAACTGGCCGCCGAGGTTCATCGCGGTCTGCCGGTCGATCCCCTCCTCCAAGTGCGCCGCGAATTCCGTCGTGCCGGAGCAGGAGGGGCACCCGGGCAACCGGTCGTCGTCCAGGTAGGAGGGGCTGCCGCCGAGCGATCCGAGCACCTCGCGTTGCTTCCCGAACCGCTCGTCGGGCTCCCGCTTCCACCCTGAACGGGCGAGGTCGTATGTGTCGCGAGGGAGATCGTCGCTGTCATCCTCCTCGGGATCGAGCGTCACGACCCGGGTCGTGATCGCCGACACTGCGGGCAGCAGCGTCACGCCCTTCTCGGGTACGGCCACCGGTACCAGTCCTGCGGGCGGGAAAAGCAGGACCCGATTCGCCCCGGAGGTCGCGTCCCACAGCTCACAGGCGCCCGGATCGTTCTGGCACACGAACACCGACAGGACGCCGTACTCGACCGGCAGATGCGCGAAGAACTGCATCGGCCCTCCGCAGTGGTCGCCGCATACCGGCCAGGTGAACCCCTCGGGGGCCAGCGGCACACCCCCGGTACGTGGCACATCTGCATCGGGCGCGGCCGTGCCGTCGTAGATCATCAAAGTTGCCTGCATGGAGGAAGGCTACGGGGCAGTCGGCAGCTCAGGATCCAGCATGCACAGTGCGCCGTCGCGGATCATCCCGATGTGCCCCGAGGAGGGAGCACGACACGAGATCGGCGACGCTGGCGGCGGTAAACGGGTCAAGGTCGTGCGGACAGCGGTCAGGCTACAGTCCGGGTCGGACAGGGCTCCGACGGCTGGGGCAGCCCGCGTGACACGGACGTCACAGTGCCGTTGGACTGCACACCCCCGAACCGGGCTCGTCATCCTCGATCAGGAATCCGGGTGGTGGCGGCGGAGGCAACCGCGGTGCCTGCTCCAGAAGGCGGCGGAGGTGCGGTGGCACCGGAGCTTTGACAATCGGGCTTGCCGGACCACGCTCCGGGAAACAGGCCGTCATACCGCTGCTGACGTGTACCAACCCTATCTCCGGTGTGCCCCCCATGGGGGGCGCGTGTTCATACTCAGTCTCTTGTCCACAGTTGACGCAACGCATGTCTCACCCCTGCTCCTTGGGCTCGCGCAGCCCCACTACTTGGTCGTCGACGTTCCCCGGGCGGTTCCACGGGCGGCGTCGCCGCCACCGGTGGACTGCACGCTGATGCCCCCGGTGGCGGTCTCCTCTCAGGGTTCAGCCCTCGTCGACGTACTCCCAGAAGACCGGCGAGTTCGGTCATCGGACACAGCGGAGACCGCCGCCGGCATATGGGAAACCTGCATCTCGGAAGTGCCTTGCTGATCCAGCGTGCTGGAAGCCTGAAGAACTCCCATCATCGCAGGTCACGAGGCACTTCCTCGTTTCTAGAAGAGTAATCCACAGACGTCGGATCGGTGGATCAAGGCTAAGGGCTGTCCCGTAAAGGGTCGGTGGCACGAGAGCCGCCGCCAAGGCCCCGGCGCAGCTGGGTGGATGGCGTGTAGAGGTTCATGCATGAAGCAACGGGCCTTGGGGGGACACGTGGGACGCAGCTGGCTACCTGTGGAGAATGCGGGCGCCAACGATCTCTGACTCTTCGTCGAACCGTACGGTGAGGACTACTGGCTGAAGCCCGGGGAGGTCTTCGCGGTCGCTCCGGAGGCCGCGGGGGTCGATGTCTGCTTCTCTATCGCTGTCTGCCAGGAGGGCATCACGGTGTGGCTCTATGAGGACGGTGACCCGACCAAGGTTGTCCTGGAGTACACAGTGACTGACGCTGACGGTAAGCGGCTGGAGTGCGGACACCAGAGGCCCCCGAAGCCGGCGGGCTCCGGCGCGACCGAGCCGGGCTGAGCCCTTGCTCACCGGGTCAGTGCAAGATTGTGCAGCTGGGCAATGCCCAACATGGCGTGGTGGACGCCGTCGCCTTTCAGGCGGCAGTCGCGGAGGATCTTCCAGGTCTTCATGCGGGCGAAGGTGTGCTCGACTCGGGCGCGGACTTTTCCGGTGGGAGGTGTTGTGGGCTTCCTTCCAGGCCGGCAGCTCGCTCT
Source organism: Streptomyces sp. NPDC045968 (assembly GCF_056430475.1). Classification (NCBI taxonomy): domain Bacteria; kingdom Bacillati; phylum Actinomycetota; class Actinomycetes; order Kitasatosporales; family Streptomycetaceae; genus Streptomyces; species Streptomyces sp. NPDC045968. Next base: position 317,677 of record NZ_JBWKLF010000010.1, on the reverse strand, counting down.
GGCCGGGTTCTCGGCGGTGCGGGATGATGAGACCGGTGCCGCGGTAGCCGCCGTCGGCGATCACGGTGGTGTTGCCGACCGAGCTCTTGGCTCCGGACAGTTCCCACGCCTCGCAGCCGTTGCGGTTTCCGGGCACGGGCCGTCCGACGGAGACGACAAGGCGTGAGTCGGCATCGATGACGACCTGGTGGCTGGTGGAATAGCGGTAGTTCTTGGACTGCTCCGCCACACTGTGGTCCCGTGTCGGCACCAGGGTGCCGTCCACGATCAGCACCGTGTCTCTACGGAAACGGCTCCGCAGCCGCAGCGCGATCAGGGGCCCGAGCTGGCTCACGAACCGGCCCGCGGCCGACTTCGAGATCCCGAACAGGGGAGCCAGCTGCCGCAAGGTCAGGTTCGTTCGCCAGTAAGCGGCAACCAGCAACACCCGGTCCTCCAGCGGCAGACTCCACGGGCGGCCCCTGTGGCTACGTAGGTCACAACCGCGAACGTTTGTTGTGGGTTTCCAAGAGCGCTTCCTGCCCGCAGCCGTGTGCAATGTCTGTCAGAAGTAGTAGCGCCAGATCGAGCCGCAAGATACAGAGTGGCGGTACCGCGGGCCGGTGGACTATTCCTCCGAGAGCCGTGCCATGTCGGACACCGGTCCGAGGTGGCCGAGCTTGTCCGGGTTGGACACGGAGTGGATCGCCCGAATCACACCGTCGACGATGTCGAGCTCGACCACGTTGACCACCCGGCCCTCGGGGTCGTACGTCACGGCCCCCGGGCGGCTGTTGACCCAGGCCGGACGGAGATCGGCCCCGAGGCTCCGGATCCGGCGGAACCCACCGACGAGCAACTGCCCGACGCGCTGCGGCTCAGCCACCGGATTCCTGGTCGCCCGCGCCTTACCGCCGCCGTCACCGTAGTACACGACATCGGGCGCGAGCATGCCGAGCAGCGCGTCCAGGTCGCCGCCCTCGGCCGCCTCGAAGAATTTGCGGGCGAGCTCGTCGCCCTCGGCCCGCTGGGCGGGGGGCGGCACGCTGTCCGCGTCCGGCCCAGCCGCGGCGATGCGCTTCTTGGCGCGGGCGAAGATCTGGCGGCAGTTCGCCTCGGACTTCCCGGCGGTCCGCGCCACGTCCGGGTAGTCGTACCCGAACACCTCGCGCAGCATAAACACCGCCCGCTCCACCGGGGAGAGAGCCTCCAGCAGTACAAGGAAGGCCATGGACAGCGAGTCGGCCAGCTCGGCGTGCTCGACCGGTCCCGGTCGGTCGTTGGTCACGACGACCGGTTCAGGGAGCCAGTTCCCCACGTAGGTCTCCCTCCGTACTCGTGCCGAGCTCAGGTGGTTGATCCCCAACCGCGTCACAGCCGTGGTCAGGTACGCCTTTGGTGCGGAGATCGCGGTGCCCGCCCGCTGCGCCCGGGTCAGGCCGAGGAAGGCGTCCTGGACGAGGTCCTCGGCATCGCCCACCGACCCGGTCATCCCATAGGCGATGGAGAACATCAGCGGTCGATAGCCGACCTCGTCCGTCAGATCCGTTGCTCCCGACACGAGACCCCTCCCCCAACTCGCGGACGGCGGTGCTCAGTCCAAGCGCGCCGCCCCGCCTGCTCATTCCAAGATCCACAGGACGTCCAGAGGGTATCCGAGGGATTTCGGTCGGCCGTCGGCGGACCGTCACCGCACGACGGGGAGACGCACGTCACATCAGCTCCTGTCACAGGCTGCGGGGGTGCCCTGTCTTAGAGGGCGACAGCGAACAGCAGGAACAAGGAGTGCACGATGAACGCTCGACTGAACTTCATGACCAGCCCCGTCGCCGCCAAGGCCATGAAGCACATCGTCGCCGCAAGCAGGGCGCTCGCGGAGTCGACCGTCCCGGCCTCCACCCGGGAACTGGTGATGCTCCGCGCCAGCCAGATCAACAGCTGCGCCGGATGCATCGACATGCACACCAAGGACGCCGCGCACGCCGGGGAGAGCGCGGTGCGTCTCAACCTGGTCGTGGCCTGGCGCGAGGCCACGGTGTTCACCGACGCCGAACGCGCCGCCCTGGAGCTGACTGAAGAGGGCACCCGCATCGCCGACGCGGCCGGCGGGGTCTCGGACGCGGTCTGGGCGAACGCGGCCAAGTACTTCGACGAGGACCAGCTCGCCGACCTGGTGGCCCAGATCGCCATCATCAACGCCTTCAACCGCGGAAACGTCATGATCCAGCAGCCCGCAGGCGACTACCAGCCCGGCCAGCACGGCTGACCAACCGCACGCCACGCGATTGCCCGACCCCGGCACCCCGAGCCGCCACCATGCAAGGAGACTTCCCATGAACCTCGCCCTGTGGATCACCACCGGACTGCTCGCCGCCGCCTACCTGCTCGGCGGCGCTTTCAAGGTGATCACGCCGAAGGAGAAAATCGCCGCCAGCGGCCCCAGCGCCCGCTGGGCCGAGGACTTCAGCGCCGGCGCCATCAAAACCATCGGAGCCCTGGAGGTGCTGGCCGCGGTGGGCCTGGTCCTGCCCGCCGTGCTCGGCACCGCGCCACTTCTGGTCCCGCTGGCGGCCCTCGGCCTGGCGCTGATGATGACCGGCGCGGCGATCACCCGCATACGGCGTCACGAGACCACCTTCATGGCGGTGGACCTGGTCTACCTCGTCCTGGCCGCCTTCGTGGTGTGGGGCCGCTTCGGCCCCGAGTCCTTCACGGGCTGACCGGGCATTGTCCGGCTACACACGCTGCGTCAGCCAGTGCGCGCAGCGGGGCCGATCGGAATCCAGGACAGCACGGCGAAATGCAGCTCAGGAAGCTTGTGTGAGCGTTCAGGCCAGGCGCCTGCGCTCCACGACCGTGATCAAATGTATAGGCCCAAGGGTTCTACCGCTGATTCTCAAGGCCGGCACACGCGATGGCCACACGCAAGCACCGACGCGCTTCCGGAACTCAGCAACACGCTTCCCGCCATCAGCAGACCGTTCTCGGCGTTGACTGACAAACGTTGCTGACTCTCGGCGACAAAGCCAGCCCCTGCGAACGAGGGGCGGGCCTACGCGCCGCAGCATGGTGATCAGTTTCCCGAACTGTTTCGGGCTCAGCCCGGAGTACGGCGCTATCCATGACGGCTCCGACGCCGTGATCACAGCCCCCACATGAAGATCATCTCAGCCATTGGCCTGGCATCCCTGCACGGTCCAGACCTACGGGCCCTCCCTGGACCTGCCGGCCGAGGTCAGTAGAGCCAGCGGTCCAGGAGCCCTGGCCATAGAAACCCCTCGTAGCCGCTGAAGGCCGCCGGGTCGATCTCCCTCAGCTTCTCGGCCAGCTGGTTCAGCTCGGCGAAAGCCCGCTCTTCCTCCTCCTCAGAGAAGTACTCCTCGGAACCGTCAGGCTCGCTGAGAAGCTCAGAGGCTGTGACGCGGCTGCCGTAGTGATGAAGGACGTCGAGCCACACGCCGACACCCGAGTTGGCGATCCATGCCTCCCCGTCCGGCATCACGAAGTAGACCGCCCCGGTCTCCGGCTCGACGCCGAACGATGACCGCTCGGCCGGCTCATCAGGGTCCGCCTGCTCGGTGAGACGGTAGAGCGGGCCCCGGGACGTGAGCAGGGTCGGCTCAGCCTCGCTCCGCATCACGACTCGTTCGATGAGGCGCGGAGCTACCGGGATGCCCACCTCGACAAGCTGCGCCTTCGCGGAGTCCGGTATCCGCCAGTCGGCCACCACGTCCCATCCGGCTCGCGTGACATGCCCCAGACCGGCCCACTCGGTCACCTGGTCGTACGTCGCCATCGAACGGTTCTCTTCCGTCGGCTGTGCTCCTGACCCTATCGAGCCGGCCTCAGGTCGGAGCATGGCCGCATTTGCGGGACTGCCCTTATTGCGCACCCAGTTCTTGCAGCATCTTCTGCTGATGGCGGTGTCCGACCGTCTCGTAGCCGATCACGGTGACGAACGGCGCGAGCATGACTACCAGCAGGCGTACCGCGATGTCCACGCCGGCGGCGGCCAGGAGAACCGCAGTGAGCAGCACGGCGATGGTGAGGGCGACCAGAAGGATGTGGAAGCGGTCGGCTGTGGACAGCAGCAGGGTATGCAGGAGATAGATCATCAGCATGCAGAGGCCGACCGGGAGCGCGAGGGCGAGGACGACGGCGGTGCCGGAGATCTGGGCGTGATGCTCCATGTACAGGCCCGCGACGTGGAGCTTGGCGCCGGCTGCGGCGACGCCGATGAACAGGGGGATGTGGCCATAGCCGAAGAGGTATCCGCGCGTTCCCACAGTGGCGGCAGGAACGGGTGACTCGGGTGCGCTGCGCGAGCCCCGAGCAGGTCTTCGAGCAGAACCGCCCCTGGAGCGACCCGGAGGGGCTGGTGGCGGTTTTGGGTACGAACTCGATCCCGCACTGCGCGCACGCACACTTCTGCCTTGCGGTCGCGGCGAGGTGGCAGTGCCGGGAGCAGTACGGGCGACGGCCTGCGTCGGCGTCCTTACCCCGGAGACGGAACGCAGCTCTGCACCGGGCGCACTCGTGTGTGGTCCAAGGGGTGTCCTGCGTCTGCTTCGCGCGGAAGCAGGTCATGGAGCAGTACTGCCGGCCAGATTGGGAGGGGGCGACGGAGAAGTCTTGGCCGCAGCGGGCGCAGGTGAGCATCACGGGCATGGCCGGAGCTTCGCAGCCCGTACTGACAACGCTCTCCCCCGCCCGAGAGGGCCCCCGCTGGCCCTCCAACTGGGAGGTCGCCGACACCGGCCGCCCCTTCTACCAGGTCATCGACCTCCAGTACAGCTAACCGCACCCCCACGCGCGACCGCGTGCCGGCCTGCCGGTCAGCGGTCACCAGGACCGGTTGGACGAGGCCCTGGACGCTTGCCGGGTGCCCGTGCCGTTCCGCTGTCCAGCTGTCATTCCGCGGCCGATGCCATCGGGCCTCCTCAATAGGGGCGCAGCGCAGCAGCGAAGGCGCGTTGCTTCGAAACTTCGCTGACGACTGGCCGGCGGCCCGCAGGGGACCGCTGTCGGGGTGAGTCCACACGCAGGCGGCGACCCTGACTCCAATCGGCGTCAAACCGTTCGACGGAATATCGAACGAGGCATCAGCGACCGGCCACGGCGGACCGGCTGCCGCTCCGCCGGCGAGGTGAGGAAGCCGTGTCCAGGCCTGGTTCCGCCCCCGCACCTCGTGAGGGGTACGGGGGCGGGGACGGGGGTTTACCCGTCAGCAGGGCAGTGTGGTCTTGCCCGCGGCGCCGGTGGCGCCGGTGACGCCATTGGCGGTGGACGTGGCGTTGGTGCCGTTGCCTCCGGCCTTGCCCGGGCACACCGGGCTGGCGGCGCCGCCGACGCCGCCCTTGCCGCCCGTGTGGTCACCACCGGCCAAAGCGGCACCGCCGTTGCCGCCCTGACCGCCAGGGATGAGGGCCCCGGCGTCGCCCACGCCGCCCACACCGCCCTCGCCGCCGGTGCCATGGGTGGCGGCCTGGCCGCCGGTGCCGCCCTTACCGCCGTTGCCGTTCGCACCGCCGGCACCGCCGGTACCGCCCTTGCCGCCGAAGCTCACGGCGCCGTCGGCGTTGCCGCCGTTACCGCCGTTTCCGCCGTTGCCGTTGGCGCCGGCAGCGCCACCGGTGCCGCCCAGGCCGCCAACGCCGCCATTGGTCCCGACACCCTTGACTCCGTTGACGCCGGGGAAGCCGAGGATGCCCAGACTGCTCGCGCGCGCGTCGGCACGAGAGGTTGCGGAAGCCACAGTGGGGGCGCTGAGGCTGATGACGGCGATCGCGGCGACCAGAAGGGTCCGGGAAACTGCGGGAGTGCGCGTGAAGCGCATGGGGAGACCTCTCGATTCGTGCGACCGGAGATGCTCCCCGGCCGACACATCAGCAACGTAGGCCGCAACAGACCACGGCGTACTCCCCGGAAAGATCCAATGGCCATAAATGAACCATTTGCCCGAAGTTTGGCTTTAAGTGCGTTCGTTTATGGTTCATATCCCTGGAACTCGGCCAACGTGCCCTCACCCCTCCGGCGAGGATGAAGAAGCAGAACACCTCTCCCTTTCAGGGAAGAGGTGTCAGCACGCGCCGCCCGGTTGCACTCCTGACCTGACCAGGCCGGATGCGGCGCAATGGCCACCTGCTGAACATCGTGGGGTCGGTGATGACCGCGGACGAACTCGCCGCCGCAGGCGTGGAGTACACGTCGGCGGTGGCGGAGGGCGAGGCGTCGCTGCTGCATCTGGTCCGTAGCCCCGATCCCTCACATATGTCGGTGCGCAGGCTCTCCGCCACGCCTCCGGACGGCCGGCGTTGTCGAGTTGCCGAATGAATAGCGGGAGCATCACATGCTGATGGCAGCCGTGATCCGGGACGTCGCTGAGCTGGAAGTGCCGGCTCGGACGGTTCGTGGCGCGCCGACGTCACTGGTCCTTACGGGCCCGGCTACGGGGCGGGAGCGTAGGAGACGATGCTGTCCTCACATGGCCCTTCGGCGAATACTTCCAGCGCCTCGAGTTCTGGAGCGTCCGCGGTCAGCTGCCAGCGCAGCTTGGTGGACACCCACTCCCCCAGTACCGGCCCTGTGCATCCGGGGCTGGCGGGAGCCAATCGGCGGGGTCCTGGTCGGACGTCGGGGCGATTAAGACGACCGCTGCGGCGGAAAGCCCGCTGTGCGCGGCCCGGGGACCGGGGGTACGCCGTCGTGATGTCGAAGCCCGCAGAGCGTTCCTGGTGACCAAGCTGATCGGGCTGGCCTAGCAACGCTGGCAGCCAAGCTCAGTGCCTTCCGGACAGGGCTTGATCGATACGTCGTTGGATGCCTTCCGCGATCTTTCGATACTCGGGAGCGCACGAGTTGAGCTGGAGCGACGGGTAATTGAAGGTCTGGAAGCGCAGCTCGATCAGACCAGTGCGGATTTCGTCGTCCAAGCGGAGGCAGGTCTCTCTCTGTTCGGCGTAGATCGCGTCGAGGTGACGGGCGGGGGCGACTGGCAAGCCGAACTCGGGGTCAGTGAGTGCAGCCACTAGTGGTTCCCTGCGGTACGGGATGCCACTCCGGTGGATGATGTCGATGCACCAGCGCACGGGGCCCAGGCCTTCGTACCCGTTGATACCGAGTCCTCTGTACCCGGTGACCGCGTCAGCTGGAGTGATCGTTTGGAAGATGCCCAGGCGCCGCAGCAGCCCGCTGCTGCACCAGGCCCCGGCTCACCAGTACTGGGCCCAGCTTCCTGTATTCCACCGCTGCTCGAATGCAAGCTCTTCGTCTGACCACTCCTGCGGCCCGCGCCACAGCGGACGCCATCCCATGTCAGTCAGGTGCGCCAGAGCGGAGAGTTCGTGCCGCTTCCAGACGGTTGACGGCACGCCCGTCAGCCAGGCCGAAGTCCGGCGGCCCGCGACATGAATCTCGATGCCGCGTTGGGTGTACTGCCGGATCCGGAGCCCTGGCATGCCATGGACTTCGCCGTCAGGTTCGTACGACGGCAGGATCCGGCTCAGCAGCCGGCCTGCACGCTGGTCGCTTTCCACCATCAGCTCGATGGTGGTCGGGTGCGGTTGTACCCGTCGGATTCCGAAGGCGGACTCTGTGAAGTCTGTGTGGGACTCGAGTACCTCGTGGAAGAGGTCGGCTTCGAAATGACGCTGCTCATCGCGTTCTGCGGGCGGGATGGGCGGCTGGTCAGGTCGCAGGGAGGAGCGCGCCTGGGTGTAGGTCTCGTTCGTGTAGAGGCAGCGGCGTTCCGCGCGCTTGCTGGTCCGGTCACGACGCATGAGGAGATCCTGTTTCCCCGTACCGTCGGCCCTGCGGTACGGCGAGACGAAGCCGCTACCGGAAGTCATGCGCGTGCGTGTTCTGCCGTGGTGTGAAGCCGACCTACTTTGCCCCCTCCTGGGACGCTCGTAGGGGCCGAGAGCAGTCCAGGGGACCCGGCCCAACCACGGCCGTTGGACGAAGCATAGCCAGCGATCACCGTCTTGGGTGCAGCCGTCACCTGTTCGTGGGCGTGCCCTGCTCGCGGCAAGGCGCCACCATCGCAGTCCCGTGGGACAGCGCTCGCCGCCGCCCCGGGGGAGCGGTCAGCGGGACGCGATGTAGTCGAGCCAGTCGCGTCTCGCGTATCCGCTACAGCGGGTGGCGGGGCCAGAGTCCGGTCCCACAGCCACGCGCGGGTGGGGTGATTGCAGGCGTGCGCGGGCCGATAGGCACAACGGCGGCAGCGCAGGACTGCAACGAGGTCGTGACCGCCGGGGCGCAGGCCCAGGGCGCGCAGTTGACGGCGGGTGACGAGGTGCGGTGGGCAGGCGCCGCGGTCCAGCTCAGAAACCGGCGGGTTCGCAGAATCTGGTGGTAGCCGTGGCAGGAACTCGCTGGTGGGTTGTGGGTTCTGTAGTGAGAGGCGCTCGGGTTCGTGCCCGACGCGTCAGGCAAGATGAGGGCTCCAATCGGTTGGGGAGGGGCCTGGGGTGGGTTACGTACTGCAAGCGGTAATCGCAGGGGACGAGCTGCTGAGTGGCGCGGCACGGGACGTTCCGGGAGCCCGAGTGGCGCCCCTTCGGCAGGGCCTGTCGCTGATGCCGATGACGGATGAGGTCTTCGACGGCGTCACGGACGGCAGCGCCGCAGGGGATCTGGGTTTTTGGCGGCTGCCAGGTGGCTTCGAGAGACTGCTCGCCCAGTGGTCGGTCTCAGGGCCGGTTGCCTATGTGGAGGCCGAGTACTTTGGTGGCGTCGGCGAGCAACGAGCCGCCGTCTGGGCTGACGGGGCACTGGTGCTGGGGCCGCTGGATGCGCCAACGAAGAAGCGGTTCTCCCGAACAGTCAGCCCGATCTCCCAGTCCCTGGGGCGGCTGGGCGCGCGAAGGGGCCTGGGTGAGGACGAGTTCGAGGCCGTGGGGCTGGACCGCCACCGTGACAACGAAGGCTGGATCTCGTCCAGCGCCTGCTAGGCCGTCTCCTTCGGATCACCGACCGGCATACTGGGCGTCATCCAACGGTTGGAAGCAGACAGCGTGCAATTCGACATATTTCGCATCGGTGTAAGCCTTGCGACTGCCACCGTGATGGCATTCGCCCCGTCCGCTTGCGGGACAGCCAAACCCGCCCCCACTCCGAAGGCCGTCACTCATGCCGAATTGGTCGGCCGGTGGGACGGGGAGGGGGAATGCGGATCGCCGATCGTCCGGCTACGCGACGACTACACCTTCTCCAGCAAGGACTTTCCGGTCCAGTGGGACGGCCCCGTGCCGGACTCGCAGGTGACACGCCGTTCAAGCGACGGGAAATGGCATGGGGTCAACAACGACCCTGGCCTGACGCCTTATCTGGTGCTTAGTTTCAAGAATCACAACGACCACCAGTTTCTGCCGTTCTATCTGGAGCACGGAAAGCTGTGGATGAACGGGACTGTCCACGCGGACGGCGGGGACCCCTATCCCTACACATGTCACTACAAACGCACTTCCGCCGACCCTGAGGCCTATTGATCAGAAACTCATGGGGTTCTCGTCCAGGACGTAGCGGACGTGCGGGCCGCCGAAATAGCCGCGGACGATGTGCGGTTGGTGCCAGCGTCTGCGGAAGAAGCGACGTGTCTCCGCGACGAGTTCGGCCTGGGACCGGTGATCGGGTACGGGGCGTGGGGGCGCTCGCGCTGGTGTACGCGTGCTCGTACCGGCCCCGCGCCCCTCGGGGGGACGCGGAGCCGGTCCGTACGGTGTGACGGTCAGTTCCCGATGGCCGGCAGTGCGTGTCCGCCCGGTCCGGAGTAGACACTGTCGTAGACCGGGCGTTCCTTGTCCTTCCCGTCGGAAAGGATGTTCTGGACCTCGCCGTCGGCGACGAACGTGGTGGAGCCGCCTCCGTCGAGGTTGAGCGCGTCGACGGCGCCGAGGTCCTCCATGACCTTCGCCAGGTCGTAGATCGGCACGCCGCGTCGCTCCTGGGTCTTGGCGGTGATGGTGACGAGGAGGGTGCGCCCCCAGCCGTCCACACCGATGGCGGTACGGGGGGCCGTATCAGGGCTGCCCGCCGCGGCCACGACCTCACCGTTGACCATCAGCTGGTGCGTGCCGTTGACCACGTCGACGGACGGATACGCCGGGTTGAGAGGGATGTCCTCGTCGTCGGTCGTCTCCTCGTTGAAGCCGATGTCCTTGACGCTCTGCGTGTAGGTGAGCTTCGCCCCCACCTGGGCGTTCTCAGTGAGCCACTTGGCCCCGCCGTCGGCCTGCGTCACACCGATCCCCTGGAGCACCTTGCCGCCCGGAGGGATGTCCATTCCACCCCGGGTCTGGCTCACCTCGGTGACGTAGCCCTCCTTGTCGACGGCGACCTCGACTCCGTCGGCGTCGTCCGCCGCCGCGAAGGGCGTGTGGCCGGGAGCCGGCGTCGTCTGGCCGTAGGCGGAGGTGAAGACGACGATCTCGCTGTAGTCCTCGTAGTAGGGGCCGGTGGTGAGCGCCCGGCCGTTCTGGTCGTAGTAGTAGAGGACCTTGCCGTTGGCGTCCCGCTCGGCGGGAATGGTCCGGTCACCGGTTTCCTGCTGGCAGAACGGGATCCAGCCCGGATAGCGGTTGAGGCCGTCGACAGAGCGCCTGACGTCGTCGGTCGTGCCCGGGGTCTTCTTGTCGGACGTGATCTCGATCGAGGTCGTGATCCTGGTGAAGTGGGGCCGCCCGTGCTGGAGGACGACCGCGTTCTGTCCCTTCATGCAGGACGCCCCCTGGACGACGTCGTCCTGGACGGAGGCCATCATCGGGATCGACCGCTCCTCGTGGACTATGACGCCTTCGGCATCCTCGTCCTTGGCGGCGACGGAGAAGCTGCCGTTGACGCCGACGTACGGTGCGTCGTACCCGGTCGTTCCGACGGTGGCCAGCATCGCGGTGGTCTTCTCCTTCACGCCCACCGCCGCTCCGAACGTGCTGCCCAGCGTGACCGCGCCCATGTCGGGGTCGATGACCGCCACGCGGACGACGAGAGGGGAGGTCGCGCTGGAGTACGTCGTCCGCTCGACCCCCTCCGTGACCGACTGGGGGTGGGCGGTCAGACCGTCCAGCACCGACTTGACCTCGTCGGTCGTGGGGTCGTTCGCGGCGGTCGCCGTGGACTGCGTCAGGGCCAGCGTCGCCAGGACGGCGGTGACGGCCGCGATGCGGCGACGTGTGGTGTTCTTCTGCATGGTCAGCACTTCGATTCCGCGTCGGCGAGCTTGTGGGCGCTGATCTTCCGCTGGTAGGACGGCGGAAGAGTCGTCTCCTGCCCGGGCGGAACGACGTAGGCCGGGATGGTCCAGGTGAGGATGTGCCACGGCCCGTAGCCGGCCCCGTCGTAGAAGCAGGCGAACTTGTGCGACCGGTTCGAGACGGACACGACCTTGTCGTTCCAGGTCGCCGAGTAGGCCTTGTTGCCCGTCACCCCGTCGGGCAGGACATCGGGCTCAAGCGTCCCCGCGGCCACGCCGCGCCCGCTGGGCCCCTGGAAGATGCACAGCCGGGTGGCCTGGCAGCGCTCGAACCCGGTCCGGCAACCCGGCTTGGACTTGGCGAACTTGTGCGAGGCGGGCACCACCACCTGAACCTCTGCGTCGTCCTTGGGCAGGTCACCCCCGAGGTGCCCAGGGCGGACGGACTGCATCCTGACCCCGCCGTAGCTCGCGCTCTCGTACAGGCAGCCCCACGAGCCGGTGTTGTTGCGGAAGGAGACGAAGGTCTTCCCGGCCAGGGCCGTTTCGGCCTGGTAGTCCAGGACGGGACCGTCCTGGAGGGAGAAGGAGACCATCTCGCCGTTGCCACCGGACTCGGTGTACAGACAGAAGGCGTCGGTCGGGCAGTTGTCGTACGCAGCGCGCGCGGTTCCGGCCTGCAACCACACCAGGGATGCGGCCAGCATCAGTACCGCCAGCCCCACTGCGGGCAGACGGCCAAAGTCCTTGATCATATTCACGCCGAGACCATACGTGCACCGGCCCCGCGTCCCTCCGGGGGCGGGGCCGGTACGCACTGCGTGGGCGTCTCAGGCGACGCGGGTCAGGAACTCCGTCCAGGCGGCCGGGGTTACGGAGAACTGGGGGCCGGTGGGGTTCTTGGAGTCACGGACCAGGATGTAGCGGACGTGCGGGCCGCCGAAGTAGCCGCGGACGATGTGCGGCTGACGTTGACGTCTGCGGAACAAGCGGCGGGTCTCGGTGGCGAGTTCGGCCTGGTTCCGGGCCCGGTGCTGTGTGGGCAGGCTGTGCTTGAGGTCCGCGTTGACCAGCTCGTCGGGGTTCAGCTCGGGCGAGTATGGGGGCAGGAAGTGCAGCTCGACGTCATCCGGGGGCGAGCCGGTCCAGGAAGCGGCACATCACCTCGGCGGTGAAGCTCTCGGTGAGGGCCATGAAGTGCATCCGGCCCTTGGTGCTGATCGCGGACGTCGGGTTGACGGAGAACCGGTTCCCGCTCCGCCGCTCCACAGGGGTCTTGCCTTTCTCACCCCAGGTGCGGCCGGGGACCTTCTCGGAACGGACACCGACCTGATCGGCGAAGAGGATCTCACCGCCGCCCTTCCTCGCCTTCGCGCGGATCTCCGGCCAGGTCTCTTCATGCCAGCGCCGGACGTACTGGGGGTCCTGCTCGACGGCCGCTTGTCCGGGCGCTGGAAGGACAGCCGCCACCGCTTCAGGTACTTGCCCACCCCCACCTCGGTCAGCCGTACCCGGCACAGCTTCGCGATCAGCTCGCCCACCAGCCGCCGCGTCCACAGCTGCCCGGAAAGCCCCACGTCACAGGGCCGGTGGTCCAGAAACGCCTGCCGCACCGCGGCCTGCTCGGCCGCCCCGAGCACCTGGTGCACCCCGACCGGCTTGCCGCGAGGACGCATCACCAGCGCCTCCCGCCCGCCGGCCTGCCACTTCGCCCACCAGATGTCGACCGCCTTCAGCGACACCCCGAACACCGCCGCCACGTCCTCACGGTCCGTCCCGCCACCAACGCGGCCCCGCCCGCAACCGCAGGGCCTCCTGCGCCGACGGGTGCCGCTGCCGCGGGCGGCGGACGGCCGGCTGGTCCTCCGCCCGAAGGCCACCTGCCCAGCCGCAGCACCGAAATCGGCGCAGCCCGGTCCAGGACGGCCACCCGGCCGCAAAACAACCAGCCCACCGGACGCTACGACGTGCACACCGTCGGCAAACCCGGCCTCGCAAAGCGACGGACGAGGAAGTCAACGACCCCACGCCCACGCCGCACAGGGTAATGATCAAGCGCAAGTGCGGCCGTGCGTGACCTCAGACCGGCTCGACAGGGTCAGGGCCCCAGCCGACGGAAGAGGATCGCTCGATGGCGACGTACGACCAGCTGATCCAGTGGGGCGGTCTGGGCACGATCTCTGGGGGGGGCGAGCAACGGGAGGGGCGACTGCGCCGAAGCCCCGCTGCTCTGAAGCGGAAAGGCTCAGCTCTCTGCGCGTTAGCCGTCACTCAAAGTATGCGCTTTACGGAAGGCGGCCCTTGCTGGGCCTCGGGACCCGTAGTAGCCGTTGTTCCACCGGTCGGTTTTCGGCCTGCTGATTGCTGCGGTTCCCGGCGGACAGGCAAGGCAGACCAGACGGGTCTTCGGTCCCTTGGTATCGGTGGACCTTTCGCCTCGCCTGCGGCGCACGCCCGTGGTGCGATGAAACAGGGGTCGGAAAGGAGAGGGCGATGATCCCACCGGCAGGGGAGCGCAAGAGTGGCACGGGCCCTGTGTCGGTCCGCCCGCTGGGTGAGGCGGACCTGGATCGGGCCGACGAAATCTTCAGGGTCGCCTTCGGGACGTTCCTCGGGGCTCCCGAGCCGAAGACCTTCTTCGGGACCGCCGACTACGTCCGCACCCGCTGGGCGGCCGATCCACGTGCGGCCTTCGCAGCGACGGTCGAGGGTGAAGTCGCCGGATCGAACTTCGCGGCCAACTGGGGCAGCGTCGGGTACTTCGGCCCTCTGACCGTGCGTCCGGACCTGTGGGACCAGGGCGTCGGCAGGCGCCTCATGGAGCCGGTCATGGACTGCTTCGACACCTGGGAGAACCGCCACCTGGGCCTGTTCACCTTCTCGCACAGTCCCAAGCACCTTGAGCTCTATCGCCGGTACGGTTTCTGGCCCCGATTCCTCACAGCCATCATGAAGAAGCAGGTCGCGAGCAGTGCCGCAGCCCCCGGCCGAGTGCTGTACGGCCAGCTGCCCGCCGCCGAGCAGCCCGAAGCCCTGAGCCTCTGTCGCGCACTGACCGGGGCCGTGTACGAGGGCCTGAGCCTGGAACGCGAGATCGTGACCACGCATGCGCAGAGGCTCGGCGACACCATCCTGCTCCAGGGCGCCGGCTCCGAGCTGGATGGCCTGGCCGTCTGCCACTGCGGAGCCGGGTCGGAGGCCGGCGAGGACGTGTGCTTCGTCAAGTTCGGAGCCGTACGCCCTGGCCCGGAGGCCGCCAACCGGTTCGAACGACTGCTTGGCGCATGCGAGCAGCTGGCCGCCGAGCGCGGGCTGGGGCAACTGGACGCAGGGATGAACCTGGGCCGCCCGGATGCCTATCGTCGAATGATCAACCGCGGTTTCCGCACATGGTTGCAGGGTGTGACCATGCACAGGCCCAACGAACCCGGCTACAGCCACCCCGACGCCTACGTGATCGACGATTGGCGCTGAGACCCCGCCACACTCGGCCCGCGAGGCAGGCCCTGTGCTGCCCGAGCCCGGGTTCGGGCACAGATCTTGGGGAGAGATTCGGCTCCGTTCCCAGTGTCCTGTCCCACCGAAGACCGACAATGACAGCCGGATCGAAGTGTCGGGGCGGCCACTCTCCGCTCCTGACGTCCCGGCAAGAGCAGCCGGGTGTATCAGTAGCTCCGGCGCGAGCGGAGCGCCGTCGGCGCCGGCGCTCCGCTCGCGGGGTGAGGCACGCTGACGGCAAATCAGGTCGACTCGCGCACGACGAGTTCGTTCGGCATGATCACCGGCCCTGTGGGGCCGCCCTCGATCAGGCCGAGGAGCAGGTGGACGGCGGCGGCCGCCTGGTCGGCCATCGGGCTGCGCACCGAGGTGAGCGCGGGACTGGTGTAGGACGCGGCCTCTATGTCGTCGAAGCCGATGACCGCCACGTCTTCGGGGACGCGCCGGCCCGCTTGATGGAGGGTGCGCAGAGCTCCGATCGCCATCAGGTCGTTGGCTGCGAACACCGCATCGAGGTCGGGGTCGTCCTCCAGGAGCTGCCGCATGGCTTCGGCGCCGGAGGCTCTGGTGAAGTCGCCCAGTGCCACGATGGAGCGACGGCCGGTGTCACGCAGCGTCTGGCGGTATCCATCGAGGCGCTCACGCGCCTCGTACAGTTCGAGCGGCCCGGTGATGGTGGCGATCCGGCGCCGACCGAGGTCCAGGAGATGACGTACGGCCAGCGCCGCTCCGCCGGCGTTGTCCAGAGCGACGTACGGGACGTCCTGTGCGGAGGTGCGGTTGAAGGACACGACGGGCAGGCCCTGCCGGGCCAGTGCGGCCGGCAGCGGATCCGTACCGTGCAAGGCGACCAGGAGCACGCCGTCCACATGCCCGCCTGCGATGTACTGCACGACTCTGGTCCGGCTCCGGTCCGATTCCGCGAGCATGAGCACGAGCCGTTTGCCCGCCGTCTCGAGCTCTCTGCTGACGGCGCGGACCACGGCGGAGAAGAGGGGGTCGTCGGAGACGACTCCTTGGGGCGGGTCGGATACCACCACGGCGAGGGTGTCTGTGCGGCGGGTGACGAGATTGCGCGCCGCGCCGTTGGGCACGTAGCCCAATTCGTTCACGGCGCGCATGACGACGTCTCGGATCTGCGGGGCGACCGTCGTCTCGCCGTTGATGACCCGGGAGACGCTCGATTTGGACACGCCCGCTCGGGCGGCCACCACATCGAGAGTGGGGCGCTTCATACCTGTCCGTCCCCTGTGCCGCCGCCCGGGTTCGTGCGCGGGGCGGGTTTTCTCATCAGGCGACCTCCGGCTTTGCGTCATGGCGATGCGAGCAGCGTATCCGCAGGCCGGGGAGACATGAGCGTGCCCGGAAGGCGTCCCCCTCAGTGCCACCCCCGTGGCTGTCGGCGCGCCGCGGAGGCCATGAGAGACCGCTCCCTCCATGCGTCGTGGGTGTTACGTCGCTGTTTTTTCGAGGTGAAAGAGGTCTTGACAGCCATTACCAGTCCCTCCATCCTCCCTTTCAGGGAGCGCTCCCTGACCTCCCCCACTTGAGGAGTCGCCCATGCAAGCGCCGCTGCGTCGCTTCAGCTTATTTTTGGCCCTCGCGGCCGCCCTGCTCGCTTTCATCGCTCTCCCTACCCCTTCCGCGCAGGCGGCGGAGGTGCTGCTCTCTCAGGGAAAGCCCGCCACCTCCTCAAGTACCGAGGGAAACTTCAGCGCTCGTAGCGCCGTCGACGGCGACCCCGGGACGCGCTGGTCCAGCGCCTTCGCCGATTCGCAGTGGATTCAGATCGACCTCGGGGCAAGTGCCGGGATCAGCCGGGTCGTCCTCAACTGGGAAGCCGCGTACGGCACGGCGTTCAGGATCGAGGTATCGAGCGACGCGGAGAGGTGGACCGTCGTCCACCAGACAGCCGCGGGCACGGGCGGCACCCAGAACCTTGCCGTTTCCGGCACCGGCCGCTATGTGCGCATGTACGGGACGCAGCGAGCCACCGCTTACGGCTACTCGCTGTGGGAGTTCCAGGTGTACGGCACTGCTGGTGCCGGCGGCCCTGGAGGTGACGCCGGCCAACTGCTCTCCTACGGCAGGCCGGGCGCGGCTTCCTCTTCCCAGAGTGACCAGAACTGCTGGGAGTGCACGTCGGCCAGGGCTTTCGACCGGGATCCGGCCTCCCGCTGGGCCACAAGCTCCACCACGGGATGGACCGATCCAGGTTGGATCTCCGTCGATCTCGGTGCGACGGCGCAGATCGACAAGGTCGTCCTGCAGTGGGATCCCGCCTACGCCAAGTCCTTCCAGATACAGGTCTCCTCGAATGGAGCCGACTGGACACCGATCTATTCGACGACGTCCGGCACGGGCTTCAAGCAGACGCTGGCCGTCGCCGGCACCGGCCGCTATGTGCGCATGTACGGGACGCAGCGTGCCACCCCTTACGGCTACTCGCTGTGGGAGTTCCAGGTGTATGGCACCGGCGGCGCTCCGATACAGGCTCCGCCGTTGCCGAGTGACCCCGCGAGCCCGCCGCGGCTGGTGTGGAGCGACGATTTCGACGGAGCTGCGGGCGGCAAGCCCGACTCCTCGAAGTGGAGGGCCGATCCGGGCACCGGGCCGAACAACGAGCTGGAGTACTACACCGACCATCGCAACGCCGCGCTGGACGGGGCGGGGCACCTGGTGATGGAAGCACGCAAGGAGGCCACCGCCGGATCGTCGTGCCCGCCCGACCCGCTGAGCGGCAGCACCACCTGTCAGTACACCTCGGCGCGGATGAACACCGGCGCGACGTTCCAGTTCACCTACGGGCGCGTCGAAGCCCGCATCAAGGTGCCCAAGGGCAACGGTCTGTGGCCCGCGTTCTGGATGATGGGCGGCGACTTCCTGACGGGCCGGCCGTGGCCGTACAACGGCGAAATCGACATCATGGAGATCCTCGGCAAGGACGTGAAGACCGCTTACTCGACCGTCCACGCGCCCGCCTACAACGGCGGCGGCGGAATCGGCGCGCCGTACACACTGCCCGGGAACGCCGACTTCTCCGACGACTTCCACACCTGGGCCGCCGACTGGAACAGCAAGGGCATCACCTACAGCCTGGACGGCCGGACCGTTCTGACTCTCGACAAAGAGCAGGTGGAGCAGACACGCGGACCGTGGATCTTCGACCACCCTCACTACCTGATCCTCAACCTGGCGGTTGGAGGTGACTGGCCGGGCCCGACAGACGCCAGCACCCCCTTCCCCGCCAAAATGCTCGTCGACCACGTGCGGGTCTATCAGTGACCCCTGGCCGCCCGGTGACCGCGAAGGTCACGGGCGGCTCCTCCCGCCCCCTGTGGGCGGCGGTCCGAGACACCCGAATCCCCTTGCGGGCAAACGCCACTGTCCGCCCCGCTCTCCCATCGCTGTACTTCGGCGAGCAGACCCGTCACCCCTGATGCCCGTAAGGAAGTGAAATGCGCAGATATCCCGCCCATCTGTACACGCTGTTGGTGAGCACTCTGGCGGTCGTGCTGGCCGCCGCCCTGAGCTTGACCGTATCGACCCAGCAGGCCCGGGCCGCGACGGTCACCGTCCAGGCCGAGTCCTACGCAGCCCAGTCGGGTGTCGCGTCGGAGGCGACCGGGGACATCGGGGGCGGGCAGAACGTCGCGTTCCTCGCCAACGGTGACTGGATGCGCTTCGACAACGTCGACCTCGGCGCGGCCGGCCGGCTGACGGTGTCGGCCCGGATCGCGTCCGCCGTCGGCTCGGGCACGGTGGAATTCCGGACCGGCAGCCTGACCGGACCACTGCTCGCCGTCATACCGGTCTCCCCGACCGGGGGTTGGCAGACCTGGGCGACCCAGGCCACCGACGTCACCACCCATCCCACCGGTTCACAGACGGTGTTCGCCGTGCTGCGCAGCACGGCGGCCGGTGACTTCGTCAACATCAACTGGTTCTCCTTCGTCGGCGCGGGCGACAGCCCGGCGGCCGGATGGGTCCCCATCGACCAGGCCAAGTGGGACGCCCAGTTGGCGCAGTTCCGTGCGATGACACCCGCCGCCGTGCCCGCCGGTATCGTCAGGGTCCCGGAGTTCAACGCCACGTGCTCCTACAGCCATTCCAAGCCGGACGACCCCATCGTCGCGCCGGGCCTGCCCGGTGCGTCCCACATGCACAGCTTCTTCGGCAACAGGAGCACCGACGCGTTCTCCACGACCCAGTCGCTGCTGACCAACACACCCACCAGTTGCACGCCTGCCAACGACCTCTCGGCGTACTGGATCCCGACCCTGTACGAAGGCGACAAGGCCGTCGAAGCCGAGGGCATGATCGTGTACTACGGTTCGCGGCTCGTCGACCCCTCGACGACCGTGCCCTTCCCGCAGGGATTCCGCATGATCGCGGGCAACGCCAAGTCCCAGACGCCCACCCCGGCGGGCTCGCCGGGCCAGTACTGGTGCGCCGGCGAGGGCGGTGAGATCGGCCGCAGCGCCGACGGCAACTGGCCGCGCTGCGCCCCGCAGGCCCATCTCACCCACCAACTCGTCTTCCCCGACTGCTGGGACGGCAAGCACCTCGACAGTCCCGACCACAAGTCGCACGTGGCGACCGCCTTCGACGGCAAGTGCAGCGGCGCCTACCCTGTCGCCATCCCCAACCTCTCCTTCGTCGTCAGCTATCCGACCAGCGGCAGCACCGCGGGCTTCCGGCTGGCCTCGGGCATGGCATCGTCCATCCACGGCGACTTCTTCAACGCCTGGGACAACGCCGGCCTCGGGCACCGCGTGAAGGACTGCATCACCCAGAAGGCCAAGTGCAACTCCGCCGGCACATTCTGACCCTGTGGTCGGCATGCGCCATGGTGGTGGCGTTGCTGGCCGTCGGCTGCAGCTCGCAGCCGACGGCCGGCGCGTCGCCGGGGCCGACCTTCAACGCTACCGACACCGCTTGGATCCTGTTGATGATCCCGATGACCGAGCGCGCACAACTCCTGACCGATCTGGCTCCCTCCCGCACGGCGGACCCGAGGCTGGCCAAGCTGGCGGCGACGACCGGATCGACACTGCGCCGAGACCTCCGCCGACTGCGCGCGGTGCTGCGTCTCTCAGGCGTCCCCGACACCCGCCCCCACGAGGGGCACGACATGCCGGGCATGGTGAGCCTCGGCACCCTCGAAAAGGCGGCAGCCACGAACGGCCAGGCGTTCGACCGGATTCTCACCGACGCGCTGCGCGCCGGCTTCAAGCAGTCCCGGTTGCTCTGCGCCGGCGAGCAGGCCCATGGCCAGGCCGACGAGGCGACGGAACTGGCCGCAGCCATCGCGAGGAGCTCGGCCGAGCAGGCCACCCGGCTGGACAAGCTGCGAGCAGCACAACCTGCGACGACCGGCGACAAGACCACGGTGGCACCCGGGCCGGGCGCGAGCGTGGCCAGGACGTCCATCTCCTCGCGGACCCCCGGGGTGCGGGGCGCCGGGCCTCCTGGTCCGAAGGTCCAGAATCCCGGCTGACGTGGCCCGGGCGGGCCCGGTGTGGATTCGCCTTGCATGCGGCCATCCGCGTGCAGCAGTTCGCGGCCGCTGCGGTGGACGTTCATGTCTGGGGCGTCGAGGCGCAGGTCGAGTAGTCGTGCCATGCACGGTCTACTGATAGGCGGTGCCTTGCCGTGAGGACCGGACAGGGTGTCGGCGGCGGAAGCCGCAGTCGACGTCGACGCCCTGATCCTCTCCATTCCCTTCGCCCGCATTCCGCAGGTCGTACCACTGATCGCCAAGGTGTCGGCTGACACGATTGTCTTCGGCACGTCGAACTGCTTCCCACAGCGGGACAACGGAATCGCGGCGATCGAGGCCGGACAGCCCGAGAGCGTGCGGGCTGCCAAGCAACCGGGCGGCCAATCCTCAGAGCGCGGAACTCGATCGGAGCCGAGCCGTTCGCGCACAGGAACAAGCCGGCGGGAGGTGCGGACCGCATCTTGCTCCCCGTCGCGACCGAACAGCGCGCGCGAGCCTGACCTGGCAATGGCACTCGTTGAGGACACCGGGTTCGACGCCTTTGATGCGGGGCCGCTC
The DNA here is from genome assembly GCF_056430475.1 of Streptomyces sp. NPDC045968. Taxonomy (NCBI): domain Bacteria; kingdom Bacillati; phylum Actinomycetota; class Actinomycetes; order Kitasatosporales; family Streptomycetaceae; genus Streptomyces; species Streptomyces sp. NPDC045968. Next base: position 296,948 of record NZ_JBWKLF010000010.1, on the reverse strand, counting down.
ACGGAATCGTGGCGGCGGCAGCCCGGCACACCGCCTACTGCACGGATCTCACCCGTCAGGAGATGCCGAACGCGCTGGCGGCGGCCCCAGCCCCGGTCAGGGCCGTGCCGACGTTGCTCGCCCCGGCCGACGTCCCCGCCGGGGGGGCGTTCGACGTGGAGCAGTTGGAGAGGGGGCGAGATACGAGGGCCTCTCATCGAGCACCGCGTCAGCCCGCGCCCTCCCTGCCTGCCCGTCGCGGCCTTCGACGACCGCGGCGGACAGGCGGGGCTCCCGGTCAGCCGCGCGGAGTCTGCGCGAGGAAGGCGGCCAGACCCTCCAACAGCCTGTCGACGTCCTCTTCGCTGCTGTACGGGGCCAGGCCGATACGCAGCCCGCCCGCGTCGCCGAGCCCAAGGTGGCGCGAGGCCTCCAGCGCGTAGAACGAGCCGGCGGGCGCGTCCACTCCTCTCTCCGCCAGGAACCGCGAGGCGTCCGCCGCAGACCGGTCCGGGAAGGTGACCAGCAGCGTCGGTGTGCGCAGGGCTGCGCGGGAGTGAACGGTGACGTCGCCGAGCGCGAACAACCCCCTCTCGATCCGGCCCCGCAGCGCGTCCTCGTGCGCCTCGATCTCCTCGAACGCCGCGGCCAGCCGCTCCCGGCGGGTGCCAGCGGCACCCGGGGCGAGCGAGGCTAGGAAGTCCACTGCGGCCTGGGCCGCGGCCAGGAGCTCATACGGCAGGGTGCCCAGTTCCAGGCGCTCCGGAATCGCATCGGTGGACGGGAGCAGCTTGTCGGGCCGCAGGGCCTCCAGGAGCTCGGGGCGGCTCGCCAGCACGCCCATGTGCGGGCCGAGGAACTTGTAGGGCGAGCAGACGAGGAAGTCGGCCCCCAGCGCCTCCAGTCCGACGGAGGCGTGGGCCGCCAGGTGGACGGCGTCCACGTGCAGCAGTGCGCCCGCCCGGTGGGCCAGCTCCGCGATCGCGGGCAGGTCGGGGCGGGTGCCGATGAGGTTGGACGCCCCGGTGACCGCCACCAGCCTGGTCCGCGCGGACACCGTCTCGGCGAATCGGGCGGGCGGCAGCTCCCCGCTGTCCGGCTCGAAGTCGACCCACCGGACCGTCGCACCGACAGCCTCTGCGGCCTGCTCCCACGGGCGGATATTGGCGTCGTGGTCGAGGCGGCTGACCACCACTTCGTCGCCCGGCCCCCAGTCCTTGGCCAGGGTCCGCGCCAGGTCGTAGGTGAGCTGGGTGGCGCTGCGCCCGAACACGATGCCGCGAGGCTCCGTGCCCAGCAGGTCCGCGAGCGCCGACCGTGCCCTGGTTACGATCCCCTCCGCGTTCCGCTCGCCCTCGTTCTGCGTCCCCCGTACGGCCAGAGGCCGGGACAGGGTCTCCACGACCGCGTCGATCACCGGCTGCGGGGTCTGGGTGCCACCGGGCGCGTCGAAACGGGCGGACCCAGCCGTCAGGGCAGGGATCTGCGCGCGGAGCGCGGGGACGTCGAGGGGCATGCGTTCTCCTAGGCGTGGGCGGTCCGGGCCTGGCCGGGCCTGGAGGGCGCCCGCGGCGGCGCCCGGGAAACGATCCTGCCCTGTGCGTGCACAGGGCTCGCGGCCGGGGCGCCGGTCGCATACCGGCTGGCGAGACGCGTGCCCGCGGGACCACCGAGGTGAATCGCCCGTCATCAAGGCAGCCGTGAAGGCGTCAGCGATACGGTCAGACACGCTGAGGCTTCTCACGCGGATCTGCGGCCTCACTCCCGCGGGCCGGCAGGCTCACCCTCACGCTCACGGCCTTCGTCGTGGTCATGTACACCTTGGTCGGAGCACATGACTCGACTCAGGCCACCCCTACGTCCGCTGAAGATAGATCGCGGCCAGCGTGTTCGTCGACTACGCGGTACGCCCGCCCGCAGCGGCACCCGGCTCAGGGAAAGCGCCCGTGCGGGCAAGGACGCCCGGGGGCTCCCACGCCGGGCCCGGCACCGAACAGGTGGTTGGCGAGTACGTTCACGGCGAACGTGGCCTCGAACCCGTCGGGTGTCTCGGTGAGCGCGTTCGTGTACTGCACACCCGCGTTCCCCACGAGACCACGCAACGGCGGAAGTTCACGTGCCGGGTGCCCCCTCGCCACGGCCGCCGTCACAATGTCACGAACCTGTCCGGAGACCGCTCCCGCTCGGTGCGATCGATCGGCAGTACCGCTCGCATGAGGCACGATCACGGGACATTCCGAATCCCGGGGGACTTCTCATGGCTCAGACAGCTCGTTCACGCCGTACCACCGCCGCACTCGCCGCTCTGTCGATCGGCATCCTGGCCCTGACCGCATGCAACGGTGACGGCGAGAACGACGTAGCCACTCCGGGCACGCACGCGAGCCCTTCCGCTACGGGTAAGGACGAGGGCACGGACATGCCCTCGTCGGCCGACCCTGGTGACGGTGGCAGCGGCAGTGGGAAGTCCTCCGACAGCCCCAGCACCCCGCCGCCGTCGCCGACGCCCGGGGCCGACGACGATCAGGACGGAGGTGTCGGCATGTGCGAGACGGCCGATCTCACCTACAACGTCACCGTCGCGTCCAGGCCGGTCAACCACGCCTTGCTGACCGCCAGCAACAAAGGCAGCGACCCCTGTCTGCTGTCGCCGGACGAGCTGGTGATCACGTTCCCTGGGCTCGACGGCGCCGCCGGGCACATGGGACCCGCCCGCGAGGACTGGATCCTCAAGCCCGGCGAGAGCGCGTATGCCGGGATCATGTTCTCGCGCGCCGACAGCGCGGGTGGCAAGAGCACCGACAAGGTGGAAGTGGCACTTTCCGCTTCTGAGAGCCCGATGACCGTTCCGGTCAACGATGGCCCCGTCACGGTCAACGACAGCCAGGTCACGAGCTTCTTCGGTACTGCCGAGGACGCGCTGACCTACTGAGCGGTCTGATGTCGCGGCCGCCCACTGTCCGCAACGGATCTCACCGGACCCGGCGGTGCCGCATCAGGCCGCGACGAGCTCCTGCTCGCGGTCCGGCGTCTTGGCCTTGGGCTTCTTGTTCGGCAGCGAGAGCCGGAAGACCTTGTGCCACGCGGAGACCACCTGCTTGGGCAGCGGCCCGGTGACGTACTCCAGTTCATACTTTTCGAACAGCGCGCGCACCTTCACCGCGACCTCGGCGTACCGGTTGCTCGGCAGGTCAGGGAACAGGTGGTGCTCGATCTGGTGCGACAGGTTGCCGGTCATGAAGTGCATGGCCCGGCTGCCGCTGATGTTCGCCGAGCCCATCATCTGGCGCAGGTACCACTGGCCGCGCGTCTCGCCCTTGATCGACCGGCGCTCGAAGACCTGTACGCCCTCGGGGAAGTGCCCGCACATGATCACCGAGTGGGTCCAGATGTTGCGGACCAGGTTCGCGGTGAACGTAGCGGCAAGTGTGGGGAGGAACGACGGGCCCGACAGCAGCGGGTGGATCACGTAGTCCTTGAGCACCTGCTTGCGGATCTTGCGGCCCACGGCCTTGGCCCGCGCGCGGAACTCCGGGCTGTTGCGGCGGCGCTTGTGCAGGTTCTTGCCGAGTTCCAGGTCGTACGCGGCGATGCCGTACTCGAAGAAGCAGGCGTTGATGAAGTTCCACAGCGGCTGGCCGAGGTGGAACGGGTGCCACTTCTGATCCTCGTCGACGCGCATGATGCCGTAGCCGAGGTCGTTGTCCTTGCCGATCACGTTGGTGTACGTGTGGTGCAGCTCGTTGTGCGAGTGCTTCCACTGCTCGGACGGCGAGACGTGATCCCACTCCCAGGTGGTGGAGTGAATCTTCGGGTCTCGCATCCAGTCCCACTGGCCGTGCAGGATGTTGTGGCCGATCTCCATGTTGTCCATGATCTTCGCCACGGACAGACCGGCGGTGCCGAGCAGCCACGCGGGCGGGAAGATCGAGAACAGCAGCACGCCCCTGCTGACCAGCTCGAGCTTGCGCTGCGCCGAGATGACCTTACGGATGTAGGAGGCGTCCTTCTCGCCGCGATCGGCGATCACCTCGTCGCGGATCGCGTCCAGCTCGCGGCCGAGCTCCTCGATCTGCTCGGCTGTCAGGTGGACGGTGGGGTCGATGGCGGTCAAGGTGCTCCTACCGTTCGATGTCGCAGGGGCCCGCCGCGGCGGACACGCAGGTCTGGATGAGGACGCCCGGCTCGGCCTCGGTGATCTCGCCGGTGCGCAGGTCGCGGACAGCGCCCGCCTTGAGCGGCGAGACGCAGCCGAAGCAGATGCCCATGCGGCACCCGGAGGGCATGAGAACGCCGGCCTCCTCGCCGATGTCCAGCAACGGCGTGGCGCCGTCCGCGTCGACGGTCTTGCCGGTGGCGCTGAAGGTGACCTCGCCGCCGTCGCCGGTGACGACGACGGTGGGGCGGAAGCGTTCGGTGTGCAGGCGCTCTTGTACGCCGTGCTCGGCCCAGTGCTTCTCGGCGGCGTCGAGCAGGCCCGCGGGCCCGCAGGCCCAGGCCTGGCGCTCGGCCCAGTCGGGCACGAGTTCGTCGAGACGGGCGATGTCGAGGATGCCGTCCGTGTCGGTGTGCACCTCGGTGAGCCGCAGCTTCTTGTCGGCGACCAGGTCGTGCAGTTCGTTGCGGAAGATCACGTCCTGCGGCTGTGGCGCGCAGTGGACCATGACGACGTCGTCGAACTCGGTGTCGCGCAGCATGCCCATCACGGGTGTGATGCCGCTGCCGGCCGTCAGGTAGAGAACCTTGGCGGGCTTGGCCTGGGGCAGTACGAAGTCACCGGTCGGCTGGTCGAGCTGGATCAGCGTGCCCGGTTTAGCCCTGCGGACCAGGTGGTTGCTGACCTTGCCGTCCGGGATCGCCTTCACGGTGATCGTGACGCGGCCGTCCCGGCGGTTCGTCGGCGAGGTGATGGAGTAGGCACGCCACAGGCGCACCCCGTCGACGTCGACACCGATCCGCACGTACTGACCGGCTGTGTGGCCGCGCCAGCCCCGTCCGGGCCTGATCACGACAGTCGCGGCGTCACCTGTCTCGGGGTGCACGGCCTCGATGCGCCCACGCAGGTCAGCGCCCGCACGCAGCGGGCTGACCAGGTCGAGGTAGTCCGACGGCAGCAGCGGCGTCGTGACCATCTCCAGCAGTTTCCACGCCCTGCTGCGGAGGGCTGCACTCGTCATGACTCCAGCTTGCTGTGCCTCAAGGAGTAAAGTCCTGACCGCAAGACGTGAATCTGATCGGCAAGATTGTTCGCAGGGAACAAAACGTGAGCCATGCAGTCCGGAGGGCCAGCGAACTGGCCCTGGATGAAACGACGGTCACCGCGCTACGGGCCGCGCTGAAGACCACCGCCGACGAGGTCGTCCAGGCAATCATCGACGAGGTCCCTCCCTACTCCAACGCCCTTTCGGGCCGCATGGGTGTCACCATCCGCCGAGCCGTTCGTACCGCGCTGGGGCACTACCTGGACCTCGCGAGCGGAAAGGCCACGGGCGGCGACGCCGGTGAGGCAGCCTACGAGCTGGGCCGCGGCGAGGTGCGCGACGGCCGTTCGATGGACGCCCTGCTCAGCGCCTACCGCGTCGGCGCCCGCGTGGCCTGGCGAGGCCTGGCAGCGGGTGCCGTACCCGCAGGTCTGCCCGCCGCCGAGGTCGCCAAGTTCGCCGAGCTGACCTTCGCGTACATCGACGAGCTCTCCGCCGCGAGCGCCGCGGGCCACGCCGACGAACTGTCCGCCCGGGGCCGGGCCCACGAGCGCCACCTGGAGCACCTGGCCCGCGACCTCCTCGCCGGCGCGAGCCCGGACGTGCTGCTGGCCTCTGTTCGACTGGCCGGGTGGCAGCCCCCGGTTTCGCTGACCGCGGTCCTGCTGCCCGCCGCCCAGGCCCGGCCGGCCTACCGCGCGCTCGACCCGAGCACCCTCGTCCTGGACGATCTGCCGGACGCCACCGGTGTGTTGCTCGTCCCCGATGCCGACCGATCACATCTCTTGCGGCAGCTGACCGACCGCACCGCCGTGGTCGGCCCGGCCCGGCCATGGACTTGTGCGTCCGCCTCGTACGCACGAGCCATACGCGCGCGCTCCCTCTCCTCTGATATCCGCGACACCGAGGACCACCTGCCCGAGCTGGTGCTGAGCGCCGACATGGACGCGTTCGCAGACCTGCGCGCCCGAGCCCTCGCGCCGTTGCGGGCCTTGCCTGTCGCGACCGCACGGCGGCTGGAGGAGACGTTGCGGGCGTGGCTGCTGCACCAGGGCCGGCGGGACGAGGTGGCGGCGGCGTTGTTCGTCCATCCCCAGACAGTCCGGTACCGGATGTCGCAGTTGCGGGAGCTGTTTCCCGATCTCGCATCGCCACACCGGGTCCTTGAACTGACGCTGGCGGTCGGTCTCCGGGCCAGCTGACGCGTACTTCGGCCGTCCACGACCGTGGCCGCGAGCGGTCCAGGAATCGTGCCTGGTTCTCGGAGCCGTCAGCTGGCTCGTGCGGCCCGGGGGGCCAGGGGTGTCAGCCAGCTGAGACCGGGGGCTGATGTGAAGACCGGACCATGCCCGGGAAGCCCGTCGGAGGCGCTGTCTCTGAGAAGCGCGGTGGCGAATACGGCTCGACTGAATCCTTTGGGCGATGCGCCGGCACGATCTGGCCCACGGGCACGCGGCGGGCTGCGGCTGGGTGGCCGGCGGGCCGGCCAGGCGGGGCGCCGGGGGCCGGGCCGCTCGTGCCATGGGGACCACCGTGATCCCGCGACGGGCCGTGCCTCCCTTCCGACAGGTCGACCGGACGACCGGACGACCGGACGACCGACCGGGCTGGTCCGGCACACCACGCAAGGGATGATGGGGAGGGAATGACGGAACGTGAGGTCAGGAGAGCCCATGGCGAAGCGGGTTCACCGACCGCGTGAGGACGCGGAGTTCGATTTCATCCTCGGGATGAGCGGAGTTCCGGTCCTCGCGTACTTCACCGGGACATGGCCCAAAGGGTTGTCCCGCAAAGATCTTGAAGCCGCCTCGGGCATGGTGGCCGCCTTGCGGCCCGCGGCGAGGGCGAGGTTGTGCATCCGGGCGATGCCGAGCATGGCGTGGTGGACGCCATCGCCTTTGAGACGGCAGTCGCGGAGGATCTTCCAGTTCTTCATGCGGGCGAAGACGTGTTCCACGCGGGCTCGGACCTCCTTGTGGGACTTGTTGTGTTCCTCCTTCCAGTCCGGGAGTTCACTCCGGCCACGCTTGCGGCGGTGCGGGATGACGAGTCCGGTGCCCGGGTAGCCGCCGTCGGCGATCGTGACGGTGTTGCCCACGGCGGCCTTGGCACCGGACTCCTCCCACGCCTTGCAGTCGTTGCGGTTCCCGGCGAGCGGCCGGCCAACCACGACGACCAGGCGGGTGTCGGCGTCGATGACGACCTGGTGGTTGGTGGAGTACCGGTAGTTCTTCGACCGCTCGGCGATGGTGTGGTCCCGGGTGGGGACCAGGGTGCCGTCCACGATGAGCACGGTGTCCTTGGCGAACCGCTTGCGGGGCTGGAGTGCGAGCAGGGGGCCGAGGTGGTTGATGACTCGTCCGGCCGTCGACTTCGAGACGCCGAACAGCGGAGCGAGTTGCCGCAACGTCAGATTGGTGCGCCAGTAGGCCGTGACCAGCAACACCTGGTCCTCCAGAGGCAGACTCCACGGCCGGCCTCGGTGGACACATCTGCTCCATCGCGCCGCAGCGTGGTCAGCAGTTTCGAAGGAGCGCGGGCTCAGCCCCGCGAACGGGGTTATCCAGGACGGCTCCGATGCCGTGATCACACTCGCCACACCGTGATCATCACTCAGACCGGCCCAATGTCGAGGCAATCCCACAGTTACGCTGATCGGGGCAGTCCACAGTGCGCAAGAGCGGGGGAAACCGTGAACCGACCACTGCTTTTCCTTGACGTGGACGGGCCGCTCAACCCTTACGCGGCCAAGCCGGAGAGACGTCCCGACGGCTACACCACGCTCAGAGTCCCCCGGAACGACGCCCATCAGGACGACAGAGGCCTTTCGTCCCGACGGCCCCTGCGAGTCTGGCTCAACCCAGAGCATGGACGATTCCTGCTCCAGCTCGGCTTCGAGTTGTGCTGGGCCACCACATGGATGGACGACGCCAACCGGTGGATCGCACCGGTCCTGGGCCTTCCAGAACTTCCCTTCGTGGACTTCGGCGACGTCCTGCTCCGAGAACGCCCTGATGGAGTCCACTGGAAGACCGGGCCGCTGGTGGACTACGCAGGCGGCCGTCCTTTCGCATGGGTGGACGACGAGCAGAGCGAGCTGGATCAGACCTACGTGACCGCCCACCACCAAGGCGCCGGGCTCCTGCACCACGTCAACCCGCGGATCGGCCTACGGGAGAACGACTTCCACTCGCTCGCCGACTTCGCCCGGTCCCTGGACACCTCACGAACCACCGGTTGAGCACCTCGCCAGCTCTTCAGGCTGCTCCGCGCTCGGAGCCAAGATCTTTGCAGGACAGCCCTAAGGCAATCAAGCCCTGCCGGGTCATGGGCCTCGTGATGGGCGGCATCGCCGACGACTACACGGGCCGCCTGACGGCTGTCCGCGCCGACATCACGCGTTGTCCGGCCGCGACCGGGCGACACGGAATCGCCGAAGCCCCGTCCTACGTCCTGCTGAAGGACGGAGAGGCGGTGGCGCACGGAACGGGGCCTATGACCATCAGCGAGATCGAGATACGGAAGTTTCTGGACTGCCACCTCTGAGCCGCCGCTGGGCAGCATCGGTCAGACGGAAGGCGCCAGCACCGTGCGGTCAGCCGGCAGGCTGCTCGGGGTGGGCCTGGGTCCGCAGCGTCCACTACTCGCCGGCGCAGTCGGAGGGCAGCGGCGGGAAACGGTGGCCCTTCACATCCGTGCTCCAGTGATGCTCTCCACCGCAGTCGCACTCGTGGCATCCCGCTGACGGGCACGATCTCACCGGGATGCCACGACGTCTTGTCCTCTCTCATGATGCCTGTCTACGGCTCCCCCGCACGCCACGCCACCGGGCGGGGCAGGGCGAGCCCTTCAACCACATCCCCGTCGCACGAACCTCAGCTCGCTCGAACGCACGGTGTGCACCGGGCCGGCGAACCAGACGAGGCAGTGGCGGCGTGAGGGACGATCTCCAGCCGTGGTGAGCGTCCTCCGGCATCGCGCCCGTACGCAGCAGCCACGGAGCGGCAGGGTTCAGGGCGCCCCGGTACGCCGACGTCCGACGCCCGGGCACGATGATGTGACCCCCCCCTTGCTCAGTGACCGAGACGGCAGGAGCGGCAGCGTTAACCGGTGCGGCTGATGTAGCCCCAGGGTTTCCAGCCATCCGAGCTGGCACGCGCCAGAGCTGACTGCTGGACAGGCCAGCCTGTGTCCGATCCACGGGATGGACGGGCCTTCGCCGTATTCGGCGATCCGCTCGCGCAGCTCCTGGCGGCGGGGGGCGGTCCCGCCGTGCGCCATGCCCACCACCGGGTGATGTACCTCACAGTCCTCAACTCTCGGGCGCGTACAACCGTTACGCATCATCGCCGATCAAGACTGTGCGGCCGCGGTGGCCGTGCGTGATGTGGGTCCGCCCGTTCGCGACCTGTATCCACCCGTCGATAGTCGATAACGGAGCCTCCTCGTGTCCCAGCACTCCCGCAATAGATTCACGTCCGGCAAGAAGGTGATCCTGGGCGTCAGCGCACTGGCCGCCTCCGGGCTCGCCGTCGGCCTGCTCGTCACTCCGTCCGCGACGGCGGGGGGAACCGGCGCGGCTGAGGCGCTGGAGCAGAGCAGGGCTGCGGCCGCCGACGCGTCGGCGGCGAAGACCGCCTCGCCCAGGACCCTGGCCGCAAGCACGGCCGACTCCACCGTCGTCTCCGGCGTCGCCGTCAACGGCGGCAACAGCGCCCACGTCGGGACGACGAACACGCAGACGATCACTGTGAAGTGGACAGTCAGCGGCGGCTCGAAGCTCTACGGCAGCCACGCGTCGATCTGGCGCGGCACCGACCGCGACAGCGGACTGAAGCGGTTCATCAACTCCGAGCAGTTCGACGCGGACACCAGCCCCTGCGTTCCGTCCGGCGACGCCACGTACAGTTGCACGGCCACCTTCAGGATCGCCCCCCAGAGCGACCTGACGAACGAGGATGCCGGAGCCTGGAAGATCTCCCTCTGGGCGATCACCGACGCGGCCACCGACGTGCGCACCGACAACGCCAAGACCTGGTACCTCAAGCGCTGGTCCCGGCTGAGCAACAACGCGGCCCCCGAGCCCGTCGCCAAGGGCAAGACGATCACGATCACCGGCAAGCTGGAGCGCGCCAACTGGAACACACACGAGTACGCGGGCTACACCCAGCAGACCGTCCGCCTCCAGGAGCGTGCGCTGACCGGCTCGTACGCCACCACCAGCAGCCACATCACCGGCACCGGCAGCCTGGCGGGCGTCGAGAAGAAGACTCGCACCGCCACCACCGACCGCTGCTACCGCTACAAGTTCGAGGGCACCTCTACCACGCCGCCGGTCACCGCCGCCGGTGACTGCGTGGACGTGCGCTGAGCCCGCTGCCCTGGCTGATCACAGCGCGGCCGGCGCCCTGCCGGCGAACGGCCGAGTGATCCCCTGGCTCAACGGTTCAGAGCCAACCGCGGTGGGCGGCCTTGATCCCTGCCTCGAAGCGACTGCTTGCGGCCAGCCGCTCCATGATCGAGGACATATGGCGGCCGACGGTGCGGGAGGAGATGCCCAGGCGCTGGCCGGCGGCGTCGTCGGTGAGGCCGGAGCCGAGCAGGCGCAGCAGTTCCCGTTCGGTGGGGTTGAGTCCGGTTCGCTGGTCCTGGGGGTGGGCGGCGCCGAGCGGGACGGCGGTGTTCCACGCCTGCTCGAAGAGGTCGATCAGGGCGGCCAGGATGCCGGGTTCGGTTACGTAGAGCGCGGATCGGACGCTCCCGGGGCGGCCTCAACTTCCAAGATCAACATGGCCGGGGAAGGCGGACGCCGCCCCCTGGCCCTGCTGATCACTCCAGGCCAGTGGGGCGACGCCCCGCAGCTCATCCCCGTGATGGAACGCGTCCGAGTTGCTCGTCTCGATGGCGGACGGCCGCGCACCCGGCCGGACCATCTCGGCGGCGACAAGGCGTACTCCTCACGCCGCAACCGACGCTACCTGCGCCGACGACAGATCAAGCACACCATCCCCGAACCGGAGAGTCAGCGCGCCAACTGCCAGAACCGGGGCAGCAGGGGCGGCCGACCTACCGCCTTCGACAAGACGATCTACAAAAGGAGGAACGAAGTCGAACGGACGATCAACGGCCTCAAGAGCTGCCGAGCCGTCGCCACCAGATACGACAAGCGCGCCTACATCTTCCACGGAACTGTCACCGTCGCTTCGATCCGGCTCTGGCTGCGGACGTGACCTCCTGAGCTACTGGCCGAGGTCGTAGTCGAACCAGATCCGATGTGTACCGTCGGGGTCGACGGCGATGCCCCCGGCCCCCGTGATCCCGGCCAACTCGCCCGTGCCGCTGCCGGGGACGATGACGAAGAACTCGCCCTGTCTGCCCTCACCCAAGGTCGTCGCGGCGTGCGCGAAGTTGAAGGCACCCGACCGGGCATGGAGCGTCCCCTCAAAGGATTCCATCGCCACGTAGGTGCCCGTGCCGGTGGACTGGTCGAACGCTGCGGTGAACAAAGTGGCAGAGCGCCCGACGACCTCGCCTTCGTACTGCTTGTCCATCGTGGAGAGACCGACGGGCACCGCGGTCTCGATGGGGGGACTCGGCACCGGCGCCGGGGTGAAGTCGGCCACCTTGAACGTTCCTGAAGCTCTCATCCCCGGATCGTATTCCGCGCTACTGACATCGATGCCGACCAGACCATGATCCGCCGGACAGGCCCTAGCGAGCTCGGGTCCTTTCAGACCGCTCACCAGCGCTTGATCAGGTGGGCCGTGGACGGCACGTGGGAACGCATCCTCGCGGCAGTACTTGCTGCGGCGAATGATGGTGACGATGTGGACTGGACGGTCTCTGCTCGCCCCCGGCTGGCTGATGAACCGTCTTCTTCGCAGGCGGGGACCATCCTCGACGACCTCTGTCGTCTGGCCTGCCCTTAGTGGTCCTAACAGAAGCCTCTGATGGTGTGACTGTCGGCTTGGTCGCTGGTTGGGCTGTTCGTGGGGAAGAGGGAGTCGCGTCCGTGGATCGTCTCGGACGAACTGTGGTCGCTGGTCGAGCCGTTGGGGCCTGTTCCAGCACCGAAGCTGGTGGCCGGTCGGCCGAGGGTGCCTGACCGGCAAGCACTGTGCGGGATCTTGTTTTGTGCTGCACACCGGGATCCAGTGGGAGTTTCTGGCGCAGGAGCTGGGCTCCGGCTCGGGCATGACGTGCTGGCGCCGGCTCACTGCCTGGAATGAGGCCGGTGTGCGGGACCGGCTTCATGTAGTGCTGCTGGCCAGGCTGCGAGCGGCGAACCAGCTCGACTGGTCGGGTCGCGTGCGGTGATCGATTCCTCCCACGTCCGGGCCGCCCGGCGGGGTCCAGAAGCGGTCCCAGCCCGGTTTACCGTGCACGGCCGGGCAGCAAGCACCACATCCTCGTCGACGGGCAGGGCATCCCGCTCGCGGTGTCCCTGACCGGCGGAAACCGCAACGACGTCACCCAGCTGATGCCGTTGCTTGCCAAGATCCCGTGGGTCCCGGCGCTCGTGGGACGGCCACGTCGACGGCCCGACGTTCTGCTCGTTGACCGCGGCTATGACCACGACAAGTACCGCCGCCTGGCCTGGGCTCGGGGCATCAAACCGGTCATCGTCCGCCGCGGTGTTCTGCACGGTTCTGGCCTCGGAGTTCACCGATGGGTTGGCCAGCGCGCGATCGCCTGGTTCCACGGCTATCGACGCCTCCGCATCCGCTGGGAACGACGCGACGACATACACGAAACCTTCCTCGGCCTCGCCACCTGCCTCATCACTCACCGCCACGCCCCAACGCCTTTGTTAGGACCACTTAGGCACCAGGAAGACCTGGCGTTCTCATTGGAGAAACACCTCGGCCTTGTCCACAAAGTCGTTGTGAGGAAGGACTTCGGGACAGTGCTGAATACGTGTCCCCCGGCCCAAAGGACAATGATGCGCCCCATTGAGTGCGGGCCCACGTCGCCGCGTCCTCGGGCCGGGGCGGCAGAGGTCTCGTCGAGCTCGCTGAGGCGGAGGCGGAGGCTACACAGGACGTGGTCGGAGAGGCCGAGGACGCCGCCCTTGGTGCGGAGCAGAATCCAGCCTCGATAGGCCGCCGGTGGCGGGGGTTCATCGGCATGGGCTGCCCGTGGCTCGGTCGAAGGTACGGGTTGTCGCGCGCCACGTCAGCCTGGCCTCTACGCCGTCCGCTCCGCGATGGCGACGTGCAGCTCGCTCGCGCACCGTGAAGGCTTCGTCACCATGCGGTAGGCCCGGCGTCACCCGCTTGCCGGTGCCGGGGTTGCCGTTAATGTCGGTATGTAGGCCTTATGCGTGTCCTCGTTGCCGGGTTATCCCGGTGAAGGGGGCGTCGTGCGAAAGGAGCCTCCCATGACCCGTACTTTGCGGGGCGCAATAGCCCTGGCCGGAGCGGCGGCCCTGTCTCTGGGCGCGGTGGCGACCAGCGGCGCTGCCGCACCGGGCGCGAATTCCGCGGCACAGGACGAGGTGAAGATCGGACTGTTGCTGCCGGAGAGCAAAACCACGCGGTACGAGAAGTTCGACCGGCCGTACATCGAGGACAAGATCAAGGAACTGGCACCCGGCGCCCAGATCGACTACTACAACGCGGCCGAGAGCGCCACCACGCAGCAGCAGCAGGTCAACACCGCCCTGGCCAAGGGCGATCAGGTCCTCATCCTGGATGCCGTGGACGCCAAGTCGATCCAGTCCTCCGTGCAGAAGGCGCGTGACGCCGGGGTGAAGGTCGTGGCGTACGACCGCCTCGCGCAGGGACCCGTCGACGCCTACGTCTCGTACGACAACCGGAAGGTCGGCGAGCTGCAGGGCCAGGCCCTGCTGGCTGCGTTGGGTGCCAAGGCCCAAGACGGCGAGATCGTGATGCACAACGGTTCGCCTACCGACCCGAACGCCGCCGAGTTCAAGGAAGGCGCGCACTCCGTCCTCGACGGCAAGGTGAAGATCGGCAAGGAGTACGACACTCCGAACTGGGACCCGAACAACGCCAACCAGCAGATGTCCGGTGCCATCAGCGCACTGGGCAAGGACAACATCGTCGGTGTCTACTCCGCCAACGACGGACTCGCCGCGGGTATCGCCACGGCCCTCAAGGCAGCCGGCATCAATGTGCCGCTGACCGGCCAGGACGCCCAGCTCGACGCGATCCAGCGGATCCTCCTCGGCACGCAGACGATCACGGTCGAGAAGCCGTACAAGCCGGAGGCCGACGCAGCCGCCACGATGGCCGTCAATCTGGCGCAGGGCAAGGAAATCCCGGACTCCCAGACGCCCACCACGGTCACCAGCGGCAGCGGCGAGAAGGTGCCGGCCAAGCTGCTGACGCCTGTCGTGGTCAACAAGGACAACATCCAGGAAACCGTCGTCAAGGACGGGCTGTACTCGATCAAGGAGATCTGCACTCCCACCTACTCCGACGCCTGCGAGAAAGCCGGTCTCCTGTAGTCGCGGGACGGACCATAGCGACGGGGGCGAGGCGGCCCGTTCGATCGGGCGAGTGGAGGAGGCGGTTCCGTTGTCGGGAGCACCTGTGCTCACACTGCGGGGGATCTCCAAACGGTTCGGCGCGGTCCAGGCGCTCTCGGGCTTCGACCTGGACGTCCATCCCGGCGAGGTCGTCGCCCTCGTCGGTGATAACGGCGCCGGCAAGTCCACCGCCGTCAAGGCGATCGCCGGGGTGAACCCACCGGACGAGGGCGTGATCGAGTGGGAGGGCCGAAGGGTCACCGTCAACCGGCCTCACGAGGCCCAGAACCTCGGCATCGCCACCGTGTACCAGGATCTGGCGCTGTGCGACAACCTCGACGTGGTCGGCAATCTGTTCCTCGGCCGCGAGATCACCCGGTTCGGTGTGCTCGACGAGGTCCGCATGGACAAGCGCGCGCGTGAACTGCTCGACACGCTGTCCATCCGTATCCCCAGCGTCCGTATCCCCGTAGCCTCCCTCTCCGGCGGCCAGCGCCAGACGGTGGCGATCGCCCGTTCACTGATCGGCGAACCCAAGGTCGTCATTCTGGACGAACCCACGGCCGCCCTGGGCGTGGAGCAGACCGCCGAAGTCCTCGACCTGGTCGAGCGGCTCCGTGAACGGGGACTCGGAACGATCCTGATCAGCCACAACATGGTGGACGTGATGGCGGTGGCCGACCGGATCGCCGTCATGCGACTCGGCCGGAACAACGGGTTCTTCGACAGACGGAGCACCACCACCGAGGAGATCATCTCCGCCATCACCGGTGCCACCGACAGCGCCGTCACCCGCCGCCAGTCCCGCAAGCGGGAGGAGGAGCGATGAGGCGCGAAGGGGGCCCCAACGATTCCGGCGCGCAGGGACCGGCACGCGACGCCATGCCCGCCGTCGACACCCGGCTGCTCGTCCGTGAGGAGGGCATCAAGGGATACCTCGGGGAGTTCCGGCGCAAGCTGCGCAGCGGTGAGCTCGGTTCGATTCCCGTCGTCCTCGCCGTGATCATCATCTGGACCGTGTTCGGCAGTTTGAACAGCACGTTCCTCTCGGCGCAGAATCTCTCCGACCTCAGCCAGCAGATCGTCGGCACCGGCATGATCGCCGTCGGTATCGTCTTCGTTCTTCTGCTCGGCGAGATCGACCTCTCCGTCGGCTCGGTCAGCGGCCTCTGCGCCGCCATCTTCGCGGTGCTCAACGTCCTGAACGGCATGAACGAGTGGCTGGCGCTGCTCCTCGCCATCGGGGGCGGGGCAGCGGTCGGCCTCATCCAGGGCTTCTTCTTCGCCCGGGTCGGTGTGCCGGCGTTCGTGGTGACCCTGGCGGGCAACCTCGCCTGGAACGGGCTGATGCTGCAGATCCTGGGTGCCAGTGGCACGGTCAACATCCCGAGCGAGAGCATCGTCGCCGAGCTCTACTCGACCATCTTCAGCAGCCCGGCAGCCAGTTACGTGACAGCCGCCGCGGGAGTCGGGCTGTTCCTCGCCTCGTCCCTCCTGGACGCCGGGCGCCGCCGGGCCGCGGGGGTGCCGTCCCGGCCGATCGCCGAGATCGTGCTGCGCACGGTGGTCCTCGCGGGCATCGCCTTCGCCGCCGCCTACATTCTCAACCAGTACCAGGGTCTCCCGCTGGCACTTCTGATCTTCCTGATCCTGCTCGTGGTCGTGGACTTCGTACTGCGCCGCACGACGTACGGCCGGCAGATCTTCGCTGTCGGCGGCAATATCGAGGGTGCGCGCCGTGCCGGTATCAGCGTCCCGTTGATCCGGATGACCGTCTTCTCAATCGCCGGCGCCATGGCCGGGGTCGGCGGCATCTTCCTGGCCGGGCAGATCCAGTCCGCGAGCCAGACATCGGGCGGCGGAAACCTGCTGATGAACGTCATCGCCGCGGCCGTCATCGGCGGCACGAGTCTGTTCGGCGGGCGCGGCTCGGTCTGGTCCGCGCTGCTCGGTGCCCTGGTGATCGGGTCCATCCAGTCCGGAATGAACATCATGGGCGTCAGCAACGCCATCCAGTTCATGATCACGGGAGCGGTCCTGCTGGCCGCCGTGGTCGTTGACTCGCTCTCCCGCAGGAGCCAGAAGGCCGCGGGCCGGGCCTGATCCGCCGCGCATCGCCTGCCGGAAGCAGCCCCGGGGACCGGAGAAGGCGCTGACCGGAAAACACCTCCGGACGGGCCGGCGACAGGCGGCGGCCCGCGTGTGCGCCTCCTCTCGTGCCGCCTCCGTAGCTGCTACAGAGTGGTCGTTTGAGCTTGTTCCGCTTTGACGGACACCATTGGTGTGGTGTCAGGCTGCGAGTGCCGTCTCGTAGTCGGCGAGGCTGAGGTAGCCGAGGCTGCTGTGCAGTCGGTGCAAGTCGTACCAGCCCTCGATGGCCCTGTTGCCCAGCTGATCTCATGCGGCGAGGTCCAGTGCTGCGAGCGGGTGGTTCGGGTCGGTGGGAGCGGGGTGCCGTTCGACCAAGCTTCGAGGCGGATGAGGATGTAGCGGGGCGGGCGCCGGAGACGGCGACGGCCTAGTGGATGGTTGCTCCACCCCAGCGGGCCGCGTAGCGGGCGTTCCATTCCTCGGTGGTCTGCTCGGACCGGACCTGTTCGAGGACGGCGTCCGGCTGTTCGGGCCGGAGCGTAAGCTGTCGGCCGTACTCTATAGGCCGGGTGCGCTGGTCGCGGACGGGGCATGGGGTCGCATGTCTGGGTCGCGAAGCCGATGCGGCTCGCGGGCCGCTGGTTGTGGTCGAACCCCTCGGTCCAGTATCGACTGGTGGATACCTTCGGCCACGTGGCGTTCTGATCAGACCACTTGATAGTGAACGATGCATTGCAGAAGCAGTGGCCTGGACCGTTTGGCATGTGGTGTTGGGACAGCCAGCGCGGATACAGAACGCCTGCGGGACGAGCCTTCAGCGACCGGTCCAAGGAATCGTCAAGACCTGTGGATCAAGTTAGTTGGGGTGTTGATCCGACCGTCGTAGCTGACGGCTCGCTGCGTTGCGAACGCGGCGGGTTCGTCCCCGTTCGGCGAGCAGGCTGAGGACCTCGGGTGAGGTGACGATCTGTGCAGTCGAGGCCGTGCGCTGGAACCAGTCAGACGCGGTGATGGGCGGCAGCCAGGCTCTGATCTGGCGTGCGGGCGGCCGGTTTCCGTTTCTTCAGGGATGGCTCGGTGTTCTGGATCAAGCTGAGACCGGCAAGGAGTTGCCGCTAAGTGGGGTGCAGGCGTTCGGGGTGGAGGCGCGGGTGGTACAGCCACTCCCCCGGGCGTTGTCCGTCATCGACCGGATCTACGCGAGCAAGGAGCCCCTACCCGCTGTCCGCGCGGTCGAGGTCATCGGTCATCGGCATGACGGGCCTGTCCGACCACCACACGGTCGCGGTGAGCCTGGCCTGAGCGCGATGTTGGTGGTCATGCCCGCGATTTTTGCCGCCCGCTGCGTCCAAGGGACTGAGTGCGTCGGCGTAGCCGAGGCCGGCGAAGGCGAGGAGCACGAGGCCGCACCGTAGCGGTAGACGGATGCTGGGCGGTGGTCGATTGGCAGTTCGTCCTGCAGCTTCAGGCCCCCTCTTCATCCTGGATGAGGGACTTGGATGCGAATACGTGCATTTTCGCTATTCGTCACCGTCCTCACCTTCCTCTCCATGGAACGGCCTTGGCATTCATCCACCCCGACTTGGAGCAGGCATGGAGCACCAGAGCACACGTTCAGGGCGCAGAGGGCCGGCTGCGCAGGAGCGAGAGCTCTCGGTTCATCTCGGTCAGGAAGCGGGCAACCACCATCAGCTCTTCGGGATCGAAGCGCTGACGTGCGGCTTCGGTGCCGCGGGCCAGGGGTTGGAAGTAGTTCCTGGCCACCTTTTTGGCCGCCTCCGCGTAGTGCAGGTGCACGACACGGCGGTCGTCGGACGCACGGACGCGCCGGATATGCCCCGCCCTCTCCAACCGGTCGATGCACGCGGTGATCGCGCCGGAGGTGATATCGAGCTGCCCGCGCAACCGCCCGGGTGTCATGGGCCCATCGTCGGGGTCGGCGTCGAGGATCGCGATCAGAGCTTGCACATCAGTGAGATGCAGCCCCTGCGCTTGGGCGAACTCGTGGGCGATGCGGTTGAACTCGCCGTTCATCCCACGCAAAAGGACCGCGAAGGACTGCAACCCCGTCGGGTCGTTCGGGGGAAGAGGTGATGACGTGCCGCCGGTCCCATGCATGACTCCAGTATATGATTACTCACTCATTGAGATATTCAATGAGTGAGTTAGTCAATCGCCACGATACTTGGGGAAATGCTCATGAGAACCACACCGCGCTGGGCCCGGTGGCTCGTCCCGCTCGTCCTGCTGGTGGTCTGGCTCGGCGTGGGGGGAACGCTCGGGCCGTACGCGGGCAAACTGGGCGAGGTCGCCACCAACGACCAGGCGGCGTTCCTTCCGCAGAGCGCGGAGTCCACCAAGGCGCTCAAGGCTCGTGAGGTGTTCGACCAGTCGGAGACCCTGCCCGCGATCGTCGTGTGGACGGCAAACGGCAACCAGGTCACCGACACCCAGCAGTCGGCTGCCTCGGACGCGATCGACGGACTTGCCGGACGGCCCGGCGTCGTCGGCGCTCCGTCACCCGCGTTCCTCTCCGACGACGGGCAGGCGATGCAGGCCGTCGTCCAGTTGAAGCCGAACCTCGGCGACGAACTGCCCGACGTGCTGGGAGAGGTGCGCGAGGCCGCAGGAGGCGTACCCGGCACCACAGCACAGATCGCTGGCCCAGCGGCAAGTCAGGCCGATCTCTCGGACGCGTTCGCCGGCATCGACGGCCTTCTGCTGGGCGTGGCGCTCGGCGCCGTTCTGCTGATCCTGCTGCTCGTTTACAGAAGCGTCCTGCTGCCGTTCCTGATCATCCTCGGGTCCGTCTTCGCCCTGGGGCTGGCCTGTGCGATCGTCTACGCACTCGCCGACAGGGACCTGGTCCGAGTGGACGGTCAGGTGCAGGGCATTCTCTCCATCCTTGTGATCGGCGCCGCAACCGACTACGCGCTCCTGCTGGCGGCGCGCTTCCGTGAGGAACTCGCCGCAAGGGGAGACCGGGTTGCGGCCGCCCTCGCCGCAGTACGCCGGTCCTTCGGCGCCATCACTGCGAGCGCGGCCACCGTGGCCTTGGCGCTGCTGGCCCTGCTGGCCAGCGACCTGACGAACAACCGTGCCCTCGGACCGGTAGGTGCCATCGGCATCGTGTGTGCCGTGCTCTCCACCCTCACCTTCCTGCCGGCCGTCCTGGCGCTGCTGGGAAAGACCGCGTACTGGCCCTCCCGACCGAAGGAGTCGGACGCATCCGTGGAGGGCCACCGCGTGTGGCGCCGCGTCGCAGCGAGCGTAGACGCCCGGCCTCGCCGGACCTGGGTGGTGACCGCGCTCGTCCTTGCCGTCTTCGCGGCTTTCTCCCCTTCGCTCTCGGCCAAGGGGGTACCTCTCGACGAGATCTTCGTCAACGACGCCCCTTCGGTAGCCGCGCAGAAGACGCTCGGCGAGCACTTCCCCGGCGGCTCCGGTAATCCCGCCTTCATCATCGCCGACGCCGACCGCACTGCTCAGGTGACGGCAGCGGCGAAGCGCACCGAAGGCGTGGCGTCGGCCGTCGCGGTGACCGCGTCCGGGCAGCCGGGCTCCGGCGAGCCACTTGTCGTCGACGGGCGGGTCCGCGTCGATGCCACCCTGAAAGCTGCGGCGGACAGTGACGCCGCCAAGGGGACCATCGAGCGGCTGCGCGAGAACGTGCATGCGGTGGCCGGGGCCGACGCGCTGGTCGGCGGGTATACGGCACAGCAGTACGACACCCAGCAAACGGCCGCCCGGGACCGAACACTCATCGTGCCCCTCGTGCTCGGCATCATCCTCCTGATCCTGATCCTGCTGCTCCGCTCACTGCTCGTTCCGGTCCTGCTGGTGGCGACCGTCGCACTCAACTTCCTGGCCACGCTCGGAGTGTCGACGCTGGTCTTCGAGCACCTCCTCGGCTTCAGTGGCACAGACGCGTCGGTGCCGTTGTACGGGTTCGTGTTCCTGGTGGCACTCGGAGTCGACTACAACATCTTCCTCATGTCCCGCGTACGGGAGGAAGCCCTCGCCCACGGCACCCGACAAGGGGTGCTGCGCGGATTGACCACGACCGGAGGAGTGATCACCTCCGCGGGTGTGGTGCTCGCCGCCACGTTCGCGGCTCTGATGGTGATTCCGTTGGCCTTCCTGGTCCAGATCGCGTTCATCGTGGCCTTCGGCGTCCTGCTCGACACCCTGGTGGTCCGCTCGCTCCTTGTTCCCGCGTTGGTGCTCGACATCGGCCCCCGGGCCTGGTGGCCCAGCGCCCTGGCCCGCGACAACAAGGAACCCGAGAACGAGGCGAGGCAGGGGAAGCACGCGGTGTGACGGCCGCCCGCATGCCGACGGCGGCGGACACCGACATGGTCCGCGATGCCGATGAGTACGCGGTTCTACGGGAGCTCCGTGGCCACATGCCCCCGCCGGCGCGCACGTGGCGGACCGATTGGTCACCGCGATCGGACAGCGCCGGCCGTCGGTCTACGTGCCCCGCTGGCTGAGGGCGGCTCAGCTCTGCCGACAAGGCCGGCTCCCGCTCCCAGCGCGACTAGCCAGACCGTTTTCGTTTGGAACACCGGGCAGACCAGGGAACCCCGGCTACTTATCTGAAGGAAAGGTGGACCTTCGATCCGTCTGACACCTCCAGGCGATCGCGTCGATCACCTCCTGATGGTCCCTCCACCGGCACCCTCACCTCGAGTGATCCGAACGAAACGGCCTGGCCAAGGACCGTCCGGCGAGGCCTGGAACAGCGAGGACTGTCTACGGTGTCTCACCGGCGCCAAGCGCGGCGGATGCGTACTCCTGCCGGAGAGCAGGAGAACGCCCACTTCCGGCCGTTCGGGTGACGCGGTGCATCCAGAGACACAGTTGGCGGTGAAACAGGTGTGTGGGCGGTGGACACCGCCTGACGCCTGCAACAGGAGACGCTCATGCACGCTGTGGTGATGGGCCTGGCTCCAGCGACCGTCAGCTGATCGCGCGATGGCATCGACGCGCACCGGGAGATCCCGTGCTGCTGCCGGGTCGTCGGTCCCGTCCGCCAGCGCAGACGCTACGGGAATCGGGGTGGCAGGCGGCGCTGCAGCATTCCGGGATGACTGCCGCCGGGGTCGCGCTATGCGTCGGCGTGCGAAGGCCGATGCCGGCGAACGGGACTTGCCGGAGGTGGCTGATGAGCAGAGCGGCTTCCGGTTCCTCGTCATGGCCGCCGACCGCGTCACGGCGAAAGGCGGGGTCACGCTGTTGCGCCAATGATCGGACATCAGAGGGCAACACCGGACTGAGAACTTGGAGGAACACTCGTGGCGACGACGGACGGACAGCGGGGCGCGGAGCGGCTGCACTGCCTTGTCACCGGAGCGTCCGGATACATCGGCGGTCGGCTGGTTCCGGAATTGCTTGACGCGGGACACCGGGTCCGGTGTCTGGCCCGCTCCCCCGACAAGCTCCGCGACCACCCATGGGCGCGGGACACGGAGACGGTACGCGGAGACGTCACGGACCGCGCGTCCGTCTCGGAGGCCATGCGCGGAGTAGACGTCGCGTACTACCTGGTGCACGCCCTCGGCGCCGGCCCGGATTTCGAGGACACGGACCGCCGCGCGGCACGGATTTTCGCCGAGCAGGCGGACGCCGCCGGCGTCCGCCGGATCGTCTATCTCGGCGGACTCACCCCGAAGGACGTACCCGAACACTCCCTTTCTCCGCACCTGCGATCCAGGGCAGAGGTAGGTCGCATCTTTCTCGACGGCCCGGTGCCCGCCACCGTACTGCGGGCCGCGGTGGTCATCGGTTCGGGATCGGCCTCGTTCGAGATGTTGCGCTACCTCACCGAGCGGCTGCCCGTCATGGTGACCCCCAGCTGGGTGCACACCCGCACGCAGCCCATCGGGGTCCGTGACGTGCTGCGCTATCTCGTCGGCTCGGCCGCCATGCCGAACGACGTCGACCGGGCATTTGACATCGGTGGACCGGACGTCCTCACCTACCAGGACATGATGCGCCGATACGCCGCCGTCGCCGGACTTCGGCGGCGGTTCATCGTGCCGGTACCGGTCCTCACACCGAGGCTGTCGAGCCACTGGGTCGGTCTCGTGACCCCGGTACCCGCCGCTCTGGCCCGGCCGCTGACGGAGTCGCTGCGTCACGAAGTGGTCTGCCATGAGCATGACATCACCCGCTACGTGCCCGACCCGCCGGGGCGGCCCTTGCCGTTCGACGAAGCACTGGCCTTGGCCCTGCGCAGGGTACGAGATGCCCAGGTCGCCACCCGCTGGTCGTCCGCGGCCCTACCGGGCGCGCCCAGCGACCCTCTGCCCACGGACCCCGACTGGGCCGGTGGCAGCCTTTACGAGGACGAACGGCAGCTGCCCGTCGAGGCGCCCCGAGAGTCGCTGTGGAAGGTGATCGAGGGCATCGGAGGCGACAACGGCTGGTACTCCTTCCCGTTGGCCTGGGCGGTTCGCGGCTGGCTGGACCGGTTCGTCGGCGGTGTCGGCCTGCGCCGGGGGCGACGGGACGCCGAACGCCTACGGGTCGGCGACTCACTGGACTTCTGGCGGGTCGAGGAGATCGAGCCGGGCCACCTGCTGCGGCTGCGGGCGGAGATGCGGCTGCCGGGCCTCGCGTGGCTGGAGATGTATGCAGAGACGGATGCCGCAGGCAGCACCCGTTACCGGCAGCGCGCCCTTTTCCATCCGCGCGGTCTGCTGGGCCACGCCTACTGGTGGAGCGTCTCCCCGTTCCACGCCATCGTCTTCGGCGGCATGGCCCGCAACATCGCCCAGGCTGCCGCGAAAGGCATGAGCGCACGCGGGGGCGCGTCGCACACCGGCCGCGTCCGGCATCCGTCTGCGAACAAGGACTCCGACAGCAGTACGCACAGCGCCCCCTCACGAGACCAGGAGTGACTCCATGACTGCCGCGGTCGTCCTGTTCACCTCGGATCTGCGCCTGCACGACCATCCGCCGCTGTGCGCCGCACTCGCCGCAGCCGACGAGGTGGTACCGCTCTTCGTGCGCGATCCCGGTGTGCACGCGGCAGGCTTCGACGCCCCCAACCGCAACGCCTTCCTCAACGACTGCCTGACCGACCTCGACGCCTCGCTGCGCCGACGTGGCGGCCGACTTGTCCTCCGCACAGGGCCAGTCGACCGGGAGGTCGGCGCAGTCGCCGCCGAGTGCGATGCCACGGAGGTACACATGGCCTCGGGTGTCACCGGTTACGCACATAGAAGAGAGGAGCGGCTGCACCACCATCTCGTCGAACGCGGCCTGGCACTGCGCGTGCACGACACCGTGATCACGGCGGTCGCTCCCGGCCGCGTGACACCGTCGGGAAACGACCACTACGCCGTCTTCACCCCGTACTTCCGCCGCTGGTCGGGCGAGCGGTTGCGCGAGACCTTCCCCGCGCCGCGCACCGTGCGCGTCCCCGACGGGGTACGCGGCGAGCCCCTGCCGTCGCGCGACGCGCTGTCCGGCATCTCACCGGGCCTGCCCGCCGGAGGTGAGATGGCAGGCCGGAAACGGTTCTCCCGGTGGGCCGGGGCGGAACTGTCCCGGTACGAGGAACGGCACAACGACCTGGCGGGCGACGCGACCTCCCGGCTGTCGCCGTATCTGCACTTCGGGGCCCTCTCACCGGTGGATCTCGTCCAACGGGCCCGCGCACACGGCGGCCCCGGGGCGGAGGCGTTCGTGCGGCAGCTGTGCTGGCGGGACTTCCACCATCAGGTGCTGGCGGCGCGGCCCGAGGCTTCAGCACGGGACTACCGCACGCGGCACGACCACTGGCGGGGTGAGGAGGAGGCGGCCGAGGACATCGCCGCGTGGCGCGAGGGACGTACCGGCTATCCGCTCGTCGACGCGGGGATGCGGCAGCTGCGCCACGAGGGCTGGATGCACAACCGCGCCCGCCTGCTCGTGGCGAGCTTCCTAACCAAGACGCTGTACGTCGACTGGCGGATCGGCGCCCGGCACTTCCTGGACCTGCTGGTGGACGGTGACATCGTCAACAACCAGCTCAACTGGCAGTGGGTCGCCGGAACCGGCACCGACACCCGCCCCCACCGCGTCCTCAACCCGGTTCTCCAGGGCAAACGTTTCGACCCGCGGGGAAACTACGTACGCCGATGGGTACCCGAGCTGCACGACGTGGACGACCGATACGTGCACGAACCCTGGCGTCTTCCCCCGGCGCTACGTGCCCGCCTCGACTACCCCGAACGGCTGATCGACCTCGCCGACGGGCTGGCACGCTTCAAGCACGCCCGCGGCCGCGACTGAGGGGCGAACAACGTCATGCACTGGTTCTTCGGCGGCCAGCTCGGTCCCCACTTCCTCACCCCAGGCAATGACGGTCCGGACCGGGACGCACCACTGCTGATGATCGAGGCCCGCTCGGTGTTCCGGCGCCGGCGCTTCCGCCGGGCCAAGGCTCACCTGGTGCTCTCCGCCATGCGCTACCGGGCAGTCGAACTCGGCGACCGCATGACCTACGTCCGGGCCGACATCTACCAGGAGGGGCTGGGACGCGCTCGAGGTGACACACCGCCATGACGCCACCGCCGTGGGCCGGTGGAGTGACCGGTATCGGGGTCCGCCCGCGTACTGGGCAGTCATGAGCGCATCCATACAAGGGCACTCGACGGAAGCATTGGTGTGCAAGTGACGGAGAGTGAGAAGGGACTGTGCATGCTGGGACTGCGGCCCACTGTGGCCGGCCCTGCCGACGGTCCGGTCACGGCCCTCGACGCCGTTCGTGCCGTCGAGGCAGAGCTCGGACGTGTCTTTGACGAAAGACTGCGCCTGGCCCGTGAAACCGATCCGGTGTTCGCCCGCGATGTCGCCGACCGTGTCACCGCGCTCGTCCGGCGCGGTGGGAAGCGGCTACGCACGCAGTTCACGTGGTGCGGGTGGCACGCCGCCGGCGGCTCGGGTGACGCAACGGCCGTACTGCGCACGGGTGCGGCCCTCGAACTCGTCCAGGCGTGCGCTCTCATCCACGACGATGTGATGGACGGATCAACGCTGCGTCGCGGCGCACCGGCAGTGCACGTGGACTTCGCGCACATGCACCGGACCGCGCGGATGGCCGGTGCACCCGAAGCGTTCGCGACCTCCGCCGCGGTGCTGGCCGGAGACCTGGCACTGGCCTGGGCGGACGATCTGCTGACCGAAACAGCACTGGGCTCACCGCACGGCCCTCTCCTGCACCGCGAGTGGCAGGCCATGCGCGGTGAGATGGTCGCCGGACAGTACCGGGACATCCACGCGCAGGCCACCGGGGCGTCCGGCGTCGATGAGGCGGTAACCATCGCCACGCTCAAGAGCGCCCTGTACACGGTCGAGCGCCCTCTGGCTCTCGGTGCGTCTCTGGCCGGCGCCGACACATCAACCATGGACGCGCTGCGCTCCGCGGGACGCTGTGCCGGTCTGGCCTTCCAACTCCGCGACGACCTCCTGGGCAGCTTCGGCGACCCGGACCTGACGGGGAAACCCGCCGACGAGGACCTGAGGACGCGCAAGCTCACCTACCTGCTCGCCGTCGGTCTCGGGCTGGCCGAAACCTCGGGTGACGAGGTAGCCGCTGACGCGCTCACCCCCGGGCCGCACTGTCCGTCGGACGATGCCGTAAAGCGGATGCGGGCGGCACTGGAACGGACAGGGGCGCGGGCCGTCGTGGAATCGAAGATCACGGAGTTGGCGATGTCGAGTGTGCGGCACTTCGACCGTTCCGGCGCGGCCCCCTTCGTACGACGGGAGTTCGCCACGCTGGTCGAGCGGGCGGCGGGCGTGCCCCTGAAACACACCGAGGAAGCCGCGTGAGGACAGTACCCGGTCCGACGGACCATGTAGTCGTGGTGGGCGCAGGACTGTCCGGCCTCGCCTGTGCCCTGCACCTGCTGGGCGCGGGCCGCCGGGTGACGGTCGTCGAACGGGACGCCGGTCCGGGCGGCAGGGCCGGCCGCGTACGCCTTGGAGGCTACGAGGTGGACACCGGGCCCACGGTCCTGACCATGCCTCACCTGGCCGACGAGGCGTTCGCCGCCGTCGGTGACAGCCTCTACCGTCACGTCGAGCTGACGGCTCTGCGTCCGGCCTACCGGGCGTGCTTCGCGGACGGGACCTCACTCGACGTGCACACCGACGGCGAGGCCATGGAGGCGGAGGTCAGACGATTCGCCGGACCGGCCGAGGCGCGCGGCTACCGCGAACTGCGGGACTGGCTGGAGCGGCTGTACCGGGCGCAGATGCGGCGCTTCATCGATACCAACTTCGACTCGCCCTTCCAGCTTCTGCACCCGGACCTGGCACGTCTGGCGGCGCTGGGCGGCTTCGGGCGGCTGGACCCGCGCATCGCCCGTTTCCTGGCCGACCCCCGCCTGCGCCGGGTCTTCTCCTTCCAGGCCCTGTACGCCGGAGTCACCCCGGCCAGGGCCCTCGCGGCCTACGCGGTGATCGCCTACATGGACACCGTGGCCGGCGTCTGGTTTCCCAAGGGGGGCATGCACGCGCTTCCCCGCGGGATGGCGAAGGCCGCGGCCGACGCGGGTGCCGGGTTCCGCTGGTCGGCCGAAGTGACCTCGCTCGAACGAACGGCCGGCCGGGTCCGTGCAGTACGGCTGGCCTCCGGCGAGCGGATCGCCTGCGACACGGTGGTACTGGCCTGCGAGCTGTCCACCGCGTACCGGCTGGTGGGACGCGCCCCGCGGCGCCCGACAAGGCTGCGTCACTCACCGTCCGCCGTGGTCCTGCACGCGGGGACCGACCGCACCTGGGACAGCCTCTCCCACCACACCCTGTCCTTCGGCGGGGCTTGGGAGCGCACCTTCGAAGAGCTGACCGGTTCGGGGCAGCTGATGAGCGACCCGTCCCTGCTGATCACCCGGCCGACGACACACGATCCGGCCCTGGCGCCGCCGGGCAAACATCTCCACTACGTGCTCGCGCCCTGCCCGAACACGGCCGTCGGCCCCTCCGCCGCAGCGTGGCGGGATCTTGGCCCGCGTTACCGCGACAGTCTCGTCGCAGAGCTGGAGCGGCGGGGCCTGGACGGATTCGCGAACAGCGTTCAGGAGGAGCTGCTGGTGACACCGCTGGACTGGGCGGCGCAAGGGCATGCGGCGGGCAGCCCGTTCTCGGTCTCCCACACCTTCGCCCAGACCGGTCCCTTCCGCCCGCGCAACCTGGTACGCGGCGTTGAGAACGTGGTGCTGGCCGGCTGCGGCACCACCCCCGGTGTCGGTGTGCCGACGGTACTGATCAGCGGCAAACTCGCCGCCGCGCGCGTTACCGGCGGCGTCCGCGGCGGTACTGTCCGCAGCCGTCGGGCACCGCGCGCCACACGTGGCGCCGCCACCTCGCCCTTGGAGGGCACCCATGACGCGTCGTGAACTGGACGCAGCCGGGATCACCGACCCCTCTCTGCGCGCCGCCTACACCCGATGCAGGCGGCTCAACGCCCGCCACGGCCGGACCTACTTCCTGGCGACCCGCCTGCTGCCGGTGGAACGCCGCTCGGCCGTACACGCGTTGTACGGCTTCGCACGCTGGGCGGACGACATCGTGGACGACCTGGACCGGCGGCGGTTGCCCGAAGAGCGGGACCGGGTGCTGCGATGCCTGGAAAGCGATCTCGCGCACGGGCTGCGTACCGGACGCGGGGACGAGCCCGTGGTCCGCGCCGTGGCCGACACCGCCGACCGGTACGGGATCGAGCCCACGCTGTTCGCTGACTTCCTGGTCTCGATGCGCAGCGATCTGCATGTCACGGACTACCCAACCTACGCCGACCTGCGGGACTACATGCATGGCTCGGCCGCGGTGATCGGACTGCAGATGCTGCCCGTGCTCGGCACCGTCGTCCCTCGTGAGGAGGCGGCGCCGCACGCGGCGGCCCTGGGGGTGGCCTTCCAGCTCACCAACTTCCTGCGGGACGTGGGCGAGGATCTGGACCGCGGCCGGATCTACCTGCCGGCGGACCTGCTCGCCGCTCATGGTGTGGACCGGCCACTGCTGGAGTGGAGCCGCCGCACGGGCCGTGCCGACCCGAGCATCCGTGCGGCCCTCATCGCCGCCGAGGCCATGACGAGAGAGGTGTACCGGGCAGCGGAACCGGGCATCGCCATGCTCGAGCCCCGGGTGCGCCCCTGCATCCGTACAGCGTTCACTCTGTACGCCGGCATTCTCGACGCCATCGCCGAGCAGGGCCATACGGTGCTGCACCGCCGTGCGGTGGTGTCCCGGACGCGTCGCGCGGCCACAGCTGCCGCGGGAGTCGTACAGATCACGGGTGCGCGGTGGCGTGCTCGCACAACGCGTGGGATGCCTCCGGCGAATGATACGGCGATCCCGACGAAAGGACCCGTGCAGTGAATGACCGAGCCGACCGGGTCGGTTGGACATCACCGTTGCGGCGGCGCCGCCGACCGGACTGGGCGGCACAGAAGCCGACCTGGCGGGAGGCACGCCCCGCGCTGATCGCCGACGCGCTCACACGGGCCTCCGCCCGTCCATCCGGTAACTGGTTCGTCGTCGGTGCGTCACGCGACTTCCGCCCCGGGAGCCGCCCGTACGGCAGGACGGTGGGCGGTGTCGAGATCGTGCTGTGGCGGTCGGACACCGGTGCGTTGCGTGCGGGCCCCGGCGCCTGCCCGCACCTCGGTGCGCCGCTGCGCGACAGCCGGGTGGTGTGCGGCACGCTGGTGTGTCACTGGCACGGACTGGCTCTGGACGGTGGGTCGTTCGCCGGCTGGGATCCGTATCCGGTCCACGAGGACGGGGTGCTGGTGTGGGTGAGGCTGGACGCGGTCGGCGGCGAGGAGCCCTCCGAGCGTCCTGTGGTCCCTGTGCGGCCGGCGGTGGGCACTGGAGTGGACGCCGTGTTCACGGCGGTCGGGCGGTGCGAACCGCAGGACGTGATCGCCAACCGGCTCGACCCGTGGCACGGCTCGTGGTTCCACCCGTACTCGTTCGTCGACCTCACCGTGTCCCGTCTACCGCTGAGCGAGAAGGACGACGCCTTCATCGTGGACGTCTCCTTTCGCGTGACCAGCCGTCTGGTGGTGCCGGTCAGGGTCGAGTTCACCGCACCCGAGCCACGCACGGTCGTCATG
Organism: Streptomyces sp. NPDC045968; assembly: GCF_056430475.1. Classification (NCBI taxonomy): domain Bacteria; kingdom Bacillati; phylum Actinomycetota; class Actinomycetes; order Kitasatosporales; family Streptomycetaceae; genus Streptomyces; species Streptomyces sp. NPDC045968. The sequence continues at coordinate 267,069 of NZ_JBWKLF010000010.1, read as the reverse complement.
CACATCACCGAGGGCGAGGGCTCCACGTCCGTGGTGGAGACTCATGCGACGCCGCTGAGCCGCGAGGCGGACGAGCGACCGCGGACCGCCGTGACCGAGGCGGTCGTCGCCGCATCGAACCGGCGCGGCTTCGCCCTCGCACGGGCCGTCGCGCCCGCACTGCGACCCCTGATGCGCCGGACTGCCGGCCGGTTGTGGCGCGACGACCTGGCCTATGCGGAGCGACGCTGGGCGCTGCGCAGCACGGGACGATTCCCGGGGTGAGCGCGGCCGGCAGGTTCGTCGCGGTGCGGTGGATCCCGGCGGTGTGCATGCGTCGGTCTCAACTCCTCGCGGCCGAGCCGAGGGCTCTCAGCACGGGTGACCGGCCCGCCCGGGGAACCGTCCACAGCACCTGTCCCCGGACGCCCCAGCGGGCGAGCAGGACGCCGGCTGCGAGGAATCCGGTGGTGGCGGCGCGTTCCATCAGAGCCACGGGAAGGTCGCAGCGAATCGCGTCACCGGCCAGCGTCACCCGGGGGTGGGGCGTCGTGACGGTGGGCCGCCGGAAGTACGAGCCGACCGGGAAGAGAGGGCAGTCGGAGCGCCACTCGTGCCGGGCGTCCACGATCCGCGCCGGTCGCGTCTCCGGGTACACCTGGTGCAGGCTGTCGACGAGGCGGTTCTGCACCGTCTCCGGCTTCGCACCGGGGGTGACGGCGTAGGCGTGCAGTTCCACCACCGAGCCGCCGCTCCGCGCGGCCCAGCGGGCGGCTTCGCCCTCGTAGCGTTCCAGAACACTGATGTTGTCCAGGCCGTCGTATCCGCTGGTGCCGAGAAACCCTGGTCGGTCGGCACGGACCGGCCGGTCCAGCCAGAGCCGGGAGACGAGGAAGGACGGGGCGGTGCACAGGGAGGCGACGTCGTCGCGCCAGGCGGAAGTGCCCAGACCGGGAGAGGCAGCGACGACCCCTCTCAGTGCCCCGGGGTCGAGTGCGAGCACGGCCGCCTCGTGCCGTTCGGCCGCACTGTCGGTCCGCACTTCCACTCCGCCACCGTCGCACGCATGGACGCCGTGCACGGGGGTGCCGGTGCGGACATCCACGCCGAGGCCCTGGAGGTAGTTGCCCAGGGGCTCCCACAGGGCTTGGGGGAAGGGTTCGTTCGGCACGTCGAAGAGCAAGCCCTCCGAGGAGCCGAGGAAGTAGATGTGGAACATCAGCAGCAGTTCAGCGGCGGACAGTTCGCGCGGGTCGGCGAAGAAGCTGCGCGAGAACACCTCGAATGCCAGATGGTGCGCGGCTTCGGGAAAACGGACGCGTTCCAGGAACGTTGTCGCGCTCATGCCGTCGTAGCGTTCGTAGACCTCGGGCACGCGGACGTCGAGAAGTGGCAGCGCGGCCCGGGCGTCCATGGCCGCGAGGTCGCGCCAGCCGAAGGTGGGGCTCCGGGCGACGAACCCGAGCGCGCTGAGTGGAGGCGTACGGGGAATGCGGGCGAAGCTGTCGGTGAGCCCGCCGCTGTGACGTAGCGGGTAGTCGGGCAGTGGACGGAGACGGTCGAGCCCGGGATCGGTCCGCCGCAACAAGCCGCGCAGATTGTAGTACTGACGGAAGAAGGCATGGAAGCCGCGGCTCATGGTCGCCTCCGATCCGTCGGCGAGTCCGGTGCGCCAACCCGCGACACGGCCGCCGAGCACCTCCTCCCGTTCGTAGAGGGTGACGCGGGCGCCTCGTTCGGCCAGCAGGGTGGCCGCGGCGAGACCCGCGATCCCTCCGCCGATCACGGCGACGCGCGGCGCTTCCGCCCGGTCGAACCGTTCCCTGCCGGGTGCCGGCATCACCAACTCGGCCTTGCGGTCGCGGCCCCGCCGCGCCGCGCCTCGCCCGGCGCTCACTGGGCGTCCCGCACTGCCGCTGCGGAGCTCTTGCGCGCGAGGAAGGTGTGCACAATGCCGGTCTGCCACCCAGCGACGGGTGCCGCTCGCACGCCCGTGAATCCAGCGTCGGCCAGACGCTCAGTGAAGGCGGGGACGGTGTCGAAGTCGAGAACGCTGCGCCACAGGTGATGGTAGAGAGCAGAGTCACCGCTGAGGGAGCCCGCCGGGATGATCACCCCCTGGCACACGGCCGTCCACAGGGCGCGGTGAGCGACCGAGCCACTGAGGCTGTACTCGTGGACGGCGAGCCGTCCGCCGGGCCGGAGCAGCGACCGGACATTCTTCAGGACTCCGTCCGGGTCGGTGACGTTGCGGAACAGGTAAGCGGCGAACACCGCGTCGTACGGCCCCTCCCCCGCCGTCGCGACTTCCTCGGCGGTCAGGTGCAGGAAGCGCACGTGGGCCGGCCATGGTTTGGCCAGTGCGCGCCGCAGCATCCCCGCCGAGGCGTCGACGGCCGTGATCCGGGCGCGGGGCGCGGCTCGTAGCAGGGCCCGGGTGGAGGCACCCGTGCCGCAGCCGAGGTCGAGGATGTGCAGACCGGAGCCGGCCAAGGGCAGCCGCAGCCGTCGGGCCGAACGCAGGAGGTCGGTGTGGTAACCGGGGTTGAAGGACGTGAGGAGGTCGTAGGTGGGCGACGCGTGATCGAAAGCGCGTGCCAGGTCGTGGTCGCGCAGCAGTGTCATCGGTGGCTCTCTCCGATTCGTGGGGCAGGGTGGAAACGCCGGGGCAGGAATGGGAGTTCGGCGGCGGTTCGGAGCATGGGGCCGATGGGGGTGCGCAGGCCGATGCCCCATTCCTCCCAGGGGGATGTGGCGCCGTCGAGGAAGCGCAGCAGACGTTCCGGGGGGATGCGGCGGAACAGGCCGGTGAAGAAGTCGGCGCCGTCGATCCGCCCGGTGTCCAGGGCCCTCAGCAGCACCGCGTCCATGGCCAGCGCCCGCCGCCCGTGCGGCGCGGGTACGAACGTGCGGCCGTCACGAAGGGCGGCGGCGATGGCGCGGCTCTGCCGCTGGACCGCGGCGAAGGTGTAGCCGGTCGCCGGGCGGGTCGCGCCGCCCGCGGTTCCGATCCGGAAGGCGGCGGGACCGGTCCGGCGAGTGAAACGCGCGTCGGTCATGGGGATGACGCCCTGCTCCGCCGTATCGACGGTGAACGCCCCGAGGTTCAGGATGTTGCTGCTGTAGTGGGCCAGCGCGGCCTCGTACGCCGTCGTGGTCAGCGGAGCACGGGAGAACTCGGTGTACTCGACGAGTGCCCGGTCCGGCGCCAGCGGCAGTACGTAGCCGAAGGCGAGCCCGTGGCGCGGCTGCGGTACCCGGAAGTCCATCAGGTCGGCGACCGCGGGGTCGAACCGGTCCGTGTGGGTGCGCACGAACCAGCCACGGAAGTGCTGCATCAGCTGCGTCCGAGCCGGTGGCAGGGTGAGGCACGGGCGGGAGTCGAACACATGGCGGGCGCGGAGTGTCACCGTCCGGCTGTTGAGCGTCGTACAGCGGACTTCCGCGCCGTCAACCGTGTCACGCACCGTTTCCGCGGTCGCACGCAGGACGTGCGAGCCCGGTGAACGGGCAAGCCGGGAGTGCACCAGTCGTTCGAAGTCCGTGGACCGGAGCATGCGGTAGCGCAGCGGAGAAGGGTCCACGGTGATCGCAGTGCCGTCGGTGCCATGGAGGCGCAGCCGGGACCAGGAGGCGCTGACCGCTTCGTCGAAGTCGCTGGTGCCCTGGTCCCAGTAGCACCAGGTCCGTTCGGGCGGTCGTCGTGGACCGTCCGGTGCCTCCACCACGATCACGGTGGGAGAACCGGTCGCCGTCAGTTGGTGCGCGAGGCTGAGCCCGGACGCGCCCCCGCCGACGATGACTACGTCGGAGGCGCCGTCGGGGTCGTCGGAAGGTCGGCTCACCTGGCACGCCGATCGACGACGGGCGTTCCGTCCGGCATCGTGCGCAACAGCTCGGCCTCCGCCTCCATCGCGTCGACGACCGAGCCGGGTCGCATGATGCCGAGCGCGGCGTGGAAGAACGCGGCGGGCGCGCGGACGTCGACCGCCATCAGATACTCGGCGACCTCGTCACCGACCTCCGTCGCCCGGCCGAAGGCCACCGACCCGAAGGCCGTCACGACCGCGTCCAGCCCACCCGGCCCGGCCGCCGCGCCATGCACGGCGCGTGCACAGGAGGAGGGGTCGTAGGCGTCGAACAGAACGGTCGGAGCGCCCGGGCGGAGCTGAGCCGCCCGGGCGAGGGGGGGGGGGGGGGGGGGGCGGGAGGGGGGGGGGGGGGGGGCAAGAATTAAAACGACTATTAGGGGGGCGACACAGAAAAAGAAGGCATTCTAACCAACAC
>NZ_JBWKLF010000010.1:166405-262793 GCF_056430475.1 Streptomyces sp. NPDC045968 | reverse complement strand
CTACCCCGCTCCTCACTACGACGCGCGAGCGGGAAGGGGTGGGGGGGGGCAAGGGGAAAAACAGAAGGGTCAGCCCGCAGAGGCGACCCCCCCCCCCCCCCCCCAGGCCGGCCGGGTCGCGGCCCGCGAGCGCCGGGCGCGCTCCCCGGCCGGCCAGTTCCGCTGTGAGGGCGCCACCGAGGACGCCGGCGGCTTCGGCGACCAGCACACGTGCGCCGCTGATGTTCATGTCACTCCCTGTCGAAGGGGCAGGTCGGCGACCTGGTCTCTCAGCCTTCTGTTCCGCGAACCGGCCACTGATGGATGCGGCCGCCAGGGACCGACCCGGATCACCCGCGCGCCAGATCGCCCAGCACCTCACGGGCAGCCCGGGTACCCGACGCCAGCGCGCCTTGCACGGAACCGGTCGCCCGGTGGTCCCCGCAGACGTACCTGCCCGGGGAGAACCTCGTCGTACGGCTCAGCGACCAGGGTGGCTCCATTGCGGGCACGGCCCCCTCGACGGTGTACACGGCGATCTGCTGCCAGCCGCTCGTGTCGGTGCCGTAGAGCTCGGCCAGCCGCCCGAGCACCGGCCCGTCCGCGCCGGACCGTTCGGCGCCCAGTACCGAGCTGGAGACCAGCGCGGTCCCGGGCGGTGCGTATGTGGGCGCGACCGCGCTGAGAACACAGGTGTTCAGCACCGCTCCGGTGCCGTCGACCACCAGGGTCGGCTCTGCCAGCGGTGTGATCGGGGCCGCGTGGTAGTACGTGGTGACCGTACGGCCCTTCGGCACTGCCAGGCCCGGCAGCAGGCGGGCGGCGGACGCGGCCTCCACCGCCACCACGACTGACGTGGCCGACAGCTCGCTGCCGTCCGCCAGGAGCACCCCCGTAGCGGTGACCGCGGCGACCGGCGTCTCCAGTCGGAGTACACCGTCGGGCAGACAGCCGGCCAGCTGGGCGGGCACGGCGCCGATGCCGTCGGCGGGCAGACAGAGCGTTCCCCTCACCATGCTGCGCAGGACCAGGTGGAAGAAGCGGGCAGAAGTCTCCAGCCGGTTCTCCAGGAACACGCCGGACAGGAAAGGCCGCAGAATCTCCGTAACCACCTCGTCCGACAGCCCGGCACGCGACAAGGCGTCGGCGGTGGAACGGTCCGGCCGTCGTTTGAACCAGCCCGCGGGCAGGACGACGTCCCGCGCGGCGAGCGCCGCCATCGCGGCCAGGTCCCGGGCCGACAGAACCCTCCCGGGCAACAGCGCTCCCGCCTTCTCCGGCCGCCGGGTCGGATCGGCGAGGCACACAGGCCCTGTCGACGTGTGCGCGATGATGCCCGGGGTGAACGCCTTCAGCCGCAGACTCCCCAGGTCAAGGCGCCTCTTCACCTGGGGATAGGAGGTGTTGAACACCTGGAATCCACGGTCCAGCAGGAATCCCTCCCGCCGGTCCGTGCGCATCCGGCCGCCCACGCCGTCCGACGCCTCCAGCAGCGTCACACGCCTTCCGGCGCGAGACAGGTCCAGGGCGCAGGCCAGGCCGGCGAGTCCTGCTCCGACGACGACGGCCTCCGGACTCCCACGGTGCTGAGTGGCCATGTTCCTCTCCTTCAACGCGGACTCCTGCACGGCGATGGCTGGGTTCGTCCTCCGATGGTCCCTTCGCCCGTCCCGTTGGTCTCGCATCGCCGCGCAACGGAACGCGTGTTCGCAGTGAGTCGTGCGGGAAGCGACCGGGTGGAGCACCCTTCCTCTCATCCACTCTCACATCAACCCGAACACGTCACGTTCGGTGTGGCCAGGCGCCACAGCGACCAGAACCCGCCGAACGCGCGTCATCACCCGAGCGCGACGGACTCAACCGCCGTGACAGCCTGCGCCAGCCCGGCCGGATGCGGCGACCCGGGCACGGTCTGCCCGGCCCAGCCGGGCCCGAGTGTCAGGACGACCGGCCTCCTGCGGGCACCCCGCACACCCCATTCGATCGCGGCCACGTGTTGCGCCAGCGGCCGGCTCGCAGTGGTACGCGACTGCGCCCACAGCCCGACCGCGACCGGACCGGTCCTGCGTACCGCGGCCACCAGAGACTCGACCGGCAGCGCACCGCCGAACATACGCACCGGGAGGCCCCGTTCGGCCAGCGCGGCAGCCAGCACCTCCAACGGCAGCGTGTGGTTCTCCGCGGGCACACAGGCGAGCACCGTGGTGGCGCCGGGCCGGTCGGCGACCACGGGCGGGGCGTGGCGCCGCAGCACGCCGGACACGTGCCAGGAAAGAAAATGCTCGACCTCGACGTACCTTTCCCCCGAGCTCTCCCACTTACGGCCGACCGCCTGCAACGTCGGCATGATCACTTCCGTCCACGCCGTGATCAGGCCGTGGTCCTCGATCGTGGCACCCAGCAGCGCGTCGAGAGCGGCGGCGTCGAGACGCAGGGCCGCACGCGCGACTCCCTTGCACTCCTGACGCACGTCGCCCAGGCGGAGGCCGGTGCCGGCCCGACTGCGTCCGCGGACCGCGGGCCGCGGGGGCCTAACGGTATCCACCTGAGCCGGGGGCGCGTCCGGCCCGCCGTCGTCGAGCGCCAGGCGGGCGGCTTCGGCGGGCGGCAACCCGGTCGCAGTCAGGGAGCACATCCGCTCCAGCCGCGCCACGTCCACGGCGGTCCAGCGTCGATGCCGGCCATCGGTGCGGGCGGCTGGTCCGAGACCGTAACGGCGGTCCCATGAGCGGACCGTGGTCGGGGCCACCCCCAGACGCCTCGCCACCTCACCGGTGGTCAGCCCCCCGCCACGCGACGCGCCCCAGTGATCAACATCCTCTCCGTTCCGACTCATGCACCTATCGTACGACGCATAAACGACGCATGTTGCACGTGTCGTTTCGGCTGGCAAAAGTAGATGGCCAGCGCTCCTCACGGCTCACCGGCCCTGCCGACCGGACCGGTTCGGCAGGCGGCTCCGCCCCGCGCAGGACGCACGGCAGGAGGAACAAGGTCATGCCCACGAACACACCATCCACCGGCTTCCGCCCCGCGGCCGCGGAGGCAGCGCCGTACGAGGACGAACTGGCCCGTGGCCTGTGCGCCGCGGACGAGATCGCCTTCGCGGCCGTCTACCGGCATTGGGGATCACTCGTCCACACCATGGCCACCCGTTCGCTCGGCGACACCCATGAGGCCGAGGACGTGACCCAGCAGGTGTTTCTCGGCGCCTGGCGCGGACGGGACGGCTACCGCCGGGAGCGGGGACCGCTCGGCGCCTGGCTGGTCGGCATCACACGCCGGAAGATCATCGACGCACTGGCGGCCCGGACGAGGCGTCTCACGCTGATCGATTCGATGGGGTACGACACGGACGCTCACCGCCACGACATGGGCACGCAGGACGACGTCCTGGACCGGGTACTCCTGGTCGATGCCCTGTCCCAGCTGCCGTGCCACCAGCGTGAGGTGTTGTGCATGGCGTTCTACGAGGACCTGACCCAGGCCCAGATCGCCGAGCGCACCGGTATGCCCCTGGGCACCGTGAAGAGCCACACGCGACGCGGCCTGATCCGGCTGCGGGAAGGGATCGAACAAGGCCGCGCCCACGAGGAATCGGCGTAGTCGCGCCAGGGAAATCCACTTGTGCCGCGCATCCGTAACGGCGTCCGGACACTAAATGACTACGCGACCCCGCAACCGACGGAACCCCTCAACGAAGGGATGATCCTCATGACCTCCCGCACCCCCCTCGCTCTCACCGCGTCGGCCGGCGCATGCGCCCAGGCACTCGGCGTGACCACCCCCGCCATGGCGGCCCCCTCCGCAGGCACTGATGACTCGGCCATGGTGTCCGTCTTCCACGGCGTCCCCGGACTGACCGTAAACGTCTACGCAAACGGGAACGAACTGCTCAGCGACCAAGAACAGGGGTAGCGGTGCCACATGTCGAGCCCGAGCACCTGGTACAACTCGCACTCGGAAACGATGCCTCATACAACGACGCCAGCGCCCTACAGCACATCGCCGTATGCAACCGCTGCTGGGACGAACTGAGCTTGATGACCCGGGTCGTGATCGCCGCGCGTGGGGTGGAGGAGTCGGATCTCCCCACCGCCCCTCCGGAGAGGGTATGGCAGCACATCACCCAGGAGTTGTCCGAAACGGACATGACTGCCGTACCACCGAGCGCGAAGTCTACGCGCGGCCTTTTCGCGGCGCCGAACGATCCACGTAGCAGGTGCCGTTCCAAGGAAACCCGTAGCCCGTCGACCCGTCTCGTGCTCGGCCTCCTAGCCGGGATCGGCTTCGCCTGGTGGTGGAGCCAGGACCGTTCGCAGCGGCATACGGGCCGCAACGATTGACACTTGGCCGGGTACGAGTACCCCAGGCATACGGAACAACAAGGCCGCTGGAGCGCGGAAGATCAGTGGGCGCTCAGTGCTCCTCGATTTTAGTGCAGGGCCTTCTCTCGGCAGGGCCGCTGTGCCGTGGTCGTGCCTTGGTGTGAGCGAGGTGGAATGGCTCGGTGCCGGTCTCGATGATGTTGCCGCCAAAAGTGAGCCGGTCGACGACAGCCGCGCAAAGCCTGGGAATTCCTCGGGTGTTGCGCCTCTGTGCATGCCTCGCGGGCTTGTAGCCCCGGCTGGCGTGCCAGTGCCATTACCCCCGAGGTAATCGCACCGCCCAACCACCCTCGAATACCTTCCGGTTGATCGCTCACCCCTCAGTAGGAGAGGAGCCCCGTGGTGCCCGCTTACGGCTTCGCGCATCTCCGCAGCCGCCGGAATCACTCCGACATCATCGAGTACCTGGAGCGCATCCAGGCAACCCTCGACCCCTTCGCCGGCCGCTTCGTCATCCACGGCCCCCCGGCCGAAGTCGTGGAGGGCACGTGGCCCGGCAGCATGGTGCTGATCGAGTTCCCCGGCCTGGCCGAAGCCCGTGCCTGGTACGACTCTCCCGCTTACCGGGCCATCCTGAGACTGCGTGCCGACCACATTGAGGGCGACTTGGTGCTGATCGAGGGCGTCGGTCCGAACTACGACCCGGCCGATCGGGCTCGCACGCTGCGAAACCAAGCCGGCCGAGCGGGTCAGCCGACCCCGTAATCCTGCGGCCGCCGCCTGTGGCACCGAGGGCCGCCTGGCACTGCACCATCGTGCCGAACGTACGGGTACCGGTGGGGGCGGGATGAGGTGTGTGCACGGCGAGGAGAACGGTACGTTCGCCGGGCTACGGAGCCCGGGGGCGCCCGGCGCCCTGTGCCGCCGATTCAGCGCAGGAGGAGCAGGACGGCCAGGGCCAGGAGGAGTGAGTCGATCCGGTCGAGCAGGCCACCGGAGCCGGCCAGCCAGTGAGAGGAGTCCTTCGCCCGCGCTCCTCGTTTGACCATGGATTCGAGCAGGTCTCCCGCCGGAGCGCCGACCGCCACCGCGACCGCCGCCGGCCAGCTCAGCGCGGACAGCGCGGCGAGTACGCCGACGGCGGCCGCGGCGCCGGCGAGGGTGCCGCTCCACCGCTTGGCCGGGGAGAGCGGTGACAGCTTTGGTCCGCCCAGCCGTTGGCCCGTGAAGTACGCGACGATGTCGCCCACCGAGACGGCGATGAACAGGACGAGCGCGGTCGCGCCGAGCGGTGCCAGGGCAGCGAGTACGCTCAGCCAGATCAGCCCGAGTAGACCGGCCCCGAGCCGCCGCAGACCGTGGGTGGAGTCACCCGCCAGCAGCGGGACCGCGGCGATGGTCAGGGCCCCGACCGCAACCGCCCGTACCTCCTGCCCGGGCGCCAGCCAGGAGGTCAGCACCACGCCGGAGACGGCGACGGCCAGTACGACCTTGTCCGGCAAGGACAGACGCATCAGCCCGCCGAACTCCAGTGCCGCTACCACGGCGACCACAACGGCGAGAAGCGTCACTCCCGGAGTGCCCCACCAGAACGCACCGGCGACCAGGGGCACTCCGACCGCCCAGCAACACCACCGGATCAGCAGTTCACGGCGGCCGGACAACGCCGCGGCCACCCCGCCGACCGCCAGGGTCCCGCCGAGGAAGGGCGCGAGGGAGGCGACGTCGGTCACCGGCCGTACCCGGCGACGGCGGCGGCCGGGAGTTTGGGTGTCCGCCGTGACGGAGAGCTGGGCAGCAGTGTCACCAGCGCGGCTTCGTACGCCGCGACGATGCGCGCGTTCTCCGCCGTGTCCCTGACCGCGACGCGTACGGTGCGCCCTTCGTACTGCGGCGACAGAGGAGAAAGGTCGCGCAGGTAGACGTCGTGCCGACGGCACTCCCGCACCAGGCGGGCAGCGCTGGGTCCGTCGTACGGCAGAGTGATGTTGAGGAAGTTCGCGACGCCCTGTTCGATCACGACGGTGTCGTTCACCTGCGCGAGGTCGGTGGCCAGCTGGCGGCGCAGAGCGTGGGTGCGGAGCCAGCAGGAGCGGTAGTACGCGGGGTCGCGCAGGGTGGCCACCGCGGCGAGTTGCGCGGGGAGACCGACCGCCCAGGGTGGCGTCCACTGGCGCAGAAGTGCGGCCGTGGCGGGTTCGGCCACCAGGTAGGCCGCACGCGCGCCGGACAGTGCGTACATCTTGGACAGCGAGGTGCAGACCACGACCCGCGGGTCCACCGCGGCCAGAGGGGCGAGCGACTCGGCCAGGTCCACATAGCCCAGATAGGCCTCGTCGATCCACCAGCGGGTTCCGGCAGGGGCGGCCTCGATCAGGGTGCGCAGTTCGGCTGCGGGTGCGTGGCGTCCGGTCGGGTTGTTCGGGTTGACGACGACCACCAGGTCGTACTGACCCGCCCCGACGACGGAAGCCAGCCGGGAGAAGTCGATCCGCCACCCGTCCTTCCGGTGCAACCGGAAACGGTCCACCCGGCACCCGATCACGCGCTCGGTGACGTGCGCGTATTCGCCGTACCCGGGATCCAGCAGCAGCACCCTGCTGTCCGGGGTCAGCCAGCGGCCGAACGCTCGGAAGATCAGGTCCGACGAGCCGGCTCCGGCCACGAGCGTCTCCACCGGCAGCGCCCGGGCCTCCGCGAGTTCCGACAGCAGACCCTCGGCGCCGGTGGGGGGCGAGGTCCGGGCGGACCAGCCCGGGTCTTCCGCGAGCGCGGCGCGTACGCCGGGAGCGGGCGGGAACCAGGCGTCCAGCACATCGGCAGCAACGACCTCGTGGCGCCGGTGCAAGGTGCGAAAGTCCTTTCCGATGGCGGTGAAGGAAGCTCCGCCATGTTCACACCCGTCCGGGCCGGGCGCCCATTCCATGTCCAACTGCCAGTCCACGACAGAGCGGAACCGCTCCAGGGCGGGGCGGTACCGGGCGGTGGCGACCTGCGTCAGCGCGGCCACCTCGCCGGTCAGCACCTCGAAGGTCACCGCACCGCTGCGGACGGTGTGTCCGAGGGGCTTCAGGCCGACCGCCAGGTACATGTCGAGCAGCTCGGTGCGGCCCATCGCCACCGCCGTGCGGCCTCCCCGGGATGAGATCCAGCGCAGGGCCGCGTACATCAGCAGCGGTGCCACCGCGGTGCTGCGCCAGCGAGGCTCCACGGTGAGGATGCGCACCTCGAAGGCTCCGCCTTCGGAAAGCAGCGGCAGTTCGTCGCGGGTCAGGTATTTGTCGAGGCCGTAGCGCCCCAGCCACGGCGGGGTCAGGCTGACGAAGCCCATGCGGACCGGCCCCCGGGCCGCGACGAGGTAGACGTTGTCGCCGTCCAGCGCGTCGTGCAGGCGCCCCTCCGGGCGTGGCGCGTGCTGACCGAGCTCCTGGGCGTACACACGATGCCTCAACTCGTGGATCCAGGCCAGGTCCTCGGCATCGGCGGCTCGTATCTGCACGTCGCGACTCATGAAATGTCTCTTTCGGTAGAGCAGGGGAAAGTCCCCCCGATGGGAGAGCGCCGGAACGCACCTCCTGGGGCTGGCGTTATGCGGACATCCTTGGTGGTGCCGTGCGACCGCACATGAGTAGGTGTACCTACGTACTTGGGTACCTGGGTGGCTGGAGAGTGGCCGGGCAACCGGTGGGGTCCTGGAGCGAGTCGACGACTGCCAGGTCCGGTCATACCTGGGCCTCGGCAAGGAGATTCTGCTCCGGCTTAACTCGGTGGTTGGCCACGACGAATGATGGCTGACTGGCGATCAGGTATGCCCGACCGGGGCTTTCCTGAGCGGGTGACCGTTCAGCTCGGAGCAACCCTCTTCGTCCCGCCACAACCCACCTTGAGCGGTGAGGTAGGGGCGCAGCCCTTGGACGTCTTCGCCCTCATGTCATGCTCGCGCGACGGAGTGGAGGAGGCTCGCCAGATCAGTCCAGAAGTCGGTGGAGTCGGTGGTGTCGCCGCCACCGCCGTGTCCTGCCCAGCAGAGGCGCCCCTCGTCCGGCTCACGAGGGGAGCCCGTCCGTTGATTTTCGCTCCGCGCACCGCCCATATCGCGACGAGCCACAGCACCACCGAAACCGGCCCAACCACGACCATCTCGTAAACGTCTTGACCAGCAGCAACGCAGCGCCAGGCGCGCATGGACCAGCTGCCACCCCCGCGCCCGGCGTCGCCACCGAACGGGTACGTGCTCCCGCACTAGGTTCGCTGGCCGGGCCGCCACCCCATGGGCGCAGGTACATCCCCCGCATACGTAGGGCGGTGTCATGAATACCCTCTCCGGCCCGGTCTTCGTTCGCGCGTCCGACCCTGAGCGAGAAGCCTCGCCGCGCACATCGGATCTTGTCTTTTCGGGGACGCCGATGGAGTGCTAGCTTGCCCACGCAACCACACGGAGAGCGTCGCCCGATGGGCGGCCGCAACGTTGCGTGGCCAGGGGGGACTTCAGTGTGTCGTCAAGCTGCTTCTCAGCAGCTTCGTGTAGCCGCACCGGCGATCATCGAGGCGCACCGGGCGGCGTCGGGTCGGCTCGGCAGCCCGCCGGTCCGCCGCAAGGGCCCTGGCGGCAGTGCCGTCGAGCGCTGAGCGCTGACGTAACCGTCCGCTGTGGCACAGACGTGGTCGGGTCCGAGTGGCATTTTCGGGACTGACGACGACATGTGAGAGTCATCGTTCTTCGTAGGGTTGAGGATTTCGTGTCCGGAATTCTGTGCGCTCGCAACTAGAAAATACGAGCGCGATCCGCACTGGCATGAAGCCCTCGTCCTCCACTGACTTCCCGCTCGGCGGGTCCAAAGGTGCGTGCCATGAACATTCTTTTGCTCCACCCCGTTACGCGGTGGTCGCTGAACCGTATCGCGTACATCTGTCGTCGCGAGGACTGGAAGCTCACGATCATGACGATCGAGAATTCGAAGGTGGAGGACAGCACCGCAGGTCTGCACGAGTGGATCAGAGTCCCGGCATTGTCGGAATCCCGCGAGGAGCTGCTGGCGCAGATCGGTACGCGGCCATGTGATGCTGTGGTCGCAGGCAACGAATTCGCTGTAGTTGCCGCGGACGTACTGGCAGAAGGCTTGGGTCTGTACCACAATGACGTCGCCAAAATACGTGCCTCGCGGAACAAGGCGCTCATGAGGGAAGCCTTTGCCCAGCAAAACGTGCCCCAGCCGAGAGTGATCACCAGGCTCTCCTCGCTCGAGGCGAGTCGCACGTTCGACTGGGGGAGCGTGACCTTCCCGGTGATCGTGAAGCCGCTTGATATGACCATGAGCCTCTTCGTGCGCAGGTGTAACTCGCGCGACGAGGTCGAGGCCACGCTGGCGGAGATGCTGTCCTTCAAGAAGGCCCGGTTGACCAATTATGAGTTTGCCGCAGGGGCCCTCATCGAGGAGTTCGTCGACGGCCCGGAATTCAGTCTTGAATGCGTCGTTCAGGACGCGAAGGTTCTGACGCACGCGTTGACGCGCAAGTTCGTGTCGCCGCTTCCCGTGTGTCACGAGGTCGGTCATGTTTCCGGCAGCGACATACCGGCGCAGCACCGGCGAACGCTGTTGGACACGGCCGAGCGCATTGCCATGAGCTGGGGCATGACGCAAGGAGTGATGCACATGGAGTTCAAGATGAATGCTGAGCGAATCAGCGTCATTGAAGCCGCGGCTCGCCCCATCGGTGGCCATGTGACGGAGATGATCGAACTGCAGCACGGCCTGCACCTTGAGGAGGCCTACCTCCACGCCAGAGCCGGCGTCGACTGGCGGGCCCCCGTGCGCGAGCCGCAGGGCCTCTGGCACGGGATGCGCTTTCACTTCGACGAGCGCACTGAGGTGGAGCGGCCCGCGAGCGTCGACGAAGTGCGTGTCATCCGCAGTGAAGAGAATGTCGTCGTCGACGCCGAACCTTTCTCGGGGAACCGGCGTACTGGCTATTCCATACTGCGGAGTGAATCGTTGAACGACCTGAGTGAGTATGTGGGAAGGCTGTAGGCGTCTCCTCGTTCCATGATTCCCATTGATAAGGATGTGCTGGGTATGGAAGACCCGAAACAGGTCGTTGTCCTGGGCAGTAGTCCCGGCCTCTGTGACCGCCTGCGCCTGGCAGGTGCGGATATTACGCTGGTCGAATCACCGGAACGGTTCGACAAGGCGCTGACTTCGTTTGTCAGGCGCAGTGTGCTGACCGAGTACGATGACCCCTCCCTGATCCCGCTGCTGCGGGGGATACACGACCACACTCCCTTCACCGCGGTGATCTCACTCACGGAGCAGGGATTGATGCCTGCTGCGCGGATCGCGGAAGCCCTCGGTATTCGTGGCCTCTCTCAAGACGTCGTCGCCCGTACACGGGACAAGTTCGCGATGCGGACCTGGTTGCGGGACAAGGGGTTCTCCTCCGTGCCCTCCGCGGTCGTGCGGGACGTCGCTGACATCCGGGGATTCGCGGCCAGGCACGGGTTTCCGGTGATCGTGAAGCCGCGTCATGGCCAGGGGAGCCAGAACGTCTCATGTTTCCGGACGGCCGATGAAGTGGTTCTGCCGCCCGCGAGTACGGACGATTACATTGCCGAGCCGTTCCAT
The DNA here is from genome assembly GCF_056430475.1 of Streptomyces sp. NPDC045968. Classification (NCBI taxonomy): domain Bacteria; kingdom Bacillati; phylum Actinomycetota; class Actinomycetes; order Kitasatosporales; family Streptomycetaceae; genus Streptomyces; species Streptomyces sp. NPDC045968. Next base: position 251,866 of record NZ_JBWKLF010000010.1, on the reverse strand, counting down.
CTGGGGCCGGAATTCTCGGTCGAAGCCTTCAGTTGTGCGGGCGAGCACCACGTGCTCGCCATCACGGGCAAGTTCACGCACGAGGACGATCCGGCGAACCCCTTTGTGGAAGTGGGACACGTCGTCCCGGCGGACATCGGCCCAGAGGTCGTGGAAGCGATCACGGAGTACGTGGTCGAGTTCCTTGACGTCATGGGAATCGCCGATGGCTGCAGCCATACGGAGCTGCGCATGACGTCTGCGGGTCCGGAGATCATCGAGACGCACACACGTGTCGGCGGGGACTCCATACCTGTCCTCGTCAGGCAAGCCACCGGGCATGACCTGTTGGACCTGACCGTCCAGTGGGCCCTTGACCGGATCGGGCCGCCCAGGACGACACCCTCGGCGCACGGCGCTGCCGCCATCCGCTTCTTCACGCCGCCACAGGGCTGGGTCGTCGGAGTAGCGGGGGTGCAACGGTGGCAAGGGCTGCCCGGTGTCCTGCAGTTGAACCTTCCTGTGAAGGTCGGAGACAGGATCCACCCCGTCCAGAACTCCCGTACCCGAGTCGGCTATGTGCTGGCCACGGCTCCGACACCCGCACGCGCGATCGAGATATGCCGCAAGGTCACCTCCGGGGTGCGGATCGACGTCAGCCCTGAGCCACCGCGGGGAAGGCGATGAAGGGACCGTGGCGGGCCCCCATGACCCCACCGGAGCATCCGACCCAGGTAGTCGCTGTCGAGGAGTGGCCGGCTCGCCTCGATCGTAGGCGTGTCACGTGACCACCTACCGTGAGATCTTCGGGATACGCGAGTTCCGCGTCCTCTTCGTGGTCCGCTTGTTCGCCATGACGGGTGTCGTCGTCTCGAGCCTCGCCCTGGGCACGGTGACGTACCACGAGACGCGGTCACCGTTCTTGACCGCGGTCTCCCTTTTCGGGGGACCGCTGGTGCAACTCGTCACTGCGCGCTACCTGTTGGCCTCCTCGGATCTGTTGCGCCCCCGCACCGCCATGATCTTCATGGCGGGCGTCGCCACGCTGACCGCCGCGTTGCAGATGCTGCCCGACCTGAGCTGGTGGATGCGCTTGCTGATCCTCGCCGGTGGATACGTGGTGTTGGCCGCCACGTCGGGCAGTGTCTTCGCTCTGTTGTCGGACATCGTGCCGAAGGACGCGTACGTACTGGCCCGCGCCACGATGAACATCACGGTCGGGGGCATGCAGATCATCGGCAATGCCGTCGGCGCCCTCCTGCTCGCCGTACTGTCGCCGACCTGGTTGTTCGGAATCGCCGCGATGGTGAGTGTCACCGCGGGGGTCACGGCGCGGATCGGACTCTCCGATCGTCCGCCGCGAGCGGAAGGGAAGGTGGTCGAACGCAGCCGCCGGATCAACCGTGAACTTCTCACGTCGCCCGGCGTCCGGCCCCTCTATCTGATGATGTGGGTGCCCAACGGCCTGGTCGTGGGGTGCGAGGCCCTGTTCATCCCGTACTCCTCGGGCCATGCCGGATACCTGTTGGCCGCCGGCGCGGGCGGCATGCTCCTGGGGGACATCGTGATGGGTCGATTCGTCCCCGTGATCTTGCGCGACAGGCTGATCCTGCCGTTGCGCGTGCTGTTGGCGGCGCCGTTCCTGGCGTTCCCACTCTCGCTCCCGATGCCAGTGGCGGCGGCGCTGGTGGGGGTCTCCTCCTTCGGCTTCGCGGCCTCGCTGCCTCTGCAGGAGCGGCTGGTGCGCCACACCCGTGCGGACGTACGGGGTCAGGCGTTCGGCCTGGCCGGAACGGGTTTGATGATGGGTCAGGCAATCGGTGCGCTGCTGGCCGGGAGCCTCGCCCAGTTGTCGGGTGCCACGCGCTCGGTGGGCTGGACGATGGCCCTGATGGCTGTGTTGTCGCTGCTGGTCACCGCGCAGCTGCGAAAGTCCCTGGAGGGCACCGGCGCCACGAGCCCCGTCGGCAGCGGCCACCCGACCGTGCGCTGAGCCAGGGCCGCGGGTACCGGGGCATGAGTACCCCGTCCAGCGAGTAGCCCGGTTCCATCCGCGTTCACCTGGTGCTCGGGCTCCATCCTGGTGCCGGTCGGCCGTGTCTGCTTGGCTTGGCGGCACCTACTTCGACGAACAGGTGAGGCTCACATGGTCCCGAGGCACGTGGTCGCCGGCCTGGTCCTTCTCCCCCTCTTTGCCTTCCCGGCCACCGGACAGGCGGTCGCGGCGGGCCAGGACCACCCCGGCCCTCCCTCGCATCAGGTCGCCTTCGATCTGCAGGCCCACCGAGGAGGCCTCGGCCTCACCACCGAGTCCTCCCTCGACGCCTTCCGTAAGGCGATACGCCTCGGCGTCAGCACGCTGGAACTGGATACCCAGATCACCAAGGACCGGAAGGTGGTCGTCAACCACGACCGGCAGATCAGCGTCCACAAGTGCCAGGACTCCGGTCCGCTCGTACCCGGCGATCCCCTGTACCCGTACGTCGGCAAGTACATCAAGGACCTGACCCTCGCCCAGATCAAGACCTTGGACTGCGGGTATCAACAGCTCCCGGGTTTCCCGGAACAGGAACAGATCAAGGGCTTCCGGCTGGTCGAACTCAAGGACGTCCTGAATCTCGTGAAGGATTTCGGGGCGAGGCGGCTCAAGCTGAACATCGAGACCAAGGTGGAGGCCGGGGCTCCTGAGCAGACCGCGCCACGCGGGTTGTTCGTCCGTCGCGTCTTCGAGGAGATCCACCGCTCCGGCATCGAGAGGCAGGTCTCCATCCAGTCCTTCGACTGGGGGGCGCTGAAGGAGATGCACAAGATCGCGCCGCGCTACCCCCTGGTGGCACTCACCAACTACGACTTCCTTCAGGTGGGCAAGCCCGGAGCCTCCCCTTGGCTCGGAGGGATCGACGCCGACGACTACGGCGGCGACTTCGTACGGGCTGCCGCCACTGTGCCCGGCGTTACCGTACTGTCCCCCAACTACGGCTTCCCGCAGAACGGCACGATCGCCGACCCGGACTTCCGGTTCTACCCGGACGAAGCGATGATCCGCGAGGCGCATCGGCGTGGGCTCAAGGTGGTCCCGTGGACCTGTGACGACCCGGCCACCGTGGAGGCACTCATGGACATGGGTGTCGACGGCGTCATCACCGACTATCCCGACCGGGTACGGAAGATCATGGCGGATCGCGGCATGCGCCTGCCCACCGCGTACCGGGAACCGCGACGCTGAAGCAGAGGCAGGCCGCACCACAGGCCGAGCGGCTGGGGGCGCGCGCCGCACGCCGGCACGGAGAGGCGTGGCCCCGGACGCTCCCGTCGCCGATCTCCGCCTTCGAGGTGAGATCACCCCCTCCGGGCACGGGCCGGCGTGAGGTGGGGGCGCAGCGGCCGGCCCGCGAAGGCGATGCCACAACTCCTCACCGCTCTCCGCACATCACCGGCAAGCTGGTACATGCCGTCGAAGCAGTTCCCCCGACCCCGACCGCTACTTGGAGGTCACCTCAACTGGCCCGCTCACCGTGCTGGCGGCCGCTACGGCGATGATGGAGCGGGTAGTGCCGGGCAGGCCGTAGTCCAGCGGGCGGCACCTGTTGCTCCGGCGCAGTCTCAGGAGGTTCTCGATCGTGCAGGGGAGAACATGAATCGAAGACTCGGCGGCCTTGTGGGGGCACTAACTCTGGCCGCTGTCTCGACCACGACAGGGTGCTTCGCCCGATACTCACCCTGCCCAGGGGAGGGCCAGCGGCCGGACCGGCTGGCCAGTCAGGATCTGGTCGGCACCTATCGAGATGCAGCAGACCGTTCCGTCACCCTCAAGGGTGATGGAACGTTCACGACGACGGGGTGGCCGACGGACCTTGAGGGTGCAGAGGGCCCACCAGAGCAGAGAGACGGCAACGGGACGTGGGAGCTGAACAGCACTGACAGCGTCGATTACCCCATCTCGCTGACCTTCCACACAATCAGCGGCTACTGGAACAGTTCGGAGGAGGGGGGCTATTACGGCACGGGGCTGCGTGTCGACGGAAGTCGGCGAGTCCCTCGCCTCTACGAGTACCGGGGCGACCCAGACGTCTGCGACCTCAACAGGTTCAAGCGCAGCAACTGAGCTGAGGCGCCTACGGACGTCAGGCACGCAGAAGGCAGCGCTGCAAGGCTTACGTTCCCTTGATGGCTGGTCTTCCGGCCAGGCGAGTGCTCCTCGTTTTCGAGGTCGGGTGGTGGGCCCAGCGGCCGAGCTGCACCGTGTTGCGTCTGGCCCGGGTTCTCAGCACCGGCCATCGGTTCGGCTTCTTGATCGCACGCGGGCAGTCCCGGTCGCCGCGCGCCGGGCCGAGACGAAAGCGTGCTTCCCGCCCGGCCTCGGCGTATGAGCAAGAGTCGGGGCGCCGCTCGGCTCGGTAGTGCGTGGCTATCGCCGCGTCGACCAGCTCGGTGCCCGGAGTCGGTCGCCGATCGGCTGAGGCGTATGGGCGGCTCTCGCGTCCAACGCATCAGCGCGGGACCGGAGTTGGGCGGCGCGCTGATCGGTGCGGACGATGTTGCCGCAGCCGAGACACCTCCGCTCGTCCTCGCGGTGCCGCAGAGGTACGCGCTTCGCCCCACCCGGTCTTGTGGTCCTCCGGTGTCGGTGGCTTCGCCGGCCGTGGCGCCCCGGCCGAGCCGGCGCGGTGCCGAAGGCTGTGCCGGGCCGTGGCGGCGGCTCAACTGGCTTTGGCGACGAGAACGGGCAGCAGATGCCCAGCGTCGATAGACCGCCGATGGCGGGGGCTTCATCGGCGCGGGCGGTCCGTGGAAACCGGGGCAGCGCATTCCGGTCCGGTCAGGCCGCTCTGCGGCGTCTCACCGGTCGAAGGTGAGGGTGACACCGCGGGCGGCAAGGCTGTCGATGACCCGCGCATTGCCGAATGCGGAACGGACCGGGTGCTCGTCCCCGCGGATTCGGGCGAAGCGGCGGAAGCCGAGCGTGCGCAGGGATGCGACGTGTTCCAGTGGTGCGAGGTCGATCACGTTGTGGCCGTTGCCGTCGTGGCACCCGTCGAGGGAGAGGTGCTCCAGCGGGAGGCCGCTCAGGGGGCGCAGGTCCTCCACTCGCTTGGAGCGTAGTGCGAGCGAGGTCAGCATGCGGGTGTCGGCGAGAGGCGCGAGGTCGGTCTCGTCGTCGTAACCCCCGGCCAGGGTGAGCGCACGGAGCCGGTCACAGGAGGTCAGGGGCGTCAGGTCGGTGACCTCGGTCAGCTCCAGATGCAGTGCTTCCAGGCCCGGAAGGGCCGCTCCTATGCCGTCGAGCGCGCGAATGTGGAACTCCTCGCACTCACCGCCCCACTCGCTCCAGATCAGGGCAATGGCCTTCGAGGAGGTGTGCCACCTCAGCTCCCGTACGGTGGCGCACTGGGCTTCGGTGACGGGCAGCCCGAGTAGGGCATCAGCCACGTCCTGTCGGTAGTCGAAGCTCGCGAGACCGTCGAGCCACTCCTCACAGACGGCATCGCAGGCGTCAACGCAGACGTGCGCGCCTTCAGGCACTGGGGGTTGGAAGAGGGGTACCGTGCCCGCTTCCATCAGCTGACTGACCACGGCCAGACTCAGATTGGTGTCAGGGAGCCCGTCGAGAGGGCCGGCTATGTGCATGCCCGGACTCTACGGCTCTGTCGATGAGAACGGGTTCTGGTCCAACTTTTGTGGAGCGGTGGCCTCAGTGTTGTTGTACAACTCTGCGATGGTGATGTGCCACCACGACCAACGCCGTGTCGGTGGGACAGGCGATAATGCCGGTCATGGCAGATCGCAGTCCGGCGCTCCGGATCATCACCTCGGCGGCGCGGGACTCCCTGAAGCCGCTCGGCCTGGCCCAGCGCGGGCGGTCCCGGCTATGGCTTGATGATCACGGATGGTGGCTCGGCGTTGTGGAGTTCACCCCGCCGCGGATTGCCGGCAGTGGTCTGCACGTCGGTGCGATGTGGCTGTGGCACGACGTGGACCACCTGGCCTTCCACGAGGACGCAGTTCGGGTCGGCTCCGAGCTGTTTCGCACCGAGGACCAGTTCACGCGGCTGGCACTCGAACTCAGTGGGCAGGCGGCTGCGCATGTGACCGCGCTGAGGGAGAGGTTCCCGGCTCTGCCGGATGCAGCCCGATACCTGACGTCCAGGCCGGTGCGGCGGGGATTCCTCTGGGACAGCTTCGACTCTGGGATCGCAGCCGCACTGGTTGGGGACCCGGACACGGCCCGCGATCACTTCGAACGAATCCTCCGAGAGGACGCTCTGGTCCCGTGGGAGGTCGATGCTCAGGAGAAGGCGCGTGAGCTTCACGCGATCGCGGCAGATCGCGACGCCGCGACCGCCTGGGTCACGCGGGCTGTCGACTCATGCCGGAGCAAGCTGGGCCTGGATCCCGTGCCGTTTACGATCAGCTGAACGGACCCCGCTCGTCGAGCGATAGAGCGGCGGTCATGCAAGGAGGACTCGCTTCCGCAGCAGGCCGAAGCCGGCCCGGCCGTACATCCGGGAGTTGATCGCCCTGGAGCTGGGTGAGCATCTTCCCGAATGCGCGGACGTGCGCGGGCGGGCATCCAGTTCGGGGCAGCGGCGAGGACGGATGTGAGTTTCAAGTCCTCGCTCTCCGGCAGGGTGTCGGGGTGAGTCAGGATCCATCCGGCGACCGGGCGTGGGGACGGAGGACGGGCCGCCGGTGCCGCCGGGGATGCGCGAAACGGCCGGAGGCAGGCGCGGACGGCTCCGAAGCCACCGGTGTAGCCGTGCGTCTTGATCTCTTGCCCAGTGACGTCGGCAAGCCGGGCACCGGCGCGACCGGCCAGGGCGAGGCCGACTGAGGGCAGGACTGGCTCTGTTGATGAATCAGGGGCCACGTCTGGGTCCGCCGGGCAGCGAGTCCCGCAGCCCGCTCCCGCGCGAGGGGGAACAGTGCACTGGACTCGCGTGTGCCTTCGGGCCGGAGCGCTCAGCCGAGGACCGCCGCGCGCACCGCGGCTCAGGCCGAGGGGAAACCGGTTGTCAGGCAGGCCAACAGCTGGCCCGGCGCGTCTTCCTGGAGAAGGTGGCCGGCGCCCTCGATCCAGTGCAGCTCCGCGTGCGGAACGCGTTCGTGCAACCACTCGGCATACTGCGGAGGAAGAATGCGGTCCTCGCGGCCCCAGACGAGCCGAACCGGAAGCGACATACCGGCCAGCAAGTGCTCGTACGTGACCGTGTCCGCCTGCCTGATCTGGCTGTACTGACGGTAGAACGCCGCTTGCCCTGAGTCCCCTCGCCACGGTGCGAGAAACGCATCGAGAACCCCCGGCCGGAAGCCGACGTGCGTGGCGTGCCGCAGGTGGCTGGCGACCAGCGCTTCGTGCGCGTAACCCGGAAGCTTCTGGAAGACCTCCTCGTGGTCCAGGAAGAGCTGGAAGAGCCCTCGCTCCCACTCGCCACCGCTCACCGCGTCGAAGAGGGTCAGGTCCTGGTAGCTCCTCCCCTCCAGCAGCAATGTCCGAAGCGCCACTGCCCCGCCGATGTCGTGGGCGACCACGCTGGGGTCGGATAGTTGCCAGTGGTCGAGGAGCCGGGCAAAGTTCCTCGCGTGAGCCGCCAGGCTGAGGTCCTGGCCCTCGCGTTGGTCCGACTGGCCGAAGCCGAGATGGTCAAAAAAGAAGACCTTGCGGGTGCGGGCGAGAGCCGGAGCGATGTCCCGCCAAAGAAAGGACGAATACGGCGTGCCGTGCACCAGTACGATCGGGTCTCCGCGACCCAAGGTCCCCCACCGCACCGCCCCTTCAGGCGTCTCAAATTCCTCACTAAGCGTCCAGTCCATCACTGGCCTCCTCTCCTGCCTCATGAACAACACCTTCCACTGAGGGCATGCCTCGATGCCTCATCAGCAAGAAGCTCCCGCATCTGTGGTCCCAGGCTCACCGGCATCCCCCTTGCCCCCAAGAGGGCGAGCCTTCTGCGAGCAAGGGTGAAAGCTCCGAGGAACGTGCGGGAGCCAAAGGCCACTGCCGGGATGGCTGTCATGACCATGGAGTTCCTCACCGGGGAACCGCACCCTCGAAGGGCACGAGTCCGCCCGCAAGCGCGGCAAGGCCATCGACGGCGCCGGCGTCACCGACGAGTCCATGCTCACCATGGCCCTCCACCTGCGCGAGGAGACATCGCCAAGCGGCTCGTCATCACCGCCGGTGCGAAACAGGGGCAGCACCCCTCACCAGCGACCGTCATGCGTATGCTGCGCGAACACAACGACGCAAGGCCGCAGCCTTGGCTACATAGAGAAGTCCATGCAGTGGATCCGTCAGACCCCAAGATCAACAACTGGCGGCTTTTGGGCTTACCTCGGCGCTACCCACTACGGACGGGTGAGAATTTCGGCTCCGGTGTCGGTGATGGCGATGGTGTGCTCGCTGTGTGCGGCCCGGCAGCCTGTCGCGCTACGCAGCGTCCAACCGTCGGCGTCGGTGACGAGTGTGGCAGTGTCGGCCATGACCCAGGGCTCCAGGGCCAGCAGCAGTCCGGGGCGCAGCTTGTATCCACGGCCGGGCCGTCCGGTGTTCGCGACGTGTGGGTCCTGGTGCATGGTCGAGCCGATGCCGTGGCCTCCGAACTCGGTGTTGATCGGGTAGCCCGCCTCGCTGAGGACCGTGCCGATGGCGTGGGAGAGGTCGCCGATGCGCGCCCCAGGCTTGGCGGCGGCGATGCCGGCGGCGAGTGCACGTTCGGTCGCCTCGATCATCGCGACGCTCTCCGCCGGCCTGGCCTTGCCCACCAGAAAGCTGATCGCGGCGTCCGCTGCCACCCCGCCCCTGGCTACGGCGAGGTCGAGAGTCAGCAGATCCCCGTCTGCCAGCGTGTAGTTGTGAGGCCGCCCATGGAGCACTCCGTCGTTGACGGCCGTGCAGATGTAGTGCCCGAACGGGCCGCGCCCGAAGGAAGGCGCGTAGTCGACGTAGCAGGACTGCGCCCCCGCCTCGGTGATCATCTCCTTGGCCCACTGGTCGATCTCCAGCAGGTTCGTCCCGACCGTGCTGCGCTGCTTCAGCGTGTGCAGGATGTTTCCGACCAGGGCGCCGGTGTCCCTCGCCCGCTCAAGCCGCGCGGAGTTCAGGATCTCAATCATGGGTGGGACCTCTCATGTATGTCCAATAACTATCCCGGTCTAACTGTACCGGTATTAGAATGGGGTCATGGTCAGGTTGCCGCTCACCCCCGCCGAGGTAGAACGCGGACAGCGCCTTGGCGCCCTGCTCCGCCGAGCCCGGGGCTGCCGCTCGATGCTGGACGTGGCGCTCGCTTCGCACATCTCGCCGGAAACTCTTCGGAAGATCGAATCCGGCCGTGTGGCTACCCCAGCCTTCCCGACCATCGCAGCGATCGCCGACACCCTGGGCCTGTCTCTCGACGCCGTCTGGGCCGAGATTAGCCAGGCGGAGCAAACCGTCGAGGATCAGTCGGTCCTGCCCGTCACACGGCACCCATCGCTGGTTTCGTAACGCCGCACTCAAAAAGTCAGCGGTTCACTGACCGCGCTGTGCCGGTACGCCTGCGCGCACCCTGATCACACCTCGTCGACCAGCCCGAGCGCCGCCTGCGGACCTCGGCGGCGGCTACACCCGCCTGGCCGCCTGGCCGAAGCCCTCGCCGGTGAGGTTCTCCTCCCGCAGCCGTGTGAAATCCACATCCGGGGTCGGCGTACACGGGAACGTACCCAGCCGCGTACGACTGAACGTGCTCGGGTGTGGCCGCTCGGGTCAGCCCTTCCGGCGGTAGGTTCCGGGTGGGGTGCCGTGCGCGCGTTTGAACGTGTGGGCGAAGGCGAACTCGGACGTGTAGCCCACTTGGGCTGCTACCGATCTCAGCGGTGCGTCCGATGTCCGCAGCAGTCGTGCTGCCGTGGTCATCCGCCACCAGGTCAGGTAGGCCAGAGGTGGCTGGCCGACCAGCCGAGCGAAGCGCTTGGCGAAGGGTGCTCTGGAGAGCCCTGCTTCCGCGGCGAGCTTCGCCACTGTCCACGGGGCCGCAGGGTCGCGGTGGATGGAGTGGAGGGCGGCGGTGACCGGCGGGTCGTTCAGCGCGGCGGCCCATCCGGTGGTGGGGTCCCCTCGGAGTGGCCGTTCGTCGAACCAGATGCGCAGGATGTAGAGCAGCAGTGTGTCCAGGAGTGCGGGGACGACCGCGTCCGTGCCCAGGCCCGGGGTCTCCAGTTCGGCGGCGAGCAACTTCACCGCCGAGCCCAACTCGGCACGGCGGCCCGGGTGCGCGGGCAGGTGGATCAGGTCCGGGAGGGACAGCAACAGCGGGTGGGCGCGGGACGGATCGAGCAGGTAGGCCCCGCAGAGCAACACGGTGACGGGACCGCCGTCTCCGCTCCTGTCGACGCTGTCCGATGCGTAGGCGTCGTACAGCTCCGGACCGTCGGGTCCGCAGGCAGGGGTCGCCACCGGGGTCCCGGGGCTGTCGGCCAGGATGTGCCCTTTGCCGTGCGGCAGGAACACCACGTCCCCCGTGCCCAGCCGGACGGGTTCCGCGTCCGCGGACAGGAGCCAGCAGGAGCCCTGCAGGACCACCTGGAAGCCCGCCGACCCCGGTACGGAGGAGAACTCCTGACCCCAGGGGGCATGCCATCGCACATACGCCGACCGGGGTCGGCCGGTCCGCGTCACCGCGACCACATCGCTCAGTACATCCATGCCCCGAGCGTAGAGCGCGAGACGATCGCGCATGAAAGGGGTCGTTTTTGCGCATGGATCGTCCTCGTTCGCAGCCGTAGATTTACGGCATGACGACGATGAAGACCGCACGCATCCACGAGTTCGGCGATGCCTCCGTGATCCGCTACGAGGATGTTCCGCGTCCACGCCCCGACTTCGGTGAAGTGCTCGTCCGTGTCGCCGCCGGCTCGTTCAATCCCACCGAGGCCGCGTTGCGTGCCGGACTGCTGCAGGCGTTCTTGCCCGTGGACTTGCCCTACACGCTCGGCTGGGACGTCGCCGGCATCGTGGCCGAGATCGGCGCAGGGGTGGAGGGGTTCGTCGCGGGCGACCGTGTCATCGGACGGCTCGACGGCGGCGGCGCGGCTGCCGAATACGTCCGGGCGCCCGCCGCCGTGCTGACCGCGGCACCGGAATCCATCCCGCTCGCTCACGCCGCAGCGCTTCCTGTCGCCGGCCTGACGGCGTGGCAGGCGGTGTTCGAGCACGGGAAGGTGGCCACGGGACAGCGGGTGCTGGTCAACGGTGCGGGTGGCGGCGTCGGAGGCTTCGTCACGCAGCTTGTCAAGTACGCGGGGGCGGAGGTGATCGCCACGGCCGGCCCCCGGAGTACCGAGGCGGTCCTGAGGCAGGGGGCGGACCACGTCATCGACTACACCGCTCGACCGGTGAGCACCGCCCTCGACGGCCCGGTGGACATCCTGCTCAACCTGGTGCCGTTGAGCCCGCAGGACGCCGCGGCCCTGGTGCCCCTGGTGCGGCGGGGCGGGCGGATCGTGTCGATCGCAACCCCGATCGAGCCGCCTCTCGACGCCGGGGTGAGCGCGATGCACATGGTCGCCCGCAACGATGCCGCGGACCTGAGGGCGCTTGTGAATCTCGTCGACGCGGGCACGGTCAGCGTCGACGTCAGCTCATCGCGCCCCCTGTCCGACCTCGCCGACGTCCACCACCTCAGCCAAGCCGGCCGGGTACGGGGCAAGGTCCTCATCATCCCGTGAGCCCAGGTGGCCGGACCCGGAATCCGGCCTCCGAGTCTCGCGGCCGCTGGGCAGGTTCTCCCGTACCCGGCTGAGCACGTTCATGTGTACGCCGACATCCGGCTTCGGGTCGTACGCCTCCGCTGGATGCCGAGCTCATGGGTGCAGCAGCGCGTAGGAGATGGCGCCGCCTACGCCTGAATGCCCCCATCAGCCGCGCCGGGTTGGGGCATGCTGGGGCTGGGGGTGCGCTCACGCGCCTACTTCGGCGGCAGGGAGCGGTCAGTGTTACGCATTCACTTCACGGCGGAAGACCTTGCGCGGACACGGGTGGCCGCAACGATCGGCGTCGCAGCGGAGGTCTACTACAGCCTGGAGCTGCTGAGGGAGAAGCGGGAGCTGCCTCACTTCCGCTCCTGGCGGTCAGCGGTCGCGGGCCGGATGGGAGCGGACACGCGGCCCCTGACGTCCCTGGTTCCGGTGCGCGGTCCCGGCCTTGATCTCCTGGCCCTGATGGGTGATGTGCCCTCTCTGGACCACGCCGTGGACAACCTGCTGCACGCCCCGGTGTCCCGGCTGCGACGCGAGTTCGAGGGTCTCGCCTTCCACTCCCGCCACCTACCGTGGGCCAGACGGGTGTCCGAGGGCGATCACGACGCGCGGCAGGAGCTTGCCGAGGCCGTGCGCGCCTGCCATCGGCTGACCGTGGAGCCCTATTGGGATCGAGGGCGGTCAGAACTGGTCGCGCTGTCCACCCGTTGCGCGAACCTGGTGTTGGAGGGAGGCATCGATCTGTTGCTGCGTTCGATCTGCGCACCACTGGTTCGCTGGCGTCCTCCGGTGCTCGAAGCTCCCTACCCGCGCCGAGTCGAGGTGCGTCTTCAGGGAAGAGGACTGATCATCACGCCCACGATCTTCTCGAAGCGTCCGGTGAGTCTTCTCTGGGACCCGCTCGATCCCGCCCAGCCACCCCGACTGACCGTGCCGGCTCTCCGCCGGCCGCTGACCGGCACCGGATCGGCGGAAGCGGACGGCTCCGCCGTGCGGAACCTGGAGTCTCTGCTCGGCCGCACGCGAGCTGCCGCCCTGCATGTGACAGCGGAGGGCTGCACGACGAGCGAACTGGCCCGCCGCCTCAACGTCTCGGCCGCAGCGGCCAGTCAGCACGCGACGGTGCTGCGGAACACGGACCTCATTACCACCAGTCGCCGAGGCGGGTCCGTGCTGCACCTCATCACCCCCCTCGGGCTGGCCCTGCTGCGGACCGGTGTCCTGACGGAACCGTGAGATCCGAGGGCCGCGGCGTCAGACCGGCGGGCGCGGCGCCGCGCCGCCCTGCTCGGGTGCCGGCCGAGGTGCACGAGGCGCCGCGCCTGCCGTCCCGCCGCCCCTTTAAGCCGTGACTTAAGAGGTAGGCCGCAGGTGGTCGACCCGCCCAGGATGTGAAGCCGCAACCGGCTCATCCCACCCTGGAGATCGCATGAAGGCTCATCTCGCCGCCGCCCTCGGTTCCGTCGTGCTGACCGCGGGCACGTTGCTGGGCGCTCCCGCCGCCAGCGCGCAGACCGCCGCCTACCCGACCACCCCTGTCGACGTCACATACGGGGCCAGCTACGTCCGCGGCAACCTGACTTGGTACAACCGGTCGGTCGGCTTCAATGGAACACTCCGGGCCGTCGGCTGCCGCAGGGCGTGGTTCGGTACGTTCGACGCCTCTGGCAACGAGATCGGCGCCGTGAGCACCAGCACCAAGTGCGACGTGACGTATCCGATCAATATCGCAATCCCTGCGGATGTGCCCGGTGGGGCCGCGCAGGTCCTCGTCTGTATTGACGATGCGAACGCGAACCCGCTCAAGTGCGTGCAGTACCACCGACCCTGACCCATCTGACCGGTCGCAAAGGTGGGCGCAGGAGCAAAGCCCCTGTCCACCAACGTGCCCTGGCAAGCCGTGTGACGGCTTGCCAGGGCACGGGGGACCCCGAGCCTCTCGGAGGGCAAGCGGCGAGGTGCACTTGGCTCACCAGCACCGGGGCGCCGGCTTTGTCGGCGAGCGGATCTATGACCGGCTGCTGGACGAGCACGACCCGTCGACATCTCCTGCCAGATGGTCCGCGCACACGTCGCTGCCCGCGAGGAGATCCGCCTGCAGGCCGGCAAGGGCGTCGTGGACGCCTTCGTCCCGCAGTCCCACAAGCCGGGCGCCGAGGCTGAAGTCGACTTCGGCGACGTCACGGTGAAGCTGGCAGGTGAGCTGGTGGCCTGCTACTTGTTCGCGTTCCCGTCGCCACCGGGCGGCTGACCAGCAAGGTCGGTAGCTACCTGCGGCCTGCTGTTCTCGTGATCGAGTCAGCTGCCAGCCCCTCGAACGCGGAGGCCAACCTGGTCTTCCAGGTGATCTCAAAGCGCTACGAAAAGGGCTCGATCATCCTGACGTCGAACAAGACCTTCAGTAAAGCGCACATGTTCCGGCGAACCTGTGCCAGGCAGCGCCGAAACTTCACGGGTTCCAGCAGGAACGCGGATGCTGCATGATCGAACGATGCTGGTCGAACTGGTGAAGGTCGCAAAGTTTCCTTGGAGCCCCTGGCTGGCCCAGGTCCGGACGCCGTTCGGCGGGACAGCGGTCCGCTGGTGCGGTGACCAGGTCGCGAAGCCGGGCAAGTACCACGTTGAGTGGACGGTCGATGAGGGCATCGCCTGGGGGCGGAACGCGAAACCGGCTGTCGGCGTCGGACCGGGAGTCCGCCCTGGAGGGCACTGCGTTGTCCTGCGCGGACGGCTGGACCTCACTGTGGACGGCGCCGCCGTGCTGGACTTCGATGGCTCGCAGATTCTGCTGGACCTTGCTGATCCGCTGCCCGAGGGTGTTGCCGGCACGTGGGTCGAGCTCTTCATAGAGCGCGAGAAGATCGCTCTCTACCCGTACGAACTCTGATCAGAGATCAGTCGTTGGCCGCCGCCCACTTCGCCAAGCGGGTCTCATCAATGCGGTCGGACAGATAGATCATGGTGGCCTCGGGGTCCACGCCGAAGGCGGCGGCGACAAGCTTGGGGACCATGGTGTTGACCAGGTCGAGCCGAACCGTCCGGGCACGAAAGTCGAGGTCAACGGCGTGGAGTATTTTGACCTCGCGGCTTGCGGCGCCGTGCAACAGGGCGAGCATGCCCAGTAGGGCCTCGTGCGGGTGGACGGCTGGATCCGTTGTCCAGCGGCGGAACAGCAGACGCTGCTGGTCAAGCGTCAGCGTCGCGCCGGTGAAGCCGCTCGGTCCTGTGGCGGTCGGACCGCGGGCGGGATCGACGAGGACGATCTTCCGGGAGCGCGCGAACCGGAAGAACTGTCCGAGCACCACCAGCCGACGCTTTCTGGCCTTGGGTGAGCCGGCTAGGAAGGCTTCGAGATCGTGCACGTCGGTCAGTGCCCAGTCCTCTTTGCCGTGCTCGCTGGCGAGGAACAGGGCGAGGTCACGCACGATGGCCAGTGCAGCTTCGATGGTGCCGTCGGTGCGGGGCAGCGTTCCGGCACGCCGGGATCGCTCACGCGAGCGGATCATGAAGTCGGAGAAGGCCTCCACCGAAGGTCGCAGGGGGCCCGGGACCGCGAGGACCCGGCGTTGTCGGCGGCCGGCCGCGAGCCGCTCGGCCTGGTCGGTGGCCATGGCCAGACCCCGACTGGTGAAGAAGATTTCCAGGGCACGGGCGAGGGAGCCCATCGAACGCCCCGGGCGGCGGGAGCGTTCGAGTACGGACTGGGGGAGGTTGGGCTGGCCGTCGCGAAGAAGCAGCCCGAGGGAAGTGATCATCGTGCAGGGCCGGCCGACGGAGTACTTTGCGGCGAGATCTGTCGTGAAGTCCTGCAGCCAGTCGGGGGGATTGTCGAGTTCGGCAATGAGGTGTTCGGCCCGGACGAAGGGGCGATCGGGGTGACGCTGCCAGCAGGCTGAGCACAGTCCAAGCCCTGCGTGCTTCCGTACTCTGCCGCATTGCTCGCAGGCCCGGGGTGGCTGTTTGGCCTGCCGGGGACGCGAGCAGTGCCCGCACCAGCCGGTGTCCTCGCGGAGATATCCGGGCATCACTGCGACGTGCTCTCCATCAACGGCCCCAGCTACCGGCTCAAGAACCGGCTCGCCGCCACCCGCGCCCGCGCCGAGCAGAAGGCAGCTGGCTGAGTCCCGTTTCATCGGCCGGCAGGGCCCTCGATCCGCTTGTCAGACGTGTGGGGCAGGATGGCGCCATGGCACGGAAGATCTTGCCCCCGTCGGAGTCCTGGCGTCTGATCGACGCCTGGCTGGAGACGCACGTGGCCGCCGATTTCTCGCTCCTCAATCCACCAGCGACATCGGACGAGATCCGACACGCGGAACGGATCCTCGGCACCCCGATGCCCGGTGATCTCGTTGAGTCTCTGCGATGCCACAACGGTGTGAGCACCTGGACATCCCTTCTGCCGGAGCAGTCCCCGCTTGCAGTGAGCGGCATCGTCGAACATTGGCAGACCTGCATGACCGTCGCGGCGGAGAACGAGGGTCTGACCGCTCGCCCCTGGGAAGACGAGCCTTGGTGGCACCCACTCTGGGTCCCCTGGGCTGAGAGCGCCGATGGCGCGACGCAGGTGATCGACCTGCGTCCTGGCCCAGAGGCCCAGCGTCTCGGCTGGGCAGGCCACAGCGGTGGGGGCGACTTCACCGATTCCTGGCCTGACCTTGCGAGTCTTCTCCACGCAGTCGCGCAAGCACTGCATGAAGGCGGAGACGTCCGCGGACTGCACCCCTACCTCACCGCGCAAGGCGGGATGTGGTGGGACGAAGAGGGTTGCTTCGAACTGAACGGTCACCCGCTGAGGGCCGCCCCAGTCGGGCTGTCCTAGCCAGCAGGTTCCACGCGAACCACAGAACGCATCGACATCCGTTCTTCTCGGGGACCTACGCATCCAGGGGCGCGGACGAGCAATGCTCAAGTCCTGTGGATCGGTTTCGGGTTGGACGCCGAAGGGCCTACGTTCCCGAGTGATCGACTTCTGGTCGTCGAGCAGGCCCGCGTAGCAGCGCCAGCGGGGAAGGCACGTCCGTACTCAGTGCAGTGAATGCCGACGGCTCCACCGAGACCGGCTCTCTGGCCTTCGGTGAGTTCCTGCCTGCGCTGGAGCAGTTCCTGGGCAGCTCGGCGGGGCTGCCCCCCCACGGTGACCCGGCCGACCAAGCAGTGGCAGGCCCAGCGTGCGGACCGACGGTTCCAAATGCGCGAGGCCGCCACTCCCGAGGGAGACCTGCCGGCGATGTACTGGATCAGCCCCGGCGAACTCCACCAGGTCGCCGCCGATGCCGCCCTCGACCTGGGCCCACGCATCTCAAGACCAACGGGTGCTCGACTCGATCCCCCACTCTCTGGACGAGGCAGCGGCCCTCCCCCACTATTAGTGTCATGAACATGACTTGGAAGCAGGGTGTCGCCCTGTCTGCGACCGCCGTCTTCGTCCTCAGCGCCGCCGGTGCCGCGCAGGCGGAGCCGACAGTGCCGGAGCACGCGGTCATCGTCTGCGACAGTGCGAGTTTCTACGCGAACTATGACAGCGCGTCAGGACCAGTCGGCCTGAAACGGGTACTGCTCCGTGGCGACAAGGTCGGGCACACCCGCGGTGCCCACCCGGTCTACAACGGCTGGGCGGCCACCTTCGACTTCGGCCCCAACGACTGGGGCTTCGTCAGGCAGGAGTGCCTGGGCGGCTTCGGATCCTGGTAATCGACCACCTCGACGAACGAAAGGACCACTCATGACCCGCACGAGCAGACTCGCCGCCCTGGCTCTGGCCATTGCCGCAATCACCGCCATGACTGTCAGCCCTGCCACCTCGGCCGACGGCACTGTGGGCCAACGCGAAACCGTCTGTGCCCAAGACCTCTTCGTCCGGGTCACCGCCCCCCACGGAGCCTGGATGGGGACCCTGTATCGAGGTCAGACCTTCCTGGTGGAACAGGGCGGCGGGGACTGGGTCTACGGTTTCGCCTACGGAGACATCAACCGCCGGGGCTGGGTGCAGAACGGTTGGTTCTGCTGACCCCTCCGGTCCTCCTGACCGTGTCCGGAGCACCGGCGGCTCGGAGTGCTCCAGCCCGGGGAGCCTTGGCGGTGGATGGCTGCCGCAGCTACCCCACGGCCGAGGCGTGGCTGGGGCAGGTGAGGGTGCGGGCAGGTGCCCAGCGACCAGCTCGTCGAGCTGGTCGGAAGCTCGACCAACGCGCCGGTCACGGTCTCACCAATCCAGCCACGCGGCCGTCGCCGGCCGGGCCGGGGGCTCGGGGCTACTGTGATACGGGCATCTCGCCGGACACGGCAATACCTGCCCGGTGGAAGTCATCCACGGCCGCGGCCGTCGAAGCCGGGGCGACCCCGACCGAGTAGTCCAGGCGTACGTGTGCGCGGAAGCCGGCCTTCACGGCGTCCAGCGCCGTGGCGCGCACGCAGTGGTCCGTGGCGATGCCCACGACGTCGACGTCTTCCACGCCGCGGGCGCGCAGCCAGTCCGCGAGGGAGGTCCCTTCTTCGTCTGCGCCTTCGAAACCGCTCTTGGAGGAGCTGTGGGCGCCTTTGAAGAAGACGGCGTCGACCTTGCCGCTGGTGATGGCAGGCGCGAAGTGCGGGTGGAACTCGCCGCCTTCGTCCCCGGCCACGCAGTGGACAGGGAAGCTGTCCTTGAAGTCCGGGTTCTCGGAGAAGTGGCTTCCCGGGTCGATGTGGTGATCGCGGGTAGCCACGACGTACTGGTAGTCCCGGCCCGCGGTCTGCTCCACCAGGTCGGCGATCTCCGTCGCGATCCGCGCGCCGCCCGCCACGGGAACACTGCCTCCCTCACAGAAGTCTTTCTGCACGTCCACGACGATCAAGCCTCGGCTCATTGCGAGCACCTTTCAGCAACGTTGGAACAACGGTCACGAACTACTGAGGAATCCCCTGGCCCGGGGGTGGGTAGTGCGATGCGGCCGTACCGCACTCTTCGCAGGTTCCTTCGGCGAAGACCTTCAGAGGAGCCACTGAGCGGGGTCCTGACAGAGAACTGCGCGGCGTGGGCGGGTACAGAAGCCAGGAGCGGGACGATGGTGAGGGAGAGGGCGCCGAAGCCGCGCAGAAGGTTCCTGGTCACCTCCGCGTTCTACCAGCCGCCTCGCCCCCACCAGGTACCCAATGACTCCTTCTCACCCGCCTGGTCGCGGACGTTCACCACAGAAACGATTTCGCGGACATCGAACGTGACCGGCTGCCCTACGGGCGCACGCTGGAGCTCCTCGGGGATTCTCATCGGCGTAGGCCAGGCCGTCGTCTTCCACGCTGAGCCGTGCGCCCACCTGCTCGGTGAGAGCGAGGACGGTGGCGTGTTGTCGATCGGTATCGCGCTCGACCCGCCCGGCCTGCCCGGCACACCGAGGTGTAGCGGTCGAGGATGGTCGGCCTGTGTGGAGTGCCCTCATGCGGAACGCCGAGCGCAAGGCTCCCACCTGCGGAAGCCCTGGTTCTGAAAGGACATCCCAGCACCTGCCGCGGCAGGCCGTTCGATGGGCCACGGTCATCATGTGCTGGATGCCGATGCCCGCGCCCCCATCCAGGCAACCGCTCTCGCCGCCCTGGGCGTCGAGGTCGGCCACGCCGACTACGAGCCCGGACGCCGACCGCATGACCCCCCGGTCCACCGCAGGTTTCCTCGTCCTCGGCGGCATTCTGGTAGTCGGCGGATACCCCTCCGGATAGGTGGCGGCGTACCGGGTACCCGGTGAAGCGTCCTGGTCGTCCTTGCGTACATCGCTGCGCCTCACCTGCGGGAGGTCACATGCCGAGCCGTAAGCCGTCAACCAGAGTCGGCTCGGAGTGGGAACACGGCATCCTCACCGACCGCTACCAGCTCGGTGAGCTGGTGGGGGCGGGCGGTGCGGCGGACGTGTACGAGGGGACCGACCTACGCCTCGGGCGGCCTGTGGCCGTGAAGGTGTTCCGGCCCGGCGCCGACGCCGTCCTCGAAGACCGATTCCGTGACGAAGCCGTGCTGCTGGCACGCCTTCAGCATCCAGGGCTCGTCACTGTCTACGATGCCGGGCAGCAGGAGAATCGTTCGTACCTGATCATGCAGCTCGTGCAGGGCCCCACCTTGCGGCAGGAGCTCGCAGCCACCCCCATGACGCCGGAGTCCGTCGCTCGGCTTGGTGTCCGTCTGGCCGACGCTCTCGCCCATGTGCACGCAGCGGGAATCGTGCATCGGGACATCAAACCCTCCAACATCCTGCTGGACGCGGAGCGCAAGCCCTATCTCACGGACTTCGGCATATCCCGCCTCATCGACGCCACATCGCACACTGTCCCCGGTGCGCTCATCGGCACGGCCGCCTACCTCGCACCCGAGCAGGTCATGGGTAAAGGGGCCGGTTCCGCGGCAGACATCTACGCACTCGGGCTCCTTCTGCTCGAATGTCTCAAATGCGAACTGGAATACAGCGGGCCGCCCCTGGAAGCGGCGATAGCCCGACTGCACAGGCCGCCCGTCATCCCCGACGATGTGCCGGCGCCCCTGGCCGGCCTTCTGCGCGCCATGACTTCCGCTGACGAGTCCGTACGACCAGGCGCACAGGACTGCACCGCCGCCCTGACGGACTACGCTATGGACCCCACCACCGCGTCGGCCGGTCCCACGTCCCTCTTCGCTGTCGGAGAGCAGGTGGAGAGCGTCCGGCTCCCTCCCCTCTCGACCCCTCTACGAGGGGAGACACCTCAGCCGCCGACAAGGGCCTCGCTCCCCCAGGGTGCGCGGTCGCTCCTTGTCGGCGGCGCCACGCTCATCGCTCTGATCGGTGCCGCCCTCACCACCACTGTTCTTCTGCCAGGCGGCACCAGTGAGCAGGAAGCACCCACTTCGCCTGCTTCCGCGTCCGCACAGCACAGCCTTGGGGCACCCTCTGCCGACTCCTCGGTCCCCGGGCCCGGTCGGCAGTCCGCTGGGCAGCAGCCCTCGGCCCATGCCTCGGGAGTCAGTGCATCCTCCGGTGCGTTGCCCCGCGGCCAGGACAGTCCGAGCAGCGAGAAGGCGCGGAAGAACGCGGGCCAGGGCGGCGAGGAGCGCGACCGCGCAAGCGACGCTCCCAGCGAGGTACCTGGTGACAAGGGCCAGCAGGGCCGTAGCTCCCAGAAAGACGAAGTAGGTAAGGGTCCGGCCTCCACTGACGAGGGGAACCAACGAGGACGAAAGGCCCTCGAGAAATCTGGGAGGTAAGCGTCGTTGACGTGAGTGGCCACCCCTCGGCGTGAAAGGTCCCGCACATCCCGCGAGGGAGCATGCTGCCGACGGGTTGAGCAGGATTCATAGCGCGTGGTAGGTGCGATTCGAGTGTCGACGGTGACGCCCTCCTGATGAAGGATGACGTCGCAGACCTCCGAGGGCCGACGACAGCACGGACCGCCCGATCTACATCATCACCCTCGTGATCGGAGCCGCCACCACCGGCGCACGCGTGGCTCCCCTGCCCTGGATCGTTTCGGGCGTGTTCCTGAGGTTCCTGACCTGGTGAGCCGTTCTTCCGGTCTGAGCTCGTTGGAGCACATGGATCTTCCGGCTGCCCAGGACGGGACACCAGCGGGCGCCGGCTGGGTCATGACGCCCTGATGCCGATGAGACAGGTGTCATCGTCGGTGTCCGCACTGCTGTGTGTGAGCAGGTGGTCGAGCCGGCGCTCAAGGGTGGCCGCGGGGGCCTGCGCCGTGGCGAGCAGTTGCGTGAGGGACTCCTGGACGGCGGTGTCCCTACGTTCGATGAGACCGTCGGTATACATCAGCAGCGTGTCGTCGGGCTCGAGTTGGATCTCGGTCTCCTCGTACTCGGCGTCCGCCAGGACCCCCAGGAGGAGCCCGCGGGGCAGCGGCAGAGCCGTGGCTTCCTGCCCCCGTACCAGCACCGGCGGCAGATGTCCTGCCCTGGCCCAGCGAAGTACGCGGGTTTCCGGGTCGAAGAGGCCGCATACCGCGGTGGCGGTGACCTGTTCGGTGAGGTGATGGGCCACTATGTTCAGCCAGGCCAGCAGCTGGCCCGGCCCCGCGCCGGTGACGGCGAGACCGCGCATGGCGTTGCGCAGGACCACCATGTCCGTGGCCGCTTCGATGCCGTGGCCTGCGATGTCTCCGACGCACAGCAGTATCTGCTTGGACGGCAGGACGACGGTGTCGTACCAGTCACCACCGACCAGGGACTCCGTCTCCGCCGGCCGGTAGCGTACGGCGATCTGCAGGCCGGGGGCGTCGATCGGCGCCCGGGTCGGCGGCATGATGGCGTGCTGGAGTTGCAGGGCCAGGCGATTGCGCTCGGCCGACTCCTGTTCGGTGTGCGCCAGTTGGTCCCGGGTGGCGGCGAGCGCCACCTCGGTCCAGTGCTGGGAGGAGATGTCCTGGTAGGCGCCGCGCACCGCGAGGAGCCGGTCCTCGGAGTCCAGGACGGGCTCGGCGATGACGCGGACGTGGCGGGTCACCCCGTCGGGACGCATCAGGCGAAAGGCTGTCGAAGTCGGGCGTCGGTGGTGGAGGACCGCCTGCAGGAAGCGGCCGATGGCCACGGCGTCGTCCTGGTGCGCATGGCCGGTGAGATCCTGCAGAGAGACCGGGTCATCGGTGACCGACCGTCCGTACAGGGCGAAGAGCTGCCCGTTCCAGGTGATCTCGCCCGTGACGAGGTTCTCCTCGAAACCGCCGATACGACCGAGGCGCTGCGCGTGTTGCAGCAGACTGGCGAGCCTGGCCGTCTCGTCCTCGATGCGCCAGATGAGCAGCACGCTGCCGCCGTGCCGGCTGATGCTGAGGTCGGCGACGGTCGCGAGCGGTACCTGGTCGACGAGGGCGGTGAGCGTCATCCGCTGCGCACGGAACGGCTCGCCCGTGGCGTAGACGCGTTCGACCTTCTCGAAGAGTTCGCTGTCGCCGACGGCCATGGGGTAGGCCTCCAGCAACAAGGCGCCGTTGACGGCGCCGCGCGGACGTCCCGCCGGGTCCACGAAGTCGCCGTTCACGTGGCGGATGCGGAAGTCGCTCAGATCGCCTTCCGCGTCCAGGTGCGGCGTGAGGACCAGCGCGGGGTCGTACAGCCCGTCGGCGAGATCCGCAAGCTCCGAGACATCGGCCAACTCCCGCGCGGCGGGCAGATTCACGCCCGTGCCCGGGAGGTTTTCGAGTGTGTGGGCACACAACTCGGCGAGGGCCTCGATCTGGTGCACGATGGCCGGCGAGTGGGGTGTGAGCGGCTGGGGCCAGCAGATTTCCAGTACCCCGTGGATTCGGCCACCGGTCCCGGCAGGCAGTGCGACACGGCCGCCGTTCGGAGCCTGCGCGTGACCGATCGAGGGAATGCCGGCTTCGGCGAGGGAGGAGAATCGCACGGTGCGGCGCTCGCCGAGTGCGTGGCGGGCGACTGTCGCGACACCGGGCGGTACGTACCGCCAGCGTCCTGCTTCCTCGGCGCTGAACCCGGCGTGACCGCAGAGCGTGAGGGAGGCGTCCGAACCGGCTGACCAGACAGCGACGGCTGTGGCTCCCAGCGGGGCGAGTGCGTGTTCGAGCAGGGATTCGGCGACGGCCTGGGTGTCCCTGGCGGCGAGCGCGGCGCTTTCGGCGGTGCGCAGGCGAACGGCGACGGACGGGGCGGCCTCCCCGTCGCTGGTGCCGTCGCCAATGGTCCGCTCAACGAAGTGACCCGCGATGTGGGTGACTTGGTCACGGGCGGACTCGTTGATGATGTCGGCTGCCAGCTCCAGCTGTGACAGACCTGCCTGGTCGGCGAGTTCCGCGAGCTGTCGCGTTGCCTGTGCCGGCCCGCACTGAAGCCGCTCGATCAGGATTCCCTTGGCCAGTTCCACCAAGGCGCGGCCGTCGGCCGCGGCGTGCGCCGCGCGCACCTCTCCGCGAAGCCGTTCGACGGTGGCGGCCAGGCGGCCGACGTTGGAGGTCCGGCCGGGCTGGGGCTCGTCCGCCGGCACCGTACGGCGCATCGCAGCGGCCCCGGGAGCGGTCACGGTCTCCGCACGGGGGGAGGGCAGCGCGTCGTCCGCGGCGAGTTCTCCGTCGTGTTCGGGAGTGCTCATGGTGCTGCTGACTCCTCGGTGGATCGGCCGGTCCCGCCGGTGAGGGGGCGGGACATCTGTCGGGTCTCTGCGAACACCGCTTCGCTCAGCGGTCGTTCAGCCATCGGCGGACGCAGGCGATGAGATCGTTGGCATCCAGCGGCTTGGTGACGTAGTCGTTGGCGCCGGATGCCAGACTCTTCTCCCGGTCCCCCGGCATCGCCTTCGCGGTGACGGTGATGATGGGCATGTCCGCGTGCGCGGGCATCTGCCGGATCGCGGCGGTCGCCTCGTAACCGTCCATCTCCGGCATCATCACGTCCATCAGGATCAGGTCGATGTCCGTGTGCTCGGTGAGTGTCTCGATGCCCTTGCGGCCGTTCTCAGCGTGCAGGACCCGGACGCCGTGGAGCTCCAGGATGCCGCTGAGCGCGAAGAGGTTACGGGCGTCGTCGTCGACGACGAGCACGGTGCGGCCGTGCAGACCGGAGTCGATGGCCGGAGACGTCTGCTGACGGGTGTCCTCGGGCCGCCGCACCAGGGGCACGACGGCGCCCGGCTGCTCGGCCGACAGGTGAAGCGCGATGCGTTCGCGCAGTTCGTCCAGGCTGGAGAGCAGTTCCAGCGGCCGCTCGTGCGCACGGGACTGGAGCGCCTGCTCGTGTCCCGCGTCCAGGCGGCGGTTGTTGTGCGCGAGTACCGGGACGCTTCTGAGCGCGGCGTCACCGTCCATCGCGTCCAGGAAGCGCAGGGCCTCGCCGTTGGGCATGTCCAGTTCCAGGACCACGCAGTGGAACGGGTCGGCGGCGAGGACGGCTGCGGCTTCCCGCGAGCCCAGCGCCGCGATGACCTCGATGTCCTCGCGGTCGGTGAGCTCGCGCCCGCCGGTGAGTTCAGCCACCGCGCTCTGGGCGACGAGGGAGAGCAGACCACCCGGGCGCTCCTCGATCACCAGCAGCCGGCGCGTTTGCCGCGGCTGAGCGGCCTTGGCGGTTACGACACGCTGTGCGCCCCCGGACGACTCGGACTCCGTACCGTGCCCGGCCGTGCCGGCCGGTTCGTCGGCTGTCTCGGCCCGGAAGTCCGCGCGTGCGACGGGGAGGTAGAGAGTGAAGGTGCTGCCCTGGCCGGGTGTGCTGTCGACCGTGAGGGCCCCGCCGAGCAGATGCGCGATCTCGCGGCTGATGGACAGTCCCAGCCCGGTGCCTCCGTACTTGCGGCTGGTGGTGCCGTCCGCCTGCTGGAAAGCCCCGAAGATGGCCTCCAGCTGCTGTTCGGCGATGCCCACGCCGGTGTCCTTGACGCGGAACGCCACGACAGCCCCGCCGCGGTGGACGGGGCCGGGAAGCTCGCCGGCGGAGGCCTCTTCGATACGCAGCTCCACGCTTCCGCGTTCGGTGAACTTGACCGCGTTGGAGAGCAGGTTCCGCAGTACCTGCCGGAGGCGGGAGTCGTCGGTGAGCAGGTCGGCGGGCACACCGGGTGCGGTGGTGATGGTGAAACCGAGACTCTTCTGCGTGGTCATCGGCCGGAAGGTGGCCTCGACGTAGTCGAGGAGCTGTCGCAGCGCGACGCGCTCCGGATGGATGTCCATCTTGCCCGCCTCGACCTTCGACAGGTCGAGGATGTCATTGATCAGCTGGAGCAGGTCGGACCCTGCCGAGTGGATGATTCCGGCGTACTCGACCTGCTTGGCGGTGAGGTTGCGGTTCGGGTTCTGGGCGAGCAGCTGCGCGAGGATCAGGAGGCTGTTGAGGGGGGTCCGCAGTTCGTGGCTCATGTTGGCCAGGAATTCCGACTTGTACTTGGAGGCCAGCGAGAGCTGCTGGGCACGGTCTTCGAGCTCCTGCCGAGCCTGCTCGATCTCCAGGTTCTTGCCTTCGATGTCGCTGTTCTGCGCGGCCAGCAGTGCGGCCTTCTCCTCCAGTTCCGCGTTGGATCGCTGGAGTTCCTCCTGCTGGACCTGCAGTTGCTCGGAACGCGACTGCAGTTCGCCGGCGAGCCGCTGCGATTCGCCGAGCAGCTCGTCGGTGCGGGCGTTGGCGACGATGGTGTTGACGTTGACGCCCACCATCTCCATGAGCTGGTCGAGGAAGTCCCGGTGTACGGCGGTGAAGGCCGTGAACGAGGCCAGCTCGATGACACCGAGAACCTGGTCGTCGACGACGATCGGCAGCACGATCAGACTGCCCGGTGTCGTGCGGCCCAGCCCGGAGGAAATGCACACGTAATCGCCGGGTACTCCGTCGGCGGCGATGGTGCGGCGGCTGCGCGCCGCCTGTCCGACGAGGGATTCACCCAGCTTGAAGCGGTCGTGGTCGGAGCTGCCCGCGGGACGCCCGTACGAGCCGACGAGTCTGAGCTCGATGCCGTCCGGGGTCTCTTCCGCGAGGTAGAAGGCGCCGTACTGGGCGCAGACCAGCGGGGTCAGCTCGTCCATGACCAGCTCACCCACGACGGCGAGGTCGCGATGCCCCTGCATCAGGCTGGAGATCCGGGCCAGGCTGGACTTCAGCCAGTCCTGTTCCTGGTTGGCCCGGGTCGTCTCGCGCAGGGAGCCGACCATCGAGTTGATGTTGTCCTTCAGCTCCGCGACCTCGCCGGAGGCGTCGACGGTGATCGACCGCGTCAGATCGCCCTCGGCCACGGCGCTGGTGACTTCGGCGATGGCCCGCACCTGGCGGGTGAGGTTGCCGGCCAGTTCGTTCACGTTCTCGGTGAGGCGCTTCCACGTACCGGATACGCCTTCGACCTCGGCCTGCCCGCCGAGCCGGCCCTCGCTGCCCACCTCGCGGGCGACGCGAGTGACCTCGGCGGCGAAGGACGACAGCTGGTCGACCATCGTGTTGATGGTCGTCTTCAGCTCCAGGATCTCGCCGCGGGCGTCGACGTCGATCTTCTTGGACAGGTCACCGTTGGCGACGGCGGTGGTGACCAGGGCGATGTTGCGGACCTGCCCGGTCAGGTTGTTCGCCATCGAGTTGACGTTGTCGGTGAGGTCCTTCCAGGTGCCTGCCACGTTCGGCACCCGGGCCTGGCCGCCGAGCTGTCCTTCGGTGCCGACCTCGCGTGCCACGCGGGTCACCTCGTCGGCGAACGCGGACAGGGTGTCCACCATGGTGTTGATGACCTCGGCCAGTGCGGCGACCTCGCCCTTGGCCTCGACCGTGATCTTCCGCGACAGGTCACCGCGCGCGACGGCGTTGGCCACCTCGGCGATGGAGCGCACCTGGCCCGTCAGGTTGGAGGCCATCACATTGACGTTGTCGGTGAGGTCCTTCCAGGTTCCGGAGGCGCCTCGCACGGTCGCCTGTCCGCCCAGGTTGCCCTCGGTGCCGACCTCGCGGGCGACGCGGGTCACCTCGTCGGCGAATCCCGACAGCTGGTCGACCATCGTGTTGATGGTCTCCTTCAGCTCCAGGATCTCGCCGCGGGCGTCGACGCGGATCTTCTGGGTGAGGTCTCCCTGGGCGACGGCCGTCGTGACCTCGGCGATGGAGCGCACCTGGGCGGTCAGGTTGTCGCCCATGACGTTGACCGACTCGGTGAGGTCCTTCCACGTGCCGGAGACGCCCTTGACGTCGGCCTGCCCGCCGAGGCGTCCTTCCGTGCCGACCTCGCGGGCGACGCGGGTGACCTCGTCGGCGAAGGCGGACAGCTGGTCGACCATCGTGTTGATGGTGTTCTTCAGCTCCAGGATCTCGCCGCGAGCATCAACATCGATCTTCTGCGACAGGTCCCCCTGGGCGACCGCCGTCGCGACCTGCGCGATGGAGCGCACCTGAGCGGTCAGGTTGCCCGCCATGAAGTTCACGGAGTCGGTCAGGTCACGCCACGTGCCGGAGACGCCCTTGACGTCGGCCTGGCCACCGAGGCGTCCATCAGTACCCACTTCGCGGGCGACGCGGGTGACCTCGTCGGCGAAGGCGGACAGCTGGTCGACCATCGTGTTGATGGTGTTCTTCAGCTCCAGGATCTCGCCCCGGGCATCAACATCGATCTTCTGCGACAAATCACCCAAAGCCACCGCGGTGGCCACATGTGCGATATCGCGCACCTGAGTCGTGAGATTGCCCGCCATCGCGTTCACCGAGTCGGTCAGATCCGCCCAGGTGCCCGATACGCCGGGAACCTCCGCCTGCCCACCCAACGTGCCTTCGGTGCCGACCTCGCGCGCGACCCGGGTCACCTCCGAGGTGAACAGCGACAGTTGATCGACCATGCCGTTGAACACGGTGGCGATCTCACCGAGCAGACCGTCCGCCTCATCGGGCAAGCGCGTGCCGAAGTCCCCGTCGCGCACCGCGGTCAGTCCGTCCAGCAGCTGCCGTAGCTCCGGCTCCCCCACCTTGCCGGTTCCGCGCGATCGTGTCCGCTGCACTGGACGCGAGTTCTCGACTGTCGTCTCAGCCATGACCAATCCTCGTAACGCTCCGGGCACCAAGCCGACCAGAAACAGGACACCGTCACGGCCCACTGGTGGGCCGTCCCCCTCCGTGCCTCACGATTGTGATCACGGACCGTTGTCGTGCGACAAAAGTACGACGAAGACTATCCCGACACCGGGGGGAAGCGGTACTGAGCCCCAGACCGACCGCCTCTCAAGCGGGTTCCGCGATGCCGGCCGTTCGGATCCGCGAGGCCGGCCGTTCGACCGGGTGCCGGTGATCGCCCAGCTGATACGGGCCGACAAGGGCACCGACCGCGACGTGATTCACCGGTTAACGAGGTCGGCCCGCGGCGGCGCAGGATGCCCAGGCGACTGCGGCGCGCGTCGACGCATCATCGACTGTGCAGCCGTGCAGCGGCACGGCGCGTCCCGTCGATACCGGGTGGTCCGCAGAGCCTGGCCGAGCCGACCCTCCGATGCCTGATCGCTTACCCCTGCGCCCGGGGTAGGGCCGCCGGACAACTTGACGGGCACCCGCGGGCTGATGCTCGCCTACCTCGGCCACTGCCGTGCCGCGCTACCGCGCAAGCTTGACGGCATGCCCGAGGAAGACCTGCGCACCAGCAGGCTCCCGTGCGGCTGAGCCTCGCTCGCCCTGCTCACGCACTCGCGTTCGTGGAAAGGCGGTGGTTCCGCTGCGGGTTGGCCGCCGAACCAGTGAATCCCGTCTGGGGCGGTGGTGACCTGACACAGTGGGGGACCTTGCAGTCGGGGTGCTTGCACGGTCCGCGCTCCGCGCGCCCGGGAGGTCAATCCGGTTGCACGGTCAGTTGCTGCGTCGGACAAGGCTGTAGATGAGGATCAGGACAGCCACCGACATCACCAACACATGTAGCCATGCGGGAGCAGCTGAGGCGTCGGCGGCTGTGGTCATCATGAACGGGGTCATCGAGTCTCTCTCCTTCTTTGCAAGTGTCCGAGGTGGGACTACAACCGTTGCTCGGGAGCCCGCGCGCCGGGTCAGTACGTGCTTTGGGGAACGGCGCCCAGCAGGGCGGGGCTTGTGGCACTGCTCTCAATACGTTTGGCGTCCAGCTGGTCGGGCGGCGGTCACCGTCGGGCCGATCGCCACCCACTGCCGATCGGCGTTGATCAGGAAAGCGATGAAGAACAGTGCTGCCGCAGCTACCGCCAGCATGATGTGACTCCTTCAGTAGCTGAAACACGTGTGCCCCCATATTCAGGAAGCAGGCGTGGGGGCCCATAAGGGCTGGCGCTTTGAGCCACCCGGCACTGAATGCCCCTAACCGGAGCGGCAGCGCCCGGCGCACCCGCAGCCAGCGTCAACACCACTCGCCTGATCGCTCGTCGGTGTCTGTCGTGCGAGCCCGCTGGTGGCGGGGCCGCATGATCCGCCGCTACGTCCTCTGGCGAAACCGTCACGCCGACGACCAGCGGCTACGAGCCGTGGCCGACAGGGCAGAACATTGCCTGATGCGGCAATGGATGACCGCTTCCAAGGGCCCAGTCACCTACAGGCGAACGTGCTCAGCCGATGGGCTGCGGGTTCGCCGGGCGTTGGTAGACCGATTCGCGTATCGGAGTCATCGCAGCGAGATCTCTTCACCGATTGACTGTGCGCGTGCGAGGGAGACGACCAGGGCCGCGGCAGCGGCGTCCTGTACCGCTACGCCAACCGATTTGTAGAGGGTGATCTGGTCCGGCGAGGCGCGGCCGGGTCGATGGCCGGCGATGATCTCGCCCAGCTCGGCGTGGACATGGTCGGCCGTGATGACGCCCTGGCGGATCGGCATAAGCAGATCATTGCTACCCGCCGGGAAGGCAGCGAGCGCTGCCTGTCGCGATTCGACACACACCAGCGCCTCGGCGATCGTGGCGTCATCGATCTCGCGGCCGGCCGGATTGAACCCTACCGAGGTGACGTGTACCCCAGGCGCTAACCAGTGGCGGCGGATGACGGGTTCAACCGTGTGGGTGGCAGCGGCGACCAGGTCCGCGCCGTCCAACGCCTCGGCGTAGGTGTACGCCACCTTGACCTCGGCCTCCAGCTCTCCCGAGAGGTCGTCGGCCAGGGCGGCCGCCTTTGCCGGATTTCGGCCCACCACCCGAATCTGCCGGATCGGGCGGACCTTGCACATCGCGCGGGCGTGGGAGCGGGCCTGCACGCCGGTGCCCAGGACCGCGAGCACCGTCGCGTCCTCACGGGCCAACAGCCGGGCGGAAAGCGCCGAACAAGCTGCGGTCCGCATAGCTGTGATGGCCGTACCGTCCAGCAGCGCCGTCGGCTCGCCGGTGGCTGGATCGAACACGACGATCACCGCCTGGTGCGTCGGCAGCGGTGTCCCTGCGTTGCGCGGGAAGAGAGAGACCAGCTTGGTCACCAGCGCCGAGGCCGACGGCGCATAGCCCGGCATGGCCGCGAGAAATGCCTCACGTTCGGGCACCAGCGCAGCGATACGGTTGGGAGCACTAGCACGCCCCGCGCTGAGGTCCTCCATGACCGGGGCCAGGGTTTCGACAAGCCGCCCCACGTCAAGGAGCCCCTCGACCTGTGAGCGCCCGAGGACGAGCATGCGCCTCAACCTCCCGATGACCGCCGCCCGTGGGGACCGCTCAGCCGAAAGCGTCGCCCACGGCACCTTCGCCCCCGGTTGCGACGCGCCGTCCTCCTGAGCACGTTCATCCGTACACACCCATCCACGTTCCCTGTACGCCGACAGAAGGTCTCGTTGACCAAGAGGAGAGCGGTAACCCCTGCGGACTCAGGCGCCCACTGTCCCGTCGACGCCCTCACGCAGAAGGTCCGCGTGCCCGTTGTGGCGGCCGTACTCCAGGAGTACGTGCACCATCACCATGCGCAGCGATACCTCCTCGCCCCTTCGTGGCTGATACCCGGCCTGGTCCAGGGACTCGGCCTCCCGCTCGACACGGCGCGAGTTCTCCACCTCGGCCTCCCAGGCTGCAAACGCCTCGTCCCTGGTCGACGCGCTCGCGTCGTAGGCCGCCTGGAAGTCGATCTTGTCGGACCAGACCATGGGTGCGTCGTTGTCCTCGAACGCTCGACGGAACCAAGCACGCTCCACCTCCGCCATGTGCCGCACCAGACCGAGCAGCGAAAGCGTGGACGGCGGCATCGACTGCTGCCGCAGCTCCTCGTCGGTAAGCCCGTCGCACTTCATGGCGAGGGTCGCACGGTGGTAGTCGAGAAAAGCCCGCAGCATGTCGCGTTCGCTTCCAAAGCTGGGCGGTCCTATGCGATTGTCGCCGTTCACTGGCCGTGCCCTTCATCCGCGCTGCATTCAGGGCCAGAATCTACTCCCCTCGGCTGTCCCCGTACGAGGTCCGTCAACCGGGCCTGGCTGTCACCAAGAAGAGTGCTGGTCACAGGAATCGGCAGGCTCATCGGTCACCCGCAGCCGCGCCTACCCCTTGGAATCGATCATCTGGTGAACAACCGCCGCCGAGACGGACGAGGCCGAGTTGGTGGCGCCGGCCGGCGGCGAAACTCAGATCATGCGTCGTAGCGCGGTCTCAACGGCGTCGATCAGCGGATCGCCCTCGGATCGTGGGTGCCGTGCGAGGCCGAGCTCGACGTCCGGCAGGGTGGGCAGGGCGTCCGCGTCGTGGCAGACCATGGCCGGTTCAAGGTTCGTGGGCATGAGCGCCGCGACGCCGAGCCCGGCCCGTACCGCGGCGAGCACACCGACCAGGCTGTTGCTTTCGAACGTCACCCGCCAGGGCCGATCAGCACGTTCCAGGGTTTCCAGCACCGACGTACGCCAGGAGCACGTGTTCGAGAACAGCACCACCGGCAGCGGATCGGCAGCGACGTCCACACCCTGGCCGATCGCCCAGACCAGCGGGCGGCGTACCGTCCAGCGCGGTGGTCCGGGAACGGCCGGCACCTCGTTGAGCACGAGTTGCACGCGGCCCTTGTCGTACGCCTCCCGCATCGCGGCGTTGGACATGCTGAGCACCTCCAGGGTCGCGCCGGGGTGCAACCGGGCGAGGTCGGCGAGGACCTGCGGAAGCTGGGAGGCGGCGAGGTCCTCCAGCAACCCGACGCCGCAGCGGCCGGTAAGCGTGCGCCCGGTTTCGGTGGGGGCCTGCGCGGAGAGCGAGAGAATGCGTTCGGCGTACGGCAGAAGCTCCTCGCCCGCCCGGGTCAGCGAAACACCGGACGGTGATCGGTAAAGGAGCGGCCGGCCGGCGGTGTCGCGGCGGCTCTGACCAGCGGGCTGGCGCTGGGCGGGCCACTGCTTGGCTGCCTGATCGATCGGCGGGGCCTGCGTACGGTGCTGCTGGTGACTCTCGCCGTGCAGGCCGTGTTCTGGCTGAGCATGCCGATCCTGCCGTACATGGCTCTACTGGGTGCCGGCTTCGCGGCGGGTCTGCTGATGGTGCCGGCCCAGCCGGTGACCAGGCAGGCGATCGCCGCGATGACGACGGCGGAACAGCGTCGGGCCGCCTTCGCACTGGAGTCGGTCCAGGGCGAGCTGTCGTACATGGTGGGCCCGGCGTTCGTGATCCTGTGCGCGGCAAAGGTGTCCCCCGGTGTGGTGGCGTGGGGGCTCGGCGCCGCGATCGTAGTCGGCGGAACCGGGATCGCCTTGCTCAACCCGCCGCTGCGTGCCGAGGACGAGTCGGAAGCCGGCGCGGCCGGGCGGCCCCCGCGACGAGAGTGGCTGAGCGTCCGCATGATTGCCGTACTGACGATGGCGTTCGGTACCACGACGTTGCTCAGCGGCGTCGACCTCGCCATCGTCGCCACGCTTGAAGAAGCAGGCCAGGTGTCCTGGGCCGCCGTGGTCGTGGCCGTGCTCGGCGCGACCTCCGTCGCCGGCGGACTGATCTACGGTGCGCTGTCCCGGTCGCTGCCCACATGGGTGCTGCTCGGCTTGCTCGGGCTCGTGACGATTCCCGCAGGGCTTGCCCATGACTGGCCCTGGTTGTGCGTGGCCGTTGTCGGCACCGGGTTTCTCGCCGCGCCGACCCTTTCCGCGGTGGCCGACGCGGTGAGCCGACTGGCGCCGGTCGGCGTGAGGGGTGAGGCGACAGGTCTGCAATCCTCGGCCCAGAGTGCGGGTTTCGCGCTCGGATCTCCGATCGTCGGGGTGGCTATCGACGTCTCCGTGCCCGCGGGCGGCTTCGTGGCGGCCGGGCTGGCCGGCCTCGCCGCCGCGCTGGCCGGATGCCTGTTGTCCCGCCGCTGTCCGTCGCCTCGGCCGCCCACTTCAGCTCGTCGCGAGCCGGTGAAAGGAACAGACGCAACTCATGTTCAGTGATCAGCCACCTGAACCACGGGGCACCGAGCCAAACGGTCACTGTCCTGGCCGAGTACGAAGGGCAAGCAGGTCGTCCCGCCGACGGCATAGAGCTGCTCGGTAGCCGTTCGCCCTCGCGCTCGGTGAGCATCCGGGTCAAGGACCGGGCGTGACCGGTGAGGGCGTCCCGTTCCGGGCAGTGGCCCCGGAACGGGCCGACCATGGAACCAACCGGGGCCATGGTGGCGCAACTTCGAAAGGACGGTACTGCGGAATGGGGAATGTGCACGGGGCCATGTGGTCTTCCCCGGCGCGCAGCCAGGGACCGCATGCCGGGTCCGAGGTCCGGTCCCGCCCGGACTATCCGGGCGTACCGCCGGGCGGCGGGATGACGCCGAGCTGCTGCAGGAAACCGAGGAGATCCTTGTCCGACCACTTCTCCGCGAGCCTGCCGTTTTCGATGCGGTGAATCACCGTCGCCGTCATGGTGAGCTGGTTACCGGTGGCGGGAATGCCGGGAAGGTCCCGCTCGTGCACGCCGTGGGCCGTCAGCCGCGTCGCTACTTTGTCGCCCTCCGCGATCTGGTCCTCGATCGTGTGGGTCCCGGGCGTGGCCTCCCAGAAGAGACGGAACACCTGCTTGAGCCCCTCGCGGCCGGACCCGAGCCCCGGAAACGGTGGCGGTGAATGGTCCTTGTAGTCCTCGGCCACAAGATCGTCCATGGCCTCCACATTGCCCTTGTCGATCTCCGCGTAGAAGCGGCGAACCAACCTCTTGTTCTCTTCGCTCGACACGGGACTCCTCTGCGCGCGATTCGCACCGCCGGAACCGGCGTTACGCCCGGAAGCATGACCCGCTCGGAGATGGGACGACACCTCAGGCACGCCGTGCTTCCGTGCGCGATCACCCGAAAGCAGCCAAGCACGTAATCCAGCACGCCACGGGGCGAACGTTGACCGATGCGGCCCGGGAACCACCGGACGGGGGCAGCGATGGTCGAGTGGGCAGAAACGTCGGTGTCCGTGTCGGAGCGAGTGGCGCGGCGGGTGCGGGAGTTCGCGGAGCCGGTCAGGTCCCGGCAGCCAAGCTGCGCGGGGTCGCGGTCATGTAGCGGCGCCGCTCCACGCGATGCGGGAGGCCTCGTTGACGGCGGCCCACTCCTGCCAGGCCGGCCAGCCGGCTATGGGGTGCGCCTCGTCCACGATCGCGAGTTCGAACGGCGGAACGGTCAGGCCGGTGCCCTGGGCGGCTGCCTCGGTCTTGTCGAGGGAGTCGTCAGTGCGGATGACCGTCAGAGCGGGGGTCTGGCCCTTGCCAGAGCCGCCGGCAGGGCCAAGCGCTCTGCCTGGCCCGGCCGGGCAGGTGGAGCGCCTCTTTATGGCCAGACCCGTCTCATTCGTTTCATTCGTTCCCATGAGAGCACCGGATGCCCTCGGCCTGCCTCGGCACCCTCATCCGGCGCATGAGATCGCGGGTCACGCGCCGATCGAGCGTTGTCCGCCAGACGACTCCCGGATACCTGGCTCGCAAATGGGAGAGCGCCCTCGTGCCCAGCCCACTGCGATGGAACTGCTTCTCGATGACCACATCGGTGATGACAGCCTCCGCACAGACAGCGCAGAGGCGGAAATCCAACTGGCCAATCACCTTGCGCACGTGCACCAGGAGCAGACACTGCGTGTCACCGGCGCCCTGCCCCGGCGACTGCACCAGCTCGACCTCGCGATAAGCGAGCACGCGCCGATGCCAGGCGCCCTTGCGGTGTCTGCGCAGTCGATGGCGGCCCCCGCCGCCGTGATGCGCGATGGCTTCTACGTCGTGCGCCTTACGAAGGGGCGCACCGCGGAGCGTGTACGTCACGGGCTGTGCGTAGCTTCCCTGCATGCGTCCCGCCTGCCCCGTCTGCGGCGTCCGACGCCTCCAGTCGCCAAAGCTCCCCTGATACCGAGATTGTCAGGGCCCGGTACCGGGGTCCGGATGGACCGGCTCAGTGATACCGGCTCGGGCAGCCTCCAGTTGGGCCGCGAACGCGATGCCGAGGAACAGGACGATGCCGGTCAAGTTGGCCCACAACAGCAGAGCCACGAAGGCGGTCAGTGGCCCGTAGACGGCACCGAACGATCCGCTCATGCCCACATAGAACGCGAGCAGCCAGGTGGCCGCGACCCACAGGACCAGATGCACGGCGGATCCGAAGACCAGCCACGTGTAGCCGGGCTGCACGCGCCGGGGAGACCAGCGGAAGATCACGGCAGAGGCCACTGCGGCGCAGACCGTTCCGACCGGTATTTCGAGGACACCCCACCAGCCGCGCCAGGACTGCGACCAGCCGAGTGCCTCCACCACCGAGTCTCCGACGGCTTCGCCGGCGACGAGTACGAGGAAGCCGAGCAGCAACGGCAGCCCCGCGGCGACTGCCAGCAGCAGGCTGCGTCCGTACTTGGCGAGGAACGGGCGATCGCGCTCAATGCCGTAGATGCGGTTACAGCCCCGTTCGATCTGGCCCATCGCCGACGCGAGATTGAGCACGGCGAAGCCGAGGCCCAACCACATCGCCAGGGCCCCTGCCGACGTCGACCCAGCGCTGTGGCGGGTTTCCCGCAAAGCTCCTTGCACGAGTTCGGCGCTGGCACCGGGCACGATCCTTTCCAGCGTCAGCTCGATCACCCGGGCGATGCTCTCGGTGTGCACCGTCGTCGCCACGCCCACCAGCGCGATCACGAAGGGCACCATGCCCACGACCACCTGGAAACCGAGGGACCTCGCGAAGCTGAACCCGTCGGCGTACCGGAACCGTGCGAAAGCGTCGAGCAGTAGCTTGCGCCCGCCGTAATGGCGCAGCGCGCTGAGAGCCTCGTCCCCCGAGAGCTCCTCCCCGATCATGTCCCGCGTCTGCGGAACATGGACGACTGTCCCCATGAGACCTCTCCTCTGGCTGTCGGCCTGCTGTCTCCGACCCGCCCGCACAGTAGTTCGTGTGAGAACAGAGCCATCGGACCGGGTCCCCAGAGAGACCTCTTGAGTCGGTGGCGGACGGAGCGGTGGCGCATACCAGTGTTCCGGGAGGGCAGACGGCAGGACACATCGACTTGAGGAGCCCTTCATGACGATTGTTGCCATCATCGCTGTCTGTATCGTTCTGGCCGTCCTCGCCTTCCTCGTGCCGCGGTTGTCCCGCCACCCGGAACGCGGCACCCAGCGGACCCTCGGGGCCGGATCACGCGCGGGCAGCAAGGCTCCGGGCGTACTGGGCCGAATCTTCAGCAAGCCGTTCCGCAGCAGCTCCAAGGCTGTGGGCCGTAGCGGCTCCGCCGGCCGACGTATGCGTGGCCGCATGCCGTTCTGACCGGTATCGCCGCGCCAACAACAGAACCGACGGGCGCACATCGCCTCTCGCCCCACCGCACGGACAGACAGCAGGGCGTTCCGCACGGCGCCCGCGTGCAGCAGTCACCCCCGCACGGATGCCGTTGGGCTGATGGATGTCGGCTGTCGTTCTCCTACCGCTCCCGGTGCGTGGTCTCGCGAAGAGTCCCGCCCCGGGGGCGGCGGGATGCCTTCATCTCGGCTTCGTAGAGGTGATGGCGGCCCTGGGCAAGCTCGTGGACCAGGCGCCGCTCGATGTCGGTGAAGGGCTGGTAGTAGGTCTGGTTGTACGCCTCGATGAGTTGGAAGGTCCAGTGGCCGGGGATGACGTCGCGGCCCAGGATCTCCCGCTCGACGAGGTCGGCTGCCTCGTGGTGGCCGGCCTCGCGCAGGAGCCGCACGGCGTCGCCCACGGCGAGGTCGGCGCCACCAGTCAGCTGATGGAACTCGTACAGGGCGCCGCGGGCTCGTTCGGTGGTCTCCAGCGCCTTCGACAGCGCGCCCAGGGCTTCCACGGTCTTGTCGCTCATGCCTTCGGGGCGCCGGTGTGCGGCGTCCGGGGTGCTGGTCTGTTCATCGCTCACGCAGACACCCTTGCCCCGGAAGTCCGCGTTCCTATCGGCAGGTCACTCTTGGCCGAGTTGGAGACGGCCTCGTTCCGCTGGAGCGATGTTCCCTGCTGGTCATGAATCCTCGCGGGAACCAGGGACACCTCACGAGCATGTCCGCGACGAGCCGGAGCCCTTAACTCCAGGCCGCCGGCCAAGGCGAGTGGCCTCCCGACTACCCAGGTGACGCTGCCCGGGCCGACAGCCGCGGCAACGGTTCAGTAGCCGATCGTGAAGCGGCGCTGGACGAAGCGGGGCAGTTCCGCCTCGTCCACGAGAGCAACGGCCGCGTCCTCCATGGAGATCCGGCTGCGCCCGTCCGCGTCAAGGACCGGCTGATCGCCGCCGATCCGGAACCGGCCCGTACGCTCGCCGGGCGCGATGTCCTCCGCAGGGCTGAAGTAGGTCCACAACCGGTTCGAGGTGCGCAGACGTCCAGGGCGTCCCGGTGGCCGCGCACCGCGGCGGCGTACTGCCTCGGTAGGCCGATCCCGTCGAGGGTCTCGTGCAACAGCTCGTCGGAGTCGGCCCGTACGAGTCCGGGCTCGATCTCCAGACTGCCGGCGCCGCCGATGACTATCAGCCGGGTCCGGGGATGGCTCTCCAGCGCCTTCAGGAGTGCTCGTGCGGCGGTGGCGTACACCGTGGGATCCGCGATCGAGCGGGCCACGGTGTCGGCGATGTCCTTGGCGGCATTTCCGGGCTGGAATCCGCTGATCAGGACGTCGAGTCCCGGTATGACAGCGGCGATGGCGTCGGCGTCCTGGACGTCGACGCTCTGCCACACGACGTTCTGCCGGTCCTCGGTGATCCGCGTGGCGTCGCGGCTGAAGGCCGTGATGTGGTGCCCCCGGCCGAGCGCTTCGGTGACGACGCGGCTGCCGATGCCGCCCGTGGCCCCGATGACTCCAATGTGCATGGCTCTCCCCTGGTGATCGCTCGTGCGGCAGTCGTCCATGCCGACGGTTTTCTTCACGGCATGCAATAACTATACGGCGTGAAGTGACGATACGGCACTCAGTATGTTGACTGTGTAGAGTGAGTGCCCGTGGGAAGCGTGGGAAACATCAAGGGGCGCCGCGAGCGGTTGCGGGCCGAGACGACTGCCGAGATCAAGAAGGTCGCTCTGGAGTTGATGGCCGCGGGAGGACCCGGCGCGATCACGCTGCGGGCCATCGCTCGCGAGATGGGCATGACGGCCAACGCCATCTACGGCTACTTCGCCACCCGTGACGACCTGGTCACCACGCTGATCAACAACGTCTACACCTCGCTGGCCGACACGGTGGAAGCCGCATGGGAAGCCGCCCCTGCCCAGGACCCGGCCGCCCGGATCCAGGCATGGGTCTGTGCCTTCAGGAACTGGGCGCTGGCCAATCCCGAAGGCTTCCGTCTCATCTACGGCGACCCCGTGCCCGGCTACCGGGCACCCGAGGGCGGCGCCGCCCCGGACGCCGCCCACCGCGTCTGCACCGGCATCACCGCGCTGGCGGCCGCCGCCTGGCCGCACGCCGAACACCGCTACGCGGACAGCGGCTTCGAGTGGTCCGACTTCGACCCAGGTCTCCTCGACAAGGTCCGCCCGGCCTTTCCCGACCTGCCCCCGGCCGCCGTGGCCCTCGCCCTGCGCATCTGGAGCCACCTGCACGGCCTGGTGTCACTCGAGGTCTACGGCCACCTGCAGACCCAGGCCCTCAGCCCGGAAAAGCTTTTCCGTGAAGAACTGGCCCAGCTCATTCGGTCCTTGAGCCTCACCCCTGAGGGGTAGGGGCCCCTGCTCAAGAGGCGTAAGGGCGTATCTGCGGGCCGTGTCGGCTGTGTCGCCGCCGCCGCGTCCCCCACACGGCCCAGGGGTGACAGGCCAGCCGGTCCCTCAACCGGGCCGCGAGCCACCCGATGACAACGGTTCCGAGGAGCGCTCACCGCCGGTGTGCGGCTGCTTGCGCTTGCCAGACTCGGGCCCTTGGCCGAGCCGGCGCCTTCCGTGTCTTGGGGGACTTGATCGGGGACACCGCGCGCGACCCCGGCCGGGGCGAGGCCCTGGCCGTCTGTCGAACAGCGCGGTCATCGACGCCGCGTCGGCTCCCTGCTCGTGGACCGGGGCCAGCGACGGTTCCGGAGGCGGCACCGGCCCCGCCAAGAGCACTGCTGGAGACCCCTCACTCCGTGACCTCGCTGCTACTCCGTGGCCTGGCTGCGCTCAGCGACTTTCGCGCCCTCAGCCGAGCTGTTCCGTACCCTGGGGGAATGCGCATGCGCCCCACTCTGAGCTGGGCCCCTACCGAAGACCTGCCGCCGGGTACTACGGACCTGGAGCCGGTCGCCGATGCGCTGAGCACCGGCCGTGTGCTGGTACTCAGCGGGGCGGGCATATCCACGGAGTCGGGCATCCCCGACTACCGGGGCGAGGGCGGGAGCCTGAGTCGGCACACCCCGATGACGTACCAGGACTTCACCGGCAGCGCCCAGGCCCGGCGGCGGTACTGGGCGCGCAGCCACCTCGGCTGGCGCACCTTCGGGCGCGCCCGCCCGAACGCCGGGCACCGGGCCGTGGC
Organism: Streptomyces sp. NPDC045968; assembly: GCF_056430475.1. Taxonomy (NCBI): domain Bacteria; kingdom Bacillati; phylum Actinomycetota; class Actinomycetes; order Kitasatosporales; family Streptomycetaceae; genus Streptomyces; species Streptomyces sp. NPDC045968. The sequence continues at coordinate 211,917 of NZ_JBWKLF010000010.1, read as the reverse complement.
CGCGTTCGGGCGGCACGGCCTGCTCTCGGGTGTGATCACCCAGAACGTCGACGGCCTGCACCAGGCCGCCGGCAGCGAGGACGTCGTGGAACTCCACGGAAGCCTGGACCGGGCCGTCTGCCTCTCCTGCGGCGCCTTCACCCTGCGCCGCGAACTCGCCCGGCAGCTGGAGGAGGCCAATCCCGGCTTCGGGCCGGTGGCCGCCGCGATCAACCCGGACGGTGACGCGGACCTCACCGACGAGCAGGTTGGGGACTTCCGCGTGGTGTCCTGCGCGGTCTGCGGCGGCATCCTCAAACCAGACGTGGTGTTCTTCGGCGAAGCCGTGCCCCCGCGGCGGGTCGAGTACTGCCGCGCACTGGTCAGCGAGGCCGCCTCGCTGCTGGTCCTGGGCTCCTCGCTGACGGTGATGTCCGGGCTCCGGTTCGTCCGGCAGGCGGCCCAGGCCGGAAAACCGGTGCTGATCGTCAACCGGGACCCGACCCGGGGCGACCGGCACTCCGTCACTCGCGTCGCGCTCCCGCTGGGAACGGCCCTCACCACCGTGGCCGGCCAACTGGGCGTCCCCGTCGACGACTAGATGATCAACTCCAAGAGATGCCAGCGGAGGGTGTGGGGTGGGCGGCGGGCGGTGGCCCTGGTTGTCGAGGTGGCAGCGGGCGGTCAGGCGTCAGGGTCGACTTCGGGGTGCGTGAACCGCACGGGCTTGCCCAGCGACCGGGCGTAGGCAATTTCGGCTCGGGTGCTGTCTCCGATGTAGTCGCCGACTACGAGCACCTCATCGGCGAGGCGGATCTTCGCCCGGTGCAGATCGTCGAGTCGAACCTTCAGCGCCTCGGCCTCGCCAGGATCGGACCAGAGTTCGTGCGGCGACTTCATGTCACAGCCCGGTTTGACGACAATCTTTCCGGCTTCGGTCTCCCGCAGATCGGCCTCGTTCATCTCGGTCATGAAGCGGGTGGAGCCGCAGATCACGACGATACGCGGGAGGCTCAACAGCTTCTTCGCGTCGGCGAGCTTCTCCTCGGGGGTGAGCAGTTGCGGGTGTGACACGGGGTTTCCTCCTGGCGGTGTGGTCCAAGGGGGGCCTGCGGAGACGAGAGCGAGGATGTCCAAGATCGTTTTTTGACGAACGATGTGGACACCCTCGCGGCAGCACTCTATGCGCGACCGACGACATGCTGAAGGAGCATCCCGACCTGGCGCCGTGGCGCCCGCCGGTCGGCATTACGCCCTGCCTGAGCGATGCCGAACTGGGCACCCTCGCCACGATGCAGGCCATACTCGGCTACACCTCTGAGGCCAAAGGGCTCCGCCATGCACGTGCCCACCTGCGCCACCTCTTCCCCTGCCTGCCCCCGCAGCCCGGCTACAACAAACGGCTGCGCAAGGCCGCCGGCCTGATGCGAAGCGTCAACCGAATCCTGGCCACCGTCACCTCGGTGTGGAGCGACGACGTATGGGGCGTTGAGCGTGCATCAACCGTCTGAAGCAGTGGCGCGGCATCGCCACCCGCTACGAGAAGACCGCCACCATCTACATGGCCAGACTCCACGTTGCGGACATCTTTCTCTGGTCCGCCCGGTGATCCAAACGAGGCCGCCTTGACGTCGTTTCCAATGGTGGGTGCCCTGCGTGGCTATGTAGAAGACTCTCGAGAACGTATGTCGCCCAGCGGGGAGAACACCCGGTTCCACGGGAAAGTCTTGTCGCCGAGTTCTGGAAACACCTGAGCGATTCCGCACGTGACGGTCACTCGGTGGCGGCCATGATCGCCACGAAGATGAGGCCCGCCGTCACGGCCCACAGCACCAGCGCTCCGAGCGTGGCCAGCACGCGCACGTAGACGGGGTAGACACCGACGCTCTCCGCGGGGTCGTCCGGGTGATAGCAGGTCTCGATCTCGCTCGCGTACGCGTCCCGGTAGTAGCTGTGGGTCTTGCCGCTCGGGTCCGTGTACTCGTAGATCCCCCTCTTTCCGTACGGACTGGTGCGCACGGCCATCACCGTGATGCCGTGCCACGGGAGGAGCCACATCTTCGTGGCCCGCTCTGCCGTGACGCCGCTCGTGACGCTGAAGAGCACCGTCACGATTCCCATCGGCACCGCAAGCAGGAGCATGCCCGGCTCCCCGTGCATGACGAACAGCACGCTCGTCCCGATAAGCGTCGCGAGACCGGGTACGAGGGCGACCAGGAGCCACACCCCGGCTCGTGCCTGCGCGCCTGCGCTGACGGGCGTACGTGGCGTGGGCGGAGTCCGCAGAGAGCGGGTCGTCGTCACCCGCGCGGCGCCGTCGAAGGACGGGTCCGACTGCGGCAGCCCGGCCAGAGCCGTGCCCACTGCCGTCGCGAACAGGCTGACCGCGGCCGCGTTGCTGCCCTCGACCCGGTGGACGACGGGCGTGGCCCCGGCCGGGACCCGCAGCTTCACAGTCACGGCCCGGCCGTCCGGTACGACGTCCCGAACGGCCCGCAGGGGTATGCGCGTCTATTCGTCCCCGCGGCGCAGCGTCAGTGAGCCATCCTCATAACGGAGAACGGCCCCGCCGCTGCCGCGCAGGACAGGGGCAGATGGTGTGGCTGTTCTGGACGTGATCACAAGGGGCGCGCCCCAAAGCGATCCTCACCACAGGGCGTTGCCCCTCCTCGGCAGGCGTCACTGTTCCTGCTTCTCGCCACCATTCGAGGCGCTGCCGAGACATCATCGTTCCTGGAACACAACAACAGCTGTTCCTGGTTCTCGCCTAGGTAGCCACCCTGCGTGACAGACCGCTTCGCCGGCCTGCGAAAACCCTGTCATGGCATACAGATTCGCCGCACGAGTGGTTACGGCAGAGATCGATCCCGACAGCGACCTGGTGCAGGTTGGTGTCTCCGAGGACGATGACGGCGATGGCTTCCTCCTGTTGTTCATGAGCCGCATCGGCGATCCGTCCCGCCAGGACGTGTCCCTCGGGTTCGACGCTCATTGCCTGGTTACACAGGACCAGGGCACTGCCTATGGGTGCGTCCGTGAGGTCGCTCTGTCGGGTGGGCTGCTCACGGTGTTGTTGCACGTCGATTCACTGGACGAACTGGGGCTGGATGAAGCTGAGATCGAGGCGGAGCTCAGCGTGCCGGACGAAGACATCGACCGCATGCGGGAAGTGCGCACCCGTGTGCTGGCCTATGGAAGGGAAGAAGCTAGGCCCCAACGCGTCGATCTGTAGGTGCACAACTGCGTCATAGCCGCGGTGGCAGATAAGGACTGCGGCTATGCCGACGAAGGCGAGGAAGTGTTCCGGCTTCCGTTCATGCGTTCCGTTCATGCGTCGGTGCAGACGTCGGCAGCCCGCCAGCCAAGACACGGTCCGTTCGACGACCCATCGGTGGTGGCCCAGCCGCTGCGAGGACTCGATACCAGGGTGTGCGATGCGGTGGCGAATGCCGCGCTCACTGAGCCATCGGCGCAGGTGGTCGTAGTCGTCGGATTCGGTCCGGTCTAGGGCCCCCTTTTCGCCGCGCGCACACTGACCGAATCGATCGCGCACCGCGACCAGGCCAGCTCGCCACGAACACCGAGTTCGTCGAGTACGACACGGTGGAGCCGGGCCCAGACGCGAGCTCTGCTCCACTGGGCGAAGCGTCGGTAGACGGTGTGCAAGCACGGACCGAAGACAGGCGGCAGCTGCCGCCATGTGCATCCAGAAGTAGCCACGAAGATGATCGCTGCCAAAAATGCCTCACGATCACCCGCACGGCGTCGGCCTCCGCCCTGTGGACGCTTCAGCTCTGTCGGTGCACCACACGCCGAAACAGCGCCCACAACTCGTCCGGCACCAGCCGTTCGACCAGATCCGTCATGCACGATTCACGGAGAGAGCAAGCCATAAGAAACGGCGTCCTAGACGTCATCTCAATTGGTGCGCGAAGTTAGGGCTCAGGCCTGCTGCGTTACGCATCTGACCTGCAGGTTGCGCGATACTCCACGAATGACTACACCGATAGGCCCCGTGGTCCTCTTCGATGACGACTACTACATGTACGTCCTCCAGGACCAAGCGTTCGCCGAGGCATGGTGGGAGATGCCCGACGAGTACGCCTGTGGGTTCGACGCGCTTGCCAGACCGTTGCGCATGAGGGGTGAGCCGCACCAGGTCACCCTTGAGCTCCGCGGTGATGAACCGGCCGAGGCGGAGCTGCGTCGTCTCGTCGCCGACCACTACCAGCGGTTCCTGCAAGGGCAGACGCCACCCCGAGCATCCGATCTTTCAGAGTTCATTGCAGGGCTGCCTATCGAGGGCTCGTAACGCGAATCTGTTCGTCCTCGTCTGCGTCACCTCCGCTCGGCGCCTCTCCTCTGCGGCGTCGTCAACCGTGCGTCTCGGCAGCGGGCCCTATCCCCCAGACGGATCAGCGGTCCCCTGTTCCGAGGCGTTGGTAGCGGTTGGCGAGCGCATAGAAGGCATGCTTCGGTTCCCAGGGCATGTCGGGATAGGCGCGTGAGGACGAGGGGAGGCCGTGGTCCTGCTCGAGGAGCTTGACGATGCCATAGGAGGCCATGTCCAGATAGGGGCACCGTCCGTGCGGTGCGGGGCGCGGCAGTCGATGCAACTGAACCAGAAGACGGCGTCGACGCCCTCCTCGTCGAAAATGGGCATGAGGTCGTCGATGTACCGGACCTGCTCGCTCTCGTCGCGCACCAGGTCGGACTTGAGCGTGACGCCGTCTGCTTCCATCGCCACGTACCAGCCCGCGCCACCGTAATCGCCGGCTCCCTGGAAGGTGCAGCAGCCCACTTCCAGGATGGCCACCGGCTTGCCGTGGGTGAATTCCTTGCGCAGGTCGTCGCGGTAGGTGGCGGCGTTGCGCAGGCCACGGAAGGCATCAAGACCGATGATGTCGAACGGCTCCCAGTCCACTCCGTCCAAAGGGTTGGAGGCATATGTGACTGGGCCGCCGAAGACGGGCCGTACGGCGGCGACGACCTCCCTGAGGAAGGTGTTGCCCCGGTCAGGGATGCCTTGGAGGGCGGTTTCGCGGTCGGGGCCGGCGAGCACCGGGACGCGATCCGCGAAGGTATCGCCGGGAAGGTATCCCTGGGCGAACAGGCTCAGCTCGCAGCCGGTGACGAGAACGACGTCCGTGCCGTCACGGCGCAGCCGTTCAGCCCGCTCCGCGCAGTCGACAAGGAGCGACAGCATCTGATCGTTCGTCATGTCGCAGGGGAAGGGCGAGTACCAGACCTGTAGTCCCGCCGCCGCTGCGCACCGCGCCGCTACGTCGATCCGGTCGGGATCGTCACCGATGACGCGGATGGCGTTGCAGTGAAGATCATCAGCGATGATCCGTATCTCTCTCTCGACGACACTGGGGTTGAAGGTCGGCCGGGAGTGTTTGCCGAGGACATACATGCCGGTGTCGTAGTGGATGCCCCTGCCGCGCATACCGACGCCTCCAATAAGACTCGCTGTCCGCGATGAACGCCCGGCTGCCGCAACCAGAACACTCGCGTTCCGCCCCGGAATCGTTGACCAGCACGAAGAGCACCCGAGTTTTGGCAGCGCTTGACGTGTCGTGGACGCCGCGAGCGCTGTTTAGAGTGTCGGGGCATGGGATTGATCGAGATAGAGATCGCTGGGCAGGACTGGAAGGGAATGCTGTGCGGGTGCGGCGGCTCTGCAGAGCATGTCGCGCTGGACCTGCTGGGGCTTGCGGGTCGCGGATCCCCGCAGGAACCGGGCTACGTCAGCCTTGAGGAGCATGTCTGGTCTCCAGTGGTCCTGTGGGAGCCAGCTCCTGCGGTGACGTCCGTTGCTCTGGCGGTGCTCGCCGAAGAGGTCGCGCCAATGGTTCGCGACTGGTTCCTCGATCTCCTCCAGCGCATGGTGGCGGGCGAGGGCACGGATGGGGAGTCCGCTCGCAGGGGACTCGATCTTCCCGAACTGTGCCAGAACCTTGCCGCGCAAGGTCTCTGGCTGCTTTATGAGGAGGTGATGTCGAATCGGTCCCGCGGGGCTGCCGGCACCGCCTTCGAAATCCTCACGGTGGTGGAGCCCGACCGAGCCCGCCTGCAACGTGTGCGGGAGGTCGCGGCCGACTGGTTGCCCGTGTGTTGTCGGACGGGACTGTGCGACGACGACCTCCGTGGCCGTGTCCTCGACCTCTGACTTCGTTTGCGCCGGTCATGACTGATAGGCGTCGCTAACCGCTCGCGAGAGCAGCCAGCCGCCCCCTGGGATGTGCGGGTTTCAGCCGACCGGCAGGCATGTCGGCTCGGGCTCGGGTGCAGGCGAGGCGGTAGACACCTCACGTGTCTAACGCGTCAAGTCGTCGGGCTGGGCTCTTCGAACACGGCGCGGTCGTAGAGCCGGTGGTGCCACTCGTTGCCGTCCGGGGCCGGCTTGGTCTTGAGGACCGGGTTGGGGCCGGTCTCGATGAGGTGGAGGAGTGTCCAGGCGACCCCGTAGCAGTCGTCGGGGCCGAAGCAGGTGACGAGGGCAGCCGCTTCCTGTCCTGTCACCGGCTTGGTGATCGCTTCGAGCTGGGTGACGCGCCGGTCGATCTCTTCCTCCTCGGCGTCCCAGTCGGGCAGCGGGCCGTCGGCGACGAAGGTCTGCACTTCAGGTCTCATGCCCGAATCATCGACGCTCCCTCGTGGCCGGGACAAGTCTTTCCAGCAGGTCAGGCTGCGTTCTCGGCGAGTACCAGCCTGGTGGGGAAAGCCTCTCGCTCGTCGAACAGCTTGTGGTGCTGGAGGCAGTGGTAGAGCTGGCCGACCATGCGGTTGAAGAGGTTACGCAGGGCGGGGGAACGCCAGTCTGCGTGGCCGTCGCGGCGACGCCTGCGGTAGTTCGCTTTGGCGCCGGGCGAGGAGATCAGGGCGGCGAACGCCCGGAGGTATCCAGCGTGGCTGAGGCGGTCGTTCTTGACCCCTCGCCGGGTGATGGCGGACTTCTTCCCTCCTCTACCGCCTGGGCGAGGTTGTCGGCGGCAGCGCAGGCGGCTTCCAACTGGAGGAGCAGGGCAAGCATCTGTTTGGTGAGGGCGTCCTCAACCAGTGGCGGCTGGTGCACCCAGTCGCGCCGAGGCGACAACAATCCATGGCAGTTCAGTCCCCGGGTGCTCCGGGTCGAGCGGTTCCCCGACGCCCGACCACCGTGGGCACCGCCTTCCGCGTCACCGCCCTCAAAGCCGCAAAGTCCTCTAAAGGTCCGGTGGGCCGAGGCGATGGCCAGGTGGCTCTGGACAGCTCGGTGCGCATTCCCGGAGCATCACCTCCGCCCCCGCAGGAGCTACGTGTGCCGAGCCACGAGCCACACCCATGGAGTGACCTGCCTCACACGCTGTCACAAGGAGGGACTACGCGGTGTCTTGAGGTCGAGCCCCTGGAACCGAAGGAGAAATCATGACTGAGAACACCGACGTGGTCGTGATCGGCGGCGGATACGCCGGCGTCATGGCGGCCAATCGCCTGACGCAGCGCGACGATGTGACAGTGACCCTGATCAACCCGCGCGCGACCTTCGTCGAGCGCATCCGCCTGCACCAGCTGGTGGGCGGGTCCCACGACTCGGTCATCGATTACCGGAAGGTCCTGGCCGAGCGCGTCCGGCTGGTGGTCGACAGCGTGACACGGATCGACGCGGCCGCGCGCAGCGTGACGTCGGCGGGCGGTGACACGGTCGGTTACGACTACCTGATCTACGCGGTGGGCAGTGGCAGCGCCGACCCGAGCGTGCCGGGAGCGGCCGAGTTCGCCTACCCGATCGCGAGCCTGGAGGAGGCGCAGCGGCTGCGGCCGGCCCTCGACGCCGCACCTGCCGCAGCCGCGGTGACGGTGGTCGGAGCCGGCCCGACGGGCATCGAGACCGCCGCCGAGCTGGCGGAGGCGGGCCGTGCCGTGACCCTGGTCTGCGGAGGGGTACTCGGTCCGTACCTGCATCCTCGGGGCCGACGCTCGGTCGCCAAGCAGTTGGCCAAGCTCGGGGTGACCGTGGTCGACGGGCCCGGTACGAGGGTGACGGCCGTGACCCGCGATGCCGTGCAGCTCAGTGGTGGCCGCGAGCTGCCGAGCGAAGTGACCATCTGGACCGCCGGATTCGGCGTGCCGGACCTGGCCGACCGCAGTGGGCTGAGCACCGACGCCTTGGGCCGTCTGCTCACGGACGAGACGTTGACGAGCGTGGACGACCTGCGCATCGTCGCGGCCGGGGATTCGGCGGCACCGTCGGACCTGCCGTTCCGGATGAGCTGCCAGGCCGCGGTACAGCTGGGCCCGCAGGCCGCCGAGACCGTGCTCAGCCGGATCGCCGGTCAGCAACCCGCGCCCGTCGACGTGGGGTTCGTCAGCCAGTGCATCAGCCTGGGGCGTCGCGCCGGCATCTTGCAGCTGGCCCGCAGGAACGACACCGCGGTCAGGTTCTACATCGGCGGCCGCCCGGGCGCGAAGGTCAAGGAGTTCATCTGCAAGGGCATCCCCTGGCAGCTGGCGTATGAGGCACGCAAGCCCGGTGCCCGCACCTGGTGGATGAAGGACTCCAAGCGCCGGCAGCTGCTGCAGGCGAAGCGCGGCGAGGCGCCGGTCTCCGCTGACCGGGCAGCATAGCCAGGCATGCGCAACCGGTCCGTCCGGCCGGCGAACAGACCTGGACTGCACGTCGTGCGGCGACGCCCATGGTGCGGGGCGCCGCTGCACGCGTGATGCATCAGTGGCGTGTCACAGACATGCGTCGGGTGGTGACCCACTCCCGATCGCACCGAGGACGTGGGCCAGAATCGAGCGGCTACCGAGGAAATGGACCGGCCTTGCCTGGCTGCACGCTTGAGGGGCTCTCAGCAGCCGGCAGGCCACGAACGAGGGGCCCAGGATATGAGCGACCACGCCACGGACCCGGCGACCGAGACCTTCGTCGCCCATCGCAACCTGCTGTTCACCGTCGCATACGAGATGCTCGGGTCAGCGGCCGACGCCGAGGACGTCCTCCAGGAATCCTGGCTGCGATGGGTCAAGGTCGACCTGGCCCAGGTGCGCGACCACCGCGCCTACCTGGTCCGGATCACGACCCGGCAGTCACTCAACCGGCTACGCACCATGAAGCGCCGCAAGGAGGCGTACGTCGGCCCCTGGCTGCCCGAGCCGCTGCTCACCGCGCCGGACGTGGCCCAGGACGTCGAGCTCGCCGAGAGTGTGTCGATGGCCCTCATGCTCGTCCTCGAAACGCTGTCGCCGACCGAGCGCGCCGTCTTCGTACTGCGCGAAGCCTTCGACGTCAGCTACGAGGAGATCGCGACCGCCGTCGGCAAGAGCCCCTCGGCCGTCCGTCAGATCGCCCACCGCGCCCGTCGGCACGTCGACGCCCGCCGCCCTCGCCAGGTGGTCTCCCCCAGCGAGACCCGGGCGGCTCTGGAGTCGTTCCAGCGCGTGCTCGAGACCGGGGACCCACAGACCCTCCTGGACGTGCTCGCCCCGGAGGTCGTCCTCATGAGCGACGGCGGCGGTATCAAGCAGGCCGCGCTGCGGCCGATCACCGGTGCCGACAAGGTGGCGCGCTTCATGGTCGGTGGTCTCGGCAAGCACAAACGCCCGATCACCGTTGCTCCCACCGTGGTCAACGGCCATCCGGCACTCCTCGTACACGTGGATGGCGAGATGGACGGCGTCATGGCGATCCGTGTCGAGGACGCCCGCATCACCGGCCTGTACTACGTACGTAACCCCGAGAAGCTGAACCGCGTCGGATCCGAGACCCCGCTCACCCTGCGATGAATAGAGGTGGCGGATCAGCCGGTGGCGAGTCCGAGCCCTCGGCCCCACCCCTGTGGTCCCTGCCGGGCGCCGGTACTTCGGTACTTCGGTACTTCGGTACTTCGGTACTTCGGTACTTCGGTACTGATGAAGGGGGCGAGAGCGCGGGTGAGGTCGTCCAGGGCACGGAGAGAGAGACGACGGAATCTGCGCCCGACAGTTCAAGGCTGCCGTGCTCGGGAGGGAGGCCGAACGCCACCATGGTCATTACGGAGTCGTCCGCCGGGGAGGCCGGGCGGAGTCCTCAGCGCGGGACCGGCCCCGTGAGGGCCGAACGGCCCACGTCCGGCGGTTCGGAGCGGCCCTGTCCCGGCGGCCGTGCATCATGGGAGAACCCATGATCGCAACGACGGCGCCCGGGCAGGTGGATCGTGAACGGACCCGTCATCGACTACCAGGCCGTCTTCCAGTCCCTGCCCGGCGCGGTCGCGCTGCTGACCCCCGACCTCGTGTACGCGGATGCCAACGAGGCGTTCCTGTCGATGGCCGGGCGCACCCGCGACCAGGTCATCGGCCGCTACGTGTTCGACGTCTTCCCCGACAACCCCAACGACCCCGGGGCGACCGGAATGCGCAACCTGTGCGCCTCGCTGCGGCGGGTCGCGACCACCGGGGAGCGCGACAGCATGGCGTTGCAGCGATACGACGTCGAGGACCCCTCCCGGCCCGGGGTGTGGCAGAAACGGTACTGGAGCCCGGTGAACGCCCCCGTCTTCGCTGCGGACGGCACCGTGGCGCTGCTGCTGCACCGGGTCGAGGAGGTCACCGAACTCATCCGCGCCCGCGGCGACAGCGACCGCGCCCAGGTTCTCGAAGCCGAGCTCTACACTCGCGCCCGGGAACTGCAGGAGGTCAACGAACGCCTGCGGCAGGCCCATTCCCGCGAACGCGAGGTGGCCCTCCATCTCCAGCGGGCGATGCTGCCCGAGCCCCGGCTCCTCAGTCATCATCGTGCGGCCGTGCGCTATCAGCCCGCCGTGGGGGCCTTGAACGTGTGCGGTGACTGGTACGACCTCGTCGACCTGCCCGAGACGGGCCGCACCGCCGTCGCGGTGGGAGACGTCGTCGGCCACGGACTGCGCGCGGCGGGCGTCATGGGTCAGCTGCGCAGCGCCTTGTCCGCGGCCTCCCGTGTCGCCGACGGGCCCGCCCAGGCGCTGGAGGTCCTGGGCCTGTACTCACGCTCTGTCGAGGGGGCGGAATCCACGACGGCCGTGTCCGTCTTCATCGAATGGAGCAGCCGCACTCTCACCTACAGCAGCGCCGGCCATCCCCCGCCCGCCCTGCTGGCCCCGGACGGTACCGTCACCTTCCTCGAACAGGCCACAGATCCTCCTCTCGGCGCCCGCCCCGAACACGCCTCGCGTCTCCAGGCGCAGGTCCCGTTCGCCGAGGGTTCCGTCCTCGTCGTCTACACCGACGGGCTCGTCGAGCGCCGCCGCGAAGACATCGACACCGGACTCGGCCGTCTCGCCGACTCACTCGTCCGCCACCGCGCCGCCGCCCCTGACGCTCTCGCCGACGCCCTCCTGGCCGACCTCATCCAGCCCGCGGGGATCACCGACGACACCGCCTTGATCGTCTTGCGCCTGTGACGACCGGAGAAGCGAAGGCCCTTCGCCTCTCACCCTGCCTACCTTGCTGGACCACCCCGCTGGACCACCTGGATCGGCCGCTCGGGGCCCGCGTCCGGCGCCACGTTCCAGGTGACCGAGGCAACGGGTTTCCCTGACGAAGACGGTCAGTCCTTGCCGGCCGCCTGCCAGCTCAGCCCCCAGCCGTACTCGATGTCCACGGCCTGCTGCTTGAAGACGCCGGGCGGCAGCAACAGGTACTTGGCCTCTCGTCGGACGATCAATTCTCCGCCCACGTTCTCGATCAGTGCGATCGCAGCGACCGGCGAAGGAACGGTGCACTCGTCCAGGCGCATCTCGATCGGCGGACCGATGGGCGGATACAGCGTGGCGACCCCGTGCAGACCCGCGAAGCTGGACGCCCCCGCGTAGATGACCACGAACACCAGGATGCGCTTGATCTCGGCCGCGTGATCAAGATTGATCATGAGGTTCTCGCCGGCCTCACTCGCGCCGGTCCGGTCGTCCTGGTCCAGCTGGATGTACGGCGGCTGGTCGAAGGAGCCGAACTGGTTGTTGATGGGGTGGACGATCCCCGTCGCTCCGTTCTGCAACTCCCACAGACACGAGAGGTCCAGGTCGACGTCCTCCAGCCGGACGGCGTCCTTCCCCTTGTTCATCCAGCCACGCGGCGGCTTGGGTGCGCTCCACGAGAGATTGACCCGCATGCCTCCTGAGGTGGCCCCCTGCTTGGTCAGCGACACCGCGGGCGCTGCCTTCGTCAGCGTGATCTTCGACAGCCGCACCGGCTGGTCACGCGCGGGAGGTGGAGCCTGCGGTGGAGCGGGCTGTGCAGGAAGTGGCGCAGACGGACGGGGCTGCGGAAGGCGCGGTGCTGCCGGCGGGAGTCGCGGTGGAGGCGCTGCCTGTTGCGCCTTCGGAGGCGTGGCGGGCTCGTCGACGGTGATGCCGAAATCGGTGGCGAGTCCCGACAGCCCGGAGGCGTATCCCTGGCCCACCGCCCGGAACTTCCACGCGCCGTTGCGCCGGTACAACTCCCCGAGCACGAGCGCCGTCTCCGAGGTGGCACCAGTGGCGTCGAACCGCGCCGCCTCGGCGCCGCTCTCCGCGTCCAGCACGCGCACGAACAGACCGGACACCTGGCCGAATGTGCCGTCGGTGGAAGCCGCGACCACCACGGTGGCGATCTCCTGCTCCACCGCGGACAGCGCCACCGCGATCGTCTCGAGAGCGCCCGTACCCTCCTGGCGCCTGCCCTCGTGACGCACAGCCCCGCTGCCGTGAACAGGCTGGTTGTAGAACACGAAGTCGTCGTCCGAGCGCACCTTGCCGGCCCCCGTCAGCAACAGAGCCGACACGTCCACGTCGGGAGTTCCCGGGCCTGCTTGCCACCCCAGCTCCACCCGGACCCGGGTACTCGCCACCGGTACGTTGGCACCCTTTTGCAAGGACATGTGGGTCCCCCTTCCGCGGCCTGCCCCACGTCCGCAGCGTACGAGATGTGGCATGTTCCCGTCCCCGAAGCCGGGGATTGGTGCAGGCAGTCGTACCTGAGGCCCTCACACAGTTCGGCGCCTGGGAGAGTCGGCGCTCTTTCAGCCCTGTTCCCGCTCCACCGGAAGCCACAGCTCGGCGTCGGCTTCGGTCTTGTCCGGTGACAGGCGGGTCCGCAGAATCTCAGGGCCGGGGCGGCTGCGGTACGGGTTGGACGGGAACCACTCCGTGAACACGTCCCGCCACATCTCCTGGATGGCCTCCGGCACCGGCCCCGAGGTGGTGAAGAGCGCCCATGTGCCGGCCGGGACAGGCAGTACGGTCGTGCCCTCGGGGACGGCCTCGGACGTGATCACCCCGTGGTAGTAGTCCAGTTGGGTGCCTTCGGCGCGTCCCGGGTCAAGGTCGTCGCACACGGCGACAATGCCCTGCGGTTCCTGGTCCGACAGCTTCTCCAGGCGCTCCAGGGTCCGCGGTTCGATCCCGCGGACGAAGTCGATGATCGCCTGGTTCGGCCCCGCGTGCACCAGCGGTACCCGGGCCTTGAGACCCGCGACGGTGAAAGCCGGCTTGTCCACTATGCGGTAGCGCATACTGCTGTTCCCTTCGATGGTGAGGCGGAAGGTCAACCGGGGCTGGGAGACGAGCGCCGTGCCGCTGCGCCGGGCCTCACCCGGCCCGACACCGTGCATGGCACGGAACGCCCGGGCGAACGCCTCGCCCGAGCCGTAGCCGTAACGCACAGCGATCTCCAACAGCGACTCATGGCGTGAGAGCACCTCGGCACCCGCGACGGTGAGCCGACGGCGCCGTACGTACTCCGACAGCGGCATGCCCGCGAGCGCGGAGAACATCCGGCGCAGGTGGTACTCCGAGGTGGCCGCGATACGAGCCAACTCGCCCGCGTCGATGGGCTGGTCGAGGTGGTGCTCGATGTACTCCATGGCCTGATTGAGCCGCTCCAGCACGCCAGGTTCCCTTCCTCTTGTGTCATCACCACGCTAGGCGGCACCCACTCCGGCGTACCCGACATCCTGTGCCCGATCAGGTCGGGTACGCGCAGCGGCGGCGGCCAGGCAGGTGACGAGGTCGAACAGTCCGCGGTCACGGCTCCCGGAACAGCTGGGCCGTGTATCGGAAGTGAATCGTGCGCATAGGGTGTCGGCATGTCGCTGAGCCACATATCCCTCTCGTCCGGCCGTTCGGTGGAGCTCACCGAGCTGCGCATGTCTTCGACCTACGGAGGAATGTTGGAGGGCTACCCGTGCAAGCCCATCAACGACATGAAGGTAGGCGGCCTCCAGCGACAGGCTGAACGCGCGTTTCCCTCCACGCCGGTCCATCTGGTTCTGCCCTCCCGCGAGTACCCGGATCAGACCGTCGGCGCCTTCGGCCCCGTCGAGGTGCTGCCTTCCGTGGCCTGCATCGGCGCCTTCCGTTCGACAGCGGTCGCTCCCGAGCTCGACCCCGTGCTCCACCGTTCCGCGCTCACCGTGGTCTGGTTCCAGACCGTCTTGGATGTCCCGTCGGGCGAGGACGCCGACCTTGCGTTGCGCGGCATTCGCTGGGAGGAGCTGGCCCAGGACTACGAGCTCTAGCGGTGGGTGCCGATCCATGGGATCTCCCTGCCCCATGAACCGAGATCATTCACTGCTCAAGATCCACTTTCCATACACGACCTAGGGGCCCGCGTGCACCTGACAGGCCCACAGGCTTGGGGTCTGCGGATACGTGTCGCGCAGCTCGCGCACGGTGGAGTGCAGGGCCTCGGCTGTCCGGGCGACGTCCAGCGTCCCCTCCCCCGTGCTCAGGGAGTCGTACACGCCCTGAGCGACAACAGCTCCGATCGTGTCGTCGACGTGCCACAGCGAGCCGACGACGTGGGGGAAGCCCGCGATCTGGAGGGCGCTGACGATGTGGACGGCCTCGTCGGCGAGTTCGGGGCTGGTCCGCAGGGTGTCGCAGGCGGAGAGGTACGCGAGCCGGGCCGACGGCAGCCGGAGCCGGGCCAGGTCGCGGACGGTCAGCGGGCGTTCGGTGTGATCGTGCAGGACGAGCCGGCTGCCGGACGGGCGTTCGAGGTCGCCCAGTGCGTGGCACGCGAAGTGCGCATACGCGTGGTGGGGCAGGGCGGAGACGACCGCGGAGTGGGTGGCGGAGGTGTCCGCCAGCATCACGGCGTCGGGCAGCAGCCGGGCAAGGTGCTCCGCCTCGCGGCGGACGCCGGACAGCCTGGTCTGTCCGGCGGCCTGCGCGACGCTGACGACAAGCATTCCGGTGCCCACAGGGCGGGCGACACGCTGCCGGGCATGGTGCAGGGCCCGTAGCGTCGGCGTGTACGAGGTGACCACCCGGTCCAACGCGCCGGGCGTGCCACCGGCTGGGGCCGCCGCGTGCAGCGGCAGCGTGCCCAGGGCACCACAGGGAGACAACCACAGGCGAGGCACAGGGCCGGCGGGTGCCTCCGGGATGCCCAGGTGGCCGAGGACCGGGCCGGTGACCGCCTGCCACAGCCAGGCGAGCGTTTCCCGTACAACCCGCTGGGCGCGCTGCGACTGCTTGCGGGAGGTTCCGGGCGTCTCGATGCGGACCAATGCGTCCTCAAAGGTCTTCCGGTGCGCCGCTGTCGTCCGTGGATCGAGCCCCGGCAGCGGTACGGCCTCGATGGAACGCCCGGTGACGACCAGTGCGTCGCTGCCGTACGGGGAGACGTTGACCAGGACGACCGGTCCCGCCGCGGCCGTCGCACGCAGTTCGCGCTCGTCCCACTCCCGCACCGGGCGCAGCAGGCCGAGTTCCGGGTGTTCCCGGCGGATCCGGGCCGTGAGGTCCCGCCATTCGGTTGCCAGCCGCTGGCGACGGTCGGCGTGCGCGTGGGACGCGCGCGCGGGGCCTTCGCCGAGGAAGTCCTCGCTGAGCCCGGCCTGGCTGTCGGTCGCCGTATCGAGGGCCTCGCGGAGTTGCTCGAAGCGGTCGGCGAGGTGCGGGGCGGCCTCCCGGAGCCGGGTCAGATCGCTGTCGGCGTCGAAGGCATGGGACAGCAGTACGCCCCTGGCCTGTTCGAGGAGCCCCACGGCCAGCTCGGGCCGGCCGCAGCGCACCGCGCAGGCCGCCGCGGCGGCGCCCAGTCCGACGGTCCGGCTCAGCAGGAACTCCTGGTCGTCGCGGACGATATGGCGGGGCGCGACGAGGTGCAGCAGGTCGACCGCCGTCACGTAGCCGTCCAGGGCGCGGTCCCAGACGCCGAGCTCCGCCCAGACGTCGCCCCAGGAACGTGCGGCGTCCAGCCGCTCGGAGGGCGGGCACTGGTGCTCCAGGGCCGCCTCCCGGAACACGTCGGCCGCCTCGGCCGCCTCGGTACGGCGGCGGCGGCCGGTGGCCCGGGCCCGCAGGGCGTGGCCGAGGTTCGTCAGACGCAGCGTGCGCCTCGCGTGGCCGGGAGGGGTGACATCCACGGCCCGGCGGAACAGCGTCACCGCCTCGTCCCTGACCGCCGGCGAGAGCAAGGCGCGCAAGCTCGACATACGGGCGCCGGCGGCCACCTCAAGGGCACCGGGCAGATCGGGCGAGTCCGCGGGCAGCGCCGCGATCACCGCGTCGGCCAGATCGCGTGCCTCCCGCGCGTCTCCGAGCCGGTTCGCCGACCGGCAGCGGGTCATCAGTGCCATAGCCAGGTTGTGACGCCGACGCGGCAGAAGGGGCGCGTCCGCCGGTGTGGCGGAGAGCGCCTCCCGGAAGAGGCGGATCGCTTCGTCGAGTTGGGCGGCCGGGTCGGCGGCACGCTCGAACCCGGTCATCAGACTGATCGCCGTCGAACCGAGCAGCGTCGCGTGGTGTGCACGGCCGAGGCCGGGCAGCTCGGCGGCCCGGCGTCGGCACTCCTGGGCCTGCCGCAGATCCTCGCCGTCCGCGACCAGCTGGTGGCGCAGGCCCAGAGCCATACCGAGGTTGAGCAGCCGTACGCCGAGAATCTCGTGCTCTTCGGGGGTCAGCGTCACCGCCTCCCGGCATGCCTGGATCGCCTCGTTCAGATCCTCCGGTTCTCCGATGCCCTGGTAGCGCCTGCTCAGCACCATGCCGAGATCGCTCAGCGCGACGGGCCGCTCCGGATGTCCCTGCGGCAGGAGTGCCACGGCCCACCGCAGGAGCCGCAGCGCCTCGGACAGGTCCGCGCTGTTGCCCTGCGGATCCAGGCAGTACCGGGTGTACAGGGCCATCGCGGGCGCGAGCAGCCGTGTCGCCGTGCGGGACGTCATCTCGCCGGTCGCGTTGACCACGGCGGACAGGTGCGTGATCGCGGCGTCCAGATCGGCCGGGTCTCCGATCAGCGTGAAGCGGACGCGGAGCGCGTTGCCCAGGGCGCTGCGTACGAGTGTGATCTGACCCGGGTCCCCGGACGCGCTCAGTGCCCGGGTCAGCACGTCGACCGCCTCGTGCAGATCGTGCGGCCAACCGGTGCGCTGGCACCGCAGGACGAGCGCGAGGCCCAGATTGCGCCCTGCGGCCGCCGACCCCTTCGGATCGTCGGGCGCGGCCCGGCGGAACAGGTCCACGACCTCGTCGTGCTCCTCGCGTGTGCCGCCCTCCCGCTGCCGGAGCGCTGTCAGCGCGCTGCCCAGGGTGCTGAGGCAGTGGGCGAGATGCGGGCTGTGCGCGGGCAGTTGGGCCAGCACGTCACGCGCCATGCCGACCGCTTCGTACAGTTCCTCCGGGTCGTACGACTCCCAGTAGCGATCCAGGAACTGGATGCTCAGGTTGCTGAGCGCGAGCAGCCGGTCGGAGGAGTCGGCGGGCATACGCTTGAGGGTGCGGTACGTGAGGTGGAGCGCCGCGTCAACGCCTCCTCCCACACGGGGACCGTCGCGGCCGGGCAGGGATTGTGCGTGTTTCAGATCGGCGATCCGGGTCGCGTACGTGGGATCGTGCTCCGGCGTCGCGAGGACCGCCAGGGTGCCCATCGCGATGGCGATGCCGAGCAGCGCCTCACGCGTGGGGACCGTGGCGCTCACCCGTACGGCCAGCTCGTAGAGACGCAGGTCGTCCTCGTGGGCGCCCAGGGGCGGACTGTGCTGCTGCCCCTCGGCCGCGATCAGGGCCGCGGCGCACTCGGCCGACCACTCGGCGGCGTGGTCCGCGTTCGCCGGGTCGGGGCGCTCCGACGGGTCGGATGCCGCATAGCCGGCCGCCAACTGCGGTGGTACGAGCCCGGGGTCGGCCACCCACACCGGGAAGAGCAGTGTCCCGGCCATGGCTCCGTGGATGGTGCTCTGAAAGCCGGTGGAGGCCGCCGCGCGGGCGACGCAGAGCCAGCCGGCGGCGTGCCTGGCCTCCATGTCGGTCCTGGTGTCGGCTGCCCGGAGCAGTGCCCGGAGTTCGGCATCCGCCTCGGGGCCGAACACCATGTCCCCGACCGCGCCCCCGTCCGTGGGCATGGCCCGCGCGAGGCGTGCGCGAATCGCCTGTACGAGCCGGTTCCGTTCGTCCCTCACCTCGTCGCTCCCCCTGCTGTCCGCGACGGTCGCGCGCCGACTCGCCCTCAACTGTGCCGCACTTCCCGCACAATTGGAGCATGACCGTATCGCCCGGCGATCCCGAACTCAGCCACACGACAGCCGCGTTGTGTGAGCTGTTCAGCAACCGCGCGGACATGCGCCTGCTCGGGGTCCGTGAGGCGGCCGAGCGCGCACGGGACCTCCTGCGGTCGGGCGTGGGCGCCGAGGAACTCGCGGCCTGCTACGACGATCTCGACCACGCTTTGCGCCGGGCCGGGGTCGCGGGCGGGCTGACCATCGAGCCCCGGGTCGGCACGGGCCCCGGCGCCGCGATCCCCGGCATCGCGACGCACACCAAGGTGGCCGTGTGTCCGGGACCGACACGCTGCGACCGGATCGAAACGGTCCGCTACCGGCTGCCCCCTGTGCACTGCGCCATCAACGACGCACGCATGCACAAGGTCCGACTGGAACCCGAGCAGTGACCGCCCCTGGCAGCACGACCCCATGAACCCACTTCTGGCCACCCTGGGTGGCAAACTCACCGAACGCTGGCTGAATCTCCTGGTGCTGCCCGGCGCGCTCTTCCTCGCCGTCACGACCGTCGGCACCACGCTGGGGCACCGCCACTGGCACGACGTCGACCGACTGCGCACCACCCTGGACGATCTGGCCGCGCGCCCCGCCCTGGACCGGACGGGCACCGCCGCCCTCCTGGTGGCCCTCGTGCTGCTCGCCGCCGCCGCGATGTCGCTCGCCGCGCAGTTCGTCGGTGGTGGGATCGAGCAGTACTGGCTGCGGTTCGGCCGGGACCCGCTCTCGCGTGTCCTCACCGCACGGCGTGCGCGTCGGTGGAGGGAAAGGGACGCGAAGGCCGAGGACGCGATCGCGCATGCCAGGCCGACCGGTGCCGGAGCGAATGGCTCGGTGACGGTCCCGAGAAGCACATGGGAGCGCATCCAGTCCCTCACCCAGGCCCGCGACCGCATCGCCCTGCGCGAACCGACCCGCCCCACCTGGTACGGCGACCGCATGCAGGCGACGGCCGACCGCGTCGAGGCCGCTTACGGCGCGGACCTCGCTGCCCTGTGGCCTCGTCTGTGGCTGATCCTCCCCGAACCCGCCGTACGGGAGATCCAGTCGGCCCGTGACTCCTTCGGCGCCGCGGCCCGACTCGCCGCCTGGGCCGTGGGCTATGCCCTGCTCGCCTGCTGGTGGTGGCCCGCCGCGGTGGTCGCCGTGGGCTGCGCGGCGGTGTCCCGCTCACGTGCCCGCAGCGCGTTGGACGCGCTCGCGGGCCTCATCGAGGCGGCCGTCGACGTACACGGCCGAGAACTGGCCGCCCGCGTCGGCCTGCTCGCTCCGGACGCGGCGGGACTTCTGGACCATGACACGGGTGATGCCATGTCGGAGGTGTTCAGGAAGGCCGACTGATGGACGACCGCGTCTGATCGCCGCTCATCGTCCGACTCCCGATTCCGCTGCAGGAACTCGGAGCGGAGGTGCGGGTATGCGCGCCATCGGCCACACATCTGGGCTCTGTGACTGAGCGGCGTAGTTGGCCTGTCTGGCCACCTACGTGCACACCGCGGGACGGGGTGGGCGTTCGGGCTGGCGTGTCGGTCAGAGCTCCCAGTCTGCCGAGGCAAAGGTGACCTCGCTGATCGCGGTGTCCCCTGCCCGGATGGCGTTGATGTCGAATTGGACTCCGGAGGGAATGGGGCTGCCGCTGGGGGTGAAGAGCAGCCCTAGGTCGTGATTCTCGATGTGTCGGAGCATGGCCTCGTCGAGGCGGGAGGGCGTTGCCCCGATCAGAGGGATTCCGGCGTAGGTAATCTGCGGTCCGGTCCGGCCGTGGACCGTCACCGCTCCCAGCACTGGGAGCCCCTCCGGATACCAGTAGTGCGCGGTCACCCCGTTCTGTTCGAACCGGTCATCGGTCAGCGTCCACTGCCCGGCTGCTCCCCTACGCCACCACCAGTACGGAAAATGTCCCTGCCGGCCGGCCGGGACCTCGCCGCCCAGTGCGTCTGCTACCTGTTGCGGGGGCATCCCGAACCGCAGCGGACCGACCGCCTTCAGCGGAGACCAGTCCCAGTGCGATCGCTCCTGGTCGGTCTTCACCGGCCAGGATCCGCTGTTCTTCTCCCGCTCCCGGACGTCGCACCAATGCAAGACCGGCCCGGTTTCGTAGGGCGATTCGGCAAGCTCGGCACTGACGAACAGGGCCGAGGTGATCATCCCGTCCTTCCGCTCCGGGTGCCCCTTGGAGGAGATCCCGTACTCCAGCGCGGTGCCCATGGACACCCCCCACGCCGCGATCTCAGGATCACCGCTCCAGTTCAACCGCACTGCGGCATCCTCCCGGCCAGCGAGGTGTCCGATCTCCGCGCGAGCCTGGGACGGCACCCTGGCGATCAGTTCGACCTCTCGGAGCCGGACCAGCGGGCCTTCCATGGCATCGATCGCGACGCCGAGCAGGATCATCCCCGGGCCGTAGATACCGGTCACCCCGATGTCCTGGTAGCGCACCCAGCACCCCCCGTCCGCTGCGACCTGCGAGTTACCCGCCCTCGCCCCGCCCAGAGCCGCGTCTACCTCGTCGGAGTCCATCCCGAACCGCAACGGCCCCAGCCCCACCAACGGATCGAGCGCCCACCGCTCCCGATCCTCCAACTTTCTGCCCCACCAGCTCATGCGGCCCTCACGGTCCTGTCTCTCGACGATCTTGTTTGGAGCCTATGGGCGGCCTGTGACAGACCCGCTCCTCGGCCAACTTCGACGCTCGCATTGGCCAGCTACAACGCTCACTGGCCAACTACGGCGCTCAGTCACAGGCTCACCCTGCCTGACGCACGGGCACTTGCACCTACAGGTCGAACTCGATGTGCTCGACGTCGGTGTACTCCACGAGGAGGCCGGTCGCCCGGCGGCCGCCGTCCTTGAAGTAGGTCTCCTGGAGAGCTTCGGCTGCGATGTTCTGAAGCTGTTGGTCGGTGGCGCCCTGGTCACGGGCTTCGAAGAGACGGGCGGCGTAGGGGGGCGGGAGCGCGACGGTGAGGTGGCGCAGGCGGGCGTCGTCGGTGGAGCCGGGGGCGGCGGTGTAGCCGAAGCGGGCGCGGGTGTCGATGACGATGCCGTGGGTGGTGGCGGCCTTCTGCTTGGCCTGGGCGCGAATCTGGGGCTGCCACCGCGCGGTGGTCTCGTGTTCCAGGCGTGCGGCGAGGTCTTTGCGGGGTTTTTTGATCTGGTCCTTGACGTAGCGTTCGACGGTGCGCTGGCTGATCCCGAGCTGCTGAGCTGCTGCTTTGGTCGACTTGAGTTGTTTGACGAGGTAGCGCATGCGGGCTCCGGCCGACTTGGGGACCGGGCGGGTGAACGCTTTGTGGACGGCTTTGTCGAGGCCGTCGGCGAGTTGTCCCATCGGTTACTCCCCGTTGTCGGTGTGAGTGACGTGGCCGTCTTTGATGTACCGGGCGAGGTTCTCGTTCTGGCCGTGTTCCTCGTGGATTCCTTCGGCCCACAGGGTGGTCTGGGTGCCTTCATGTTTGACCATGCCGGGGCTGACGCCGAGGCGGAAGCCGCCGGGCAGTGGCTTGCCGTCCTTGTAGGGGAGGAAGTCGAGGGGGCTGGGGCCGTCGCTGGCGTAGACGGCGCAGTCGGAGAGGACCGCGAGCGGGTACTGGCCGGTGGCGTCGGCGAGCTTGAGCATCTTGCGGTGCATGTTGGTGCGGGCCTTGGAGATGACGGCGGCGCGGATGTCGGGGCGCCAGGTGGGGCGGGACAGGGCCCGCCAGGGCTCCCCCGGCTTCCAGCCTTCGCCGCGGGGGCGTTCGCGGAGCTTGCCGATGCCGCCCTTGACGGTGGCCTTGACCGCGGACAGGACGGTCGCCATCTGCGGGTCATGCTGACGGTAGCCGTCCATCGCCACCAGGAAGTCGGCCGGGGACAGGTCGGCGGTGACACCGAGGTCGGCCATCGTCGCGATGTAGGCGTCTCGGAGGCGGTTGTACCAGCCATCGAGGTAGCGACCGCTCTCGTGGCGGACGTAGGCCTCGGTCGGGGTTACCTGGTAGCCGAGTTCGACGGCGTAGGCGACGGTGGGTGTCGCGTACCACGCCGGACCTGTCGGGCGCTCGCCCCTGGGGGTGAACGGTGAGGGCAGGCGTTCGTCGAGTTCGACGTGGGAGAGGTCGACGAGCCAGGAGCCGGGCAGTTTCGCGTCGAAGGCGGGATCGCGGAGGTGAGCCGGCGCGCCCAGGCCCACGGTGGTGCCGTTGGCGGCCGCGGCGAAGGCCATGTTGACGTCGATGCCCACCACATGGCGTTGGGTGCATTCCTCGTCGGTGAGCGGGCGCGCCCAGTCGTAGGCCTCCTCCATCAGCATCTCGGCCGGGGTGCGCTGGTGGAAGCGCGGCAGGTGAGCCAGGAGGGGGTGTCCGTCGGGGGCTTCGCACGGTGCGCAGTCCACCGGGTCCTTGCCCAGGGAGCCGGGATTGTGCTCGCTGTGGCGCTTGCCGGTGCTGTCGGGTTCGCTCGCCCTGGTGGGCGGGTGCAGAGCGGTCATCAGCTCCAGGCCGGTGACGGCCGTCGAGCCGCGGGGGGTGATCACGCGGGTCGCGTACGTACCGAGCAGGCGGGCGAGTTCGGGGGCGGGGAGCTGTCCGGCGCTCCCCCAGCTGCGGGCGTCGAGCGCGTTCCAGGACGGAATGCACAGCTGGACGCAGGCGCGCTTGCCGCCGAGGGCTGGGCGGTAGATACGGGCCCACGGACCGAAACCCCGGCGGGTGAGCTGCCAGTCGGCCCGGGCCAGCTGCTTGATGACCTTGTGGCCTTCCGGAAGCCGCCCCGAGGTACGTTCCTCATCACTGAGCTGGAGGGGCAGACCGTAACGTTCGCAGGCTGCGGGTGTGAGGACGATCAGGGGGTCGGCGTCCTTGCCGTTACGGCTCAGCCGGGGCGCGCCCAGCTTCGCTTCGCTGAGAGTCCACTCGACGAGAGCGGGGACGGACTTGGCGGGCACGTCCAGGACGAGACCGCCGACGCAGTACGCCGAGACGTGCCCGTCCTCGACATCGACGACGGCGAGCGGGCCGTTCGCGTAGCGCGGATCGAAGTCCGCTGGGGCCGTGGCGGCCTTCTTGGGTACCGGACGGCGGGACGCCGACGGCCTGGCGCGTGTGGGAGCGGGCGCAGCCGTCGGGGTGGCGGGCCGGGCGGAAGTGGTGGCTGCTTCAGCAGTGGTGGGTGCTGTGTCGAGGGCCGGACCGGATGCGGCCGGAGAGGGGGGGACGGGGGTGCCGGCGGTTCGCGGCGTCGCCGGAGCGGCGGGGCCGACGGCGGGCTGGGGCGGTGCCGTCTTTGTAGCGGGGGCTGCGGTCGGTGCCATCTCTGGAGCGGGGGCTGCGGGGTAAAGCTCGGCGAGCTTGTTCACCAGCCGGGCGTAGGCCTCGCGTTGCGGCGGGCGGGGCTCCGTCTTGCCGTTCTCCCAGCTCACCACGGTCGCGCGGCGCACGCCGAGAGCGGCGGCGACCTGTTCCTGCGTCAGGCCGTGCGCCTTACGCAGCCGCTCCCGCTCCCCCGGTGGCGGCAGAGGTGAGTGGTCCGCGATGAGGGCATCGACCGCATCGAACAGTTCAGCCATGAGAAACCTCCCCGATCATGCCCTGAACCTACACCCAAACGCGTACCAAATAAACTTTTGGCGCACTTACGTCGAGCATTATCCGTACAGTAGGCCTGGCAGCACGTCGGCCTCGTGACGCCGCGGACTGACGTTTGATCTCTCGCAGCGAAGGTTGAGCATTGTCATCGAAGGTTGGTGACCCGCCCCGCTCCCCAGACAGATCCGACCGGTCGCCGGCGAAGGACCTGCCACAGCAGGCGGTCGCCTGCGCCCCGGGTGTCCCCTTCGCGGCCTTCCGCCCGCGCGATGGATGCGTCGTTTCCCCAGCCCGTCCGGGAAGTCCCTTACCGGCGGGCCCGACCTGAACCCTGGAGGTATCCCCACACCCGTTCCGGAGGCTGCCGCCATGGGCGCAGCCGACCCGCCCCGGCAGAGTGTGAGGGCATGAAGGCAACACAGAAGACCTCGCGGGCCCGCCTTGCCACCGCCTCTCTCCTCGCTGCCGCCGTTGCGTCCACGGCACTCGCGCCTGGTGCTGCGGCCGCTCCCCACCCGGCGTCCGCGGCCACCGCGGCCTCCGCGGACGTCCGGCTCACCTCCCGGCAGCTCCAACGCGAAACGGCCCGAGTCCTTGCGGAGGGTGGGTTCGTCGGCATCACAGTGCAGGTGCGCGACGGCGCCCGCACAGTACACGCCCGAGCGGGCGAGGCCGAGCTGCACGCCGGCCGCCCTGTGCCGCGCGGGGCGGAGTTCAGGATCGGCAGCGTCACCAAGACGTTCGTGGCCACCGTGGTGCTGCAACTCGTCGCCGAGGGCCGCCTGGCCTTGGACGACACCGTCGAGCGCTGGCTGCCGGGTGTGGTGAGCGGCAACGGCAACGACGGCAGCCTCATCACCGTCAGGAACCTACTGCAGCACACCAGCGGCATCCACAACTACGGCCCCGAAGAGGACACTGGGAACACCGCAGCCGATTTCGAGCGGACGAGATTTGACCACTGGGACCCCGAGCAGCTGGTCGCCGGCGCGGTGCGCCACCGACCGGACTTCCCACCCGCACCGGCCGATGCCCCCAAGCCCGACTGGAACTACTCCAACACCGGCTATGTCCTCGCCGGGATGATCATCGAGAAGGCCACCGGGCGGCCCTGGGCGGAGGAGGTACGCGACCGCATCATCCGGCCGCTCGGCCTGACCGGCACCTACGCCCCCGGCGACGACCCGTACCTGAAGCCGCCGCATGCCCACACCTACCACCTGTTCCCCGGCTCGGTCACCTGGACCGACACCACGGCCAGGAACATCTCCCAGGCGGACGCGGCCGCTGCCCTCGTCGGCACCGAACGCGACGTGGACCGCTTCTTCACCGCCCTGCTCGGCGGGCGCCTGCTGCCTCCCGCCCAGCTCGCGGAGATGCGCAGGACCGTGTCCGTCAGCGAGAACTTCCACGTGGGGTTCCCCGGCCTGCGGTACGGCCTGGGACTGATGCAGCAGCCGCTGACCTGCGGCGGCGATACCTGGGGCCACGGAGGGGACCTGGAGGGATTCACGGTGCGCACCGGCTTCACCGCGGACGGGCGCCGCTCGGTCGTCGTCGTCGCCAACGGCACCGGCGGCGGCGAGCAGCTGCTCGCCGCCGAGCGGGCCGTCCGCGGGCTCGTGGACCGCGCCCTGTGCGCCGGTGCCGAATGACGCGGCCCCAGGCACTCGGTGCCCTGTCGCGCCGACCGCAGCCTGCAAGCCCGCCGCCGTCCTGATGGCACGGTGCCGCCGGGATACCTCCCCGGCGACCGTCAGCAGTAAGGCGGCCGGACCCCAGGCGACGGCGGCGCGAAACCTGGGGTCCGGGTGATGATCCGGATCAGCGGATTTCGGTGACCCGGTGTTCCTTGAGCGCTGCGCAGTTGGAGTTCTCCACCGACACGTACACGTTGGCGATGTTGCCGCCCCAGCTCACGCAGTGGCCCTTGCCGTAGACGTAGCCCGGTCCCGCGTACGACGTGAAGTACCCGGAGTCCCCGGCCCACGCGTCGGTGTCGGGGACGTAGATGTACGTCGACATGTCCTTGGCCGTGCCGGGGTTGGCGCGGATGGTCGCGACGCAGTTCTTGCCGTTCGAGGAGTTGTACGTCAGGTAGACGGTGCCCAGGGAGCCGACGGGCACCGAGTTCACGGTCTTGTAGGCACTCCCACAGACACCCTGCGGTGTGACGTTGGGTGCGGCAGAGGCGGTCGTACCGACCACGGCCGTGGCGCCCACCACCAGCGTGGTCAATGCCCCAACAGTCGCGAGATTACGCACACTTCCCATATTTCCCCCTTGTGTCCATGGGAGTGATTTACTCCCACTTGTTGTGACACTCGGGTACCCAGGAAGGTTGTGCCGGTACGGAGAGATGCCGGGTGATTTTTACGGATGACGTGAGGGGACAGGGAACGCAGTATGGATCCAGGGGCCAGGGCCGCCTGGGCGGCGGACTGCCGACTCACAGCCCCGAACCCCACGGCGGTGCCGGTGAGCGAGCGTGTTCGTTGTAGCCCGCCCATACGCGGCGTCTCGCCGAAGGGCGGTTACTGGCCGCGCCTCTGTCGCCGGGCGGGCGCGGCCCGCTGATGGCTCCACCGGGCGGCCTGGCCGACCGCGGGGGTGGAGCCGGAGTCGGAGCGGCGGTGCGCAGACCGCAGACCTGCCAGCAACCGGCAGCCTCCCGGGGGCCATCACACGGTACGACTCGCATGCGCGGCGGGCTATGCCTCAACCTGCTCACTGTGGTGGCACGCATGACACCTGCATCGGCTATCGTGCGATCCGCTCCGGGTGCCCGGAGCGGATCACTGCGTGTGCCAGCGGCCGTGTCCGTACCTCGGTGGGGGCCGTGCTCCAGGACGTACGTCGTCCCGGCAGGCGCGTCGGCCGCGGACGCGCGTGCCGTACATATGAATGGGGTGGGGATGTCCAGTCACCGGCTGTCCAAGAAGGGCCGATACATCGCCTGGGCAACGGCGGGTGCCGCCGTTGTCGCAGGTGCCGGAGTCGCGGCTCAGACGTCGATGGCGGCAACCTCGTGGCCTGCGCAGAAGACCTACACCGGCCGGGCGTTCGACACCTGCACGGCTCCTTCCCTTGCGGCGATGAAGGCTTGGCGCACCGGGTTCTACGGCGCTGCCGCGGTGTACGTCGGGGGCAGGAACCGTGGTTGCGCCCAGCCGAACCTGACCGCGTCCTGGGTGAAGTCGGTCAGCGCCGGCGGCTGGAAGCTGATTCCGATCTACGTAGCGGCTCAGCCGCCCTGCCAGAAGAGTGCGAATCCGGAGAAGTTCACCGCTTCGACAGCGGCATCTGTCGGTGCGAGCAATGCCAAGGACGCGGTGGCCAAGGCATCCGCACTCGGTATGAAGGTCGGCAGCCCGATCTACCTCGACATGGAGCCGTACGACATCACCAACAAGGCGTGCAACGACGCCGTGCTGACCTACGTGCGCTCCTTCACCAAGACACTGCGCGCCAAGACCTACCGCGGCGGCTACTACGGCTTCAGCAGCTCCAGCGCCAAAGCCATCGCCACCGCCACGGACAAGACCGACCTTCCGGGCAACCTCTGGTACGCACTGTGGGACAAGAAGAACACGACCACGACCGACTGGCCGTGGGGTTCCACTCAGTTCACTGACCACAGCCGCGGCCACCAGTACATGGTCAACAGCAAAGAGACCCGCGGCGGGTACACCATCACCGTCGACCGCAACGCCTGGGACGCCCCGGTCGCGATCATCGGGTGAGGCCCTGCTGCGGCGGATCCCAGATCGGTTCGGCGGCTGATTTCGAGGTCTGGGTCGCTGAGTGATCACCAGCGGAGCTGGCCGAGCCGTTCACGTTTGTGGTGGGCACGGACGGTGTGCTTCGGCTGGCGCCGCGGACAAGCGAACACGTGGCCTGTGCCCACGGAGAGCCGGTGCTGAGCGCCGGCGAGATCGGTTTCACCCGCGAGGCGAACCGATGGGTCGTGGGCGACGCCAGCAACCACTCGACCGGGTACTGCCCGGACGTGGAGTCCTGGTCGGCTGTCGCCCATGCCCTGGACGGTATCGAGCTCGGGCGTCCGTCCGGCTTCACTCACGAGGTGGTGTTCCGGCGGTGTCCTGCCCGCCAGGAGCACAACATCGTGTGTGAAGGCGACTACGTCTGCGTCTTCTGCGGCAGCGATCCTCGCCGATCGCTTGTTTGACCTGGGCATCCGCCCCCCGCTTTGATGCCGGTGGTCAGTGGTGGTGGTTCGGGTCGGCGAGAGGCGCACGGAGGTATGGCGGGCAGGCGAGCGCTGGGGCGCAGGTTCGGGTGGTTGTGGGCGGCGTATGCGGTCAGCTCGTACGGCAGCTCGCTCGGGTTCGGTGCGTTTCCCCTGATAGCGATCCTCGTCCTGGACTCCGGACCGGCTGAGGTGGCGGCGCTGGCTGCCGCGGGGCGGGCCGTGGGAGCCGTGCTCGCGGTGCCGCTCGGGCCGTGGGTCGAGTTCCGTCGTAAACGGCCTGTCATGGTCGCGATGGACCTGTCCCGGTTCGCGGCGTTGATGAGCATCCCCGCCGCGTTCGCGCTCGGCCGGCTCGGCTTCACCCAGCTCCTCGTCGTCTCCGTCGTCGTCGCCGCGGCCAACATCGCCTTCAACGCGGCCGGCGGCGCGTATCTGAAAACGCTCGTACCATCGCAGGACCTGCTCGTCGCGAACGGCCGGTTCGAGTCCACGACCTGGGCCTCGACCATGCTCGGACCGCCGCTCGGAGGAGCCGCGATCGGGCTGTTCGGCCCGGTGACGACCGTGATGGCCGATGCGGTCAGCTACCTGCTCTCGGCCCTGGGCATCCGCGCCATCGGCGGGAGTGAACCGCGTCCCGAGCGGACCCATGCACCGCGGCTGCGAGCACGCGATCTGCTCGAAGGCTGGCGCCACATCCTCGCCCACCCCACGTTGCGCCCGCTGTTCTTCAACGCGGTCGTGGTCAACGGCCTGATCATGGCGTCCGAGCCGCTGCTCGCCGTACTCCTGCTGGACCACCTCGGCTTCACACCCTGGCAGTACGGTCTGGTGTTCGCGGCCCCGTGCGTCGGTGGCCTCGTGGGCGCACGCCTCGCACGTCGGCTCGTGACGCGATTCGGGCAGCACAGGGTGATGCGCACCGCCGGGGCGCTGCGTGCGTGCTGGCCTCTCGGGCTGGCGTTCGTCCAGCCCGGCGTCCCCGGGATCGTCCTCATCATCGGCGTCCAACTCGGCCTGGTGACCTGTTGCGGCGTGTTCAATCCGGTACTGGCCACCTACCGGCTCGACCACACCGACCCGGACCGGGTCGCCCGCACCCTGACCGCGTGGTCGGTCAGCAGCAGCGCTGCGATCGCGGCCCTGACCGCAGGATGGGGCCTGCTGGCCGCCGTCACAGACCCCCGCACCGCGATCGCCGCCGCCGGAGTCCTCCTCTTCGCCACCCCGCTGCTGCTCCCCCGCCGGGAGGACGGGACCCGGAAGGCAAGGAAACAGGCTGCGAGCCTCACGTGACACGCCGCAGCTCGACCGGCGCCACCGGCACCGGCACCAAAGTCTCCTGATGCCAGGATTGCCTGGGCATCAGCACGGCGGTGGCCGCACGTGCCCGCAGGGCCGGTCAGTCGAAGGCGCGCAGCAGCATCCGCAACACGCCCACGATCCCCCGCCCTATCCATCCGAACGCGCCCATTTCCGCGGCCAACTCTCCCGCGTCAGCAGCCGCGTCCGCCCGGTCGCCCTGAGTGCGGCATCGTGAACACGAACGAGGCCACCGCCTCCTTTGCCCGCCGCACTTCCTGCATGTCGTCATGACGGCCATTCTTCCTTCTGGGAAGGGCTCCGCAGAACACTGCGGTCACGGCATCCCTCTCCCTCAGGCGATCTCATGGTGAAACGACCTGTGAGGCCGGTTCCGGCGGTGCGGAGTCCAGACGTCGCCACTGCGGTTGGAACTGTGGCACCGGAAAGCACTCGGATCGTCGAGGCCTTGTCGGCGCTTAGGCGGCGTTCAGCTGCGGTGATGCCCTCTTCTCGTTCATGACGCAGTCGGCGTTCCGCGGGATAAAAGGCCTCTCTCGTGGTACTGGAACGGTCATGACTTTCCGAGTCCGTGCAACGGAGTTCGTACGCGCAGAGGTCTTGCCGGCGGGGCGTTTCGTGCGGCATGCGTGGACGGTGCCGGGTCGCGAGAGGGCTTTGGCGGTGCAGTCGCTGAAGGCGGCTCTGGCGGCCTTGCTGGCGTGGTTGATCGCCCGCTGGTGGCTGGAAGCGCCACTGCCGTACATCGCGCCTTGGGTCGCTGTCGTCCTCGTGCGATCCACCGTCTATCAGTCGTACACCCAAGCGCTGCAGCAGTTGGCTGCCATCGCCATGGGCACCGTCCTAGCCACGGCGGGCGGAATGGCCCTGGGCGATCCGACGGCGGCGATGGCCGTGGTTCTTCCTCTCACCATGCTGCTCAGCAACTGGGGCAGGCTGGGAGACCAAGGGCTCTACAGCGCGACCGCAGCGCTGTTCGCTCTCTCGTTCGGTGAACCGAGTGTCGGGGCGGCCAGCGTTCGGCTGCTGGAATCGGTCCTCGGCGCTGCCGTAGGCGTGGGGGTCAACATGCTCGTCCTGCCGCCTGTGTACCTGCGTAGCACCCAGAACGCTGTAGGCGAAGTGATCGAAGAGGCGACTCGGGTGTTCACCTCCATCGCTGAAGGGCTGGCCACCTCGTGGGAGGAACGGCAGGCCCGGGACTGGTACCGGCGGACCCGCCGCCTCAATGGCCTCATCGCGCAGGCCCGCTCCGCCCTGGACTGGAGCAAGGAGAGCGCCCGGTTCAATCCGCAACGCCGACACCGGGCGAAGCTGAGGGATCTTGAGGGCCCGTTCCAACATTCCCTGTATCTGTTTGATCAGCTCACGGACTATCTCAACAACCTGACACGCACGCTTGTGGAGGCAGCGGATCAGCACGCCAGCAGTCCACGGCCTACGGAGGGGGTGACGGCCCGTTACTCCTGGTTCCTCAGCCGGGCAGGAGCTGCTGTTGAGGCGTACGGCGGCCTCAGCGAGGGCGACGGAGAGGCCGCACTTGGTCGTTTCAGCACAGCGGTCGACGAGGTACGCAGCGCCCATGACGAACTGCGCCACTCGCTGAGAGACGCTGACACTTCCCATCCGGAGTGGATGACGCTCTACGGATCCCTCCTCGCCGATGCCCGCAGGCTGACCGAAGAGCTGCTGGCCGAGCAGTCACGTCACAGGGACGGCCTGTGAATCGGAGGTAGTTGGGCGGGCGCGTTGCCAGAGGTCCACGTGGGTCAGGCGGAGCGAGCAGGGCATCAGGCAGCCGGCTCGGTGTCGCAGCTCCAGGGTTCGGCAATCGAGGCGGCTGCGGTGTGGGGTGCGAGACAGGTCGGCCTCAGTCAGTCTGTGTCGGTGATACGAAGACTGCGTGCCACGGTGGCCAGAGTGTGGGCGTCGCGCAGGTTCGTCCGAGAGATTCCGGCGGACGGAGCAGACCAGTCCGCTCGGTGCCCGGCCGGTCCGCGATGCGGCACGTTCGAGTGTCCTGGCTTTCGGGAGCGGGATCAACGAGCGGCGGTCTGCGCATCCGCCGCGATGAGCGCGACCGACTCTCTGACCGCATCCAGCGCCGCTGTTCGTTCGTGGTGGTTCATACGGGCCGGCCCATAGGTGACCACGGGGTCGAGCACCTGGAGGCCGACGAACTCCAGCATCCCGCGGTGGATGTGGAACAGGAAATCGTCCAGCGGACCAAAGGCGCCACCAGGCCGGAACGACTCACTGGGCCCCCCTGTCGTGAACAGCAGCATCGCTCGCTTTCCGGCGAGCGCCGCGTCACCGAAGAGTCCGTAGTCCCCTCCGAAGACCCCGCCCATCACGAAGACCCGGTCCACCCATCCCTTGAGGATGGCGGGCAGCGAGAACCACCACATCGGGAACGACAGCACGAGCAGATCAGCGGCAAGCAGCCGGTCGAGATGGTCCTTGACGGCCGGGTCGAGCGTCCCGTCCTCAACCGCGCGCTGCTGCTCGGCCTGTGGCTTGAAGTGCCCTTCCACCGGTCCGAACTCCTCGCGCGCGAGGACCGGCGCCCATGCGTCGGAGTAGAGGTCGAGGACGTCGACTTGATACCCGGCATCGCGCAGGGCCTGAGCCGCGGTGGTCATCTGGGCCGTGCCGAACGAGTGGGGCTCAGGATGAGCATGAACGATCAGGGCGGTGGGAGCAGCACGGAAGGTCGACATGAGAAGATCATATCGACGTATTGCGATTCGTCAATCAGATGGCGGCGCCAATCGCTTCCGCCACCTGCGCCAGGCGCTCCTGATCGCGTCTGTAGTGGGTCCACTTGCCCACCCGGGTGGGACGCACGAGTCCCGCCCGTTCGAGCGTGCTCATATAACTGGAGACGGTTGACTGGGCGAGTCCCGACTTCGCCTGAATGTGCGTGACGCACACACCGACCGACTGACGGTCCGCGATCGGCTCGTACTCGCCGAAGTGCGCTTCGGGGTCCTTCAGCCACTGCATGATCTGCAATCGGGCTGGATTGCCAAGGGCCTTGAAGACCTCGATCAGATCCCCCGGACCCAACCCTGCTGTCGCGGCCACAGGTCACCTCTCTCGCCAGACGCTCCGACGCACCACTATATCCCGATATTGCGATATCTCACGCCGCTGGATTGCGACGGTGCTGAGTGGTTGTTTCCAAGCCGTTGAGGCAGGGCGTCCGACCGGATGCGGTGTCGTGTTCGCCCCGGTCCCGCTCCAGGCCGTGGCGGGGGAAGCGCCGCCCGCGCAGGTCCTGGCGGGGGTACCCGACGGGACCGGGGTGCGCCGCATCACCCGCTGACCGGCCACCCTCGGACACCGCACCAGTCACCCACCGGCTCTCAACGAACCCGCAGACCGGAAACAACGCCTCAGGCGCGGCGGACACGCCAGAGCCATGCTGCCGTGCCGACCAGCAGGGCGAGGGTCGCCAGGTTGGCAAGGAGGGCCGGGGTGTCGCCGGCCGGGGCGGCGCTGGAGCCTATCCAGATGCCGATGGCGACGGTCGGCAGGACGGCGGCAAGCAGTACGCCGGTGGTCTTCTGGACGGCGGTCCAGTGCACCGAGGTGCAGAGAAGTACCGCACCGATGACACGGAACAAGGTGCTGCAGAACTGCAGGGCGGGGACGTCGGGGAAGGCCGCCGCGAAGAGGAAGGGGAGGGTGAGCATCAGGAGCGGGATCAGAGGGTGCACCTTGCCGCGCCGGGCGGGTGCGTCGGCACCGCTCCGGGCCAGGGTTCCGGCGGCCCCGTTCCCCGCCTCGGCCAGTGCCGTTGCCGCGATCGTGCGGGGATCCCCCAGCTCCCCGAGGATCTCGCCGATCGCGGCGCCGGGGCGTTCGGCGCGCGTCACCTCGATGTGCTCGGCGAGGTCGGCGAGGAGTTCCTGGCGACGGTCGGTGGGGAGTGTGGAGGCCTCGCGCTCTACGGCGGAGAGGTAGTCGCGTACAAGGTCGGCAGAGGTCTTCATGCGAGGTCTCCGGTGGAGGGGTGCGGGGTGGTCAGGAAGGCGTCGACGGCGTCGCGGAAGCCGGGCCAGACGCGGGTGAACTCGTCGAGCGCGGCCCGGCCGCTGTCGGTGAGTGCGTAGTAGCGGCGGGGAGGGCCGGAGGCGGACTCCTGCCAGGTGGTGGTGACCAGGTCGTCGCGCCGGAGCCGGGAGAGCAGCGGGTAGACCGTGCCCTGGCTGGTGGCCAGGGCACCGGACTCCTCCAAGGCGCGAAGGAGTTCCACGCCGTAGCGGGGACGGTCCCGCATCAGGGCGAGTACGCAGTACTCCAGGACCCCCTTGCGCAGCTGGGCGGCCGCCCGGGCCTGCTTGGTTGAATCACCTGGTTCCATGCGATGCAAGATACCTGGTCGGACAAGTAGATGGGAAGTGGGGGCGCCGCGGAGCCCTTGCCTCATCGGTCCGGTGGTGCTGGTGCTTACGCCCTTCTCGGTCGCCATCAGGCCACGATCAGGCGGGTGACTCGACAAACCCGCAGATCGGAAACAACTCCTGACATCGAGCCAGGGCGGCATGCGACCGGCCTGCCGAGGCTCCGGGCCGGGAGCCCAGCGGCCTGCGGTAGCGAGCGTTCCACTCCGCGGCCATCCGGTCGCCACCGCACCCTTCGACACCCTTGACCCGCAGGGGCGCCCGGTGGCCGGCGAGCACATCCGTGATGGTGCAGACCCCGCACAGACTCCGAGGCCCATCGCACGCAATCGTGGCGTGCGAGCGTCGGCCGGGGGGTGTCGACTCCAGTCTGTCGATCGTCGAGATTCTGATGACGTCGGGCCTACTGGGCCACTTTCGGCCATGGCCGACTTTCTCTCCATCACGTACGTGCTCCCCGAGTCGGGGCCGCCGAAGGAGAAGTACAGCTGTAGCTCCTGGCACGTGTCGCGGCGCATGTGGAACGTCCACGTGTAGGTCTCGGGCGCCCGTACGCGGGCCTCCGGAGGAACGCCCGCCGCTCCCACTCCCGACGAACGGTCGAGGCCGTACGGGCCGTGAGGGTCTGGCGCAGATGTTGCCCCCGGTCGGCATCGTCGGCCAGTGTCCAGGTTCCCGTACCGGAGACCCGCCAGCCGTCGCCGAAGTCGAATTCCTCACCGTCCAACAAGGTGATGGAGGCCGATCCATCACGCCGCAGGGTGAGTTGCGTGCTCAATGCAGCGCCAAGTCGCCAATATCTCGGCCGTCGCGACGTCGTGGATCCTGGGTACCTCGGCATACGTGTAGGGCCCGCAGCCGACCAGTGCGGCCAAGGCTGTCAGGGCCGGGCCACTCGCCGTCGGAGCTGGGATAGGCCGCCGAGCAGCGGGCGCGCATCATGCACAGCGCGAACAGGAGCTGTCCCAGCACGGGGATGACCAGCACGACGAAGACACGCGGTTCGCTCAGTAGACGGTCGCCGCAGCATGGCCATCCTGTCAGGAATATTGAACACGTTCAATAAGCGGCAGTGGTTCGTCGCTGTGACTGTTCGGCTGCGGCCGTGACTTTGGCCGTGGCCGTGGCTGTGCGATCGAGCCTGAGTGCCAGCTGCGGAGAGCATCTCGGCCCGCCCGCGCCCCCGGGGCCGTACCGTCGTCGCCCGGGACAACCAGCTGAGCCGTCAGTAACCGTCTTGTGCATGAACGCGGCCCCAGTTGGCCATGGCATTGCCCAGTCCCCGCGGCTGCGACAGCGGCGCCTCCCGCTCCGGGAAGCCCCCCTCCCCCGATATCCGCCGCCGCCGCGCCCGCCTGCTGTCCTTGAGCCCGGCCAACTCTCACCCGTCGCCTGTGAGCGCACCCTCTGCCGACTCGTTTCTCCTCAATGCGCCCCCCGCGGACACGCTGGACACACTCGCTTCGCGACCTCGATGGGTTCGTGAGTCCACGGGGGACAGCAAGCGACACCGGCACGCCGACTTCGGCCCACTCAGCCCGCGAAACGGGCCATCCATGCCTCGACGTCGTCCGCCGACCGCGGCAGGCCCGCTGACAGGTTCTCGTGACCATCGTCGGTGACGACCAAGTCGTCCTCGATCCGGACGCCGATGCCGCGCCATTCCTCGGGCACGGTGAGATCGTCCGGCTGGAAGTACAGGCCGGGCTCGACGGTGAGCACCATGCCCGGCTCGAGCACCCCGTCGACGTACGCCTCATTCCGGGCCTGCGCACAGTCATGGACGTCCAGGCCGAGCATGTGGCCGGTGCCGGCCATGGTGAAGCGGCGCTGGAGGCCGAGTTCGTACGCGCGGTCGGCCGGGCCTTCGATGAAGCCCCAGTCGACCAGACGGGCCGCCAGGTGGCGCTGGGCCGCCTCGTGGAAGTCGCGGTATGCGGCGCCCGGCTTGACGGCGGCCATGCCCGCCTCCTGAGCCTCGTACACCGCGTCGTAAACCTTGCGCTGCAGCGGCGTGAAGGTCCCGCTGATCGGCAGCGTACGCGTGACGTCGGCGGTGTAGAGCGTGTGCGTCTCCACGCCCGCGTCGAGCAGGAGCAGGTCGCCCGGGCGGACCGGACCGTCGTTGTCCGTCCAGTGCATGATCGTGGCGTGCTCGCCGGCGGCGCAGATCGAGCCGTAGCCGACGGAGTTGCCCTCGAGACGGGCGCGACGGAAGAACGTGCCCTCGATCCATCGCTCGGACGACGCAACCGCCCCCGAGAGCTCACCGATCACATCGGTGAATCCGCGCACGGTGGAGTCCACGGCCTTGCGGAGCTCGGCGATCTCCCATTCGTCCTTGACGAGGCGGAGATCGCTGAGCGCTCCCTCCAGTTCGGCGTCGCGCTCCTCTTCGCTGGTGACGGCGTCCTCCAGGGACGTGTCGAGACCACGGACGATCCGGGTGGGCGCACCGGAGCCGGCCGCCAGGTCGCGGGCCGCCGTGCGGACGTCGCGGCAGGGCAGGCCGAGCACACGCTCCGCCTCGGCGAGAGAGCGACGCCGGCCCATCCACAGCTCCGCCGTGGCGCCGGTCCAGAACTCGTCGTCGTCCCTGCCGTCGCGTGGCAGCTGGTAGCAGTAGGCGTCGTGGCCGCCGTCCGCACGGGGTTCGAGGACGAGCGCGCCGTCCCGGGCCTGGTCTCCGGTCATGTGTACGTAGCCGGAGTAAGGGCGGAACGAGTAAGTGTCGTCGTTGGAGCGGACCTTGAGGTTCCCGGAGGGGATCACGAGGCGTTCGCCGGGGAAGAGCGCGGAGAGCTCGGCGCGGCGGCGGGCCGCGTGCGGAGCCTGCTCGGCGAGCCGCAGGTCGTGCTGCTCGGTGTCTGCCCAGCCCGTCCGCATCAGCGCGGACAGTTCCTCGGAGATCTCTGAGTAGAGACCGTTCTTCCGGCCTTTCGCCATGTCAACACCTTCTTCTGGGTGGATTCCTCAGCGGCGAGGGCGAGGGCAGAGAAGCACGCGGACAGGCCGAGCTCCTTCCCGGTGGGGCCGGGCGCCCTCGCTGCCGCCGGTCGCCGACGGCTCCTGGACGGTATCCCCCACCGCGCGCGCTTGGTGCCCGAGAGTGCCACTGGCACAGATCAGCCATCGCTCCCAGGGGAGCCGTCGATAATGCGGCGTATGACGAACGCGAAAATCGGCGAGGCCCTTCGGCTGCTGGGAATCGATCACGCGGCGTGCCAGGTCTATCTGGCGCTGCTTGAGCTGTCCCCCGCTCCGCTGAGTGCGATCGGAACCACAACCGGTCTGGGCGATGCTGAACTCGCCACGGCGTACGGCGCGCTGGTCGACGCGGGTCTGGCCAGTGCCGCCGAGGTGGGTGCGGACGTGGTGGCCCCGGTTCCGCCCACCGCGGGCCTGGAGATCCTGGCCCGGCACCGGGCGGCCGAGGTCGAGGAGTCGCGTATCGCCGTCGGGGGCGCATTCGAGTCGTTCCGGCGTCAGCGGCTCGCCGCGTACAACGACGATCTGGTCGAGGTCGTCACCGGCGACGCCATCGGCCCCAGGGTCCGTCACGCCTGGGCGAGCGCTCGTGATCAGATTCGGCAGTTCGAGTCCCCGCCGTACTTCCCCTTGCCGGGCGCCACTGACGACGCGCTGGCCACGCTCGCCCGCGGTGTGACGCAGCGCGTCGTGTACTCACGGGAGTCGCTGGAGCATCCGGGGCACCTCAAGGACGTCATCGAACCGTGTGTCAAGGCCGGCGAGCAGGCCAGGGTACTGCCCTCGGTGCCGGTCAAACTGGTGATCATCGACGAGGCGTACGCGCTCGTGTCGCTGTCGATCAAAGAGGCCGACGTGCACAACACCATGCTGGTCGTGCAGCCGTGCGGCCTGCTCTCCGCTCTCATGGCACTGTTCGAGCAATCCTGGCAGAACGCCCTGCCGTTCCACGGCCGCACCACCGGCCCGGGCGGCCTGCCGCCCGCCGACCGGCGCCTCCTGTGGCTCCTGGCGGGTGGTGCGAGCGACGACGTCATCGCCCGCGAGTTGGGAATCAGTCGCCGCACGCTGTTCCGCCGTCTGCAGGTCCTGATGGCCCGGCTGGGCGCCGCGAACCGCTTCCAGATGGCTTTGCAGGCACAGCGGTGTGGATGGTTGTGACCCGTAAGCCCGCCGGGCGAAACCCGGGCGGGCAGCTCGGCCCGCCCGCTCGCCTGCGACCGCGCCGACCATGGGGGTGGCCACGTGGGTGACCACGGAGGCGTAGGCCCCTTCGCCCCGACAGCGGGTCGGGCCGTCTGTCCCTGTCGGCCACCGAGGGCTGACGTCCAGGACACGGTCCTAGGCACCCTCGGTGGGGTCGTGGAACGGCTCCTCGGTGCAGTCGTGGAACAGCCCCACGGCACTGGTGCCGGCGTTGCTGCACGCCACGCCCATACGTACGTACAGGCTGCGCGCCCGCAGCACAACGGGATCGGCCGCAGGTCACAGCGCCGCGATCTGGAGCACGAGCTTGCCCGTCGTCGTGCCTGACTCAATACGGCGGTGGGCCTCGGCAACCTGTTCCAGGGGCAGGGTTTCGACCTGTACTCGCAGGTCTCCTGTTGCTGCGGCCGCCACCGCCCGGCGCAGCGCCTGGCCCGTCTCCTGGGGGGAGGCGGCAGAGAAGGCGGCCAGGTTGAAGCCGCTGACGGTCTTGTTTCCGCTTCGCTGCCCACGGTGCCGACCACACGGCCCGCGCCCAGGAGGTGCGCGGCCTGGCCGAGCTGGCTTCCGGCACCGCCGGCCGCCGCATGGATCAGGACACTCTCTCCGGGCTCGATCCGGGCCACCCGGTCGAGCACGAGAAACGCACGGCCCATGTCTGGCCCACTCCCCCGGAGATCAGCGCCACCAGTTCGGCAGGTGTCCCGGAGGGGAGGGCGAGGCGCCGCACGGCGGCTCGTACTCCATTCCATGCCACCGAGCCGCCGCGCCCACGCAAGGACTCAGCCACGCCCGGTAAGAGCGGTGTATCCGTCAGGGTCCGGGGTAGGCGAGGCGGCGAATGACTCATGTGAGTTGACGGTGAATTGGAGACGCCCGGTGCTGATGGCCCACCCCGCGGTTCTGCGGAATCTCGTCGAGCAGTACGACACCCTGCGCATCCTGCACGCGGAAGACGGCGACGCGGAGGTGCGGCAACGGATGGACGACATCGCCTACACGCTCTGCGTGTCCACCGGCACCCGTGATGTCGACGCCGCTCTCATCGCCGCACGCCACCAACTGCCCGGCGCGCGCCCCCAGGATGACTCCGTTCTCACCACGCCCACGCCCTGACCAGAGATAGCCGGCCAGGGAAACGAACCGCCTCGTCCGCGAACGGCATGTGCGCCATCGAGCTCTCCCCGTACGCGGACGAGTGCGGGAACCCATTCCGTACACCACTCCTGTCCGCAAGGACGCGCGATGACTGAACTCTCGTAGGTCACCGTGCACCGACCGGCACCAGGTCGTGAGCCAGGAACAGCGGCACGTGTCCCCGTGCGACGTCCTCGCCGGTGCTGCCGGGCTGGTCGGCCCACCACCGGGCGCCATCCTCTTCGACGGCTCGCAGCAGTATGCCTTCGCGTATCGCCCACGGGCAGACCGTGACGGTCTCGGAGCCGGTCAGGCGCAGCGTTTCGTGTGCGACCAGTGCGCCGGCCAGGGACTGCTTGGCCCGTGGGCGGGAGATCCCGGGCAGGCGTGCCCGCTGGTCAGGAGGCAGGCGGCGTAGTCGCCGCACCGCGCTGCGCAGGTCCTTCTGCGTCAGCTCACGGTCCTCGAACGGGTCTGCCTGTTCCGAAGCCGCTCCGCACAGCCGGGCCAGCTGCTGGAACGTACGGGAGGTGACCACCGTCGTGCGGGGCGACTCCCACCGCATGCGTGCAGCGGCGTCCTCCAGGTGTTGGCGTACGTGCCGGCGCAGCGCTCTGACCGATTGGGCCGACGGCACGTCCTGGCCGGCGAAGAACTCGCGTGTCAGACGTCCCGCGCCCAGCGGCAGAGAGACCGCGTAGTCCGGCAGCGCCCCCCGGCCGCATGCCACCTCGAGCGAGCCCCCGCCGATGTCGAGCAGCCCCAGCGAACCTGCGCGCCAGCCCATCCAGCGCCGCGCCGCCAGGAACGTCAGCTCCGCCTCCGTCTTTCCCGGCAGGAGTTTCAGCGTGACCCCGCTGCCCTGTTCGACGGCACGGCAGATCTCGCGCCGGTTCGGGGCATCCCGCACCACAGCGGTGGCGAACGCGTACGGTTCGCCTCCACCATGACGCCACGCTTCCCTGTTCGCCTCCGCCACGGCATGCGTCAGGTCTCTGATCGATGCGTCATCCAACCGGCGGTCCGGCCCGACACGCTCGGCGAGGCGTAACGGCCACTTCGCCGTGTGCACCGGCACAGGGGCCTGACCCGCCATATCCGCCACGACCAGCCGGACCGTGTTCGAGCCCGCATCGATCACACCCGTTCTCATCTCCTCCGCCTACCCACACCCGCGACGCCCGATTCCTGAGGTCGGCCGGCAAGGCAGCGACGAGGGTGGCGGTGGCCGCCCGTAGGCGTAGGACCGGCCGACATGCCAGTTGGTTCACGCCCACCCGAGCGCGAGGCGCAGGCATCAGTACCAGAGCAGCCGACGGGCAACGACAAAACAAAGGGGGGCGGTACGCAACCGCGTACCGCCCCCCATGCCACTGAACCTTGCACCCTCACTGGCCGGCCCTTAGCCGAAAGCGGAGAAGGGGCGCTCCTCCCCGCCTGGCCGCGCGGAGGGGCGCAAGCCGCTCCAGTCGAGCGCCTGACGCGCCTGGCGCTGTACCTGCTCGGCCGCGTCTCGCGCCTCGGTCAGGACGTCTCCGCGTTCTTTCAGCAAACGGTCGTAGATCGGCGGGTGCCCAGATATCTCTGCAGTGTTCATGGGACCCGATCCTCCATGTTCCCGGGCCCTCCTGTCAGGTCGGGGCTGCGTGTCATTGGCCACCAAACAGAAAGCCGATGGGCGCGCCATGTCACCGGACCCATCACCGTGGTAGCACGTCGTCGCCCGAATCCCTTGCTGTTCCCAGCAGTTCGGCGCCTGGGCCAACCAGGAGCGCCGGGCAGTCGCAGCTCGCGAAGGGCCGGAGGGCCACATGGACGGCGGCCTCAGCGGCTGTTTCGTGTCGGGTCTCCTTCGTCCGCACGAGCCCTGGCTGGTGAACTACGCCCGCCGCGAGCGCACCTACACGCCCATGCACACGGCTCTGGTGTGCGATCTGGTCGTGAAGACGTCCGAGGCGAAGGCGTTGCACCGCCTCGGCGATCCGGAGTGGCTGGGTGCGGTGGTTGCCCCCCTGGCGCCGACGCCGCGTGGTCGCCGACTCGAACGCGCGCTGTTCGGCTGGCTCAGCGGACTCGGTCGTAGACCAGAGCCAACGTGCCGTAGTCGCCCGCAGCCTGGCTGACAAGCGCCCACTGCG
Source organism: Streptomyces sp. NPDC045968 (assembly GCF_056430475.1). Lineage (NCBI taxonomy): Bacteria > Bacillati > Actinomycetota > Actinomycetes > Kitasatosporales > Streptomycetaceae > Streptomyces > Streptomyces sp. NPDC045968. Next base: position 170,470 of record NZ_JBWKLF010000010.1, on the reverse strand, counting down.
CGGCGGGCAGGCCGTCGTCGAAGAGGCGCGGCCCGCCGCCGAGGAAGACCGGGAAGATCGTGAGTGCCAGCCGGTCGACCTGGTCGGCGGCCAGCAGCGCCTTGATGACGCTGGCACTGCTGAGTACGAGGATGTCCCCGCCCTCGGTGGCCTTGAGATCCGCGACCACATCGGGTGCCGACTTGTCGACGATCGTCGTCCGCTCCCACGGCGTCTCGCCGAGGCTGGAGGAGAGGACCACCTTGTCGGTGTCGACGAGCCACTTCGCGAAGCCCTCGTCCCGCGGGTCGACCCCTTCCCTGCCGATGACCGTGGGCCAGAAACCCAGAAAGCCCTCGGCGTTGACCCGACCGAGCAGGGCCGTCGTGGCCTGCTCCCAAAGGCTGGTCATGTGGTCGCGGGCGACGTCGGTGTGGGCGTACGGCATCACCCAGCTCATGTCCTGAGGGTCGACCGGCTTGGCGTAGTGGCCGTCGAGGGAGAGGCTCATGTTGGTGACGACCCTGCGGCCGGCGGTCTGCTCTGTCACTTCGTGCTCCTCGTGTCGGTGTCGGGGCCGTCTGCGCTGACGGTGTCGTGCGCGTCGGCGGCGATGGCTGCCATGAGCTTGTCGAGACTCTGACCGAAGCCGATCTCGATGCCTGCGATGAAGTCCGCGGAGTCGACCGTGCTGTCAGTGATCCGCCAGTGGACGTCGAGGTCCGTGCCGGTGCCGGTGGCCCGCAGGCCGAGGTCGACGTGGGCGGTGAAGGCGAGACTGCCGTCGGGAAGGAGAGGGGAGAGCCGGTAGGCGAGGCGTTCGCCGGGATGTACGTCGTCGACGACTCCCTCCGCACGCCCGGCGACCAGGTCGGAGCCGTCGGCGTCCTCGGCATCGCGGTACTCGTGGACGATCCGCCCGCCCGGGCGTGCTTCGAAGACGAGCTCGGAGACACGGAGGTCGTCGGGCGTCCACCAGCAGGCGAGCAGAGAGGCCTCGGTCAGGTGGCGCCACACCAGCTCGGGGCGCCCCGCCAACGTCCGAAGGAACGTGAACGAGCGGCCATCGGCCCACCCCTGCTTCTGCGCGGCGAGCCGCTCCGCGTCGAGGGTGCGCCCATAGCGGTCGTAGGTCGCCCGCGAGCCATCTGCCTGGTCCGCGGTGTCGGCGAGCCGGCTGAGCGCGGCAGCCAGGTCCCGCAGGGCGGCGGGCCGGAGCGCGTAGATACGGCGCTGGCCAGTGCGCTGGGAGACGACTGCGCCGGCGCGCTCAAGGGTCTGGAGGTGCTTGGTCGTCTGCGGCTGGCGCGCCCCGGCGAGCTGGGCGAGAACGCCGACCGAGCGGGGCCGCTCGGCCAGCAGGCTGATGAGACGCCAGCGGGCCGGGTCGGCCAGTGCGGCGAGGAGTGGGTCCATGGAGAGAGTATTCCTTGTAACGAATATTCCCGTCAAGGAATATTCGCGAGGGACGAAATCGCCACGGACCCCGGCTCCGGTTCGCTCGACCGCCAGAACAAGCCGGGACCGCCCCTGCATGCATGCGCCCCTATGGCCCGCTTGCAATAGCCCGCGTACGCAATTATTGTCGACGCTTGTAAAGAGCTTCCGCACCTTAAGGATCGACGTCATGCCCCTAGCACTCCTGGCCCTCGCCATCGGGGCCTTCGGGATCGGGACCACCGAGTTCGTGATCATGGGACTGCTGCCCGAAGTCGCCGGCGACTTCGGCGTCTCCGTCCCCACCGCCGGGTACCTCGTCACGGGCTACGCCCTCGGCGTCATGTTCGGCGCTCCCCTCATGACCGTCCTCGGCACCAAGATCACCCGTAAGCGGATGCTGATGCTGCTGATGGGCCTGTTCGTCGTCGGCAATCTGCTGTCCGCCGTGGCTCCGACGTTCAGCGTCATGCTGATCGGCCGGGTGGTCGCCTCACTGGCTCACGGCGCCTTCTTCGGTATCGGTTCCGTCGTTGCCGCGGAACTGGTGGCTCCGGAGAAGAAGGCTGGGGCGATCGCGACGATGTTCACCGGCCTGACCGTCGCCAACGTCGTCGGAGTCCCGTTGGGCACCTTCGTCGGGCAGAGTGCCGGCTGGCGTATCACGTTCCTCTTCGTGGCGGCGCTGGGGCTGATCGGCCTGGCGGGGATCGCCAAGCTCGTGCCCGACCTGCCCAAGCCGGAAGGCGTACGGCTGCGCCACGAGATGAGCGCGTTCAAGAACGTGCAGGTCCTGCTCGCGATGGCCATGACCGTACTCGGCTTCGGCGGAGTGTTCGCCGCCATCACGTACATCGCCCCGATGATGACCCACGTCACCGGTTACGCCGACTCCTCGGTGACCTGGCTTCTGGTGCTGTTCGGTCTGGGCATGGTCGCCGGAAACCTGATCGGCGGGAAATACGCCGACCGCAAGCTCATGCCCATGCTCTACACGGCGCTGGGCGGCCTGGCGCTGGTACTGGCCCTGTTCACCGTCGGCGCCCACAACAAGGCAGCCGCGGCAGTGGCGGTGTTCCTGATCGGCGCCCTCGGCTTCGCCACCGTACCGCCGCTGCAGAAGCGCGTCCTGGACTACGCCCACGGCGCCCCCACCCTGGCGTCGGCCGTCAATATCGGCGCCTTCAACGCCGGTAACGCCCTCGCCGCCTGGCTCGGCGGGATCGTCATCAGCGGTGGGCTCGGCTACACCTCCCCCAACTGGGTCGGCGCACTCCTGGCCGCCTCCGCCCTGGCCCTCGCCGTGTTGTCCAGCTCTTTGGAGAAGCGGGGCGCGCGGCGCGCGCCCTCCATCGGTGAGACCGCTGCGGACGAGCAGCCTGTCGCCGTCCACTGAAGTCAGGGAAGGGCAGCATCACATCCCAGGGAAGCTCCTCCGGGAACGCGCCCTTCCTCAGTGGCCAACGGTCACCGCCGCCGCTCGTGTTTTGGGGCGGAGTGGGCACCCTCGTCTTCGACGATGGCTTCTCCGCTCCCCTGCCCCCGGCTCCCTGACCCCGGCCCCTGACCCCCAGATCTCGACCCCGGGACCCCGGCCCCCGGGCCGCCGACCCCAACCCCACCCCCAACCCAGCTTCCCGACCTACGTTCCCCACACCCGCATCAACCACCCCACAGGAGACACAGCATGACCTCCATCCCCCACATCACCCTCAACAACGGCGTCGAGATGCCGCAGCTGGGGTTCGGTGTCTTCCAGGTCCCCGACGAGGAGACCACCGCCGCTGTGAGCACGGCACTCGCGGCCGGCTACCGCAGCATCGACACGGCTGCGATCTACGGCAACGAGCGCGGTGTAGGCCGTGCCCTCGCCGATTCGGGAATCAGCCGGGACGAGCTGTTCGTCACCACCAAGCTGTGGAACGCCGACCAGGGCTACGACAGTGCCCTCGCGGCGTTCGACGCCTCGCTGGACAAGCTTGATCTCGACCACGTCGATCTGTACCTGATCCACTGGCCCACCCCCGCACGCAACCTGTACACCGACACCTGGCGCGCCCTCGAGAGGCTGCTGGCCGACGGACGTACGCGCGCGATCGGCGTCTCCAACTTCCAGCCGGATCACCTCCAGCGCCTCCTGGACCACGGCAACACCGTGCCGGCCGTCAACCAGGTCGAGCTCCACCCGGGGCTGCAGCAGAAGGAACTGCGCGAGTTCCACGCCCAGCACGGCATCGTCACCGAGGCATGGAGTCCGCTCGCCCAGGGTGCGCTGCTCAAGGACGAGGCGATCACATCCATCGCCGCTCGTCATGACGTGACACCTGCTCAGGTCGTCCTGCGCTGGCACCTGCAGATCGGGAACGTGGTCATCCCCAAGTCCGTCACGCCGCAGCGTATCCGCCAGAACCTCGACGTCTTCGGCTTCGAACTCACGGATGCCGACGTCGAGGCCATCACCTCGCTCGACAGCGGCATGCGCACCGGCCCCGACCCCGACACCCTCAACTGACACCGGCCGATCCTGGGGGGGGCAGGGGGGGATCCGGGCCACAAGGGGGAGGGGGCACTGAAAAAAGAAACCACCACCAGGTGGAGGGGATGGGAGAGATGGTTTTCCCCAACAGGAGGGGAGACAGTAGAACCAGA
>NZ_JBWKLF010000010.1:27418-166395 GCF_056430475.1 Streptomyces sp. NPDC045968 | reverse complement strand
CGGGGGGGACACAGAAAAACCGACCCCCCCCAAGGGAGAGGGGCGGAAGAGCCCCCTCCCCCGCCCCCCTCCCCCCCCCCCTCCGTCCTTTGCTTGTCTGTTTTCCCTCTCGGCCTCGTCTCCCCCAAGGGGATCGGCGCCCATCACCGAAAGCACCCGCACCATGTCGACTGCACTGGACCGATTGGTCTCCCCCGCCGGACGGGTGACCGTCGGACTCGAACTTCCCCTGGACAACGACTGGGGCGCTACCCGCCTGCGTCAGGACCGCGAGGCCGGCCGGCCGTTCGGCGTCCCCGACCTGGCCCGTCACTCAGAAGGCGCTCAGCTGGCCGACCGCCTCGGCTTCGCGGCTCTGTGGGTGCGCGATGTCCCCGTCTTCGACCCTCTTGCGTTCGGTGATGCCGGGTCCGTTTTCGATCCGTTCGCCCACCTCGGTCACCTCGCGGCCCTGACCCGTCACACGGTGCTCGGCACCGCCGCTGTCCCCTGTCGGACCGCCCCGTGTCTGACACCGCCGCCCTATGTCAGACCGTCCCGTATCCGACCAACCCTTCCCAGACGATTCCCTCTCAGACCAGCCCATCCCAGACCAGCCTCTCCCACACCAGCCCTTCGACCTTCAGGACACTCTCATGAGCGTGCGCCATCTGCTCCACTCCCCTCTCGGCTTCGGTACGGCCCCCCTGGGCAACATGTTCCGCGCCATCCCCGACGACGAGGCTTCGACCACCGTCGAAGCCGCCTGGAACCACGGCATCCGCTACTTCGACACCGCGCCGTTCTACGGTGCCGGCCTGTCCGAGATCCGGCTCGGCGCTGTCCTGTCGCAGCATCCCCGCGACGAGTACGTCCTGAGCACCAAGGTCGGCCGCCTCGTGCTGGACGAAGTGGAGGACCCGGCGGCACGGCAACTGGGCGAGAAGGGCGGCCTCTTCGAGCACGGACGCCCGAACAAGATGGTGAACGACTATTCGGCGGATGCCACGCTGCGTTCCATCGAGGACAGCCTCAAGCGCCTCAGGACGGACCGGCTCGACATCGTCTGGGTGCACGATGTGGCGCAGGACTTCTACGGCGACGAGTGGCTGGCCGTGTACGAGAGTGCCCGGACCGGCGCCTTCCGCGTCCTGGACAGACTGCGGGAGGAAGGCGTCATCAAGGCGTGGGGACTGGGAGTCAACCGGGTAGAGCCCCTGGAACTGACCCTGGACCTCGACGAGCCGAAGCCCGACGCTTTCCTGCTCGCCGGCCGCTACACCCTTCTCGACCACGACCGCGCTCTTCAGCGCCTGCTGCCGGCTGCCGCCGCCCAGAACGTCGACATCGTCGTCGGCGGACCGTACAGCTCGGGCATCCTGGCCGGCGGACAACACTTCGAGTATCAGAAGGCGCCCGCAGACATCATCGCCAAGGTGGAGCACATCAAGGTGCTCGCCCAGAAGTACGGCGTCGGCATCAAAGCAGCCGCCTTGCAGTTCTCTCTGGCTCACCCCGCCACCGTGGCGGCGATTCCCGGTGCCACCAGGCCGAGCCGCATCGCCGAGGACGCCGCCGCGCTCGCCGGGTCGGTACCCGCAGCTTTCTGGGCAGCGCTGCGCGAGGAGAAGCTGATCGCCCCCGACGCCCCGGTTCCGACCGCCTGACCTGCACGGAACGCGGATGCATATCGATCCACCCCGAAGGAGAAACTCATGGCCTCCACGGCCGCGTCCATCAAGATCCCTCGATCCGCAGACCAGATCTGGGAACTGATCGGCGGATTCGATTCACTGCCCGACTGGCTGCCGTACATCCCGGCCAGCCGCCTCAGCGAGGGCGGCCGGATCCGCAGTCTCAGCGACCAGGAGGGCGGCGTCATCATCGAACGCCTCGAATCCTTCGACAACACCGCTCGCGCCTATACCTACTCCATCCTCCAGGCGCCCTTCCCTGTCGTCGACTACCTCTCCACACTCGCCGTGCACGAGTTGCCGGGTGACGAGGGGGCGCGGGTGGAGTGGTCCGGCTCATTCACCCCTGTCGGCGTCGGCGACGACGAGGCCGTCACTCTGTTCCACGCGATCTACGCCGACGGACTAGCCGCACTGAGGCGCACCCTCGTGGCCTGACCCGCTGCCTGCCCTATCGGCTCGCCTCATGTCCTGGTGGGGGCAGCAGATCTCCTCGGATTGCTCTCGCGCGTGCTGGGCGGGTCTCGTGCCGACCGTCCTGGAGCGGGTCGCTCAGCGGCCGCGCGCGATCTGACGGTTCGGTGGGCAGGGGTCGGTGGAGTCGGCGTCGGCGTCGGCGTCGGCGTCGGCGGAGGAGGGTCCGGGAAAGAGAGTCTGCCGCCGGGACACTGGCTCTGGTCTTCCTTCTGGCGGGTTCACAAGCGGGTGCGGGCAGACATCCGATGGAAGCGGAGGTGTCCCGGGTTCCGACGCAGACGCAGACGCGAGGCGGATCCTGGGGCATCTCACGCACCTGGGACCGAGGTGCGACAGAGGTGGTCCGGGGTATCGAGCTTCCACGACCACGATCGGAGGCAGCCGACTCGCTATAGCATCGCGATCATGACCTCGCCGACCGGAACCACCGACCAGGCGCCGGCCGACCCGGCGGCCACCGACGACATGTTGGCCAGTCAGCCCATCGGGGACTGGAGCGGCCTCGCCCACTCGACCGTCATCCGGCATCTGCGTGACGCCATGGCCAGAATCGACGTCACACAGCCGCAGTACTGGGTGTTGAACCGCGTGAACGCCGGGCCCGTAGCGCCGAGCCGCGAGGAAGTCGTCAGGCAGTTGACGCCCGTCGCGGACGGGCAGCATGACATCGCGCGGGCCATCGACCAGTTGCTGCACCGCGGTTGGCTACGAACCGAAGCCGAGCAACACCTCCAGCTCACCGTGGCCCGGGAAGCTGCCAGGGCGCGGCTGCGCGAGCTGGTGACCGAACTACGCACTGTGGTCCACGAAGGCATCAGCGACGAGGAGTACGTGGCCACGCTCAAGGTGCTGCGCAGAATGGTCGCCAACGTCGAGGGCGCCGAGAACGCCTGAGAGGTTGTCTCACGTGGCTAGTTTCGCGCGCTTCTTGTAGCAGGTCAGGGCGGCGGCCATGGCCAGGCCTCGGCTCTGCCTGTCGTTGCGGGCCACCTACGGGATCTTGAGACCACGAGCAGCCCATGGCAGGTTCATGCCGCATGATCGATGAATTCGCGAAGGACAACCTGCACGGGAGACTGCGGCGGGACCGCAAGGCGCTGCTCTGGAAACTCGACGGCTTGTCCGATTACGACGCCCGCCGACCTTTGACAGCGACCGGGACCAACCTCCTCGGCCTGGTCAAACACGTAGCCACCGTGGAGGCCAGGTACTTCGGCGAGGTCTTCGACCGCCCTTCCCCGGAGCCGCTGCCCCGGTGGCAGGACTCCAACGGCAGCGATCTGTGGGCCACCGAGGGCGAGACCCGCGATCAGATCATCGGGTTCTACCGCCGCACGTGGGAACACTCGGACGCGACGATCAACGAGCTTCCCCTCGACACCCCCGGCCACGTGCCGTGGTGGCCGGAGCCTTTTCACAACACGAACCTGTTCGCCATCATGGTCCATGTCCTCGGCGAGTCCATCCGGCATGCCGGGCACGCCGATATCCTGCGCGAGGGCCTCGACGGCCGGACCGGGGTGCGCGCCGAACACGAGCAGCAGATCGACGAAGAAGCCCGCGCAGCCTATTGCGCGAAGATCGAGCAGGCCGCCAGGTCGGCCGCACCGATCAAGGCTTAGAGGTTGTCTCCCGTGACTTGATGTTCGTGCGGCGTGATGCCGGTCGTGGGTGCTGATCTATCGAGCGTGTGGTTCCTGATGAACCCTGGTAGCTGGCCGCCCCGCTGCTGCCGTCGTTCGCTGCTCGTCCGCAAGGTGGTGGGACCGCTCCGTGTCACGAGCGGGCCGTGTTCACGGCAGTGGTGCACGCGCTGACCAGCGGCTGTGGCTGGCGGCATCTGCCGCCGACGTTCGGCACGTCGCCCGCCACCCCGCATCGCCGCTTCACGGTATGGACCGAGGCCGGCCTGTGGCGTGGCTGCACCGGGCGGTGCTGGACGAACTCGGGGCCCGGGGCGAGGTGTGTACTGGCTCTCGGCGATCGTCGATACGGCCTCCGTTCGCGCCAAAAACGAGGGATCGCTGACCGGGCCGAACCCGGTCGATCGCGGCAAGAAGGGCAGCAAGCTGCACATGCTGTCCGATGCCCAGGGCATCCCGCTCGGCGTCGCCGTGTCCGGCACGAAGATGCACGACAGCCTCGCCCTCAAACCGTTCACCCGCGGCATACCCACCGTCCGGTCCCGCCGGGGGCCACGGCGGCGCCGACCCGTCAAACTCCGCGCGGACAAGGCGTACTTCTCCGCCGAACACCTGGCCTGGCTGCGCGAGCGCGGGCTCGTCGCGCGCATCGCGCGGCCCGGCATCGAGTCCGGCGAACGCCTCGGTCGGCACCACTGGAAGATCGAACGATCGATCGCCTGACTTTTCGGCTACCACCGCCTCACCGCCCATGCGGGCGGTCGCTACGGCCGGGTGAGGGTCAGGTGCGTGACGCCGCTGGGGGTTGTCACGGACTCGACCTGGAAGCGTTTCTCGAGTCCTTCGAGTCCGTCCCATAGACGCTCGCCACGGCCCAAAACGATCGGGACAACGGCGATGTGCAGATGATCGATGAGGTCTTCGACGAGGAACTCGCGGATCGTGGTCGGCCCGCCACCGATCCTCACGTCCAAGTCGCCTGCAGCCTCCCGCGCCTGACGGAGTGCCTCCTGCGGCGTGGCGTCGATGAAGTGGAATGTGGTGCCGCCCTCCATCTCCACCGAGGGACGGGGGTGGTGGGTCAGGACGAACACCGGGGTGTGGAAGGGCGGATTGGGCCCCCACCAGCCGTTCCAGTCTTCGTTCTCCCATGGCCCGCGCTGGGGGCTGAACTTGTTGCGGCCCATGATCTCGGCTCCGATGCCGACATTCCAGGTGCCGGCGATGGCGTCATCGACCCCAGTGCTCCCATCCGGCTTGCCCAGCATCCTCTGGAAGGTCCTGGTCGGGAAGAACCACTCATGGAGCCGCGCGGCGGCGTGGCCGAACGGGGCGTCGAGACTCTGCCCTTCACCAGTGGCGAATCCGTCGACAGAGATGGAGAAGTTGTGGACCCTCACTCGGGACATTGCACGGACTCCTGCCGTCGAAGCAATGTGATTGCGAACTGCAATCACTACCCGTAGTCGAGCCTAGGCTTGGTGATGGCAGGATGCAATCACTGGAGGTGGGCATGCGAGACAAACCGCGGTCCGGATGCGCGGTCAACGCGGCCGTGGAGGCATTCGGGGACCGGTGGAGCCTCATCGTCCTGCGCGACGTGGTGTTCGGCGGGCGCCGACACTTCCGCGAGCTACTCAGCCAATCCGAGGAGGGGATCGCGTCGAACATCCTCAGCAGCCGCCTCAAGGCCCTCGTCGCCGGCGGCCTCCTCACGCAGGAGCAGGTCGAACGAGGACGTCGAGCGACCTACAGCCTCACAGAAGCGGGCATCCAGACAGTCCCCATCATGGTCGCGCTCGGCTCCTGGGGAATGCGGCACCGTCCGACCACACCCGAACTCAGCGTCCGCGCTCGCCTCTTGGAGGACGGTGGCCCGCATCTCTGGGAGGACCTCATGGACGAACTCCGCGAGCTGCACCTGGACATTCCCCGCCCGAACCCCGACCACCCCCGGCCCTCCGAACTCCTTCAGGCAGCCTACGAGCAGGCACTCACGGAGGCGCACTGACATACCCCTCCGGTCGGCATCAAGATCGCTTGGAGTACTGGTCCTCCGCCGATTCCCATCTGTCCGTGCGGGCGGCCTGAAGATGGTCTTAGAGGGCGGTTCGTGACTCTCTAAGTGGTTCAGTGAGCGTTTTCAGAGTGGCCACCGATCGGGTGACGGGCTGGTCTCCCGCAACGCACGAGGCATCTGTGCCGTTGAGGGAGGTGTTCAACGTCTCAACTCAGCAGCGTAGCCCTCTCGTTGGTTCCCTATCGTGCCGCACTCGACCTGCCGCAGGCTTTGGTTGAGTGGGTAACCATGCTCATCGCCACCCGTGAGGGTGACCGCCGCTGCAAGCTCCCGCCTCACCAGCGCGCTCTCGTCGACCTGGTCTACTTGCGCCGACACGAGACACGCTCGCGCAGATCGCCGCCGGTTTCGGCATATCCGTCGGCACCGCCCACGCCTACGTGACGACCCTCGTCGGTCACCTGTCCCGGCGGGCGCCGGGGCTGCCGCGTGCCCTGCGGGAGAGGGATCCCGAGCACGTCCTGCTCGAGGGAACACTCGCCGAGTGCGACCGCGTCGGTGACGGCCGGGCCGACTTCTCCCAGAAGCACCGCCGCCACGGCGTGAACGTGCAGGTAGTTGCCGGTCCCGCAGGCAACCTGCTGTGGATCTCACCCGCCCTGTCCGGCCGCACCCATGACCTGACGGCAGCCCGCACCCACAAAGTCATCCGGATCTGCGAGCGCCAGGGCATTTCGGTCCTTGCCGACCGCGCCTGCATCGGGGCCGGCTCCTGGGTGACCACGCCGATCAAGCGACTTCCGCACCAGGACCTCAGCCCGACCCAGCGGACCGTCAACCGGGCCCTGTCAGCGGGACGAGCACCAGTCGAACGAAGCGTCGCGAGGCTGAAGTCCTGGCACGTCTTCCGCAAAGCCCCCGTCAGTCCCAACCGCATGACGGCCATCGCCGCGGCCGTTCTCACCTTGGAGCGTCAACGCTAAAAATGCTTCCTCACCGTCGCCTCCCCAGGAAGGACGGCTTTGGCGGTGACGGTCATCCAGTGGGACCGACGCGGCGAATTTTTGTCTCACGACCAGACGAGTCGCCCTTCGGCAACGGAACAGACCGGATAGTCCCCCGCGCCGATCCTCGTCAGCATCTCCGCCACGGAGTCGAAGTAGTGAGCCAGTGACGCGTACTCGCCGGTGACCGTGGGCGCACCCACGAACCATCTGCCGATACGTCCGTCCCTCGCATCGATGAACTGTCCCATCCAGCCGTCCCGGTCCGACTGAAACGGGATCCACTCCTCGCGCCATTCGCCCCCACCGGACAAGGGGTGATTCGCGTAGAGCTTCTCCATCGCCCGGGTGCCCAGAAAGAAGCTCCCCTCGTCCGGGAACCCGGCGAAGCCGCAACATGCCACCTCGTCGTCCACATCTTCCTCAGGAAGATCCAGATTGTTCTGCAACAGCCACGCCCGCAGATCCTGAGGGAGGGAGATACCCATCCGTTCCTCGGCGCCCGCGAGCATCTGCTCCGTAGCGGGCCCAGGCAGATCCGCGTGATCGGCCGGGGCATGCTGCCGAAGAAGATTCATCACGCGGGACCAGCTCTCCACCACGCTCATTCCCCTCTGCCCTCTCTACATGGATGCCCCATACGACTGCGCCACTGCAGGGGCTGCGGAGCGCCGACCTGAGGACCCCGCAGGGACGTTACTCCGAGCAGGCTTCCTGCCCCCTCCCCTACGACCACCTTCCGCCCCGAAGTGCAGGACCGGCCGCTCAGCGAGGTGGCCACCCGCCAACTCCTCACAAACTAAGCAGCTGCGCCCGGCGGGCCCAGCCAAGGTCGCCAAGGCCGTCCTCACCCTGGAGTGGCGAAGCTGAAATCGCTCAGTTATGTCTAGACGTTTGTTTTGACGATCTAGCAGTTGATCTGGAGAGTTGAGCCTCTCGTATCCAGGTGCGGCCGAGTTCCTCGGAATGGGTGTCAAGCAGTGGCCTGAGCTGCCGGTAGAGGTGCATCTCGAAGTGCCGTTCAGTCTCCGTGGCTTCCAGACCGTGGACGCTGGCCTTGATATTGCGCCCGGCGTACGGTCCGCGACTACGAGCACCACCCGTCCTCGTCCGCCCTTGTCCGCCTCTCGCGTCCACTGGGCGACGTCGAGGGCACCCGAGCCAAGCTGAACCGCCTGGTCAAGCTAGGCGTGCTCACCGAATCCGGCACCGGCAACTTCACCAGGAAACAGCAGCCAGCGACGCGCTGACCCGCTCACCAGGAAAGAGATACCGGCCCGCGAACGCCTGCTCAAATCTCCAGCCTCTGTGGCGGAACCTCGCGGACCATACTGGTCAGCGGGCCGTGGGTGCGCCACCCCAGGAACTCGTAAAGCGCCCGCCCCTCGACCGTCGCGGCCAGCACAGCAGACGAGGAGCCCGCAGCAACAGCGGCGTTCTCAAGCGTTCTCATGACGAGGCTGCCAAGTCCCTTGCGACGGTGGGCCGGCGAAGTCTCGACCTGGTCGAAGACAGCGGTGCCCCCAGGCCCAGGCATGGCGACCTGACCACGGGCGGCGAACGCACCATCCTCCGCCATAACGAGCACCCGCGTGACGCCGCCCCGCGCCCAAGTACGCACCTGGTAGCCGTCGGGGGCCGCTGCGGCGTTTGTGTGCAGCAGTGCCGCCATCAGGAAACCGTCGTCATCAAAGCGCCAGCCGGGCGCTGCCCACGGGGCGACAGTCTGCCGCGGCAGGAAGAGCTTGAGCCAGGTGTTCGGGACGGTAACCGTCTCCGTCAGTTTGCGGACCAGTGACTCGTCAGCATCCATCAGCACGTGCCGGGTGACCTGACCGGTCAGCCCGACGTCGACGGTGAAGCCCCAGGGCTCGGACACCGGCGGCGCGGCTCCGCGTGAGACAACCCAGCCCTCCACCCATGAACGTACGACTTCGGCGTCCATGCGGGTCCCTTCGTAATAAGTGCAGAACGCGACTGCACATTACACGGGGCGCCTTACCAAGAAGTAGCGGCCGACGACGCCACGAATCAGATCTCCTGCCACACCCTCAATGCAGACAGGGGCATCTGCCCACGAACCGCCCTCTTAGACGGTGGTTTTCTCTAAGTCGTTTCAGGCCCCGCTGTCCGCAGTCGACCGGTGAGCGGCCGACCACCTCGCCGCCTCCGGGAGCTTTGGTGATGGAGCCGTCCACGGCGATCCGATCGAGGACGGGGCCGACGATCCGGTCGTAGGACTCCAGCGCGATCTGCTTGAGCCGGGCGAACACGCCCAGTCGGATCCACTCGTCGCGACGGTTGCGGATCGTGGTGGGCGAGCGGGTCTTGTCGGTGATCGCCTGGTACGAGCAGCCGAAGCGCAGAAGCTGCAGCATCTTGTCGAAGACGATCCGGTCGCTGATGCGACGATCTCCTCCGCGGACGCGCCCTGGGGCTCGCTGATCCTCATCCCAGCGCCGGGGACTCGGCGGGGTGGGTGAGGGGCAGCCGGGCGCAATGGCGGCAAGCACGGGCTGAAGCAGCTATCGCGGCGTGGGAGGCGGCTGCGAGCGCGCCGGCGAACGCGAGCAGGAGCCAGTTCGTGGCCAGGGCCGAGGCAGTGGCGAGCGCGAGCGTGGTCACCGCCATGGCGGCGCTGGCGGTTGTACCGGCCCAGGCGACCAGGAGGGGCAGCCGGCGCGGCGTGGGCAGTCGCCGGGCAAGGGCTCCGGTCGCGGCCAGCGTCGCTGCGGCGAGCAGCGCGGCTGCGGTCGCGACACCGGCCAGGTGTACGGCCAGTACCTGTGCCGCGTAAGGGAGTTGCCAGGGTTGTTCGTGGTCGACGGTGCGGGCCAGGTACCAGCACGCGATCAGGAACGGGGCCGTGAGAGCGACGGCGCGGGCGGTGTGCCTGGCCTGGGCGATGGTCAGTTCCTGTTGGCAGCCCGGCACGAGATCGTCGAGCGTCCCGAACTCTCGCACCGCCTGCTGAGCAGCACGCTGGTAGGGCATTTCTTCGTTGGCGAGGGCCTCAGCCGTGTCCGTGAGACCGTCGTGGATGTCCTCGATCATCCGGGCCTTGGCTTTGACCGGACCGTGCAGGGCGGCTGTCAGGGCGGCGATGTGGTCCTGGATGGGATCGGCCGGCCGATCGGTGACACTCATGTGGCCAGGCCGGCCGCTGCGGCGGGGTTCAGGACCGAGCCGATCGCGAGGGTGAACTCACTCCACGCCGTTCGCTCGTTGGCCAGCATCCGTCGTCCGGCGTCGGTGAGTTCGTAGCATCGCCGACGTCTTTCACCGGTGGATTGCCAGCTGCTGCTCAGCAACCCGATCCGCTCCAGCCGGTTCAGAGCCGGGTAGATCGTGCCCGTGCGCAGTTCGAGTACGCCTCCGCTGCGGTCCTGAACCGCGGCAATGATCGCGTAACCGTGCAGCGGGCCCGTCTCGAGCACGGCCAGCAACAGTCCATCCAGGTGCCCTCGCACCGCGTCCGCCTTCATAAGTAGGCAGCCTACCCAACATTGCCGTAGGCAGTGTATGTATTGGCAACCAACACATTCGTGCTCGTACATGGAGGCACCCCACAGTGACCAAGCTGCTGTTGTCCGTACACGTCCTCGCGGCGATCCTGGCCGTCGGGTCGATCACCGTGGCCGCCTCGATGTTCCCCCGTTACGCGCTGCAGGCATGCGCCGCCGGGGAGGAGGGCAGCCGATCCACCGGGATCGCCGCACTCCTGCATCGCATCTGCCGCGCCTACGCACTCGCGGGTCTCGCCGTTCCGGTGTTCGGGATCGCCACTGGCGCCCAGCTCGGCGTCCTCACCGATGCCTGGCTGATCACTTCACTCGTTCTGACCACGATCGCCGCGGCCCTTCTTGCGATGGCCATCCTGCCCGGGCAGCAGCGCCTACTCGCCCTGGCCCGGGAGGCACCCACGCAGGACGTGCCCGCGCGGCAAGCACTCGCACACGAGCTGCTCATCGAGGAGGTGCCCGCGCTGGAAGAGGCACGTCCCGTGGCGACGCGCCTCACCATGCTCACCGGCATCTTCAACGTTCTGTGGGCGGTCGTCGTCGTCCTGATGATCGTTCGCCCCGGCTCGACCACGGGTGCGTGACTCCGGTGCGTACGTTGCGGATCGCGGCAGGGGCCGAAGCCATATCCCTGGCCGCCCTGCTGAGCAACCTGCTCAGCACCCACACCCCTGCGGTCTCGAAGCTACTCGGCCCGATACACGGCACCGCTTACCTGGTCGTCATCGCAGCCACTTACATGATCCCGCCGACCCTCTCATCGGGCGCCCGATGGCGCTCCCTGATTCCGGGAGTCGGCGGACTGCTCGCCCTCCGGGAGATCCGAAAGCACGCCCGAGCCAGCCGAACCCATACGTGAAGGGCATCGGAAGTTCTGCCGTCTGCCCGGGCGGCCCGAGTACGGGAAGAGTGGAGCAGTGTGTGGTGGTGCTGTCTGGTCATTCGCTCGAGGCCAGTCGGATGCCGAAGACGCCGATAAGGGTCCCGGTGATCCGGTCGAGCAGGCGGCGCGCCTGGGGCTAACGGAGCCAGCCGTGCGGAACGTGTGCGAAGCCGACCCGAGCCGAGGTGCGCAGCACGTGCCCGATGTTTGAGCGGGGCCGGTCGAGGCGGCTGATCAGGCGTCGGCGTCGAAAGTACGGGCAGCGGTCAGGCCCTCGACGAAGGCTCTGAAGTCCGCCGCCAGGGCGAGTTCCGAGTCTCTGTCCGTGTCGAACCACGTGACCGAAGGCTCCCCCTGTCGGCCGCAAACCCGGTAATCGAGCGCGATCCAGCAATGTCCATCGCCCGAGAACAAGACGATCGGGGACGGCAGGCCCCACTCCTCCACCAAGTAGGGAGTGTCCAACAATGACGTCTGATCATCGTGACTGCCGATGCCCATCATCGTGTCGAGCGGAACATGCGCCTCACTCCACGAAGTCGGCACATCGGTCGGGAACGCGTCCCAGCGGTCCTCCACCTCGCCGCCGTTCTGGTCCCGCAGGAGCTCCAGGAACGCAGACGGCAGACGGATCCCGAGCTGGGCCTCGGCGTGCTGGACAGCCGCATTGGTCAACGGCGGCTGAACCCCATACAGGCCGTCACCCCAGAAGGTCGCCCTCACTTCATCGAATCGCGCCACACGCACATCCGCCCGTCAACTCACCCTGTAGACCGCCCGCGAGGCCCGACGACGGCCGGCGCGTGGGCATGGAGGCCGGGATCGCCAAGCTGTTCGCCTCTGAGGCCGGTACGTCCCGTACACATTCTCTCTCCGCCGAACTCAAGGTAGCGCTCGGCGAACTGGACTGCGGCATCGGGCGCAACGGTAGACGTGACCGGCGCCTCCAGGTCTGAGGTGGCCTCGGCCTGGACGCCTCGCCTGTCGGTCGAAGGACCGGGCCCGCCCATCCGGGGCCACGTCGCCCTCCTGGTTCTCGGTCGTCCATGTCCGCTGCGCGATCCGCCCCTGACCGGCAATCAGCAGCCTAGTTCTGCGAGTCCGGCTTCCAGTCCTGGACGAGGAGGCCGAGCAGCACCTCGTCCAGGAACTCGCCCATCACCCAGGCCGAGGAGCGCAGCACGCCCTCGCGTACGAAGCCGTTGCGTTCGGCGGAGCGCAGCATCGCGGCGTTGTCCGACAGTGTCTCGATCTGCAGCCGCTGAAGGCCGCGCACGACGAAGCCGTAGTGGCACAGCGTCGCGACCACGTCGGTGCCATAGCCCTTGCCGCGGCAGGACGGCAGCAGTCCGAGGCCGACGTGCGCGGACCGGTTGTGGTTGTCGATGCCCCACAGCGTCGCGGTGCCGACCAGCGTGCCGCCGTCCAGCTCCACCACGGAGAACGGGACGTGCCCTTGCTCCTTGTCGTCCACCACCAGCCGCGGGTCCTTCGAGCCCGGCGTGATCGGCCGCCACGGCCCGCCTTCGGCCCGCGAGGAGTTGACCACGTCGTCGTAGAGCTCAGCCCGCAGGATCGGGATGTCGTCATCGTGCCGGGCCCTGAGCCCGACCTTGGTGCCGTTTAGCATGCGAGATTCCTATCCGACCGGGCTCGGTGACGGCAAACGGATTAGCGGTCGGCGCAGTTGGTGCAGCGGCTGGAGCGGATCAGGGCGCCTGCGATGCCGGCGAAGGCCAGGAAGTGCTCGTCTCTGCGCTGGAAGCGGCGGTGCAGGCGGCATACCTCACCGCCGCAGCCG
Source organism: Streptomyces sp. NPDC045968 (assembly GCF_056430475.1). Classification (NCBI taxonomy): domain Bacteria; kingdom Bacillati; phylum Actinomycetota; class Actinomycetes; order Kitasatosporales; family Streptomycetaceae; genus Streptomyces; species Streptomyces sp. NPDC045968. The sequence continues at coordinate 153,373 of NZ_JBWKLF010000010.1, read as the reverse complement.
CCGTCGGAACCCTCACGGTCGGCATCGGCGACCGTTTCCCGCTGGAGGAGAACGCCAAGGCGCACGACCGCGTCGACACGGGCGGCCGCGGCCGCACTCTGTCCCGCCCTCCCCCAATGACACAGTCAGGCAGCGAGGGCGACCTCTGACGTCCGCCCTGGGCCCGGTGTGACGATCGCTCCGCACGGCCTGGCCGACCCGGACCGGACCCACCATCCCTACGTCGTGGCGCCGCCATCGTGACGACAGCGAGGGAACTCGGCTTCTTACGCTCGTAGCGACGGTGGAGCAGGCGGCACCCGGCCCGGCGTCGGCCCCGCCCCGTGGTCGCTCCACGTCTTGCGGAGCGTCCGGTAGAGCACACACCGGCGCAGCGGTCCTGGGGGCACGCTCGGGTCCTCGAAGTCGTCGGCCGGGTCGCGGGTCATGCCGATCCGGCGCATCACCGCCTGGGAACGACGGTTGTTGACGGTCGTGCACGCGATGACCTCCGGCAGCCCGAGGCTCTCGAAGCCGAAGGCCAGGCAAGCCAGGGCGGCCTCGGTGGCGTACCCGTGGCCCCACGCCGAGCGCGTCAACCGCCAGCCGATGTCGATTCCCGTGAACGGCATGTCCTCGCCCACCTCGTCGAAGCCGACGCGGCCGACGAACTCGCCCGTCTCCCGTGCTTCCAGCGCCCACCAGCCAAAGCCGCGCTCGTCGAACTCGGCCCGCATGAGTGCCACCGTGGCATCGCTCTGCTCGCGCGTCAGCAGCTCACCCAGGTACTCCCGGACTTCGGGATCGGCGTTCATCGCCGCCCACGGTTCGAGGTCGGACTCCCGCCACCGGCGGAGCAGAAGGCGATCGGTACGCAGTTCTGGCATGCCGGCAAGCTAACGCCGGCACCATCAGGGTGTCGATCGGATATTCCGAACCCTTCGGCGGGCGCCATCACCTCCCCCGCCATCAAGACTCGAACACATCACGACGTTCGGTCATCATCAACTGCCCCTGGTGCGCGCTCTATTGACACTAGGTTTCAGGAGTTTTACGTTCCTTGACACCTGAGAGCGCTCTCAACGGCGCCTCCGCCCCCCTCCCACGACTTCGAGGTGCTGCTCATGCAAGCCTCCTTCTCCAGACCTGCCGCGGTGACGATGCTGGCCATCGCCCTGGCCGCCGTGGGTCTGGGCCCTGCCGCGTCCCCGGCGGCGGCCGCCACCGTCCCCGCCGGTGCCGGCAGTTACTCCGACGCCCGTCCCGCCGGTACCTCCGGACCCACCACGAACACCGGAGCCCCCGTCACACCCAAGCTCACCGCGGCGGCACGGGCCAAGCCGGTCCCCACCAACGACTGGTGGAGCTCGCTCGCCTACCAGCGCTATGGCGACAACCCGTACTCCACCCCCATGTACGGACACCCGCTCACCTACCAGGCCACCTCCGGCGGACTGGAGGTCGGCTACCCGACCACTCCTGCGGTCGTCGGGGGCGGCCGCCAGTACGAGTACGCCCACAAGGCCGACCTCACCGTCGGGCTCAGCGGCCTCAACTCCCCGGACACCAAGGCCGACGGCTGGTCCGACTGGACGGTCACCCCCTACTGGTCCGACGGCGCCCGTACGCTGCGTACGACCATCGGGCACGGCATGCCGTTCGTGTACGCCAAGGGCTCCGGCGGTGACGCGCGGATCACCACGGCCGGTACACCGACCGTCTTCGCCGACAACGGGAACGTCCTCGGCATCACGGTCGCGGGTCACCACTACGCGCTGTTCGCCCCGACAGGCAGTGACTGGACGGTCTCCGGTTCGGCCATCACCGCCGGGCTCGGCGGCAAGGACTACTTCTCGCTCGCCGTCCTCCCGTCCACCGACGCGCTCGCGACGTACCGCAAGTACGCCTTCAGCTTCGTCACCGGTTCCACCGTGAGCTGGGAGTCCACCGGCGGCACGGTCAAGGCCACCTACAGCCTGACCACCGAGGCCAAGGAGGGCACCGAGCGTGGCACGCTCCAGGCGCTCTACCGGCATCAGTGGCTGCACACATCGGACGCGCTCACGCCTTACACGTACGTGTCTCCGCGCGGCACCATGAAGGTGCGGGAGTCCGCCTCCTTCACCACCAGCCAGAAGAACCTCGGTGTGCTGCCCGCGCTCCCCGCGTCGAGCGGCGTGGACAAGGCGCGGCTGACCGGATATCTCAACGAGGTGGCGAACGCCTCCGACCCGTTCTCCGGAGCCGGCGACACCTACTGGACCGGCAAGGCGCTCGGCCGCCTCGCCCAACTGGTGCCCGTCGCCGACCAGATCGGCCAGCCGGGCATCCGGGACAAGCTGCTCGGCCTGATGAAGGGCCGGCTGCAGGAGTGGTTCACGGCGGGCGGGGCCAGCGAGTTCAGTTACGACAAGGACTGGAAGACCCTGACCGGTTACCCGGCTTCGTACGGCAGCGACACCGAGCTCAACGACCACCACTTCCACTACAGCTACTACGTGTACGCGGCGGCGATCGTCGCCCAGTACGACCAGGCGTGGGCCGCCGATTCCGCCTGGGGCACCATGGTCAAGACCCTCGTGCGCGACGCGGCCAACCCCAGCCGCACGGACACCGCGTTCCCGTTCCTGCGGGGCTTCGACGTGTACGCGGGACACAGCTGGGCCTCCGGGCACCAGGGATTCGCGGCGGGCAACAACCAGGAGTCCTCGTCGGAATCCATCAACCTCAGCGCCGGGCTCGTGCTGTGGGGCTCGGCGACGGGTGACACGGCACTGCGCGACCTCGGCAGTTATCTGCTGACGACCGAGTCGGAGGCGATCACGCAGTACTGGTTCGACGCCGACCAGCAGGTCTTCCCCGGTTCCTTCGGGCACGACACGGTCGGCATGGTCTGGGGCAGCGGGGGCGCGTACTCCACCTGGTGGACCGCGAATCCGGAGGAGATCCACGGCATCAACGTCCTGCCGGTCACCGGCGGTTCGCTGCACCTGGCCCGTGAGAAGGCCGCGATCAAGCGCAACATCGCCGAGATGGAGCGCGAGAACGGCGGACCGGCCGTCGAGTGGCGCGATCTGCTGTGGGAGTTCGAGTCGCTGGCCGATCCGGCCGCGGCGAAGGCCAAGTGGGACGCGGGCAACGCCGGTTACGCACCGGAGCAGGGTGAGTCCAAGGCGCACACGTACCACTGGATCACGACGCTCGACGGGCTGGGTGCCCCGGACCTGACGATCAGCGGGAACATCCCTACCTCAGCCGTCTTCGTGAAGAACGGCGTCCGGACCTACTCCGCCCACAACCACGGCTCCACGGCCCGCACGGTCACCTTCTCCGACGGCGCGACCCTCTCCGTCCCGGCCCGCTCCACGGCCACCGGTACGGGCACGGGCGGCGGGGACCCCGACCCTGACCCGCCCACCGGCAACACCTTCCGGCTGAAGTCCGGCGGTACGCTCACCACCGCCACGGACGGTGCGGCGGGTGCGGACACCGTGGCGTCCGCAGACGGCGTCAACCGGGACGGGACGCCGTACAGGCCGACGGTCTACGAGGTCAGGAATGTCGACGGCACGCTCGCCTCGGGCGCGTCCACCACGTTCCGCCTCCGGGTCGACGCGGGAACGACGGTCGGGCTCGCCCCGCAGGTCAGGGTCAGCTACGACCTGACCGGCGACGGCACCTTCGACCGGGCCGAGACCTTCCGTTACTTCGCGACCGACCCGGTCACGGGGTGGGAGGAGTACACCCAGGCGGTGGGCACGAAAGCGGTGACCGGAAGCCTGGGCAACCTCCGCGGCGGCACGGTCCGTCTGGAGATCTGGAACGCGCTGAACAGTGGTACGTCCCAGGTGCAGACCGGTACGGACGGGGCCGTGCTGAAGATCCCGTACGTCTGATGACTGCTGGTCGCCGATGATCGCGAGCGGCTGATCCCTGATCGGCTGCGCGCACCCAGGTGCGGCGGCCCTCGTGCCCCTCAGGCCGAGGCCCGCCGCACCAGTGTGGTCGGGGTGATCACGGAGTCGGGCCCGTCGGCATCCGTGGGGTCCTCGCTCAGACCGCGCAGCAGCAGCCGGGCCATCAGCCGGCCCTGGCCCTCGATGTCCTGCCGTACGGTGGTCAGCGGCGGATCGGTGGCCTCGGCCACCGAGTCCATGTCGTCGAAGCCGACGAGGGCCACCTGTTCGGGAACCCGGATGCCCCGCTCCCGCAGCACGCGCAGAGCGCCCGAGGCCATCAGGTCGTTGGCGGCGAACACCGCGTCCAGGTCCGGCCGCCGCTCCAGCAGCTCCGCCATCGCCCGCGCTCCGCTCTCCACGGTGAACGCCCCCTCGGCGACGAGCGTCGGGTCCACGTCCAGCAGGACGTCCCGGTAGCCGTGGAGCCGGTCCATGGCAGAGGTCTGGTCGGGAGGCCCCGCGATGTGCGCGATCCGCTCCCGTCCGAGGTCCCGCAGCCACTGCACGGCCACGCGCGCGCCGCCCCGGTTGTCGGCGTCCACGTACGGCACGGCCCGGTCGCCAGGGGCCGCACCCCAGCTCGGTCTGCCGCCGTACACCGTCGGCACCCCGGCTCGCCTGGTGATCGCCGGCAACGGGTCGTCCGTGTGCAGGGAGAACGCCAGGGCACCGTCGACATGGCCGCCGGACAGATACCGTGCGACGCGGTCGAAGTCGTCGGGTCCCTCGACGATCAGGAGGACCAACTGTGTGTCGTGGGCGGCCAGTTCCCTGCTGATGCCCCGGAGCTGCTGGGAGAAGAACGGATCGGAGAAGATACGGTTCTCGGGCTCCGCGATGACCACGGCCACGGCTCCGGTCCGCCGGGTGACCAAGGTCCGGGCGGCAGGGTTCGGTACGTATCCGAGCTCCTCGACCGCCTGGCGGACCTTGTCGACCAGTGGCCGGCGGACCCCGTCTCCCCCGTTCACAACCCGGGACGCGGTGGCCCGGGAGACACCGGCACGCGCCGCGACTGCTTCCAGGGTGGGGCGGGACCCGGGGGGCTGCTTGGGCAAGGCGGGAGCTCCTCGTCACTGGACGGCGGCGGCACGGGCCGACCATCTCGACCACCGGACCGGCTAAGCGTAACGCTGCCCGGTCAGCGCGGTCGGAGCGCTCCGACCACGGTGGGCGGCGACAGCGCGAGGCCGTCTCCCGTCGAGCGGACGTGGCTCAGTCGGTCTGCTTCTGCCACATCTTGACGGCCGTCTTCGGGTTGGACGCGGAGTTCGACTTGTGCGTCACCGAGCAGCGGTACTGCTTGCCCAAGTACGTGACCCGGTCGTTCGCCGAATACTGCCGGTTGACTTTCCACTCCGAGAATCCCGCTGCCATGGAGGACTTCCTTTCCGCAGACCGACACGCTGTCGGTCTGCGGAAATCCTCCCACGTGCACCGCCGCCTCCCGATCACCTCGGCGCCGCACCTCCACCGACCGGTGAGAGGGTGATCAGGACGCGGGGGGTACCCGCGAGGGCGGGCAGGGGGAGACATGCTGGAAGGGCTGGAAGCGGTGGACTGGCGCGGGCTGGAGGCGGTACGGCCGGACCTGTCGGCCACCGACGTGCCGAAGGTGCTGCGCCGGATCGCGCGGGCGGACGCCCACACCAGGCCGGAGGCCCTGGGGCGGGCGCATGGCGATCTGCAAGACCTCCTCCTGGACTCGGGACGGGTCACCGACGCGTGCACAGCCGCCCTGCCGTTCCTGGTGGACCTCGCCGTTGATCCGGAGACGGTGGCGCGACCCGACGTGGTCGACGTGATCGCGGGACTCGACGCCAACGCGGCGGCCGCTGAGGCCGGTGTGTCGGACCCGGGCTGGGAGACGGCCTGGCGGCGGGAGTGGCCGCGGCTGCGGAGGCTGCTGAGCGACGCCGACCCGGTCATGCGGCGGGCCGCGTTGCGGCTGATATCCGATCGGACCGGCTGCCTGCTGGAGCGGTGGCACGAGGAGAGCGACCGCTCGGTCCGGGTGGCCCTGTCGCTCGCGCTGGGCGAGGCCGCGGCCGTCGAGGACCGTGCGGGCGCGACGGTTGCCGAGGTGCGCGCGGTGCTGGACCGCCTCCTCCATGGCGAGGACCGGGTGCTGCGCGTGGCAGCCGTCGTCGCCACGGCTTCCCTGGACCCGCAGGCGCCACTGCGCGCCTGGCCGATGGTGCTGGAGATCCTGACCGATCCGATACTCGCCCCGGAGTTCGAGCAGGTCTGGTACACCCTGAACTGCGAGTACCCCTACGACCGCAATGCCGTCGCGGGCTGGGTCGTGCACCTCCTGGGGGACGACACGCCGCTGGCGGTCTCGTTCGTGACCGGTCTCGCCGCGGCCGGAAGCCGGACGGGCGACGCGGAACTGCGCCGGTGCGCGCTGGACGAAGCGTGGCGGCTGCTGGTGGACCGGCCGTCGACAGCCATCCCGCTGCTGGCATCGGCGGCCGGCCTGCTGGCCGATCCGGACGACGACGTGCGCTACAAAGCGGTGCATCTGCTGGCGGTGCTCGGCCGCCGGTCGGCCCCGTACGCCGACCGGCTCGCCGCCCTCCTCGACGACCCCGGTGAGTCCCAGTTCTTCGACGGCACCGTCGGCGACCACGCACGGTGGGCACTGACCCGGATCGGGGACCCGCGTGCGCTGCCCGGTCTCGTCGAGCGGCTCGTCGCGCCGTACCGGGACATGCAGGGCCGGGGCTACTGCCTCGGCGACCCGCGCCGGCCGGACGTCGGCGACGTACTCCGGCCCCTGGGCGCACACGCGGGAGAGCTACTGCCCGCCGTGCGGGAGGCGCTGCGGGACGAGGTCGCCCGCGCGGGCTGGCTGGTACGGGAACTCCGGGAGGTGCTCCAGGCGTGGGGTGAGGACCCGATGCTCCCCGGTGAGACGGAACCGCACCCGCCGCTGTGGGAGCCGCCGCTGATGGAAGCGTCGCAGGCGGAGGCGACGGTGCTGGCCTTCACCTCCGACGAGCAGGAGCCGCACTGGACCTTCAGCTCCGCCCTGGCCTCGCTCATCCACCACGGGCACTCCCCCTCCCCACCGGTCCGGGAGGCACTGATCACGCTCCGGTCCGCCGACCGCAGGCTGTCGCAGTACGGCGACTACAGGGCGTTTCTCCAGGACGAGGACCTACGCGAACGGATCGACGCGGTACTCGCGCTGTCCTAGGGACGCCGTCGACATGACGGTGCTTCGTGCCGACTTTCGACCGCACTCCGCAATGCCACTTCGTGCGGGCGCGTTTGAGGCAGCGTCAGGTGCGGCGGGCCAGGACGTAGGCCCGGCGGGTGGCGGCTTCATGGGCGTAAGGGGTGCGCTCCATCTGCATCTCCACCGTAAAGCCGGCCGCTTTCAGCAGTCCGGTGACGTACGCGGGCTCGAAGTAGCGGAAGTCGATGTCGACGCCATGGCCCCACCATTCGTCACGGTGCACGACCTCGTCACCGATGTGGAAGGAGAGGAGAAGGAGCCCGGAGGGCCGCAGTACCCGTCTCGCCTCCTCGAAGGCGCGGTGCAGCTCACCGGGGGCCAGGTGAATGATCGTATAGAAGGCGACTGCGGAGCCGAACTCCCCCTCACCTGCGGGCAGTTCCAGCAGGTTGCCCTGCCGGAACTCCACCTGTGCGAACCGGCGGCCACCGGCCTCGATCATGCCCGCCGAGAGATCGACTCCGACCGTCCGCGCCCCCCTCTCGGCGAGCCAGGCTGCCACGTGCCCGGGGCCGCAGCCGAGATCGGCGATCACACGTCCGGGTTCGGTCTGCTCCAGGAGAGAGGACAGGAGCGCCCGGTCGAGCGGCTTCTCCGCGAGCTCGTCGTGCAACCGGGCCGTGTACTCCTCGGACACCGTGTCGTAGCTGTGGCGTACGGAGTTGTGATGGTCATGATCACCCATGCGTCCCAGCATGCCATGTGGCCGGTGGAACAGGCGTGCCCCTTCAAAAGCAGGCCCCACCCGCGTGTGCTTCGGGGAGGGGATGTTGGGGCGTCTTACGGTCTTCCCATGCGGTCTGTCCCTTGGTGGGTCCTGTTCTCTTCGGTGTGTGCTCCGATCCTGCTGGTCGGCGGCTGGTCGATCTCAGCGGCGCTCCAGGGGCCGGAGTACGACCCCGCGTCGAAAACGATCAGCATCCTGGCGTCGAACGGTGCCAGCGGGTACTGGGTGATGACCTCGTCCCTGATCGCGCTCGGCGTCTGCCACGTCGTCACCGCGTGGGGGCTGCGGCCCGCCGCGTACCCCGGACGCCTGGCGCTGTGCGGCGGCGGAGTGTCGGCGATGCTGCTGCCCGTGTTCCCCGCGCCGAGCAGCGGCGGTTCCATGGAACATGGCGCTGTGGTCGCGGTCGGGTTCGCTCTTCTCGCGCTGTGGCCCGTGCTGGCCGTACGGCGCGAGGCCCCCGGGCGGCGCCGCGCGGCGGGGCTGCCGCTCACGGAGGCCGCGCCGTGGGGTCTGCGCCCGGGGCCGTCCCTCGTCGCCACCGCGCTGATGTGGCTCGGCGGTGCCTGGTTCCTGCTCGCGCTGTTCGTGCACGACACCGCCGGGGCCGCTGAACGCGTCCTGACGTTCGCACAGTCGATCTGGCCTCTTGTGGTGGTCCTCTCCTGCGTGCGGCAGACCAATCGCGACGATCAACTGGTGTGAGGTACAGACCCTTACGCCTCGGCGGAGGCCCCGTCCACGAGCAGGACGATCTTGCCGGTGGTGCGGTCGGTCTCGCCCAGGGCGTGGGCCTTGGCCGCCTCGGCAAGCGGGAAGACCGCCTCGACATGGGCGCGCAGGGCACCCGACTCCACGAGGCCGGCGACGGCGTTCATGCCGGCGTGGTCGGCTTCGACGAGGAGAGTCTCCACGCGTACGCCGCGTTCGGCGGCCTTCGCCGCCTCGTCCGGGTCCGTGCCCGGCAGAAGGGAGACGAGGACGCCGCCGGGGCGCAGGACGTCGAGGGAGCGGATGCGGGTGTCACCGGAGAGCGGGTCGAGGACCGCGTCGATGTCCTGGACGACGTCCCGGAAGTCGGTGGTCCGGTAGTCGATGACCTCGTCCGCGCCGAGGGAACGGACGAAGTCGTGCTTGGGGGCGCTCGCGGTGCCGATCACGTACGCGCCGCGGGACTTGGCGATCTGGACGGCGAGGTGGCCGACGCCGCCCGCTGCCGCGTGGACGAGGACGCGCTGCCCCGCGGTCACGCCCGCGGTGTCGACGAGCGCCTGGTACGCGGTGAGCGCCGCGAGGGGAAGCGCGCCGGCCTGGATGTGGTCGATGCCTGCGGGCTTGCGGGCGAAGGCCCGGGCGGGCGCGGTCACGTACTCGGCGTGTGCCCCGACGCCGTACGGGTAGGGCAGCATGCCGAAGACCTCGTCGCCCGGCTTGAAGAGGGTGACGCCGTAACCGACCGCCTCCACGACACCGGAGACGTCCCAGCCGAGAACGAGCGGCATGCGGTCCAGGAAGAGGCCGCCCGCCCGGTGCTTCCAGTCGGTGGGGTTGAGCCCGGCCGCCTTGACGGCGACGAGGATCTGGCTCGGGCCCGGAGTCGGCTTGGGGAGCTCGGTCTCCTTGAGCACGTCGGGCGTTCCGTAGGTGTCCTGGCTGATGGCGCGCATGGTGGCGTTGTCGGTCATGGACCCAGCTTCGCGGGTACCCGCTCCGCGTACCATGGCACGATTGCCATCTTTCGACAGGATCGTGCCATGCCACCTCGTGCTCACCGTGTCGTCGTTCTCGCCCTGGACGGGGTGTACCCCTTCGAACTGGGCATCCCGAGCCGTGTCCTCGGCTCCGCCGAGGGCCGGTACGAGGTCCTGACCTGCTCCGTCGACGGCAGGCCCGTACGTACCAACGCCGACTTCTCCGTCACTGTCGAGCACGGCGCGGAGGCGCTGCACACCGCCGGGACCGTGGTCATCCCGCCCTACGATCCTGCGCTGCTCACCCGCGAGGTCCCGGCCGAGGTCCGGGCGGCGCTCGCCTCGATCCCTCCGGGCACCCGCATCGTGTCCATCTGCACGGGTGCGTTCCTGCTCGCCGGCGTGGGGCTCCTCGACGGCCGGCCCGCCACGACGCACTGGGCGCTGGCGGCCACCTTCCGGGACTGGTTCCCGCAGGTGGCCCTCGACCCGGACGTGCTCTTCGTCGACGACGGGGACGTGGTGACGTCGGCCGGCGCGGCCTCGGGGGTGGACGTGTGCCTGCACCTCGTACGCAAGGACCACGGCGCCGCCGTCGCCAACCGGGTGGCCCGTGCGTGCGTCGTGCCGCCGTGGCGGGACGGCGGGCAGGCGCAGTACGTCGAACAGCCCGTGCCCGACGAGGTGGCGAACGGGACGTCGGCCACCCGGCAGTGGGCGCTGGAGAACGTGCACGAGCCACTCACCCTGCGCGAGCTCGCCGACCACGCCCGGATGAGTCTGCGGACCTTCGCCCGCCGGTTCAACGAGGAGGTCGGCATGAGCCCGGGGCGCTGGCTGATCCAGCAGCGGGTGGCTCGCGCCCGGTATCTGCTGGAGTCCACCGATCTGCCCGTGGACGACATCGCGGGCCAGGTCGGCTTCGCCACCGGCACCTCGCTTCGCCAGCACCTGCACGCCTCGATCGGAGTCTCCCCGCTGGCCTACCGGCGTACGTTCCGCGGCGGGTCGGTGCATCCGGGTGCGGCGGCCCCGGAAGGGGCGGCGCTCTGAGCCTCTGGCGCCGGGTTGTTCCCAGCAAGCCATCCGAATTCCAATACCAGACATGCGATTCTCCATTGGAAAATCTACGGAGCGCGAGGCTAAGTTCGGGGACATCGCCGCACTGACGACGATCTGCGTCCCAGGTCAGCACGCGCAGAAACGTCGATGCGCGACCACCTCATCCGGGCCCGGACGGGCCCGGTAACCCCGGAGACCGGAGACAACCCCATGTCCAAGATTCTTTTCGTGATGACCGGCGTCGACCACTGGACGCTCGCCGACGGCACCCAGCACCCCACCGGCTTCTGGGCCGAGGAAGCCGTCGCCCCGTACGAGGCGTTCAAGGCGGCAGGCCACGAGGTCGTCGTCGCCACACCGGGCGGCGTCGTCCCGACCGTGGACAAGGGCAGCCTCGCGCCCGAGGCGAACGGCGGCCAGGAAGGCGCCGACAAGGTCGCCGCCGCCCTCGACGCCCTCACCGAGATCAAGAACCCGATCCGGCTGGAGGACGTGAAGCTGAGCGACTACGACGCCGTGTTCTACCCCGGTGGCCACGGCCCCATGGAGGACCTCGCCGTCGACGCCACCTCCGGCAGGCTGCTGATCGACACGCTCGCGTCCGGCAAGCCGCTGGCCGTCGTCTGCCACGCTCCGGCCGCACTCCTGGCGGCGACCCACGCGGACGGCACGAACGCCTTCGCCGGCTATCGGGTGGCCGCGTTCTCCGACGTCGAGGAGACGCAGGCCGGCTTCGCCGACAAGGCGAAGTGGCTGCTGGAGACCCGCCTCGTCGAAGCCGGGATCGAGGTCCGGACCGGCGAGCCCTGGGCGCCGAACGTCGTCGTCGACCGCAACCTCGTCACCGGCCAGAACCCGGCCTCCTCCGCCCCGCTGGCAGCCGAGCTACTCAAGAAGCTGGCCTGACGCCGACCGGCTCGGCGGCGACCCGGGCGCGTACGGACGCACGGTCGGCCGGGGAGACATAGGAATCATTAGGGTGACCGCATGAGGCATACGGATCTCGATGGCGACGGTTCTCCGCCGCACGCCACTCCGCCGCCCACCGCGCCTCTCGCGGCGGACCTGAACCTCCTGCGTACGTTCCTGGCGGTGTACCGCTCCGGGTCGTTCACCGCCGCCGCCAAGCTCCTGGGGCTCTCCCAGCCGACGGTGACGACGCAGATCCGTACGCTGGAGCGTCAGACGGGCCGCGAACTCTTCGAGCGCCTGCCGCGCGGAGTCGCCCCGACCGCCGTCGCCCACGACCTCGTGGCTCGCGTGGCCGCACCCCTCGACGCGCTCGCCGCCGCCACCGGGCAGAGCACAGCGACGGACGAACGCTCCGCTCCCGTACACCTCGCGGGGCCCGCCGAGCTGCTGTGCACCCTCGTCCTGCCGGCGCTCGCCCCCTTGACCGCCGAGGGCGTAAGGCTCCGGGTGAGCATGGACCTCACCGATCCGCTCCTTGAGGAGCTGCGCGCGGGACGCCACGATCTGGTGATCGCCACGGCCCGCCCACGCGGCAGGACGCTGACCGCCGTGCCGCTCATGGACGAGGAGTTCGTGCTGGTCGCCGCGCCCTCCTGGGCCGAACGCCTCAAGCCGCGCCTCGCCACCGTGGGCCCGGCCGCACTGCACACCGTCCCGCTCGTCACGTACGCGGAGGATCTCCCGATCGCCCGCCGCTACTGGCGTCATGTCTTCGGTACACGCCTGTCCTGCACGGCGGCCGTCACCGTGCCCGACCTGCGCGGTGTACGCGCCGCGGTCGTGGCAGGGGCCGGTTACACCGTCCTCCCGCGCTACCTCTGCCTCGACGAACTCGCCTCCGGGGCCCTCGTCCCCCTGCACGAACCGGAAGACCCGCCCATCAACACTGGCTATCTCGTCCAGCGGCCCGGCACTCCGGACAACCCGGACGTCGTTCGGGTCCGGGACCTGCTGCTCCGGGTGGGACGGAGCTGGTGAGTGCCACGCGAGGCGGACGAGCCGCTCGGCGGCCTGGCCGCCGCCCGGGCGGCACATCGGTTCAGCGGCGGATGCGGGCGATGAGCAGGGCCACGTCGTCGTGGTTGTTGGGGTGACGCAGCGCGGCCAGCAGGTGGTCGCAGGTCTTCTCCAGATTGCGCTGTGGTCCGGAGAGGAGACCTAGGAGGGCGTCCAGGCGCGTGTCGATGTCCTGGTCGCGGGTCTCGACCAGGCCGTCGGTGTACAGGAGCAGCTGGTCGCCCGGGTCCAGGTCGACGGCGGTGGTGCGGAAGGGGACGCCGCCCACCCCCAGGGGGGCGCCGGTGGGCAGGTCGAGGAGTTCGGGTGCGTGTCCCGGCCGCATGCGGATGGGAGGCAGGTGCCCGGCGGTGGAGATCTGGCACTGCGCCTTGTGGGGGTCGTAGAGCGCGTAGATGCAGGTGGCGATGTACGGGTCGAGCCCCGCGGTGATCCTGTCCAGGTTGCGCAGCACGTCCGCGGGCGACATGTCCAGACCCGCGAGCGTCTGGGTGGCGGTGCGGAGTCGTCCCATGGTCGTGGCGGCGTTGATGCCGCTGCCCATGACGTCGCCGACGACGAGCGCGGTCCTGTCGCCGCTCAGGGAGAGGATGTCGAACCAGTCGCCGCCCACCTCGATCGAGGCGCCCGCGGGCTGGTAGCGGGAGGCGACCTCGAGTCCGTACAGGCACCGGGGCGGGTCGGGCAGAAGACTGCGCTGGAGGGTGAGTGCCGTGTCCCGCTGCGCCTGGTACCAGCGGGCGTTGTCGATACACACGGCCGCACGGGCGGCCAGTTCGCCGGCCAGAGTGGCGTCGTCATCCGTGAAGGGCAGCGGGTTGCGGGCGCGTGCGAGGTCCAGGGCCCCCAGGACCTCCCCCCGGGCGATCAGCGGGACGGCCAGATAGGAATGGACGCCCGCCTCGGCGAGGAGGGCGGCAGACCGGGCGTCGCGGGCGATGAGACGCAGATCGGCCTCGCTCACGTGCGGGACCATGACGGGCCGGCGCGTGTTGACGCAGCGGGCGATCAGCCGTTCGGCGTCGTAGCGGGCCACTTCACCCGGAGGGTCGGCTGCCGCGACGGCGTCGGAGGGATAGGCGGTGGCGACGGCCAGGGCGCGGAACACCGCCGGCCCGTGCGAGGGATCGGGGTTCCTGTGCCCGTTCAGAACGGCCTCGAGAACGTCCACCGCGCCCATGTCGGCGAGCTCGGGTACGGCGACATCGGCCAGCTCGCGGGCGGTCTGATCCAGGTCCAGCGTCGTGCCGATGCGCACGGAGGCGTCGGCGACCACGCTCAGGCGGTGCCGGGCGCGTTCGGCGTCCAGAGCCGCGCGGTGCCGGTCGGTCACGTCGACCGCCGAGACGCCCACGCCCAGTACCTTCCCGCTGGAGTCCTCCAGGCGGTAGAAGGAGACCGACCAGGCGTGCTCGGTGTCCGGGTCGTCCTGTGTGCGGCCCACGGTGTACTGGTCCACCAGGGGGACGCCGGTGGACAGGACCTGTCGCATCGCGGATTCGACGGTGTCGGCGTCCAGGAACGGCAGCGCTTCTCGTACGCTCCGGCCGAGGTGGTCCTTGGCGGACTTACCGTTGATCCGCTCCAACGCGGGGTTCACCATCACGTACCGCAGGTCCGTATCCACGACGGCCAGCCCGATCGGTGACTGGTCGACCAACCGGACCGACAGGGCCAGGTCGCGTTCCACCCTGCGCAGGGTGGCCTGGTCGGTGGCCAGCCCGAGGGCGTACACGTCCCCGAGGTCGTCCAGGAGCCTCATGTTGCGAAACTCCAGCAGCCGTGTTCCGCCGTCCTTGTGCCGTACGGGGAAGGTGCCCGCCCAGCTCCCTTCGCCGGACATCACCTCGCCGAACAGCCGGAGCACGAGATCGACGTGCTCGTCCGCCACCAGCAGCTGGATCGCGAGCCGGCCGAGTGCCTCCTCGGCGCTGTAGCCGATCAGCTCCTGCGCCTGGGGGCTCCAGAACACGATCCGGCCGTCCGAGTCCAGGACGATGGCCGCCACGCCGAGCACGTCCAGCAGCCCGCCCGGGGGCGAGCCGCGCAGCTCAGCCCGGCCGGGCGGGCCCAGATCGGCCTGGGACCCGTCTGTAGTCATCGTCTGCCGCTCCTTCCGCCGCGGGCAGCCGGTGATCGCACTCCCTCTAAAGGCGCCGTGACCTCTCCCATACTCCCCCGCTTCAGTCGTACGCGCAGCGCTCCGTCACGGGGTTTCGGCGGAAGCGGCGCCCCGCCCGTACCGGCCCGGGGCGACGCCGCGGTGTCCGAGCCGGGGCCGCGTCGAGCGGACCCGGAACCCGGGGCCCCCTCGGCGCCTCTTCGGCGGCCGCGACTGGCAGGCGACCCGGCACTCGGACGGAGCACCCGTCCAGGCAGCGGGCCCGTCCCGGACCGTACGGAGGGCCCGGGGCGCGTTCCCGGCGGCCCGCACGAGCCGGCAGGAAATGATCGGTGGCCGCGACGACTTGGCGGACGGGCCGGTTCCCGGCGGTCCTTGGCGGCGGCCGACGCATCGCTCTGCCGCGAGACACGGGCACCAGGGCAACGCGGGGAAATGCGGGAGCAGATGGGACGTGGATGCCTCCCCTCGCGCTCCGCCGACCGGCGTCGGCCGGACCGCCGTTCCCGGTGGTCGGGGCCGGACGGGAGACATAGACTTGAGTCAACTCCCGCCCCTGCTGGTCTCGCAGTCCCTTCTGCGGACGAATCAGGTAGCGGCACGAGCCGGTCCCCTATCGGTCGACGGTTCGGTCGACGGTCGGAACAGGCGCACGACACCGGATGCTCTTCGGTGACCGCTTGGCTATACGCCGCGGAGATGCTCATGAACCTCACACCTGAGCCGACGAAGCTCCCCCTCGTATACGTCCGTGGATTCGCCGGGGATACTTCAGGCATCAACAGCGCGGTCGAGGACCCCTTTTATGGTTTCAACGAAGGGTCCACGCATGTGCGGGTCGGGGTCGACAACCAGCCCAGCTTCCACCAGTTCGAAAGCCCGCTGCTGCGGCTCCACCTCGACGAGGGATACGAGATCCTCGTAGAAGGCGGCCAGGACTCCTACCTCCAGAGCCACGACCGTATTCCGCCGGACAGCGTCTGGATTCACCGCTTTTACGATCCCTCCGCGACCACATGGAGCGGCGAGCCTTCGCAGTTCCGGCTCGAAGACGCGGCATCGGACCTCCTTCAACTGATCGACAGGCTCAAGGAGAAGAGCGGCGCTCCGCGTGTCCACCTCGTGGCTCACTCCATGGGAGGGCTCATCTGCCGCTGCCTTGTGCAGAAGGTGCTGCCCGACCTCGGACGTGATCCGGCCGACTGCGTCGACAAGTTGTTCACCTACGGCACTCCGCACGGGGGAATCGCCTTCGACGTCGGGTTCGGACTGCTGGAGAAGGTCCGCGACGCCATCGGCATCAATGGTGCGGACATCTTCGGCCCCCGCCGGATGTACGAATACCTGACACCCGAGAGGGACACGGATCCGGACGGTCCTCCCGAGTCCTGGAGCGCCCGCGAGATGCCGGAGGGCAACGGCTCGTTCCCCAGGGAGCGTGTCTTCTGCCTGGTGGGCACGAACCCTCATGACTACGAGGTCGCGCAGGGACTCTCCGCGGCTGCCGTGGGAGCCAGGAGCGACGGGCTGGTACAGATCGAGAACGCCCGTGTGCCGGGGGCGCACACGGCCTATGTGCACCGCAGCCACAGTGGTCGTTACGGCCTGGTCAACTCGGAGGAGGGATACCAGAACCTGCGTCGGTTCCTCTTCGGCGACCGGAAGGTGGAGGCCGCGCTCGTCGGCCACGGCCTGCCCCCGTCGGAGGACTGCGTCGCCTGGCAGGCGGAGGCACAGCTGTCCGTCCGTGGCCTGCCCATCGTGATGCACGAACGGCTGGCCTCCCACTGGTGCCCCATCCAGTTGTCGGGTCAACCACCGCAGCAGACGGATGACGAGCCGGCCGACGAACCGTCCGACGGAGCCGTCGCCCTGGCGACGGTCTTCCTCGGCAGTTCCCTCACCCGGCCGCCCGGCAGTCCTGCCATGCGCTACGCCCTGCATCTGCGCATCCTCACCATTCGTGAGCGCCGCGGCGTCCTCCTGTTCAAGGATCACCTGGAACAGGCCGCCGACTTCGACGACATACTGATCGTGGACATCGGCACGAGCGAATCCGGGTCGGGGATCTGGGCCGCGTGGAACTCCACCATCCCGGGCGCCATCCGGGATCTCGACCTCAGCGGCGAGCCGCTGAGCGACGAGGACCCCGACAGCCATATGTGGGTCGCCCACATCTCCCTCCCGCCGAGCGCCTGGCCGATTCTCGGCGAGAACGCGCAGGTCCGGCTGGTCGTTTCCCCATGGAACTGACTCCCCTTGTCCTTCCGTTCCTTCCGCCTTCCCCTCCCACCGCTTCTCCCGTCTACGCGGAACAGTGAGGCCGACACCATGCACCAGTCCGTGCGCGACCAATGGATCGCGTTCAATGACCCGCTCGAAGGCCGCGTCAACTTCATGTACCTCGATCAGAAGGGATGGGTGAGCACCGGGATCGGCAACAAGATCGACCAGACGGCCGCGGCCAACTCCAGCCCGAGTCCGGCGGAACGGTCCGAGTCGCTGGCCCTGGCCGGTGAACTGCGATGGGTGGACGGCAGCGGCTCCCCCGCGACCGCGGACCTCGTCGCCTCCGACTGGGACAAGGTCAAAGGACGGCTCGATCTCGCGCCGCGGGGACATGGCGCCTTCGCACCCCCCTTCACGTCACTGCACGTGGAGAACGACGAGATCGATCGTCATGTGTTCGCGAAGCTGGACCAGATGGAGACGGTCCTCACCCGCCGCCCCGAGTTCGAAGCCTTCGCCACCTGGCCGGCCAACGCGCAGCTCGCGACCCTGAGCATGTGCTGGGCCCTGGGGCCTTCGTTCAGGTTCCCCACACTCCAGGGGCATGTGCGCGGGCGCGACTGGGCCGGTGCCGCCGACGAATGCCACTTCACCCCGGACGAGGGAACCATCAGGGTCCGGAACAAGCTCGACCGGGCGCACTTCCTGCTGGCCCGGGCCGTCGAGGACCAGGGGCTGCCCGCCGACCGGGTGGCGCTCGACCTGTCCGACGTGTTCGGGGTTCAGGGAGCCCTGCTCGCTCTGCGATACAAGCCGGGAACACAGGACGGTGGGGACGGGCCCATGACCCAAGGCGCGGTCCGGGAGTTCCAGAGCGACAACGGGCTCGACCAGAACGGGGCCTTCAACGACGCGGCCACCCTCGGCGCTCTTGCCACACGGCTGTCCGAGGCGGGGTTCACCGTGCTGGGGGTCTGACCACCGGCCAGGCCGCAGCTCCGGCGCGTGCACGCGATTCCGAGTACCCACGGACCAAGGAGACACATCATGCCCACCGCCACGATCGTCGAACTCTGGTGCGTGAAGCCGGCCACCGGCACGGACTTCGGCCATCTGACTCCACACATTCAAGGCCTGCTCTCGGGCTTCGAGAAAATCTTCATCGACGAGACCGGCCAGGCCCTCACAGCCACCGTGCGGGCGATTCCGGGACTCGTACAGGCACTGGACGAAGTCCGGGCGGACCCCGACAGCGTCTATCTCACGGTCAACTCCGCCAGCGGCCTGGACAACTCGGTGTGGCCGGGCAACGGCGAGACGGTCGACATGAACACCGGCCAGGTCGCGCACCCCTCCATAACGATTCCCTTCGACTTCTCGATGTCCCTGACCCTCAACGAGAAGGACTCCGGGTTCCTGAACAGCGATGACCCGCTGGGGACCATCCGGATCGAGGGAGACGACGACGTAGACAGGGGGAACGTCGCACAGGTGGCCTCGTCGAACATCGAGGGTTCGTTCTACTACGTGACCTACCGGGTGGCCCCCTGACCGCACCCGCCCGTTCCGGAAGGACGGTGATCGTCAGTGGCTGAGGACGAGGGCCGACGGCTGCTCCAACTCCTGCAGCGCGCGTTCATCAGCGCGCTGGAGCGAGCTGTCACAGAGGCCATGCCGAGTCTGTCGAGCCTCCCGGTGGACGAGTCGTTCGCCGCGACGCCGTACGCCGGAAGGATCCTGCAGGCGGTGCATCCGGACCAGCCGGTCCTGGCGGTTCTCGACCGGCTGAGTGCGGCCTCCGGCGCCGCGCACGTGGGGCTGCACGGCTGGCGGGACGCGGCGGGCGACGACGCACCGCACGGGCTGGCGTACGTCGCCACCTCCGGGACCGGCGCGGTCGCGCTCCTGGCCGTCGTTCCCGGAGGGAGCCCGGCGGTCACCGTCCGCGCGGCAGGTCTCAGCGGCGGTTCGCTTCCGGAGCTCCCTCTGCCGGGCGGTTTCACCCTGACCGTCGGCGGCACCACACCCGGTGAACTGGCCGTCGGCCTCTCGTCCGACCAGCCCCCCGCCCCACTTCAGCTCGTCGCCGGCTCCCGCGTCGAGCTGGCTCTGACCCGGTCCGTTGCGGGAGAGCCCCTGGGCATCGAGGGCGGCCCGTCGATCCAGTTCGGTGCGGTGAGCGCCGGGGCGTGGGTCGGCGCCGGCCCTGCCGGGGAACTCGAACGCGGCGGACATCTGCGTCTGACGGGCGGGGAAGTGGTGCTCACACCGGGCTTTCTTCGCAGCATGCTCCCGGTCGACCTGGCCTTCCCGCTCGACGTCGGCCTGGAGGTGGCACCGGGCAGCGGCGTCGTCATGGCCGGCAGTCCCTCGCTGCGCGCCCGGCTGACGGGCTCCACCGGGCGCTGGCTGGACCTGGCGGCCGAGCTCCCCGACACCGCCGACGCGACAACGATCCGTATCTCCTTCCGCACGTCGCTCACCATCGCCCTGCCGGCCGCACCGGTCGAGATCGAGGTCGGCGGCCTCGGATTCAGCCTCCCGGTCTCGGTGGACCCGGGTACGCCGCTCCTGCCGGAACCGTCGGGGCTGCTTCCCGCGATCCCCGACGGGGTGGGGGTCTCCCTCGATCTGCCGGTCGTCGCCGGAACCGGCATCATGGCGCGGATCGGCGATGATCTGGCCGGCGCCCTCTCCGTGCGCATCCCCCCGATGTCGGCCGCCGCCTTCGGCGTGCTCTCCCCGGCGAACGGCGAGAACCCGCTGTCCTTCCTCGTCATCATGGGGGCGACGTTCCCGCCGCCCGGCATCCAGATCGGGTTCGGGTTCGGCATCTCCGGAGTGGGCGGGATCGTCGGTGTGAACCGGCGGATCGACCGTGACGCCCTGCTGCGCGCGGTCTCCGACGGCACCGCGGCGCAGATCCTGTTCCCCTCGGACCCGGTGGGTGCCGGGCGGAAGACGGTCGAGGCCCTTCCCGCGATGTTCCCGGCTGCTCGGGGCTCCGTCGTCACCGGCCCGATGTTCCAGGTCAGCTGGGGCGCCCGGATCGTGACGGGGAGTGTCGCCGTGGTGGCCGAGGCGGGCAGGCAGATCCGGCTGACCATCCTGGGCAAACTCGTGATCGCCCTGCCGGACCCGGCCGCGCCCCTGGTCTTTCTCCAGGTCACGTTCGCCGGCTTCATCGACCCGGCCGAGCCCAGCGTCATGTTCGTCGCCGGCCTCGCCGGGTCCCACATCGTGGGGGCGGCGCTGACGGGTGACCTCCTGCTGCTGACCCGTGGCGGCGCGGACCCGGCCCTGGTGATCAGCGCGGGCGGATTCCACCCGGGCTTCCCCGTGCCGACCGGCATTCCGCCACTG
This sequence comes from Streptomyces sp. NPDC045968, assembly GCF_056430475.1. NCBI lineage: Bacteria > Bacillati > Actinomycetota > Actinomycetes > Kitasatosporales > Streptomycetaceae > Streptomyces > Streptomyces sp. NPDC045968. Next base: position 133,008 of record NZ_JBWKLF010000010.1, on the reverse strand, counting down.
CGGCGCCTTTCGATGGATCTGTGCCCGGCGGCGTGGATGGAGATGCGGTGCGAGACCTACTTCGCGATCACGTCGAACACCCTGCAACTGGGAGCCCACCTCGAACTGGTCGCCGAGGTTTCCGGCTGCGGCCTGCGTGGCTTCCTCGGTTTCGACGCGCTGGTGCAGTACGACCCGTTCCACTTCGTCGCCGACGTCGGCGGAGGGATCGCGCTGCGGGCTTTCGGCCGCACCCTCATGGGTGTCAGTCTCGCCCTCCATCTGGAGGGCCCCGCGCCGTACCTCGCCCGTGGGCGGGGCTCCATCGACCTGTTCCTGTTCGAGGTCTCCTTCGACTTCGAGATCGGCTGGGGGTCCCCGGCTCCCGCACTGGGCGGGCGCGATGTGGGCGGGGACCTGAAACGGGCCCTCGCCGAGCCTGCCGCCTGGCGGTCGCGCGGGTCCGGCAGGCAGGACTTCCGGCTCACCACGCGCGCGGAGAAGTCCCTGGTGGACGCCACCGCCGTGGACCCGTACGGGACCGTCTCGGTGCGCCAGGAGGTCGTCCCGTTCGGGGTGGAGATCCAGCGGTACGGCGGAGTGCCGGTGCCCGCCCAGTTGTGGGACATCGCCGAGGGGGAGTTCGCGGCCGGGGAACCCGCCGACCACACCACCGAGGTCCGGGCCGATTTCGCACCGGGCCTGTTCGTGGCGAGCGGGTCGGACGACGAGGCCATGACCAAGGACGCGTTCGTGAGCCTGCGGGCCGGGATGGAGCTGCATCCCGCAGCGGCGACAGGCGCGGAATCCCGCCCTGTCGGCCTGGTCTGGGAGGAACGGGTGCTGGCTCGCGACATCCCGATGCCGGTGCGGTCGCCGGTGGGAGCGTTGTTGGCTTTCGGCTCCCTGGAATCGTTGATCACGGCCGCCGTGTTCGGCCACCCCCGCTGGTGGGTGGCGCCGGACATGGCCGTCACGGTCGCGGCGGCTCCCCCGGTGGCGGCCGCGTCGGCGTGGTCGATGGCCGGCAGCGAACTCAGCGCCGTCACCGGCCTGGAGATGGCGCAGGCCGTCGCGCGTTCCGGCGGGGCACTCATGACTGTCGAAGCGTGGGAGATGTGACCCGATGGCCGACCTGGTGTTCAGCTCATACGCGCAGGGCCCTCTGGGCGAGGCGATCAGGACCCCCGACACCATGGACACGCTGCCTCCGCCCACGTTCACGCCGGCGGTCACGCTTCTGGGGCCGGGCGCGGGAGCGGAGCCCTCGAAGGACCCCGTTCCCGGCCCGCCCACCAGGCTGCTCGGGCCCGGCGACGTCACCGGCCTCAAGCCCGGTTGCGTACTGCGGCCCGAACCGGCCAGCGGTGCCGTGGACATCGAGCCCAACTACCTCGCCTCGGTCGAGGTGAGCCCGGTCGAGCTGCCCTGGGTCCTCACACCGGCGAAGGCGAACGGGGGCAGGCTGCGCCCGTGGCTGGTGCTCGTGGTGCTGGAGAAGGCCGAAGCCCCGCTGAGCGACGGTCCTGTGCTGCCCATCGTCGAGGCCGACACCGCCCGCCTTCCGGACCTGCGCGACTCCTGGGGCTGGGCACACGTCCAGCGTGCCGCCGGAGACGGCCCGGTCATCGGCGAGGGGACGCCGACCGCCCCCGCGACAGCCCGGCTGATGTGCCCGCGGCGGCTCGCCGCAGGGGTCACCTACCGGGCGTGTCTCGTACCGGCCTTCGACACCGGCGTAGCCACCGGCCTCGGCACTCCCCTCCCTCCGGAAACACCGCACGGGCCCGCCTGGAGGGTGGACGGCGCGGGTTCCGTCCGGTTGCCCGTGTACTACGAGTGGTCGTTCACCACAGGCCCCGAGGGGGACTTCGAGCAGCTGGTCACCCGGCTGCGGCCGGCGGACCCCGAGTCGCTGCGGGTCTCCGCGGTGCGCCCGGTCGACGTACGAGCGCCCTGGCCGGGCGACGTCCCGCTCAGTGACACCGCCCAGACGGTCGGGGTCCAAGGGGCGCTGATCCCGTTCGCCGATCCTCCGGAGCCGGAGAACGCCGCGACTCCCGAGGTCATGAGCGCACTCGACGAACGTCTGCGATCCGCGTTGGACGCTCCCGCACGGCGGCTGATGGGCGCGGCGGCAGGCGACGGTGACGGTGCGATCGATGTCCCCGAGGGTGCGACACCCGAGGACCGTGCCGGTGCGCTCGCCCCTCCTCTGTACGGCGCACGGCACGTGTCGCAGGACCTCGTGGCCGCCGATCCCGCGTGGATCGGCCAGCTGAACGCCTCCGTCGCGAACCGCATCGCCGCCGGGCTCGGCACGCAGTACGTCCGCACCCATCAGGAGGATCTGATGGCCAAGGCGTGGGAGCAGGTCGGCGCCATCCGCGAAGCGAACCGCCGGCGTGCCACGGTCGAGTTGACCACCGAGGTCTCCGAGCACATGCACCAGCGGCATGTCAGCCCTCTCCAGCACGGAGAGGTGCTGGCTCTGGCGGCCCCCGCCCAGGCCCGCGTGCGTACCAGCGACTCGACCACTCTGTCGATGGAACTGCGCATGAGCTGCCTGGCGGACGGGATCGCGAGTTCGGCCTTCGCTCGGCGGCTGAGGCCCACCGGGAAGCTGGCACGGCGCTCGGGTGTGTCGGTGTCCGGAATCGTGCCCCGCGGCCTGGTGGGCGAGATCGGCGTCCCGGCCGGCACACGGATCGTCCCGGCCACACCGGCCGTCGATCCCGTGGGCGCGCAGACGGTGATCTCCCTCGCGGCGGCCGACCAGTTGATGGTGATGAGCGCGCTGGCCAACGTGGCGAGCCTCAACGGGATCGCCGGCGGCGGCGAGCTCCAGGAGCGTATGAGCGCCCTCTCCCTCGTCCCCCGTATGAGCACTCTCATGGCCGCCGGGGACCTCCCCTCACTCGCCGCCGAGATCGTCGGGCAGGTCGACACGGTCACGGCGGCGACCGAGCAGGTGCTGACCGACATGACCGCCAACCATGCCTTTGGTGACGTGTCGGAGAGCGGTGTCCCCATCGTCGCGGAGCAGATCGCCGGCCGGGTACGCGAGGGCCTGTTCCCCGGAGCGAGTCACTGGTCGCGGCTGGCCTCGCAGACGTCGGTTCCCGAGCTGCTGGCACCGGCCGGTTCCACCGATACGGTCATGGCCTGTCCCCAGTTCCCGGTGCCGACCGCGCTCGCCCTGCGGGATTCCGATCCCGAGTGGCTCATGCCGGGGCTGGGCGGGGTGCCGACGAACCGGGTCGCCCTGCTGCGGCAGAACTCGGCGTTCATCGAGTCCTACCTCGTCGGGATCAACCACGAGATGATGCGGGAGCTGCTCTGGCGTGAATACCCGACGGACCGCCGCGGCACCCCCTTCGCCACGTTCTGGCCGCGCCCCGACGGGTCTCCGGACATCGCGCCGATCCATACCTGGACCGACCCGGCGGCCCTGGGAGACCGGCTGCTGCAGGACGAGACGCTGGCCGTGCTCCTGGTACGCGGCGAAGTGCTGCGCCGCTACCCGGGCACGGTGGTGACGGCGGTCCGCTCCGGGCCGCCGGATGAGCAGGGCCATCACCGCCCGGACGCCGGAAGCCCCCCGCTGGCACCGTCCTTCGTGATCCCGGTCGACGCCCAGACCAACGCGTACGCCTTCGTGATCCCGGAGGCGGAGCTCATGACTCCCGCGAGTCCACTGGCCCCGGGATGGTTCTTCGTGTTCTCCGAGAACGGCTACCGCATCCGCTTCGGTTTCGACATGCCGCCCCCGCCTGCCGCTGACCTCGCCGACTGGAACGACGCCACATGGCCCGCATCCGAGGGGTCGCACCCCGCGTTCGTGCCGGTGCTGCGCTCCCACGCGATCGCCGGGCAGCCGTTCGGACCGCCGAGCGCCGCGGCCGCCGATCAGCCCCTGTGGAACCGCGACGCCGCCGACATCGCACGGATCTGCCTGCAGAGACCGTTCCGCGTCGCCGTGCAGGCCGACATTCTGCTACAGCCCGGGAGTGGTGTGTGATGTCCGAGATCACCGAGGCGAGGCTCGCCGTGGGTTCCGCGCGTGCCGCACGCGAGGTCGCTCTGCGGGACCTGCACACCACCGAGGCCGCAGCGAACCGTCTGCGCGAACCGGACGGCAGCCTGCCCGTCGTCGAGGGCAACCAGGAGTTCGCGGACCGGGTGGAGGCGCTCCGGGGGTCGCTCGCCGTGACGGCGACCGCCCTCGACCAGGCCGAGATGGTCCTCGCCGAGGCGACTGCGGCGTACGAGGTGCTCGCGGGCCTCTCGCCGCTGTTCCCGACCGACAATCTGGGTCCCGTCCTGCTGCTGCCCCTGCGGCTCGAAGCGATTTACGCGATGCGTGAGGACGGGACCGCCGAGCTGCGTATCCGGGTCTACCCGGACGACGTGCACGTGGACAGCCACGAGGCCGCCCTGACCGACGGTGAACGGACGGCCGGTACGGCCTACTGGCGTGAGGTGTTCGCCGCGGGCGATGACGCGCAGCGACGCCGAGCCGCCTGGGCCACGCTGGTGACAGCGGTCGGCGGTGAGCGGGCGACCTGGATCCGGGAAGCACTCACACCGACGGGTGAGCCGCCGGGCGAGCCGGTCTTTCCCCCGGTGGAAAGCCGCCCGGAGGCGTGGAACAGGGCCGCGCGGACCCTGCTGCTCCCGGACCGCCTGGAGTTCTCGGCCTACCGTGACGGCGCGCTGGTCTGGCGGACGACGGGCGCCGACATACCCGACACCCTTCCCCTGGGAGTCGCGCCGCAGCCGGGCGGCGACGACGGCGGGGAGGAGGCCGACGCGCTGCCGTTCGACGCGAACAGCCGCTGGCTGGTGGACTTCGACGCGGCGGTCGCCGTGGGCATGGGACTCGCCGCTCCGCTGGACTCCGAGACCGACCGGTTCGATCTGCTCACCGTGGTCGGCGTCGGCAGTCAGGACGCCGCCACCGGGGCCCAGCGCGTCCAGGACGCACTCGCGGCGCGTGTGTTCACGGACGGTCTGTCGACGATTCCTGTCGGCACCCCGACCAACAACACCCCGGAGAGCAGAAGCGGTTGGCGGACCCGTGGCGCTCCCACGGAGCCGGACGTGGTGGCTGCCTGGCGTGCGGCGTACGACCCGTCCGGTCCCCAGGAGGCGGCACGCCTGGCACGGGCGCTCGGTATCGACGGGCAACCGGTGCTGGCGCGGATCTGCGACCCCGAGAGCGGCGACGAGGTCCTGTTGGAGAAGCTGCACCGGCTGCGGGCGGAGACCACCGCCTGGTCGGGGGTCTGGCAGCCCGCCGTGGACAGCAACAAGGCCCATGGCCCCGCCGACGCCCCGTGGTACGACGCCGCCTCGAAGCACTTCACGGCGCATGTCCGCGGACGGGGTCCGTTGCCGTTGCTGCGGATCGGGCGCCAGCCCTACGGTGTTCTGCCGGTGAGTTCGCTGGACCTGTGGCGGGGCGAGGACGGGGACGACCCCCTCGCCCAGCACGTGGGGTCCTTCGCCGCGGCGTTCGCCGAGCATGTCGACCGGGCGGTCCAGGTGGGCGAGGGAACCGATCAGGACGCCACGCTGCTCGACGTCCTCAGCCGGGAGGCCTCACCACGGGAGATCGCCGACTGGCCGCACTTTCTCGACGGGATGGACCAGGCGCCCCCGCCGGCCGCGGCCGGCTCGGTGCCGCCCACCCTGGGTCTCGCCTGGCAGCAGCAGTCACGGTTCCCGGCGGACGAGGCGATACCGCCCCTGGAGCCTGAGACGGTCACCCCGTTCCCGGACGAGATCCCCGCGGACCTGCGCGCCTTCCTGGACGCACGGCCGCTGGCCCAGCTGCTCGTGCTGTTCGACGAGACCCTTGCCCGGATGCGCCAGACTCGGGCCGCGCCGGTTCCGGAGGAGTTCGAGGCGCAGTACGGTCCCATCGCCTCGACCCTGTGGCAGCTGCGGACCGAGCCGACCCACAGCCTCTTCTACAGCCACGCGGAGTGGGCGTACAACGCGATCTCCAACACGCTGAGGTCCGGGCCCGTTCTGCCCGACGCGATCAACCGGGCCATCACCGACGCGCAGGCACTGCGCACGCTGTTCGCCGGATACGTCGCTCTCGAGGACGAGGCCGTGGAGGATCTGTCGCGCGTCGAACGGCTCTTCCGCGAGACCCTGGAACCGCTGTCGCACCGGGTCGACGCCTGGGTGTCCTCGCTCTCCACTCGCCGCCTGCACCACCTGCGCGAGCGGCTCCCCACGGGAATCCGCACCGGGGCGTACGGCTGGCTCACCGACGTCGAGCCCACCGATCCCAATCCGCCGCGCGAGGGTTACGTCGTCACTCCTTCCCTGCACCACGCCACCACCGCCGCTGTTCTCCGGTCCGGGTGGCAGGCGCACTCCGCCAAGACCTCGTTCGCCGTCGACATCCAGTCCGCCCGCGTCCGCCGGGCGCAGGCCATGACCGAAGGGATACGCGGCGGGCAGACCGTCGCCGCACTGCTCGGCTACCAGATCGAACGGGCGCTGCACGACGCCCGGCTGGACGTGTTCATCGCGGGTCTGCGGCACGCGTACCCGCTGGCCCCGCTCGTGGAGCCGGAGGGGGCGGACGTCACGCAGGCGCGGGACTCGATCGGGGCGCGTAACGTCGTCGACGGACAGGCGCTGCGACGCGACCGTGCGAGGCTCGACGACGACGCCGCCCTCGCGGCCGCTGTCGGTCAGGACCCCGGCGTGAACGCTCCGGTGCTGCGCCGCATGGTGGCGGAACTGGACGAGACGTTCGACGCGGTGGGCGACCTGTTGCTGGCCGAGAGCGTGCATCAACTCGTCGGCGGCAGTGCTCTGCGCGCGGGTCTCGCCGCCGACGCGGCCGGCCGGGGGCAGGATCTGCCGCAGGACTTCGACGTACTCCGTACCCCTCGCAGCGGCATCGCGGTCACGCACCACGTGGGGATGGTCCTGCCCGGCTCCCCCGGCGAGGGCTGGGCGAACGACCGGCCGCTGGCCGTGCTGGAGCCCGGGGTCGAAGGGTGGGTGCGCCGCCGGCTCGGTCCGGCCGAACAGTGGCAGGTCGGACCCGCCCTCGGTGATCTCGGCTGGTGCGCACTCGACGTCCTCGTCGCCCCTGCGGAGTCGCTGCGCGCGCTGCTCGCGGCCCGGGGACCGGTGGACGGGCCGGTCTTCGAGCGGCTGATGCTGCTGTGCGAGCGCCTGCGGGCGGTGCTGGCCGGCGCGGTGCCGCTCTCCGCCAGTCACTTCGATCCAGGGGCCGTCTCGCCGTCGGCCGGATACGACCTGGGCGACCTGGACCGCAGGGTCCGCCCGTGGCTGACCCGAGTCCGGGCCGCCGCGGCGGCTCTCGCCGCCGCCGGGGACACCGCGCCGGTCGTCGCCGAACTCACCGCGCTCGGAATTCCGGCGGGGACCGGTGGACCGGCCGGTGACGTCGACGGGCTGCGCGTCCTGCTCGAGTCCGTCCCCCTGGACGACGCGCCGTCGCCTCCCGACGCCGCTGCGGACCCTGCCGCCGCCGACCTGTGGCTGCTGAACCTGCTGAAGGTCACGTCCGACCTCCTGCACCCGGCGGTCCGGGTGGTGCCGAGACTGACCGTGGGCCTTCCGCCCGCGCCGTCGCCCGATCCGTCGGTCGACGAGGTGGGTGACTGGCTACGGGACATGGCGCTGGTACGGCCGAAGGTCGACGCGCTCGACGGGGCGCTGGTCGCGGGCGAGGTTCTGGCGGCGTCCGCTCCCGGCGGGCTGCTCGTCGCCCAGCAGCCGTTGCCCGCGGGGGGCGCGGGCCAGTGGCTGGCGACCTCCGCACCGCCGGAGGGCCCCAAGACGCGGTGCGCACTGGTGCTGGAACACGACGGCGCCCGCGAGTGCCACAGCGGTCTGGTGGCGGATTCGTGGTCCGAAGTCCTCCCACGGGCGCCCGGCGCGCAGGGTCCCGAAGAAGTCGTCGGAGTGGCGTTTGACTTCGACCGTCCTGGTGCTCGCGCACCGCAGGCCCTGCTCATCGCCGTACCGCCGGACCTGAGCCGTGGCTGGTGCCTGGAGGACATCCACGCCTGCGTCGAGGAGACGCTGCTCCTGGCCCGCGTCCGTACCCTCGACCTGGCCGACCTGCCCGAACTGGCGCCGGTGCTGCCGATCCCCCAGGGGGTGTCGTGATGGGCCGTTACGAGACACCGTCACGCGGACACGGGATCGGGGAAGGGCTCTCGGCCCTGCTCCACGATCCGCTCTGGATGCTCGGCCGGCAGTGGCAGTTCGGCGAGTACCGTCACGAGAACGCCGCGTCCCCCGCCTGGGCCGAGATCTCGGCACAGGCGCACGTGGTCGACGAGTGCCGCACGCCCGACGCTCCGTCGTGGCAGCCCTTCGACGTGGCGCGGGCGCCTCTGGAACGGATCGTCGAGGAGCACGGCGGAGGTCCTTCTCCCCGGCTCCGGATGGAGGGCGGCCTACGGCTGCGGAGGACGCTGGCGGCGGCCGGCAGGGCCGGTGACCTCGCCGCCTTCGTCGCGCACTGTCCCTTCCCCGCGGCACCGATGGTCGACGTCGGGGACGGGACGCTCCGATCGGCGCTGCCCGACGGTGCGCGGCTGGCTCCCTGCCTCGAAAAGCTGGCGGACGCCGGCACCCGGGCCGCCGAGCTGGAGGCGCTGCGGGGCCAGGGGCCCGTCGCCTCCACCGACGCCGAGCTGGGCGAGCTGGCCCAGGCCTGGCTGGCCTGGTGGCAGCCGCGGGTGCCGGAGGCCATCCCCGAGACGGAGGACTGCTGGGACGAGCACCGCCTTGAGCATCGCTTCGCGCTGCGGGCTTCGGGGCTGCCGGAGCTGGAGCTGCGGGCGGGCGAATACGTCGGCGGCCGGCTGGACTGGTCCTCCGTGGACGCGGTCGCCGTGGACGCCGGGGCCGTGGAGGGTGCGCCGGGCGGGCCCTTGCAGGTGGACCAGGTGTGCGTACCGGCCCCGGCACGTTTCGGGGGAATGCCGGCGGCCCGGTTCTGGGAGATGGAGGACGCCCGTTTCGACCCGGGATCGATCGACGCGGCGCCGATCGACCTCGGCCGGCTGATGCTGGCCGGTTACGCGACCGTGTACGGCAACGACTGGTTCGTGGCGCCCGTTCGGCTGCCCGTGGGGACACTGAGCCAGGTCGAGCGATTCATGGTCCACGACGTCTTCGGGCGGACCACACAGCTGACCGCGGTGGCCGCCGATCAGGACGGCTGGAACCTCTTCGGGCTGACCCAGGCCGATCAGCCGCTCACTGCCGGTCAGGAGCGGCCTACCAGCCCATGGTTCTTCCTGTCCCCGTCGCTGCCCGGCTGGCTGGAGAGCGCGCCGACGGACGTCGTGATGCTGCTCCGCGACGAGATGGCCAACGTGGCGTGGGCCGTCGAAGCCGTCGTCTGCGACGACCAGGGGCGGCCCCGCGACAGGTTCGAGGAATGGGCGGCGCGCGAGGTCCCCGCTCCCCCCGAGACCGAGGTGCCCGCGTACCAGGTGGCGTCGGAGATTCCCGACCACTGGTTCCCGCTGATGCCGGAACAGCTCGAGGACCAGGAATCGATCCAGCTCCGGCTGGTGCCCCTGACCCGGCTGGTGGACGGTGCGGTGACCCATGTGACGCCCGCGGGCACGTTGCTGCCGACAGGTGACACGTGGCTGCACGAGGAAGAGGTGCCACGCTCCGGCGTTCAGGTGGTGCGCACCTGGCAGCACGCCCGCTGGCACGACGGGTCCCGCCATCTGTGGCGGGCACGGCACAAGCAGACCGGCCACGGCGAGGGCGACAGCGGGCTGCGCTTCGACGCGGTCCAGGGGCCTTAGGCCGACTCGGCCCCGCATCGGAGTCTCCGGCCACCCATCAGAACGGAGAAAGGCTCATGGACGCGCAGAAGGGCTGGCGCAAGTGCAACCGGTGTCAGGGCTTGTTCAACGCTTTCGGCGTCGGCGGGGCCTGCATCGGTGGCGGGATGCACGACTTCTTCACGAGCGCGGAGTACAAGGCCCCGTGGGGAACCCCCGAACCGGGCGCCCAGGAAGGCTGGGGGGCGTGCCTGAAGTGCGCGTGCCTCGCGTTCAAGGGCTCCCCCGGTATGTGCAATGACCTGGCACCCCACGAGTTCGCGGAGATCGGCGCCCACTACTCCGTACTCGTCGGGCCGCACCCCGCGACCCGGCCGGGCTGGCGTTGGTGCAACAAGTGTCAGTGCCTGTGGGACGGCAGCCACCCGGCCGGACAGTGCTACGCCGGTGGGGTCCACGACGCGACCGGCAGTCTCGACTACAGCGTCCCCCTGGTGGAAGCGGCGCTGCAGCGGGACTGGCAGTGGTGCAACACCTGCCAGGGCCTGGTCTCCGCCATGCAGGCCGGTGTCTGCGTGAACGGCGCCCACCACACGTCGAGCAGTGGCACGTGGTACAGCGTCGCGTTCGGGGGCACCGCCACCGGTTCACAGGCCGGATGGCTGCTGTGCGGCAAATGCCTCGCGCTGGTCTCCGGCGGCGCGGAGGGCACGTGTTTCGCCGGGGGCGTGCACGAGTTCAGCGAGAGTCCCGCGTACAGCGTCCCGTTCGACGTCGAACCGGCCGACGCGCAACCGGGCTGGCGGGTCTGCGGCACGTGCCGGACCCTGAGCTATACGGGATTCGAGGTGGGCCCCTGTCCTGCGGGCGGCCTCCATGATCACAGTGCCAGCGGCAAGTACAGCGTCTTCCCCAATTCGCTCGATCAGGGGCAGCCGGGGTGGAGGCAGTGCCGCAAGTGCCTGGCCCTGGCTCTCGGTTCGGTCTCGGACGGTGTGTGCCGCGACGGAACCGCCCACGATTTCACGGGCAGCAGCGCGTACTGCATCTCCGGCAACGGGGTCATGGAGGGCGCTGAATCCAGCTGGAACTGGTGTCATCGCTGCCAGTGCCTCGCCCATGGCGGTCCCAGCTTCGCCGGAATATGTCACGACGGCGCCCCTCACGACTTCACCGAGAGCGAGTCCTACGGCGTGCAGATCGAGTCGCCGCCCGAAGGCGGTCAGGCCGGGTGGCGACGCTGCATGGTCTGCAACGAGCTGGCCTTCAACGGCAGTGGCGTCCCGGACGGGCTGTGCGCCGGCGGGGCGTCGCCGCACGACTTCGCGGGCAGCCCGGAGTTCACGGTCGCGGTGCAGGCTCCGCCCGAGCCGCCGCCCCCGGCCGGGCCGTCCCTCACCGTGACCGAGTCCGCCGACGCCGTCGTGATCGACGGAGTTGGATTCGGCAGCGAGACGCCGGTCGAGGTGTCGCTCATCGTCGGCGGCGTGACCATGAAGGCCGACCTCGTGACGGACAGCCAGGGAGCCTTCCACCACGAGCAGCGGCCCGTGGTGCCGGCGCTGCCGGGGGGCGGGCTCGTCATCGTGCGCGACCAGGGCGGGGCGGTCGCGAGCAGCAGGCTGAAGGACTTCGTCCCCGCCTGACACACGCACCGCGGCTGATGCACGCACAGCGGCGCCCCGGTGCCGTAGACACTCACCGGGGCGCCGCGCTCGCAGGGACCGTGGCATCGCGACTAGTTCACCGGCGTACCGGGCACCGCGACGACCAGCCGGTCGCGCACTCCCCGGCGCACGGCCGCCATCTCGAGGCCGCGGGGATCGACCTTGCCGGGCTGCCATTCCAAGTGGCCTATCACGCTGCGCTCGCTCCAGCCGTGTGCCCGGCACACGGCGGCGGCCACCTTCTCGATGGCCTGCACCTGCTCCTTCGGCCAAGGGTCCCTCCCGTCGCCGAGGTTGACGCATTCGAAGCCGTAGAAACGTGCGTTGCCGTCCGTGTCGGCCGAGTTGTCCGGCGGGAGGGCGGTCTCGTCGATCACCGCACGCAGGACGTCGCCGTCGCCCTTCCCCGCGTGGTTGGTACGGCCGTAACCGACCAGGAAGACCCTGCCGTCCTTGGCGATGACTCCGTGGCACAGCGGGCCGGGCAGCGAGGAGTGTCCCTTGCAGCACAACTCCACGCTGCTCATCGTGCCGGAGGTCACCGTGTGGTGGATCATCACTCCGTGCACAGGGCCCCAGAGCCCCTTGTGGTTACGGTTGTGTGTGCGCCACGACCGGTGCTCGACCACGGTGAGCCCTCCGGAGCGCAGTGCGGCAATGAAGCGGTCTGCTGAAAGTGGGGTGGCCATGGCTCTCCTCGGAAGATGTCGAGCCGGCCCGTCCCGAGTCCGTCGGCCGGCCTTCGCCCTCACCATTCTTCCCGGCCAGGCGTGACCGGCGCGTGACGCCGGTGTGACGCCGCGGCGGATGGTGAGGAGGCCTGGCCCGCGGCCAGCCGGTACAGCCCCTCGGCCGGCTCCAGGCCCAGCTCCTCGCGCAGTCGCTGGGCGTAGCGGGCGAGTGCGTGCAGCGCCTCGGACGGGTTCCCGTCCGACAGGTGGGCCCGGACCAGGCAGGTCTGGCCGCTCTCGCGCAGCGGCTCTGCGTGCACCGCCGCCTGTGCGGCGGTGACGGCCTCGGCGTACCGCCGCGCCGTGCTCAGACGCCCGGCCAGGGTCTCCAGCGCATGCAGCCGCAACTGCCGCCAGTCCTCCGCCTCCGCCAGGGCCCAGTCCTCGTACCAGCCGGGGAGCAGGTCGGCGGAGAGGATGCGTACCGCTTCCAGCGGGGCATCGGGAAGGGGGTCGGCCGCGGCCGGATCGAGCAGGCGCTGTGCCGTCCGACGTGCATGGTGCACGTCAACGGTGGTTCCGCAGGCCAGGCGCACCTCGGCCGGACGTATCTCCAGGGCCTGTCGGCCCCGGCCGGGCAGGCGTGCCAGGGCCGCGCGCAGATCGGCGTGCGCGCGGCGCTGGGACACCTCGGGCCACAGGGTGCCGGCGATCAAGGGCCGGGGGGCCGCACTCCGGCATCGCAGGGCGACGAACGCCAGTACCCGTTCCGATCCCCGGGGGACGGTGACGGGCTCCTCCCCCACCCACAGGCCGAAACCTCCGAGCAGTCCGAGACGTACCGCGGACTGCTCAGAGGCGTCGGACTCCACGCCCGACTCCACGCCCGTGCCCACGTCTGTGTCCATGCCATGTCCTCCGCCGCCTGCGGCACATGCCGCCCCGGTGACTCATGGCTCCCGCCGTCACCAGCTCGGCTTAGCGACCTTGCCGTAGGACCAGCGGGAGCCGTTGGACATCTCGAAATGCAGGTGTGGCCCCGTGGAGTTGCCCGTGTTCCCGACCTTGCCCAGCTGCTGTCCGGCCTTGACGGGCTGCCCCTTCTTCACCTGCCGTGTCGAGAGGTGGCAGTACGTGTACACGTGGTTGTTGTCCCCGTGCAGCCCGATCCACTGGCCGTACGCGCCACCGTCGCCGTTCGACCACTCGATGGTCCCACTGCGTACAGCCACCACCGGGGTTCCGGAAGCCGCCGCGAAGTCCTGGCCCGTGTGCCGGCCGATACCGTCCGGCTTCCAGGCGTACGGGCCCGGCTTGCGGAAATCGAACGTCACCCTGTGCCCGGGTACGGGTGAGGGCACCCGGCCACCCGACGCGGACGGCTGCTTGGCCTTCGCGGCGCCGACTTTCTCGCGAGCCACTGCGAAGCCCTCCTGCCGGCCGAGTTCCGTGAGCGACGTGCTGCCCGGCACACCGTCGGCGTCGGCTCCCTTGAAGCCCTGCTTGAGCTGCTCCTTGCGGTAGGCAGCCTTGGTTTGTTCACCGAAATGACCGGTCGCACCGCCCGGAATCTTGTGGCCGCGAGCGATCAGAGCACGCTGGACGATCCGAATCTGTTCGTTGGTCTTGCCGAACCGGATGTTGGACAGCTCAACCGTGGGCATGATGGCCTCCTGGTAACCGCAGGGATGTCGGCCGTATCGGTCCGTCAGGGGGGCCGCGGAGAATCCGGTGACGTTGCCTCAACTCTCATGCCGTCCACTTGTGGAAAGGACTTCACGAGCGAACGCAGCCAACGGAGTCGGCCTCATTTCGACTATAAACCCGCCCACGGCGACCGGCCACTATAGCCATCAACAACAGTCTGCGCACGATATGAACGCACCCGGCCGCCCCTCTCCCCCTACTGTGGAACGGACAACAACTCTGTTCCATCAACCATCGGTGAATACCCAACATCCATGGCACCGGCTCGAATTGCTCACGGCTGGATGGGGGTCGACCCCAGATGGCGAGACCAATTCCGTATGCCCCGTCCGCCGGTCGCGACGGTCCCTTCGGCGACATAAAATTGCAGTACATCTTCCCTCACGTTCCCTCGCGCATGAGCGAGGCAGGTTCACAGCCCTGACCGAAGCAGCGCATTCACCCCGAAGAAGCACATTCACTGCACGGCGACATGGGCAGATGCATGGAGGCGTGACATGACAGCGTTCGACACCGACGTGTCCAGCCCTCTCCCCGCAGGCTTTACAGCGGGCCTCGGCGGACCTCACATCGGAACGCACCAGCCTCCGGCGAAGTGGTACATCGAATACGGGATGGACCTGGGCGCGGAGGACGGCTCGGAAGTCCGGGCGCCCTTCGACTCCCACATCACCGTCTTCACCCCGCACTCCCCCGCGGCGGACGACTCCAAGGTCTACGGTGCCCAGCTGTTCATGCGGTCGCCCAACGACATGATGGGCGGCTTCTGTACGCACCTCAAGAACGTGCCGAGCCACCTGACGACAGGGACCGAGGTCAGGAGAGGCGAGGTGCTCGGCTCCGTGCTCCGGTTCGGCGGCACCGCCCCACACCTCCACATGGCACTGGTCGAGATCATCGGCGGTGCGCCCGATGGCCGGTACCAGGGCGTGGACACCCTGTACGACTTCTTCCTGGACACGGCGGGGTCCGACACCGTCACCCCCGTCCGGTTCCTCCAGGACGGCTCGCCACCGGTCATCGGAGACGGCGGCGCGCTGGTCATTCACCTCGGGACCCTGCGGGGAATACAGCATGGTCTGACTCAGCTCGGCTACCACCCCGGGGCAGCCGACGGCATCGACGGGCCGAACACTCAGGCCGCGGTGCGCGCCTTCCAGAGCGATCAGGGGCTCCGGCAGACCGGGCAGTGCACCAGCGATTCGCTGACCGCTCTCGCGTCCCAGCTCGGTGCGCGGGGGCACCGGGTGGACGGAGTCTGACTGCCGACCCGGTGAGCCCCCGAGGAGGACATCCTCATGGCCATATGGACCCTCAGTGCGGCGAAGAGACGAGCGGCGCGCACCTCAGTGCCCGGCCGGGAGGAGAGCGCCGGGCAGGGCCTCTGGGCGCAGCCGGTGCCCTCGGCCGGCTCCTCCGACGGGGAGGAAGAGCCGCAGCGCTGGTCGCAGTGGCTCGCCCCGTCGGACGACATGGGCCCATGGGAACAGAAGGAGGGGCTGAGGGCCAGGATCAGAGAGCTGGAGGCCATCGTCGACGCCTTGAGCACACGGGCGTACGCCGATCCCGACCGGCGCCGAGTGGTGGGGAGCTACGCGTCCAAAGCCCGCGCGGAGCTCGACGAAGCGGAACAGGCCCTCGTCGTCAGGCACCCCGGCAGAAGGCGGGCAGCGCTTCTGGGTGTGGCACAGGCGCATATGGACGCGGCGCTGAACCTCACCGTCTGGATGGCGTCCGCCGAGGACATCAAGGCGATGCTTCCCCAGATCACGGCACTGGTGGAGGAACATCTCGCGGCCAGCGATCCGAGGAGGGTGCGGGTCACCGACATCGCCCGCGGACTCCAGCACAACGCGGAGCGCAAAGTCCGCCCCAGCGAGCGGGCCTTCCTGGCCGAAACGGTCAGTCTCGCCCGCAAGCTGTTGTGGAACGAGCGGTTGCGTGTACGCAGTTTCGTGCGCATCGTCGGCGCCGTCACCGGCGGACTGACCCTCGCCGCACTGGCCGTTGCCGTGGTCACCCTCTTCTGGGAAGCGCTGGTACCTCTGTGCTTCACGCCCGAGGTCAAGGACGGCTTCAACATCGTGTGCCCGACGACGAGCCACGTCGTCCCGATGTCCACGTCCGATCCCGTCCCCAGCGGAGAGGTCGCCAGGGTCGCGCGGGCCGGCGACTATCTCGTCATCGAGATCATCGGCGTCCTGTCGGCCGCCATCGCGGCGGCGGCGGCACTGCGCCGGATCCGGGGCACCGCTCTGCCGTACAACGTCCCCGTGGTCCTCGCCCTGTTGAAGCTGCCCCTGGGCGCTCTGACGGCGGTGCTCGGCCTGTTGCTCATGCGCGGCGGATTCGTACCGGGCCTCAGCGCTCTCGATTCCACGGCGCAGATCATCGCGTGGGCCATCGTCTTCGGATACTCGCAGCAGCTGTTCACCAGGTATGTGGACAGCCAGGGACAGGCCCTGCTCGATGCCGTCCGGGGGCCGGGCAACACGACCACCGGCTCACCCGACCCGAGATGAAATCCACCATGTCCAGAAAGGCCATAAGTCCCATTCCCCTTCATCATCCTGCCCTCACACGGGCGAGGACGCGGGACATCACGCGGCACCTCTCGCGTCCGTAACCCGGGACTGGAGTTCCGATGTCAGCCATCGACGAGAAGTGGACACAGATCCAGTGGATCGGACCCCCGGCCGACGCGGGGGCGGGCAGCGAGGAGGGCCCGAACCCCGACGGGCGCGGCCGGTCACGCGACTTCCAGCACGGGTCGATCTACTGGTCGCCCGAGGTCGGCGCGCACGAGGTCCACGGAGATATCCGCCTCCATTACGCGCAGCTCGGAGGCTCGGGCAACTTCCTCGGCTACCCCGTTACGGACGAGTTGGGGTGCCCGGACGGCGTGGGCCGTTTCAACCACTTCGAAGGTGGGTCCATCTACTGGACCCCTCAGACCGGCGCGCACGAAGTCCACGGCCCGATCCGTCAGACCTGGGCGGACATGGGCTGGGAGAACAGTTTCCTGCGCTATCCGGTCTCCGACGAGATGGGACCGCCGGAGGCACGCAACAACCTGTTCCAGGGCGGCCACGTCGTCCGGAACGCCGACGGCAGGGGCGCCGTCGCTCACGCGTCCGTCCGCATCGACTGATCCCGGGCCACGTGCCCAACTGCATGCGGTCCAGGCCGCGGAACGCGTCCATCCGCTCGGGGGAGCGGATGGACGCGGCACCGCGGACTACGAATCGCGGACTACGAATCGCGGAGTGGGCGCCGGACTCTAGAAGTCGTCGGCGCCGTTGCGCAGCTCGTACGTCCAGTAGCCGGTCTTGGCGGCCGCGTCGTCGACCGCGATGCCGCCCTTGGGTGCGGTGACGACCTTGCTGCCCTCTGCGGGGCCGTCGGAGGCGAAGAGGTTCACGTAGAAGGAGGAGACGGCGTGGTTCGCCTCGTCGACACCGCCGTTGTTGATCCGCACGGCCGCGTACGCCGGGGCCCCTGCCTCCAGCACGATGGGCGTGCCCGGCTTGCTCTTGGCGACCGCCGGCACGTCCTTCGAGGTCTGGGGAAGGTCACCGAACCCGATCACCGGGTACTGCAGCAGGGTGCAGGCGTGGCCCGAGGTGTTCTTCGCCGTCAGCGTGATGTGCGTGGTGGGCACGCCGCCCTGCTTGGCCGCGGTGACCTTCACATCGTTGACGGTGCAGGCGGGGGCCTTGGCGGTGCTCTTCTTGGCACCTGCCTGCGTGGCCGCACCGGTGGAGCCCTCCGTGCCCGAGCCGGACGTGCCCGAACCGGACGTGCCCGAGCCGGCGGTGCTGGAGCCGGTCGTGCCAGAACCACTCGTTCCGGCCGTGCTGGAACCCGTCGTTCCCGCACCGGAGGTGGTCGAGCCGGTCGTGCCCGTGCCCGCCTCGCTCTTGGCGGCATTCGAAGCCGCGACGGGCGCGGCGCCGGCGTCGCCCTTCGCACTGTCGTCGCCGCCGCAGGCGGTGAGCGCCATGCTCAGGGCGGCTACGGCGGTCGCGGCGAGAACGGCGGGACGGCGGATGAAGGTACGCATGTGGGGCTCCCCGTTTGATGCGGTCGGTACGTGGTCGATGTCCGGTGCGAACATCTGGTCTGCTCTCAGCTTGCGGCCCTGGCCTGCCGTCCTGCTGACGTACCACTAACGTCCCGCTGACGTCCGTGGTTCACCCGTCGGACGCGTGGTGCCGAAAGGCATCGCACACCGTAGGAACGACAGCGGGCGCCCGCGACCGGGCACGGGAAAGCCCCCGCGGGCGACCCGAAGGCCCACGGGGGCGGCGGTGCCTGGGACTCCTGGGTGAACCGGTCCCGGCGTCGCCCCACGCTCACCCTGCCCGGCGGTCAGCCTTGAGGTTCCTGGGGTCTGGCGTCGACCTCGCGCAGACTCCGGTCCTTGAGCTCGGTGCGCGCCTCGGTGCGGTGCCCCCGGGCGATGTAGTCACGCACGACCGCCTCGACGGCGTCCTGGGGCGAGCCGACTCCGGCGAGGACCATGACTTCCACCACCAGTTCGGCGTCGAGGCTGATGTTGACCTTGGCCATGAGCGGGCTCCCTTCGTCGGACCGGGACTTTAACAGGGCAGTGCCGGAATCTCCGGAGCCCCTGGCGGGTCAGTCAGGTCAAGGAATCGGAGCGTCGGCCCGAAGTGCGTCCGGCAGGGCCCTGGAATGCACGATGTGCAGCCGGGAGACGGCCCGCGTGAGCGCCACGTACAAGCGGTTCATACCGCGGGGCTCGGCTTGGACGATCGCGGCGGGCTCGACCACGACCACGTGGTCGTACTCCAGGCCCTTGGCCGCGGAGGCCGGCACCACGGTCACGCGCGCGCCCAGGGTGTCCGGCCCTGAGGCCGGGATCCCGGCGGCGGTGAGCGCGTCGTACAGCCCCTGGGACTCGGCATCGGCGGCGACGACGCCGATGGAACCGGCGTACTCCAGCGCGGCGTTCACGGCGGCGACGGTCGCGGCGGCCGTGTCGTCGGTCGCCGCGATACTCGCTTCGCCGTCGCGGCGCAGGGAGCGGGACGGCGGTACGTCCACGTCGAGATGGCCGAGCAGACGGTTGGCGAGCTCGGCGACGGCGCCAGGGAGCCGGAAGCCGGTGGTCAGAGGGGTGATGACGGCGTCGGGTTTGCCCATGTGGGCGAGGAGCCGGGTCCAGTCGCGCGTGGCCCAGGGGGTGGTGCCCTGCGCGAGGTCACCGAGGACCGTGAGAGAGCCGAAGGGGGAACGGCGGGCAATGACGCGGCACTGCATGGGGGACAGATCCTGCGCCTCGTCGATCACGATGTGTCCGTAGCCCGCAGGGCGCTCGATCAAGCCGGCGAGTTCGTCCAGGAGTACGAGATCGGCCGCTGACCAGCGGGCCGATCTGTGGGAACGCGGTGGCTCGGCCCACATCAGAGCGCGCTGCTCGTCCGCGCCGAGGACGCCTTCGGCCGCGACGGCCAGATGGTCCGGGCGGGCGAGCAGGTCCGCGAGGATCTCCTCGGCGTGCACGGCGGGCCAGACGGCGTTGAGCAGGGCGGTGAGCGGCCGGGCCCGGGACACCTTCTGGACCCAGAGGTTGGTGCACGGGCCGGCGCGATGCTCGGCCTGTCGCTGGATGCGGCGGACGACGCGCGTACGGACCCGGTCGCGCCCCACCGCGTACGGAGGTTCCTCGGCGCGTACGTCCCGGACGGTCTGCTCCAGTTCCTCCGCGGAGACGCGCCAACGGTACGAGCCGTCCGCCAGTGTGAGGGACTGCGCCAGCTCCGGGCGCACGCGTGCGTACAGCGCGCGGCGCACGACCTCTGCCATGCGGATGTCGTGCTTGATGGCTGCCGCGTGTTCGCTGTCCCGCCCCGTGACCGGGTGACGGGCGATCTCGTCGTCGAGCGTGGACTGCCTCACGCTGGTCTCGCCGAGGGCGGGCAGCACCTCGGAGATGTAGGAGAGGAAGGTGCGGTTGGGGCCGAGGATCAGCATTCCGCCGCGCTGGATGCGCTGCGGATAGGTGTAGAGGAGGTACGCGGCCCGGTGCAGTCCGACCGCGGTCTTGCCGGTACCGGGCGCGCCCTGGACGCAGAAGGTGGTGGCGAGTTCCTCCCTGACGAGATGGTCCTGCTCGGGCTGGATGGTGGCGGCGATGTCCCGCATGGGTCCGATGCGCGGACGCTCGACCTCGCCCGCGACGATGCCGCTCTCCCGGGTCTCGCCCGCGCCGAGGTACTCGTCCTCGATGCTGGTCAGGTCGGTGGAGTCGCCTCGGCTCGCGTACGACCAGCCGAACCGGCGCCGGACCGCGACGCCTTGCGGATCGCGGGGACCGGCCTGGTAGAAGGCCCGGGCGACGGGAGCACGCCAGTCGACGACGAGCGGCGGGGAGGAGGGATGCGAGGTGATGCGCAGACGCCCGATGTGGTACTGCTGCCCGGCGTGCTCGCCCGCCGACTCCGAGCCCGGCGTGAAGTCGAGGCGGCCGAAGAACAACGGCCCTTCGGGCAGTTCCCGGAGCTCTTTGGCCTGCGTCCGCAGCTGGTAGCCGAGCACTTCGGCGTCGGCGCCGGACGCGGAGACGTCCGCGCCGACGACCACCTGTTCCTGGGCACCGTTGACCATCGCGTGGAGCGCGGTGCGGCAGGCGTCGTGGAAGGACCGTTCCTGGTCGAGGGCGTCAGTGAGTACGGAGTCGGAGCGAGGCATGCCCCCACAATAGAGCAACCGAGACACGTTTATAACCAGGTTGCTTGTACTCCCGGGGGTGCCCCAGCTGGTACACCGACCGCCAAAATTGCCGGATTCCGGCAGCCGGGTGCGTATACGACGCTGCCGCGTCCCTACCTGTCGCCAGGTCAGCGGAGGGTGGCTCAATGCTCCAGAGAGAAGAGGGGGGCTGAAGTTGTCTGGGCAGACGATGGAGATGGAGCGGAACAGGTCCAGGAAGGGGTGGCTGCGTGCGGTGGGCTGGGCGTTGCTCGGACTGGTGTTGCTGGGAGTCTCCGCGGCACCGGTCCTTCCGGTCGCCGAGCTGGTCGCCGTCGAGAAGGCGTTTCACGACGCGCGGCCGTGTCGGACCGGGGAGGAGTCAGGGATCACGCCGGACTGCCTGCGCACGATCCGGGGAACGGTCCTGTCCGCCGAGCGCGTCAAGAGCCATAAGACGGTGGTCTTCCGCGTGGAGCTACAAGCTCCAGTTCCGGCCCCCGCCGACCGGCCGATGCACCTCGACTCCCACGGCGACCTGTCGGAACTCATCAAACCGGGGGACGACGTGTACGTCACCACATGGCGAGACGTCCCGGTGTCCGTGAGTCATGACGGAAGCAGCGAGACACTTCCCCAACTGCCGGGCGAGGAGCCCACCTTGCTTGTCGGGCTCGCCTTCGCGACTCTCTGGCTGGCGATCCTGGCGTTCGTCGCGGCCTTCGGCAGCGCCCGGCGGGCCCGGCGCAGGGCCAGCGGCCGGCCCTTCACCCCCCGGGTTTCGTGCAGCCCGGGCAAGTGCGTCTGCGTGGTGGTCGCCCCGCTCGTCACGGCGTTCCTGGCCGGTCACCTCTGGGACACATGGACGGCAGTGGTGATGACAGTGGCCATCTCGGCACTCATCGCCGTCCCGGCCACGATCGCCGGCCTGCTCTGGGATCGCGACCAGGCAGGCACCTCACCGGCCGCCGACCATCCCGCCGATCAGCCCAGCGGCGGGCCAGGCAGCCACGGCCGGGCCGACTGAGCCGAAACCCGGCCGGATTTCTGACCCAGGGCGTACACAGCGTGAGCGGAGCAGTCCTGGAGGTTCTGCGGTGCGGCCGCCGCAGAAGGCGCACCCGTCCGCACCACAACTCACCACCCTCCGCGCAGGCGCTCAGCCCAGCAGTGCGACCGCCTGTCGGCGGGCCTCCTCCAGCCACGCCGCCCGCGCTTCGCCGGTCGAGCCCGTGACCGTACGGAAGACGGTCCGCCGCACATCGCCGACTCCCACGTACGGAAGGACGCATGCCGACCAGATCCTGTCCAGCGGGTCACCGAACTCGTTCTCCTCCCGGTCGGCGGGAGTGTCGGACGTGTTCAGGACGAGAGCCCTGCCGGCCTTGAGGAGCCCGGCGGGCTCGCCCTCCGCGGTCCCGAGCTTGTAGGCGACACCCGGTGCGAGTACGCGCTGGACCCAGCCGGTGAGGACAGCGGGCGGCATGCCCCACCAGTTCGGGTGGACGAACACCATGGCATCCAGCGTGGCCACTTCTGTCCGGTGCAGCTCCACCTGCGAGTCCTGGGCGCGCGGCGCCGACTCGACCGTCTCCGTCTCATCGCCGGAAAGCACCGGCGGGAATCCCTCGGCGCAGAGATCGTGTGCCAGTACGTGGCAGCCTCGCCCCCGCAACTCCTCCACGACAGCGTCGAATACCGCGTGGTTAAAGCTTCCCGGCCGCGGATGCGCGAGGTACACCCCGATACGCATTGTTCGTCCCCCCAGTCGACAAATATGTCATCAATTACCGAACCAAGTGGTCCCTACGCGTCGATAGGCCCACTCGGCTCGTCGTCATTATCAACGCCGGGTGGCCCCCAGCCCAAAGGCTGGGGGCCACCCCGGAACAGCGAGTGCAGCTTCCGCTGCCTACCAGCGGTACCAGCGGCCTCGACGGCCACCCGTCCCGGCGGAACGCATGACGAAGCCGAGCAGCCATACAGCCAGCACGATCAAAGCCACGATCCACAGGGCCTTCAGCGCGAACCCGGCACCGAAGAGAACCACAGCGAGCAGAAGAACTAGAAGCAGGGGAACCATAGTTATCAACCTCCAGAACATCGTGTGCCCTGGCACCCCCGCACCATGCATTCGAATTTCCCAGTTTCTTATCTCCGGCTACGGGCAGACGCTGACGCTCATTTCGCCCGGGCCCGGACGCCGAGATCATCGAACCGGCACAACGGGCAAGGACGCGAGCCAGTCCGTCAGGAGGCGGTTGATCTCGGCGGGGCGCTCCTGCTGAATCCAGTGACCGCATCCGTCGAGGATGTGAGAGGACATCAGGCCGGGGAGTGTCGTCGGGTACGCGTCGATCGCGTGGGCCATCCACGTGGTGGAGGCATCCAGGCCGCCGCCGACGAACAGGGACGGCTGAGTGAGGGGCACACCGTCGAGGTCGGCGAGGTCGTCCCAGTCCCGGTCCATGTTCCGGTAGCGGTTCAACGCCCCTGTCATGCCGGTCCGTTCGAACTCGCCGGCGTAGAGATCGAGGTCCTTCTCGTCGAGCCAGGCAGGACGGGCCCCGGCGGGGAACCGGTCCCGCAACGTGCCGCCGCGGGCGACGAAGTGAGGGTCGGGTGCACCGGTCGCGGGCATGGTCTCGCCGTCCAGCGCGGCGTAGAAACCTGCGAGCCAGCCGCGTACGTCGGGCTCGATCTCGGCCTCGGCCCGGCCCGGCTCCTGGAAGTAGGAGACGTAGAACTCCTCTTCTCCTCCCATGCCCGCGAACACCTCACTGGGCCGCGGCCCGCCGCGCGGGGCGTAGGGAACGCTGAGCAGGCCGACCGCCCGGAAGACGTCCGGCCTGACCAGAGCGGAGTTGGCGGCGATGGTCGCGCCCCAGTCGTGGCCGATGATCACCGCGGACTGTTCACCCAGGGCACGCACGACTGCCGCGTTGTCCTCCACCAGCTCAAGCATGCGGTAGGCGGCGGCGTCCGTGGGCTTGGAGGAACGGCCGTAGCCACGGACATCGATGGCCACCGCGCGGTACCCGGCCTGGGCCAGGACCGGCAACTGGCGGCGCCAGGAGTACCAGGATTCGGGGAAGCCGTGCACGAGCAGCACCAGCGGTCCGGCGCCCTGCTCCACCACGTGGAGGCGGCCGGCGGGACCGGCGATCAACCGGTGCGTGACGTCTGTGGGCTGCTGCGACATGAGTTCTCCGATGCTCTCAATGTGCCGTGTGGCGTGTGCCTGAGACTCGTACCTCGATCATGCGGGGAATCATCCGGCTGGGCCGAGTCCCGTTGCCGGTACGGCAAAAGACCGCTCCGGCAGGTACGCGAGCTGTACGGCGGTCTCCTCGACGCGCGAGCGCGTGAGCTCATCGCCTCGGGGTCGCTGGACGACTCCGGTCACGTGCCTGAACAAGAGGCGGGTGCGCTGGGCGAGGAAGGGTTGTCCCCCCGATGGATCATGATCCACATGATTGAGGAGTACGACGTCACAACGGCCATGCCGACTTGATCCGGGAACGGATCGACGGAGTGGCCGGCGCGTGAGCACTCGGCGTTCACCGTGACGGCGCCACCATTCCCGTCTCGTAGGCGAGGATGACGAGATGGACCCGGTCGCGGGCGTCCAGTTTGGACAGCAGGCGGGCCACGTGGGCCTTGGCCGTGGACACGCTGATGCAGAGTTGTGCGGCGATCTCGTGGTTGGACATGCCGCGTCCGACGAGCGTCAGCACCTCACGCTCGCGTTCCGTGATGCCCTCGATCCCGCGGGGCCGGGGCGAGGGCTCCGGGCGTGCGGCGAACTCCTCGATCAGACGGCGGGTGACACTCGGCGCGATCAGGGCGTCTCCGGCGGCGACCACGCGTACCGCTGCGAGGATGTCGTCCAGGTCCATGTTCTTGACGAGAAAGCCGCTCGCACCGGAGCGCAGCGCCGCGTACACGTAGTCGTCGTCGTCGAACGTGGTGAGGATCAGGACTCGTGTCGTCGTGGCCTCGGCCGTGATCAACCGGGTGGCCTCGATGCCGTCCATGCCCGGCATACGGATATCCATCAGCACCACGTCGGGGGTGAGTTCCCGGACCAGCCGGAGTGCCTCGGCGCCTGTCGCGGCCTCTCCGGCGACATGGATGTCGACGGTGTCGGCCATGAGCACGCGCAGGCCGGAACGCACCAGCGGCTGATCGTCTGCGAGCACGACGCGAATCGTCATGACAGGGAGGCTCCTTCGGGCTGGGACAGGCGTTCGGGCAGGGGCAGCCGTACCGC
The DNA here is from genome assembly GCF_056430475.1 of Streptomyces sp. NPDC045968. Taxonomy (NCBI): domain Bacteria; kingdom Bacillati; phylum Actinomycetota; class Actinomycetes; order Kitasatosporales; family Streptomycetaceae; genus Streptomyces; species Streptomyces sp. NPDC045968. The sequence goes on along the minus strand of NZ_JBWKLF010000010.1, from coordinate 108,176 downwards.
CACACGGAAGCCGCCTTCGGGGCGCGGCCCGGCGGTGAACTGGCCGCGCAGCAGGGCGACCCGCTCGCGCATGCCGACAATGCCGTACCCCGTGGTTCCACCCGTGCCGGTGGCGAGGCCGCCACGTCCGCCGTCCTCGACCTCGACGGCCAGCTCGCCGCCCCGGTAGTCGACGGTGACGTGGCAGTCGGAGGTGCCCGCGTGGCGTACGACGTTCGTGAGCGATTCCTGAATGATGCGGTAGGCGGCCAGCTCGATGTCGGCCGGCAACGTCCGTCGTTCCCCGCGCCATCGCAGATCGACGTGGATACCGGCGCCGCCCGCCGAGGCGACCAGGTGTTCCAGTCCGTCGAGTCCGTCCAGGCCGGGCGCAGGTTCACGCGGTGCGGAGCCCGGCGCGGTTCCCGGGTCCGCGCGGCGCAGTGCGCCCAGCGTCCGCCCCAGACCGGCAAGCGTCTCCTTGCTGGTGGCCTCGATGGCCGCGAGCGCGTTGCGGGCCTCGTCCGGCTGTGTGCCGATGACGCGCCTGCCGACTCCCGCCTGGATGGCGATGACGCCGACGCTGTGCGCGATCATGTCGTGCAGTTCGCGGGCGATCCGGAGCCGTTCGGCGGTGACGGCCTGGGCGGTGGCCTGGGAGTGCAGTGCCTCCGTGTGTTCACGACGCTCACGGGCCGAGTCACCGGCCGTCCAGGCAGCGGCGAGCGCGAGGACGACGAACGCCAGCGTCTCCACGTGTGGCCCCGCCCCCGCCCGGTGGTGGAGCGCGAACACCGTGTGGGCTCCAAGAGCCATGGCGGCGGCGGTGAGCGAGGTCCTGCGCGGGCGTGTGGCCGCGATGTAGCCGACGGCGAGGTCACCGATCAGCAACTGGAGGAGACCGAGCTCCGTCATGCTCCTCCCCGCCGCCCCGGCCAGACCGCCGGCCAGCAGCACGGCGAGCGCCGGCAGCGGTCTGCGCCGCAGCTGACTCGCGGTCAATGCCGTGAGAGCAGCCGCCGACAGCAGCAGGAAGACGGAGAAGCCCTCCCGGCTGTCCCGCATGGTGACGTACAGAATCCAGGGATACGCGATGACACCGCACCAGGTCAGGGCCATTCCCGCGACGCGCGGTGCACCCCTCGTCAGCGTCGGGCGTGGCATGACAGGCATGGCCTGATCGTAGACGCGGACGCCTCAGCGGACTATTGGCCCGTGGGAGTACGCCTACGGGCTACGCGTCGCCCTCGGACGCGCCGGGCACGGATGGTGGGCCGCCGGACGTGAAAGCCCCGACTGGTCGGGGGAGGCCAGCCGGGGCGGTAAAGGGTGTGAGTTCGGAGGGCGGTCGCCTCGCGGCGAGGGGCTCCATGGGGCTTCAGCCGAACGATCTTCCCCATGGGCTATAGGTGAGGCCCGGGGACACTGTCCCCTCCGTACCCACGTAGAGAAGAACGGTCCGCCATCCGCGGTTGTTCCGGAATGTCTCTCCCTCCGACAGTGAGCCGCGCCACTCCGTGCTGTCTCCGGGGAAGGCGCATGGGATCGCTGCGGGACTTACAGGGGATCCGGTACGGCTGCGGCCCGACGAGGGGCTCATGCGTCGCGACCTCCGAAGGGCTGCTTCCGGGACATCGAGCCCGGCTGCTGAGACACGGGTGCGGCCCGGAGCTGGTACCCCGGGCCGCACCACGGCATGGCCGCCGCTGCTTCCGCTGCCCCGGCTCAGGCCGTACCCGCACCGGGTACGTGTCCCGCCCGTTCGGCCGCCTGCGTCCGGAGTTCCATGACCTCCCTCTGAAGGTCGGCGAGCTGCCGGTGCATGGCCTGGATCGCCACGAGGGCGACTCCGTTGGCATCGGTGCAGGAGATCGTTCTGTCATCGGCGCCCAGGCCGAAGCTCGCCCGCCAGTCCTGTGCCATCGGTCCCAGGTGCCGTACTTCGTCGGCCTCCCAGCGATAGCGCCAGGTGCTCACGGGCAGTTCCACCACCGCGGCCAGCACATCGAACCCGTTCACACCCACCGCCGACGCGGCCACCGTCTCCCCGGAGGCCGAGGACGCCATCCCGGCCGGGTCGGGTACGTCCGGGTGGAGGCGGGCCCGGTAGGCACGAACGGCCGCGGACCGGGCGCGGCGGAGACGGCCGGTCAGCGATCCCATCGCACCGGGTTCACGTCGGTCTTCGCAGCACGGTCGGACAACAGCGAGCCGAGCGGGACCCACGTCGCCCCGGGGCCGGGCTCGGCGACGACCGAGTTCTGCTCCACCGCGCGTACCTGCGCGGGCTCGGCCGCCGAAGCCGCAGAGGCCGCGCCGAGGCATACCGACACGGCGGCCACCGCGGCGGACGACACAGCGGCAAGACGGGTAACTGCGGTAACAGACATACGCACGCTCCGAGTTGGTCAGCGATCAGATCATCCAAGGAACGACAGCGGCCCCGATCGGTAACGGTTCCACGGTTCGGAGGTGAGCCCGGCTGAGGATGCACGACCGGGTGGCTGAGCGCCGAGGACGCCGTGCGCCTCGCTTTTCTCCGTCGCTCTCGCTGAACGGCCGGCGTGGCCGCGGCGCGACCGGTGGCGCGAGAGAAGGCAGGGAACCTCACCGGAAAACGGGAGGCAGGGGCGCGGGCCGCTGTGCGAGGCTGGCGGACTGTCAGCAGCCCGTCTCTTCCACGTACTCCCACCGGCTCACCATGGAGCATCAGTGACACCCCCTCGCCTGGACCCGTTGTTGCAGCAGTTCGACTTTGCCTGCGAGCGCCTGACAGGCCGCCTGAGCGGACCCGTGATGGACAGCGGCGACGGTTCGGAGACGCGGGTCGGTCCCATGACCGACGAGGAGTACCTCTGGGAGCCGGTGCGGGACTGCTGGTCCGTCCGCAGGCGTACGGAAGGACCGGGAGCGCGCGCGACGCTCCTGGCGGGGGCCGGCGACTGGGGGCGCGACGCCGCGTCCTACCCGCACCCCTGGCCGCCGCCCTTCACCACCATCGCGTGGCGCCTCAGCCATCTGAGCGAGATGCTGACCCTGCGCGCGGAGCACACAGCCGGCGGCCGCACGCTCACGCGGAACGACTACCGCATCAGCGGGGACGTGGCATCCGCCGTCGCTGCCTTCACTGCCGGCGCCGCGGCCTGGCGGGCCGCACTGCTGAGCGTCGACGACGCCGCGCTCGACACCGTCGGGTACTGCACCTATCCCCACGGCAGCGACGCGGAGGAGCCGTTCGTCGACCTCGTGTGGTGGGTCAACCAGGAAGTCCTGCACCACGGGGCGGAGATCGCCCTGATACGCGACCTGTACCGCGCACGACAGCTCTGACCCGGCCGGGGAAGGGACGCGTTGACCAGACACGTACGGAAAGGCCAGGCCCGCTGATGAGTTCCGCTACGGCACGTGTGCGCCACGCGCGCATCGCCGACCTCCCCCACGTCGCACACATGGCGGCCGAGCACGCCCGGTACGAGCAGGCCGCGCCGCCGCCCGCCGACCTGGCGCTGCGCCTGGAGTCACTGCTCTTCGGCAGCGCGACTCCCCGCCTGCGGTGCTTCGTGGCGGAACTGAATGACACCGAGATCATCGGCTATGCCTCCTGCGCACCCGAGATCTCCACGTGGGGCGGAACGGAGTACCTCCACATGGACTGCCTGTTCCTGCGGGAGGGCCATCGCGGCCTGGGGGTCGGCCCGATGCTCATGGAGGCGGTACGGGCCGAAGCGCGCCTTCTCGGGTTTGGCCGGGTCCAGTGGCAGACGCCGGCGTGGAACGCGGACGCGATCAGGTTCTACGAACGGCTGGGCGCCGAGGCGAAGGACAAACGGCGCTTCTCCCTGCCCGTGGACTAGGGCCGCCCTGGGACGATCCGGGCCGGCGAGAGCCGGCGCGCCCGTCCGAAGGTTCGAGCAGAATGCGGATGCGCTCGCCGCTTGGCTTGGGGAAGACTGCGCCGATGACCTCCGACGCCTTCCCGGCACCGCAGATACGTGCGCTGCGTCATGTCGCCGAGCTGGCGGCCGCGGGGCCTCCCGTGGACCCGGCGATGCGGGTGACACTCAACTTCCATCCGGACCGTCTGCTGCACGGCAGGCCCCTGCTCGACGCTCTGGCCGAGGACGGTGTCTACCGCTCCCAGTTCGTCACAGGCACCAGCAACGGCGGGCTGACCGCCCACCCCGGCGGTGACCGGTGGCTCTGGGAGAGCCGGATGTTCAACGGGGCGTACGACAGGGTCCGTGGCCATGAGCGGCCTGTCTACGGAGCCCTGAACTTCCGTCGCAAGCCGACCGGTGCGGCCCCGCGCTTCGGCTCCGCCCACTTCCGGCTCACCGCACAGACGCTTGCGCGGACCACGTTCTGCTATCCGGACAGCTGCCTCCAGCCCTCGGACTTCGGTGTCGCGTCTCGCATGGGGCTCGTCGACGTCGCCCTCGCCGACGACCGGGACGACCTCGACGACTACATCGAGGCGCAGGTGCACGGGCCGGTCCGGCTGGACACCCATGTGGAGGCGCTGGTCCTGGACCCCTGCTACCGGGGCACGGGCGTCGAGGCCGCAGCGATGCGGCTCGGCTGCCCCGTGGAGTGGCACCCCGGCTTGCGCCTCGCGGTCGAGGAACTGCGCCTGCACCCGGACTATCGAGGTCAGGAGTACGTCGACCTGGGCTCGCGGATCGCCGTCGACGGCGTGCTCGATCCCCGCGTCGTCGGGGATGCCGCACGTTCCGGCTGCCATGACCCCCAGGCGGTCAAGAAGGTGTGGCACTGCTTGGCCCGTTTCGGGGGGCCGGCGGGGAGTCGCACACGTTTCTCGGGCAGGCCTACAACCACGGATGCTGCTCGCGTGTCTTGATCGTCGGCGGTGACTCCCGCCGTAAACGATCAGGACTGAAGGAACGCATGAACCGACCCAGACGCACGACGGCCGCGACGGCCGGCGCCGTCGTACTCGCTACGGCGGGCGGACTGCTCACCGCAGCCCATCCCGCCTCCGCTGCCGTGACCTGCGCGTCACCTGTCTTCAAGCGGACGTTCTACGCGAACACCACGTTCTCCGGTACCCCCAGGGCAACGGACTGCGACTCGGTGATCGACCAGAACTGGGGTACGGGCGCGCCCGGTTACGCGGGCATGCCCACCAACCACTTCGGTGTGCGCTGGGCGGTGACCCGCGACTTCGGGTCCGGCGGCCCCTTCACGTTCACCGCGTCCTCGCGCGACGGCATCCGCGTCTACCTCGACGGTGTCCGCAAGGTCGACCTGTGGAAGAACGTCGCCACCACCGTCTCCAAGACGGTCAACCTGACCATCCCGTCGGGCAAGCACAGTCTGCGGATCGACTTCGTCAACTGGACCGGCGCCGCCAACGTCAAGTTGGCTTACGCGCCCCGCACTTCGGCGACGATCGACAAGGTGAAGCCGCTCGTTCCGACCGGGACCGCCGTCACCTACAGTTCGGCGACCACGTCCGCGAAGGCCAGCTGGGCGAAGAACGTGGAGATGGACCTCGCCGGGTACCAGGTGTACCGGCGGCTCAAGGGCACCTCCTACCCGGCGAAGCCGATCGCGACGACGACGTCGACCTCGTACACGGACACGACCGTCCCGAAGGACGGCCGGTTCTATTACTACGAGGTCCGTGCCGTCGACAAGGCCGGCAACGTCTCCTCGGGCACCGCCGACCTCGGCGTCACCACCGTGGACCGGATGGCCCCCGCCGCCCCGAAGGGCGTAGAGGACAACTGGGCCATGGGGTACCCGACGACGGTCACCCTCTACTGGGACAGCAACACGGAGGCCGACCTCGCCGGCTACCGGGTGTACCGCTCAACGTCCTCACCGGTCGCCCTCACCGCCGCGAACCGGCTGACCGGCGACACGTTGTCGCACGGGGGCTACAGCGGGGCCCTGCCGCAGACCGGGGACAACCACTACTTCGTCGTCACCGCGGTGGACGCGCACGGCAACGAGTCCCCCGCATCCGGTACGGCGGTGTACTACAGCCGCGACCTGACGGGTCCGGTCAACTCCTCGCTCAACGCGCGAGCCGCGGAGAGCGAGGCGGGCGTCACGCTGACCTGGGACGCCTCCGAGCGGAGCAGCGACGACTTCGTGGGGTACTCGGTGTTCCGGTCGCGTCAGCCGCGCGGCACCGCCGGGAGGACGGTCGAAGAGGTGGGCCGTGGAGTGCGGGGCACCACCTTCACCGACGCGGCGCCGGCGCCGGGCGTCACGTACTACTACTCCGTGGTCGCCCTGGACCGCGCCGGGAACGGGGGTGTTCCCTCCCGGGAACTCACCGTCGGCGTCGTCGGCAACACCACGGCACCGGCGGCGGTGAGTGGTGTGACCGCCGTCCCGGAGGAGAACGGCATCACCTTCTCCTGGGACGCGAGCGATGAGCCCGGTCTCGACCACTACCGCCTGCTGCGCGGAACACTCGTCGATGGGCAGTGGACCTACACCCCGGTGCCGCACCCCTCGAATTTCCAGCCGTGGGAGATCACCGGAACGACGTTCCACGACTTCGTGCCGGCCGACGGCGGGCAGGTGCGCTACAGCGTCGTGGCCGTCGACCAGTACGGCAACCAGCTCACCCCGACCACCGGCTCGACCGTCACCCCGGTCACCGAGGTGGACCTCCGCCCGGCCGCGCCGGACGCGACCGGAGCCCCGCTCGCCTACCTCGGCGTCGATCAGAGCGGTTGGCTCAGCTGGGCCCTGAGCAGCGCAGAACACGGGAACGGCAGTGCGGTCACCGGCTTCAACATCTACCGCTGGAACCGGCAGGCCAAGTCGTTCGAGCGGGTCGGAAACGAGCCGAACGAGAACCTGAGCAGCACGCACTGGGTGGACAGCGCGCTGCCGGCCGCCACGACGGTGTACTACCGCGTCACGGTCGTCTACGCGGACGGCACCGAGTCGGGCGCGACCCAGGCCGTCGCCGTGACTCGCTGACCGCAGCGCCGAGGGGGTGGACGCTTGGCGTCCCCCCTCGGTACGAGGCAGGGCGCTCACTGGGACGGGGTGTCCGCGCTCCCCTGATCGAGAGGCCGCAGGAAGCGGCGCTCGTAACGCCGGATGCACTGCGTACGCCGAGCCAGCTCGAAGGCGGCCTGGCACTCGGGGTCGGTGGCGCTGTCCGCCCGGTACCGCTCGTACTCCGCGAAACCCGGGAACGAGAAGAGCGCGTACGCGATGTCGCTGTCGCCCTCGCTGGGCAGGAAGTATCCGTGGTGGGTCCCGCCGAACCGGTTGACGAGAGTGACCCACCGGCGGCCGTACTCCTCGAAGTCCTCGATGCGGTCGGGGTCGATCTCGTACTTCAGGTGAATGGTGATCATGTGACGGCATGATGCCCGAACGGGTCAGGGCCCGCTGGACCGGGTGCCCGCAAACCGACGTCCTCGGGGCGCAGTTGGCTCCGGCGCGCCTGGAGGACGTCGGCGAGGTGCCCGTGCTTGTTCATGGGGTCGAAGCACGAAAAGCAGTTGGCCGTTACGGGCGAGAGTGCCAGGATCATCAACACCGAAGGGGTGTAGCTCAGAGGCCAGAGCGCCGGTCTCCAAAACCGGATGTCGCAGGTTCGACTCCTGCCACCCCTGCCACCCCTGTCGAGCAGACCCGTCAGACCCGTCAGACGCGTTCGAGCGGCCGGTGCGGCTCGGCGGGAAGCTCCACCTCGATGGTGTCGCCGGGGCGCACCACGCCGCCCTCCAGCACGATGCTCATGATCCCGGCCTTCCGGACGATGCTCCCCGCCGCGTCCCGGCCCACGACCTGCTTCAGCAGCCCGTCCTGGAAGTTGTCGATCTGCAGGCACGGGTTACGGAGGCCGGTGACTTCCAGGACCGCGTCGTCGCCGAGGCACAGCCGGGTGCCGACTGGAAGGCCGAGCAGATCGAGGCCGCGGGTGGTGACGTTCTCGCCCAGCTGTCCGGGTACGACCGTGAAGCCGGCCTCGCTGAGCTCGGTGAAGAGTTCCTCGTGGATGAGGTGGACCTGGCGCAGATTCGGCTGGGTGGGGTCCTGCGCGACGCGTGAGCGGTGCTTGACCGTCACACCCGCGTGGACGTCGCCCTCCACGCCCAGTCCGGCCAGGAGGGTGACACTGTCCCGGTTCGGCTTGGTGAACGAGTACTCGCCGTTGCTGCTGACCGCTGTCACTGTCCCGCCCATGATGCGGAGCCCCCTTGTCACACGTATGGATGATCCGCCCAGAGCCTAACTCCGGGCGACTTCCCCCCGGGGGCCACGCGCGAAGCGCAGCCGCCGCTCATCCTCCGCGTACGGCGGAGTACTTCCGTCCCCCGGGTACGGTCACTCGGGTTCGTCGGCGACCGGCGGGAGGTTCGGTTCCACGAACAGCCCCGCGTACTGCGGCTTCGGCTGCCCCCCGTCGAGGCCGGGGCCGGTGAGCGTCTGCCCCTCGGCAGCAGTGTCGTCCACACGGCGCTGCGCCTGACGGGGCGAGGCATAAGACATCGAGTCTCCAGTACATGGCGGTAGCGGTGAGAGGACACAGCCCCGGCAGATTGCGGGGCTGGTCCGGCGACGAGGTTCCGGCGCCGGTGCGACGGCAGTTCCACTCATCGGAATCTTGTCGCGCCTGGAGACTGTAACCCCCGGATCGGCGGGACAGCCAGGCCACCACGGCGAGGGACGCGCACCAGTGCCCGAGATCCATCGGAATCGGGCCGCTCAGGGGCATCTCAGCTGGTGGCGGCCTCCCGGTCCCCCTGAGGCGGAACCCGGACGAAGGCGTCCCGCACGATCGCGGCGGCCCCGAAGGCCGGGAGGGCCGGGGCACCGACGCGCGCCGAGCACGCGTCCGGCTGGATCGGTCATGCGCGACGAGCGACCCCACCATCCGGATACCGGACTTGGCCGAAACTTTCCTCAACCGCTGCTGCGGTTCCCGTACCCGGCGATTCCGTTGACTGTGGGGCCGATCGCACCGAAAACCGAAGGAACGAAGACACCGAACAACGAATTCCGAAGATGTACTCCTCTTGACCTGCGCAGGACATAGGGATTGCATGACGCCGCCGGGAGCGATGGAACCACGCACCACCCGCTCGTCTGGAGGCGATACCGCTCCCGCGCTCAGACTCCGCACCCGTTGATCGGAACCGCAGAATGACCGACACGCTCAGCGCCCCCCAGGCGCTCGCGCCCGCGACCGGACCCACGCCGCAGAAGCTCAAGCGTTCCATCGGCGTCGTGGGCGGGACCCTGCTCACGCTCTCCTGCGTCACGCCCGCCTCGACTCTCTTCGTGGTCGTGCCGGACCTGTTCTCCACCCTCGGCACCTTCACCGCCCTCACCATCGCCATCGGCTCCCTCCTCTGTATCGGAGTCGCCTTCTGCTACTCGGAGTTGGGCACGCTCATACCGAGCGCGGGCGGTGAGTACGCCATGGTGTCGACGATGGCCGGACGGCTGGCCGGGTGGCTCGTCTTCGTCCTGTCGTTGCTCGTCGTCATGATCGTGCCTCCGGTCATCGCCATGGGAACGGCCGACTACCTCGCCCCTCTCGTGGACGTGCCCGCCCCCCTCGCGGGCGCCGGAGTCATGCTCCTCGCCACCCTCGCGGGCCTGCTCGATCTGCGCGCCAACGCGTGGATCACCGGGATCTTCCTCGTGCTCGAAGTGATCGCGGCGGGCGTGGTCGCCGTCCTCGGGTTCGCCCATGCGGAGCGCGGCCCCGCCGCACTCGTCCACGGCTCGGTCGTCCCGGAAGCCGGCACGACCTCGACGGTCACCGCCATGATGGTGATCTCCGGACTCGCGATCGCGCTCTTCATCACCCAGGGCTTCTCGACGGCGGTCTATCTCTCCGAGGAGTTGGAGAACCCTCGCCGCAATGTGGCCCGCACCGTGCTCGCCACGCTCGCCATCTCGACGGCCGTCATCCTCGTCCCGGTCATCGCCATCACGATGGGAGCCCCCGACCTCGCCGCCCTGACCTCGGGCGATCTCAACAGCATGGTCGCCGCCTGGTCCAATTCGGCCGTCGGTACGTTCGTGAGCCTCTGCGTCGCCCTCGCGATCGTCAACGCGGGCATCGTCATGGTCATCCAGAACTCGCGGGTCCTGTTCGCGTCGGCCCGGGACAAGGCTTGGCCGGAGCCGGTCAACAAGGCCCTGTCCCGCCTCGGCGGCTACGGTTCGCCGTGGGTGGCGACGCTCGTCGTCGGGGTCCCCGGCGCCGCGCTGTGCTTCGTCAACCTCGACACGCTGTACGGCGTCACCGGTGTCTCGGTCACCGGCATGTACCTGCTCGTCGCCGTCGCCGCGCTCCTCTGCCGACGCGGTTCGCACCGGGAGACGCCGGCCTGGCGGATGCCGCTGTGGCCCGCGATTCCCGCCCTGCTCATCGCGGTACTCGCCTACATCCTCGTCCAGCAGGAGACCGAGTACCTGCTGTGGACCGGTGGGATCACGGCGGTCGCCACGCTCTACTGGGCCCTGTACCTGCGCCCCCGCAGGGCAACCCGATGGCTGGTCAGCATTCCCGAGGACGCTCAGATCTGAGGGAGGCGTTCCGGCGCGGCCGCACCCAGCCCTCGGCGGGTGCGGCCGACTCGGATACGGCGGTCCAGCGGCTCTCCGGATGACCACCCCTCGGTCAGCGGCACACCTGCGTGGCCGTCACTCGTTCCTCGGCTACGTCCAGCGCATGGCGCACCGCGCCCAACGCGACGGCCCGTTCGCCGAGCATCGAGGCGCTCAGCGCGACCGGCACCAGGGCGTGCGCCCGCAGGTGCTTCCGTACGGGCTCCAGCAGCGTGTCCCCGGCTCGTGAGACCCCGCCGCCGATGACGACCCGGCCGGGGTCCAGTACGAGCAGGAGGGCCGCCAGTCCCCGGGCGAACCGGGCGGCCACCCAGTCGACCACCTCGACGGCGGCCCGGTCGCCGGCCTCGGCCGCCGCGAAGAGCGGGGCGATGTCATGGTCGTCCCCGACCGGCGCCCCGGCCTCGACGGCCAGGCGGTGGATGGCCTCGGCGCCGACGAGCTGCTCGAACGGCCCCATGCCGTCGGCGGCGCGGGGACCGGGCGGGGCGTCCGGGTCACGTACGAGGTCGATGAAGCCCAGCTCACCGGCGGCGGCCGCATTCCCCCGGTAGGGCCTGCCGTTGATGACGATGCCGGTGCCGATACGCGTGCCCCACTGGACGAAGACCAGGCAGTCACTGTCAGCGCCCGCGCCGTCCACGGAGCCGGGGCCGGAGCCGGTGTCGGCCGCCGCGCCGCGCCAGCGCTCGGCGAGCACCGCGAGATTGACGTCGTTGTCGATGGATACCGGACAGTGCAGCCACGCGCGCAGCATCGACACGGCGGGGAGGCCGGCCCAGTCGGGGATGCTGGGTGCGAGCAGGACCTCGCCGCGCTCCCGGTCGACGATGCCGGGCGTTCCGGTGCTGACGGCCCACAGGCCGGACAGCGGCACCCCGGCCTCGGCCGCCGCGGCCGTCAGCGCGGTCCGGACCGTGGCGAAGAGCTGGGGCCCCGCCGAGCCTTCGTGGACGGCGGCGCGGTGACAGGCCAGTACGGTCCCCGCCAGGTCCGCGATCATCACCAGCACCTTGTGGGGCCCGATGTCGACGCCGGCCACATGTCCCGCCTCCGCGCGGAATCTCGCGTACTGGGCGGGCCTGCCGAGCTGTGGGGTTCCGGCGGACGCGGTGAACTCGACCAGTCCGCAGTCCCTCAGTTCCGTCAGCGCCCTCGTGACCGCGGGCCGCGACAGTCCGGTGCGCGAGGCGAGGTCGGTGACCCGGGCGGTGGGGGCGTCCCCTTCACGGAGTGCGGCCAGGACCGCGGCGACGTTCATCCGGCGAAGGACATGCGGCCCCGTGGCCGCTGCTCTCCCGACTGGCATGCGCGTCAACTCCTTTGCCCCTACGTGCTGTCGGCACTGTACCCAGCGCATCCGGGTCGAAGGCTGCACGTCCTCTTGACGGCCGGAGGGGACCGTACCCATATTAACGAATGCTCCGTTAGTAACTCCGGCTGCACCTCGGCCTTCCCGTACGCCTCCCCCGATCCCCGTACGTCTCACCACACTTCACCGGACGAGGTCCCCCTTGAGAAGCCTCAGATCCTGGGCCGCCGCCTGCACGGCCACCTCTCTCGCCGTGCTCGCCACGGTCCTCAGCGCTCCGTCCGCCCCCGCGGCGGCGCCGACCCCCGACAGGCCCGTATTCGCCGTCGGACCCGCCGAAGCGGCGCTGGGCCGGCTGCTTCCACGGCACGTCTCGCAGTTCGACCTCGTGCCCGTGAGCCGGCCGGAAGGCGGTGACTACTTCACCGTCTCCGGGGCGACCGGGCGCGTACGCGTGCAGGGAACCAGCCCGGCCGTGCTGCTCAGCGGCGTCAACTGGTACCTCAAGCACACGGCCAAGGTGGACATCGGCTGGCCGGGCGACAGCACGTCGAAGCTGCCGTCCCGGCTCCCGGCGCCCACGGGCACGGTCCGCAAGGACGCCTCGGTGCCGCACCGGTTCGCCCTCAACGACACCGACGACGGCTACTCCGGCGCGTACCGGAACTGGGCCTCGTTCGAGAAGCAGATCGACATCCTCGCCCTGCACGGCGTCAACGAGGTCTTCGTACAGATGGGCGCGGACGCCGTCTACTACGACACCTTCCAGGAGTTCGGCTACACGAAAGCGGAGCTCAGGTCCTGGATTCCCGGCCCCGCGCACCAACCGTGGTGGCTGATGCAGAACATGTCCGGTTTCGGCGGGCCGGTCACGGACCAGCTGCTCGAACAGCGCGCGGCACTGGGCCGCAAGATCACCGACCGTCTGCGCCGGCTCGGCATGACACCGGTCCTGCCCGGCTACTACGGAACGGTCCCGCCCGGATTCACCGACAGGAACCCCACGGGCCCGGTCGTTCCCCAGGGCGGCTGGGTCGGCTTCGAACGGCCGGACTGGCTGGACCCGCGCAGTGCGATGTATCCGAAGGTGGCCGCGTCGTTCTACCGGCACCAGTCGAAGCGGTTCGGCGACTCCTCCATGTACAAGATGGATCTGCTCCACGAGGGCGGCAGGCCGGGAGACGTACCCATCGGTGACGCCGCCAAGAAGGTGATGACCGCACTGCAGACCGCCCATCCGGGCGCCACCTGGGTCCTGCTCGGCTGGCAGAACAACCCCTCCACGCAGATCATCGACGCGGTCGACAAGAGCAGACTGTTCATCGTCGACGGCCTGGCCGACCGCTACGACGGACTGGACCGCGAAACGGCCTGGCACGGCGCTGCCTACGCCTTCGGGACCATTCCCAACTTCGGCGGTCACACCACGATGGGCGCCAACACCGCTGTCTGGGCAACGCGGTTCGAGGAGTGGCGCACCAAGCCGGGCAGTGCCCTCCGGGGCATCGCGTACCTGCCGGAGGGCACGGGAGGCAACCCGGTGGCGTACGAACTGTTCACCGAACTCGCCTGGCGTACGGGCACCTTGGACCACAAGGCCTGGTTCGCCGACTATGCCGGGCGACGGTACGGGGGCGCCGATCCCCATGCCGCCAGAGCCTGGGAGCTACTGCGAACCGGCCCCTACAGCACCAGGTCGGGCAGTTGGAGCGAGTCCCAGGACAGCCTCTTCACCGCCCGCCCCCGGCTCACCGCCACGACGGCGGCCAGCTGGAGTCCCGCCTCCATGCGGTACGACGCGTGGACCGTGCAGATGGCACTGGACGAACTGCTCCAGGTCGCTCCGGACCTGCGGGACTCCGACGCCTACCGCTTCGACCTGGTCGACGTGGCCCGTCAGGCGCTCGCCAACCGCAGCCGCACCCTGCTTCCGCAGATCAAGGCCGCGTACGAGGCGAAGAACCTCGCCCTGTACCGGCAGCGCGCCACGGAGTGGAAGCAGGATCTCGCCCTCCTCGACCGGCTGCTCGCCACCGACAGCCGGTTCATGCTGGGTCCCTGGCTCAGGGACGCCACGTCCTGGGGCGGCACCGAGGCCGAACGGGCGGCGGCGGAGTTCGACGCACGCTCCATCCTCACCACCTGGGGGCATCGTTCCGGCAGCGAGTCCGGCGGGCTGCGCGACTACGCGAACCGTGAATGGTCGGGTCTGGTCTCCGGCTTCTACGCCAAGCGCTGGACCGCGTATCTGGACTCCCTCGACACGGCGCTGGTGACGGGGCGGGCTCCGGCCGCGATCGACTGGTTCGCGAGGGACGACGCCTGGAACCTGGAGCGCACGGTCTATCCGGTGAAGCCCACCGGTGACCCGGTCGCGCTCGCCGGTACCGTACGCGCCTCACTTCCCGCCCCGGCCGTGCCGGGACCGCTCACGGGTTCCGGGGGCCAGTGCGTGAGCGTCCCCGGTGGCGGCTCGGCCGACGGGACGGCGCTCGGGCTGTCCACGTGCGACGGCACGCCCGCGCAGACCTGGACCGTGCCCGGCGACGGCACGGTGACGGCGTACGGAAAGTGCATGGACGTCCGCAACGGCTCCACGGCCGAGGGCACGGTCGTCCAGCTCTACCAGTGCAACGGGACCCCGGCCCAGTCGTGGACGTACCGGTCCGACCACACGGTGCAGAACGTCAAGTCGGGCCTGTGCCTGCACGCGGAGGACAGCGGTGCGCAGCTGTTGGTCCGCGCGTGCACGGCAGGTGACGCGCAGCGGTGGAACCTACCCGGCCAGGAGTGAGCGGAACGACATTCCGGTGGCCGTCGCCCTGCGGGCGGCGGCCACCGGCCGTGCGGCTCCACTCACGCGTGGGCGTTCCCAGCGGGGTTGACGTGCCCGAACGGGCCGTCCAGGGCAGCCCATTGGAGCAGCATGATGGTTTTGGCATCAGCGATCTCCCCTTGCCGGATCATCGCCAGGGCCCGAGGGAAGGGCAGTTCCACGGTGGTGATGTCCTCGCCCTCGGCCGCCACACCTCCACCGCCGCCGGTGCTGGTCGCCGAGGAGTAGGGGGCGGCGAAGAAGTGCACGCGTTCGGTGACCGAGCCCGGACTCATGTAGACGTCGAAGACGCGCTCGGCCGCGCCCACGGCGTAGCCGGTCTCCTCAGCGGCCTCCCTGCGGATGGCTTCCTCCGGGCTGTCGCCGTCCAGCAGTCCGGCGGCCGTTTCGATGAGCATCCCGTCCGGGTGGCCGTTGACGTAGGCGGGGAGGCGGAACTGCCGTGTCAGGAGCACGGTGCGGCGCTCGGGGTCGTAGAGGAGGATCGTGGCGCCGTCGCCCCGGTCGTACGTCTCGCGCTGCTCCCGGCTCCAGTGGCCGTCGCCGTGCTGGTAGTCGAAGGTCGTGCGGCGCAGCACGTACCAGTCGCTGGAAAGGACCTCCACCTCGCGGACCCGCACGCGCGGATTGCCGGTCAGGTCGCGGCCGTGGCGGTCCAGGCCGGTGCGTCCACGGCGGTCGGGGGTGTCGATGCCGGCGGTCACCGGACGGCCGGCACGTCGTCGAGGCCGTGGTGGACGTGCTTGCCGTCCGCGCGGTCGTCTGCGGCGCCCGACAGGCAGGGGCCCGCGACGCGGATCATCTGCGGGCCGGAGGCCGAGCTGGGAACAGCGTTCATGGTGTTACCTCAATGGCGATGGGTGCGGTTCGGGCGAGTCAGGAAAGGACGACGGGAACGCCCGCGTCACGCAGGGCCTTCAGCGTGTGCGGACCGTTCGGATGGGTTACGGGGTCCTCGGCGGCGGTGTCGGTGACGAAGCCGTCCACCACGCCGAGGGGTGCGACCTGGCTGAACGCCCGGACACCGAGCTTGGTGGCGTCGGCCACCGCGATGGTCCGGGCCGCCTGGGCGAGACCTGCCTGCTTGACGGCCGCGTCGTCCAAGGAGAACTCCGACCAGCCGTGTTCGGCATGGACGCCGCCGATGGACATGACGAAGCAGTCGAAGGCCAGTGATTCCAGTGTGCGCAGGGCGAGTGGACCGACCAGGGACCGCTCCCCCGCACGGGAGCGTCCTCCGACGACGATCAGGTCGATCCCCGGGCGGTCGGCCAGGCGTACCGCCGCCTGAATACTGAGCACCGCCACCGTCAGGGGAGCCCGGGCGGCCAGGTGTTCCGCGACGTGCACGGTGGTGGTGCCCGCGTCGAGCAGCACACGGGAGCCCGGTTCCACCATCGCGGCCACGCCTGCGCCCAGACGGTCCTTCGTCGCCGCCTGCCAGGGTTCGCGTGCCGAGAATCCGGCGTCCTCGGCGCGGGTACGGGTGGCGACGGCTCCGCCGTGCACTCTGCGGACCAGGCCCTTGCGTTCCAGCGCGTCCAGGTCTCGGCGCACGGTCATCTCCGAAACGCCCAGGCGCTGGGAGAGTTCCGCGACGGAGGCCCGGTCGGAGCCCTGTACCAGCCGCAAGGTCAGATCGAGGCGATCAGCGACACTCATGAGGCAGTTCTACCACGCTGATGTTCGAATGCACGCGGACATGTGTGAACGACAGGGCGATGTCAGGTTCAGGTTCAGGATCAGAGGACGCTGCCAGGTGCGTCGCGGGCGCCAAAAGAAAAAGGCAAGGAGGTTACGCCCTCCTTGCCATGCTCAAGATATAGCGCACGGGGGGCCTTGCGGCAAGGCCCCGGTCGTGATGCAGAATCTCCGATCGAAGCTCGACCGAAGCCGCGACCTGCGGAAATACCGGGTACGCGGTTCGCGCAGTACATGCGTGTCGTTGAACGAGGGGGTTCTCATGATTGACGTGATCATTGCCGGGGGCGGGCCGACCGGCTTGATGCTGGCCGGCGAGTTGCGGCTGGCCGGGGTGCACGTGGTCGTGCTGGAGAAGCTGGCCGAGCCGACCGCGCAGTCCCGCGGGCAGGGCCTGCACGCACGCAGCGTCGAGATGATGGACCAGCGCGGCCTGCTGGACAGGTTCCTCGCGGTCAGTGAGAAGTTCCAGGTCGGCGGACTCTTCGGCGGCATCGCCAAGCCGTGGCCGGACCAGCTGGACACGGCCCACCCGTACGGCCTCGCCACTCCGCAGCCGGTCACCGAGCGGCTGCTCAACGAGCGTGCCCTCGAACTCGGTACCGAAATCCGGCGCGGCTGCGAGGTGGTCGGACTGAGCCAGGACGAGGACGGTGTGACCGTCGAGCTGGCGGACGGCACGGACCTGCGCTCGCGTTACCTCGTCGGGTGCGACGGCGGCCGCAGTGCGGTGCGCAAGCTGCTCGGCGTCGGTTTCCCCGGTGAGCCCGCCAAGGTCGAGACGATGCTGGGTGAAATGGAGGTGACCGAGGACCCGGCGACGATCGCCGCCGTGGTCGAGGAAGTCCGCAGGACCCAGCTGCGGTTCGGCGTCGCCCCCGGCGAGAACGGTCTGTGCCGCATCGTCGTGCCCGCCGACGGGGTGGCCGAGGACCGTGCGACCGCGCCGACGTTCGACGAGTTCAAGCAGCAGTTGCGGGCGCTCGCCGGCACCGACTTCGGCGTGCACTCGCCGCGCTGGCTGTCCCGGTTCGGCGACGCCACCCGCCAGGCCGAGCGCTACCGGGTCGGCCGGGTGCTGCTGGCCGGCGACGCGGCGCACATCCACCCGCCGACCGGCGGGCAGGGGCTCAACCTCGGCGTGCAGGACGCGTTCAACCTGGGCTGGAAGCTGGCCGCCGCGGTCAACGGCTGGGCGCCGGAGGGTCTCCTCGACACCTACCACGCCGAACGGCACCCGGTGGGCGCCGCCGTGCTGGACAACACCCGTGCGCAGATCACGCTGTTGGGGACCGATCCCGGTGCGACCGCGCTGCGGGAGCTGTTCGCGAAGCTGATGGACTTCGAGGAGGTCAACCGGTACGTCACCGGGATGATCACCGCGGTCGGGGTCCGCTACGACTTCGGTGAGGGACATGAACTGCTCGGCCGGCGGATGCGCGACATGGAGCTGAAGCAGGGTCGCCTGTACGAGCTGATGCACGGCGGGCGCGGACTGCTGCTCGACCGCACCGGCCGGCTTTCGGTGGCGGGCTGGGCGGACCGGGTCGATCACGTCGTCGACGTCACCGAGGAACTGGACGTGCCCGCGGTGCTGTTGCGGCCGGACGGTCACGTGGCGTGGGTCGGTGAGGATCAGCAGGATCTGCTCAGCCGACTGCCGAAGTGGTTCGGCGCTGCCACCGGCTGATCGGGAGGCGGGGGCTGGAACGTGGGGGACCTGGCTCGGGCCGGTCCAGTGCGGTCCGGCCCCCCCGGCCAGCGGGGGGGGGCGGTCCCGGGACGCGGCCAGAACTACGGCGGCCGTGGTCCGCACCCGGATGTCCGCGTCCCGGGCCAGGGTCAGCGGGGCCCGGGTGGTCTCGGGTGTGAGGCCGTCCCAGACACCCGGCACCTCGCACACGCTCCTGCGTACCTCAGGGGCCGGGTCACGCGGACGGCCGTACACCACACCTGCCACGAGCCGACCGCCGAGCCCGGCCGTGGCGGCCCCGAGAGCCGTTGAGGTCGCAGGAGTGCCTCCGCCGAAATAGGATTCAGGCACTTACGCACAGCGGAGCGGCCATGAACCGGCGTCGGACCCCCCGCTCAGCAAGCGCCGAGGAGCTGCTCACTACGCTTCACCACCTGACGGCGCGTGCCCGGCAGGAGGTGGAACTGCATCGAGCCCGGGTGGAGCTGGCCCAGGCACTGCAGCGAGGGATGCTGCCTGCCTCGTTGCCCACCCTCCCCGGGCTCCAGACGGCCGCGCGCTACACCCCGGCACACCACGGGCTGGACATCGGCGGCGACTGGTACGACGGATTCGCCCTGCCCGACGGATCGCTGGGCTTCGCGATCGGGGACGTCCAGGGTCACGATGTCGAGGCCGCCGCTTTCATGGGCCAGATCCGCATCGGCATGCGCGCCATCGCCGGCACCGAACCCGACCCGGGTGAGGTCATGGGCCGTACGAACGACCTGCTCGTGTCCGTCGGGTCGACTCTCTTCGCGACCTGCACGTTCTTCCGCCTCGACCCGTTGACCTGGGAACTCCACAGCGCACGCGCCGGTCATGTGGCGTGCGTATGGGCCACTGTCGACGGGCGTACGGGCATCACCGCCGACGCGGGCGGGATGCCCCTGGGAATCGCGGCGCACGAGCGGTATCCGGTGACCCGCCACAAGCTCGACGCGGCCGGAGCCTTCGTCCTGCTCACCGATGGGGTGGTCGAGGGCCCGTCGTTGCAGATCGAGGAAGGCCTGGACCGCGTACGCAGGATCGTGAGCGCCCATGTGGAGGCCCCGGCCGAGCAACTGGCCGACGAGATCCTGCGGGCTGCGGAGCTGACCGGCCACGAGGACGACGCGGCCGTTCTCGTCCTGCGCCACGAGGCCGCGCTCCGTCGGCCAAGGTGACGTAGGGGTGCGCAAAGCGTGTCACGGCCATCAGGAGACACGGCCGGTGTCTCATGAGAGCCGTGATCCGTAGCAAGGAATCGAGACGCCGGGCCGTAGCCGTCCTCCAGATGCTCGGCGTCGCTGCCGCCTACTACGTGTCCGCGCAGCTCGGCCTCCTCCAGCAGGTGGTGGTGGACGGCTCCGTCGTCACGCCGCTCTGGCCACCGACGGGCATCGCCCTCGGGGCGCTGCTGTATCTCGGCACCCGTGTCTGGCCCGGCGTCGCACTCGGTGCGCTGCTCACCATCATCGACATCAGCGGCTCCTTAACCCTCTACGGTGCCGGGATCGCCGCGGGAAACACCCTCGCGCCCCTGTGCGCCTTTCTCACGCTGCGCAGGATCGGCTTCCGTGTCGAACTGGACCGTCTGAGGGACGGAGTCGCGCTGGTCTTCCTGGGCGCGCTGCTGGGGATGCTCATCAGCGCGACGGTGGGCGCCGGGGTGCTGATGCTCAGCGACAAGCTGCCACTGGGCCGCTTCTGGCTGGTGTGGTCGGCCTGGTGGGTGGGGGACGCGATGGGCGTCCTCGTCGTCACACCGTTCCTGCTGGTGCTGCGCAGGGCGCGGCTGCCCCGGCAGACGGACCGGTGGGCGGAAGCGACGTTGCTGCTGGTCACGGCAGTGACGGCGTCGGTGGTGGCGACCAGGGGGTCGCTCTCCATGATCTACCTGGTGTTCCCGGTGATCATCTGGGCGGCACTCCGCTTCGAGCTGCCCGGCAGCGCCCCGTGCGCCCTCCTCGTCTCGGTGCTCGCGGTCGTCGCCGGGAGGGAGGGCGTGGGGCCGTTCGAGGACCACAC
This sequence comes from Streptomyces sp. NPDC045968, assembly GCF_056430475.1. Taxonomy (NCBI): domain Bacteria; kingdom Bacillati; phylum Actinomycetota; class Actinomycetes; order Kitasatosporales; family Streptomycetaceae; genus Streptomyces; species Streptomyces sp. NPDC045968. The sequence continues at coordinate 88,022 of NZ_JBWKLF010000010.1, read as the reverse complement.
CGTGCTCCAGGTCATGGTGAACCTCGCCTTCCTCAACGGCTGCGTGGCGCTCACCGCGCTGCTGCTGGCCGCGATCGTCACCGAGCACCAGAACATACGGCGGGAGACGGAGCTGGCGTGCGAGGAGCTGGCCGCTCTGGTGGAGCAGCTCGCGCCCCTCCCCCCGATTCCCCGGCCGGGCACCGGAACCGGCCCGGGGGACGAGGCCCCCTGAGCGGACCGGACCGGCCGTGGCCCTCGGTCAGTACGGGAGCGGGCGGCCCGACGGCGTACGAAGGTCGAGCGGCGGCGGCCCCGTGGGCGGCGCGGGACGACGAACGATCTGGATGCGGCCCATGGCCACCACCCCCTCCTGGTTATCCGGTATGTGCCCACCGTGGGGTGCTTCACACGTCCGGATGCGAACATCACCGGCTGCGGTGACCCTGGACGGGTGGGGGGTGCCGACTACAGGAGGATCATCCATGTCCGCGATGGACAAGATCAAGAAGATGCTCAAGGGCCACGAGGACCAGGCCTCGAAGGGCGTCGACAAAGCCGGCGACATGATCGACGACCGTACGCAGGGCAAGTACCGCGGCAAGGTCGACACCGCCCAGGACAGGTTCAAGGAGCAGCTCGGCACCGACCGCGACGAGGACGGGCCGCCGCACAGGGCCTGATGCCGCTGTCCCGGGGCGGCCGACGGGCCGCACGGGGCATACTCCGTCTGTTCCCGCGCCGGATCCCGGCGGGCTCCGTGCCCGCCGGGATCCGGCGCGCTGTGGGTCCTCAGCGGATTTCTTGTTATCTTCCCGGCCTCACCGCATCTCCCGAGTGTGGGACGTGACGAAACCGGACTCCGAAAGAGTGAGCACAGCATGGGCGAGGCACACGAGACGGCGTTGATCAGAGCCGCGCAGAGCGGCGACGAGCAGGCACAGGACCAGCTCGTCACCGCGTATCTGCCGCTGATGTACAACATCGTGGGCCGCGCGCTCAACGGGCACGCCGACGTCGACGACGTGGTGCAGGAGAGCGTGCTGCGGATGCTGCGCGCTCTGCCCTCGCTGCGTACGCCCGACAGTTTCCGCTCCTGGCTCGTGGCGATCACCATGAACGAGATACGGGGCCACTGGCGCGAGCGCCGGTCGGAGCACCTGCCGGCCGGCGGTCTCGAGGACGCGCACGACGTGGTCGATCCCGGTGCGGACTTCGTCGGTCTGACCATCATCCGGCTCGGTCTGTCCGGCCAGCGCCGGGAGGTGGCCGAGGCCACGCGATGGCTGGACGAGGACGACCGCGCCCTGTTGTCGCTGTGGTGGCTGGAGACCGCCGGGCAGCTGTCCCGGTCCGAGGTGGCGCTCGCGCTCGAACTGTCTCCGGAGCACACGGCGGTGCGGGTCCAGCGGATGAAGGCGCAGTTGGAGGCGGCCAGGCTGGTGGTCCGGGCCCTGGCCGCGGTGCCTCGCTGTGCCCTTCTGGAATCCCTGGCGGCCGGGTGGGACGGGGTTCCCTCCGCCCTCTGGCGCAAGCGCCTGGCCCGGCACGCCCGCGACTGCACGGTGTGTTCGGGTCACAGGGTGGGGCTCGTCCCGGCGGAGGGGCTGCTCGTAGGGCTGGCGCTGGTGCCCCTGGTGGTGTCCGGCGGCGGCGCACCTGACCTGCTGCTCACCGCGGCCACGTCGCACCCCGGGCGGCCGGGACGCGCGGAGCGCAGACGCCGGCAGACGCGGCGGCGCCGGCGCAGCACGGTGCTGGCGGCACTGGTCGCCGTCGCGGTCCTGGGCACCGGCGGCGGAGCGGTGCACCTGTACGCGGACAAGGAGGGCCGGGACGAGGAGGCCCAGGACGGGGCGGCTTCGTCGGCCGCCGCGCCGGCCGCACTCCCCACGGCCTCGATCCCCGCTCCCTCGCCGACTTCCGCCTCCCCCTCACCCTCGCCCTCTCCCCCGTCCTCGCCGAGGGCGTCGCGGACACGGAGCGCCTCCCCCACTCCCAAGGCCACGCCGAGCACGCGGAGGCCTTCCCCGCCGTCGGCGCGTCCGGCACCGCCCGCGACCGTGAAGCCGGCGCCGGCCGGTGTGTCCGAGCAGGTCACCGCGCTCGTCAACACCGAGCGCGCGAAGGAGGGATGTGGGTCCGTCCGGAGCAACGACCAGCTCACGACGGCCGCCTCGCGGCACTCCGCCGATATGGCTGCCCGCGACTACTTCTCGCACACCGCTCCCGACGGTTCGGACCCCGGCGACCGCATCACGGCGGCCGGGTACCGCTGGAGCACGTACGGAGAGAACATCGCGAAGGGCCAGCGCACCGCGGCCGATGTGATGGATTCCTGGATGAAGAGCCCGGGACACCGTGCGAACATCCTGAACTGCTCGTTCAAGGAGATCGGCGTGGGGGTGCAGGACACCTCCGCGGGCCCCGTGTGGACGCAGAACTTCGGCACCGCGATGTGACGTACACACCGTTCAGGGGCCGACACCTGCCGGAAATCGTGCGGAAGCATTCCCTCCATGTCGCGACTCTAGGCTGACGTGAGCGCTTAGGCCGAAGGCGTCCGCGCGAATTCCGATTCCCCGCGCACCACAGGAGTCCGGTGTTCACTCCCCCCGCCTTTCCCACCCCGTCGTCTCCCCTTCCGCCGTGGCTCGGCCATGTGCTGCGGGCCCAGCGCGGGCCCGTCCGGTGGAGCGCCGTCCTGCGTGGTGCGCTCGCCACGGTTCCGCTGCTGACGGTCGTGCTCGCCGGGCATCCGACGGCCGGGGTTCCCGTGGCGCTGGGCGCGATGTTCGCCGGGATCAACGACAGGCCGGGAAGCCGGCGGGCCTCGGTCATGCGGCTGGGGGTCCCTGCGCTGGCGGGCGCCGCCGGCCTGCTGACGGGCACCGCGATGGCGGTCACCGCCGGTGCGGAACGATCTCTGTTGGTGTTGCCGCTCGTCTTCGGGCTGCTCGGGCTGGTCGCGGGAGCGATCAGTTCGGTCGGGCCGGTCGCTTCCGCCTGCGGTACGCAGTTGATGGTGGCGGCCGTGATCGGCGCCGGCATGCCGTTGCCGGAGCCGGGGTGGCTGCGCGCCGTGCTGTTCCTGGCCGGTGCGGGGTGGCTCGCCGCACTCCGGCTGGCGCTGCCCTCTCCCCGGGCGTCCGGTGGCGGCCCGTACCGCTTCGACGGCGAACGGGACGCGGTGGCAGCCGTGTACGCCGCCGTGGCGGATCTCCTCGTCGCGGCCGGTGGGCCGGGGGCCCTCGCCCGCCGTGCCGCGCTGACCGCCGCCCTCGACCACGCCCAGGACTCCCTGTCGGGTCCCCGGCTGCGGCGGTACGCGAGTTCCGCGGCCGAGCGGCGCCTGCACGCGCAGTACGCTGCGGCGCTGCCCTTGGCCGAGGCGGCGACCGCGCTGGCCTGGGCTGCCGACCCGCTGCCCGCTCGTATCGCGGAAGGCCCCCGCCGACTGGCCGCCGCGGTCCGTACGGGTGGGCCTTCCGGCCCTCTCCCTGCTCCGGCACGGGGTGACGCCGGACTGCGCGCCCTGGACGACGCTCTCCTGCGGGCCGCCGCGGCCTTCGACAGCCGCACCGGCCAGCGGCTGCGCACCAGGAGCCGGCGCTCGTACGTCTCCGTGCTGCGCAGGGCTTTCGGCGCGGCGGGCCGCGAGTACGGCATCCGGGTCGCTCTGTGCTGCGCGACGAGTACGGCGGTGGCACAGAGCCTGCACCACGACCACTGGTACTGGCTGCCCGCCACCACCGTGTTCCTCGTCAAACCCGATCTCGGGCCGCTCGCCTCCCGGGTGCTGTGCCGGGCCGTGGGCACCGTGGCGGGCGCCGCCGTGTTCGCCGCGCTCATGCTGGCGGCCTCCGGTCAGCTCGCGCTGGTCGGGGTGGTGGCCCTCTGCGGCGCCCTGATCCCCGTCGCCACCCGGCACTTCGCCGCACAGACGGCGGTGGTCACCGTCCTCGTACTCTCGCTGGTGCTGCTGGCGGGGGAACCGCAGGCGGCCTGGGACCGGGTGGTGGAGTCGCTGCTCGCGTGCGCGACGGTTCTGCTGGTCGGCCACCTTCCGCTGCCGGGGCAGCGCGGCCACACCGTCCGCACCGCCCTGGACACGGCGGTGAGCGCGGCGCACCGCTACCTCGGGCACGTCCTCGCGTCCCCCGAGGACCACGACGCGCGTGGCGCGCTGCGGCGCGACGCCTACCGTTCGCTGGCGGCGGCGCGAACGGCCATCGACCTGTCGGCGGCCGAACTCCCGGCGGTCGCCCGGCACACGGCGGGGTCCGAGGACATCGCGGGTGCGCTGGAACGCCTCATCGACACCACGACGGCCTGTGCGGTGCATCTCCCCCACAAGGCCGCCGCACTGCCCGCCGCCCACGCCGAGCGGCTCGCCGAGCAGGTGTCTGCGCTCCGGGAATTCCAGGGGCCGGCACCGTGGTCCACACCTGCGTTTCCGGCCCGTCCCGCGCCTTCCTAGGATGTTGTCATGATCGCTGACCTGCAATGCGTGGTGCTGGACTGCCCGGACCCCCTGCGTCTCGCGGGGTTCTACGGAGCCCTGCTCGGAGGGACCGTCAACCGGCCCGATTCCAGGTGGTCGGTCGACGAGAACTGGGCGACCGTGCACACCCCGAACGGCGCGGTGTTCGCGTTCCAGCGAGTGGCGGACTACCGCGCCCCGCAGTGGCCGGACCCCGCAGCACCCCAGCAGTTCCACCTGGACTTCGCCGTCCCGGACCTGGACCGGGCGCAGGAAGAGGTGCTGGCCCTGGGCGCGAGGGTCCTCGACGAGGCCGCCGACGGGCGTGGCTGGCGCGTCTTCGCCGACCCTGCGGGGCATCCTTTCTGCCTGGTACGTCACTGAGGGCGGCTCGCTTCCAGCGCTCCGCCCCCCTTGCCCCGCCACGGACGTCTCCCGGCGAACCGGCCGAAGCGACCGGCCGCCGCGCACCCGCTTCCCCAGTCTCCGACCGACCTTGAGGATCAATGCTTTGATGAGCGACCACACGCCCCACGGTCCCGGGCATGGCCGTCACACCGCCCCCCTGCTCCGGATGAGGTCGCGGGACCCCGACGAGGCCCATCGTGCGGCGACACCGCTGGAGCTCTTCTTCGACCTCTGCTTCGTCGTCGCTGTCGCCCAGGCGGGTGTACGGCTGGTGCATGCCGTCGCCGAGGGCGATCCCGGCCACGGCGTCATCAACTACACCTTCGTCTTCTTCGCCATCTGGTGGGCCTGGGTCAACTTCACCTGGTTCGCCTCCGCGTACGACTGCGACGACGTGCCGTACCGGCTCGCCACCCTCGTACAGATCTCCGGTGTACTCGTCCTGGCCGCCGGAGTGCCCCGGGCCTTCGAGCACGCCGATTTCAGCGTCGCCATCGTCGGCTACCTGATCATGCGGGTGGCGCTCACCTTCCAGTGGCTGCGGGCGGCCCGGGGGGAGACGGGCGCGGCCCGGGCCACCGCACTCCGTTACGCGGCGGGGCTGGTGGTCGTCCAGGCAGGCTGGGTGGTGCTGCTGTTCCTGCCCGCCGGGGCCTGGACGTGGGGCTTCGTCGTGATGGCCGCCGCCGAACTGTCGGTCCCCGCCTTCGCCGAGCGCCACCAGCGCACCAGCTGGCACCCGCACCACATCGCCGAGCGCTACGGGCTGTTCACGATCATCATGCTCGGCGAGACGATCGCTGCCGCGACGGTGGCGGTGCAGTCGGCGCTCGACGACTCCGCCGCTCTCGGCGAGCTCATCCCGATCGCGGCAGGCGGACTGGTCATCGTCTTCGCCGCGTACTGGATCTACTTCTCCGTCCCCATCCATGAGCATCTGTCCGGCAGTCGGCAGGCGTTCGTCTGGGGATACGGCCACGTTCTGATCTTCGCCTCGGCCGCGGCGATCGGTGCGGGCATCGAGGTGACGGTCGAGCAGGTGACGCACCATGCGCACATCTCCGCGTTCGCCGCTGCCGCGGCGGTGACGGTGCCCGCGGCGCTCTTCATGTTCACGGTGTGGGCGCTGCACGCCCGCCACTTCAAGGAGGACAGGCTGCAGCAACTCGTTCTTCCCGCCGGTGCCCTGCTCGTGCTCCTCACCACATTCGCGGGGCACTGGGCGGTGCCGCTGGCCGGTCTTGTCTGCGCGCTCACCGTCGCCGTCGGCATCCAGTTGTCCGCAGGCCGTTCCGGCGCCGGGTGAGGCAGGCGGTCCCCCACGTGAGCCCGGGTGCCTTCGTGGCGCCCGGGCGGCGGCTCACCGGGTGAGGAGGGTCAGCGCGGCGCAGGTTCCGCTTGCCGCGCCGACGGCCAGCACGACGGTCGCGAGGCAGCGCCTTCTGAGCCGGCGGTAGCGGTCGGAGTATTCATCGCGGAGTTCGCCGGCACGCTCGGAGACGCGGACGAGCGATTCCCGGCTGGTGGCCACTCGGTCCGCCGTGTAGACGCGTTCGACGTCTTCACGTTGTGCGCGGGTGAGCCAGGGGAGCTGGTCGGTGAAACGGCCGGCTCGCCGACGGGCGTCCTCGACCTCGGCGTTCCACAGCAGGTAGCCCTCCAGCTGGGCCAGGCCCCTGGCACTGTCCTTGTCGTGCTCCACGGCTTCCCCTTCTCGTCGGGCCGTCCTCGTCCTGAGCGGGTGCCGCGGCAGCGGGCAGGACGAGGCCCACTCGGGCGGAGTCGACCGAGCCGATTCGACACTCCTCCGGTCGACGGCCGTTCGCGGACTCGGCGACCAGAATGGACCTCCGGCCATCCGTGCTGTGGGACATCCTCCTCAGCGCAACGGCGGCAGCCGCCAAGGACACTCCTTTGGCCGACGGCGCGTCATCGCAGTCGGGGAGGGCGTGCGGTGACGGCTACCCGAGGGCCCACTCGCGCATGGCTTCCCGCGAAGGGAAGTCCGCGACGTCCCTGTCCAGGGGGTGGTCGGTGTACTGGTGGATGCGCCAGGGCGCCTTGATACGGGGTTTGCCCGCGCTGACGTAGTCGGCGATCCACAGTCCGTCGCCCGCGTACGAGGTCGTGTCGTGGTTGATCCAGAAGTGACGGTTGCAGTACAGCAGGACGCGATGGCCGGGGCGCAGGCGCTTCACCGCCCGGATGAAGCGGTCCTTGTCGGCGTTGTCCGCACGGGTGCCCTCGCCGGTCTGTTCCCAGTCGACGGCAAGCAGGTCGCCGGCCCGCTCGGGCACCTTGCTCACGAAGTATCTCGCCTGGTCGGTGACGTCTCCCGGCCAGAGGAAGTGGTAGAAGCCGACCACGCAGTCGGCCTCGCGCGCACGCTCCGTCTGGCCTGCGAGACGCGGATTGACGTAGGAGCGGCCTTCGGTGGCCTTGATGAGGACGAAGTCGAGACCGTCAGTGTCGAAGGACGTCTGGAAGGCACTGACGTCGACGCCGTGCAGCATGGGCGCCACCTCCAAGTGGGGGTACGAGATTCCGGTTCTTCCTCCTACGTGCCCGGGCCGCCGGTCTCCCATCCGTCGGCGGGAAGAAGAACCGATTTGCCACCCTCCGGAATAGCGTCCGGCTGCGCACAGTTGGTGACCGAACGAGACTTGATCACATCACGCACTCTGCATCGGAAGGTCGAAGCCATGAAGATCGGCATCATCGGAGCGGGCAACATCGGCGGCAACCTGACCCGTCGTCTCACCGCCCTCGGCCACGAGGTCTCCGTCGCGAACTCCCGTGGTCCGGAGACCCTCACGGACCTGGCCGAGGAGACGGGCGCGCACCCCGTCGCCGCGAGTGCGGCGGCGCGGGACGCGGAGATCGTCGTCGTGACGGTCCCGCTCAAGGCCGTCCCCGCCCTGCCGAAGGACATCCTCGACGGAGCGGCTCCCGGGGCCGTGGTCATCGACACCGGCAACTACTACCCGCAGCAGCGCGACGGCCGCATCGAGGCCATCGAGGACGGGCTGCCGGAGAGCCGCTGGACCGAGCAGCAGATCGGCCACCCGGTCATCAAGGCGTTCAACGGGACGTACGCGCAGGACATCCTCGACCGTGGCCGCCCCCAGGGCACGCCCGGCCGTCAGGCGCTGCCCGTCGCGGGTGACGACCCGGCCGCCAAGCAGACCGTGCGGGACCTCATCGACGAGCTCGGCTTCGACACCGTGGACGCGGGAGGCCTGGACGACTCCTGGCGCCAGCAGCCCGGCACACCGGTGTACGGCAACCAGGGTGACGTGGACGCCATCGTCAAGGCCCTCGCGGAAGCGTCTCCGGAGCGTACGGCGGAGTGGCTCGCCTGAGCGCGGCTCTATGGGAAGGCGGCCGGGAGCACATCCGGCCGCCTTCCGCGCGCCGGGGGCGCCCTTACGCGTCGTAGTCGGTGCCGCGGCTGACCGCCTCCCACTCCCGCGCCTCGCGGGAGGACGCGTCGAGGTGGGCGAAGATCGCGTCCGCCGCGTCGTTGCCCAGCGGCAGCCTCAGCGGGGTCCGCTCGGCGGCCAGCGCCCCGAGGATGGCGGCCGCGGCCTTGTCGGGGTCACCGGCCTGCTTGCCGTCGCTGCCGGGAAGGTTGGCGCGGACCGGGCCGACGGTCTCCTCGTACGCCTTGAGGGGTACCGACTGGCGCAGCGCGCCACCGCCAGCGAACCCGGTACGGAAGGAACCGGGTTCGACGATCAGCACCTTGATGCCGTGGGGCGCCACTTCCCCGGCCAGCGCCTCGGAAAGCCCTTCGAGGGCGAACTTGGTCGCCGAGTACGCGCCGACGCCGGGGAACGTGAACCTGCCCCCCATGCTGCTCATCTGCACGATCGCCCCGGAACCCTGCCTGCGCATATGGGGCAGGGCCGCGCGGACGAGGGCGGCGGGCCCGAAGAAGTGCAGGTCCATCAGGTCTCGCAGCTCGCGGTCCGTGGTCTCCTCGACCGCCCCGACCAGGCCGAGTCCGGCGTTGTTGACGAGTACGTCGATCCGGCCGAACCAGAGCACCGTCTCGGCGACGACCGCCGCGACGCGTGCCTGGTCGGTGACGTCCAGCTGGAGGGTGACCGCCCGGTCGGGGTACGCCGCCACGAGCTCGTCGAGCGCCTCCGGCTTCCGGGCCGTCGCCACCACGGTGTCCCCGGCCGCCAGCGCGGCCCCCGCTATCGCCCGGCCGAAGCCCGAGGAGGCCCCGGTGATGAGCCAGACCCGGCCTGCTGCCTCGCGGGTGGGTGCGCTGTCGACGCTCATGAGCAACTCCGTCTGTTCAAGGGGTTGTTGATGAACCCAGTTATGTCACCGCGCACGACGGCCGGTCCAAGACATAAGCCCGTCGGCTTCATAAAGCCGTCTTATGATCGCCGGATGGAGCTACGCCAGCTGCACTATCTGACCGTGATCGCCGAGGAGAAGAACTTAGGGAGGGCCGCCCAGCGGCTGTACGTGAGCCAGCCCGCCCTGTCGTACGCCCTCAAGAACCTGGAGTCCGAGCTGGGGGTGCGGCTCTTCGACCGGCACCCCGGCGGGGTCGCGGTGACCCCCGCCGGCCGTGATGTCGTCGCGGAGGCCCTGCGTACGCTGCACCGGGCCGAGCAGGTGACGGCCGCGGCCGAACGTCACCGGCTCGGGGAGGCCGGCGTACTGCGGGTGGGATTCGAGGCCAGTGGGGCGGGCGAGCTCACCACGCGGGCACGGGCCGAGTTCGCCCGGCGCCACCCCGGCGTGCGGGTGGAACCGAAGCGGTACGACTGGGGGCAGGAGGCCGAGGCGCTGCGCGAGGGCCGGACCGACGTGGCCTTCGTCTGGCTGCCCAACGACATGACGGGGCTCCACAGTGAAGTCGTCCACACCGAGGAGCGGGTGGCGGGCCTCCCGTCCGGCCATCCACTGGCGGGCCGCAGCGCCATCTCCGTACTCGAAGTGAACGACGATCCGCTGATGTGGACGCGCAGCGCGCCGCGCGAGTGGGTGGACTGGTGGGCGGTCAATCCGAGACCGGACGGTTCGGTGCCCCGCTGGGGGCTTACCAATGACAACGTCGAGGAAATGCTGGAGCAGGTCGCGGAGGGCAGCGCCATCTGCTTCGCTCCGTCCAGCATGGCGCAGTACTACGCACGCCCCGACTTGACCTGGGTCCCGCTGACCGATGTCGAACCGCTCCGGGTCGCCCTGGCCTGGACCACGGGGTCGGACAACGCCCTGGTGCAGGGCTTCGCCGGGGTCGTACGCGAACTGGCAGCCGGAGCCCGAGGCTGCCAAGTCGGCGCTACTGGTGAGTAAGGTGTGGCTCCGGGGCGTCGGCTCCACGGCCCCAGCGGCTCCCGGCAGTGGTCCAGGACGGCCGTGGAGAAGGAGCCGCCCCATGTCCCGCACCATGTCCGTCTCGGACAGCATCGTGATCGACGTCGCCCCGTCGGCCGTGTACGAGCAGCTCAGCGACCCCACGGCGATGGGGCGATGGAGCCCGGAGAACACGGGCGCGACCGTCATCGGGGAGCGCCGGGAGGCGCACGTCGGCATGGTTTTCGAAGGGCGCAACAAACGCGGTTCGCTGCGCTGGACGACGAAGTGCACGGTGACGGCCGCCGACCCCGGGCAGCGCTTCGCCTTCCGTGTCCACGCGATCGGCGCGCGGCGCCCGCTGCTGCCCGGGGCGATAGCCACCTGGGAGTACCGCTTCGAACCGGTCGACGGCGCCACGCGCGTCACCGAGGTCTGGACCGACAACCGGCGCGCGTGGCCCGATTTCGTGGCCAACGCCTTCGACCGGATCGCCACCCGGGGACACACGTTCGCCGAGTTCCAGGCCCGCAACATCCGAACGACGCTGGAGCGGCTGAAGACGGCGCTGGAGCAGGGCTGAGGCGGGGCGAGCCGTCACCTGGGCTTCCCGCCCGCCTTCGTCCTCGCACTGCGAGCTTCGTACGGCAGCCGGGGCCGCCCGGCTCACGCGGCCCAGTGAGAAGGGCGGCTGAGGGAAGGCGGGAGCTTGGTGCGGGCGTCACCCCTGGCCGCGTTGAGCTGGGCCTGCGTGAGGAACAGGCTCCCGGTGAGGTCGGCGCCCGCCAGTTCGGCGTCACGGAAATCCGCGCCGATGAGATCGGCGAGCCGCAGGTCCGCTCCGGTGAGGTCGGCGGCGATGAGATAGGCACCCCGGAGGTCGGCGCCTTGCAGGTCGGCGCCGCGGAGCCGGGCTCCTATGAGATCGGCGCCGCGGTGGTTGCGCTTCTTGCGCCGGGGCGCGGTGGCGCGCACGCGTTCGCTGATACGCAGGAGCAGGGCGGCCACGTCGTCGCGGTGCGCCGAGACGTCCAGCTCGGCCAGGAAGCCGGCCGGGCTGTCCGTGAGCCGTTCGGTGGCGTCGAGTGCCTGCCTGATCTCGGCGTGAAGGGATTGCGCCGCGGGCAGCGCGAGCGACTCGGTGAGATACCAGAGCAGTTCGTGGAGCTGGCGCATCACGGGGAACACCTGGAACATCTCCGCGGCCGTGCCGGGCTCCCGGCGCCAGTCCTGGCCTCCATAGGTCTCCTGGGAGACCTTCTGGCCGGCGCCGAAGCAGTCGTAGACGGTGCAGCCGGAGAAGCCCTCGGAGCGCAGACGGGTGTGAATCCCGCAGCGGTAGTCGTCCCGCAGATTACGACAGGGCTGCCCCGCCTCCTTGTTGATCGCGAAGTCCGCCGAAGCGGTCAGGGTCAGTGCCACGCAGCACAGCCCGAAGCAGTTCGCGCAGTCCGCGCGCAGAGCCGGCCGCTCGTCGGCGGGGACGGCGGTCGGATCGTTGTCGGGCACGGTGCGTGGCTTCCTCTGGTGTGACGGCAGTGACGGCTGAGACGGCAGGGGGACGAGTTTAACGAGATGTCACCCGTACGCGCCGCTCCATGATCATCTCCCGGCGGGCCGGCCTCCGTAACGTCCTTTTTCGCCCCATCCCCCAGGCGAAAGAGCCTCCCTTCATGCATGTACGTCCGATGGCTGTCCCCCGTTCCACGTCTGGCCGCGGTCCCGGTCACCGCCCTCTTGCCCGCCGGCTGGTCGTCTCCCTGCTGCTCCCGCTGCTGACCGTGGCGGGCGGCGCGCTGTTCGCACCGGGCATCGCGGTAGCGGCGCCCGCAGTGGTCCCGTGGTCGCTCTCCAGTGGCCTCGCACCGACTGCCGAAGAGCCGTGCACGAGCGGCGACCCGGTCGTCTGCGCGATCCGGGAGATGACGCCGGAGGAGCGGGCGGAGGCGCGCGAGGTCCGGATGCGCTACCACGAGCTGCTGGACGACATGGAGCGGGTCGAGCAGCGGATGCGTGCCGAGGGCCGGTCGGACGAGGAGATCGCGAGGGTCCTGGTGAGCATGCGCAACGAGGCGAAGGACATCACCAGGGCCGGGATGTCTCCGGAGGCGGTCGCCCTGCTGGAGGCCCGCAACATGGTCAAGTACGGAAATCCGCTGGGCCCTACGGCCGACCAGCAGTTCGCCAGGTACGGAAGCTGGGACAAGGTCATCGACGCGGCGACCCGAAGCAGCGCCGCGGTCGACCGGGAGCTCGGGCTGGAGCCGCGCCGCTGATGCCGCCCGTCGTGCTGCAGGACTACGACCGCCACGGCGACGTGTGGGTACTCGACCCGGCCTCCGGCCGCCTCTCCCCCGGCACCCACCGGGCCACCGGTGGCACGGCCCCGGCGGACCTCTGCCACGGCTTCGTCCATGTCCTGCCGCACGACGCCCCCTCCCCTCCTGCGGCCGCCGAAGGCGCCGCCCTGTATGCCGATGTGTCACGGCTCTGGCTGCAACTCGGCGCCGAGCACTGGGACTGCGACGTGGTGTCGGTGCGGTACGTCCGACGGGCGGACGGCGGCCGGCTCCTCACGATCGCACCCCCGGTCGGCCCGCCCCGGGAGGTTCTGCTGCCCGCGCCGGACACCGGCCCGTTCGATCCGTCGTACGACTGGACCGACGCACTCGCGGACGACTTCTTCCTCTGGGCAGCCGATCAACTCTCCGAGCCGGGGCACCGGTCGGTGCTGCTCGCCCACTATCTGGGGGGTTTCGCGCCCGTGTGACGGCGGCTTCGGAGGTCCGCCCCCGAGCACTGTCAGTGGGGTGGCGCACACTTGGGCTACGCAGGTCACCGCCGAACGGGGGCACCGATGAGCACTGCGGACGAGACGGGATTCGAGCCCGCGACGGGGGATGGACCCCTGCCTCCGGGAGCAGGGGACAAGCCGCTTCCTGGAGCCGGGGACAAGCGTGCCGCGTCGGTCAGGACCGCGTTCGAGGGGATGCTGCAGATCCGGCGGCTGACCCATGCGCAGCACGCGACACCGGAAGCCGTGCCCGCCCCCTGGGAGCTCCATCGGACGGTCCGGGCCGTGGCGCTCGCCCTGGAGGCGGCAGGAATACCCCCCTCCGCCATTGACCCGTCGGGCCGACGGGTCGCCCTCGGCTATCGGGTGAGCCCGGGCGAGTCTCCCGGTTCCGTGCGGGTGGAGTGGCTGGGCCCGCCCGGCAGCGGGGCCGCCCAGGACGAGGAGGAGGCGCTGCCGCGGTGCGCGGAGGTGCTCCAACGGCTGGGCTGGACTGCTCTGCTGTACCGCGGACCGCGCCGAAGGCGCTTCCTCGAAGTGGAACCACCGGCAGGTGCCCCGCGCACGGGCCGAGCCTGAGCGGGCTCGTCCGTACGCCCGTCCGTGCGCCACGGTGCCCGGGAGCGCGTTGGCCACGGTGCCCAGGAGCGTGATGGCCGCGGTGCCCGGGAGCGCGCTGTCAGACCCATGGTGAATGCTTGACGGTCCGACACCTCTGACCGGGAGATGCTGAGATGCGCAAGGACGAGATCGCCGCGGCACAGGCGTATGTCCGTCTACTGGAGGCCACCCGGGCCGCGCTCGCCGACCCTGATGACGCCCCGCTGTACATACCGTTGCTCGCCTCGCCGATCGCGGAGGCCGATGAGGCTCTCCGGAGCGCGGGGCTGTCGGGGAACGAGGAACGGCTGTTCTCCCTCGTCCGGTCCCTGAGGCCCAGCCTGACCGGCTCCGAGCACTGACGGACAGTCGGGGGCGCCGCCTGTCGGCGCCCCCGACATGGATCGGCGCCGCGGCTGGGCTACGAGGCGCCGTACAGGAGCGAGCCCGGAGTGGTGAGGAGTTCGCCGGTCTCCAGCCAGGTCTTGAGGCCGGACAGAATCATCGGCCAACCGCCGTAGAGCTCTTCGCAGGCACCTTCGCGCAGTTCGTCGTGGGTGACTGTCAGCCGGCAGGAGTCGCCGACGGGCTCGATCTCCCAGGTGACCCGGGTCGTCCCCTCGTTCTTCGCCTCGTCGCTCCAGAGCGCCACCATGCTCTGGACGAGCTTGCGCGGTGGTTCGACCTCCAGATTGCGGCCTTCTCCCAGCGGGCCCGGCGCTCCGGGCGCGCTCATCTCGAAGTGCGACCCCTGCGTCCAGTCGGAGGTGACACCGGCACCGAAGTTGTACTTGCTCCTGATGCCGGGATCGGTGATCGCCTCCCACAGACGCTCGGGGGTGGTGCGGATGTAGATTTCGAAGACCTTCTCCATGGGAATCTCCAGCCGGCTCTTCAGGCCGCTGAGCCCTGCGGCCCAGGGCTCCGCGTACTTGCTCACCCACCGGTCGTGGACGAGCCGAATGGGCACCGGGTTCAGGAAGTGCAGCTTCTCCCGGCCACGTCGCCTGCTGACGACCAGACCGGCCGCCTCCAGCAGCTTGAGGTGCTTCATCACGGCGAACCGGGTGATCTCGAAGCGGGCCTCCAGCGCGCCCAGTGTCTGCCCGTCCTCGCGAAAGAGCTCGTCGAGCAGGCTGCGCCGGGTCGGATCGGCCAGGGCCTTGAACACCGCGTCCATGCCTTCAAAAATATGTGACCTTTTGGTCACCTGTCAACCGACAGGTGACCCGACCAGGCACCCGAACGAACGCCTGGGTGATACACCTTTCAACCTGAATGAATTGTTTCAAGTCATAAAGAAGCTCGCCCGGACTGCTTGACTGCTGGAGTGTTCGAAACCTAGCGTACGTTCCGGATGAAACGATTCACATCCTTCGGTCATCACGGGTCGCCGGGTGACTCTGCTTACGAGGTGTTCATGTCTGATGTGTCGGCCGTCAAGGCAGCTCTGAAGTCCCAGGTGATCGAGACACCGTCGTGGGGTTACGGCAACTCCGGGACCCGTTTCAAGGTGTTCGCCCAGCCCGGAGTGCCGCGCGACCCCTTCGAGAAGCTGGCGGACGCCGCCCAGGTCCACACCTTCACCGGCGTCGCTCCCAAGGTCTCGCTGCACATCCCCTGGGACAAGGTCGAGGACTACGCGGCACTGACCCGGCACGCCGAGGGCCTCGCACTGCGCATCGGCGCGATCAACTCGAACGTCTTCCAGGACGACGACTTCAAGCTGGGCTCGGTGACCCACCCCGACCCGAAGGTCCGCCGCAAGGCCACGGACCATCTGCTGGAGTGCGTCGACATCATGGACGCCACCGGCTCCCCCGATCTCAAGCTGTGGTTCTCCGACGGCACCAACTACCCCGGCCAGGACGACATCGCCGGACGCCAGGACAGGCTGGCCGAGGCGCTGGCCGAGGTGTACGGGCGACTGGGCGACGGCCAGCGGATGCTGCTGGAGTACAAGCTCTTCGAGCCGGCCTTCTACACCATGGACGTGCCGGACTGGGGCACCTCGTTCGCCCACTGCCGCACGCTCGGCCCGAAGGCACAGGTCGTCGTGGACACCGGCCACCACGCGCCGGGCACCAACATCGAGTTCATCGTGGCGTTCCTGCTCCGTGAGGGAAAGCTCGGGGCCTTCGACTTCAACTCCCGCTTCTACGCGGACGACGATCTGATGGCGGGCGCGGCCGACCCCTTCCAGCTGTTCCGGATCATGCACGAGGTGGTCAAGAACGGCGGTCTCGACGCGGAGACGAACGTCAACTTCATGCTCGACCAGTGCCACAACATCGAGGCGAAGATCCCCGCTGTCATCCGCTCGGTCACCAACGTGCAGGAGGCGACCGCGAAGGCCCTCCTCGTCGACGCCGGCGCCCTGGCGGAGGCCCAGCGCTCCGGTGACGTCCTCGCTGCGAACGGTGTCCTGATGGACGCCTACAACACCGATGTACGGCCGCTGCTCGCCGAGGTGCGCGAGGAACTGGGGCTGGCCCGGGACCCCTTCGCCGCATACCTCGCATCCGGCAACCAGGAGCGGATCGCCGCCGCACGGGTCGGCGGCGAGCAGGCCGGCTGGGGTGCCTGAGCTCCCACAGCCCGTTCCCGCCCGCACGCGCCCGCCCGGCCTCACCACGAAGGAACTCTCATGACGTCCGCGACACCCACCGAAGTCGCCGCGCTCCTGGAGCGCGCCCACCGGATCGGTTCGGACCCCCGCAACACCAACTACGCCGGCGGCAACACGTCGGCCAAGGTCTCCGCGGCCGATCCGGTCACCGGAGGCGAGACCGAGCTGCTCTGGGTCAAGGGCTCGGGCGGTGATCTCGGCACGCTCACCGAGTCCGGCCTCGCCGTGCTCCGCCTCGACCGGGTCCGCGCGCTCAAGGACGTGTACCCGGGGGTGGAGCGCGAGGACGAGATGGTGTCCGCGTTCGACTACTGCCTGCACGGCAAGGGCGGTGCCGCTCCGTCGATAGACACCGCGATGCACGCCCTGGTCGAGGCCGCGCACGTCGACCATCTGCACCCGGACTCGGGCATCGCGCTGGCGTGCTCCGCCGACGGCGAGAAGCTCACCGCCGAGTGCTTCGGGGACAAGGTGGCCTGGGTGGGCTGGCGCAGGCCCGGCTTCCAGCTCGGTCTGGACATCGCTGCCGTCAAGGAGGCCAACCCGCGGGCCGTCGGCGTGATTCTGGGTGGCCACGGCATCACGGCCTGGGGCGACACGTCCGAGGAGTGCGAGCGCAACGCCCTGTGGATGATCCGTACGGCCGAGGCGTTCCTCCGGGAGCGGGGCCGTGCCGAGCCGTTCGGTCCCGTGCTCGCGGGCCGGGAGGCCCTGCCGGACGCGCTGCGGCGCGAACGGGCTGCCGCGCTCGCCCCCGTGATCCGCGGTCTCGCTTCCACCGACCGGGCCCAGGTGGGGCACTTCACGGACGCGGAACCGGTCCTGGACTTCCTCTCCCGCGCCGAGCACCCCCGCCTCGCGGCCCTCGGCACCTCGTGCCCGGACCATTTCCTGCGGACGAAGGTCTGTCCCCTCGTCCTCGATCTGCCCGCCGACGCACCGCTGGACGAGACGGTCACGCGCCTGAGGGAGCTGCACGCCGAGTACCGGACGGCGTACCGCGCCTACTACGAGAGGCACGCCACCGGCGACTCCCCCGCCATGCGCGGCGCGGACCCCGCGATCGTGCTGGTGCCCGGGGTCGGCATGTTCTCGTTCGGCAAGGACAAGCAGACCGCCCGGGTGGCCGGGGAGTTCTATCTGAACGCCATCAACGTGATGCGGGGCGCGGAGACCGTCTCGTCGTACGCGCCGATCGAGGAGTCCGAGAAGTTCCGCATCGAGTACTGGGAACTGGAGGAGGCCAAACTGCGCCGGATGCCGAAGGCGAAGGCGCTGGCCACCCGGATCGCTCTCGTCACCGGGGCGGGGTCCGGAATCGGCCGGGCCATCGCTCATCGGCTGGTCGCCGAGGGCGCGTGTGCCGTCGTCGCGGATGTCGACGCGGAGAAGGCGGCGGCGGTCGCCGAGGAGCTCGGCGGCCCCGACAAGGCCGTCGCGGTGACGGTCGACGTCACCGGCGAGGAGCAGATCGCCGAGGCGTTCACCTCGGCCGTGCTGGCCTTCGGAGGTGTGGACCTCGTCGTGAACAACGCCGGGATCTCGATCTCGAAGCCACTGCTGGAGACCACGGCACGGGACTGGGACCTCCAGCACGACATCATGGCGCGCGGTTCGTTCCTCGTCTCGCGCGAGGCGGCCCGGGTGATGCTGGCCCAGAATCTCGGCGGCGACATCATCTACATCGCCTCCAAGAACGCGGTGTTCGCGGGGCCCGACAACATCGCCTACTCGGCCACCAAGGCCGACCAGGCCCACCAGGTCCGTCTGCTGGCGGCGGAGCTCGGCGAGCACGGCATCCGTGTCAACGGCGTCAACCCCGATGGTGTGGTGCGCGGTTCCGGCATCTTCGCTGCGGGCTGGGGCGCCCAACGCGCGGCGACGTACGGCATCGAGGAGGAGAAGCTCGGTGAGTTCTACGCCCAGCGGACCCTGCTCAAGCGCGAGGTTCTTCCCGAGCACGTCGCCAATGCCGTGTTCGCCCTGACCGGCGGGGACCTCACGCACACCACCGGTCTCCACATTCCCGTCGACGCCGGTGTGGCGGCGGCCTTCCTGCGCTGACCACCGGCGGTTCCGCCGCATCCAGTCCGTCGCCGTCCCGGTGCGCCGTCCGGCGTACCGGGGTCCGCCGACGGTCTGGTGCGGCCCCGCCCGGATCGGATGAGTGATTCAATGCCCGCCACTTCACGACACGACGCGGTGTTCGCCGCCGTGGATCTCGGTGCCACCAGCGGCCGGGTCATCACGGGCAGGGCCGGCCCCGGCACACTGGTACTGACCGAGGCGCACCGTTTCCCGAACACCCCGGTGCGGCTGCCGGACGGGCTGCGCTGGGACGTGCTCGCCCTGTACCAGGGGGTGCTGGACGGGCTGCGTGCTGCCGGGCGCCAGGGGCCGGTGACGTCCATCGGGATCGACACCTGGGCCGTCGACTACGGTCTGCTCGATGCCGACGGGGCGCTGCTCGGGATGCCGTTCCACTACCGGGACAGCCGTAACGCCGCCGCCTCCGCCCGGGTGCTCGCGCGCTGCGGTGCGCGGGAGCTGTACGCCGTCAGTGGATTGCAGCACCTGGCGTTCAACACGGTGTTCCAGCTGGCCGCGCACCGTTCGACCGCACAGTGGCGTGCGGCCCGGAAGCTGCTGCTGATGCCCGATCTGCTGGTGCACTGGCTGACCGGCGAGTTGGGCGCGGAGATCACCAACGCGTCGACGACCGGCCTTCTCGACGCGCGCGGCGGCACCTGGTCCGATGCGCTGATCCATCGGCTGGGGCTGGAGCGTTCGCTGTTTCCCCCTCTGCGCGAACCCGGTGACCCGGCGGGCACGCTGCTGCCGCATGTCGCGGAGTTCACCGGGCTGCCCGCCCGTACTCCGGTCACGACGGTCGCCTCGCACGACACGGCCTCGGCGGTCGCGGCCGTACCGGCCTCGGAGTCCGGTTTCGCCTATGTCTCGTGCGGCACCTGGTCCCTCGCCGGGCTCGAACTCGACGCGCCGGTGCTGTCCGGCCGGTCGCGGGCCGCGAACTTCACCAATGAGCGCGGGGTCGACGGTACGGTCCGCTATCTCCGCAACATCATGGGCATGTGGCTGCTGGAGGAGTGCCGTCGCACCTGGGACCGGGCGGGTACGGCTCCGAGCCTGCCGGAACTCCTCGCGGAGGCGGCGGGAGCGCGGCCGTTCGCCGCGGTCCTGGACCCGGACGACGCGGATTTCCTGGCGCCCGGTGACATGCCGGCCCGGATCGACGCCTTTCTCGTACGGACCGGGCAGACGCCGCCGGACAGCCGTGGTGGCTACGTGCGGTGTGTGCTGGAGAGTCTGGCGCTGGCCCATCGGCGGACCCTGCGGCAGGCCGCCGAACTGGCGGGCCGGGAGCTGACCCGTGTCCACCTGGTCGGCGGCGGTTCGCGCAACGAGCTGCTGTGCCAGTGGACCGCCGACGCGACCGGCCTGCCGGTGACGGCGGGGCCGGCCGAGGCGACGGCGCTCGGCAACATCCTGCTCCAGGCACGGGCCCACGGTCTGGTGGGCGACCTCGCGGACATGCGCCGGCTCGTCGCCCGTACGCAGGATCTGCGGCACTACAGTCCGCGCGCGGATCGGCGGGACTGGGACCGCGCGGCGGCCCGGCTGGAGAACCGCTGAGTGACCTGCGCCGGTGACCTGAGCGCTCCGGGTAGGCCGGTGCCGTGGTTCCGTCGGAGGGAACGGAACTACGCGGGGGACCCGAGGCCAAGTTCCCGCTCACCCAGCGGCGCGAAGTAGTGCACTACGTCGGCCTCGGTGACGTCCGTGAGTTCGGCCGGGTGCCACTTGGGGTCGCGGTCCTTGTCGATGATCTGTGCCCGCACCCCCTCCACGAGGTCGTGCGCGGTGAAAGCCCGGCAGGAGACGCGGTACTCCTGGTCGAGCGCCGCTTCCAGACTGGCGAGGTGCCGAGCGCGGCGCACGGCTGCGAGCGTGACCTTGAGCGCCGTGGGTGACTTGGCGAGGAGTGTCTCGGCGGTCTCCTTCGCCGCGGTCACCCCGCTGGCGTTGAGCCGGTCGATGATCTCCTCGACGGTGTCGGCCGCGTAGCAGGTGTCGATCCATTCGCGGTGCATCGCGAGCTCGCCTTCGGGTGCATCGGACGCGTACCCCCGTACCGTTCGCACCACTGCCTCGGGGCTGGTGCTCCCGGCGAGTGCCTCGGTGAGCTCCCGCAGCCGCTCCGAGGGTACGAAGTGGTCGGCGAGGCCGCAGAGCACGGCGTCCGCCGCGCCGACCGCCTGCCCGGTGAGCGCCAGGTGGGTGCCGAGTTCGCCGGGGGCCGATGCCAGGAGGTGGGTGCCGCCGACATCGGGGACGAATCCGATGCCGGTCTCGGGCATGGCGACGCGCGAGCGCTCCGTGACGATACGGACGTCGCCGTGGGCGGACACACCTACGCCGCCTCCCATCACGATGCCGTCCATGAGCGCGACGTACGGCTTGGGGAAACGAGCGATGCGGGCGTTGAGGTGGTACTCGTCGCGCCAGAAGTCCAATGACTCCTCGCCCCCGGCGCGCGCGTCGTCGTGGATGGAGCGGATGTCGCCGCCGGCGCACAGGCCCCGCTCCCCCGCCCCGCTGATCACGACGGCGACGATCGCGTCGTCCTGCTCGGCTGTCGTGAGCCCTTCGTCTACGCGCCGCACCATGGCGTGGGTCAGCGCGTTGAGTGCCCGTGGCCGGTTGAGGGTGATGTGGAAGGTACGGCCTTCGGTGTGCAGCAGGACGGTGTCGTCGTTCATCTATGCGCTCCGGTCAGGGCCTGGGCGTGTCTTCCGCCGGTCGTGGAGGATCTTTCCCTGTCATTCTGCGATGGAGGTCACCCGGCCCTGACAGCGGGTGACCACCTCGCACCCCGCTCAGAGAGCCTTGTGCATGATGTGCAGCCCGACGTAGCCCTTGACCGGATGGTTGAAGCCCTCCGGCAGGGTCCCCAGCACCTCGAAGCCGAGCGACCTGTACAGGCGAACCGCGTGGACGTTCGTCTCCACCACGGCGTTGAACTGCATCGCCCGGAAACCGGCCGTGCGGGCCCACTCCACGCTGTACTCGCACAGGGCACGGCCCACGCCCTTGCCGGAGTGGGCGGGGTCGACCATGTAACTGGCGCTGGCGATGTGCGAGCTGTTGCCCATGTGGTTACGGTTCATCTTGGCCGTACCGAGGACGGTGCCGGACTCGTCGACCGCGACCACGGCAAGGCTCGGCGACGGCAGGAGCCACCACTCGCGCGCCTCGTCCCTGCCGAGGCCGACGGGGTAGGTGAACGTCTCGCCCGCGGCGACGATTTCGTGGAAGAACGGCCAGATGGCGGGCCAGTCCTCGTTCGCGGCTTCCCTGATCAACATGATGGTCAGAATGCCTGCTCCTCTCGCGGGCCGCGAATCGTTTGCGCGAGCGGCTCGGCACCCGAGGGGCTACGGCGATGGCACCCGCCTCCGCCTGGGCAGCCCGAGCCGGGCCAACAGGCCGGTCCCCGATCCACGTTGGGGCGCTGTCGCGGATGTCTCCCTTGACGCGGGCGCCTCCCCCGGTTCCTGCGGCTCCGTGACGACCGCTGCCTCCGGCCGCTCACCCATCCCCTCGGATCCGACCCGGCCGCCTCGTTCCTCGCCCGGACGCGGGGCCGGCCTGGCCTCACGGGCCCGGTCCAGCTCCAGGGTCAGACTGACCCGCCGCCACAGGATCTCGTCCGGATCATCGGCGAGCATCAGCTGCGCCATGATCTCCCGGCCGCTCACCGACCCCGGCCGCCCGAAGACCGGCTCCGGCCTGACCCTGGCCAGGTAGGCGCGCTCGTACGGATCGTCGACCACCTCAGCGAGCTGGACCGGATCGAGCGCGGACGCCTGCACGGAGGCGCGCGCCCAGGCATCCTCGGTGCGGCTCAGCAGCCTGTCGATCCTGCCCGAACGCCAGTTGCGCGCCCGCCAGTCGGTGCCTGCCTCCAGCATCGTACGCATCCCCACAGGACTCTTCCCCGCGAGCAGCCCCGGCTCCCGGGTGGCGAACCGGGCGAGCTCCTCGGCGAGATACAGCCACACCACAGCGCGGTAGCGGTTGAGATAGAACGAGACCGGCGAGACGCACCCCACCCGGGCCAGCCGTGTGAACCGGACGGGACTGATACCGAGCAGTCCGGCCCCCTCCGCCGTCCCCACCGTCCGCACCCGGTCACGCAACGCTTCGGGGAAACCGGCCTCCGCGCGCAGTCGGCCGATCTCCTCGCTGCGAACCCGGGGCCGTCCACCGCCCTGCCCCGCGGTGACGCCGATCAGCCCGAGGTGCACGGCCAGTTCGAACTCGCCGCGCCTCAGCTCCAGTTGCTGCGCGGCTCGGCTCGCGGCCACCGTGACCGAGGTGCCCGCGTCGGTACCATCGGCCCCGCCGACGGCGTGCCTGCGCGTCGCTTCCGTAACAGCCATGACTGTCCTCCCCCGTGAGGCTCGAATACTCTGTGTGATCACGGTAGCCCGGAGGAGGCATGTCCCGTCCGGCCTGTGGATAACTTCTCGGCCGGACGAATGACGCAGGTCAGAGGCGACTGGGGCCGTCTGCACCGCCGTTACGTATCCCGACACCCAGGTGTTCGCCGACCCGGTTCACGAGCAGGGTCATCTCGTAGGCGACCTGGCCGACGTCGGCCTCGGCCGCGCTCAGTACACACAGACAGCTGCCTTCGCCCGCGGCCGTCACGAACAACAGCGCCTCGTCGAACTCCACCATGGTCTGCCGTGCCCGCCCGGCTCTGAAGTGCCGGCCCGACCCCCGGGCCAGGCTGTGCAGGCCCGACGACACCGCAGCGAGATGTTCCGCGTCCTCGCGTGCCAGTCCCGTGCTCGCCCCGGTCACGAGGCCGTCGTTGGACAGCACCAGTGCGTGCCGTACGTGCTCCACCCGGCCGGTCAGATCGTCAAGGAGCCAGTCAAGTCCCCGGTCCAACGCCATGCGTTCTTCCTCCCCGCTCATACGTTCCCCACATCGGGCGTAAGCCTCGCGTACCGCTCCCGTGCGGGCAAGCGCCTCTCGTGCGCCGGGGCGTCGCTTCGCGCCACGCCCCTGCCCGTCCGAAGATGGACTCCATGGCACACCACATGACTCAGGACGAATGGCATTCCTTCGTTTCGGAGGGCACGCGCACAGGCAAGGTGTCGACCGTTCGCGCCGACGGCAGCCCCCACATCGCCCCCGTCTGGTTTCTGCTCGACGGTGACGATCTTGTCTTCAACACCGGTAAGGAGAGCGTGAAAGGCCGCAATCTCGCGCGCGACAACCGCGTGGCGGTCTGCGTCGACGACGACCGCCCGCCCTTCGCGTTCGTCGTGCTCCAAGGACATGCCGAACTCAGCGAGGACCCTGCCGAACTGCGGCACTGGGCGACCCGGATCGGGTCCCGCTACATGGGCCAGGAGGCGGCCGAGGAGTTCGGCGCGCGCAACGGCGTGCCCGGCGAACTCGTCGTGCGCGTACGCGTGGACAAGGTGACGGCGATGGCCGCCGTGGCCGACTGACGACGTGACCAGGGCCGGGCCGGCGGCTCATGGGCGGCGTCATCCGGTCACGATCCGGCGGACAGGCCCTGACCGACGGAGTCGAGGAGCCGGGCGGTGTGCATCCGCCCGGCGTACTCGACCATACGGATCAGGACTTCTTTTCCGGAGTCGCGGTCGCGCGCGTCGCACAGCACGACCGGCGTGCCCTGATCGAGGTCCAGGGCCCGCGACACGTCCTGTGCCCCGTAAGTACGGGAGCCGGGGAAGCAGTTCACGGCGACGACGAAGGGGATGCGCCGGTGCTCGAAGTAGTCGACGGCCGGGAAACAGTCCTCCAGCCGTCTGGTGTCGGCGAGGACCACAGCTCCGAGTGCGCCCTGGGACAGCTCGTCCCAGAGGAACCAGAAGCGGTCCTGCCCCGGTGTGCCGAACAGATACAGCGACAGGCCGGATCTGATGGTGATGCGGCCGAAGTCCATGGCCACGGTCGTGGTGGTCTTCCGATCGACTCCGCCGGTGTCGTCGACCGTCTGCCCCGCCTCACTGAGCAGTTCCTCGGTACGCAAGGGCCGGATTTCACTCACGGCTCCGACCAGGGTCGTCTTCCCGACCCCGAAGCCGCCTGCGACCAGGATCTTCAGGGCGAGGGCGGTGGACTCGCCGCTTTCCTCCCCGGCCGTGGTGTCAGTGTTCTCAACGTGCTCGGAGGGCATCGGTCACTTCTCTCACGCATGAGCCTCACGATGGAGACATGCTGGTCGGAGCCATCGTGTCGAGCTCGTTCGAGTATCTTCGTGCGTCGGTACGGCGCCCGTGGGGGACGTGGCTGTCACAGGGCCCGGAGGCCGTCGATCACCTCGCGCAGAATGCGCTCGTTGGGCAGTTGAGCGGGCGGTACGGGGCGGCTGACCCGCACATGGCCCGCTTCGAGCAGATCCCCGAGCAGTACCCGCACCACCCCGACCGGCAGGTCGGCGTCGGCCGCGAGTTCCGCGACCGACTGCGTCTCGCGGCGGCACAGCGTGAGCAGCGCCCGGTGTTCGGGGCCGAGAAGGGACTCGTCGGCGTCGTCGGGGATGGTGTCGGCGATGTCGACGAGCGCGATCAGGTCGAAGCGCACCCCGCTGGGGCCGGCCTTGGTGCGTCCGCCCGTCATCGCGTACGGACGGACCAGGGGGCCGGCCTCGGCGTCGTACCACTGGCTGCCCGGCAGCGCCTCCTCGTCCGCCTTCTCCCGTGCCGGGTACCGGGCGTGGGCACCGGACGGAACGCGGGGCGCCTTCGTGTGTTCGGGTTCCTCGGTCATGCGCACGTCTCCGTCCCGTCAGCCCGCCGTCTGGGGCCCGACGAGCCGCGGTGGGGTCCGCAGGTGCTCGCCGACTCGTTTCACGAGGCGCGCCATCTCGTACGCGACCAGGCCGATGTCGGCGGCGGCGGTGCTCAGCACCGCGAGGCACGAACCGTCCCCGGCCGCGGCCACGAAGAGGAAGCCGTCGTCCATCTCGACCATCGTCTGCCGCACTCCCCCGGCCCTGAAGTGCCGGCCCGCTCCCTTGGCGAGGCTGTGGAAGCCGGAGGCCACCGCCGCGAGGTGCTCGGCGTCCTCGCGGCTGAGCGCGCTGGAGGCGCCGACGGCCAGGCCGTCGCCGGAGAGCACGACGACGTGCCGTACCTCACCGACCCGCGTCACCATGTCATCCAGCAGCCAGTCGAGTTCGCCGGAGCGACGGGACCCCGCCGTCCATTCGTTCAGGGTCATGCCTGGTCTCCTTCGATGGGGTGACGGGGTCCGGTGTGCGGCCGGGGTTGCGCGGGGGCGGCTCGCGGAGCCGTATGTCCGGGGGCGGGGCCGCCACCGCGGACCCATCCGTCGCGGTACGCGGTCATGCGGTCGCGGGCCTGTTCCGGGGTGCGCTCGGTCGGCGACGAAGCGCCGTCGACGCTGTTCCCGGGCGCTTCGGGGCGTGGTTTCTCCCGCAGTTGGGGGACGAGGCTTGCCTGCCGTACACGGCGGGGCAGGTCGTCTCCGTCGCCCCCGTCCGCGGGGTCCGGCCCGTGCGTCCGATCCGTGCGGTCCGTCCGTTCGGTGAGGCGCGCGCGGCCTGATGTGCCGTCGTCCGTCGTTCGCGGACGCTGGCGCTGCCGCAGGCTGGTGACGGGCGCCGTGCCGGGGGCGGGTGCCGACTCGATGGCGGGCACGGCGACCGGGGCGGGGAACGCGGTGGCGCGCGGGCGCATCGGGCGCGGTCCCGCGTCCGCCCGGTCGGTGCCGTCCCGGTCCATCGTCGCTCTCGCGGAACCCGTACCCGCCGCGGCGGATGTCTCGCCCGCGGGGAGGCCGCTCGGCAGCAACGCGGTCGGTACGAGGACGACCGCGGTCGTACCGCCGTAGGGCGAGGTGCGCAGCTTGACCTTGATGTGGTGGCGGGCCGAGAGCCGGCTGACGACGAAGAGCCCGAGGCGGTCGCTGTCGAAGAGGTCGAGGGTCTCGGACTGTTCGATCCGCCGGTTGGCCTGGGCGAGGAGTTCGCCGCCCATGCCCAGCCCCCGGTCCTCGATCTCCAGGGCGTAGCCGTTGCCCACGGGTTCGCCGCTGATCCGCACCTTGGTGTGCGGCGGCGAGAACTGTGCGGCGTTCTCGATGAGTTCGGCGAGCAGGTGGGTCAGGTCGGCGACCGCGTCGCCCTTCACCGCCGCATCGGGCAGCTGGCGCACCTCGACCCGTGCGTAGTCCTCGATCTCCGAGACGGCGGCGCGGACCACGTTGGTCAGCGGTACGGGCATCCGCCAGGCGCGCCCGGGGGCCGAGCCGGAGAGGATGATCAGGCTCTCGGCGTGGCGCCGCATGCGGGTGGTCAGGTGGTCGAGCCGGAAGAGGTCGCCCAGTTCGTTGGGGTCCTCGGCGCGGCGCTCCATGCCGTCCAGGAGGTTGAGCTGGCGGTGGACGAGGACCTGACTGCGGCGGGCGAGGTTGACGAAGACTCCGGAGATCCCGCTGGCGAGTTCCGCGCGTTCGACGGCGGCACTGAGGGCGGCCCGGTGGACGGTGTCGAGTGCCTCGCCCACCTGGCCGATCTCGTCGGGTGTGGACCGGCCGGGCGGTGCCTCGGCCTCGATGTCGAGCTCTTCGCCCTCCCGTAGGCGCTGCATGGCGTGGGGCAGTTTGTGCCGGGCGATCTGGAGGGCGCTGTTGCGGAGGCTGACGAGTTCGACGACGAGCGCGCGCCCGATGCGTACGGAGATGACGAGCGAGGCGGCGACGGCGAGGAATCCGAAGAGGACCGCGACCCCGGCGGCACTCAGCAGGCCGCCCGCCAGCGGATCGGCGCGGTCGGCCGCGGCGCGCGCGGCAGTCGTCTCGATCGCGCGCAGCCCGGTTCGTACGGTCGCGGCGTCCCGTCCCCACTCGGCTGCGGGGACAGCGCCCGCGGCCTTGCGGCCGGGCTCGGCGGCCAGCACCTTCTCCTCGGCCGCCTGAATCCCGCGGTACGCGGCTTCGTCGGTGAGGGACCGCCATCCCCTGCCCGCGGCGGCGGGGAGGTCGGCCCCTGCCGAGCCTGCGAGGCTGCGGCGGCTCTCGACGGCGCCCGTGAACCGGCGGAGTTCCGGGCCGTCGAGCGTTCCGGTGAGGGATGCCGTGGCGAGCAGCGCGTCCTCCCGGGACAGCATCTCGCCGGACCGGCTCAGTTCTAGCAGGACCCGGGCGTCGGAGCCGGGTTCGGCGTCCTGGATGCCGGTGAGCGCGCCGGACACGCCGAACGCCGCTGTGACGGCCTCGGTGTACTGCGTGTACGCGGCGTCCTGGTCGGCCTCCGTGTCCCGGCCCCTGGTCCCGGCGCTCGGCGGTTCCAGCAGACGGGTGCGCAGCGCGCCGAGTTGCCCCGTGCGGTCCAGGAAGGCGTTGAGCCGGTCCGCGACCCCGGCCGGAAGGCCGCCCGCGTCGGCGACCGTGTGGTTCTCGCCGAGCCGGAGTGCGGCGAGCGCGCTGTCGGTGCGCCGGGTGTGCTGCCGCAGTTCGGCCGCGTGTCCCCGGTCGGGGGCGACGAGTTGACGCAGGGCCGCCTTGCGTTCGACCTGCAGGGCGTCGACGGCGTCGAAGACCGGCCCCCGCACGGTGGAGTCCACCCGTTGCAACTGGCGCAGGCGGGCGACGTCCTGGGCCGTGGTGACCGTGGCGAAGCCCCACAGGGCGAGCAGCGATACGACGGGCACCATGAGCAGCGAGATGATCTTGGCCCGTACGGTCCTGGGACGCAGGGACAGGCGGCGGGACTCGGGCTCTTCCTCCGGCGTGTGCGCCCACGCCTCCCGCTCGTGCCGTTCGTCGGCCGGCGGCCCTGCGTGCGCGCGCCGTCCGCGCGTCGGGGGCGCGGGCCGGGCGACGGGTGCGCCGGTCTCCGGGGTAGTGCGGGGTGGGCGCATGGCCTCCTCGTTCCGGTGTGAGCTCTGTGTGACACGTGGTGCGGGGGGTGCGTCCGCCTCCTGGCGGGGTGAGGGATGCGGAGTGCGGGGCGTCGCCGGTATCAGGGGGCAGGGGCCGCGTGTGCGTCCGTGGGATCGCGTACGGGGTCGGGGGGCGCCGAGCCGGACCGTTCGGCCGAGGCGTAGGCAGCCCGCTCGCTCGCCGTAGGCGAGAGGGCGACGAAGGCCGAGGTGAGGAAGAGGTAGGAGCCGAGGCCGACGGCCAGCGGGAAGATGAACTGCATGACCGTGGCGCCGGGCAGCCGGCTTCCGGAGGGCACGACCCCCACGTCGACGGCGAACATTCCGGTGTAGTGCATGCTGCTGACCGCCGCTCCCATGACGAGGGAGGCGAGGGCGACGGCGCCCGCTGTCCTGATGTTGAGCGCGGCCCAGAGCGCGGCGGTGGCGGCGACGACGGCGATGACCACGGAGAGCGTCACCAGGAGCGGGTCGTACCGGATCGTGCCGTGCAGCCGAAGGGCGGCCATGCCGATGTAGTGCATGCTGGCGACGCCGAGTCCGGTGGTGAGGCCCCCGATCAGCAGCGCCCGGGGCCGGCCGCGGCCGTATCCGACGGCGAAGACCCCGGCCCCGACCACCACCATGGCGACGAGCAGGCTGAGCAGGGTGAGCGGCACGTGGTACCGGATGTCGGTGCCGGTGACACCGAATCCGAGCATCGCGACGAAGTGCATCGTCCAGATGCCCGTGCCGATGGCGGAGGCTGCGGTGAGCAGCCAGTTGCGACGCGAGCGGCCCTCCGTGCCGAGCGCGCGCACGGTGCAGCGCAGTCCGAGCGCGGCTCCGATGCAGGCCATCGCGTACGACAGTGCGGGTGTCAGCCAGCCGAAGGTGGCGTGGTCCAGGTGTCCCATGAACCGGGGACGCTAGCCCCATCGGGGGCGCACACCAGGGGCGCAGTTCGAAAGCTGATGGAATATGACAGAGAGATGTTCCCGAACGATCGCACAGTGCTCGAACGTGTGCACCGCGTCTTCCCGTTTCGTTCGCATGGGCGCTGCGCGATCATGTGCGTATGACTGACGACCGCACACACGTCCAGGACTTCTTCACCGTCCGGGCCGCCGACTGGGACAGCCGCTTTCCCGATGACGGTCCGGCGTACACCGCCGCCGTCACCGCGCTCGGGCTGACGCGGGGCGACGCGGTGCTCGACGCGGGCTGCGGTACGGGGCGCGCGCTGGGCGCCCT
Organism: Streptomyces sp. NPDC045968; assembly: GCF_056430475.1. NCBI lineage: Bacteria > Bacillati > Actinomycetota > Actinomycetes > Kitasatosporales > Streptomycetaceae > Streptomyces > Streptomyces sp. NPDC045968. The sequence continues at coordinate 58,599 of NZ_JBWKLF010000010.1, read as the reverse complement.
TCGCGAGGCGGTCGGGTCCGAGGGCATCGTGCTGGGTGTGGATCTCACACCCGCCATGCTCGAAACGGCGGTGCGCGCCGGACGCGACCGCAGCGGCGCACTGGTTCTCGCCGACGTCGCACGGCTGCCCCTGCGGGACGGGGTGCTCGACGCGGTCTTCGGGGCAGGCCTGATCTCCCATCTCGCGCAGCCCGGGGCGAATCTGCGGGAGCTCGCGCGCGTGGTGCGGCCCGGCGGGCAGCTGGCCCTGTTCCACCCGGTCGGCCGGGCCGCGCTCGCGGCGCGGCACGGCCGGGCGATCACCGACGACGATCTGCGGTCCGAGCCCATGCTCGGTCCCCTGCTGGCCGGTTCGGGGTGGCGCATGGACACGTACGTCGACGAGGACGACCGCTTCCTCGTCCGCGCCGTACGCGTCGGCTGACCTTCCGAACCGCAAGGTCACCCGGAACGTTCGGCGATGGCTCCCACCAGCGCGTCGGGCCGGTCGAACATGATGCAGTGCGCCGCGCCGGGAACGGTGAGCACGCGCACACCCGCGTCCATCAGCTCCTCCGCGCCCGGCAGTTCACCGCTCAGGGCGCCTTGCAGATAGGTGCGGTCCGCCGTCGACTCCATGAGCATGCGGCGCATGGTGGGGTCGGTTCCACGCATCAGCCCGGTCGCGGTGCGGTGCAGTGCCAGCGGGTCCGCGAGCCGCATCGTCGCCGCCCACATCGGGCTGACACCCTCCAGTACGCGGGCGAAGCCACCACCGTGCACGAAGGCTTCCTCCGTCCACGCGCCAATGCCGCTCTCCCCGATCGTCCCCGGCGGGTAGGGGTCGAGATTGGCCTCGGTCAGCACCAGGCGCGCGACCAGGTCGGGCCGCCGGTGGGCGAGCACGATGACCACCGCACCGCCCATGCTGTGGCCGACGAGTTCCGCGCCGCTCACCCCCGCTTCGTCCAGCACGGCGGCCAGGGCGCCGGCGTGGTCCTCCAGGGTGTACCCGAAGTCCGTGGGACGGTCACTGGTGCCGTGCCCCGGCAGGTCGACGAAGAGAGACCGCCGCCCCGCGAGGGCCGGGTGGGCGGCGATATGGGCGTGGTACGGGGCGGACATCGCCCCGAGGCCGTGCACATAGACCGTCGCCGTTCCCCCGGCGTCCGGCCTCGCCGCCGACTCCGTCCACCGGATCCTGCTGCCCCGCTCGTCGAACTTCGCCTCATTCATCGAACCTCTCCTCTGCCCGAGCTCCACCGGTCCGCGGCCCGCGTCGCACGCGGCCGAGCCCGCACGATACATCCGACCCGATGTATAGCGCCATAGCGGTATGACGCTGCCGCTGTACCCGCCATGGGGCAGAATGCGGGCATGCTGGAGCTCGCCATCCTTGGATTTCTGTACGCCGACCCGTTGCACGGCTACGAGCTGCGTAAACGCATCACCGCCCTCACCGGGCATGTGCGGCCGGTCGCGGAGAGCACGCTGTATCCGGCGATCAAGCGGCTGGAGAAGGCGGGGCTGCTGGCCAGGGAGACGCAGCCGGGCGCGACAGCGGCCCCGCGCCATGTGCTCACCCTGACCGACGAGGGCAGGGCGGAGCTGCTCCGGCGGCTCTCGCAGCCCGCCCGCGGGGACATCACCGACGAGAACCGCTGGTTCGGCCTCCTGGCATTCCTCCGGCATCTGCCGGACCCCGTGGCTCAGGCGGACGTGCTGCGGCAGCGGCTGGCGTTCCTGGAAGAGCCGGCGAGCTTCTTCTACGAGGGGGACCGGCCGCTGCGCGCGGAGGAAGTGGACGACCCGTTCCGCCGGGGCGTTCTCACGATCGCCCGGGCGACAACCGAAGCGGAACTGCGGTGGCTGCGGGCCACCTTGGAGTCACTCGACCGGAGCGTCTGACCCCCGCACGTGCGCGACCGGGCAGCCGCGCACACCCGGGGTGGGGAACGTACCGAGCGCGGCGACCTCGTAGCCGTCCGGATATCCCTTGATCTCCGGATTGAGGCGTGCGTAGTGAGCCGTGGAGCGGGGCGGCAGGAGGCGTACCGCCCGGGCCCGCAGGCGCAGCGCCCCACGGGTCAGCCCGCGGGCCACGGGGCCCGGCCGCTCGTAACGGAAGGCCCGCAGGAGTGAGTCGTCCAGGAGAGCGAGGCTGGCGCCGCGCACGACGGGGGCGAGGGGCCCCGGATACCAGGAGGCCATCAGGGCGAGGGTGGCGTCGGAGACCTCGCGCGCTCCCTCGTCCCAGCCGAAGTGCGCTTCCTCGTAGGTGTCGAGCGTGCGCTCGAAGTCCTCGTACGTCTGCGGCACGTCCTTGATGCCCATGTGCGCGCCGAGCGTCCGGTAGTAGACGGCGAAGGCGGTCAGCTCATGGCTGGAGAGCCGGCGCCATCCGTAGGTGTCCAGCCAGCGTTTCGGTGTGACGACGAAGGTGCACAGCACATAGCGCATGTCGTCGTTGCTGATGTCGTAGCTGCGGTGCATCTGGTTGATCCGCCGGACGGCGGTGCGTCCGGCCTCACTGGCGAATCCGTGCTCGGCGACGGTGTCCAGGAGCAGCGCGGTGTCGTCGTACCTCTTCTGCGAACGGTCCGTCAGTTCGGCCGTCTCCGCGAGGAGTCGTCCGATGCTGGGGACGGCGTAGGTGCGGTAGAGGGCGAGTTCCAGGGCGCGGGTGACGTCCCAGGGGAACTCGTACGCCACGGTCAGCCGGTAGATCTCCAGGAAGTCCCGCTCCGGGTCCAGTTGCTGAATCTCCTTCAGCCGGTCGTACCGCTTCGCCATGCTGTCCCCCTTGTTCGGCCGGACGTCCAAGCTTACGAGGAGAAGGACGGAGCGGCTGCCCGCGCGCGGAGCGCTCCGGGGGATCTGCCCAGCCTGGAGCGACGCATTCCGGTCCACGGCCGGCGGTACACCTCCGGCCGAGGCCCGGTTGTCAGGGCCTCGACGACGGGGTTACCGACTGGTTAAGGTGCGGGCCGACGGATCACGCCATGACGAGAACGAGGAGGGCGCTGTGGCCGGGACGCATGACACGGTCGCCGACGACGACGCACTGTATGTGCTGACCGCGGTGCTGCTGACGCCCGCGCAGTTCCCGAGTGTGCTGGGCGACGACTACGTGGCCGCGTGCGGCGCGCTGGCTCTTGAGCCGTATGCCGAGGGGTACGGCCTGGTGCTGGGCCAGGACGGCGGCGGGGCCCGGTGGACCGTGGTCGTCGACGACGTCTCGCTGGTCGCGGTCGCCATCGCCTCCTGGGACTGCGGGATGGAGTACGACCTCTCGCCCGACGACCGTTCCGTGGTCTGCGCGCTGCCGGGCTGGCCGCTCGCGGTGGCGGTCGCCGCGCCGGGAGTCCCCGCCCCGCACGACCCGCCGCCCGACCCGGAGGCCGGGGGCGAGGAGCCGCTCCCGCTGGCCCCGCCGGACACGGAGACCTGGGGACCCGCTCAGCGGCGCCTGGGCGCGGACGAGGTCGCCGCGCAGTGGGCGGCGTGGCGCGAGCAGGTCGACGACGAGACGGCCTTCGGCCGGCAGGCGGATGAGAAGACCGGGGCCGGGCACGGCGCGCCCGCCCAGGACGCGGCAGGCGGACGCGAAGGCGACGCGGCGGAGGCACAGGAAAGTACCGGCACGCCCGACGGGGAGGGCGTCGGCTCCACCTCGCCCTCCGGCCGGCATCCCGGCGTACGGAGGGTTCTCGACGAAGCCCGTGCGTATACCGACGCTCCGCCGCCGCCCGGCCGCATCCGGTCGGCGTTCGCACCGGGCGGCGCGCGCACCCTGCGCGTCGACGGCCCCGGCTGGTCGCTGGTCGCGAGGACCAACGACATCGCGTTCGTCCTGTTGGACGACGAACCGGGTGAGGTGCTGCCGGTCGGACGCGGGCCCGAACTGCCCGGCCTGCTGAAGGCACTGGACGACATGGCCGTCCGGCCCGCCTGAGCGGCTACGGGCGCCGGGTCAGCGGCCTATCTGCTTGCGGCTGACCCTGCGGAGCCTGCGTCGCTGGGACGGGTCCAGCATCAGATACCCCACCGCGGGCACCCCGATCAGCACGAGCAGGGCCCACCAGAAACCGATGAGCGGCCACAGGACTGCTGCCGCGACAACTCCGCCGAGGGCGATCTTCGCACCGTTGGACATGGTCCACGCCTCCTTCGCGGCCGGAGCCGCTCCTGCTGTGAGAACGCTCGTACGCGTCCATCGGTTCCAGGGAAGCGCCGCTTATCGCAGCGGTTCGCCGACCTCGTGCATGTGGGTCAGCGCCTGCCGGTAGGACTCGAAGAGTCCGGTCTCCGCGTACGGCATGCCGATCGCCTCGCAGTGGGCCTTGACCAGCGGCTGGGCGAGCCGGAGGTGGGGGCGGGGCATGCTCGGGAAGAGGTGGTGCTCGATCTGGTAGTTCAGTCCGCCCAGGAACCAGTCGTTGAGCGCGGAGCCCCGCACGTTGCGCGAGGTGAGCACCTGACGCTGGAGGTGACCCCAGCGCTCGCCGTCCGGGTCGGGCATCTCCATGCCCTTGTGGTTCGGCGCGAAGGCCATACCCAGGTGCAGGCCGAACAGCGCGTGGTGCACGAGGGCGAAGACGACGGCCTTGCCGAGGGACATGGTGGTCAGGAGCAGCGTCGCGTACAGAGCGAGGTGGCTGACCATCAGCGCGCCCGAGACCATCCGCTCCCGCAGCGGCTGACTGCGCAGGAACTGGAATCCGGAGACCTTGAGAGCGATGCCTTCGAGGAGCAGCATCGGGAAGAAGAGCCGGGCCTGGTTGCGGGTGAGCCAGCGCGCAAAACCTTCCCGCTGCGCCGCCTGCTTCTGCGTCCACACCAGCGCCCCGACGCCGACGTCGGGATCCTTGTCTATGTGGTTGGGGTTGGCGTGGTGGCGATTGTGCTTGTCGTTCCACCACGCCTCGTTCATTCCGAGGAGCAGGTTGGAATGGACCAGCCCGATGTTCCGGCTCGTTCCGCGGTTGCCCGATATCTGGGAGTGGCCCGCGTCGTGTCCCACGAAGGCGATCCGGGACCACACCAGGGCAAGCGGCAGGGCCAGGAGCAGGGACCACCAGGTGTTACCGAGGAGCACCAGGCCGGCGATCACGGCGCCGAGAGCGAGGAAGTTCACGGCGATGCCCGCCGCGTACCAGCCGGTGCGACGCTCCAGGAGCCCTTGGCCCTTGACGGCCCGCAGGAGCGGTGCGAAATCGCTCCCGGTGGTCGCGGACGCGGTGGAGCCGACGGGACTCTCGGAGCAGCCGGGCACCTCCGATCCGTCGGGAGCGTGTTCGGCAACGGTGGCTACCGCCTGGGGCATGACGTCTCCGGTCTCTGGGCATCTGCGCTGACCTCATGAAACGTACGGATGGAAGGCCCGCGGCAGCCATGACGCCACCACCCGGAACCTTCGGGGGCGTGCCCCCCGCGCCGGTGGTGGTGCTGGCTGCACCACGAGTCCCTGAACGCAGAAATGAGTGACCTGGATCACAGCGCATTTCTCCCGGAAGGGGCCTTGGGTGGAGTACCCTCGGCGACCCCGGCCCCACTAGTCAAATTTGAGGAATCTGACATCGCTGTGCACAGGCTTCCTGCGGCAACGCTTTCCGAGATCTCTGAACTGTCCCGCTGCTCCGCAGTCTTCCTCCCCGCAGATCCGGCCCGTACCGGCCTGATCGCGTTCTGGAACCCGGACGGTAGCACCCCTCCCGAGGCCCCCGGGATTCCGCGGGAACTGACCGTCGTCGGGGAGGACGGCCAACCGTACGTGGTCACGGCGTTGACCCTCTCCGCAGGGGATGCTCTTCCCGTGCTCACGCGGGCGCGGGCGAGCGGGCACGCCTCCGCCGCTACGGCATTCTGGGGCGCAGCGAGCCTGCTGGCACTGCAACTCGCCGCGCGCGGGCTGCTCCTGCCAGGGCTGAGCGCCACCGATCACGACGCCTGGCGGGCCGGTCCGCTGACGGCGGAGGACTTCGAGCGGATTCGGACGCTCGCGGCAGCCATGCCGCCCACGGCGCACGCGGTGCCGCTCGACGAGGCAGCCGAGCCTGTCCTGCTGGCCGAACCGGAAGCACTTCTGCGCGCGTTCCTGGACGCCGTGGCCGATAGCCTTCCGCGTACACCCGCCGCCGTCCCGGCCACCGGAAGTGCCGTCTTCGCAGCCAAGGAACCGCAGAAGTGCGCTGATCAGCGTGGGTGGGCAGCCGATGTGGCGGCCGGTCACGACGCAGGCGTACGACTCTCCCTGCGCATCGAGGTCTCGGGCATCGGGGAGGCCCCGGAGGGCACAAGCGGAATGCCGAGCGAGGCAACCGCCGGGCCCTCGTTCCGAGCCGTTCTGCAGATCCACAGCGTCAGCGATCCCACGCTCGTCGCCGATGCCGCCGACATCTGGGCGGGCACCGCTCCGACGGCCGCGGCCTTCGGTCCGCGGGCCCGGATGGACGCCCTGCTCGCGCTGCGCCGCGCCGCGCGCGCCTGGCCTCCGCTGACACCGCTGCTGTCGGCCGCGGTGCCCGACGCCGTCGACCCGGCGGACGAGGAGATCGCCGAACTGCTGGGCCCCGCCGCGCGGGCGCTCGCCGCGACCGGCGTCCAGGTCCACTGGCCCAAGGAGCTGGCCCGCACGCTCACGGCACGTGCCGTGATCGGTCCCGTCGACGCGCACGAGGCCGGTGAGGGCGAGCCGCGGGGCCCAGGCCGCACGGAGTCGGACACACCGTCCTTCCTCTCAGCCGACGCGCTGCTCGCCTTCAACTGGTGGTTCGCACTCGGCGACCAGAAACTCACCCGGGAAGAACTCGACCGCCTCGCGGAAGCGGGCAGGCCGGTGGTCCGCCTCCGCGACCAGTGGGTGCTCATCGACCCGGAGGAGGCCAGGCGCGCCCGCGAGACACAGGACCGCAAGGTCACTCCGATCGACGCGCTCGGCGCCGCACTGACCGGCTCGACCGAGGTCGACGGCCGCCGCGTCGAGGTGGCGGCGACGGGCTGGCTCCAGCAGGTGCGGGACCGGCTCGCCGATCCTGAGTCGGGCGGCAACCAGACGATCGGGCAGCCCGGCGCGCTCACCGCCACCTTGCGCGACTACCAGCTGCGCGGGCTGAACTGGCTCAACACGATGACGTCCCTCGGTCTCGGCGGCTGCCTGGCCGACGACATGGGGCTCGGCAAGACGATCACGCTGATCTCGCTGCATCTGCACCGGCAGAGCGTCGAATCGGCCGCGGGACCGACGCTCGTGGTGTGTCCGACGTCCCTGATGGGCAACTGGCAGCGGGAGATCGAGAGGTTCGCGCCCGGCACGCCGGTACGCCGCTTCCACGGCGCGTCACGCTCCCTCGAAGACCTGGCCGACGGGGAGTTCGTCCTCACCACGTACGGCACGATGCGCCTCGACGCGCCACGGCTCGCCGAGGCGCCGTGGGGCATGGTCGTCGCCGACGAGGCCCAGCACGTCAAGAACCCGTACTCGGCGACCGCCAAGCAGTTGCGGACCATCGGAGCACGCGCCCGGGTCGCGCTCACCGGAACACCGGTGGAGAACAACCTCTCCGAGCTGTGGGCGATCCTCGACTGGACGACTCCCGGCCTGCTGGGCCGGCTGAGCACCTTCCGTAACCGGTACGCGAGCGCCGTCGAAGGCGGCAACGACCCGGCAGCCGCCGAGCGGCTCGCCACCCTGGTGCGCCCGTTCCTGCTGCGGCGCCGCAAGTCGGACCCCGGCATCGCCCCGGAACTGCCGCCCAAGACCGAGACCGACCGCGCCGTGTCGCTGACCGCCGAACAGGCCGGTCTCTACGAGGCGGTGGTACGGGAGACCATGGCCGAGATCTCCGGCTCCGACGGCTTCGCGCGCCGCGGGCTCGTCATGAAGCTGCTGACCGCGCTCAAGCAGATCTGCAACCACCCGGCCCAGTACCTCAAGGAGGAACGGCCGCGCATCGCGGACCGGTCGGGGAAGGTCGAACTGCTCGACGAGCTCCTCGACACGATCCTGGCCGAGGACGCGAGTGTGCTGGTATTCACCCAGTACGTGCAGATGGCCCGGCTGCTGGAACAGCATCTGGCGGTGCGCGGCGTCCGTACGCAGTTCCTGCACGGCGGTACGCCGGTCGCCGAGCGCGAGGCCATGGTCAACCGGTTCCAGGCGGGCGAGGCGCCCGTCTTCCTGCTGTCCCTGAAGGCGGCCGGTACGGGGCTGAACCTGACCCGGGCCGGCCACGTGGTGCACTTCGACCGCTGGTGGAATCCCGCCGTCGAGGCCCAGGCCACGGACCGTGCGTACCGGATCGGGCAGACCCAGCCGGTGCAGGTGCACCGGCTCATCGCCGAGGGGACCATCGAGGACCGGATCGCCGAGATGCTGGCCCGCAAACAGGGCCTCGCCGACTCGGTGCTCGGCTCCGGCGAGACGGCACTCACCGAACTGACCGATGCGGAACTGGCCGATCTGGTGGAACTGCGAGGGGGCGCCCGATGAACGACCGATACGAGACGGACGACGACTACGAGGAGCACGGCATCCCGGCGGGACAGGAACCGGAGCGCACCTTCGCCACCCTGCCACCCGCCCAGGGCCGCGGCTTCGCGACGTCCTGGTGGGGCCAGGCGTGGCTGAAGGCGCTTGAGGACACGGCACTGGACGGTCAGCAGCTCAAGAAGGGGCGCCGGCTGGCCCGCGAGGGCAGGGTCGGCGCGGTCTCGGTACGGCCCGGCCGGATCACCGCGGTCGTCCAGGAACGGGACTCGACGGTGTACCGCAGTGATGTGCTGCTTCAGCAGCTGAGCGAGGAGGAGTGGGACCGCTTCCTGGACATGGCGGTCGACCGGGCCGGCCACATCGCCGCGCTGCTCGACCGGGAGATGCCGCCACATCTGGTGGAGGACGCGTCGGCCGCCGGAGTGGATCTGCTGCCCGGGATCGGGGACCTGGAGCCGGAGTGCACCTGCGAGGCGTGGGACCACTGCCCGCACACGGGGGCGCTCTGCTACCAGGTGGCGCGGCTGCTGGACCAGGACCCGTTCGTCCTGCTCCTGATGCGTGGCCGCGACGAGCGCCGGCTGCTCGACGAGCTCCAGGTCCGCAGCGCTGCCCGGGCCCTCAAGGGGGCACCCGCGTCGTCGGGGGCGCGGGAACGGCCCGGGGCGGGCGCACGGGCCGGGGTCGAGGCGCGGGAGGCGTTCGCGGCGCGGGACATTCTGCCGCCGCTGCCCGCCGCTCCCCCGCTGCCTGCGGAGCCGGGACAGGCGCCGTCGCTGGACACGGAGTCCGGCCCCGCACCGGGCATCGACCCTGCGGCGCTGGAGTTCCTGGTGGCCGACACGGCCGTACGGGCCTACCGGCTGCTCGCGGAGGCGCTGGCCGAAGGACACGAACTGCAGCCCATCGCAGACGAGTTGACCGTCTCGCAGGACGCGGTGCGGCTGGCGGCCGATGCCGGGCCCGACCCGCGGATCATGGCCCGGATCGCCGAGGGGGCGGGGCGGCAGCGGGCCGATCTCGACGCGGCCGTGCGCGCCTGGCAGTACGGCGGCCCCGCCGCGCTGACCGTCCTCGACGAGGAGTGGGAGCCGGACCCGGAGTCCCTGGCGCGGGCCCGTGCGCAGCTCGCCGAGGCGTGGGAGGAGGGTGAGCGGCCACGGCTGAGGGCTGGACGCAGCCGCTGGACGGTCGCGGGCGCCGATGTCCAGCTCCGGTACGGGCCGGACGGCCGCTGGTGGCCGTACCGCAAGGAGCGGGGGCGCTGGATGCCGGTGGGCCCGGCGGACAACGACCCGTCGGGTGCACTGGCGGGTGCCCTGCCCGACGCGTAGGCCGGGCAGGGGTTTCCCTTCCGGACTGTTCGACGGACTCCGGCGAAGGGTTCGACGGACACCGGCGCAGGCACCGGGGCCGGCCACCCCGGTGCCTGCGCGCGGCACGTCGCGGAGCCGGCGGCTGCGCGACGTACCGCCGGGCAGCCGCTACGGAGCGACCGGCAGCTGACGCTTGTGCTCGGTGAGGCGGTAGCGGCTGACGATCGTCTCGAAGACCTGCTCGCCCACCGGCTTGCCCTCCAGGAAGTCGTCGATGTCGTCGTAGGTGACGCCGAGGGCCTCCTCGTCGGTCTTGCCCGGGTCGAGGCTCTCCAGGTCGGCCGTCGGGGCCTTCCACACCAGCTCGGCGGGGGCGCCCAGCACGTCCGCGATCGCCCGCACCCGGCGCTTGGTCAGGCCGGTCAGCGGGACCAGGTCCGCGGCGCCGTCGCCGAACTTCGTGAAGAAGCCGGAGACCGCCTCGGCGGCGTGGTCGGTACCGACGACGAGACCGCTGTGCGCGCCCGCCACCACGTACTGCGCGATCATGCGCTGCCGTGCCTTGATGTTGCCGAGCACGAAGTCCTGGTGGCCGTGGTCGCGGAAGCTGACACCGGCGGTCAGCGCGGCCTCCAGGGCGGCGTCGCTCGCGGGCTTGATGTCCACGGTCAGCACGTCGTCGGCCCGGATGAAGGAGAGTGCCAGCTGGGCGTCGTGCTCGTCGGCCTGCACCCCGTACGGCAGCCGCATCGCGTGGAACCGCGCCTCGTGGCCGGCGGCCCTGGCCCGCTCGACGGCGAGCTGGCACAGACGGCCGGCGGTGGTGGAGTCGACGCCGCCGCTGATGCCGAGCACCAGGGAGCGCAGACCGGTGGTGGTCAGCCGCTCGGCGAGGAAGGCCACCCGGCGTTCGATCTCCCGCTCGGCCTCGAAGGACTCGGCGACCTGGAGTTCCTTGGCGATCTCCTGCTGCAGGGCGATGGACGCCGTCTCGCTCACGTCTGCTCCTTGTTCCGGTTCACGGTGTGCTGTCGCAGCCACCCTATCCAGGAAGTGTGCGTCGGATCGTGGGTGGTCGGCCCGGGTCGGCCGGTGCCGGGGTTCGCCGGGCAGTGGGCACCGGAACCCACCGGCGGGTCGCCCGGCACGCACGCGTTCGTCATGTGCTGTCCTCACGTTCAACTCGATGTCACTGCGCGTTGACGCCGAGGGCCGAGCCTGACGCTCGTCCGAGCGTTTGCGCACCAGGAGGCACCATGTCCGCCCGTATCACCCGTCGCTCTCTCGCCGCGGGGCTGCCGCTCGCTCTGCTGTCGACGTTGTGTGTGGCCGCGACGGCTGGTGCGCAGGACCGTCACGGACCGCACGAGGGAGCAGGGCCGACCGCCCGGGTCACCGGCAGTGCCGTACTCGGCAATGTGCCACTGGCCGGTTTCAGCAACGGCCTGCTGCCCGGCTCGGTCTCCGACGACCGTGGTGTGATGCTCGGTGGAATCGGCAGTGACATCTACCCCGCGGGGCGCGAGGGCGAGTTCTGGACGGTCACGGACCGGGGCCCCAACGGTCAGATCAAGATCGACGGGAAGAAGCGGCGTACGTTCCCCGTGCCCGGCTTCGACCCGGCGATCGTGAAGATACGCGTCACCGGCAAGCGGATCGACGTACTCCAGGCCCTCCCGCTGACGACGGCGTCCGGCGCGCCGGTCAGCGGCCTGCCGAACCAGCGGAGCCGCGACGAGGCCCCGTACGGCCACGACGCCCGGACGCCCCTCGCGTACGACCCGAACGGCCTCGACACGGAGGGCATCGTCCGCACGGCGGACGGTTCCTTCTGGCTGGTCGACGAGTACGGGCCCTCGCTCGTCCACGTCTCCTCGCGCGGCCGGGTACTGGCCCGCTACGTCCCGGAGGGGCTCCGGCTGGAAGGTGCCGGTTATCCGGTGGTGGAGGCACTGCCTGGCATCCTGCTGCATCGCAAGATCAACCGGGGGTTCGAGGGTCTCGCCCTGCTCCCGGGCGGCGATCTGGTGCTGGCCGTGCAGAGCCCGCTCTCGCTCCCCGACGAGGACGCGGGCGAGGGCTCGCGCAATGTCCGGCTTCTGCGCTTCTCCACGAAGAAGCAGGCGGTCACCGCCGAATACGCCTACCGCTTCGACCCGGTCGAGGTCGTCGACCCCGGGGAGGACGACACCTCGGAACTGAAGATCTCCTCGGTCGTCGCGCTCGGCCCTCACACGCTCCTGGTGGAGGAGCGCACCGACAAGTCCGCGAGGCTGCACCGGGTGGCACTGCCTCACGGCTCCGGAATCCTGGGATCGGACTGGGACGACCCGGACGCCTCGCCTTCGTACGAGGAGCTCACCGACCCCTCGGCGGCGGGCGTTCCGGTCCTGCGCAAGCGGCTCGTCGTCGACCTGGGAACGGTCGGAGGAATCCCCGGCAAGATCGAGGGCGTGGCGGTCACCGGCCGTGACACCCTCGCGTTGATCAACGACAACGACTTCGGGATGACGGACGGCGCGGAAGCCTTCGACGCGAACGGGCGGCTGGTCGACAGCGGTATCGAGACCTCGGTGACGCTGCTGAAACTGCCTCGCCCGCTCCGCGGCTGATCAGCCCGGCCCACCGCGGTCGCGTGGGCCTTTCTGCGACCACTCCCCCGCCCGTGACTCCGGTCGACTACGTACTCCTGCCGTCTTCCGCCGCCGGCGCGGCGCCCGGGGAACCGAACCGGGGGCTTCATCGTCGTCTGCGGGAGACGGCCGCTCTCTTCCCGCGCGGCTGACCTGCCCCGAAGGAGTGCCGATGCACCGAAGAAGAGTCCTTCAGGGCGCCGCGGTCACCGCCGCTGCGGCTCTCCTGCCCGCGTCGGCGCGCGCGGTGGCCGTCTCCACGGGCGAGACGGACTATCCGCTCGCGGCGTGGGCACCGGCGTCGTCCGCCAACTACACGGCGGCGGACCGGCCTTCGTCCCAGCCGGTCGACTTCGTCGTCATCCATGTCGCCCAGGACACGTTCAGCGACACGGTCGGGATCTTCCGGAATCCGGCGAAGCAGGTCTCCGCGCACTACGTGGTGCGCTCGGCGGACGGGTACATCGCCCAGTGCCTGCGGGAGAAGGACATCGGCTGGCACGCGGGGAACTGGGACTCCAACACCCGCAGTATCGGCATCGAGCACGAGGGCTGGGTGGATCAGCCCGCCTATTTCACCGACACCATGTACGAGCGTTCGGCGCGGCTCACAGCGAACGTGTGCGACCGCCACGGCATCCCGAAGGACCGCGCCCACATCATCGGCCACCACCAGATCCCCGGCAGCGACCATACCGACCCGGGGAGCCACTGGGACTGGGCACGTTACCTGCGCCTCGTCAACCTCGCCTGAGCCCCCGTCCGCCCCCGCCGATTACTCTCCGCACCGAGGTTGTCGCGGAGGCCTACTGCGGCGACCATGGGGAGGCACGACGCCCCTGGACGGGAGGGTGAGTTGACGGACCCCTGGGTGGCCCTGGCAGCCGATGCCGATCCCGGTGAACGGCTCCACGAACTGCGGCACGCGCACGAGGTGTTCACCTCTGCGGGAAGGCTGGAGCACCCGGTACGCACCGTGGTCGGCGAATCGTGGCGGCGCTCGGCGCGGGCGCGGGTCAGCCCGGACGGTGCGGCTGTGGTCGAGCTGAGCGCCGACGACCTGGAACCGTACCGTTCCGGTCATCCCCTGGCGCGTGCGATGCCGGTGATACGCGAACTGATGAGCGCGTACGCGACGGACGGGGAGCATCTGCTCGCCGTGTGCGACGTGTACGGCAGGCTGCTGTGGGTCGAGGGGCATGCGGCGGCCCGGCGGCGCGCGGGGCTGATGAACTTCGTGGAGGGCGCCCGCTGGGCGGAGTCCGTGGCGGGCACCAACGCGCCGGGCACCGCCATCGCCGTGGACCGCCCGGTGCAGGTGTTCGCCGCGGAGCACTTCCTGCGGCCGGTCCAGCAATGGACGTGCGCGGCGGCCCCGTTGCACGACCCGCACACCGGCCGGGTGCTGGGTGCGGTCGACATCACGGGCGGCGACCGGCTCGCGCATCCGCACAGCCTCGCCTTCGTCCAGGCCGTGGCGCGCGCCGCCGAGACCCAACTCGCCCTGCTCGCACCGCCACCGGCCGGGGACTGCGTGCAGCTGAGCGCGCTCGGCCGCGACGAGGCGCTCCTGATCGCCGGGGGCCGCAAAATCCGCCTGAGCAGGCGGCACAGCGAGATCCTCGTGGCACTGGCCCGCCGCCCGGAGGGAATCGGCGGCGAGGAACTGCTCGTCGAGCTGTACGAGGACGAGTCGGTGACCCCGGTGACGCTGCGCGCCGAACTCTCCCGGCTCCGGCGGCTGTTGGGCCCCGGGCTGCTGCGCTCACGGCCGTACCGGCTGGCGGCTCCGGTGGACGCGGACTTCGAGACGGTGGCACGCAGGCTGGCCTCGGGGGCGGTGGCAGGCGCGCTCGGAGCGTACCCGGGGCCGCTGCTGCCCGGCTCGCAGGCGCCCGCTGTCGTACGGCTGCGGCAGCGGATCGCCGACCAGTTGCGCGCGGCACTGATCGCCCGGGGCGACCCGGGTCTGCTCGCCGACTGGGTCTACAGCCCGTGGGGCGAGGATGATCTCCCGGTGTGGCGGGCGCTGGCCGGGGCGGTGCCGCCGGATCGTCGGGCGGCCCTTCTTGAGAGGGTCCGGGGGCTCGACGCTGAGCAGCGCGGATAGCGGAAGAGTGACGCAACGGGGTTGCAACGTCACGTTCCCTAGCCTCGCGCCGAGGGCCGTCCAACGGCGGGCGGCACCGGAATCCGGGAGGCCAAAGAGATGACCCGTTACGCTGCGCCGGGTACCGAGGGCGCCATCGTCTCGTACGAGTCGCGCTACGACCACTGGATCGGCGGCGCGTACGTCCCTCCGGCGCGCGGCCAGTACTTCGAGAACCCGAGCCCCGTCAACGGCCGCCCCTTCACCGAGATTGCCCGCGGCACGGCCGAGGACGTGGAACGCGCCCTGGACGCCGCGCACGCGGCGGCCCCGGCCTGGGGCGCGACCGCGGCGGGCGACCGCGCCCAGGTGCTCAACAGGATCGCCGACCGGATGGAAGCGCATCTGGAGGAGCTGGCGGTCGCCGAGAGCTGGGAGAACGGCAAGCCGGTACGCGAGACGCTCGCCGCCGACATCCCGCTGGCCATCGACCACTTCCGGTACTTCGCGGGAGCGCTGCGCGCTCAGGAGGGGTCGCTCAGCGAGCTCGACGACGACACCATCGCGTACCACTTCCATGAGCCGCTGGGTGTGGTCGCTCAGATCATCCCCTGGAACTTCCCGATCCTGATGGCCACGTGGAAGCTCGCGCCTGCTCTCGCCGCGGGCAACGCGGTGGTCCTCAAGCCCGCCGAACAGACCCCGGCCTCCATCCACCTGTGGCTGAAGCTGGTGGCGGATCTGCTGCCGCCGGGCGTGGTCAACATCGTGAACGGCTTCGGCGTGGAGGCGGGGAAGCCACTCGCGTCGAGCCCTCGCGTCGCGAAGATCGCCTTCACGGGCGAGACGACGACGGGCCGGCTGATCATGCAGTACGCCTCCGAGAACATCAAGCCGGTGACACTCGAACTGGGCGGCAAGTCCCCGAACATCTTCTTCGACGACGTCTGGTCCTCGGACGACGACTTCCGGGACAAGGCCCTCGAAGGCTTCACGATGTTCGCCCTGAACCAGGGTGAGGTGTGCACCTGCCCCTCGCGGGCGCTGATCCAGCGGGGCCACTACGGCGAGTTCCTGGAGGCGGCCGTCGCCCGTACCGAGCAGATCGTGCCGGGCCACCCGCTGGACACCGGCACGATGATCGGGGCGCAGGCGTCCAACGACCAGTTGCAGAAGATCCTTTCGTACCTGGACATCGGCCAGCAGGAGGGCGCGAAGATCCTGACAGGCGGTCAGCGGATCGAGCACGGCGGCGAACTGGAGGGCGGCTACTACGTCCAGCCGACGATCTTCGAGGGCGACAACCGGATGCGGGTCTTCCAGGAGGAGATCTTCGGCCCGGTGGTGGCGGTGACCTCGTTCTCGGACTTCGACGACGCCATCAGCACGGCCAACGACACGCTCTACGGCCTCGGCGCCGGCGTCTGGACCCGCGACGTCAACACGGCCTACCGCGCGGGCCGGGCCATCAAGGCGGGCCGGGTGTGGACGAACTGCTACCACGCCTACCCGGCGCATGCGGCCTTCGGCGGGTACAAGCAGTCGGGGATCGGGAGGGAGAACCACAAGATGATGCTGGAGCACTACCAGCAGACGAAGAACCTCCTCGTGTCGTACTCGCCGAAGAAACTGGGCTTCTTCTAGACACCAAAAAAGGGCGTCTGACCAGGCATTTCACCTGACAGGCGCCCTTCCCGGCGTGCATCTAAGCCACGGGGTGAGGTGCAGAGTAACTCCCGATATGTCCCACTGCTATCCCACCTCTGACCAGCTGTTCCTGGGCATTTCCGGGCCAAGGCCCGGTTCGACACCAGCTAACAACCAGGACGCGCTGCGCCAGCCGACGGCCTGCTCAGCCCCGCGCAGGCGGCGCCTTTACGGTCGGCGACAGCACACGGGCCTGATGTCAGCTTTGGGAAGTGAAGAGGTCCGCGTACGGCCGCATGGCGGACAATCCACTGCCGTCGGCGGCAAAATCGAGGAGCGTACGCCACATCAGCCCCACGCGGTGATCCGCCCACACGGCCTGAACAGGATCGATGCGGAAGAACGCCTGCTGTCCCGCTTCCGGCGGCTTGACCTGGTCGAACATTCCCGATCCGGCGGCCCACGGGAACTGTTCACGGCTGAGCCGGGCTGCCAGGGCGATTTCGTCCGGCGCGACTACCAAGGCCGCCCTGCCCTTGACCTGGAGGGAACGGGTCTCGAAGCGCTCGTCGTAGCCTCCCGACGGAAGGTGATTCACGACGTAGCTGACTCGTTCGTCCGCGACCATCTCCAGGCGTTTGCGGGTCCGGGCGAAGGTGTGCATGTAGACACGTAGCCCGTCAGCAGCGATGTGCATCGTGGACGCGGTTGGAGCCCCGCGACTGTCCAACACAGCCAACGTCGCGATCTCCTCGGTGCGGAGGAGCTCAGTTACCGCTCCCTCGACCTGCTCCAGGCTCGGCTCGGTGCGCGGCATGAGACCTCCAGGGGGATGAAAAGGTGCGCCCGACTCTGGCAACATGACCCATAAGACAGGACAACGGTCCTCTCATGCAAGACGCGTGCCAGTCGAGCAGGACACCAGCTCCGCCCCTGCGTCACCCCTCGTCGGCGACCGTGGTCGTGTCGTGCTCAGCGACAAGCCGCAGGAGGGTGCCCTCGTCTCGCTTGTCGAGGGCGTCAACCATCGCGGCATGCAGCCTCCGACGCTCGCGGATGTGCTGCGCGAGAGAAACGCCGTCCTGCGGCCGTACCGCCAGGGCGTGACGTTCGACCAGCTCCAGAAGGGCCACGTACAGCGAACACAGGAGGGAGTTCGGAGTGATGTCGGCGACCCTGGCATGCAGCCGCCAGTTGGCCAGCACGAACCCGTCCGCGTCACCTGTGGCCTCGGCCGCAGCCATGCCCTCCAAATGCAATCGGAGGTCTTTGACGTCGGCGGGCGAGGCATGCCACAACGCGTCCTGCCACAGCAGCGGCTCAAGAGCGTTGCGGATGCGCAGCGCCTGCGCGACATCACCCTCGGAAGCATCCAGGGCCAGTACGGAGTGGGCGAGCCGTGTCATCGGGGTCTGCTCGGCAGCGAACAGGCCGCCGCCCGGACCGCGCTGCACGGTCACCACTCCCCGGGTCTGGAGCAGGCGCAGCGTCTCGTTGAACGTCCCGACGGACACTCCGCAACGGGACCGAAGCTCGTCCTTCGTGCCCAGACGTGTACCAGGAGCAACACGCGCAGCCAGTTCCGCCACAACGTCCGCCGCAGCCTCGGCACGAGACGCTCTCCCTGCCTGCCCCCACTCGGCGCGTCGCAAGGCCGGCGGATCGACCTCTTTGCCCACGTCCGCACTTCCGCGTCGGAGATTCTGCCTGCGTGCTGCCACGCCTCTCCACCCTTCGGTCACTTCCAAATCATTACGACGAATACAGTCCCACCTCTTGACCCCTGACGTAACCCGGATGCAGCATCGCCATAATCATTATGACGAATGGAGATCTCCATGGTCCCCTCCTTCGGTGAGCAGGCATTCCGCGATCTCATGGCCGGTGTCTGCGCCCCAGTCACCATCGTCACCGCTGCGGCGGAGGGTCTCCCCCATGGCACGACCGTCAGCGCCTTCGCTTCCCTGTCGCTGCGCCCGCCCATGGTGACCGTGGCTCTCGACCGCGGGTCCAGACTTCTGTCCCACATCACCGTCACCGGACGCTTCGGTGTGAACGTCCTGGCCCGGACCCAGGACGATCTCGCCCTGGGTTTCGCCCGACGCGGGGCCGACCGCTTCACCGGCGTGGACTGGGACTTCGATCACGGCCTTCCCCGGCTCGGCTCGGCCCCGGGATGGCTGGTGTGCGAGGTGGCCCAAGCCGTGGACGGCGGTGACCACCTTCTGGTCCTGGGCGTGGTCACCCACGCGGAAACGACGCCGGCGGCGCCGCTCATCTACGGGCACCGCACGTTCGGCACCCACTCCGCCTTCGCCGACCGCCCACGCCACACGATCCGCGAACACGTCGCAGCCTGCGCACGCTGATCACTCCTCCCGCCCGAACCAGGAACCGGTGTCCCGCCGATGACAGAAAGAGCGCACAACGATGACGACTCATGAGGACCTCGTCGCCCGCGCCGCAGCCCTGCGGCCACTGCTGCGTGAGCACGCGGCCGCCACGGAGGCTGACCGCCGGGTGCCGGACCCGGTGATCGACGCAATCGCCGAGGCCGGCCTGTTCAAGCTCGCCACTCCCCGTCGGTACGGCGGTCACCAGACGTCCATGCGCACCATGCTCGACGTGTCGGCCGTCCTGGCCGAGGGGGACGGCTCCACCTCCTGGGTGGTCACCCTCGTTAATGTCTGCAACTGGCTCACCAGCCTCTTCCCCTCCAAGGCCCAGGACGACGTCTTCGGTGCCAACCCCGACGCCCGGGTCACCGGGGTGCTCAGCCCCACTTCCACGACGACCAAGGTCGCCGGCGGATGGCAGGTCTCGGGGCGCTGGTACTACAACTCGGGTTCCCCGCACTCCGACTGGGCCGTACTCGGTGTTCCTCTCACGGACGAGGACGGCGCGGTGGTCGACCAGGGACTCGCCCTCGTGCCCCGCGGTGACCTCGCCCTTGAGGACACCTGGTTCGTCGCAGGGATGAAGGGCACCGCGAGCAACTGTCTGATCGCCGAGGACATCTTCGTGCCCGAGCACCGGGTCATGTCCGTGCCCGCCGCCATCGAGGGCCGGTATCCGACAGAGCACACGGACGAGGTCCTGTCCCGTTCCACCTTCGTGCCTGTCCTGGCCCTGGTCCTGGCAGGCCCCCAACTGGGCTTGGGGCGCGCGGCACTTGAGTACGTCATGGAGAAGACCGCCCGCAAGCCGATCTCGTACACCTTCTACGAGACGCAGGCCGAGTCGGTCGCCGTGCAGTTGCAGATCGCCGAGGCAGCTCTGCGGATCGACACCGCCACGCTCCATGCGCAACGCGCTGCGGCCGAGATCGACCAGGCCGCGCAGAACGGGGTGTACCTCGACTTCACCCAGCGCGCCCGAGTGCGGGCGGACACCGGCTGGGCCATCCAGAACGTGCTGGAAGCGATCAACACTCTCGTCAGCGTGCACGGTGCCAGCTCCTTCGCCGACGTCAATCCCCTGCAGCGGATCTGGCGCGACGCCAACACGGCGGGCCGGCATGCGGTCGCCGCACCGACGGTGGCGTTCGAGGTGTACGGCAAGGCCCTGCTCGGCATCGACGAGAAGATCACCCCTCTCGTGTGACCAGCCGCACGACCCCCAGCCCTCAGAGGAGCAGCACGTGCGTACCGCCAACCTGTCCGGACGCCTCGTCATCATCACCGACGACGACACGGCCGTCGACGTCGAGCAGGCCAGTGACGGCCGGTTCGGTCCCCATCCCCAAGAGGTCTACAAACACTGGACCGCGTTCCGCGAGTGGGCTGCGGGCGCCGAGCTGCCCGCGGGGCAGCCCTTCGCGGCCACGAACCTCGGCTCGCCCGCCCCCGCTCCGCGTCAGGTGCTCGCCGTGGGACTCAACTACCGTGCGCACGCCGACGAGTCGGGCTTCGCAGTTCCCGACACTCTGCCGCCGGTGTTCACCAAGTACGTCTCCAGCATCACGGGCCCCGTCACCGAAGTCAGGCTCCCGCAAGGGGGTCACACGGACTGGGAGGTCGAGCTCATCGCCGTCATCGGCAAGCCGGCCCATCAGGTCGGTGTGGATGACGCCTGGTCGTACATCGCGGGACTCACCGTGGGTCAGGACATCTCCGAGCGCATCACCCAGCTCACCGGTCCGGCACCTCAGTTCGGCCTGGGCAAGTCCTTCCCCGGATTCACCCCCATGGGGCCGTACCTGGTCACGCCGGACGCGCTGGCCGACCGCGATGACCTCGAACTGGGCTGCTCAGTCAACGGCGAGGAGGTGCAAAAGGGCCGGACCAGGGACCTCGTCTTCTCCGTGCCCACGCTGGTGGCCCGGCTGTCGGCCGTTCTTCCCCTGCTGCCCGGTGACGTCATCTTCACCGGCACCCCCGCGGGTGTCGGCATGGGCCGTGCTCCACAGCGCTGGCTCGCCGACGGTGACGTCCTCGTGAGCCACGTCCAAGCCATTGGCGAACTCCGCCAGACCTTCCGCGCCTGAGCCGGCTCACCCACGACCACGCGATTCCCGCGTTCAGGAGGTCACCATGGCCCTGCACCGTCTGTCCTCGATCGTCATGGGTGTCCCCAACACCGCCCAGACCGCCGCCTACTACACCGATTTCGGGCTCGCACCCGAAACGGACGGCTGGTTCGGGACACGTGACGGAGGACGCCAGCTCCAGGTCGTCCACGCGCCCACGCGCCGGCTCGTCGAGATCACCGTGGGCGTCGACTCCCTCGACGACCTCTCCGCCGCCGCCGCCCGGCTGGACCTGCTGGGTGTTTCCGTCCGGCAGGAGAACGGCGCCCTCACCGCCCACGAGAAGATCACCGGCGTGCGCGCCGTCCTCAGGGTGGAACCCCGCGTCGTACAACCGAAGACCCCTCCCACTCCGTACAACGGCCCAGGGCGCATCGAGCGCACCGGCACTCGGGCTCCCGCTCTGCTGCGCGGTGACCGGGTCCGGCCCCGCAAGCTGGGCCACGCGGTCCTGGGCACCACCGACTTCGAGGCCACCACTGGCTTCTTCCGCGATGGCCTGGGCTTCAAGGTGTCCGACCTGATGGGCGACGTCGGCGCCTTCCTGCGCTGTTCCACCGACCACCACAATGTCCTCGTGCTCGCCGCTCCGGTGGCGTTCCTGCACCACACCTCCTGGCAGGTCGACGACGTGGACGAGGTGGGCCGCGGCGCCACGGCCATGCTGGAGGGCCACCCCGAACGCCACGTGTGGGGCCTGGGCCGCCACCACGCCGGCTCCAACTTCTTCTGGTACTTCAAGGACCCCGCAGGCAATTTCTCCGAGTACTACTCGGACCTGGACTGCATCGTCGACGACCAACTGTGGAAGCCGGAGGTCTTCGAGGGCGCCAAGGGCCTGTACAACTGGGGGCCGCCTCCACCTCCCTCGTTCATCAAGCCCGACGACCTGGCCGCCCTGATGACCGGTTCGCACAGCAGCTGACTGAGCCACCGTGCGCGCACTGAGGAAGACGCCGTGCTTGCGGTACCGCCGCCACGTCGGCCGCAACGAAGGAGAAGCACGCCGTGTTCAAAAAGTTTCTCGTCCTCAACCCCAGGGACCACGACCGACATGTCGAGTGCCCGGATTACGTGATTCATCGGCACGCGCCGGCTGTCATAAGCCACTCCGCCTTCCAGGGCGTCTTCAAGCGGTACATCGCCCATCGGCCGGCCCGGCACATCGCCGGCGCGGCGACCGCCCTCCTCTATCCCAGTCGCCCCGACATCCCTCTGATCGTGCTCGTAGGCCAGGACGAGGCGGTCTACGCCCACGACGGCGGCACCGGCGCCCACACCGGTCGCGGATACGACGCCATCACCGAAACATGGGCCAGCTCCCTGGAGACCTAGCCCGGCTCCATACGAAGACGCAATCGAGGCATAACCGGATAAGTGGACGCGGCGTCGAGCTTCTCGGTCGTCACCACCTAACACATCCCCATCGCGATCGGCATTGATAGCACGACTAACGGCACCAGCCCCACCTATCAAAGGATTTCACGTGATCGAGCTCAAGTCTCTCGATGCCTCCAGCACGCTCCCGGCACAGCTCCAGGGCCCCGACGACGGACGTCCCGTCACGCTCATCAACACCTTCCTCTCACCGGAGGGAAAGGTTGAGGAAGTCATCGACGTCTGGCGACAGGACGCCGCCCTCATGCAGCGGTGGCCCGGCCACATCTCCGCGCAGCTGTACCGCGGTATCGGCGACAGTCGCATCCTCACGAACGTCGCCGTATGGGAGAACCTGACCTCGCTCAGGAATGCTTTCATGTGCGAGGAGTTCCAAAAGACGCTCACCCTGTACCCGGACGGCTCCGTCGCCCACCCGGTCGTCGTACGCGCGGTAGCAGTCCCAGGAGTGTGTGTCGCATGACAGACAACACCGACGGCTCGGAGAACATCGTCTTCACCGAGCTCGACCCGGGACAGTCCTTCAAGACCCAATTGCGCCTCGATACCGGTCCCTGCACGCTCCTCGACATAGTCATCTCCGCGCCGGGAGCGCAGCACGCGGTCATCGAGCAGTGGCGACGGCACTCCGACTACATGATGACCCGGCCCGGCTTCATCCGGGCCCAGCTGCACAAGTCGACAGGCGACGGGAACACGATCGTCAACCTCGCCATCTGGGAGTCTCCCGCCGCGCTCCTCGCAGCCGTGACCGCGCCCGAGTTCGCGGCCATCGCGACGGACTATCCTCCGGGAACGCTGTGCACACGCCAACTCCTCGCGAAGGAGGCGGTGGAAGGCATTTGCGTGGCGTGACCCGGAGATAGGGCGACGGCTGTGTGGTGTCGGTGCCGCACAGCCACACCACTTCCCGATCACGCCCAACCGTCGAAACGATCCGACCGCCAGCACGTTAGTGCAACTGGCCGGTACGTGGGGACAGGTCAGCGGCACACTCGGACTGAAGAAACCAGGCCCTGCGGACCTGGAGCGGGTAGCCCTCCGACTCCACGGGGACCGCGCCTCTCCGACCCCGCAGCCGCGCCGGATGCGGCATCGTCGATCACCCGCAGTACCGGCCGGGCCCAAGCCGAAACCTGTGATCATGTCGACCGCGACAAACTCGAGGAACCGCTACGCGTGGTGCGGTCAAGGTCCGGGGCCGGGTACTGGCTGCGTACACCCCCGTGCGCGGGTGGGAAGCGCAGCAGCTGTACCGCTGTGCTCAACAACCGCGCGGGAGCTTTGGTGCGGCTGAGATGCCCGGTCGGCGCGGGGCGGATCACCAGCGGGGACTTCAAGTTCGTCGGTTGCTTGATGATCCGCCACATGACCTATCCGGTCCGCGACGTCACGATGACGGCTCTTCCGTACTGGACACGGGAGTCGACTTCCGTACGCCGATGCACGCGACGGTGACCGCCGCAGCGACCAGCATGCCAATGCCGCCGATAGTGGCGCACATGTGCAGGGCACCGCTGAAGCTGTCGCCGAAGGCGCCCAGCGCCTTGCCGGTGGCGGATGCCCCGAGGTCTAGGTGTCCGGCCGCGGCGAGGCCGTTGGCGGCGACCGCCTCCAGGACAGAATCCTGGTCTGCCGGGGACAGACCCGCAGCCGCAAGCTGGGCGGGCAGTGCGTCCACCGTGTGCCGGGTGAGGATGACACCGAACACGGCGGGACCAAGGGCTCCGCCGACCTGCCGCAGGGTGTTGCTACCCGCTCCGGCCATTCCGGCCAGGTGGTGCGGGACGCTGCTGACGGCGATGGCGGTGATGGGTGACATGACGAAGGCGAACCCGGCTCCGATCACACCCAGCACCAGGAGGATGGTGCCAGTACCGCTCTCCGCCTCCAGCGTGGTGAGCCAGAGGGTACCGATGCCGGTGACCACCAGGCCCAGAGTCAGCAGAAGTCCGGGGGCTACACGACCCATCAGGCGGCCCACGACAGGCCCGAGCAGCACCGCTAGGCCGTTGAGCGCAAGGAATCGCCACCCGATGTCCAGGGCGGACAGATGCTGCACGGTGCCGAAGAAGAGACTCAGGGCGAAGACGAGCCCGACCTGCGCGAACATGACCACGGCGATCACGATGCCGGCGCCGGAGAAAGCCCGGGACTTGAAGAGCTGCATCGACAGCATCGGCGACGGTGAGCGCAGCTCAACGACGACAAACGCGACGAACGCGACGGCGCCCACCGCGAAGGCAGCGATGACCTTGCCCGCGCCCCAACCGGATACCCCGCCTTCGATGACGCCGTAGACCAAGGAGGCGACGGCGACAACAGCGGCGATCTGGCCGGGGATGTCGAGGGCACGGCCGCGCGGGGCCTTGGAATCCACCAGCAGGACGGCGCCCACGACCAGGCCGATCACACAGGCGATGAGCGGCGGCAGGAAGATCCAGCGCCATGCGGCGCCTTCGAGGATGGCTCCACTGATCAGAGGGCCGAGGGACATGCCGAGGCCAAGCGCGGCGGCCCACATGGACACGGCCTTGGCGCGAGCCCGGAAATCAGGACAGACATGGCTGATCAGGGCGAGCGTGGAGGTAAGAAGAGCCGCGGCACCCACACCAGAGAGCGCCTGGCCGATCCATACCTGGACGACCTCGATCGCGGTGAGGCTGACGGCGGAGCCTGCGGCGAAGAAGGCCAGGCCCGCAAGGAACACCTTCTTGCGGCCGAACAGGTCCCCGATAAGGCCGAAGGTCAGGATGAAACCCGCCATCGGCAGGATGAAAGCGTCGGTGATCCACTGCAGGTCGGCGGTGGACGCCCCGAGACCTTGCTGGATCCTCGGCAGCGAGACAGAGACGCCGCCGATCGGGAGGTAGGAGGCGAAGACGCCGAGACAGGCAAGGGCCACAGTCTTACCGACGGAACCCGGTTTGGCATGGGCTGGCGCAGGTGCGCCGCGAATCGGTGGGCTGTGAGCGACGTTGATGGCCATGAAGCACCCTTCTCAGTAATCAGTAACACTAATATAATATCAGCCTTACTGATATCAATGGCGGCCGTCTGGGCGTCCACTCGTTACGCTCCTGCTCCGGCCACCCGCGAACCAAGGAGCCAGCCATGCCGCCGCGCGAAGAGGACTGGCAGCAGACACTCAACCACCGGATGTGGAAGGCGAGCCAGGCCGTTCACCGCGCCCTCAACGAAGAGCTGGCAGAACTCGGTCTGACCATCAACCAGCTGGCCATGGCGGTGACGCTGTCCCAGCACGGCCCCCTGTCGTCCGCCGATGTGGCCCGCAGCCAGGGCGTTACCCCGCAGACGGCGAACACGGCCCTCGCCCACCTGGACCGGCTCGGCTGGCTGGAGCGCCGTCCGCATCCCGTACACAAGCGTGTCGTGCTCCTCGACCTCACGGCGCGCGGGCGCTCGGGGGCCACCGAGGGCCGGACGCGCACCGAGGCCGTCATGGGCCGGGTGCGTGGTGCACTGGGCGGAGCTCAGCAGGCGGAGGAATTCCGGGCCGCGCTGCGGCGGGTGAGCAACGAGTTCGACGGGCCGGACCCGTCGCCCGGTCAGCTGTGGCCCGGACATTGACACCCGCGGTGCCGGTGCTCCGCCAGGCCCCGATCAACGCCCAGTGGGACCTCGTCGGTCGCGGTGTCGTGTCTTCAGCGGGGCAGCACTCCGCCGGCTGCGAGCTGATCCAGCAGGTTGGCCAGCGCGGCGGACGACAGCCCGGCGGCACAAGTCAGATGGCTCAGCTCACGGCGCCATCGGCTGCGGTCGGCGGAGTGGGCGGCGAGCTGGGTAGGGCGAGTAACGGCAACGCTCTTGCGGGACGGCGGGACCGGCCGCGCTGCGCGGCGCCCAGTCGGCGGCCCGGCCGCCGACCGGGCGCCAGGAACCTGCACCAGGAGCGCCGGACGCAGCAGGTCGAATTCGAGCGCTTCGGGCAGAGCACCGAGGGCCGATCACACCAGGCTGAGCGCTCCAGCTTGCGCCACGGCCGAGAGAGTGGCACACGCGAGACCACGACGTGCTCGTTCATGTCGGCTCGCAGTGCACACTGCACCGAGGCCAGTCGGGCCGTCGCGCTGGCGCTGACGGGCAGCAGCAGCCAGGTGGACGAGTATCTCGTGCACACAGGCAGCCGACGACGCCGTTGCGCGGGACATCACCGGCTGCGATCCCGCGCCCGTATCAGCACGATGCTCGGGCCCGACCGCCGAGAGGTCCGCGTTCGGAGCCACGGAAGCGTTCGGTAGGGCACGTGCGCACGCGGCACAGGCATCGGCCAGACCCCAGCGCCGCCACTGCCTGAAGGGCCAGGTGCCCCGAGTATGTATTCGTCAATCTCCGATGACCGCCAGCTGGCCGCTGATGAGGTCAGCGGCACGGCGGACTGCTGCGACCACCTCGTCGAGCCGGCGGTCCGGGACCCGGTGCTCCAGGGCCGCGATACTCAGTGCGGCTACGACGCCCTCGGACGATCCGCGTACTGGGGCGGCGATGCCGAGGATGTCGGCGTCGAGTTCACCCCGGCTGACGGTGAACCCGTCCTGCCGGATCTGAGCGAGCCGTTCCATGAGGTCGTCGACGTCGGTCATCGTGCGCGCGGTGAACCGCTGCAGTCTCTGAGCCTCCAGCAGTTCACGGCACTCCGGCTCGGGCAGCCAGGCGAGCAGCGCCAGGGCGGAGGCGCCGGCGTTGGCAGGGAGCACACTGCCGCGTTCGTAGGAGATGCGCACAGGATGCTCCGCCTCGCATCGCTCCACGCAGATGGCGGCGCCTCCCGCACGGCGCGTGAGCAGTACCGTCTCGCCGACCTCGGCACACAGCTCCCGCATCAGCGGCAAGGCGATCTCCGACAGCCCGTACCCCCGACGGGCCAGCCGAGCCAGTTCCAGAACACGCAGACCGAGCCGGAACCCGCCCTGAGGGTCCTCTTCCAGGAACCCGCTGCCGACCAGGCTCTGGAGGTAGCGGTATGCGGTCGAGCGTGCCGTCCCCAGAGCGGTCGCCACTTCCTGGCCGGAGAGGGACAGCTTGTCCTGCGAGAACAGTCCAAGGATGTCGAGCGCACGGTCCGCGGTCGAGTTGCGTTCCCGGTACTGACCCACCGGAGTGGACTTTTCTGACTTACGTCCTGTCATGCAGGACATCGTACGGGTACCGCGTACGACTTTCCGCGTTCAGCCGATCCCCATGCGCGCCGCTTGACCCGAGAGATCTTCGGCCGCCTGGCACACGCTCTCGATGTGGTGCGGCACCTCTCCTTTCGGCACCCGGTGGGAGAAGGCCGCAACACTGAGCGCCCCGACGATGTTGCCTCTCCCCCTCTGCCCGGAGCCCCGATCCCGAGCCCGTCGGGGTCGAGTTCGCCATGGCCCACCGCGTATCCCCGCTTCCGGACCTCGGCGAGGTAGGCACGCAGCGCCCCGGGATCGGCCAGGGTGGCTTCGGTGTAGCGGGGCAGTGGGCCGGCCAGGAGTTCGTCGAGTTCCTCCGCGGGCGCCCAGGCCAGCAGGGCCAGCGCGGAAGCTCCCGCGTTGATGCCCAGGACCTCCCCGCGCTCGTAGGAAAGGCGCAGCGAGGTGCCCGCGTCCTCGCGTTCCAGGCATACGACCGTGCCACCGGTTCTACGGGTGACCAGGACGGGCATACCGGTGCGCTTCACCAGTCTGCGCATGACGGGCCGCGCCAGGTCCGACAGCCCCACGCCACTGCGCGCCAGACGCGCGAGATCGACGACCCGGGGCCCGAGCCGGAATCCCGAGCCGTCCTCCTCCTCCAGGAAGCCGTTGCCGGTCAGGCTCTGCAGGTACCGGTAGGCGGTCGAGCGGGCCACTCCGAGACGGGTCGCCACGTCGGCGGCGGAGAGGACGAGCCGGCCGTCGTCAAGCATGAGGAGGATGTCCAGCGCCCGGTCGGCGGTCGCATTCCGCCCTCGACGCCCCTGCCCAATTCCCGCATTACGAGAAACAGATCCTGGCACGCAGTCGACGTAGCAGGGACGTGGGGGCGCGGGCTCCGGGCTACTGGACCGGCTGGTAGGCAGCGCCGCCCTCACTGAGCAGCCTCTCAGCTTCCGCGTAGATCTCCTCTGGAGGGAGACTGAAGTCGATGGTCTTGCGGAAGGGCTGCCGCACGTCTCGTTCGATGCGCAGATAGACCTCGTTGCGGTTCCCCTCGGGGTCGAAGAAGTAGATCCCGAAGGCGTTGCCGTGCGTCACTTCCTGCTGAACCTTGACCTCTTCCTCCTCGAAGCGCCGGTGGAAGGTCCGGATGTCCTCGATCGACTCCACGCGCCAGGAGATCTGGTGCTGCTGCTTGTCACCGATGGGAGAGGTTCGTCCGGACTGGAGCACGAACTCGTGGTGCTCCTCGTCGGGCCGCGCACTGAAGAAGACGATCTGCAGGCCCTCGTCCTCGTCCGTCACGCTCAATCCCATGACGCGCTCGTAGAAGTCCCGCATCTTCGGCAGGTCGTAGACCCACAGCCCCGTGTGACCGAGTCCGGTGATAGCCATGACGCCCCTCCTTGTGTCTCATTTTGCAGGACACATATCCTGCATTTCGAAACTAGAGTACGATCGACCCCGGAATCAGTCAATGAAGGAAGAGGTGCACCAGGCATGCGACTGGCGACTTTGCGGACGAGCGACGGAACCCGGGCCGCTCGGCGCGCCGGGGACTCCTACGTCCTGCTCCCCCACGCGAACGTGGGGGAGCTGCTGAACTCGGGTGATGACTGGGCCCTGACGGGCGCCACAGCCGGAAGCGAGCGCGTGGACGCCGCCGAGGCCGCCTTCGCCCCGGTGGTGCCGCACCCGAACAAGATCATCTGCCTCGGCCTGAACTACGCCACGCACATCAAGGAGATGGGACGCGACACCCCGCGCCACCCCACGCTGTTCGCGAAGTACGACGGCTCTCTCATCGGCGCCGGCGACCAGGTCACCCTGCCCACGGTGAGCGACACCGTGGACTGGGAGGCGGAACTGGCCTTCGTCATCGGCCGGGCCGCCCGCCATGTCCCCAAGGTCGAGGCCCTCGATTACGTGGCCGGCTACACGGTCGCCAACGACGTGACCGTGCGCGAGTACCAGCGTCGCACCCGGGAGTTCCTGGCGGGCAAGACCTTCGAGGCGACCACGCCCCTGGGGCCCGAGATGGTCACCGCGGACGAGTTCGGCGGCAAGGAGCCCGACCTGGAGATCCGCTGCGAGGTGGACGGCGAGGTGATGCAGGTCTCCCGCACGTCGGACCTGCTGTTCGGGATCGCCGACATCGTCGCGTACATCAGCGACATCATCACGCTGCTGCCGGGCGACGTGATCCTGTCCGGCACACCGGGAGGTGTCGGCGACGGGCGTGACCCCAAGGTCTACCTCCAGGAAGGCCAGATCCTCAGGACCGTCATCGAGGGCCTGGGCGAGACCCGCAACGTGTGCGTCCGCGAGACGTGAGCCTGCGGCCCGCCCCAGCGCGCGGAGCCGGCAGCGTTGAGCCCCGCAAGCGCATTGGACGTTGCGCGAGCATTGTCTAACAGGACATGTGACCTGAAAATCAGGTCAACTGGGCGCCGTTATCACGCTGTGCCGGAGTACTCCCGGCCCGGTGCACGCCTTCTCGCTGGCGCCCCTCTCCATTAGGAGCCGCACGTGTCCTCGCTCTCCGACCATCCCGGCCACTCCTCCCCAGGTGGCTCCACCGTCCCGGCCAAGCCGCTCGGCGTGCTGGCGCTGGCCTTCCTCATCCTCTTCATCGACGGCTACGACCTCTTCACGCTGGGCACGGTCGGACCCGCACTCCTGCGGCACGGTGCCTGGGGTGGTGAGATCAGCGCGGGCACACTCGGCATGCTCGGCAGCGTCACCGGCATCGGCATGATCCTGGGATCAGCGGCGGCCGGCCGTGCCGGCGACCGGTTCGGCCTCCGGCTGCCGCTGGTCACCGCCCTGGCGGTGATCTCGGTGTCGATGCTGATGTCGGCCCTCGCCCCGGGACTGCCGGTGTTCATCGCCGCCCGCGTCCTCACCGGCCTGGGAGTCGGCGCCCTGGCCCCCCTCGTGGGGGCTCTCGTCACCGCCCACGCTCCGCGCCGCCGCCGGACGCTGTACATCGCCGTCGCCATGGCGGCCCTCGGCCTCGGCGGGGCCGTCTCCGCCTATCTCGGCCGCGCGCTGCTGCCCGAGACGGACTTCCGGTGGATGTTCGCTCCCGGCGTCCTGCCCTTGCTTCTCGTCCCGTTCCTGCTGCGGTTCCTGCCGCAGCAGCCGCCCCTGGCGGCGAACGCGCCGCGGAGCGCGGACCCGGCTTACCGTTCCCGGGCTCTGCTGGACAAGGACCGCCGCCGCGTCACGCTGCTGCTGTGGGCGGCGTCCTTCATGTCCATCGCCCTGATCTACTCCACCAGCAACTGGCTGCCCTCCGTCATGCTGAGGCGGGGTACGACCTGAACTCGGCACTGGAGTTCTCCACCGCCTTCACAGTGGGCGCGAGCGTGGGGACCACGGCCCTGTCGCTGCTCGCCGACCGCGGCCACCTGCGTGTGGTGACACTGGGGGGATTCCTCCTGGCCGCGTGTGCGCTCCTCGCGCTCAGCACCCCCCAGCCACGTCCTGTCCTGCTGCTGCTCTCGGCACTGGCGGGAGTCGGTTCCCTGGGCACCCAGAGCCTGGTGGTGGGCTGCATGGCGGCGAGCTATCCGCCCCAGCTGATCGGCACCGGCATGGGCTTCGGTCTCGCGGTAGGACGGTTGGGCGCCATCGTGGGCCCGAGCTATCTCGCAGCCGTCACCACCTGGGTCGCCTCTCCCAAGGCCGGGTTCTACGCGTTCACCGTGCCGGCCGTGTTCGGAGCGGTGGCCGTGGCCTCCCTGCCGAGAACGCGGCCACCCGAGCGGACACGAGTGGCCCTGGCCACGGCCCCTGATCCCCGGTGACCGACTGAAGAGCCGGCCTCCTCACGACAGCGTGCCGGGGGGGGGGGGGGAGGGGGGGGGGGGGAGGGGGGGGTGGGGGGGGGGGGGGGGGGGGGGGGGAGAAGAAGGGGGGGGGGGGGATTCAGGCGGGGGGGGGGGGGGACGGGGGTTGTTTCC
>NZ_JBWKLF010000010.1:0-27408 GCF_056430475.1 Streptomyces sp. NPDC045968 | reverse complement strand
AAACACACGCTTCCCCCCCCCCCCCCCCCCCTCCCCCCGAATACCACACCCCCCCCCCCCCCCCCCCCCCCCCCCCCCCCCCCCCTCCCCCCCCCCCCCCCCCCGCGAAGGTGGCGTCCGCTGTGCGAGGGCTCCCGTGCCGCACCACGGGAGCCCTTCGTCAGCCGACGCGGGGGGTGTGGACCAGATGCTTGATCTCCTGGAACTCCGCCAGAGCCCGGGGGCCGTTGAGCCTGCCGACACCGCTCTGCTTGAATCCGCCCTCCTCGAACTGGTCGCGGATCACGCCCCAGCCGTTGATCCAGACGGTCCCGGCGTCGAGGCGCCGCCCGACCCGCAGCGGCCGGTCGACGTCCCGGCTCCAGACCGAGGCGGCTAGGCCGTACTCGGTGGCGTTCGCCCGGTGAACGGCATCGTCCTCGTCGTCGAACACCTCGAAGGTGGCGACCGGCCCGAACACCTCCCTCTGAATGATCGGGGCCGCGAGGTCGTCCACCTCCACCAGACTCGGCCGTACGTAGGCGCCGTCACCGTCCGGCTCGAGCAACCCGCCTCGTACGAGAACCCGGCCGTAGCCCGCGGATTCGGCAACCAGGGAGTCGATGCGCAGGGCCTGCGCCCGGTCGATGACCGGGCCCATGGCTGCCCCCGGATCTGCGTCCGGGCCGACTGCGACCGCCTGCAGAGCGGTGATCAGCCGCCCGCGCAGCTCGTCGGCCACGGAACGCTGGACGAGGATGCGGCTGCCGGCCATGCAGAACTGGCCGGAGAAGGTGGTGACGGCAGCGGTGAGCACAGGGACAACCGCGTCCAGGTCGGCGTCGTCGAAGACGACCATCGGGGACTTGCCGCCCAGTTCGAGCGAGCAGCCCTTCAGATGCCGGGCGGCCTGCGCCATGATGACGCGGCCGACCGCGGTCGAGCCGGTGTAGCTGACGACGTCGGTACCGGGATCGGAGACGAGAAGGGGCGCGCCCTCGTTGCCCGACTCGGTGAAGGCGTTGACGACACCGGCCGGCAACGCGCTGGTCTCCGCGACAATCTCGTACAGCAGGCCGTTGGTCAGCGCGGTCTGGGCGGGCATCTTCATCGCCACGGTGCAGCCGGCGGCCAGGGCCGGGGCGAAGGAGCGCACCGCCAGGATGACGGGAGAATTCCACGGGACGATGACGGCGGCGACGCCGACGGGCTGGTGGATCGTCATCGAGTAACTGTGCGGACTGGTTTCTGCGGCGCGACCGGTGTCGGTCAGGGCGAGGGCGGCGTTGTAGCGCAGCTTGGGGATGGCGGAGTCGATCTCCATGGCCGCATCCGCTCGCCGTTTGCCGTTCTCGAGGGAGAGCAGATCGACCAGTTCGTCGCGCCGGGCGGACATCCGGTCGGCCAGCTCCGACAGGGCGCGGGCCCTCAACTGCCGGTCGTGGGCCCAGGAGGTGTCGCTGAAGGCGCGGCGAGCCGCGTCGATGGCGTGGCGGGCGCTGACGGCTCCGGCATCGGCGAAGGTGCCGATGGCCTGTCCGGTGGCCGGTGCGCAGGCGGTGCCTGTCGCGTGTCCGTCGTGCCACTGGCCGTCGATCAGGTTGCGGGCGTGCGGCAGACTCATCGTTCCTCCCCCGTCCGGTTGTCGAAGCAGATCACCGGTTTGATGGTGTGCCCGGAGCGGGCGTCGGTCACCGCTTGGTGGAGCCGGTCTTCGGCGTAGAAGCGGACGAACTTTTCGTAGGGCAGGCGTCCTTGGCGTGCCAGGTCGATGAGAGCGGGGATGAAGGTAGTGCGGTCGCTGCCGCCCTCGGTGACACCGCGGATGGTGCGGCCGTCGATGAGGGCATTGATGTCGAAGGAGGCCCGGCTGCCGGCGGAGGGGGCTCCGATGACGGCGACGGTTCCGTCGGCGGCGATGGCCGTGGCGGCGAGCTCCAGCAGTGCGGGGATGCCGGTGGTTTCCACGATGTACGTCAGGCCGCCGGGGCCGGCCACGTCGGCGAGACGGGACCGGAGATCTTCCTTGCTGCTGTCGATGGTGTGGGTCGCGCCGAGCTCGGTGGCGAGGGCCAGCCGCGACGGGACAACGTCCACGGCCACGATGGTGCGGGCGGGAGTGAGGCGGGCCGCCATGACGGCGGACAGTCCCACCGCCCCGGCGCCGAAGACCGCCACGCTGTCACCGTAGTGGGGCTTGAGCAGGTTCAGGATCGCTCCGGCTCCGGTCTGGATCCCGCAGCCGACGGGTGCCAGCAGGCTGAGTTCTTCCTCGTCCGCGACGTCAACTCGGACGACGCTTTGCGCGGAGACGACGGCGTGCCGGGCCAGCGAGGACTGTCCGAAGAACAGGCCGCCGAGTGGTGCGCCGTCCTCGGTGTGGATCGGTGTGGTGCCATCGGCGCGTGCGGCACGGAAGTTGAGGGGGAAGTACGTCTCGCAGGTGGTGGGACGGCCGGTGCGGCAGGCGTCGCAGTGGCCGCAGGAGTTGAAGGAGAGCACGACGTGGTCTCCGGGGCTTATCCCGGTTACGTCAGGTCCCACGGCTTCGACCGTTCCCGCTCCTTCGTGGCCCAGAACAGCGGGAAGAGGGGTGGGCAGACGTCCGGCCAGGACGGACAGATCGGTGTGGCACAGGCCGGCCGCGACGAGGCGGACGAGGACTTCGCCGGGGCCGGGGTCGTCGAGGACGGCGCGTTCCCAGTGGAAGGTGTCCTCGCCGGTACGGGCCACTGCGACGGTGGTGAGGGTGGGCAAGAGCTTCTTCTCTCGTGAGATGAGGAAACGCGGGTGGTCGGGTCAGGGCAGGAACCGGCCACCCGCGCGCTTTCAGGTCCCGGGCTTGAGGAGGATGCGCCCGACGATCGTGGTGCGTCGTTCCATCAGGTCGTGGGCCTTCGCAGCGTCGGCCAGCGGGAGGCGTGCCGCGATCCGTGAGTGCAGCCTGCCGTCGGCCAGGAGGGCCATTACGCGCAGAGCGTCCTCGTGCCGTGCTCCGCGGACGCCGACGATGTCGGCTTCCAGACGGGTGAGGTCGAAGACGGTGAACGGCATCGGGCCCGGCGGGTTCTGTTCACCGGCCGCCGGGCAGAGCCTGCCCCCCAGTCGCAGCACGTCCAGGGCCAGGCGCAGCAGATCGCGGTGGGAGGAGTAGT
Source organism: Streptomyces sp. NPDC045968 (assembly GCF_056430475.1). Taxonomy (NCBI): domain Bacteria; kingdom Bacillati; phylum Actinomycetota; class Actinomycetes; order Kitasatosporales; family Streptomycetaceae; genus Streptomyces; species Streptomyces sp. NPDC045968. The sequence continues at coordinate 24,274 of NZ_JBWKLF010000010.1, read as the reverse complement.
CGACTGCGTGGTCGACGCCTTGGCCGTGGGTGAGGTCCCGTACGGCGTGCCGGGCGGCGTCGAGGTCGTCGGTGACGACCACCTCGGCACTGCAGGCGCTGCGCAGAGCGTCGGCTCGCTCAGCATGTCGGGTGGTGGCGATGGCGCGCAGGCCGAAGAGCTGGGCGAGTTGGATGGTGGCCAGGCCCATCGGGCCGGCGGCTCCGGTCACAAGCAGGGTGTCGCCCGCCGTGACCCGCAGCCGGTCACGCAGGACACGGTGACTGGTGCCGTAGGGCCACAGCGCGACCGCTGCCTGTTCCAGGTCGACGTGGTCGGGCACCGGCAGGAAGAGCCGCTCGTCGCGCACCACGTACTCGGCGTAGGCGCCCGTGCTCTGATGGCCGGGGATGGCGATACCCGTGGAGAGGTTCCCCAGGCCCCGGTAAGTTTCCGGGGCATAGGGATTCTCAGGGTGGACGACGGCCGCCACCCGGTCGCCCACGTTCAGCAGCCGAGTGTCGGGCCCGGCAGCGACAACCGTTCCTGCGGCCTCACGTCCCAGTTGCTGAGGCATGGGAAAGGGGTTGCGGCCCGGGAGTTTCGTGCCGGGCTGCAGTCCGCGACGGTACTTCAGGTCCCAGCCCGAGACGGCGGCGGTGTCGACGGCCACCAGCACGTCGGCGGGGCCCAGGGCGGGCAGGGGCCGCTGTTCGTGGACGAGTTGCTCAGAGCCGCCGTGTTCGTAGACCCATACAGCGGCCGTGGTCGTCGGGATCGAGGTCACCGGGTGTTCCTGCGCAATGCCTCGGCAACGGCAGGAACGTCGCCGGGTCCCATGACGGCAGCGATGTAACGGTCGGGCTTGACCAGGACGAACCGGTTGCGGGCACCGGCAAGAGCTTCCTCCAGGCGACCGTCCGCATCCGCGACAGCTTCGCGTCCTGCCGTCGCCGAGGGCAGCCGGTCGTCCAGCAGCACGTCGATCCGCTTGATGTCGAGCTTGTCGTCCGGCCATTGAGTGCCGTCGAAGCACTGCCAGGCGGCGTCCGGGACGTTGATGCCCAGCAGAGCGAAGGACCGGCCGAGAACCTGGTCAAACCACTGGGTGTGCAGACTCGGTGGGACCAGGACCCGTGGCTGAGGAAGCTGGGTGCCCGTCAGCGCATGGTCTCCGACCACCAGGCCGGCCTCGTGCCGCGCGTGAGGACGGAACCGCATCTCGGTGAGGTAGCGGCGCCCCTGTGGTATGCGCAGAAGAGTCCGGGCTGCCATGTCCCGCAGGAGGGCACGGCGACGGTCGGTGGTCATGACGACGTCACCGAGTCGTTCCGAGTAACGGACCATCGCGGTGGCGTGCGGGCGCCGCTCCACCTCGTAGGTGTCGAGCAGGCTCTGTCCGGCACGACCGTGCCACACGTCGTCGATCTTCCACGCGACGTTCGCGGCGTCCCGGACACCGGAGTTGAGCCCCTGGCCGGCGAAAGGCGGCATCATGTGCGCGGCGTCACCGAGCAGCAGGACGTGCCCGTCGCGCCACCGGTCGGCGACAACGGCGTTGAAGGTGTACGCGATGCAGCGTTCCACCTGTTCCTCGGTGAGGGGCCGGTAGGGCGCGACAAGTCTGCGCACGGTCTCGAAGTCGGGGCTCGCTCCCTTCTCGCCTTCACCCGGGTGCAGGAGAAACTCGTAGCGGCAGCGGCCGCCGCGGCCGGGCACGATCACGGTGGGCCGGTCGGGAGTGCCGTGGTGCATGCCGTAGCGCTCGTCGTGGTGGTCGCCGGTGGTGTCGGCGACCAGCCAGACGTCCTGGTGGCTGGTGCCGGTCATGTCGATGCCACGCAGTTCTCGTACGGTGGAGCGGCCTCCGTCGCATGCCAGGACCCAGCTGACCCGAAGGTCTTCCGTGTCGGTGTCACCGGGTGACCGGATCGCGGCGGTGGCGCCGGTGCCGCCGGGATTCTCCGTTACGGTGACCAGTTCGGTGGAGAAGCGGATGTCCGCCTGGGGACGGGATTTCAACTCGTCCAGGAGGAGTTTCTCCAGTTCGGGCTGAGCAAACTGGTTCTTGAACGGGAAGCCGAGATGGTAGGGCTGTGGGCCGCGGGCGTGGAAGAGCGGCCGGCCTTTGCGGTCGTAGAAGCGGGTTCCGGTGCCCGGTACAACGACGTCCAGGATCTTGTCCGCGAGACCTGCCGTCTGAAGGGTTCGCAGGGACTCGTCGTCCAGGCTGATGGCCTTGGCCTCATCGCTGGTGGAGGCGTTGCGTTCGACGAGGACGAGTGGCACTCCTCGGGCCGCGAGGAGGTTTGCCACGGTCAGGCCGACGGGACCGCCGCCCACGACGAGTACGGGGAGTTGCTGAGCCGCGGTCACGGGTTGACCACCGCCATCCAGATGGGTTCCGTCCGGTTCTGCAGCGCGGCGACGGCTTCGTTCGCTGCGGCCAGTGGGTAGCGGTGGGTAATAAGCTCCTCCGCGTCCAGTGCGCCTCGCCCGAGCAGGGTGAGAGCTTCTTGGGCGTCCGTGCGCGTGCAGGCGCGGGTTCCAATGATGCGCCAGCAGTTGACCATGACGGCGATCATCGGGAACAGCAGCGGGCTGCGGTTGGCGCCCATGTGCACGAGGCTTCCGCCGGTCGCAAGGGCGGCGAGCGCCTGGGACGTGGCAGGTCCTTCCGGTACGAAGTCGAGGACCGCGTCCGCGCCCTGCGGGACCAGCGCGCGTAGGGCGCGGGTGAGGCCGCCTTCTTTCGCCCAGGTCGACGGCAGTCCCTCGAGTGCCACGACGTCGGTGTGTATGTCACCTGCGAGCGGCCGGACCGCGTCCAGCCGCTCGGCGCTGCGTCCGACGAGGATGAGACGGGAGACGCCGAAGTGCCGGGCGAGCTTGACGGTGGCGGTGCCCATCGTGCCGGTGGCTGCGGTGACCACGAGGGTGGCACCCAGGGGCAGGTCGGCGCATTTGAGGGCACGGATGGCGTTGGCGAGATCGTGCACCTTGGCGCCGACGTCGAAGGACACGCTGTCGGGCAGGGTGTCGAGGAGCCAGTGCGGTACCCGGATGTACTCGGCCAGTCCGCCGTCATGGTAGCGGTCGTACAGCGGCATGGGAACGTCGCCGAAGGCGGCGTGTCCGATCATCGCCTGTTGCGGGCACATCATGTCCCGGTCGGAGCGACAGTATCCGCAGGTACGGCAGTTGAGGTTGGGGTGCACCCGTACGCGGGTGCCGATGTCGATCCCCTTCACCTCGCTGCCCACGGCGGCGATGGTGCCGGCGGCCTCGTGTCCGAGTGTGGTGGGCAGGTGTGTGAAGGCGCCCTGGGCGAGCAGGGTCATCATCCCGGGGGCGAGGCCGGCGGAGGCCACTTTAACCAGGACGTCCTGGGGTCCCGGCTCAGGTATGGCGACCTTGTGCAGGTGCAGCGCGTCGGAGCCCTTCTGGGCGCGCGCGGCGAGCATGGCGTTCATGATGTGCGGCTCCTACGTCGTTTCAGTGCTGCAGCGCGGCGAGGCGTTCGGGGGTGTACGGCTCGGCGGTCCTGGTCGTCTCGGCGATCTGCGGGAGCTCGCGGTCGGCGAACAGGGCGATGTGTTCGCTGGCCTCGGCGCACACGCTGGTGTACGCGATACCGAGCGGGATGCGGACGAAGTCGCCCGGCCCCAGCTCGGCGATGCCGCGCTGGCTGACCAGAGTGCGGCGACCGCTGATCTGGTACTGGATCTCGTCGGCGTCCAGGGTGCGCCGGTAGACACGCTCGCCCTCGGGCCGCAGTCGCACGGAACCCAGACGGAAGCCGGCGGAGCGGTACAGCCAGGTCATGCCGACTTCGTCGGCCCCGGTGAGGACACTGAGGCGTTCCTTCTCGGTGTGTACCTGTTCCAGCAGTCGTTGTTCGTCGACGGGGGCGACGGTGATGTCATGGCCGGGCGTGCCCATGCACTGGGTGACCGCCTCGTTGATGTTGCCCGCCTCCCAGCCGGGGAAGGGCGGGAACACCGCTTCGGAGCGCCGGATGGGGGCGCGTTCCTCGCGGACGGGAGCGGGCGTGTAGAAGAGAAGGTGGCTTTCGCGCCGCCCGTAGTTGTCGTGGGCGACACCGCGGGGCAGTCGGGAGAACTCCCCCGGCCGGTGCTCGACGACCCCGAGTTCGGTCATCAGGGTGCGCTCGCCGGCGATCTGGTAGGAGATCTCGTCGACGTCGCAGTTGCGGTGGTAGAAGGGCTGCCGGTTGTCCATCGTCTGCCATTCGACGCGGACCTGGGCGCTCTCGTAGATGCCACGCGGCGGGGCGAACAGCACGGCCTCGTACGCGTGGGGGAAGTGCACCACGCTCAGCGGCTCGTGATCCCGCCAGAGCTTCACCGGGAAGGGATTGGGGTGCGGCGGGGACAGCAGAAGGTGCTCGTCCCGCTCGATCGAACGGGAGGGTTCGTCGGAGCAGACGACCGCGATGACTTCGGTGACAGTACCCATGAAACGTCCTTGTTTCGTCGGTAGGAGTGTGATCAGGAGGCTGCGGGCAGGTGCTCGTCGAGGAAGGTGTGGGTGCGCTGCCAGGCGGTCTTCGCGCTGTCCTCGACGTACATGTGCGGGCGGGCGTCGCAGGCGAAGGCGTGCCCGGCGCCTTCGTAGACGTAGCTCTCGAAGTGGACGTCTGCGGCGGTGAGGGCTTCCGCGATGGCCGCTGTCTGGTCGCTGGGGATGGTGGGGTCCTCGGCGCCGACGTGGAGCATCATGGGGGCGTCGATGTTCGCGGCCCGGTCCAGGACCGCGTGCGGGCCGGCCGCGATGCCCGGGCCGTAGAAGACGACGGTGGCGCCGAGGCCGCGGATGCCGGTGGCGGCGGTGAAGGCGGCGCGGCCACCGAAGCAGAACCCGTGGATCGCCGTACGGGCGGCGGGCACGTTCTCCTTCTCGACGAGGTGCGTCAGGACGGCTTCGACGTCGGTGAGGATCGCGTCCGGCCCGATGGCACCGATCAGCGGCATGGCCTCGGCGTGCTGCTCGTAGGCGAGGGTCCCGACACCGTTGCGGTGGAACAGGTCCGGAGCCAGTGCGAGGAAGCCACGCGTGGCGTAGCGGCGCGCGATGTCCTGGATGTGGTCGTTGACTCCGAAAGCCTCCTGCAGGACGACCACGGCCCGGTTCGTGGGCTGTGCAGGCCACGCGACGAAGACGCGCATCGGCCCGTCCCCGGTGGAGACCGTGGTCCAGTCGGTGGCTGCGGCGGAGTTGGGCTGGTCGGTCATGGCACAAGTCCTTCTGCTGTGGATCGGGGAAACCGGTGTGACGGGGTCACACCCTGTGAAAATGCGGAAGCTGCGGCGCCCGGCGTCAGGCCGGGCGACAACACGAGGTGCCCACGTCGGCCGTGGTGGCCGCCTTCCGCACGAGGTAGCGGTAACCGGCCTCCAGCTGGCTGTCGGGCCAGCACTGGGCGCGTTTGGCGCGGGCCTCCGCGGCGTCGGAGTGGACGACCGCCCGGCCGGCCGCCTGGGCCCGCAGCTGGATGGCGCAGGCGCTGTCGAGCAGTACGGCATGCATGACAGCCGCCGCCGCGGTGTGTCCGGCGGCCACGAGCCCGTGCTTGGGCATGAGGGCGGCGGGTGCCTCGCCGAGAGCCGTAGCGAGCTCCTCCCCCAGCTCGGGACTGCTGACGAGCCCTCCCGTCTCCCTGAACCTCGGCACATCCTCGCCCCCGAACAGGGCGCCCTCATGAGAGAACGGCAGGAGGGGCACACCGAGGGCGGCGAACGCGATGGCCGACACCGCGTGGGTGTGCACGCTGCAGTGCACTTCCGGGCGAGCGCGCAGCACCTCGAGGTGGATGTGGCACTCCTTGTGCGCGGTCCCGTCGCCGATGAGCACCTCGGCTTCGTAGGAGACGAGCTGCAGCCGGTCGTCGCGGACTTCTTCGAGGCCCCAGCCCGGGGCTTTGATCCAGATGCCGCGGCCGTCCGGGTCGCGTACGGCCACGTGCCCCCAGACCATGTCGCCCTGGCCGGCCGCGGCCAGAGCATGGGAGGCTTCCACGGCGAGACCGCGGGCCTGGGCGGGTGTCATGCGGTGGGCAGGGCGTCGTAGTAGCGGGCGGCGCCGGGGTGCAGGGGGATCGTGGTCCTGCCCATGGTGACGGGGTCGAGGGGGTAGGTGATGGGGCTGCGTTCCGGGGCCAGGTGCCGGTACTGCCCTTCGATGAGGTGCCGTGTCTCCCCCAGCACCCACGCGATGGCGTAGGCCACGTCCTCGGGCAGGTCGGCGCGGGTACAGACGAGGAAGTCTGAGAAGTCGAGGGTCCTGAAGGCCGTCCGGCCGGGGAAGTACTCGTCGTCGACGGCTGCCGCCGGCCAGCCGAAGTCGTCATGGAGGCTATCCAGGACGTCGTCCTCGACTTCGAGGAAGTTGAAGTGGCGGCCGATCTCCTGCCACGCGGGGAGCATGATCGCTTCGTGGACGATGGCGTTGGCCCGTCCCTCCGTCGCGTGGTCCAACGACTCGAACGGTCGCTCGTCCTCGAGCAGTTCGCCGCCCCAGCCGACTACGTCGACACCCGCACGTGTCAAAAGCTCATGGGCGGCCAGCCCCACGTGATTGACACCGTCGTGGACCGAGGTGGCGAGCCGCAGGGCAGGTTTGCTCTGACGCAGTTCGGCGAAAGTGGTGACACCGAGGTCCTTGTGCACGGCCACGACCAGGCGGTCCCGCTGCGGCACCACCCCGAGAGCGCGCAGGTCAGGGAAGAACTCGTCCGCGTAGACGCCGCGGCCGTCTAGCGCCGCGGCGGCGAAAGCCGTCGGTGTGGTGAGGGCGACCTGTACCTCTCCCCGGCCCACGGCCCGTACCGCGTCGCTGAAGCCCCTGCTGTTCCACGTGGCGATCCGGGTGTGGGGCCCGCAGCGGTCCGCGAGTTCCTGGGCGATCCATCCGCAGACCCTGTGCAGGTTCGCGGTCCCCCAGTCGCCGCGCAGATGGAGGGTGAGAGAGCGTTCGATCTTGGGCTCGGCCGGTCGGCCGGTCGAAACGGTGGAGGGACTCATGGCGGCTCCAGTCCTGAATACGAGGACTCATGTCCTGCTTTACGGTCAGCATAGAAGGCGAAACGCCAAGATGCGAGAGAGAGGGGTGCGTAAATCTAGGGCTATACCTCTAACACTAGAGTCATTTCCTTCACCCCTCCCGTCAAGCCACCCGTGACCCACCGCAGCTCGACGGGTGATACAGCTCTAGCTTTAGAGGTATGGTGGGTGGGTGAGCGAGCAAGAGCCCGAACGGCTACCCGATGACCTGATCCGCCTTGCGTGGACGCTGCACCGGGCGCTCCGCCAGCGCCAGACGCCGCCGACCGGCCAGTCAACTCGCCCGGTCGCCCAGGTGGAGGTTCTGCGCCTCATCGACAGCCGGCCGGGCATCAGCGTCCGCGAGATCGCCACCGCTCTGAGCATGCAGCCCAACAACGTGAGCACCCTTGTCACCCAGTTGACCCGCGACGGTTTCATCGACCGCCGTTCCAGCGCACACGACCGACGGTTTGTGGAGCTGCACCCCACGGGGAAGATGATCACAGCCGGCGACGAAGTCAACGACAGTCTGGGCAAGGCGATCACGGAGGCTCTGCAGCACTTGCCGGCCGGGGCCGAGCAACGCATTAGCGCCGCACTGCCTGACCTGTGGGAACTTGCACGCACCTTGGCCCCGACCCCGTAGGCGGCACCACCACCCGCAGGGGAAACCCCCAGTTCAATCAAGCCCGATACCTCTAGCCCTAAAGCTATACATACATAGCTTTCTCTGCTGCCAGGAAGCATCCCATGCCCTCTTCTCCCGACCACTCCGCGGTCACCACAGCCGCACGCCTACTCCGTACCCCTCAGGTGTGGCTCGTCCCGGCGGGGCTGCTCACTCTTGCTCTCTGCCTCATCACCCTGCTCTTCAACGGCAGCGTCGCCAATCCCGGCGCCGATCTCAGAGATGCTCCGATCGGCCTGGTCAGCTTGGACAAGGGCGTCTCTACCAAGGAGGCAGGGCACCAGAACGTAGGCCGTCAGGTCACGGCGGGCATCGCCGCGCAGACGCAGAAGCCTCACAGGTCGGTGGAGTGGAGGACCTTCGCCTCCCTCGCCGAGGCGAAGCAGGCGATCGGACGGAACGAACTGTTCGCGGCCGTCGTCCTGCCGCACGACTACAGCACCAAGATGCTCAGTCTCCTGGGCGCCGCCCCGGAGAAGCCGGCGGTCACGGTTCTCACCAACCACGGTGCGGGGTCCATGGCTTCCTCGATCGGTGAGCAGATCGCCGAAAGCGCCGTCCGTGGCGCCTCATCGGGAGCGGCGGCGGGCATCGTGCAGCAGGCCCTGGAGGCAGGAGCCACGGTTCCGGCCGCGAACCAGGCGCTTGTGAAGGACCCGGTGTCCATCACCACACAGGCTGGAGCGCCCCTCGGTGACCGCACGGGCCAGGGCATGACCGCATTCTTCTATGCGCTGCTGCTGATGATGTCCGGTTTCCTCGGAGCCAATCTCATCCACGCAACGACCGACTCCGCACTCGGCTACAGCGCGAACGAGTTGGGCCCCAAGAGGCATCTTGCCCTGCCGCAGCACATCAGCCGGCGCCAGACCCTCCTGGCCAAGTACCTCATCATGGTCGGCGCATCCGCCGTCATGTCCGCCGCGATCCTGGCTGTGTCCACGTTCGCTCTCCACCTCGACCTGCCGCATTCGCTGTTGCTCTGGGTGTTCGGCACCACTGCGGCTTCCGCGGTGGGCATCGGCACGCTCACCGTGCTGGCTGCCCTCGGCGGGCCGGGCATCGTCGCCGCGATGATCTTCTTCGTCGCGGCCGCGATCCCCACCTCGGGAGGCGCCATCCCCTTGCAGGCGATGCCTCCGTTCTGGCAGTTCCTGGCCCAGTTCGAACCGCAGCGGGCCATCTCTGACGGAACACGCGCCATCTTGTACTTCGACGCGCAGGGGGCCGCAGGACTCGACCGTGCCTGGATCACACTGGGCGCCGGCCTCCTGGCCAGTCTGCTGATCGGTTTCGGCGTGACCTGGCTCTACGACCGCAAGGGCTGGCACCGGATCCACCCTCACACGCTCACCCGGCTGCGTCAGTTCCTCCGCCATGACCACGACACAGCGCATGCCACCAGCACGACAACCGCCTGATCGCCAGAATCCCCACGCCGCATGGAGTGTGGGGCAGTCGCCGGCGAGCAGGGGACGGCACCGCCGGCGGCCACAGCCGACCCTCCAGAGGGTCGGCGAGTGATGCAGCCCCAGCCGACAAGCTCGGCTGGGGCTGGGTTCTTCTTCCGTGCTGGCTACGGCGGGTCGGCATGTCGGCCAACGCTTCTATGCGGCACGCGACGGCAGGCTGCTCCGGCTGCCATCAGGTCCCCGTACCGGCGTCCGCCGCAGCGGCACCGCTCCGGCCCCGGGGGCGCGTCTCGAGCTCACGCCCACCACCTGCTGATTCACTCGACTTTCGATGTTGTGTTGATCGTAGGGTGGGCCACCCGGGTGAGTGATGTTGGGAGCGCCAGAAGCACCCTCATCCCGAGCCTCGTTCTTGTCGCGCTATCCGTCGCCGCAGCGCTGGCAGTCGGGCGACGTTTCCGGACCGCCCGAGTTGCTCACGAGCCTGGTCGAGCTCCAGGCTCAGTTCGGCGGTGATCCGTCGCATCGTGGCACCCGGTGCTCTCCACCAAGACGATCGACTGGGACCTGATCGCTCATCAGTACGACCAGATCGTGAAGTACACCACCGCCCTGCGACTGGGCACCGCCGAGGCCGAGCAGGTCCTGCGCCGGTTCACCCGTGGAGGGCCGAAGCACCCGACGTACCGGGCGATCGAAGAGCTGGGCCGGGCGGTGCGGACCTCGTTCGTCTGTGACTACCTGGCCGACGTCGAGATGCGCCAGGAGATCCACGAGGGGTTGCAGGTGGTCGAGAACTGGAACTCCGCGAACAAAGACCTCTTCTACGGAAAGGGCGGTGACCTGGCCGGTACGGACAAGGAGTCGCAGGAAGTCAGCATGCTCGCGCTACACCTGCTCCAGTCGGCGCTGGTGCACGTCAACACGCTGCTGATGCAGGAAGTCCTGGCCGACCCGAAGTGGGCGGACAAGCTCACCGACGCGGACCGCCGGGCGCTGTCGCCGTTGTTCTGGACCCACGTGAATCCGTACGGCCGGTTTGAGCTGGACATGAACCGCCGCCTGGACCTGGACCTGGTCGCAGTGTCGGCCGTGCCCAGCCCGCGCAGTCCGCAAGAGGAAGCAGCCTCGGCCCCCGCGTGACACCGACCCGCAGGCCGCCGAGCCGTCCGACGCGACTCCAGTTCCCACGAGGCGTCCAATAGTTTATTTAGACTGATAGAGTTCGACTATGCCACGTCGCGCTCTCGACAACCCGATCGTTCTGGCAGTGCTCGGTCTCCTGCTCGAACAGCCCTCGCATCCGCACCAGATGCTTGCCGAACTGCGAAAACGCAGCGACAACCACGCGGCCGCGATCACGCGAGGCACGCTCTACAACACCGTTGCCGCCCTGACCGAAGCGGGATGGCTTGCGTCACAAGGCCAGCAGCGCTTGGGAAACCGTCCGGAGAGGACCGTCTACGCCCTCACGGAAGAGGGCCGCAACGAACTCGTACGACGGCTGGATTCCCAGATCCGCAACCCAGAGCGCGAGTTCTCGCAGTTCCTGGGCGCAGTCACCTATCTCGGTGCCCTCGGGACGAGCGGCGCGGTGGAGGCCCTGGTTGAGCGTGCCCAACGCCTCCGGCAACGCACGGCTGCCGATGAAGAACGCCTCGCGGAGGCCTTGGCGGCCGGCGTGCCCCGCATGCACGTCATCGAAGCTGAATACGCGTTGTGCCTCGCTCGCGCCGAAATGGCGTGGATCGACTCGGTCATCGATGACCTCCGCACCGGCTCACTGACGTGGCCGGCCGATTCGGCGACAACCTCCACACCTCCTGTAACGCCGAACCGAAAGGAATCGAACGCGTGACACTGACAACGCATGACGGCATGCATGACGGCATGCTCTTCGGGATCTACCCGGGCGGAGTCGCCGGTGATGACACCGGGGGTCTGGCCAGCGGCCTGCCCGATGACCCGGCCCTCGTGTCGAGTGCACTCGACCGCCTCCAGGGCCGCCCAGGCCGCCCGTTCCTGGTACGCGCCTACATAGGCTTCGACGACGCCACCCGCCTCGGCGAGCCACACGCGACCGCGGCGCCGGCCGCCGCAGCCCAATACGCCATCCGGGGGCGCCGCTTGGACCTGGTGGCGCAGTACCAGTCCACAGCCGGAGATGTCGACGGCTACTGCGACTTCCTGCGCGAGCTGGTCGAGCAGTACGGCGCGGTCACGAGCACGTTGCAAGTGACGGAAGAGCCCAACGTCACGTCGAACCCGACGCTGGACGGCTACTACCCGGCGGTGCACGAGGCGATCGTCCGTGGGGTTTCCGTCGTCAAAGCGCGAGCACGTGAACTCGGACACCCAGACCTACGGGTCGGATTCAACACCACTCCCCTCTTCGGGCCAGCAACCTCCTTCCTCACTGATCTGACCAACCTCGGGGGAGGAGACTTCATCACCGATCTGGACTACGTGGGCCTGGACTTCTTTCCCGACGTCTTCCAACCCGTTGACGCATCCGACCTCACGCACGCTGTCGAGGGACTGCTACGTCATCACCGCGACTCGGTACTGGCACCCTCCGGCTTGGGACACCTACCGCTGCACATCACCGAGCACGGTTGGCCTACCGGACCCGAACGCCACCCGCAGCGGCAGGCTGACGTCGTCGAGACCGTGGTGAATGTGATCGCCGCCCAATCGAAGCAACTCCACCTGAGCGGTTACACCCATTTTGCGCTGCGAGACGCCGACAGCGCCCAAACGGGACTGTTCCATCAATTCGGGCTCACCGCCGATGACTACTCTCCCAAGCCTGCCTTCGACACCATGAAGATGCTCGTCGAACGCTTCAGTGTCTGAAGGGATCGATGAGTGGGGGCAGGCTGCCCCCCGGGATCGCAGCCTGCCCACTCTCACAAACGACCCTTTCTCAGAGCAAGATCAAGAACAGTCGACGGAAGCGGTCCGGGTCGCGGATTCACTGTCACAACTCGTTCTCACTCAAAAGCGGAACTAGGCATGTTGTGGGAAATGTTTGTGACAGCATCCGGGGTCATGACGGGCCCTCAGATCACACTCACGTCCGAAGCGGACGACGTCGAGCGCCACCCCTGCCCACGCTGTAACGCTCAGCCAGGTTCACCCTGTCGCTCGCGCTCCGGTGCGGCTGCCGGGACGTACCACACCGGCCGCTTCACGAAGGTGCCCCGGCTCGCGAAACTCCTGCGTGTGCCGACACCCGCCGATCGCCGTCCCGGCCAGCCATGGCGGCCCGGCATCCCGGCGCCCGCGCCCGTCGACCCGGACACCCCGAGCGCGAACATCCGCATCGGTACGCCCGCTGTTCGACCCTCACCCAGGAACTCCAGACACAGCTCGACGCGCTCGTCGCCAAGCGCATTCCCAGGGACACGATCTTCTCGGAGAAGATCAGCACCCGAGTCCGGGTCCCCGCGCAGTTCGAGGCAGCCCTCACCGCCGCCCGAGAGATCAAGGCCCACGCCCCGCACTGCCGGGTGATCTTCACGGTGTACGAGATGAAGCGTCTCGGGCGCGATGCCGCGGAGCTGACCGCGCTCGCCGACCACCTCACCGCCCACGGCCTAATCCTGGAAATGCTTGCCGGACCCCTCCCGGGGATATACGACCCCAGCGGTCCGGGACGCCTGCTGTTCGGGTTCTTCGCGGCGATGGCGGAGACCGAGCGCGAGAACATCCGCGAGGCCACCCTCGAAGGACTCGACACGGCGGCCCGCAAGGGCAACCACGGCGGCCGGCCCCCGGTCATCACCGACGACATGCTGCACACCGTGCTCCGCCGCCGCGCGAACGGCGAGACCGTCGAGGACGTCCAGCCCGACCTGACCATCCCCACCGGCCGCCGTAAGGGACAGAGCCCCAGCCTCTCCAGCATCTACCGGGCGCTGGCTGAGCACGAGAAGACCCAGGCGTACCCGGAGGCCGTCGAGGCGGCGCACGCCGACTTCGCCGCCCTCCAGCAGCGCGAACGCAGACCCAAGTAGTTACTCAGCGCTACACGCCACCTGGCGGTAGCTATACGAGAACAGGGCCTCTACGTGCGGTTCTGCGCTCGCTGGCGCTACGCCTCCGTGCAGGCCCGGCAGGACCATGCCGACGGGAGCATGGTCTATCAGGTCGCCGTGGACCTGCGTGGCGACACCACGGTCACCGTCCGGCTCTACCCCTGGCCGCAGCCCGGACTCCGCGCGGCCCATGGGGCACCGCTGCAACCGGGCGCCGGCCGCTGAGAAGGGTGGGCCCTACACCTCGATGTAGGCGACCACCACGACGGTCCGCAGCGCGGTCACCCAGTACAGGAGGCGCACCCGCTCGATGTCGTCGGTGTACTGGCGCAGCCGGGGGCCGGCGGTGTCTGCGGGGATCAGTTCACCGACGTCGGGGTCGACGGAGACGACGACCAGGGCGCGGTCCAGGGCGTGGATCTCCGCCTCGCTGGTCAGGTTCTCCAGCTGCTTCGCTGCGGAGTCGGAGAACGCGATCTGGGCGCGGCGCGGGCGATTCTGTGGGGTCATCAGGCGACGGCCGGGCGCTGGGCGGCGAGGCGGGCGAGGTGGGTCTCGCGCAGCTCCTCCCACGGTGTGCAGTCGTCCACGGAGGGCAGGCCGTTGGCGGCGATGTCCTCCAGGACGGCGGCATACTGGTCCGCGTCGGCCCGGGTGCGGGCGGCGTACGCGCGCACCGCGTCGGCGGCCGCGGGCTCCAGCTGCTGCCGGGCGGCGGTGTCAGCGGGGGCCGGCTGGTCGCTCATCACGTAGCTCCTGGGCAGTCGCGGGTCGTGGGTCACCACGGTATCGCCAAGGTGTGCCGCCGGACTCCGGTACGGACGGACCGGAATCCGGCCCAGCAGGTCAGGACGGAGCGCCCACCACCACCAGGGACCCGTCCTTCGTCTTCGATGCCATCGTTTGCCGACACTCAGGCAGTAGTTCCAGTGAGCACGTCGACGGCGTGGCGGCGGTGGGCTGCGAAGAGGTCGAGAGCGGTGTCGGTGTCGCGGGCGCGCAGTGCGGTGACGAGTCCGTGGTGCTCGCGCGGGATGCAGTCGAGGTAGCCGGCGGTGCTGCGGCTGATCCGGGTCAGCAGGAACAGGTGGACCTGGCAGCGTATGCCGTCCCAGGCGTCGGCGAGGCGCTGGTGTCCTGCGGCGGCGAACACCGCGTCGTGGAAGGCGATGTCCAGGCGCACCATCTCGTGCGCGTCGCCGGCCCGCTCCATCATGTCGGCCGTCTTCGCGATGGACGCGAGGTCCTCGTCCGAGGCGTGGGCGATGACCTGGCGGACGGCGAGGTCCTCCAGTGCGCCGCGCAGGCTGTCGAGCTCGGCTACGTCGTCGGCGGACAGCGCCGTCACCGTGGTGCCCCGGTGCCAGGCGCAGTGCACCAGGCCTTCGCGTTCCAGCAGCCGCAGCGCCTCGCGTACCGGGCCGCGGCTGACGTCCATCTCGCCGGACAGCTCCACCTCGCGCAGCTGCTCGCCCGGGGCGTAGGCCCCGTTGAAGATGGCCTCGCGGATGCGGTCCGCGACTTCGTCGGCCAGGCCCCGGCGGCGGGCCGGGGCTACCTTGCCCTGATCACCCATGTCCGGATTGCACCTCCTCCACTAATGCCCTAATGTTAACATTCGGATGTTGTCGTGATGTAGACATTAGGACAAGTCGAGCGGTTGGCCCAGGGGCGGCGCCGCTCCCCGGCAGAAGGGCAGTGCCATGACCGTTCTCGACTCCCCGATCCCCCGCTTCCACCTGGCCGTGCCGGTCGACGACCTGGCTGCCGCGCGCCGCTTCTACGGCGACGTCCTGGGCCTGGAGCAGGGCCGCAGTGCGGACACGTGGGTGGACTGGAATCTGCACGGCCATCAGTTCGTCACGCACCTCGCGCCGGAGCGCGCGCAGCGCATACACAACCCGGTCGACGGCCACGACGTACCCGTGCCGCACTTCGGTCTGGTCCTGACGATCCCGGCCTTCCAGGAGCTCGCCGAGCGGCTGCGGGCGGCGGGCACCGAGTTCGTCATCGAGCCGTACATACGTTTCGCGGGCCAGAAGGGCGAGCAGTGGACGATGTTCCTCCTCGACCCGGCCGGCAACGCGCTGGAGTTCAAGGCGTTCGCCGACGACTCGCAGGTGTTCGCCGCCTGACCGGCGGCCGGCACCACCCACCCCCACACGCGAAAGACGGGACGAGCTCATGAAGGTGTTCCAGATCGGCGCCGCCGGAGGAGTCGGCCGCCGCCTCACTCAACTCCTCACCGCACGCGGTGACTTTGTGACCGGCATGCACCGCGGGCCCGCTCAGGGTGAGACGGTGCGGGCGGCCGGCGGGACTCCGGTGGTCGGTGATCTCATCGCCGACTCGGTCGAGGATCTGGCCGGCAAGATGCGCGGCCATGACACCGTGGTCTTCTCGGCCGGCGCACATGGCACCGGTCAGGACAAGACGACCCTGATCGACGGCCGTGGCCTGGAGAAGGCCGCCGACGCGGCCGCGCTGGCCGGGGTGGCGCGGTTCGTCCTCGTCTCGGTGTTCCCCGACGCGCTGCGCGACGGGACACGTAGTGAGGGCTTCGAGCACTACATCAAGGTCAAGAAGGCCGCCGACGTCTATCTGGCGCGCACCGATCTGGACTGGCTGATCGTCCGTCCCGGAACCCTTCTGGACACCCCCGGCTCCGGCCGGGTGACCGCCGGTCCTGCCGTCGAGTACGGCGACGTGCACCGCGACGACGTCGCCGCGTTCCTCGACGCCGCCCTGCACGCTCCGGCCCTCAGCCGCGTGATCGTCGAGCTCACCTCCGGTGACACCCCCGTCGCGGACGCCGTCACCCGCCTCGCGGCCGCCTGAGCTCACACCCGCGCCTCAACCACAGCACCATCAGCAAGGAGAAGCACCATGACCGCCATCGATTCCTACAGCCACGACGTCTCCGGTGAGAAGGAGTTCGGTTTCGCCCAGGCCATCAAGGTCGGCGACACGATCTACGTCTCCGGGCAGCTCTCGCACGATGAGCAGGGAAACTTCCTCTACCCGGGCGACTTCGACGCCCAGCTGAAGCAGTCCTACGCCAACTTCGAGAAGGTGCTCGCCCACTACGGCGCCACCCGCAACCAGGTCGTCTCCGAGACCCAGTTCATCGTGGACCTGCCGAAGTACAACATGGCGATGGCGGCGGCGAACCTGGCCTACTTCGGCGACCACCGCCCCACCAGCTCCACGATCGGCGTCGCCACGCTGTTCTTCCCGGGCCAGCTCATCGAGGTCAACTTCGTCCTCGACAGCCGCCTGCCGGCCTGATCATGCGCGTCGTCATCGCTGGAGGGCACGGCAAGATCGCCCTCATCCTGGAGAAGCTCCTGGCCGAGCGCGGCCACTCGGTGGCAGGGCTCGTACGGAACCCGGCCTACGCCGATGACCTTGCCGAGGCCGGCGCCGAGACCATCGTGCTCGACCTGGAAAAGGCCACGGTGAGCGAGCTCGCCGAGCATCTGGCCGGCGCGGACGCTGTCGTCTTCGCCGCCGGCGCCGGGGCGGGCAGCGGATCGGCCCGAAAGGAGACCGTCGACCGCGACGCGGCGGTCCTCCTCGCGGACGCCGCCGAGGCTGCCGGAGTCGGCCGCTACCTGCTCGTCTCCGCCATGGGCGACCACCTGCGGGCCGACCCGGCGGACTTCGAGCAGGAGTTCGGCATCTACATGCGGGCCAAGGCCGCCGCCGAGGACGCCATCCGCGCCCGGAGCAACCCCCGGGCGACGATCATCCGCCCCGGCCTGCTCAGCAACGAGCCCGGCACAGGACGGGTGGACCTCGGTGACCGCACCGGCACCGGCCCGATTCCCCGCGCCGACGTCGCCGCCGTCCTGCTCGCCCTCCTCGAAGACCCCCGGCTGGACGGCCGGACCGTGGAGGTCATCGGCGGCCCCACCCCGATCGTGGACGCCCTGGCCACGCTCGCCGGCGCCTGAACACGTTCCGGACACCAGGAAGGGCCAGGTCAGCCGCCGAAGGCGGCGGCCAGGCCCGACCGGGACAACCAGCACACCACCATGAAAGAAGACTCAGCCGTGAGTGCCCTGTTCACCCCCCTCAAGCTGCGCTCCCTCCAGATACCCAACCGCATCTGGATGTCCCCGATGTGCATGTACTCCGCCGCCCCCACGGGCCTGGAGACCGGCGTGCCGACGGACTTCCACCTCACCCACCTGGCCTCCCGCGCGGCCGGCGGCGCGGGCCTGGTGATGGCCGAGGCCACCGGTGTCCGCCCCGACGGACGGATCAGCCCCTTTGACCTGGGCCTGTGGAACGACCACCAGCAGGAGGCGTTCGCGCGGATCACCCAGGCCATCAAGGCCCACGGCTCTGTCCCGGCCATCCAGCTCGCGCACGCCGGCCGCAAGGCTTCCGTCGACAAGCCCTGGCTGTCCGACCGGGCCCTGCCCGAGAGCGAGGGCGGCTGGCAGACGGTGGCGCCCAGCGCGGTCGCGTACGACGGCCTGCCCGTCCCGCACGAGCTGACCGTGACCGAGATCCAGCAGCTCGTAGCCGACTTCGCCGACTCCGCCAAGCGCGCCCTGGCCGCCGGCTTCCAGGTCGCCGAGGTCCACGGCGCCCACGGCTACCTCATCAACTCCTTCCTCTCCCCGGTCTCCAACCACCGCACCGACGCCTACGGCGGCAGCTTCGCCAACCGCATCCGCTTCGCCCTGGAGGTCGTCGACGCGGTGCGGGCCGTGTGGCCCGCCGAGCTGCCGGTCTTCTTCCGCACCTCGGCCACCGACTGGCTGACCGAGAACCCCGAGGACACCCGCGAGGGCTGGACCGGTGAGGACACCGTCCGCCTCGCCAAGGAACTGACCGCTCACGGCGTCGACCTGCTCGACGTCTCGACCGGCGGCATGGTCCGCGACGCGAAGATCGCCGCCGGGCCGAACTATCAGGTGCCGTTCGCCGCCCAGGCCCGCAACGAGGCCGGCATCCCCACCGCCGCCGTAGGCATCATCACCGACCCCCACCAGGCCGAAGAGATCATCACCTCCGGGCAGGCGGACGCCGTCCTGCTCGGCCGTGAACTGCTGCGCGACCCCTACTGGCCGCAGCACGCCGCCCTCGCCCTGGGCGCCGAGCCGCGCTGGCCCGACCAGTACGCCTACGTCGTCAAGCGCCGCAAGCACTGAACCCTGGCTCGGCCTGCTCCGCACCCGGCCGTCCAGCCCTCACCAGGGGCCGACGCGCCGCCCCCTCTCACTGGGAGATCCCCATGAACAACCTTGAAGGCAAGGTCGTCATCATCACCGGCGCCTCCTCCGGCATCGGCGCCGTCAGCGCCAAGGCCCTCGCCGCCCGCGGCGCCACAATCGTCGCCGCCGCCCGCGGCCAGGAAGACCTCGACCAGCTGGTCACCGACATCGAAAAGGCCGGCGGAACGGCCATCGCCCGCCTCACCGACGTCACCGACGCCGCCGACATGCAGGCACTGGCCGACTTCACCGTCGACACCTACGGGCGCATCGACGTCCTCGTCAACAACGCGGGCCTGATGCTCTTCTCGTACTGGAAGGACCTCACGCTCCAGGACTGGAACCGCATGATCGACGTGAACATCCGCGGCTACCTCAACGGCGTCCACGCCGTCCTGCCGGTGATGCTGCGCCAGAAGTCCGGACACATCCTGAACATGGACTCCGTGGCCGGTCACCAGGTCGGCGACGGCGCCGGGGTCTACAGCTCCACCAAGTTCTTCGTCCAGGCCATGACCGAGTCCATGCGCAGGGAACTCAGCGTCCGCGAAGGCATCAAGGCGTCCACGATCAGCCCCGGCGTCATCGACACCGGCTGGGCCGACAAGGTCACCGACCCCGCCGGACGCCAGGCCGCCCAGGAACTCAACGCCATCGCCATCAGCCCCCAGGCCATCGCCGACGCCGTCGTCTACGCCCTCGACCAGCCCGCCGACGTCAACGTCAACGACCTGATCATCTCCCCGACTCGCCAGAACTGGTGACACGGGGCTCCCGTCCCCCGCACGACAAGCAGCGAAGACGGCGGGCGGCCGCCACACGGTCGCCCGCCACCCTGAAACGTGAAGGCCACCCCGCCATGGCACGAGCTCGGCCTTCACCAGCTCCGCAGATGACATATGGGCTGTCGTACGACGGTTCAACAGGCCGCCCGACTGGCACCCGGCCATCCAGGACAGTGCCACCGTCGAAGGCGAGAGCAAGTTCACGCCCGGCGCGATCCGCGTCCTGACCGGCACGGACGGCCGGGAACAACTTGTGGCCCCGGCCGACGCCCGACGGACCTTGACCCACGAGATTGTCGACGCGCCGCTGCCGGTCAGCGGATACCGAAGGAGATGCACGATGCCCGAGCGCAGCAGAGTCCTGTTCGTGACCGACCTCGCCTACCAGGCCCGGGGGCGGCGCTACTGCGACGAGGACATCTTCCTGACCTCCCGACTGCGCGACGGCTTCGACATCGCCCTGTGCCACCCGCTGGATGCCGCCGCGCTGATGGACGCCTTCGACGTGGTGGTGGTCCGTAACAGCGGGCCCGTGCTGCACTACCAGAAGGAGTACGACGCCTTCCGGGAGCAGGCCATCGTCCGTGGCATCCGGGTCTACAACCCGCTGTCCGGCCGCAGCGACATGGCCGGCAAGCAGTACCTGCTCGACCTGACCACCGCCGGATACCCGGTCATCCCCACCATCGACCGGCCCGAGAACCTGCACCTACTGCCCGAGGCAGGCCAGTACGCGGCCAAGCCGAAAGCGGGCGCGGACTCCATCGGCCTGACCTTCATGCCCCGAGAACAGCTGAGCGGCCTCGCTTACGGCGACATCCTGGTCCAGCCGCGCATCGACTTCCGCTACGAGGTGTCCTTCTACTACGTCGACGACGCCTTCCAGTACGCCAGACTTAGCAACACTGCAGGTCACGAAGAGTGCTCCCCGCGCCCTCGGGGATGGTCCCATCAACAACTGGACGTCGCAGATCGAGACGGCTAATTAGTCGAGCGAAAGCCGTAGCGACCACAAGAGGCAGAGAGGTAACGGGGGGCTGCCAGGGGCCGCCCGGGGCGGTTGTTCCGTCACTGGCGACACCGACGACGACGACGCCGCGGCCGCCGCCGCCCGCGAGGCGGAGCTGCGCGAAGCGGTGCGGATCGCTGCCCGCGCCGACGAGCTCCAGGCGCTGCCGCCCTGGCCGCCGTCGACGAGCTGGAGCGCGGCCTGCTCGGGCAGTTGGCCGACTGGCGGCAGTCGATCGGCGAGCTGGGCCGCGCGCTGACCACGGCAACTGAAGGCCGACCGCTACCCGGCTGGTCCACCAACGCCGGCCGCACCGAGGACATCGGGTGGCGCCAGGCCCGCACCACGCTGCTCGAGGCCGTCGCACTCTCGGCGGGTAGCTGGAGCTCCCAGATACCCGTAAGGGGCGCTTCAGGGGCGCGGTCATCCCAGAAGGCTGCTCGGTCAGCGCCGGCCGCCGCCGATTCGGCGGTCGTCGGCCAGTCCGGTAAGCGGGCCGAACTCGCGGGCAAGCTGGTTCCACGTCAGAACCTCGCCACAGCGGGCCGGGAACTCCTTCGGGTTGAACTCGGGCATGGTCCAGGTGCCAGTGCCCCGGTCCCGCAGCCACAGGTCCCCGTCACCGTCGACCACAGTCGGCGGGACCGGTACGGGCTCGGCCTGATCGATGGGCTCCCAGGTGACCCGGCCCGGGTGGGAAACGCGGCGCAGCTCGGTGGTGGCCAGCCGTGCGGCCACGTCACGGGTGGACTCTTCGGCGTCCTTGACCGACGCGAGTCGGAATGCGTCGTCAAGTACGGGCAGGGCTGGATTCTTGCTGCGCTTTGAACTCATACGCTGACTACCTCCGGTGGGGGGTGTCACATCCGTTATGGCACCCCGTAGAGGATCACGGTATCCGAGGCGGGAGCCGGGCCGGCTACGACCACTGTCTAGGTGGAGGCGCTGGCACACCGGGCGGTGGGGCTAAAAGAGCGTTTTGTCCCGGCCAGGGCGTTTGATAACTCGGGCGATGCCAGCCGCTTGGGGTGGCCTGTGCCGGCGTGTGAGGATCCGCTTGTGGAGTGTGATGTGTGCGGGCGGTCGATGTGGCGGTGGCCGGTGCCACCGACGGTCTGGGAAGAGGAGATTTGGTCCTGTCCCTGGTGCCATGCGGCCACCCATGTGGGCGGTGAGTGGTTTGAGATTTCGCGACCGCCGTATCTGCCCCTGGGGATGCGCTGGGAGAAGGCCGTCGCGGATGGCCTTGCCTCTGGTGTCTCCCACGCGTTCGGCATCTTCGACAAGACGCTGTGCGGCATCCAGGAAACCGGCATGTCGCCGTCCGACCACTGGTGGCTCCCGGAACGGGAAGACGCCTGCGGCGCCTGCCGGGAAGCGGCGGATGTCATCGATGACCGCTGGCCGCAGGCGATGAGGGGAGAGAACGCGCGCGTCAGCGTGGCGCGGAGGCTATGAGTCCTTCCAGTTCGGAGTCGACTCTCGGGTGAGCCTGCGGCTCATCAGGTCGATCATCGCGAGGCGGATCATCGCTTCGGAGCGGTGGGGGTGGGTTTCGTAGTCGCGGGCGAGGCGGCGGTGATGCATGAGCCAGCCGAAGGTCCGCTCGACGACCCAGCGCCGCGGGATCACCTTGAAGCCCTTCTGTCCCGGGTCGCGACGAGTGACTTCGACATCAACGCCCAGGCGGGCGCCGTGGTCGACGACCGTGGTGCGATAGCCGGTGTCGGCCCAGGCCTTCGTGACGCGGGGGTGGCCTGCGGCGATGTCCGAGAGCAGATGGATGCCGCCGGCGTTGTCGGAGACGCTGGCGGCGGTGACCAGCACGGTCAGGAGAAGGCCGAGCGTGTCGACGCCGATGTGACGTTTGCGGCCCGCGATCTTCTTGCCCGCGTCGATGCCCTGGCCGGCCGCGGGCACGTTGGCCGAGGTCTTGATGCCCTGGGCGTCGAGAACGCAGGCGCTGGGCTCGGCATCGCGGCCTTCGGCCTTCCGCACCAGGCGCCGCAGGAGACCGTTGAGCTGGTCGAAGACCTCGTCCTTCTGCCAGGCGGCGAAGTATCCGTAGACGGTTTCCCATGGAGCGAAGTCGTGCGGCAGATACCGCCATGGGATCCCGGTCCGGTCGACGTAGAGGATGGCGTCCATGATCCGGCGCAGGTCGTGCTCGGGCGGCCGGCCGATGTCCAGGCCCTTCCCTCTTCGCTCGGCCCGCCAGGCCGTCAGAGTTGGTTCCAGCAGTTTCCAACGGGCATCGGACAGGTCGCTCGGATACGGTCGCTGTCGACGAGGCATGTTTCTGTAATACCGATGACCGCCGTCCCGCTACAGGGCGCAAACCGGCGTGAGCGGGAGCGTGTTGGGATCAGACAGGAGCGAAGGGGTCGAAACAGACTCCCAAAGGCCGTCATGTTCCTCACCTGCCACAAGAGACATCTACTGCCTCAGCCAACCCGAAGCAGTCCGCCACCTGAACTGCAATGAAGCACCCCGAGTGGGATAAAACGCTCTTTAAGACGTCGTTTCATATGGCGTGATCGTTCGTTGAACCGAGCATGACGGATCTGGTTGAGCGGCTGGCGCCGGACGAGTTGTGGGTGCTGTTTCGGCGGGTAGTGCCGCCGACGAAGGTCATACGTCCGCAAGGGGGCGGTCGCCGTCGGGCGGGTGACCGTGAGGCCCTGGCAGCGATCATCTTCGTGGCTACCTCGGGCTGCACCTGGAGGCAGCCGCCACCCGTGTTCGGTCCGAGCTGGCAGACGGTCTACCGGCGCTTCGCCCAATGGACCCGAGCCCGCGTCTGGGCCCGGCTCTACCGTGTCGTTCTCGACGAACTCGGTGCCCGCGGCGAGCTGGACTGGTCGCGGTGCGCTATCGACTCCGTCAGCATCCGGTCCACAAAGGGGGGCCTCTGACAGGACCGAATCCGACCGACCGTGGCAAGTTGGGATCGAAGATCCACCTGATCACGGACCGGAACGGACTTCCTCTGTCACTGGGCATCTCCGGCGCCAACATGCATGACAGCCAGGGCCTCGAACCGCTCGTGCGGGGTATCCCGCCGATCCGTTCCCGACGCGGATCACGACGGCGGCGCCCGGCGAAACTACATGCGGACAAAGGCTACGACTACGACCACCTGCGCAGATGGCTCCGCAAGCGCGGCATCCGGCACCGCATCGCCCGCAGAGGAATCGAGTCCTCACAGCGGCTCGGTCGGCATCGATGGGTAGTCGAGAGGACCGTGTCCTGGCTGGCCGGCTGCCGTCGGCTCCACCGCCGCTACGAACGCAAGCCTGAACACTTCCTGGCCTTCGTCGGCATAGCCGCAGCCCTCATCTGCCACCGGCGTCTGGGCAAGACGTAACGCTGACGACGGCAATGATCCAGCTGGATACGCTGGCCTGTCGTGATCAGCTGAAAGGTTCCGCGATGAGTCAGTACTTCGACATGGGCAACGAGACACTGTGGAACCCATCCAATGGGGTCTCCCGCATGTTCCAGCGCCAGGTAGCGGTCTTCGAAGCAGAGCTGGATCTCCCATCGGGCATCGGGTCGAGGGAGAACGACGAGTGTCATATCAGCCCCGATACCTTCGAAACCTTCGTCAATGCCCTCCTGGCGAAGCACCGGAGCGCGAGCCACTCCGTCTGGCTTGCGCTCGCCGAAGGTTTCACTGCCACAGTGCTCGTTCTTGCAGAACGCGCCGCGATCGAGGTGGACTGGGCACGACACGGAGCCGCCCCGGAAGGCCCGCTCCAAGACGTGCAGGTTTCCACCGTCACTGGGATGTCCGCCCCTGCGGAGGGCGCAGCCTGGGCTGCGGGCCTGCGCGAGAAGGCACGGGAGCTGGGACGGCGCATGCCCCGCTGACCAGAGCAGCCGCGTTCGACGAACCGATCGCAATCCCCCACCGCTGCTGCCCGCCATAAGAAACGACGTCTAAGACCGTGTCCTACGTGGTGAGGCGGTCATTGGGCTCATCATGGGGCGGGGTACGTGGAGTTGGATTGTTCCGGACGGACTGTGGGAGATCGCGAAGCCGTTGATCCCGGCGTCGAAGGTGCGG
>NZ_JBWKLF010000009.1:0-397600 GCF_056430475.1 Streptomyces sp. NPDC045968 | reverse complement strand
GCCCTCCGGGCGCTTCCCTTCGTTCTTGCGTTTCCGACTCTATCAGACTCTTTCGTGTCCGATTCCCGGTCGAAGCGGGTTTCGCTTTCCAGTTCCTCGCTTTCGCGTTTCCCTTTCCGGCGGTTCCAACCTTACCAGACTCATTTC
Organism: Streptomyces sp. NPDC045968; assembly: GCF_056430475.1. Lineage (NCBI taxonomy): Bacteria > Bacillati > Actinomycetota > Actinomycetes > Kitasatosporales > Streptomycetaceae > Streptomyces > Streptomyces sp. NPDC045968. The sequence continues at coordinate 397,453 of NZ_JBWKLF010000009.1, read as the reverse complement.
GTTCCGTTTCCGGTTCGAATTTGTTTCCGGCGGCCTGTTGGAGGGCCTTTGCCTTTCGGCTGATCCGACTTTATCAGAAACATTCCAACCGATTGAACGGCCTGATGATTTCAAATAAGAGAATCAATGGCTCTGCGGAAGCCTTGGGCTTCCGGTACGAGCGAGATGAACTTAACGGCTGATCCCGAACATGTCCAGTCCGGATCAACTGTTTGAATCTACCTCCCCACACGGACTGTGTCAACAGTTTTGTGGGCGAAGAGGAGACTAGCAGGTCAGGCAGGGCCGTTGCACATCGGTCCTCAGGCTGCGGAGGGGAGCTCGGCGCTGCGCTCGCCCGCATCGAGGTCGCCGGTGTTGCCGGCGCGGGCTGCTCGGCCGCCGAGGATGTAGACGTACGCGAGAAATGCCAGCTCAGCTGCGATGCCGATGGTGATGCGCGCCCAGGTCGGGAGGCCGGAAGGGGTCACGAAGCCCTCGATGAGGCCCGAGATGAACAGGACGAGGGCCAGACCGATTGCCATACCGATCGCGGCGCGGCCCTGCTGGGCAAGAGCGGAGCGACGGGTGCGGGGTCCCGGGTCGATGACCGTCCAGCCGAGCCGGAGGCCCGTACCGGCGGCCACGAAGACCGCTGTCAGTTCGAGCAGGCCGTGTGGGAGGACGAGGCCGAGGAACGTGTCCAGCCTGCCTGCCGAGGACATCAGGCCGATCCCCACGGCGAGATTGAGGACGTTGACGAAGAGGATGTAGATCACCGGTATGCAGAGGAAGGCGCCGAGGACCAGGCACATGGCTGCGGCCTGCGCGTTGTTCGTCCATACCTGCGCTGCGAACGATGCTGCCGGGTGGCTGGAGTAGTACGTCTCGTACTCGCCGCCCGGGCGCGTGAGCCGGCGCAGGTCGTCCGGGGCGGCGATCGCCGCCTGGACCTCCGGGTGAGTGCCGATCCACCAGCCGATGAGTGCCGCCAGGAGCGTGGAGAGTACGGCGGTGGGGACCCACCAGTGCCGGGAGCGGTAGACGGCCGCGGGGAAGCCGACGGTCAGGAACTGGGCCGCGTCGCGCCAGGACGCCTTGCGTGTGCCGGTGACCGTGGAGCGGGCCCGTGCCACCAGCTGGGTCAGACGCGCGGTGAGCACAGGATCCGGGGCGCTGGACTGGATCAGGGAGAGGTGGGTCGCCGTGCGCTGGTAGAGCGCGACAAGCTCATCCGCCTCCGCCCCGGTGAGTTGCCTTCCACGGTGCAGGAGGTGGTCCAGGCGGTCCCACTCGGTGCGGTGGGCGGTGACGAAGACGTCGAGGTCCATGGTCGGCTGCTGCTCCAGGCATGGGTGCGTACGGGTCCGTACTACTGCGGCGCGCTGCGGGCCAGCTTGGCAGACTGAGGTTCCGAGGGGCAGGGAAGGTCGGCGAAGGGTGGGGCGCGATGAATGAGCTGGTGACCGGTGACGCGGTCGTGTTGGGGCTGCGGCCGGCGAGGCTGCCGAGCCGCGCGTTGGCGATAGCGATCGATCTCGCCGTGATTCTGCTGGTGTTCGTGGTGGTCTCGATCGGTCTTGCGATAGCGACGGCGTCGCTCGACGAGGCGGCGAAGGCCGCGATAGCGGTCGCGACCTTTCTCCTGGTGCTGGTGGGAGGCCCCATCGCGGTCGAGACACTGAGCCACGGTCGTTCGCTGGGGAAGCTGGCGTGCGGGCTGCGCGTGGTGCGGGACGACGGCGGGCCCATCAGGTTCAGGCACGCGCTCGTCCGAGGAGCGATGGGGATCGTCGAGATTCTGATGAGCTTCGGCGTCGTGGCGTGCGTCGCGTCGCTGGTGTCGGCGCGTGGGCGGCGGCTCGGTGATGTCTTCGCGGGGACACTCGTCGTACGTGAGCGGCTGCCGGCCGGGCGAGCCGTCGCCGTACCGCCTCCGCCGCCCTGGCTGGTCGGGCGGTTCGCGCAGCTGGACCTGTCGTCGGTTCCCGATGAGCTCTGGCTGGCGGTCCGGCAGTACCTGACGCGTATGCACCAACTCGATCCCGGTGTGGGCTGGTCGGTGGCGGAGCGGCTGGCCGGTGATCTGGCGGCGCGGACCGGGGTTCCGGTGCCTCAGGGGGTGCCGGCGGCCGCCTACCTGGCGGCGGTGGTGAACGAGAGGCAGGCGCGGGATGCGCGGCGGGCCTTCGCGCCTTCCCCTGCCGGGGCCCGTGGGGCTTTCGGTGAGGGCGGGGCGGTGAGGGGGGCCGGGGAGCCTGTGGTGCCGGCGGTCGCCCGGCCTGTGGTCGCTGTGCCGACGGGGCCGGTGCCGGGGCCGGTTGCTGGTGGTCCCGTGGAGTCCGGGGCGGGGGCTTCGATGACGAAGCCCGAGGGGGCCGCTTCGACCGGATTCGCTCCGCCTGCTTAGCGCGGGGTGGGCGAGGGCGGTGACTCCAGGTGTTCGAGCTCGATGCCGGGGCCCGAGAGGACTACGTCGCCGGCGAGGTGAACCGTGTGTCTGTCGCCCGTGTCCAAGGCGCTGACCTGGTATTCGTCCACGATCAGGGGGCCGTTGTCAGTGGCGTGGGTTTCACTGTTCACCAGGGCCCAGGACTGATCGACAGTGCGGGGGGCGAGGACCGGGTCTGTGAAGGTGACCAGGCGGACCCGGGTCTCGGCGGAATCGGGGGTGAGGCGCAGGAGCCTGGCAGTGGCGACGAGGAACGCGGGGGACGTGCCGGCGAAGGCGTGGGCGCGGACATTGCCTTCGGTGGCATGTGTGCCGGTCGGGTCGGTCCGGACCCAGGTGACGCCCTCAAGGGCTGCGCCGCGGACCTGCCAGCTTCTGGCGTGGAGTTCGAGGCGGATGGGACGGCCGAGTTCGTCGAGGGTGAGATCGAGGGAGCCGAGATGGTCTCCGGACGGGGCCGTGGTCTGGGAGACGTAGCGCCAGCCGGAAGGGCCGGGGGCGCAGTGGAAGTGCTCTTCACCGAGGGGGGTGTGGTCGTGGAGATCGTGGAGCGAATATCGGCCGCGGGGCATGGGGTCCTTCGGGTTCCTCGGGCTGTGCGGGTGCGATACGAGGGCAGGCCCCCGGCACGGGGGTGCGGGGGCCTGCGCTCGTAGCTGCCGCTGAGGCTGTTTCCCTCCGTCGGCGCCAGGTGGTGACGGCCATGGCGCCGGCGGGTGGATCAGTAGCGGTAGTGGTCGGACTTGTACGGTCCGTCGACCTCGACGCCGATGTAGGCGGCCTGCTCGGGACGCAGGGTCGTGAGCTTCACGCCGAGTGCGTCGAGGTGGAGACGGGCGACCTTCTCGTCCAGGTGCTTGGGCAGCACGTAGACGTCGGTCGGGTACTCCTCGGGCTTCGTGAACAGCTCGATCTGGGCCAGGGTCTGGTCCGCGAACGAGTTGGACATGACGAACGAGGGGTGGCCGGTGGCGTTGCCCAGGTTCAGCAGGCGGCCCTCGGACAGCACGATCAGGACCTTGCCGTCGGGGAACGTCCAGGTGTGGACCTGCGGCTTGACCTCGTCCTTGACGATGCCGTCGATCTTCGCCAGCCCGGCCATGTCGATCTCGTTGTCGAAGTGACCGATGTTCCCGACGATCGCCTGGTGCTTCATCTTGGCCATGTCCGCGGCCATGATGATGTCCTTGTTGCCCGTCGTGGTGACGAAGATGTCGGCCTGGCCGACGACGTCGTCGAGCGTGGCGACCTGGTAGCCGTCCATCGCCGCCTGAAGGGCGCAGATCGGGTCGATCTCGGTGATGATCACGCGGGCGCCCTGGCCGCGCAGGGACTCCGCGCAGCCCTTGCCCACGTCGCCGTAACCACAGACGACGGCGGTCTTGCCGCCGATCAGGACGTCGGTGGCGCGGTTGATGCCGTCGATCAGCGAGTGGCGGCAGCCGTACTTGTTGTCGAACTTCGACTTGGTGACCGCGTCATTGACGTTGATCGCCGGGAAAAGGAGGGTGCCGTCGCGGTGCATCTCGTACAGGCGGTGCACGCCGGTCGTGGTCTCTTCGGTGACGCCGCGGATCTCGGACGCCAGCTGGGTCCACTTCTGCGGGGCCTCACCGAGGGTGCGGTTCAGCAGCGTGAGGATGTGCGCGTACTCCTCGCTGTCCGCCGTCGACGGGTCCGGGGCCGCGCCGGCCTTCTCGAACTCGACGCCCTTGTGCACGAGGAGGGTGGCGTCGCCGCCGTCGTCCAGGATCATGTTCGGGCCGCCGGTGGGGGTGTTCGGCCAGGTCAGAGCCTGCTCCGTGCACCACCAGTACTCCTCCAGCGTCTCGCCCTTCCAGGCGAAGACCGGGACGCCGGCGGGGGCGTCCGGGGTGCCGTTCGGGCCCACCGCGATGGCCGCGGCGGCGTGGTCCTGGGTGGAGAAGATGTTGCAGGACGCCCAGCGGACCTCGGCGCCGAGGGCGACCAGGGTCTCGATGAGCACGGCCGTCTGCACCGTCATGTGCAGCGAACCGGTGATCCGGGCGCCTGCCAGCGGCTGCGTGGCGGCGTACTCCTTGCGGATCGACATCAGGCCGGGCATCTCGTGCTCGGCGAGGGTGATCTCCTTGCGCCCGAAGGTGGCAAGGGAAAGGTCGGCGACCTTGAAGTCCTGGCGATTGGCGACCGTCGTCATAACGGGCTGCTCCTCGTGAAGGGTCGAGGGTGGGCTGGGCTGGCTCTGCGGCGGCGGGCACAGGAATGCCCGACGGTTCACAGTGCAGTCCGTCGGAGGCCCTCTCTCCCTCGGCCGGTCCACAGTGCGGACCGATCGACCGCCATCAGCAGCGACGTCTGTTACTCCATAAGAATCTACACCGGTCGGCCCGGTGTGCCCCAGCCCGCCCAGGGGCTGGGGGCGATCACCGGGCCGTCGGGTGCGGACGTCGGGGTTCGTCAGTGGCTCGTCAGTGGCCGGGATGACGTGGCCGTCAGTGGCCGGATTCCGTCGGGCCCGGGGCTCCGGGGGTCTTGGCCGGGTTGGTGCCCGCCGCCGCGGCTTCCTCGTTGTAGATGTCCGGCTCCAGGTAGATGACCCGGGCGATCGGGACGGCTTCGCGGATGCGGGTCTCGGCGGCGTTGATGGCGCGGGCCACCTCGGTGGCGCTCTCGTCGTGCTGGACCGCGATCTTGGCGGCGACCAGGAGCTCTTCCGGGCCGAGGTGGAGGGTGCGCATGTGGATGATGCGGGTGACGGTCTCGCCGTCGACGACCGCCGCCTTGATCTTCTCGACGTCCTCGATGCCCGCGGACTCACCGAGGAGGAGGGACTTCGTCTCCGCCGCGAGCACGATCGCGATGACGATCAGCAGGATGCCGATGCAGAGGGTGCCGATGCCGTCCCAGACGCCGTTGCCGGTGCCGAGGGCCAGGCCCACACCCGCGAGAGCCAGGATCAGGCCGACGAGCGCGCCGAGGTCCTCCAGGAGGACGACGGGGAGCTCGGGGGCCTTCGCGCGGCGGACGAACTCCGTCCAGGACCGGTCGCCACGGGTGAGGTTGGACTCCAGGATGGCCGTACGGAAGGAGAAGCTCTCGGCGATGATCGCGAAGACCAGCACGCCGACCGGCCAGTACCAGGCCTCGATCTCGTGCGGGTGCTTGATCTTCTCGTAGCCCTCGTAGATCGCGAACATGCCACCGACCGAGAACAGCACGATGGAGACGAGGAACGCGTAGATGTAGCGCTCGCGCCCGTATCCGAAGGGGTGCTCGGGGGTGGCCGCGCGCTTGGCTTTCTTGCCGCCGAGCAGCAGGAGGCCCTGGTTACCGGAGTCGGCCAGCGAGTGGACGCTCTCCGCGAGCATCGACGACGAGCCACTGAAGAGGAACGCCACGAATTTGGCGACTGCGATCGCGAGGTTGGCGGCTAGTGCCGCCACGATCGCCTTGGTTCCGCCTGACGCGCTCATGGGTGCCTGGTGTCCCTTCCTCGGTGCTGCGGCACTGGCGCCGCGGTACGGCCGGACATTGTTGCAGCCGTTGGTGCGGACGGTACGTCAAGCCACCACAGTGGCTCGGAAGAGTGTGCCCGTACGAGAGGCTTCGACCTTTTCGTCCGCCGGTACGAAAACCGATTCTCCGGCGGCGAGTTCGAGTTCGCCGACGAGAGGAGCGCCGGAGGTGCAGAGCAGGATCTGCGGAGTGGGCGCCGTCAGGTCGACCGGGTCGGCGCCGGGCGAGAGGTCGTAGCGCGACAGCCTGAACTCGTCGACCGGGGTCTCGTACGGCTCTTCGCCGGAAGGGGCCGCCTCGGGGCGCAGGACGCCCGGATCGGTCGCCTCGAAGCGGACGATACGCAGGAGTTCGGGGACGTCGATGTGCTTGGGGGTCAGCCCGCAGCGCAGCACGTTGTCCGAGTTGGCCATGATCTCGACGCCGAGGCCGCCGAGGTAGGCGTGCGGGACGCCCGCGCCGAGGAACAGGGCCTCTCCGGGCTGGAGTTCCACGTGGTTCAGGAGCATCGCCGCGATGACGCCCGGGTCGCCGGGGAAGTGGTGGGCGATCTGGGCGTACGGGGCGTGGGCTCCGCCGAGGCGTTCGGCGGCGGCCGCCGCCTCGGTGACCGTGGCCGCCATCTCCGCGGGCTCGGCGGTGAGGATCGCCGTCAGGACCTCGCGCAGGGCCGCCTCTTCGGGCTTGGCGCGGAGGAGGTCCACGTACGGCTTGAGGGAATCGACGCCTAGGGCCTCTATCGCGTCGGCCGAATCGGCGGGCCTGCGGAAGCCGCAGAGTCCTTCGAAGGGGGTGAGCGCGCAGATCAGTTCGGGCTTGTGGTTGGCGTCCTTGTACGTGCGGTGGGGGGCGGTGAGCGGGACGCCCCGGCGCTCCTCGTCCGCGTACCCCTGCTCGGCCTGGTCGAGGTCGGGGTGCACCTGGAGGGAGAGCGGTGCGCCGGCGGCCAGCAGCTTCAGGAGGAACGGGAGGCGGGGGCCGAACTTGGCGACGGCCGCCGGGCCCAGTTCGCGCGTGGGGTCGGCGGCGATGACCTCGGTGAGCGGCTGCTCGGCGCCGGACCGGGTGACCATGGACGGCGCTCCTGGGTGGGCGCCCATCCACATCTCGGCCTGCGGCTCGCCGGTGGGGGCGATGCCGAGCAGCTCGGGGATGGCCGTGGTGGAGCCCCAGGCGTAGGGGCGCACGGTGTTGGAGAGCCGGTCCATGGAGTTCGTCCTTGGGGAAGCGGAGTTGGTTGCGGGGCTGGGGGTGGCGCGGGTGGGCTGGCTCTGGTGGGGCGAGGCGTGAGGGGTGTTGCGGAGGGTTAGTGGTTTTGGGAGGCCAGGGCCACGTAGACGGCGGCGAAGTCGGTGACCGCCAGGAGTTCGGCGAGGGTTTCGAGTTCGGCGCCCTCCTCCGGTTCGAGTTCACTGATCGCGGTGTCGTGGCTGAGGGCCAGTTCGCGGGCCGCGGGGGCGGCGCTCAGGCCGCCGGTGGGGCGGCCGCGGAGCAGGACGACGCGGGCCCGCATCGCTTCCGGCTCGTCGACACGGTCCCGGAAGAAGTCGTCGGGGTCGGCTCCGGCGGCGAAGGCTCCGGCGAGCAGCTGGCCGTGCAAAGGCAGTGCCTCGGGGAGTTCGGCGGCGAGTGCGGGGCGTCCGGCGAGATCGGTCAGCACCGCGGCGAACCTGCGGCCGACCGGGCCTGCGGCGCCGCCCTCCGTCCAGATGAGGGGGAGGCTGTCGGCGAGTTCGGCGGCGAGGGTCTTGGCCGGGTTGCTGTACGTCGCGATGGCGGGGCCGCAGCGCTCGGCGGTGTGGTCGAGGCGGTCGGCGACGCTTTGCAGCACGTCGGCGGGTGCGTCGACCAGGCCCAGCCGGTCGAGCAGGGCGAGCAGCGGGGTGAGCAGCGCCCAGAGGGTGCCGGGGCCCGCCCCCTCGGTCTCGGCGTCGTACTCACCGTGCGGGGCGGCCGCCATAGGTACGACGAGGCCGTGGACGCCGTCGACGGCCTCGCGGAGCGGGGATCGCGTGGGGGCGACCGCGACGACCGTGCATCCTCGGCGGTATGCCTGCTCCGCGAGCTGGGCGAGGCCCGGTTCGGAGCCGTCCGGCGTGGCGATGAGCAGCAGGTCCACGGAGCCTGCCCAGCCGGGGAGCGCCCAGCGCAGGGCGCCCGCGGCGGGGGCGACGCCGGTGGAGTGAATACGGATGACGGGGGCTGCGGCGCCGACGAGTGCGCCGATCAGGTCGGCGACGCCGGATGCGGCGGCGCCGGGGCCCGCGACGAGGACGGCCCGGGGCCGGCCTTCCGGGGCCAGGGAGCCGATGCCGGCCTCGGCGGCGTGCCGGGCGGCAGTACGGACTCGGGCGCCGGCTTCTGCGGCGCCGCGCAGCAGACCTCGGCGGTCGGCGCGGGCCAGGGCTTCCGGGGCATCGAGCAATGACTCGTCGAGCATGGCGGTGGGCCTCCGATCACCGTACGGGTGCGGGATGCGGTGCGGGTGCGGGTCCGGTTCGCGCGGTGCGGGCAGGGTCGCCTCGTCGTCGCCGACTCGGTCGCGCCGTGCCCGGTCTCGCGTGTCGCGGGTCGCGCTGTTACGCGGGGCGGCGGGCTTCGTCGACGAGGAGAACCGGGATGCCGTCGCGTACCGGGTAGGCCAGACCGCAGTCCGTGCCGGTGCAGACGAGCTCCGGGGTTTCGGCTGCCGACCGGTCGTCGAGCGGAGAGTGGCAGGCCGGGCAGGCGAGGATCTCCAGGAGGCCGGCTTCGAGCGGCATGGGGTGGGTCCCTTCGAGCGTTCGAACGAGCGGTTCGCGGTCGCAGTCGCGGGGTGCGGGGTGCGGGTCGCGGGGATCAGGCGACGTCAGCCTACCGCTGGGGTGGCGGGGGCGCGGCCGGGGCGGGCGGGGTGGAGGGGTGGTCGTGGGGGTGCGGGGGTGCGGGGCTGTGGGCGTCTGCTGCGGGGTGGGGCGCCTGCGGCGGGGCTTGTCCCCTACCCGCCCCTTCCCGAAACCGGGGCTCCGCCCCGGACCCCGCTCCTCAAACGCCGGAGGGGCTGGAAATTGCCGGACGGGCTGTACCGCGGGAGGAGTGGGGGCGGGAGGAACGGGCGCGGGAGGAGCGGGTGTGCCGGAAGGTACGGGGAGAGAGGTGCCCGGCGTCCCATCCGCAGGCGCCCCAGGCGCCCCACGTGCCCCATGCGCCTCAAGAGCCCCACGCATCCCAAGAGACCCGCGAGCCCCACGCACCCGCCGCACCCGCCGCACCCGCCGCACCCGCCGCACCCGCCGCACCCGCCGCACCCGCGAAGCATGTCCCGTCAGGCTCGGATCAAGGCCAGGATCTCGTCTCGTACCGCCGTCAGCGTCTCCTCGTCGCGGGCCTCCACGTTCAGGCGCAGCAGCGGTTCCGTGTTGGAGGCGCGGACGTTGAACCACCAGTCCTTCGATGTCGCCGTGAGGCCGTCGAGGTCGTCGAAGGTGATGTCGTCGCGGTTGCCGTACGCCGCCTTGATCGCGGCCAGTCGTCCGGCCTGGTTCTCGACGGTGGAGTTGATCTCGCCGGAGCCCGTGTAGCGGTCGTACTCGGCGAGCAGCTCCGAGAGCGGGGCCTCCTGGCCGCCCAGGGCGGCCAGGACGTGGAGGGCGGCCAGCATGCCCGTGTCCGCGTTCCAGAAGTCGCGGAAGTAGTAGTGCGCCGAGTGTTCGCCGCCGAAGATCGCGCCGTGTTCGGCCATCTCCGCCTTGATGAAGGAGTGGCCGACGCGTGTGCGGACGGGGGTTCCGCCGTGTTCGCGGATCACCTCGGGTACGGACCAGGAGGTGATCAGGTTGTGGATGACGGTGCCCTTGCCGCCGTTGCGGGCGAGCTCGCGGGCCGCGACCAGGGCTGTGATCGCGGACGGGGAGACGCCCGCACCGCGCTCGTCGACGACGAAGCAGCGGTCCGCGTCGCCGTCGAAGGCGAGGCCCAGGTCGGCGCCCTCGGCCAGTACGCGGGCCTGGAGGTCGACGATGTTCTTCGGGTCGAGGGGGTTGGCCTCGTGGTTGGGGAAGGTGCCGTCCAGTTCGAAGTACATCGGGATCAGGTCCACCGGGAGGTCCGCGAAGACGGTGGGGACGGTGTGGCCGCCCATGCCGTTGCCCGCGTCCACCACCACCTTCAGGGGACGGATCGTGGACAGGTCGACCAGGCCGAGGAGGTGGGCGGCGTAGTCGGTGAGGGTGTCGCGTTCGGTGATAGTGGCGGGGGTGGGGGGTGTGGTGGCGTGGCGGGGGGCGCCGTTCGTGGACCAGTCCTCCACCAGGGTGCGGATCTCCGTCAGACCGGTGTCCTGGCCGACCGGCGCGGCGCCGGCCCGGCACATCTTGATGCCGTTGTACTGGGCCGGGTTGTGCGAGGCCGTGAACATCGCGCCCGGCAGGTCCAGTGCCCCCGACGCGTAGTACAGCTGGTCCGTCGAGCAGAGCCCGATCAGGGTGACGTCGGCCCCGCGCGCCGCCGCGCCGCGGGCGAAGGCCGCGGCCAGGCCGGGCGACGAGGGCCGCATGTCGTGGCCGATCACGATCGCGTCCGCGTCGGTGACCTGGACGAAGGCGGCGCCGAAGAGTTCCGACAGCGACTCGTCCCACTGGTCGGGCACGACTCCGCGCACGTCGTACGCCTTCACGAGCTGCGACAGATCAGCAACCACGGCCGGTCCTCCTGGGGTCTCTGCGGAGCGCCCAAACTACCCGGGGGCTCGGTCAGGGCAGCATCCAGCCCAGTACGGGCGTGCTCGGTCCCATCACCACGAGGCACATCACGAGCAGCAGTCCGAGGCTCCAGGGGAGGACCTTGCGCGGCAGGTCGCCTTCGCGGCCTGCCAGGCCGACCGCCGCGCAGGCGATGGTCAGGTTCTGCGGGGAGATCATCGTGCCCAGCACTCCCCCGGAGCTGTGGGCGGCGGCGAGCAGTTCCGGTGAGGCCGAGGGCCGGTGAGAGGAAGGCGAGCCCGGCCCCCGCGGCGGCCACGGACTGACCAGTCCCGCCAGCAGGACGAGCGCGCCCCCGGTGGCGACGACCGGCAGAGTGAAGAGGTTGGCGCCGACGGGTTCGCCCGTGGGGCCCGTGACATTCAGATACGGCCAGTCGAAGACGCGGGTCGCCTCGGCCAGCAGCCGCTTGACGGGGGGTCTGGGCGACGGCGAAGGCCGCTCCGCAGACGAGTGCGGGCACCCAGGTTATGGCCCGTGCCGGAAAAGTTTCCTGGAACGGGAGGGGCCGGTTCGGCGTCGGTCAGGAATCGGGCGAGCGGAGCACCCGCAGGTGGCCGCGACGGGCGACCTCCACCGGGTCGGCCGTCCGCGGTCCGCGGTTTCCGGCGCCCGGCCCGCGGTCGTGCGGCCTCGCCGCTTCCCGTACCGCGTTGGCCAGGGCTTCGAGATCGTCACCGCTGGGGCGCGTGGGGGCGGAGGGGTCGGAGAGCCGGACCACTTCCCAGCCGCGCGGCGCGGTCAGCCGCTCACTGTGTTCGGCGCACAGGTCGTAGCAGTGGGGCTCGGCATAGGTGGCGAGCGGGCCGAGGACCGCAGTCGAGTCGGCATAGACGTACGTCAGTGTCGCGACGGCAGGGCGGCCGCACGCAGTTCGCGAACAGCGACGTACAGGGCTCACGATGTTGGACGGTACCGCACTCTTGAGCGGGCTGCGACGACTCTCCCGCACCTCACCCCCACGTGTCGCCCTGTGACGTCCGGCACAGCCGTCTTCGGGGCAACTGCCCTGACCTGCGCGGCAGCAGGCGGCCCCCGGCCGTCGCCCGTCGATTCCGGTCATAGTCGTGAGCGCGAGCTGTCATTTGGCGCGGGATCGGCTGTCGGAGTCGGGGCCTGATCCGGACTCACCTTGGCCTGAATGTTCAGAAATGGACACACGGAGGGCCTGGTCACGAGCCGCGATCGGCTCGCCGCGCGGAGAGTTACGCTGCGTCGGTGATGGACAGTCCTGTACCTCCCCACCCGACCGAGCCCCGTCCCCGCCGCCGCGACCGCCACGGGCGCGGCATGCGCGGGCCCGTGGCGCCGCCCCAGGTGCCGCTGTCGTCCAGCAGGAGTGAGACGTTCCGCGATCTCGTGCAGGACTCGGTGGAGCGGCTGGAGCGGCGCTGGCCGCAGCTGGCGGATGTCGACTTCCAGGTCCTGGACGTACCGGGAACGCTCGGTGACACCGTGCCGCTGGGACGTGCGGTCTCCGCCGAGAAGGGGCGGCCGGCGCAGGTCGTCGTCTACCGGCGCCCTGTCGAGATCCGCACCAAGAGCCGCGACGAACGTGCGCTGCTGGTCCACGAGATCGTGGTCGAGCAGGTCGCGGAGCTCCTCGGGCTGGCACCGGAGTCGGTCGATCCGAGGTACGGGCAGGACTAGGGAGTGAGTGTCCGGCGGGGGCACGCCCCGGGTGCCGGGCGGGGACACGCCCCGGGCCCTGGGCGCGGACACACCCAGGGCCCGTCGTCGACGTCCTCGGATCAGTCGTCCAGGAGTGAGAGGTCCTGCCGCGCCGTGGGGACCTCGACCGTGCCCCCGTCGTCGGCCAGCGTCTGCACCGTGAACATCTCGATGCCGTCGTCCGGGAGCGCGAGCATGCGGGCCGCGTGGACCGGGCCGCCGGACTCCGTCTCGACCGTCAGCGCGTAGGTGCCCTTGAGGCCGGACGGCACCGGCGGGGTGACCGCCAGGGTGGTGCCGCCCTTGACCGTGTACGTCTTGACGACCTGTTCGCCGCCCTCGCTGCCCGCCGACGCGGTGACCTTGACCTCGGCCGTGGCGCCGGGGGCGGCAAGGGAGAGGGTCGACCCCTTGGCCCTGTTGTCGGCCACGCTCGCGCAGGCACCCACGGGTCCGGTCGCCGGGATGAAGGCGACCTCCCGCTTGGCGCCGGTGCCGCGGACCACACGCAGCGCGGCGACGATCGGGGTGGCGCGTCTGGCATCGACGGGCGTCAGCCGCAGCGAGCCCGGTTCGCCCTTGGTGACATCCCGCAGGTCGATGCTCGCGGTCATGTTCGACTTGATGTGCAGGGTGTCGTTCCCCGCCGGGGAGAACGTCGCGGTCTTCCCCATCAGCTGCACCTTCACATCGGCGTCGTCCTCGCCAGGCGCGAAGGCCACCAGCTGTACGGAGGTGGCGTCCGACGGGATACCGGGCAGCACGACGGTGCCCGTGGGGTCGACGGACGACGCCAGCCAGTCGCTGCCCGCCGTGTCGTCCGCGGCTCGGACGAGGGCCCCGATCCGGCCGGAGCGCGTGGTGACGTGGATGGCGACGTCCTCGACCGCCTCACTGGTCAGGGTGGAGATCAGCAGCGGGACGCTGGAGTGCGCCGGGACGGTGATGCCCTCGCCCACATCGGACTGGAGAGGGCCTTCAGGGCCGTACAGCTCGATGTCGGCGACGGCAGCGGCGTCGTCGGGGTTGGTGAGGTGGACGTAGTCCTGGCGCGCCTTCGACGTGCTCGCGCCCGGGAACCAGAAGTCCGTGTCGGGCCCGGTGCAGGCGGCCCCGAGAAGGCCGCGGGCGGCTCCCGCGGTGACCTCGGTGGTCTGCTGTGCGGTCCAGCCGGGTGCCAGGCGGCCGGTGGCGGTGCCGACCAGCGCAGGGGCGTCGGACTTCGAGGTCTCGGCGCCGACCGGCCGGCCGGGCTCCTTGAGCGCGATGACCGGCTTGTCGGCCTTCGCCGCGGCCTTCTTGTCCTTCTTCGGGTCCGGTTCCGTCGCCTCGTCCGAGGTGAGGGCGGTGGCGGGCTTCAGCTCGGCGCCGCCGGCCTCGCCGTCGCTCTTGCCCGCCGGGGTGAAGGACGTGTACGTGGTGGCCGCCAGGTCGGAGCTGCTGGGCGCCGGGCAGACCAGGCTCGATCGTTCGACGGGCAGCCGGGACGGTGAGGCCTTCGCCTCCGTGGTGACCGCGTCGCCGGGCGCGTTGAGCGCGGCGAACCCGGTGACGGCGGCGAGGGCGACGACGCCCGCGATGAGGGAAAGGGGGGTGGACTTCACTCGGACTCGCCTCGCGATGCGTTACCGGGATGCCACGGGCCCTCGCCCGGGGCGGTGCTTTCGTCGTGCTCGTCGTTCTGGGGGGCGTGCGGCTGCTGGTAGTGCCCCTGGTTGTCGTACGGGGTGGCTTCGCCCGTACCCGTGGCGTAGGGCTGCTGCTGTGCGTAGCCGTACGGGTCGTAGGCGGCGTTCTGCTGGTACGGGTCGGTCCGGTACTGCTCGGCGGCCTGGTACTGCTCGCCGCCGTACCGGCCGGACTGCGGCTGTTCGCCGCCCTGGTAGTGCTCCTGGTACTGCTCGCCCTGGTACTGCTGGTAGTCGGCGCTCTGATACTGCTGCGCGTCCCACTCGGCGTACTGCTGCTGGGGCACCGCCCCGTACGTACCGGTGTCGCCCTGCTGGGCGAAGGCGTCCTGCCCGTCCGGGGCCGCCGCGTACGGGTCGGCGGACTGCTGCGCCGGGATGTACTCCTCGGCAGCCGCCATCGGTTCCGGAGCGAGCGGGCCGTCCTCCTGGCCGTCCTCGGCCTCCGCCTGGGCTGCGGCGCGGAGCCTGCGTGCCCGGCGGCCCTCGCCCGCGACCGGTTCGAGCGGCACGGCGACGGCCTCCTCGGGCAGGTCGTCGTCGATCTCGCGCCGCCGGCCCGGCAGGGCCATCACCAGCAGGAAGACGGCGAGCAGGGCCTGCGCCCAGATCCAGGCGGTGTGCGTGACCGGGGCGTCGTACGTGAGGTCCAGCGTGCCGCCCTCGGCGGGCAGCTCGAAGCCCTGGGCCCAGCCGTCGACGGTCTTGCCCGTCAGGGCCTTCCCGTTGAGCGTGGCCTGCCAGCCCGGGTCGGCCGCGTCGGCGATCCGCAGCACACGGCCGGAGCCGCCCGAGGGGATCTTGGTGTGCGCCTCGACGGGGAGCGAGGCGACCGGCAGCCACTCGCTGTCCGGGCCGCTCCCGCTCGTCGGGGGCACGATCATGACCCGGGCCACCTGGCGGTCGACCCACCACAGGGCGCTGCCGTCCAGCTGGCTGAGCCTGCTCAGGCCGGGCGTCGAGTCGAGCACCCGGCTCATTCCGCGCGGCGCCCCGTCCCGTACGAGGACGTAGCGGATGGCGAAGCCACTCAGCTGGCGGCCCTGGTCGGCGCCGGAGCCGGCGACGAGGTTGGCGACGACCTTGTCGAGGTGGGTGTTGCTGCCGCCCGACTCGGTCAGTTCGGCGTCCCCGAGGCGGGCGCCGGAGCCGCGGACCACGGTGTACGAGACCGAGGCCGGCGAGGTACCGCCGAGGACGAGGGTGCGGGGCTGGTCGCGGGTGACGCTCTCCTCCGCGACGAACTCCGGTACCTGCACCGGGTCCCGGCGCTCCAGCGGACCGGTCGCGCCGCCGGCCATCCAGGCGAACGCGGCGAGGACCGGAGCCGCCAGCGCGGCGAGCGCGATCAGGGCGGCGACGGGCTGACGCCAGCCGAAGCTGAGCTCGGCGACCCGGACCCGGGCGCCGTCCGCGCCGAGCAGGGCGGCCGCGATCAGGGCGATGCCGTAGACGAGGGTGGCGGGGCCGGCCCACGTGGAGCCGTTGGCGATGCCCGCGAAGAGGAGCGCGACGAGCGCGACGGCCCAGGAGGTACGGATCGCGAACTGCCGCTCGCCGCGCAGCAGCGCCGCGAGGGCGGCCAGCACGATGCCCAGCAGGAGGAAGCCACCCGCCGCCTTCGGGCCGCCGGGGCTGATCCCGAGGAGGTCGATGGCGGAGGCGGTGCCCGCACCGAGGTCGAGGCCCGCCTCCTTGAGGAAGCTCGCCGGGCTGGTCAGCAGGGTCAGGGACCAAGGGGCCAGGACGAGCAGCGGGGTGCCGACAGCGGCCAGGAAGCGGAGGCCGTACGCGGTGATGTCGCCCCTGCGCAGCACCAGCACACCGATGCCGAAGGTCACGGCGAGCGGCCAGACGATGGGCGTGAAGGCCATCGCGAAGGTGAGCAGCAGGGTGTACGCCCAGGTGGCGCGCCAGCTGCCGCGAGCCGCGCCGGGGCCCGGTGCGCCCCGCAGCCCGTGGGCCGATACGGCGGCGCGGGCGATCAGCGGGAGCAGGACGGCCAGGACGGCGGTGCCGAGGCGGCCGGTGGCCAGTGCGCCGGTCGCGGCGGGCAGGAAGGCGTACGCGACGCTCGCCCAGGCCCGCAGCAGACGTGATTCGATCAGCGGCCGGGAGACGAAGTACGCGGTGAGGCCGGCGAGCGGAACCGAGCAGACCAGCAACAGGGTGAGCGCGAATCCGGTGGAGCCGAGGAACAGGGCCGACACGGCGGCGATCACGGCGAGGTAGGGCGGTGCCGTCTGGGTGCCGCCGGTGCCGATCGGATGCCACGCGTCCGCGTACCGCCCCCAGAGTTCGGAGACGTCCCCGGGCGCGGGCAGCAGTGCGCCGCCGGCGAGCGCGCCGCTGCCGAGGAGCCCCCGGCAGGCGATGAGGGAGACGAGCAGCAGGAGGGCGAAGAGGACGGGGCCGGGCTTGCGTGCGATCCGCTTCAGCCGGGCGAACTGCTCGATCTCCAGGAAGTCGGCGTCGTCACCGCCGGGGCCGGACTCGACGGCGCCGTGCCTGGAGCCTCCGGCCTCGGCTTCGGACCCGCCGCCGAAGTTGCCCGCGACCTGCTCGACGGTGGCGCGGACGGTGGCGCCGGGCGGCGGGAAGAGGGAGCGCAGTTCGCCCGCCTCGACCACGGCTTTACCGCGTCCGCGCCGGCCCGCGATGATCCTGCCGGGCCGCAGCAGGGTCCCGAGGAGTCCGGTGACCTCGTCGACGGCCTGTCCGGGAACCTTCCCGACCAGGTAGGCGAGCGTACGGAGCAGGGTGCCGACCACCAGGCGGAGCAGGACCCACGGCAGGGCTCTGCCATGGGCGTTGACGAGCATCGTGTAGACGGCGCCCGCCTTGTCGACGCGGTGGGGGCTGGAGACGGAGCGCCCCGCGCAGTCGATGGGGCGGCGTTCCCGCGCGGATGCCTCGGCATGGCGCAGGATCGCGTCTGGGGCGATGAGCACCCGGTGGCCCGCCCTGTGCGCGCGCCAGCAGAGGTCCACGTCGTCACGCATGAGCGGGAGCCTGCGGTCGAACCCGCCGAGCTCCTCCCAGACGTCACGGCGGATCAGCATCCCGGCGGAGGAGACGGAGAGCACGGTGCGGACCTGGTCGTGCTGGCCCTGGTCCTGCTCGCGGCGGTCGAGGCCGGTCCAGCGGCGTCCGCTGTTGGCGATGGAGACGCCGACTTCGAGCAGCTGCTTGCGGTCGTACCAGCCGCGCAGTTTGGGTCCGACGATCGCGGCGTGACGGTCGCCGTCGACGATGCGGAGCATCTCGGCGAGCGCGTCGGGCTCGGGTGCGGAGTCGTCGTGCAGCAGCCACAGCCACTGGACCGGTTCGCCGTGCGGGAGCTCGGGCATGTCGTACGCGTCGTCGCGCCATGACCGGGTGACCGGGTCCCAGCCGCTGGGACGCTTCAGGTACGGCAGCTCTTCGGGAGTGAGGACACCGGCCGTACGGACCGCCTCGTCGACGGCGGTGCCGAAGCTCGTACGGCGTGCGAGATGCAGGACCCGCTCGTCGCCCAGGGCCTCACCGGCCAGCCGGGCGGAGTCGTCGGCGCTGCCGGTGTCGGCTGCCACGACGTTCTGTACGGGGCGCTCCTGCCCGAGCAGCCCGGCGAGCACATCGGGCAGCCAGCGTGCGCCGTCGTGGGAGACGAGCACGGCGGTGACGACGTGCCGGGGGAACTCTGGGGCGGCGGCGGCCGGGTTCGGCGCCGCCGAGTGGCTGTGCACGGACATCGAGGTACGGGCCCTCCGGCCGGGTCCGGGGGGCGTCACCCCGGGGGCTGCATCGGTGTACACGCGCGCCCCGGCGGGGCGTTGGCGCGTCTCGGACGGGGCCCCACACTAACGGTACGGACAACCGGGGCAGCGCCGAGCGGTTGAACGAGGGCCGGGGCACCGTTCCCGGGGGCGGCCGGGCGGGTGCGGACAGGGCGATGGCCCGTGGTCCGGACCCTGCGGGGCAGGGTCCGGACCACGGGCCATCGGCCTGGTCCCGCTCCGGCGGCCGCGGCCGACGAGTGGTCAACTCCCGGACGGACCGTCGCCGGTCTCACGACGCCTCGGCTGTACGGCGCCGAGGCTGTACGGCTCTGTGGCTGTACGGCGTCTCAGATGGCGGCCTTCTTGAGGCGCCGCCGCTCACGCTCGGAGAGCCCGCCCCAGATACCGAACCGCTCGTCATTGGCAAGCGCGTACTCAAGGCATTCGGAGCGGACCTCACAAGCGAGACAGACCTTCTTGGCCTCGCGGGTGGATCCGCCCTTCTCCGGAAAGAAGGACTCGGGATCGGTCTGGGCGCACAGTGCGCGCTCCTGCCAGCCGAGTTCCTCATCCGCGTCCTCGACCAGCAGTTGCTGGAACAGCTCGGTCATGTGCGCCCCTCGTCTGTCTCTTGCGTCCCCGTGGTGCGGCCGTTACTGGTTGCGGCCGAACGACACGAGTGAAATTACAAGTGTGTAGCTCCAGGCCAGTCAAGCGAAGATCTGGTATTGGCCCCGGGATTCACTCGGCGGAACCAAGCGTATGCGGAAAGTGTTCAAATCGTCAAAAACCTGACATATGCCATGCGCCTGGCACATCACCCCGTTCTCACCGTGTGAGACGACCGGGTACCCCGCATTGTTGCGATTCGATCACCGAAGCGACCAAGATCACATTCGGGTCACGGAACCCCAACGGCGTTTACCGGTGCGGTTGATGCGCCACATCTCCGCTGAGGCCGCTGCACAAACCTTTCTCCGGACGACGCAACCGGATGAGGTGAAACATTGCCGCCAAATCGGGCATTGGGTTGACAGAGGTGCGGACAGCCGGTCTCCTTGACTGCATGCCAGCGACCGCAGCGATGTACGCAACCCACGTCCGTGGGTTCCGCAGCGCTGTCCAGGCCCGCTGTTGCTGTTCCAGCTGTCACAGCTGTTGATGCCCTAGTGCTCCAGCTCTGATCCAGCTCTCGAAATTCGCGCGACTCTTCGCTCCCGCGACTCGTTTGCCCCGCGACCCTTCCCCACGCGACGCCCCCCGCACGTGCCACCCCACGCCGAGGAACCACCGCACCCCATGAACAGCGACAGCGACCTTCAGATCGCCGGCGACATCCTTGAGGTCCAGCACCTCCTGCAGCCCGCCCGCGAGCACCCCTCCACCGTGGCCGAGTTCGTCGGCCTGGCCCGTTCCATCGCGGCCGACCGCGCCCAGTGGGCGCCCCTCGTCCAGTACGACACCGCGAGCCGCTGGTACCACCGCCTCCGGGTCGGCCCCGGCTACGAGGTCTGGCTGCTCAGCTGGGTGCCCGGCCAGGGCAGCGGGCGTCACGACCACGGCCTGTCGTCCGGCGTACTGACCGTCCTGGACGGACAGTTGACCGAGCACACGCGCCGCGGGGCACAGGCCCTGGACGCCGGAGCACAGCGCGTCTTCGCGCCGGGTTACGTCCACGAGGTCGTCAACGACTCGCTCGAACCGGCCGTCAGCCTGCACATCTACTTCCCCGGCCTGACCGACATGCCGATGCACGCCGCACAGTGCGCCCCGGCCGCCGTGGATGTCGTACCCGCCTGACAAACTGCTGTGCATGCGCATTGTGGTTCTGGCCGGCGGTATCGGTGGTGCTCGTTTTCTGCGTGGCCTCAAGCAGGCCGCGCCCGACGCGGACATCACGGTGATCGGCAACACCGGCGACGACATCCATCTGTTCGGACTGAAGGTCTGCCCCGACCTGGACACCGTGATGTACACCCTCGGCGGTGGCATCAACGAGGAGCAGGGCTGGGGGCGTACCGACGAGAGCTTCCACGTCAAGGAGGAACTCGCGGCGTACGGCGTGGGGCCCGAGTGGTTCGGGCTCGGCGACCGTGACTTCGCGACCCACATCGTCCGTACGCAGATGCTCGGCGCGGGTTATCCGCTGAGCGCGGTGACCGAGGCGCTCTGTGCGCGCTGGAAGCCGGGGGTCCGGCTGCTGCCGATGTCCGACGACCGGGTCGAGACGCATGTGGCGGTCGATGTCGACGGCGAGAGCAGGGCCATTCACTTCCAGGAGTACTGGGTGAAGCTGCGCGCGTCGGTCGACGCGCAGGCGATCGTGCCGGTCGGCGCGGAGCAGGCCAAGCCGGCGCCGGGTGTGCTGAAAGCGATCGCGGAGGCCGATGTCATCGTCTTCCCGCCGTCGAACCCGGTGGTCTCGGTGGGGACGATTCTGGCCGTGCCGGGAATCCGGGAAGCGATCGCCGAGGCCGGGGTGCCGGTCGTCGGGCTCTCCCCCATCGTCGGGGACGCGCCGGTGCGGGGCATGGCCGACAAGGTGCTGGCCGCCGTGGGCGTCGAGACGACGGCCGCCGCGGTGGCTCAGCACTACGGTTCCGGACTGCTCGACGGCTGGCTCGTCGACACGGTGGACGCCGGTGCGGTCGACGAGGTGGAGGCGGCGGGCATCCGCTGCCGCGCCGTGCCGCTGATGATGACGGACGTGGACGCGACGGCCGAGATGGCGCGGCAGGCGCTGGCGCTGGCCGAGGAGGTCCGGGCGTGAGCGACGCTCCTGCCGAGGCGCCGTCGTACCGCGTGTGGGCGCTGCCGGGGATTCCTGAGGTGCGGGCCGGGGACGACCTCGCGAAGCTGATCGCGGGCGCCGAGCCGGGGCTCGTGGACGGGGACGTCCTGCTCGTCACCTCCAAGATCGTCTCCAAGGCGGAGGGGCGGATCGTGCGGGCCTCCGACCGGGAGGCGGCGATCGACGCCGAGACGGTGCGGGTGGTCGCGCGGCGCGGGACGCTGCGGATCGTGGAGAACCGGCAGGGGCTGATCATGGCCGCGGCCGGGGTCGACGCGTCGAACACGCCTGCTGGGACGGTGCTGCTGCTCCCCGAGGACCCCGACGCCTCCGCCCGGCTGATCCGGGACGGGCTGCGGGACACGCTCGGGGTGTCGGTCGGGGTGATCGTCACGGACACCTTCGGGCGGCCCTGGCGCAACGGTCTGACGGATGTCGCGATCGGGGCGGCGGGGGTCCGGGTCCTGGACGA
Organism: Streptomyces sp. NPDC045968; assembly: GCF_056430475.1. Taxonomy (NCBI): domain Bacteria; kingdom Bacillati; phylum Actinomycetota; class Actinomycetes; order Kitasatosporales; family Streptomycetaceae; genus Streptomyces; species Streptomyces sp. NPDC045968. The sequence continues at coordinate 376,402 of NZ_JBWKLF010000009.1, read as the reverse complement.
TCTGCGCGGCGGCACCGACGTGTTCGGCAACCCCTTGAGCGCGACGGTCGTCGCCACCGCGGACGAGCTGGCTTCGGCCGGTGACCTGGTGAAGGGCAAGGCGGAGGGGCTGCCGGTCGCGGTGGTGCGGGGGCTGTCCCATGTGGTGGCGGGCGGGGAGGGTGCCGTCGGTCCCGCCGGGGGTGCCGCCGGTGACGTCGGTGCTCGCGAGATCGTGCGGAGCGCGGCCGATGACATGTTCCGGCTCGGGACGTCCGAGGCGGTACGCGAAGCGGTGTCCCTGCGGCGCACGGTGCGGGAGTTCACGGACGAGCCGGTGGACCCGGGGGCGGTCCGGCGGGCGGTGGCCGCGGCGCTGACGGCTCCCGCGCCGCACCACACGACGCCGTGGCGCTTCGTCCTGCTGGAGTCGGCGGAGTCGCGGACCCGGCTGCTGGACGCGATGCGGGATGCCTGGGTCGCCGATCTCCGGCGTGACGGCAGGAGCGAGGAGTCGATCGAGCGGCGGGTGCGGCGGGGCGATGTGCTGCGCCGGGCGCCGTATCTGGCGGTGCCGTGTCTGGTGATGGACGGCTCGCACACGTACGGGGATGTGCGGCGGGACACGGCGGAGCGCGAGATGTTCGTGGTCGCGGCGGGTGCGGGGGTCCAGAACTTCCTGGTCGCGCTGGCGGGCGAGCGGCTCGGCTCGGCGTGGGTGTCCTCGACGATGTTCTGCCGTGACGTGGTGCGGGAGGTGCTGGACCTGCCGGCCTCGTGGGACCCGCTGGGCGCGGTGGCCGTGGGCCATGCGGGGGCTGCGCCGGCCGAGCGGGGGGTTCGGGCGGTGGAGGGGTTCGTGGCTGTGCGGTGAGGGGGGCGGGGCGGGCTTGAGGAAGGGCGCGGCGGGCTTGAAAACGGGCTCGGTAGGGCGCTTCAGAGGTGGGCGATGTCGCCTCTGGTCATGCGGGGGGCTCTTCGGGGCGGGATGTGGCCCGAGAGCAGGATCAGTCGCGCTGCCCGGTGGCGTTGGCCCGCGTACGGGCTGAGCAGGTCCAGCATCTCTTCGTCGTCGGCGTCCCTGTTGCCCGCCAGGGCGTAGCCGACGATGCCCGGGAGGTGGAAGTCGCCGACCGAGACCGCGTCGGAGGCTCCGTTCGAGCGCTGGAGGGTCTCGGCCGAGGTCCAGGGCCCGATGCCGGGGATCAGCTCCAGGCGGGCGGCGGCCTCGGGCAGGGGCATGGTGGCCGCCTCCTCCAGACGGCGCGCCACCCGGACGGCGCGCAGGACCGTCGCCGAGCGTTTGGCGTCGACTCCCGCGCGGTGCCACTCCCAGGACGGGATCAGGGACCAGGTCCGGGCATCGGGCATCACGTACAGCTGGAGCGCGCCGAAGCGGGGGCCCGCGGGGCCGGGGGCCGGGGTGCCGTAGGTGCGCACCAGGAGGCGCCAGGCGCGGTACGCCTCGTCGGTGGTGACCTTCTGTTCCAGGATCGAGGGGATCAGCGATTCCAGGACCAGGCCGGTGCGCAGCAGACGCAGGCCGGGGCGGCGGTGCCGGGACACGGCGAGCAGGCGGTGGCGCGGACGGAAGGCGTCCGGGTCGTCGGTCTCGCCGAGCAGCACCGGAAGCTGGTCCAGGAGCCACTGCGCGCCGGGGCCCCAGGCCGAGGCCTCGACGCGGCCGTCGCGGGCGGTGAGGCGGAGCGTGCCCGGCCCTGCCGGGGTGCGGGTGGCCCGCCAGAACGACCCGTCGGGGAGCGCCCGGAAGGTGGGGTCGGCCGGGCCACGGCGCAGCGGGCCGAGGACGAGCCGCAGGTCCAGCGGGCCCGGCGGGGTCCAGTCCCGGGTGACGGCCTCCGACACCACCGGGGCGTCCGCGGCCGACGGCGTCGCCTGGTGCGGAAGCGCCGCTCGGTGCGTGCGGGGTGCGAAACGTCCTGCCACGGGTGAGGTCCTCGAAAGTCGGTGGGTGCCTATCGAGGGTAAGGCCGGTCGGCCCGCGGCCGGCGCCGGTCGTTCACTGGTCGGAGGAGAAGCGGACCGCGGCGTCCGGGAGGGTGGCGCCGCACCAGACGCGGACTCCGTCGCGCAGTTCGTTGTCGGCGCCGACGCGGGCCCCGTCGCCGATGACCGCGCCTGCCAGCACCGTACGGCTGCCGATGCGCGCGCCCTCTCCGATCAGGGAGTCGGTGATCACCGCGTGGGGTTCGACGACCGCGTCGGCCAGCACCGTGGACCCGTCGATCCGGGCGCCTTCGCCGATCACCGCGCGGTCGCCGATGACCGTACCTCCGGTGAGCTTGGCGTCGGGGGCGACGGACGCGGTGGGCAGGACCAGGCGGTCGCCGCAGCGGCCGGGGACCGCCGGGGAGGGGGCGCGGCCGAGGACCAGGTCGGCGGAGCCGCGTACGAAGGCCTGCGGGGTCCCGAGGTCGAGCCAGTACGTGGAGTCGACCATGCCCTGGAGATGGGCGCCCTCGGCCAGGAGGCCGGGGAAGGTCTCGCGTTCCACGGAGACGGGGCGGTCGGCCGGGATGGTGTCGATGACCGCTCTGCGGAAGATGTACGCCCCCGCGTTGATCTGGTCGGTGACTATCTCCTCGGGCGTCTGCGGTTTCTCCAGGAAGGCGGTGACCCTGCCCGTGCCGTCCGTCGGGACGAGGCCGAAGGCGCGCGGGTCCTCCACCCGCGTGAGGTGCAGGGAGACGTCCGCCCCTGACGTGGCGTGCGAGCCGACCAGCGCGCGGATGTCGAGGCCGGTGAGGATGTCGCCGTTGAAGATGAGGACCGGTTCGTCCGGTCCTGAGGCGAGCCGGGAGGCGACATTGCGGATGGCGCCCCCGGTACCGAGCGGTTCGCGCTCGGTGACGTACTCGATGGAGAGGCCGAGCGAGGAACCGTCGCCGAAGTACGGTTCGAACACCTCCGCCAGGTACGACGTGGCGAGCACGATGTGCTCGACCCCCGCCGCCCTGGCGCGTGCCAGCTGATGGGTGAGGAAGGGGACGCCCGCCGCCGGCACCATCGGTTTCGGGGTGTGCACCGTGAGCGGACGCAGCCTGGTGCCCTTGCCGCCGACCAGGAGGATCGCTTCTTTTGCCTCTGTCACAGCACTGTCTCTGCTTCCTGCTGGGGCCGGGCCTCGTTTCGGCTGGCCAGTGTATGCAGACCGGGACCGGCCCCCCGGTCAGCGGCCCTGCAGGAGGGCCGAGCCGGCCCGGGCGGTGCCGAGCTTCTTGTAAAGACGTCCTCCGGGGCATTCGGTTGCGAAACCGTCCCGATGTCCTGAGATGACGTTGAGGCTGACCTTCGTTCCCTTCCTGAACCGGTTGCCTCCGCCCGACACGAGCGTGGTCTTGCCCTTCGGATTGGCGCCGAACAGGCCGAGCTTCCAGGCGGTCAGCTTGGAGACCGCCTTCACCGAGGCCGCGCGCGGGTTCGAGGAGCTGAAGGTGCCGAGGACCGCGATGCCCATGCTGTTGCTGTTGAAGCCGAGCGTGTGCGCCCCCAGGACGGCTTTCGAGACGCCGCCCGCGCGGCCCTCGTAGATGTTTCCGCACTTGTCGATGGCGAAGTTGTAGCCGAGGTCGCGCCAGCCGCTGCTCACGACGTGGTAGCGGTAGATGCCGCGGAGGACGGAAGGCGCCTGCGAGCAGCTGTAGTTGTTGCCCGTCGCGGTGTGGTGCACGAAGGCGGCCTTGACCCGCGTGGTGTAGGCGAACTGGCGCTCACGGAGCTTCTCGTCCGCGCCCCATCCCTTACGCGTGATGATGCGCGGGCGCGGGCCCACATACGGCTTGGCGCCTGCCGCGACTCCGGCCTGTTCCTCCGACTCGGCCTTGCTCAGGGCGGGGATCACGGAGGCGCCCAGGGGGGCGAGGTCGGCGTTGACGGCCGACGCGGCGGCGGACTCCACGGTGAGGGGCGCGGCGGCGGCCTCGACGGAGAGCGGTGTGACGGCTGCGGGTGTGGTGGCGCGGGCGGCGCCCGGGGTGCCTGCGGCGGGAGGCTGCGGCGCGGCCTCGCCCGGGTCGACGAGTTCCAGGCGCAACCCCTTGGGGAGTGCCTGCGGGGTGGCTGCCCGGTCGTGCGGGTCGGCGGCCCCGGGCTGTACGCGGACCTCGACGCCGTCGGACTCACCGACCCAGAGCGGTGCCGTCGAGCCTCGGACCGTGCCCGACTCGCGCTCGGCGGTGCCGGGGTCGGCGGCGTGTTCGGCGTTGTGGGTCTCGACGTCCTGCCAGGCGGACCAGCGGGTGGCGCCGGTGGCGCGGGTGCGGATCTGGACGGTGCCGTGGAGTTCGGCCTCGGCGTCGTCCCAGACCACGCCGACGAGCGAGAACGGGCGGACGTCCCGCTGCCGCAGCCCTTGTCCGGCGGGGGCGGCGGGACCGGTGGGCGTACCGGTGGCCCGGCCGGTCGCGGGAGGGAGCGGCGACAGGGGCAGGGACCGGGTCGAGCCCGGGAGTTCGGCCGCTGAGGGGTCGGCCGGCGCCGTCGTCCGGGCGGAGTCGGTGGACTCGGCGGCGGATACGGGGTCGGGTACGGGGAGGGGTGCGGGGACGGCCCGTGTCGCTGAGGCAGGGACGGGCGCGGCGGGAGCAGGCGCGGCGAGCGGCAGGGTGAGTGCCGCCGCGCAGCTGACGCCGATGGAGGTTGCAAGAAGAGCACGCATACACATGATCCTTGGCATAGAGGGACAACTCCGGCCACCGGGATGTGCGAGGGCTCCTGACGCGCCGTCTGCCGAACCGGTGTACGCGGGCGCCCCGCTCACCCTTCCCGGCCACCTCGGCCGCGTACCCTTGCGCGGATGAACTCCAGCGACCGCACCCCCGCCGACCTGCTGCGTTCCGCGCTCGCCGCGGACCCGGCCCGCCCCCTGATCACTTTCTACGACGACGCCACCGGAGAGCGGGTCGAACTGTCGGTGGCCACCTTCGCCAATTGGGTGGCGAAGACCGCCAATCTGCTCCAGGGCGATCTGGCCGCGGAACCGGGCGACCGGGTCGCCCTGTTGCTTCCCGCGCACTGGCAGTCCGCCGTCTGGCTGCTCGCCTGTTCGTCCGTCGGCGTCGTGGCCGACGTCCAGGGCGACCCGGCGTCTGCCGACCTCGTCGTCACCGGTCCGGACACCCTGGACCGTGCGCGTGCCTGCCGCGGTGAGCGGGTCGCGCTGGCCCTGCGCCCGATGGGCGGCCGTTTCCCGCAGCCGCCCGAGGGGTTCGCGGACTACGCCGTGGAAGTGCCGAGCCAGGGCGACCGCTTCGCTCCGTACGCGCCCGTGGACCCGGACGCGCCCGCGCTGGTCGTGGGCGGTATGGAGCTGACGGGGGCACAACTGGTCGCCCGCGCCCGTGAGGACGCCGCGGCGCTGGGACTGGAGTCCGGATCGCGGCTGCTGTCGGGACGTACGTACGACACCTGGGACGGGCTCGTCGCCGGACTCTTCGCGCCGCTGGCGGCCGGGGCGTCCGTGGTGTTGTGCCGGCACCTCGGACAGCTGGACGAGGAGGGGCTCGCGAAGCGCGTCGAGAGCGAGCGCGTCACCAACACCGCGGTATGACAAGCGCTCTGAGGTTCACCTGTACGGCCCATGGCGGGCCGAGCCCCCAGGGCTGAGCGCCCACCGCGGTACATGATCGGCGGTACAGACCAGTCTCCCGAGACGCACAACCAAGCGTGAGGTTCAGCCGTCTACTCCTGCGACCGGCGGCCCATCGCGCCGCCGACCGTGAAGGATGGACGCAGACGTGACGGACAGTGCTGGCACGCCGGCCGACCCGGATCAGCCGGGCCACCAGGCCGAGGACGAGCCGCGGGCGGGGGCACAGGCCGGGGCGCAGGCCGGGTCCGGGGCCACCGCCCCGCAGGACGGACCGCGTGAGCCCGGGTCCGGGAGCGATTCCGAGCCGGAGGCCGGTGACGGTGCCGCCGCCGGTGACGGTCAGGGTGCCGCGGCCGGTGGCGGTGGCGTGCAGACCTGGTCCGAGCGGCCCAAGGACGGGCTTCCCCCGGGTTACAAGCGCCACTGGCTCCGGTGGACGGCCCTCGCCGCCTCGTTCCTCGTGCTGATCGCCGCCGGAACCGGCTGGTGGCTGTACAAGAAGCTCGACGGGAACATCAAGACCGATACGAGCGCCGCCGCCGAGCTCAAGGCGTACGAGAAGGAGCGGCCCACGCCGATCGCGGTGGATGCCCAGAACATCCTGCTCATCGGCTCCGACAGCAGGGCCGGCGACAACCGCAAGTACGGCCGCGACGACGGCGGCAGCCAGCGTTCGGACACCACGATCCTGCTGCACCTCGCCGCGGACCGGCGGAGCGCCACCGCCGTCTCCATCCCGCGCGACCTGATGGTGGACATCCCCACGTGCCACACGGCCGACAAGAAGACCACCGGCAAGCGCTTCGCCCAGTTCAACTGGGCCTTCGAGGTCGGCGGAACGGCCTGCACGATCCGTACCGTCGAGCGGATGACGGGCGTCCGCGTCGACCATCACATGGTCGTCGACTTCAACGGCTTCAAGGACATGGTCAATGCCGTGGACGGTGTCGAGGTCTGCCTGAAGGAGCCCGTCAAGGACGACGACGCCCATCTGGAACTCCCGGCGGGGCGGCAGAAACTCGACGGTGAGGCGGCGCTCGGATACGTACGCGCCCGTAAATCCATCGGTGACGGCAGCGATACCGAACGAATGGACCGCCAGCAGAAGTTCCTGGGCGCTCTGGTGAACAAGATGCAGAGCAATGGCGTTCTGCTCAATCCCACGCGTCTCTATCCGGTCCTGGACGCGGCGACGAAGTCGCTGACCACCGACCCGGGGCTCGACTCGCTCCGGGATCTGTACGACCTGGTGCGCGGAATGCGGAACGTACCCACCGACAAGGTGCAGTTCCTGACGGTGCCCCGGCAGCCCTACCGGGCGAACCGCAATCGCGACGAGCTCGTCGAGCCCGACGCGGGGCGCCTGTTCAAGCAGCTGCGCGAGGACGCACCCGTCGCGGTGGTGCCGGCCGACCAGATCACCTCGTCCGCATCACCGGACGTCGACCCCACCGAGAACGAACCATCCGATGGAAAGCCGGACGATTCGGACTCCGCGAAGCCGAGCCCCGCACCGACCTTTTCGGGCTCGAATGCTGCGGATGACCTGTGCAAGCAGTAAAGCAATTCCCAAGCCACCGATGACAATCGGCGAGGAATGGGAAGTATGCCCGGTTGTAAGGGGCGTGCAATGTGTCACGACCGTCGCTCGTCGGCTGAGTGGCCGGATAGTGTGACGCGATCCGGTGCTCCCGACCGTCAGGTCGCGCACTGCTTCAGCGAAAGACCGAGCGCCTAGTCGGGGGAGGCGCCTCGCGTGGCACCGACGGAGGACCCAAGCAACCGTGGATGCGCAAAGCCGTGGGCGGGCGGACGGAACCGACCCCGCAGACCAGTGGGTTCTCAACCCGCACACCGGTGACTACGAACTGCGACTGGACCACTCCGGACCGCGTCCGGCGGGCGGCTCCGACGCCGGCCTCAGAAGCGGCTCCCCCGCCGGTGACCCCCGCGACGGCTCCGCCGGCCGCTCCGACGTGCAGCCACGGGTGCCCCGCCAGCGCGGACGCCGCTCGGCGGAGAACGGCCGCGCCCCCGAAACCGCCGGCGCGCCCGTCGGCCGCCGCAAGCGCAAGCCACCGAAGACCCGCAAGAAGAAGGCGCTGCTGTGGACGGGCGGGGTGATGGCCTTCGTGATCGTCGCGGGCTCCACCGGTGCGTACGCGCTCTATCAGAAGTTCAACGGGAACCTCGACACGATCGACGTGGGCGACGCGGGCAGCAAGAGCGTCACCGCCGACGGTCCGCTCAACATCCTGATCATCGGGACGGACAAGCGGACCGGTAAGGGCAACGAGGGATACGGCGACAAGGGCAGTACCGGCCACGCCGACACCAACATCCTCTTCCACGTCTCCGAGGACCGCACCAACGCCACGGCGATGAGCATCCCGCGTGACCTCATAACGGATATCCCGGACTGCGAGACGAAACAGCCGGACGGGTCGACCAAAGTCATTCCGGGCACGCAGAACGCCCGCTTCAACATCAGCCTCGGCCAGGAGGGCCGCGACCCCGGCTGCACCATGCGTACGGTCAAGGAGATCACCGGTATATCGGTGGACCACTTCATGATGGTGGACTTCAACGCCGTCAAGGAGCTCTCCACCGCGGTCGGCGGCGTCGAGGTCTGTCTGGCCAAGCCGGTCAAGGACCCCGACTCCCACCTCGATCTGCCGGCAGGCGTCTCCAGGGTCCAGGGCGAGCAGGCACTCGCCTTCGTACGCACCCGGCACAGCTTCGGCAACCACGGCGACCTGGACCGCATCAAGATCCAGCAGCAGTTCATCGGCTCGATGATCCGCCAGATGAAGTCGGACGACACCCTCACCAGCGCCTCGAAGCTCTACAAGCTCGCGGACACGGCGACCAAGGCCCTCACGGTCGACTCCGGCATCGGGTCGGTCAAGAAGCTGACGGACCTCGCCAAGGTGCTCGGCAAGGTCGACACCAAGAACATCACCTTCGTCACCATGCCCGTCATCGACAACCCGGCCGAGCCGAAGCCGGTGACCGTGGTCGTGGCCCCGACGAAGGGCGAGCAGCTGTTCGCCATGTTGCGCAACGACACCTCGCTGACCGAGGTGAAGAAGCAGGAGAAGCAGAAGGCGCAGGCCGCCAAGAGCAAGCAGGCGGCCCTGCTCAAGGGCCCGCAGGCCGAAGCGGCCGATGTGCGCGTCGACGTCCTCAACGGCGGCGACATCGCGGGCGCGGCGGGCACCACCGTCACCTGGCTCCAGAACGAGCAGGGCGTGCTGAAGTCCACGAACAAGGCGAACGCCCCGGCGAAGATCACCAAGACGACGCTGGAGTACGCGCCGAACCAGGCGGACCAGGCCCGCAAGCTCGCCGAGCTGATGGGGCTGCCCGCCACGGCGATGAAGCAGGGCACCACCGACGCCGAGGGGCTTCAGGCGATGGTGCTCACCCTGGGGGCCGACTTCAAGGGTGCGGGCATTCCCGTCACCGGGCCGGCAAAGGCGCCGGACGATATTCAGAGGGCAAGCGCCGACAAGGCGGAGTGCGCCAAGTGACCTTGCGTCAGCGCGCCATACGGAAAGTCTGAGCAGGGGGGCCTGGTGGGACGGAGCAGTACGCCTGGGGAGGGGACGCGGTCTCGCGTCCGGCACGACCGTCAACCCGGGAGGGACGACGGTTCCCACCGGAACGAGGACGGCGAGGGGCGCGGCGCGAACCGGGGCGGGGGGCGCCGGGGCGACAGCGGCAGGAGGCCTGCCGCTCCGGAGAGCGGACATCGGCGCGGCGGACCCAACCGCCGCTCCAGGCGGTCGGCCAAACGCGGGAAACACCGCATACTCCGCTGGGCCGCGTCCGTTCTCGCCTTCCTCATACTCGCCACCGGCGCCGCCGGTTACTTCTACTACGAGCACCTCAACAGCCAGCTCCGCAAGGGGAAGCGGAGCGCGGGCAACAGTGCGGCCAAGAAGACCGAGCCGAACGCGGCGGGACAGACGCCGCTGAACATCCTGCTGATCGGCTCGGACAGCCGTAACTCGGCGGCCAACCTCAAGCTGGGCGGCTCGAAGAAGTCCGTCGGCGCCAAGCCGCTCGCCGATGTCCAGATGCTCCTGCACGTGTCCGCGGACCGCAAGAACGCCTCGGTGGTCAGCATCCCGCGCGACACCCGGGTCGACATCCCCGCGTGTGTGGACCCGGAGAGCGGTGAGGAGGCACCCGCCACCAACGCTCCCATCAACGAGACGCTGGGCCGGGGCGGCCCCGGCTGCACGCTCGACACCTGGGAGAAGGAGACCGGCATCTACATCGACCACTGGATGATGGTCGACTTCGCCGGTGTGGTCTCCATGGCCGACGCGATCGGCGGCGCCTGGGTCTGTGTGAAGGACGACGTCTACGACCTCCCCAAGCCCAGGGTGCCCGGCGGTTCGGGTCTGCGGCTGAAGAAGGGCAAGCACAAGATCAAGGGCGAGCAGGCCCTTCAGTGGCTCCGCACCCGCCATGCCTTCGAGAGCGACTTCGGCCGGGCGAAGGCCCAGCACATGTACATGAACGCGGTGATCCGCGAGCTGACGAACCAGAACGCCTTCACCGACACCGGCCGGCTGATGAACCTCGCGGAGACGGCCACCGAGTCGCTCCAGGTGTCCGAGGAGATCGGTACGGTCAAGAAGCTGTTCGACCTCGCCATGCAGCTGAAGAACGTGCCGCTGGACCGCCTCAACATGCTGACCATGCCGCGCATTCCCGACCCGTTGGACCCCGACAGCCGGGTGCTGCCGAAGCCCGGTGCGGCGGAGAAGCTCTGGTCGCTGCTGCGCGACGACCGGCCGCTCGACAAGAAGGGCCGGGACGCCGAGGTCGAGAAGCGCAAGAAGGAGCAGGCCAAGCAGGAGGCGTCGGACGCTCCTGATCCGGCGGCTGCCGACGCCCTCGACGTGACCGTGGTCAACGGCACCGCCGCGGACGGCTCGTCGGCTGCCGAGGGCCGGGCGCGCACGATCGCGGAGCTGCTCCGGACGAAGGGCTTCACCCAGGCGGAGGCGGCGTCGGTGCCCGGGTCCGCGCTGACCACCCAGGTGACGTACCCGAAGTCCGCGGGCGCCCAGGGCAAGGTGGACGCGCTCTCCCTCACCGAGGCGCTGGGGCTGCCCGCTTCCGCGGTGAAGGTGTCCTCCGAGGCCGACTCCGTGACGCTGACCGTCGGTTCGGACTGGCGGACGGGTGACGCCTATCCGAAGGCCCTGGAGGACGACACCGATCCGCTGGAGGGCACCGAGGCGGAGAACGCGTCGGACGAGGGCGCCTGCATGGATGTGTACTGGCCGTACCGCACACCGTGACGGCATGAGGGCATGACGAGAGGAGGCCACCCGGGGATCCGGGTGGCCTCCTCTTTCGTGCTGCTGCGGGTCAGGCGGGCTGGCCGACCGCCGGGCGGCGGGAGGCGATGACCTTCTTCGCCAGCGCCCGCGGGCTCGTCAGGAAGCCGTACCCCCACGACATGTGCATGGTGGCCAGCGCCACCGGGATCTGGGCGCGGGCCTTGAGCGGCAGGCCCTTCCCGGCGGGCAGTGAACCGGCGACGATCGCGGCGACGTAACCGGCGGGCACGACGAGCGCCCACGGGGTGACGGCCACGCCTGCCACGAGACCCGCCGCGATCGCGCAGACGGCGGTCGGCGGGGCCAGGTAGCGCAGGTTGATCGAGCCGGCGTGGTAGCGGGCGACGACATGGCGCCAGCGGCCGTAGTCCTTGTACTGCTTGGCGAGCGCCCGCACCGAGGGGCGGGGGCGGTACTGGACCTTCAGCTCGGGCGAGAACCAGATCAGGCCGCCCGCCTCGCGGATCCGGAAGTTCAGCTCCCAGTCCTGGGCGCGGATGAACTCCACGTTGTAGCCGTCCGCCCGCTCCAGGGCCTCCCGGCGGAAGACCCCCAGATAGACGGTCTCGGCCGGTCCCGCCTGGCCACCCGTGTGGAAGGCCGCGTTGCCGACGCCGATCTTCGACGTCATCGCGGCGGCGACGGCGTCCTCCCAGGCGTTCTCGCCCTCGGCGTGCATGATGCCGCCGACGTTCTGCGCGCCCGTCTCCTCCAGGAGGCGGACGGCGGTCGCGATGTAGTTCGGCGAGAGCATGCCGTGGCCGTCGACCCGCACCACGATGGGGTGCCGGGACGCCTTGATCGCCGCGTTGAGCGCGGCCGGGGTGCGGCCGGTGGGGTTGGGCACGGTGTGGACCCGGGAGTCCTCCCGTACGAGCTCGGCGGCGATCTCGTCGGTGCGGTCCGTGGAGGGGCCGAGCGCGATCACCACCTCCATCTCACCGGCGTACTCCTGCTCCAGGATGTGCCGGACCGAGTTCCGGAGGTGACGCTCCTCGTTGAGCACCGGCATGATCACGGAGACGGCGGGGTACTGCGCGGCAGACATGTAGTCCTCAGGGGGTCCTCGGGGCGCCGGGGGACAGTCCCCGGGGGTGGCGCTGTTCGGCCGCCACGTTACCGCGAACGAGGGACACGGTCGCGCGCCGCCGGGTCGCATCCCGGAATGCAGATCGTATGGGCCTACTGTGCGAACGGTCCCCCTTGCACCGCGGAGGTGTCCCCCCGTGCCCACGCCACACCGCCCGCCCCGTCCGCCGCGCCCCCGCACCGCTCCCCCGCAGCGCAGGCCCAGAAAGCCGCAGGCGGCTCCCCGCTCACGCGTCCAGGACGAGCGGCCCCGGTGGGGCATGCGCGTGGCCACCGGCATCTCCGTGCTGGTGCTCGGGGCCGGGGGCATCGGTCACGCGGTGGTGAGCAGCCTGGAGACCGGGATCGACCGCGTCGACGCGTTCAAGGACATGAAGAACCGGCCCCGGGGCGGCCACGGCCTCAATCTCCTGCTCGTCGGCACGGACGGCCGCGAGAAGATCACCACCGCGGAGAAGAAGGAGTACCGGCTGGGCGGTGCTCCCTGCCACTGCACCGACACGATCATGCTGGTGCACCTGTCGGCCGACAAGGGGCGGGCCAGCGTGGTGAGCCTGCCGCGCGACAGTTACGCGGAGATGCCCGCGCATACGGACGCGACGACCGGGAAGCACCACGAGGGCCACCCGGTGAAGCTGAACGCCGCCTACGCGGAGGGCGGCCCCAATCTGACCGTACGGACCGTCGAGCACATGACCGGCGTGAAGATCGACCACTATCTGGAGGCCGACTTCACCAGCTTCATGAAGACGGTCGACACCGTGGGCGGGGTGCAGATCTGCACGGCCCGGCCGATGAAGGACTCGTACACGGGTCTGGACCTCCCGGCCGGCACGCACGAGCTGAACGGCGGCGAGGCGCTCCAGTACGTCCGCTCCCGGCACATCGACGGCGCGGCCGACCTCGGGCGGATGCAGCGCCAGCAGAGGTTCATGGCCGCGCTGATCAGGCAGACCACCAGCAGCGGCGTGCTGATGAACCCCGTGAAGTTCCAGCAGGTCGCCTCGTCGATGCTGGGCTCGGTCCGGGCCGACAAGGGCTTCGGTACGAAGCAGATGCTGGCGCTCGGCAAGGCGATGCGCGGCTTCACCCCCGCCTCGTCCGAATTCACCTCCGTGCCGATCGCGAATCCGTCGTTCCCGGTCAAGGGCATCGGCTCGACGGTGCAGTGGGACGCGAAGAAGTCGCAGAAGCTGTTCCGGGCGCTGCGCGACGACAAGCCGCTCGCGCCCGTGCGGCCGAAGCAGCCCAAGGCGACGCTCGTCGACGTGTCACCGCAGGAGATCCGGGTGCAGGTCTACAACGGCACCCCGAAGGACGGCCTCGGCAAGGACGTCGACGCGGCCCTGCGCGGCACGGGCTTCGACACCACGCGTGCCCCGCTCAACGGGGACGTGCGCGATCTGAAGCGGACCCTGGTGACGTACGACCCCCGCTGGGACCGCTCGGCGAAGACCCTGGCCACCGCGTTGCCCGGGGCCGAGCTGAAGGCCGTGAAGGGTCAGGGCGCGACGTTGAGGGTGACGGCCGGGTCCGACTACCGCTCGGTGCAGCGGGTGAAGGCGGAGAGCCCTCAGCAGGGCGAGTTCTCGGCGGTGACGGGCGACGAGGTGGTCTGCCCGTGACGCGGCCGGCGCCTGTCAGTCGTCGATGCCGTCGGCCACGCGCTTCTCGCGCAGCTCCCTGATCGCGCGCCGCCTGGCCAGCCGGTGCGTCCGGCGGATCTGGGCCTCCTGGTAGCGCCGCTTGTCCTGCTCCGTCTCGGGAATCACCGGCGGTACGGTGCGCGGCCTGCCGTCCGCGTCGACGGCCGCGAACACGAGGTACGCGCTGCCGACCTGCTGGGCGGGGGTCGACTCGTTCCAGCGCTCGGCCATGACACGGACGCCGACCTCCATCGAGGAGCGGCCGGTCCAGTTGACCTGGGCGCGGACGTGAACAAGGTCACCCACGCGGACCGGCTCCAGGAAGACCATCTCGTCCATCGACGCGGTCACGGCGGGCCCGCCGGAGTGCCGACCGGCCACGGCGCCCGCCGCGTCGTCGACCAGTTTCATGATCACGCCGCCGTGCACCGTACCGAGGAGATTGGTGTCGTTGCCGGTCATGATGTGGCTGAGAGTCGTCCGTGAAGCCGCGGTCGGCTTGCCCGGAATCTCGCCCTCCGGGTGCGGGGCCTGATCTGTCATGCCCTCCACCTTATGCGCGGGGTTGGGTACCGCAGAATGCATCAGCTTCGCAACAGCCCTGGACCGATTTGGCTCACCCCCTGTAAGAGCCGTGGGCTCGGACTGCACACTGGTCCGCATGAACGAATGGCCCGAAGGACGGACCGGCGACCGCGACCGCTACGGCCGGGGAAGCTCCAGCCCCCAGCCGGAGGGCGTGCGCGCCATGCCGCACATCCAGCGGCGCCCCGCGCCGCCGCAGGCGCCCCAGGTCCCGCCGCAGGGCCAGGGCTACGACGACCGTTACGGAAACGGCCCCGGCTATGACAGCGGGTACAACACGGGCCAGGTCTACGGCGGCGGCAACGCCGGCGGCCAGGGCGGTGGCGGACACGGCGGGGGCGGCGGTCGCGGATACGGCGACAGCGGTTACGTCCAGGGCCGCCCGGCCCCCGACTGGCGCCGCCGGATCAAGGTGGGCGCGCTGACCCTGGTGGTCGTGGTGCTCGGCGTCTCGATCTCCACGTACTTCTGGGCCGACTCGAAGCTCAAGCGCGAGGTGGACCTCTCGAAGGTCATCGAGCGTCCGTCCGAGGGCGACGGCACGAACTATCTGATCGTCGGTTCCGACAGCCGTGAGGGCATGACGGCCGAGGACAAGAAGAAGCTCCACACCGGTTCCGCCGAGGGCAAGCGGACCGACTCGATGATGATCCTGCACGACGGCTCCAACGGCCCGACGCTGGTCTCCCTGCCGCGTGACTCGAACGTCGAAATACCGTCGTTCGTCGGCTCGGAGTCCGGCAAGTCGTACAAGGGCACCGGCCGTACGGTGAAGCTGAACGCCGCGTACGCGGAGGACGGCCCCGAACTGCTGGTCCGCACAGTCGAGTTCAACACCGGACTGCGCATCGACCACTACGTCGAGATCGGCTTCGGCGGCTTCGCGCAGATCGTGGACGCGATCGGCGGGGTGGAGCTCGACATTCCCAAGGCGTTCAAGGACAAGAAGTCCGGCGCCGACTTCCAGGCCGGGAAGCAGACCCTGAACGGCGAGCAGTCCCTCGCGTTCGTCCGTACCCGGCACGCGTTCAGCAGTGACCTGGACCGCACCAAGAACCAGCAGAAGTTCCTCGCGGCACTGGCGAGCCAGACGGCCACCCCGTCGACGGTCCTCAACCCGTTCAAGCTGTACCCGACGATGGGCGCCGGCCTGGACACGCTGATCGTCGACAAGGACATGTCGATCTGGTCCCTGAGCCAGATGTTCCTCGCGATGAAGGGCGTCACGGGCGGCGACGGTACGTCGCTGAACATGCCGATCTCGGGCAGCATCGGCAGCAACCTCGTCTGGGACAAGCCCAAGGTCGAGCAGTTGGTGAAGGAGCTCAAGAACGACGAGAAGGTCACCGTCACCGGCAACTGACGGCGCACGGCTAAGGGGCCCGGACGGTTTTCCGTCCGGGCCCCTCCGTGTGCCGCGCGGTCACACGACGCCACCGGCCGGGCCCTGCGGCTCCACCTCGCCGAGGTCCTCGTAGAGCGCGCCCAGCACGCGTCCTGTGGGCTCGCCCTGCGGCGACAGCTCGGCCAGACGCCACCTGGGCAGCTGAACCTCGACCTCGGGCGGGAGGCCGCCGTCCGCCGGATCGGCCAGTCCGTAGAGCAGACCGAACGCCGTCTCCCTGGCGACCTCGCGGGCCATCTCGCCCAGCTCATCGGGCGTCAGCCCGAGACTCAGCGCCCGCTCGACGACCGCGCTCGCCGGGCCGCCCCTCCGGTAGGCCTCGACCCACTGGGGCGCCGCCGAACTCCATGCGTCGATGTCCTGCCAGACCATGCGCAGGAACCGGTAGCGGGCCAGCTGAGGGATGTTCTCCTCGGCCTCGGATTCGGCCCATCCCTGTGCGTCGTCGGCACCCAGCGCCTCGAACAGGACGGTGAGCTTGTCGATGTCGGTCATGGACAGGGAAGGTACGCCACGGCCGGTCGGAACCCGCCTGTCCCGTTGGTAACTTGGGCTGCTTCTGCCTGTCTTCAGCTCTTCGGGGGAACCATGAGCCAGCCCCAGCCGCCGCAGTACAACCCGTACAGCCAACCGCCGCCCATGCCCCAGGCGCCGCCGGGGTACGGGGCACCGCAGCAGCCGTA
Source organism: Streptomyces sp. NPDC045968 (assembly GCF_056430475.1). NCBI lineage: Bacteria > Bacillati > Actinomycetota > Actinomycetes > Kitasatosporales > Streptomycetaceae > Streptomyces > Streptomyces sp. NPDC045968. The sequence goes on along the minus strand of NZ_JBWKLF010000009.1, from coordinate 360,041 downwards.
CCCCGGTCAGCCGCCCATGCAGTCCTGGCAGCAGCCGATGCCTCCGGGCCCGCCGTACCCGCAGCAGCCGATGCCCTTCGGGCAGCCGGAGAGGCGCGGCCATCCGGTCGGCGCGTTCTTCCTCGGTTACGTCGCCTCGGTCGTCGTCTCGCTGGCCTACAGCGGCCTCGTCCTGGCCACGTACGAGGACCAGACGAAGGACGTCGCCCAGATCCTGTACATAGCCCACGCACTCCTCAACGGAGCGGTCGTGGGAGCCCTGATCGGACTGGTGGGGCGCCGCAGCGGCGGCGCCTGGATCAGCGGCGCGATCATCGCCCCGCTCGGTGTCTTCTTCGGCCACACCAACGCGGTGCCGATGATCATCGCCGACATCAACGGGATGGCCGCCGTCGGCGACATGATGGAGGCCGACCCGTTCATCCCGGTCAAGGCGTGGTGGGGCGGCCACGGGGACACCGAGTGGGTCTCCCTGCTCGGCCTCGTGATCGCGGCGGCGACGGCCTGGGTGCTGGCCTACGCGACGGGTCGGCGCCGCTGACCCTCGCGGGGTCAGCTGCCGGAGGCGTACGAGACGAAGCCCGCCCATGCTCCCGGCCCGAAGGCCAGACGGGGGCCCTGCACGTTCTTGGAATCGCGGACGTGGACGGTGCCGGGGGCGGACGCGACCTCGACGCACTCATTGCTGTTGCTGCTGTCGCTATAGCTGCTCTTGAACCACTCCAGCGCGGCCTTGCTGACCATGACTCCCTCCTGGGACGTCAGTTGTCGGAGGCGTACGAGACGAAGCCCGCCCATGCACCCGGATCGAAGGCCAGACGGGGGCCCTGCACGTTCTTGGAATCGCGGACGTGGACGGTGCCGGGGGCGGACGCGACCTCGACGCAAGAGTCGCCTTCGCTGCTGCTGCTGTAGCTGCTCTTGAACCACACCAGCGCGGCGTTGCTGACCATGACTCCCCCTGGGACGTCAGTTGTCGGAGGCGTACGAGACGAAGCCCGCCCATGCTCCCGGCCCGAAGGCCAGGCGGGGGCCCTGCACGTTCTTGGAATCGCGGACGTGGACGGTGCCGGGGGCGGGTGCCACCTCGACGCAGTCGTTGCCGTCGCCACTACTGCTGTAACTGCTCTTGAACCACTCCAGCTCAGAGAAGTCCCCAGCAGAGGGGTTGTCGATCATGTCTCTCCCAGCACTTGCTCGATGAAGGCCAGTGACTCCCGTGGCGTGAGAGCCTGGGCCCGGATCATCCCATAGCGCAACTCAAGGATTCTGAGCTGCTTAGGGTCGGAAACTGGACGGCCGCTGAACGCCCCCTCGGAACGCCCAACAGCACTGCCGTCAGGGAATTTCAGCACCTCGATCAGCCCACCCGTGCCGGGATGTTCTTCACGGTGGGTAGGCATCACCTGGATCGCTACGTTCCGCAACTGACCCACTTCCAGTAGGCGTTCGAGTTGTCGGCGCCAGACCATTGTGCCTCCGACCGGGCGGCGAAGCGTCACTTCCTCCTGGATAAAACTGAGCGATGGAAGCGGATTGCGGTCGAAGATGGATCGCCGGGCCATGCGAGCGGCAACCACCCGATCCACCTCATCGAGCGTGTAGGCAGGCAGCCATGAGGCGAACAGGGCCCGCATATGCTCCTCGGTCTGCAACAGGCCGTTGATGTTGTGATTGTGGTACGCCTCCACCTCGACGACCTTGGCCTCCATCTTCGTCAGATCCCGCACCTTCTTCGGGTACCGGACCTCCGCCACATCCTTCTTCATCGCGGCAAGCTTCCCGCCCGCGCCCAGGACTTCGTCCGCCCTGTCCAGGAACTCCGGGCGGGGGATGCGCCGGCCGCCCTCCACCTTGTAGACCAGGTCCTCGCCGTACCCGATCGCCGCTCCGAACTCGCCCGCGCGCAGGCCCGACGCCTCGCGCCACGCCTTGATCTGGCGGCCCACCGCGGCGACCACCGCGACCCCCGACTCGTCGTCCGGGTCGACATCCCAGCCAGGCTCGTCCGCCCCGCCGTCCCCGTGCTGCGTACCGGCCCCATCCACGCTCATCCGTGCCCCACTTCCCGCCTTGCGTGCCGTTCGTCCTCAACCGCCTCTGTTCCCCGCACGTCACGCCGGACAGCCGGGACAGCACTGGACAAGCCCGGGACAATCACCGTACGCAAGGGCTCCGTCACTGTTCACGGTACGCAGACACGGCCACGCTGAGTGATGTGAATCCAGAAACCGCGCTTCCCCAACGCCCCACCATGACCCGTGCGTTCACCGTGCTGCTCTCGCCCACCCGTCGGGGCGCCAGGCTCGCCCGACTACTGACCGTGGCTCATCTCGACCTGTGGGGACTGCCTTCGGAGGCGGCCGCGCACATCGTGGCCGAGCTGGCCACGAACGCCGCGGTGCATGGGCGCGTACCGGGGCGGGACTTCCGCCTGGAACTCACTGTGCGCGAGGGCTCGTTGCTGAGGATCGAGGTCACCGACGCCCGGGGCGAGTGTCTGCCGCCCGGTCCAGGTGCCACCAGGCCGCCCACCGATGACGCGGAGACCGGGCGTGGCCTGCTCATCGTCGAGGCCCTCGCCGACCACTGGGGAGTCATCCCGGGACCCGTACCCCGCAAGACGGTTTGGGCGGAAATCTCCCTCGTGTCGTGACCGTCTCCACCGGATCGTGGATATCCGCGACCCGGTGGACCGCGACCTGGCGGCCCACGACATCAAAGAATTAAAGAACTTGGGAAATTACCCCACCCAACCCCTCCCACCTCCCCGGAGAGACCGTCACCCACACGGGTGAGGTTTGCCAACTCAGCTGGATTTCCGCCTGGTTGGCTGGCATATGCTCACGTCACAACATCAGACATACGTCGGCCCCCGGCCGGGACGGCAATCCCGATCGAGGGCCTGACCAACGAGGAAGTAGACCCTTCCCGATGGATGCTCAGCAGATTACCGCGCTCGCGCGTGCCATGACGGATGTTCCCGGACCTCCGGCGCCCTCCGGTGTGATCCACATCGTGATCCCGCACACCCGGCTGTTCACGGTCATCGGCAACCACCTCGCCCAGCACCGCGAACTCTCGCTGGTCGCCATCGGGCTCGCCGTGCACATCCAGTCGCTGCCCACCGGGGCGAAGATCGGCATCAAGATCCTTGCCTGCCGCTTCCCGGAGAGCGAGACGCGTATCGCCTCCGCCTTGCGGGAGCTGGAGAAGCACGGCTATCTGCAACGCACCCGCAGCCGCCTGCCCAGCGGCCGGATCATCACTCGCACGGCGTACTGCAACCAGCCCGGCGCCGCCTCGCAGCAGCAGGCACCGGCGGCCACGACCGCCCCGCCGCGTCCGGCCTCCGCGCCGCCCGCACCGGAACAGCCGAGTCCGGCCGCCGCTTCCGTACCGCCGCGCGCCCCCGCCCGCGTACCGCCTCCGACCGCACCCAAGCCGCCGCCCCCGCCGCTCCCCCGGCCGGCCAACCTCACCCCGGAACTGCACAGCGCCGCCACCGCGCTCCTCGCCGACCTCCGACGCGACACTCCCCAACTGACGTTGCCCGAAGAGGACATCGAGCTGCTGGCCCCCGCCGTAGCCACGTGGCTGGAGCGCGAAGTGCACCCGGACTCGCTCCGGCGCACGCTCACGACCGATCTGCCGCAGCCGGTGAAGATCCCGGTGAAGCTGCTGAAGCACCGGCTGACGACTTTGCTGCCGCCTCCGCTCCCCGGCGCGCCGGTCTTCACTCCCGCACGCCGCGCCGTCCCCCTCCAGAACTGCGACGGCTGCGACCGCGCCTTCCGCTCGACCGAACCCGGACACTGCCGCGACTGCCGCCACGAGCTCTCCGTGGCCGCCTAGGGCCGTACCCGCGGAACCGAGGGGCCCGGGTGGAGGGTGTCGAGCGCGCCCACGGCCGCGCGGACATGGGCCGGGCCGCCGCGCGACCCTCCTCCCGCGCACCACCAGGACAACTGCCCGTCCGCATCCCGCGGGTGCATGCCCAGGCCATGCTCGGCACACAGAGGCCACGCCTGCCACAGGCGCTCGGTGACGGTCTCCTGCGCGGCATCGGCGACGATCGCCAGCGCGGAGGCGGGGTCGTCCGCCGACTCCGGGTACAGGGAGTTGCCGTGCCACTCGCCGTTGGCCAGAGCGACGTGGACGCCCTCCGGCTCATCCGCGTCGCAGGAGGGAAGGGCCAGCAGTCGCAGAGGTTGCTGCTCGGGAAGGGTCACCGCCAGGTCCCGGTTGAGGAGGGCGACCGCCCGGTCCCACAGGGGGTACTCGCCGGGCCAGACGCGACGGGGCTCGGGGCTGTCGAAGAGAGCGCGCATGGGCCCCATCCTCCGCGACCCGCCAACAGCCCGTGCGGACGCTCCGCTGCGTCCGGCGGTGCGCCTGAGCACGCGAGGCGGCCCCCGGCTTCACGCACGGGGACCGCCTCGCTGATCTGCCAAGCCCTGCTACGGCAGGTTGCGCGCCATGACGATGCGCTGGACCTGGTTCGTGCCCTCGTAGATCTGGGTGCTCTACGGCATACATCGACCTGGCCTGCCAAAACACACTGAAAGTGAGGGGCCGCCCAGGATTCCCCCAGGATCAGTCCAGAAGCGGTGCTCTCACGCACGAGGAACGTAACCAACCTGGCACTCACTCTGGGGAAGCCGAGTACCTTTCGACGCTGGCCCGTCCGGTGGAGCGGTCGAGTAGGCGCAGCTCCCAGGGCCCACTGTTCACGTCGAAGTCTTTCCCGAACCCCACCCACTTGCCTGCCATACGGCGACCCGTCGGCTCGATCAGTAGCTGAACAGCACCGTGGTAGCGGGCACCGTGGTAGTAGCCGTCCAGCGCCGTCTGTTCCGTCCACGTGCCTGTGATGATGTTCCGGTCCACGGTCAGGTCCAAAGACAAGGGGCTGTCCGGGTTGGTCGACGCCCCGGGCAGGCTCTGGGCTGTCAGCCTGTTGCCGTGCTGGACGATGACGACATGGTGCTTGCAGTCGAAAGTCTCGTCACGGCTGGACGAGTAGAACTCGTACCGAGATAGCCAGATACCTGCGTACTCTCCCTGCGTCTCCGGCTCCGGACTTGTGACGGCACTGGTCGTGCCGACTTCCCCAGCTTCCATATCGTGGCCTCCTGCGCCGTCTGAGTGGACGCGTGTCATGGGGATCGCAAAGCCTAGTGACTCGGGGGCGCGGCCAGTGAACTGTTTTAGCGCTCGCGCGTACAGCGGGCGGCACGTCCTGGTCATCCCGGACTCCCAACGCTGCACAAGTCGCTTGGAGGCATCGTTCGGTTCGCCCAGTTCTTCCCCCGCTCCACGTAATCCCTGGGCGAACTCGTCTTGGCTGAGATTCATCGACTTGCGTACGGAGGTCAGGACGTCGTTGGGAACTCGCTCGCGCTCGGCCGTAGTCGTCATGAATCCGAGGCTAGCGACGCGGGACCTCCAATGACACCGGTTTGACGCCCTCGGAACGACGTCGAGATGACGCCGGAGGGTCGTCTCGAACGTCGCCGCAATGGTCGAGGTTAATCCGGAGCATGGTCGACATGTCCATCCGCATCAGCGCCTACAAGGTGAGAGCCGACGGTACGCAGACCGAGTCGCGAACCCTGTACGAGGGTGAGGGCGGAGCGCCCCTCGCGACTGGCGTTATGCCCCCGTGCCTGTGCCCGAGGTGCAGAGGCGGGCGGCATGAACGGAGCACGTCGGACATCCAACTACGTGGAGGTAGGCCAGCATGAGTACGGCAGTAGTGATCCGCGACCCGAAGACGTACGTCACGCCGGACGTGTGGGAGCGGGAGGTTACCCTCCTCCTCCGGAACCCGGAGAACACCCGCGAACTCGCGGAGGCCAAGTTCGGGCAGGCCATCGCCTACCTGGTCACGTGCGGCGAGAACCCGGACCTTCTCATGGGTCCGTCCGAGCAGGTGGACGAGGCGTGGCACTCGTTCATGCTCGACTCGATCCCCTATCACCACTTCACCAACCGGCACTTCGGCCGGTACATCCACCACGTTCCCGAGCTTCCGGGAACGAGGGCCGGGGTCCAATGTCTCAGCGACGACGAGGCGACGCGGGACGGGCACGACTCCAGGACCGGCGGCCCGCTGGTCCTGGAGCAGACGATCAAGGCCATCAAGGGGGCCGGGTTCGAGATCGACCCCGACCTGTGGGGCATGGAGAGTGCAGCCGACTGCAACCAGTGCCACGCCGGGTGCCACGACTCACCCAAGTAGTACTGCATAGCCGTTGAGTTGGGGCCTACCCCGTACGTTGGGAGTAGGCCCCTTCTGCTGGAAAGGATCACCGCATGTCATTGGCTGAGTCCTGGGACAAATACGCGGTCGGAAGCAAGCCGCGCAGGGCAGTGAACGCCACGGGCGAGACGACGTGGCTGAACTGGACTCAGTACGCCGATCACGGACCGAACGAGAGCGTTCTAGGACCCGTCGCCGGACGTCGGGTGCTGGAACTCGGCTCAGGCAGCGGGAGCAACCTGGCGCACCTGGTCACGCTCGGTGCGACGGGCCTGGGAGTGGACGTTGCACCTGCCCGCGAAACGGTCGCGAAGGAGCGTTGGGCTGGCCTGGCCGGTCTTGAGTTTCGCACCGCAGAGGTGACGGCATTCCTGACCGAGACGGACGAGACGTTTGACGTCGTGCTCTCAATCTTTGGTGCCGTGTGGTTCGTCGATCCGCGAACCCTGCTACCGCTGATTCGATCACGCATGATTTCGGGCGGCACTCTCGCGTTCTCCCACCTCCCCGCCGGAATCCAAGACGTGAAACCAGGCGGGGCAGGGTTGCGGCACAATCACAGCCTCGACGCATGGGAGCGTCTGCTCACAAGCCACGGATTCACGGCGGTGTCAGCATCGCTTATCGATCCGCCGCAGGACAGGACCGTGGGCACGATGCTCGTACGCGCGCTGGCCTGCTGACCGCGCGCGTACGGCAACACGGAGGCTGGAGAACAGCACCAAGAAGCAGTACAGATCGATCCAGAACACCACCCTGGAACCGTTCTTCAAGGCCCGCTCCATCGTGTCCTTGAAGGTCGCGGACATCGAACAATGGCTGCTGTGGATGGAGCAGGACAGAAACCTCTCTGCCCGGACTCGGCGTCAGCGGTTTTCGTTCTTCTCCGGGATGATGGATTGGGCTGTCGTCAACGAAATCATCGGGCGCAATCCGTGCAAGAAGATCAGGCACGCAGGCAGCCGTGCCAAAGAAATACGCGAGCACAAGAGCAACGCCCGGCGGCTGACGACTCGGGAAGTGCTGGCCATGCTGAACGGGGTCCCGCCCCGATATCGGGCGATGCTCTGGCTTATGGCGGGATGCGGTCTCCGGATCGGCGAGGCCATGGCGGTCTCACGCGATCAGATCGACTTCCAGGCCGGGGTCCTACGCGTCGATTTCCAGATAGCGGAGGACGGTGAATCCGAGTCAGGAAAGAACAGCGCGCTACAGCGGCGGCACATCAAGGCCCGTGACGAAGAGGAGCCGGGGCGAGTGGTGCCCCTTCCGCCGAACGTGGCCTTCGAGCTGCGCAGGCACATCAAGAACCACGGCGTCTGGGGATCAGAGCGCCTGCTGTTCCCCAACGTCACTCGCACCGGGTACCTGTACGCCTCGTACTTCTACCGGCAAATCTGGCTGGTCGCCCTGACGCAGGGTGAGGTGACCCACTGCAAGCCGCACTCCATGCGGCACTCCTACGGGTCCCGGCTGCTCTATGCGGGCGTCCCTGAGAACGACGTTGCCGACTGGATGGGGCACAGCAGCACGGACGTGCTCCGCGAGCACTATCACTACATCTTCGAGGGTGCCGAGCAGCGAGGGCGCGCAGCCATCGCCACCATGCTGACCCCCGACGCGGACGACCCCACCGAGCGAGACGAAGTCGCCTGACCCAGCCCATACGAAAAGCCCCCGGCATCACGCCGGAGGCCTTGTCGTTTATGCAGGTCAGCACCCGTTCCGGGGCCAGTGTCCGCCCAGGATTCCCCCAGCATGACGCCCCGGAAGGGTCCGGAACGGGCCCGAACGGACTGGAAGCCGATCACCTCTCCGGGATCACCGGAAAAGGCGACTGACCTGCGAAAACCCTGCTACGGAAGGTTCCTTGCCATGACGATGCGCTGGACCTGGTTCGTGCCCTCGTAGATCTGGGTGATCTTCGCGTCGCGCATCATGCGCTCCACCGGGTAGTCCCGCGTGTAGCCGTAGCCGCCGAGCAGCTGGACCGCGTCCGTGGTGACCTCCATGGCGACGTCCGACGCGAAGCACTTGGCCGCGGCGCCGGCGAAGGTGAGGTCGCTGTCGCCGCGCTCCGACTTGGCGGCGGCCGCGTAGGTCAGCTGGCGGGCGGCCTCAATCTTCATGGCCATGTCCGCGAGCATGAACTGCACGCCCTGGAACTCGGCGATCGGCTTGCCGAACTGCTTGCGCTCCTGGACGTAGCCCTTGGCGTAGTCGAGGGCGCCCTGCGCGACGCCGAGCGCCTGGGCCGCGATCGTGATGCGGGTGTGGTCCAGGGTCTTCATCGCGGTGGCGAAGCCCGTACCCTCCTCGCCGATCATGCGGTCGGCGGGGATGCGGACGTTGTCGAGGTAGACCTCGCGGGTCGGGGAGCCCTTGATGCCGAGCTTCTTCTCCGGGGCGCCGAAGGAGACGCCCTCGTCGGACTTCTCGACGACGAAGGCGGAGATGCCCTTGGAGCGCTTGGTCGGGTCCGTGACGGCCATGACCGTGTAGAAGTCGGAGACGCCCGCGTTGGTGATCCAGCGCTTCACGCCGTTGAGGACCCAGAAGTCGCCGTCGCGGACGGCCCTGGTCTTCATACCGGCGGCGTCGGAGCCCGCGTCGGGCTCGGAGAGGCAGTACGAGAACATCGCGTCGCCCTTGGCGAGCGGGCCCAGGTACTTCTTCTTCAGGTCCTCGGAGCCGGAGAGGATCACCGGGAGCGAGCCCAGCTTGTTCACTGCGGGGATGAGGGAGGAGGAGCAGCAGGCGCGGGCCACTTCCTCGATGACGATGACCGTGGCGAGCGCGTCGGCACCGGCGCCGCCGTACTCCTCGGGTACGTGGACCGCGTGCAGGTCGGAGGCGACGAGCGCGTCGAGGGCCTCCTGCGGGAAGCGGGCCTCTTCGTCGACCGCTGCCGCGTGCGGGGCGATCTTCGCTTCGGCGAGCGAGCGGACCGTCTCGCGGAGCATGTCGTGCTCCTCCGCCGGACGGTACAGGTCGAAATCGGTCGAACCCGCCAAGACTCTCACTCCCCAAATGTGCTAACTACCGTTAAGTAACCCAATTTTAGTGGGCCGCCCCGGCAATGGCATACGCAACCGGCGCGTGAGCTTGACGACAGGGGTGGGGCAAAAGGGGCAAGCAGGGGGTGGGGTGGGGGAAAGGCGTGGCCAGGGGGCCCGACTATGCTCGGCTCCGCACTCCCGTCCGTATCTCCCAGGAGCACTCGATGGCCCTCAAGATCACTGTGATCGGCACCGGCTACCTCGGCGCCACCCATGCCGCGGCCATGGCGGAGCTGGGCTTCGACGTCCTGGGGCTCGACGTGGTGCCGGAGAAGATCGAGATGCTCTCGGCCGGCAAGGTGCCGATGTACGAGCCGGGGCTCGAAGAGATCCTGCGGAAGCACGTCGCGGGGATCGAGGGATCGACCGGGCGGCTGCGGTTCACCACCTCCTGGGAGGAGGTGGGTGCCTTTGGTGATGTCCACTTCGTCTGCGTGAACACTCCGCAGAAGCACGGCGAGTACGCCTGCGACATGAGCTATGTGGACAGCGCCTTCGAGTCGCTCGCACCGCAGCTGACCCGCTCGGCCCTCGTCGTCGGGAAGTCCACCGTGCCGGTGGGCTCCGCCGCCCGGCTCGCGGAGCGGCTCGCGGAGCTGGCGCCGGTGGGTGCCGATGCCGAGCTGGCGTGGAACCCGGAGTTCCTGCGGGAGGGCTTCGCCGTCCAGGACACCCTGCACCCGGACCGGATCGTCGTCGGGGTGCGGAGCGAGCGGGCCGAGAAGCTGCTGCGCGAGGTGTACGCGGGGCCGATCGGGGAGGGGTCGCCGTTCGTGGTGACGGACTACCCGACCGCCGAGCTGGTCAAGACCTCCGCGAACTCGTTCCTCGCGACCAAGATCTCCTTCATCAACGCCATGGCCGAGGTCTGTGAGGCGGCCGACGGTGACGTGGTGAAGCTGGCCGAGGCGATCGGGCACGACGACCGCATCGGGAAGAAGTTCCTGCGTGCGGGCATCGGGTTCGGGGGCGGCTGCCTGCCCAAGGACATCCGGGCCTTCATGGCCCGCGCCGGTGAGCTGGGGGCGGACCAGGCGCTGACGTTCCTGCGCGAGGTCGACTCGATCAACATGCGGCGTCGCGGTCACATGGTGGAGCTGGCCCGGGAGGCCGTGGGCGGCGATTCGTTCCTGGGCAAGCGGGTGGCGGTGCTCGGCGCGACGTTCAAGCCGGACTCGGACGACGTACGGGACTCGCCCGCGCTCAACGTGGCCGGTCAGATCCACCTTCAGGGCGGCCAGGTCACGGTGTACGACCCGAAGGGCATGGACAACGCCCGGCGGCTCTTCCCCACACTTGCCTACGCGGACTCGGCGCTCGATGCCGTGCGCGGGGCGGATGTGGTGCTGCACCTGACGGAGTGGCGCGCGTTCCGTGAGCTCGACCCGGCGGAGCTGGGCGGGGTGGCGACGCGGCGGATCATTCTGGACGGGCGCAACGCACTCGATCCCGCGTTGTGGCGTGAGGCGGGCTGGACGTACCGGGCCATGGGGCGGCCGAAGGCCTAGGGCTGCGGCCGGCCTTCCGGGGTACGGGCAGGCCCGTACCCCGGACGACTCAGTACGTGTGGCCGTCCACTTCCTCGATCGTGGCGTGGGACGGGCCGTAGCGGGCGCTGAGGTCCCGGGCGACGGCTTCCGCGTCGCGCAGCACCCGTACGGCGTTCCGCCAGGTCAGCTTGGCGAGGTCGGCGTCGGACCAGCCGCGGCCGAGGAGCTCCGCGATCAGGTTCGGGTAGCCGGCGACGTCCCGCAGGCCCTCCGGGAGGAAGGCCGTGCCGTCGAAGTCGCCGCCGATGCCGATGTGGTTGATCCCGGCGACCTCGCGCATGTGGTCGAGGTGGTCGGCGATCGTGGCGACGGTGGCCTCGGGGCGGGGGTAGGCCGCCTCGAAGTCGGCGTGGACGCGCATGGCCGCCGATGTGGTGTCCAGGTGGTGCAGACCGTGCTCGCGCATGTTGCGGTCGGCGGCCAGCGTCCAGGCGACGGCGGCCGGGAGGACGAACTTCGGCACGAAGGTCGCCATGGCCACGCCGCCGTTGGCGGGGAGCTGGGCCAGCACGTCGTCCGGGATGTTGCGCGGGTGGTCGCAGATCGCCTGGGCCGAGGAGTGCGAGAAGATCACCGGCGCCGTGGAGGTGGCGAGCGCCTGGCGCATGGTCGTGGCCGCCACGTGGGAGAGGTCGACCAGCATGCCGATGCGGTTCATCTCCCGTACGACCTCGCGGCCGAACGCCGACAGACCACCGATGCGCGGGACGTCGGTCGCCGAGTCCGCCCAGTCGATGTTGTCGTTGTGCGTCAGCGTCATGTAGCGCACGCCGAGGGTGTGCAGGGCGCGCAGCGTGCCCAGCGAGTTGTTGATGGAGTGGCCGCCCTCGGCGCCCATCAGGGAGGCGATCCGGCCCTCTGCGCGGGCGATCTCCATGTCGTCGGCGGTCAGCGCGCGCCGCAGGTCCGCGGGATAGCGGGCCAGCAGTTCGGTGACGACGTCGATCTGTTCGAGGGTGGCGCTGACGGCGGCGTCACCGGCGAGGTCGCTGCGGACGTAGACCGACCAGAACTGCGCCCCGACGCCACCGGCGCGCAGCCGGGGGATGTCGGTGTGCAGGGTGCCGGTCAGGTCGGTGGCGATGTCGCGTGCGTCCAGGTCGTAGCCGACCTGTTGGCGCAGGGCCCACGGCAGATCGTTGTGGCCGTCGGCGACGGGGTGGGCTGCGAGGAGTTCCCGGGCCCGGTCCAGGTAGTCCACGGTCCCCCTACTTTCCGAAGCCGAAGGAGTCGGAGCCCTCGACCTTGGCCCGGAGCCGTTTCCCCTTCTCGGTGGCCTGTTCGTTCAGTTCCTGCTGGAAGTCCTTCATCCGGGCCAGCAGCTCACTGTCGTGGGCGGCGAGGATCCGGGCGGCGAGCAGGCCCGCGTTGCGCGCTCCGCCGACCGAGACGGTGGCGACCGGGACTCCGGCGGGCATCTGCACGATGGAGAGCAGACTGTCCATGCCGTCCAGGTACTTCAGCGGGACGGGGACGCCGATGACGGGCAGCGGGGTCACGGAGGCGAGCATGCCGGGCAGGTGGGCGGCGCCGCCCGCGCCCGCGATGATCGCCTTGAGACCGCGGCCGGCCGCGCCCTCGCCGTACGCGATCATCTCGTGCGGCATGCGGTGGGCGGAGACGACGTCGACCTCGTAGGGGATCTCGAACTCGTCGAGGGCCTTCGCGGCTGCTTCCATGACGGGCCAGTCGGAGTCCGAGCCCATGACGATGCCGATGACAGGGGCGGTACCGGGGGAGGTCATTCGGTGATCGTTCCTCGCAGGTAGTCGGCCGCGTGCCGGGCGCGCTCCCGCACGTCCGCCAGGTCGTCGCCGTAGGTGTTGACGTGTCCGACCTTGCGGCCGGGCTTCACGTCCTTGCCGTACATGTGGATCTTGAGCTGCGGGTCACGGGCCATGCAGTGCAGGTACGCGCGGTACATGTCCGGGTAGTCCCCGCCGAGGACGTTGCACATGACCGTCCACGTGGCGCGCGGGCGCGGGTCGCCGAGCGGGAGGTCCAGGACGGCCCGCACGTGGTTGGCGAACTGCGAGGTGATCGCACCGTCCTGGGTCCAGTGCCCGGAGTTGTGCGGGCGCATCGCCAGCTCGTTGACCAGGATGCGTCCGTCGCGGGTCTCGAACAGCTCGACGGCGAGGTGGCCGACGACACCGAGCTCGGCGGCGATCCGCAGGGCGAGCTGCTGGGCCTCGCCCGCCAGCCTCTCGTCCAGCTCCGGGGCCGGGGCGATGACGGTGTCGCAGACGCCGTCGACCTGGATCGACTCGACGACGGGGTAGGCGACGGCCTGGCCGTGCGGGGAGCGGACGATGTTGGCCGCCAGCTCCCGTACGAAGTCGACCTTCTCCTCCGCGAGGACGGGGACTCCCGCCCGGAACGGCTCGGCCGCGTCCTGCTCGGAGCGGACGACCCACACGCCCTTGCCGTCGTACCCGCCGCGGACCGTCTTGAGGATCACGGGGAAGCCCCCGGTCTCAGCCGCGAAGGCCGCGACGTCGGCCGGGTCCTCCACGAGGCGGTGGCGGGGGCAGGGCGCGCCGATCTCGGTGAGCCTGGCCCGCATCACCCCCTTGTCCTGGGCGTGCACCAGGGCGTCGGGGCCGGGGCGGACGGGGATGCCGTCCGCCTCCAGGGCCCGCAGGTGCTCCGTGGGGACGTGCTCGTGATCGAAGGTGATCACGTCGCAGCCGCGCGCGAAGGCTCGCAGCGTGTCCAGGTCGCGATAGTCGCCGATGACGACTTCGCTCACCACCTGGGCGGCCGAGTCCTGGGGGGTGTCACTGAGAAGCTTGAATTTCAGGCCGAGGGGGATACCCGCCTCGTGGGTCATACGGGCGAGCTGACCGCCGCCGACCATGCCGACTACCGGGAACGTCACCTCTCCAGAGTATCCGGCGCGCCGGGGCTCCCCGGACGGCGGACCGGCGGCGGACCGGCGGCGGACCGGCGGCGGACCGGCGGCGGGCGCACGTCACGGCATCGCCGCCCTCCACAGCGCTCACGGGCATCACACGGGAGGGCTGGTTAGCATGGCCGGGTTGACGAAACCGAGCGGACGGGGCTGAGCGATCACCATGGACGAACGTGGCGCATTGCGGGCCCGCATCGATCTGCTGGGCCGGGAGGTCGCCAAGTTCGGCGCGGTAGGCGCGGTCGGGGTGCTGGTCAACATCGCGGTCTCGAACCTGATCTGGCGCACCACGGACATTCCGGTGGTCAGGGCCGGCCTCATGGCCACCTGTGTGGCCATCCTCTTCAACTACGTGGGCTTCCGTTACTGGACCTACCGGGACCGCGACAAGAGCGGGCGGACACGGGAGCTGATGCTGTTCCTGGCGTTCAGCGCCGTGGGGGCGGTGATCGAGGTCGGCGTGCTGTACGCGGCGACTTACTGGTTCGGCTGGGACACCCCGCTCCAGAACAACGTCTTCAAGATCGTCGGCATTGGGATCGCCACCCTGTTCCGGTTCTGGTCGTACCGGACCTGGGTGTTCAGGGCGCTGCCTGCCAAAGAGGTGGCGGTGAGTGCGGTGGGGGCCGCGCCGGTCGTGGGACGGCTGCCCGTGGTGGAGCAGGTGCCGCGGGTGGGGCCCGACCCTGCCCGTCGGTAGGGCGGGAGAGGCACCGGGGCGTCCGGCTGCCGTCTGGTCTCCGTCGCCGGACGGGCTTGGTCCGGCCCGGTCCGCGTCAGGTGCCGTCCTCAGCGGACCGGGCGGTCCGGGGCTTCGGGTTGTCTGGCCACCCTGCTGAGGAAGAGCGCGAAGACCGGGGGCTGCTGCTGAAGCAGTTCGAGCCGGCCGCCGTCCGCCTCCGCGAGGTCCCGGGCGACGGCCAGGCCGATTCCCGTGGAGTTCCGGCCGCTGATGGTGCGCTCGAAGATCCGCGCACCGAGGTCGGCGGGGACGCCGGGACCCTCGTCCGTCACCTCGACGACCACCTGGTTGCCCGTGACGCGGGTGCGCAGGGCGACGGTGCCTCCCCCGTGCATCAGCGAGTTCTCGATCAGTGCGGCGAGCACCTGGGCCACCGCGCCGGGGGTGCCGACGGCCCGCAGTCCGTGCTTGCCCGAGCAGACGACCGCGCGGCCCGCGCTGCGGTAGGCGGGGCGCCACTCCTCGATCTGCTGCTTGACGACCTCGTCGAGGTCGAAGACGACGGCGGAGCCGGTACGCGGGTCGCGTGAGTTCGTCAGGAGCCGCTCCACCACGTCGGTCAGCCGCTCGACCTGCGTCAGCGCGATATGCGCCTCCTCCCGCACCGTCTCCAGGTCCTCGGTGACGGAGATCTCCTCGATCCGCATGGAGAGCGCGGTCAGCGGGGTGCGGAGCTGGTGGGAGGCGTCGGCGGCGAGGCGCCGTTCCGCCGTCAGCATCCGAGCGATCCGCTCGGCGGAGGAGTCCAGGACGTCGGCGACCCGGTCCAGCTCCGGGACTCCGTACCGCTTGTGGCGGGGGCGCGGGTCGCCGGAGCCGAGGCGTTCGGCCGTCTCGGCGAGGTCGGTCAGCGGTGAGGCGAGCCGGTTGGCCTGGCGTACGGCGAGGAGCACCGCGGAGACGATCGCGAGGAGCGCCACCGCGCCGATGATCAGCAGGGTGCGGCCGAGCTCACGGGTGACGGCCGAACCGGACTCCTCGACGGTGACCTTCTCGCCCTGCTCCCCCGTCGCCGAACTGCGGATGACGCTGCCGCTGGGGCGCTCGCCCACCTCGATGGGTGCCCGGCCGGGGATCTCGACCCGTGCGTAGCGGTTGGAGTCGACCTGTTCGGCCAGTACGCCCGCGGTGATCCGCTCCTCACCGAGCAGCCGGCTGTCGACGACGCTGATCAGCCGCAGCGCCTCGGAGTCGACGCTTTCCTGGGCACTGCTGCTGATGGTGCGGGATTCCACGAGGACGAGGGAGACGCCGAAGACGGCGATCACCACGAGCACCACGGCGAGCGTGGAGTTGATCAGTCGGCGGCGCATGACTGTCTCTGTACGTCAGCTCTTCTCGAACCGGAAGCCGACGCCCCGCACCGTCGCGATGTAGCGGGGATTGGCGGCGTCGTCGCCGAGCTTCTTGCGGAGCCAGGAGATGTGCATGTCGAGCGTCTTGGTGGAGGACCACCAGGTCGTGTCCCAGACCTCGCGCATCAGCTGGTCGCGGGTGACGACCCGGCCGGCGTCCCGGACGAGGACGCGCAGCAGATCGAACTCCTTGGCGGTGAGCTGGAGTTCCTCCTCGCCCATCCAGGCCCGGTGCGACTCGACGTCGATCCGGACGCCGTGGGTGGCGGGCTGCGCGGCGGGCTCGGTGGCGCCGCGGCGCAGCAGGGCGCGGACACGGGCCAGCAGCTCCGCGAGACGGAAGGGCTTGGTGACGTAGTCGTCGGCGCCCGCGTCGAGACCGACCACGGTGTCCACCTCGTCGGCGCGGGCGGTCAGCACCAGGATCGGCACGGCGAGCCCGTCGCCGCGGAGGCGGCGGGCGACTTCGAGGCCGTCCATGCCGGGCAGCCCCAGGTCGAGCACGACGAGATCGATGCCGCCCTGGAGTCCGGCGTCCAGAGCGGTCGGGCCGTCCTGCCGGACCTCGACCTCGTAACCCTCCCGACGCAGTGCGCGGGCCAGCGGCTCCGAGATGGATGCGTCGTCCTCGGCGAGCAGTACACGGGTCATGGGGTGATGGTAGTCCGCACGGAGGGCGAGGAGTGAGGTGCCGGTAAAGCCCTCTGCACCTGGGCAGCGAACTCTCCGTACACCTTTGAATATGGGAGCGTGGTTCCAACATCACCTGTGATCCATGTCTCAAGTCCTTTCATATGCCGCAGTGTCGTGTCGTATGGTGTGCCGACGCCTCATGCACTACTGAAGGACCTTTGGGCTGTTTTGAGCGCCAAGGGTCACTTTTGTGTGCGGGCCGGTACCCGCCGGCCTCGAAGGTGGATGACCTGTGGGCCGGGCCCGGTGCGCTCTCGCGTGCCGGGTGTGGATCCCGGTGCGGTCGGCTTCCCCCGGCTCCGGCATCGACTCCGTACGGAGAGCGGTGGCCTGAGCGAGTCCCTCGCGAGTGGAGGGACGGGGCACGCCCGCGCCGGTGCCGGCCACCCCCCACCGGGCGCGTAACGCTCACGAGGCGACGCGTCCCGACCAGCAAGGATCGACCATGGCTTCCAGCCTGACGAGGGATTCCGCCAGTACGACCGGCGGTAAGACCTTCTTCGGCCACCCCCGCGGCCTGGCCACGCTCTTCATGACGGAGATGTGGGAGCGCTTCAGCTACTACGGAATGCGCGCGCTCCTCCCGCTCTACCTGATCGCCCCCAACGGGCTCGACATGGACGCGGGCACGGCCACCGCGATCTACTCGGTCTACCTGTCCTTGGTGTACCTGCTCGCCATGCCCGGCGGCTGGTTCGGTGACCGCGTCTGGGGTCCGCGCAAGACCGTCGCCATCGCCGGCGGAATCATCATGGTCGGCCACCTGACGCTGGCGCTGCCGTCCGAGGGCACCTTCTTCGCCGGTCTCGGACTGGTGGCGATCGGTTCCGGTCTGCTGAAGTCCAACATCTCGACGATGGTCGGCCACCTCTACGACGGCCCGGACGACCCGCGCCGTGACGGTGGCTTCACGATCTTCTACATGGGCATCAACATGGGCGCCTTCGCCGCGCCCCTGGTGATCGGCACCATCGGTGAGAACGTCAACTGGCACCTCGGCTTCGCGATCGCCGCGCTCGGCATGGGCCTGGGCGTCGCGCAGTTCCTGCTCGGTACGCGTCACCTGAACGAGCGCAGCCTGGTCGTCCCGAAGCCGCTGGACGCCGCCGAGCGTGCGTCGACCCTGCGCAAGGCCATGATCTGGATGGGCGTCGCCGCCGTCTTCTACATCGGCACGGTCGTCACCGGCGTCTACACGCTCAACTGGCTGCTGGTCCCGATCACCGTCGCCGGTCTGGTCATCCCGGTGGTCGTCCTGGCGCGCATCAAGCGCGACAAGGACCTCAGCGCCGCCGAGCAGTCGAAGATGTCCGGCTACATCTGGTTCTTCGTCGCCGCCGCCATCTTCTGGATGATCTACGACCAGGGCGGTTCGACGCTGGCGATCTTCGCCGAGTCCTCGGCCGAGAACTCGGTCCTCGGCTGGGACTTCCCGGTCTCCTGGTACCAGTCGGTCAACCCGGTCCTGATCATGGCGCTGGCCCCGGTCTTCGCCGCCTTCTGGCTGGCGCTGAACCGGCGGGGCAAGGAGCCGAGCACCATCGTGAAGTTCAGCTCCGGTCTGGTGCTGGTCGGTGCGTCGTTCTTCGTCTTCCTGCTGCCCCTGACGATCGCGGGTGACGGCCACAAGGCCGCCGCGATGTGGCTGGTCGCGATCTACTTCATCCAGACCGTCGCCGAGCTGACGCTCTCCCCCGTCGGCCTCTCCGTCACCACGAAGATGGCTCCGGCCAAGTACGCCAGCCAGATGATGGGTGTCTGGTTCCTGGCCGTGACGGCCGGTGACTGCACCACGGGTCTGCTGTCCATCGCCGGGGTCGAGCTCAACGGCTCCGGGGTGGTCGCCCTCCAGGCCGCGCTCGCGGTGCTCGCGGGTGTCGCGATCTTCATGTACCGCGGCAAGGTCAAGGAGCTCATGGGCAACGTGCGCTGATACGCGTACAGCCTCGTAGCGCGTACGGAGGGCCGTCGCACCGATTCCGGTGCGGCGGCCCTCCGTCGTGTGCCTTGTAGCGGCCTGCGCCTTGGCTCGTGCCCTGGTACCGGCCTGGGCCTTGGCTCGCGCCCTGGTGTCAGCTGTTTCCGCGCAGTCGGCGCCACGGGGTGAAGGTGAACACCGCGCCGCCGAGCAGGATCGCCGTGCCGGCGACCAGCCCGAGTGCGCGCAGTGCGCCGTCGTCCTCGGCCCCGGTGGCCGCGAGACCGCCGCCGGAGTCCGTACCGCCGCCGGATGCCGCGGCGCCCCCCGGTCCGCCGCCGGAAGCACCGCCCGGCTGGGCGGCGGTGTCGAGCTCCAGCGAGACCGCCACCCCGGCCGGCGGGGTGCAGGTCGTCGTCGTCCCGAGCGCCGCGACGGTGAGGACACCCGGGCTGAGCGTGGACTTACCGCTCGCGCCCGGCTTGTACGTGCCCGTGAGGTCGGGGATCTCGATCGGTGCGCCGCCCTTGATGGGCGCCTTGTTCGTGGGCCCCTCGACGTGGACGGTGCCCTTGTCGGCGCCGCCCAGCTTGACCTCCATGGAGGGCTTCACCGAGTCGGCGGGGATGTCGATGGGGCTGTCCATCACGGACTTGCTGAACTTCACGGTGAGGGCGTAGCCGCCGCCGCTCTTCTTGGCGTTGATCTTCACCGGGGAGGTGGCGTTCTTGTCCCCGATGGGGGTCTTGCAGGTGTACGGGACGGCCACCTCCTTGCCCTCGAAGTCGGTGCCGCCGCCGGTGCCGCCGGAGTCCGTACCACCGGAGTCCGTACCACCGGCATCGCTGCCGCCGGCGGTCGTGCCCCCGGCGGTCGTGCCCCCGGCTGTCGTGCCCCCGGCTGTGGTGCCGCCCGCGGTCGTACCGCCGGCTGTGGTGCCGCCCGCGGTCGTACCGCCGGCTGTGGTGCCACCGCCCGCCGTCACCTTGATCGTGGCGCCCGGCTGGACCGCCTCCTTCGGGGCGCACTTGGTGTCCGTGGAGATCGGCTTGGACACGTTGATGGTGTACGCGTCCGGCGTCAGCGTCAGTTCTCCCGCCTTCTCCAGTTTCAGCGTGCCCTTCATATCGGGCAGCACCATGGGGCTGTTCTTGGGGATCGGCGGGTTCTGCCGGGGCCCTTCGAGCTTCAGCTCGCCGCTCGCCGCCCCGCCCAGCTTGACCGTGCCGGACGGCTTCACCGTGTCCTTGCCCAGGTCCAGGACGTCGGGGTTCCTGGAGGCGGCCTCGACCGTCTTCCAGACGACCTCGACCTCGTCCCCGACCTTCGCCTCCGCCGGGGCGGTCAGCTGCACCTTGGTGGTTCCCTGGACGGGTGGCAGTCCGGAAATGGGGGGCGGAACGCACTCCGTCCCGTACGAGACGTCGGCGGCCTGGGCTGGACTCGCGGCCAGCAGAATCCCCGCCCCGCCGAGCATCAGCGCGACTCCCGCCGCGCTCATCCTCCGTTGCGTGCTCACGAATGTCCCTTCGTCGTGGGTCTGTTCTCTGACGGTGCGGAATCCGGGGTGAACCACGGCAGCGAGGCCGTGGTCGTGGTGCTCACAGGCAGCGGGGCGCGCCCGGTACGCCGCCGGGGACGGTGACGCGCGATGCGCGGGCGGCTCGTGGCGGCGGGGCGCGGCCGTACCTTGTCGACGACCGCCATGCCGATACGGAAGACGGCGGCCGGTACGACGACGCACAGCAGGATCCAGAAGAGCGTGACGCCCCAGGGACGGCCCACCCGCCACGGCTGCTCGGCCAGCACCTTCGTCCCGTACCGCAGGGAGATCTGGTAGTCGCCGTGCGCACCCGCGGCCAGTTCGACCGGCAGCTCGATCTGCGCCTTGCGGCCGGGGGCGACGGTGCCGCGCCACTGCCGCTCCTCCCACTGCGGGGCGTAGACGCCGTGCGCGGTGCCGATCTCGAAGACGGGGTCCCTGACCGGTGCGGAGCCGAGGTTGCCGACGGTGAACACCAGCTTCCGGGAGGCCGGGGCGCCGAACCAGGTCAGCAGTCCGCTGTCGCCCGCCAGCCGGGTGGTCGCCAGCACGGCGAGCCTGCCGCCGCCGGTCTGCTGGGGGATGGGGGCGGTCGGGTGCCCCGCGACCTCGAACACCGCGTCGGCGGTGGCCTGTTCGCCGGTGACCGTGGCGACGTGCACCACACACGGGCAGGCCACGGGCGGCTCGGCGACCGGCATCTCCTTGGCGAAGGCGCCCGCCTTGTCGGTGGTGACGGCGCGGCCGTCCGCGTTGGCGCAGGAGTTGGTGCCCCCGATCACGCCCTTGGCGGGCGTGGCCTGTCCGCAGATCAGCATCATCAGCAGGGTGCCAGGACGCCAGCCGCGGCCCTTGACGGTGATGTCCCCGCCCTTGCCGCCCTGCTGCGCGGAGAGCGTGACGGCGGGTTCGCCTTCCGCGGCGGCGGCCGGGGCGGGCAGGAGCAGGAGTACGGGGAGCAGGGCGAGGAGAAGGGCGGGGAGCAGGGCGAGGGGGCGCGCCGGGTGTGGTGCGGCGGGCCGGCCGCTGCTGTGCGGGAGGGGCGCCTGTCCGGTCTTGGTGGTCTTTGTGGTCTCTCCGGTCACGCGTGCGCTCCCGCCTTCGACAAGTGCCGGTCATGGGTAGCCGATCGGCGGCCCGGACACGGGCCGGGCGGGTCGTCGCCCGGCGCCTCGCGGTGCCGGCGCCGCCGCAGGACGTACGCACCCCCGGCGATCGCTGCGAGCACCAGCAGCGCGCCACCGGTGAGCGGGGCCCAGGGGACGTACACCGCCGATGCCGACGCCTCGCCGTGCGCCCCGCCCGCCGCTGTGACGCTCAGCCGGACGGTGACCCGGCCGAAGGCGGGGGCGTCGGGCCAGGGTTCGGTCAGCTCGGCCCGCTGGCCGGGCAGGAGCTCCAGCGGGAGTGTGCGGGCCCGCCGGTGCGGGAACGTGCCGGTCAGTCCGTCGGCGGTGACGGCCAGGCGCGGCACGAGGGCCGCGTTTCCGCGGTTGACGAGGGCGTAACGGATGGTCCGCCCGGACACGGCGACGTCCTCCACGGTGAGCGCCGCCAGGGTGGGCCCGCTCACTCGCAGATGCACGCGTACGCCCACTTCGCGCCCCCCGCTGACGGCGAGGACGGCGCCGGGGTGGTCACCGGGCGCCGCGCCGGGCGGCACGGTGACGGCGAAGGGGACCTCGGCGCGGGTCCTGGCCGGTACGGTCACCTCGCGCGAGGCGAGCCGCAGCCAGGCCCCCGTACCGCTCGGACGCCTCGTCGCCCGCACCGCGAAGCCGCCGCCCCCGGTGGTGTACGCGTCGGCGCCCCGCAGCCGCACGGTGATCGGGGCGCGCCCGGGGTTGGCCACCGAGATCCGGTCCTCCAGTACGGTGCCGGGCGGGCCCTCCAGGTAGATGTACGGCCGGCCGTCGGCGCTCGGCCGCGCGCCGCCACCGGTGGGCCCGGCGGACCAGCCCGGCACGGCGGCATCCCGGCGACCGACGCCGGCCGCGGGGGTGACGGCGAGGGCGCACAGGAGGACGGCGAGCGCCGCTCGGGCGGCGTGACCGGTCGACAGCGACATGGGCGGCTCCCTGGTGCGGGTGCTTACGGCGGTGTGGCGTCCGGGGGCGGGGAGTCCGGGGGCGGGGTGTCCGGGCGTGGGGCGGTGGTCAGCCCGTGGCCCGCTGTCCCCGACGGGTCAGCCACAGCACGCCCGCCGCACCGGTCAGCAGGACGGTGCCGCCGAGCGTGCCGAGCGCGGCGGCCGAGTCGAGGGGACCGGTCTTCGGCAGTTCGCCGCCGCCCGCCGGGGCGTTCTGCGGGGTCGCGGCGCCCGCCACGTCGAGTTCGAGCGAGGGCTTGGGGTCGTTCTTCGGCGTGCAGGTCGTGGTCGTACCGAGTGCCTTGATCGTGAGCACGCCGGCGGTGAAGGTGACCTTGCCGGTCTTCTTCGGGGTGTACGTCCCCGACAAGTCGCTGATCCTGATGGGGGTGTTGGCGGGTACGGCCGCCGCGTTCGCGGCTCCGGAGACCTGGACCGTGCCGCTCTCGGCCCCGCCCAGCTCGATCACCGCGCTCGGTTTCATGGCGCCCTTGCCCAGCTCCACCGGGCTGGAGGAGACACCCTTCTGGAAGGACATGGTGAGCGTGTATCCACTGCC
Source organism: Streptomyces sp. NPDC045968 (assembly GCF_056430475.1). Lineage (NCBI taxonomy): Bacteria > Bacillati > Actinomycetota > Actinomycetes > Kitasatosporales > Streptomycetaceae > Streptomyces > Streptomyces sp. NPDC045968. The sequence goes on along the minus strand of NZ_JBWKLF010000009.1, from coordinate 337,354 downwards.
GCTCTTGACGCTCTTGATGTCGATGGGCGACACCGCCCCTTTGGGGCCGATCGGCGTCTGACACTGGTAGTTGACGTCCACGACCTCGGCGTGGGCGACGGGTGCGGCCATCAGCACCACCGAGCCCGCAACCGCGGACACCGCGGCGAGAGCTGTCCTCTTCTGGTTCGACACCTCTAGTCCCCTCACGCCCAATTTTACTGACGACGCATCAGATTTGGCGCCCAAGGTACGCCTGGGGCCTTTTGGAGGGAAGACAAAAGAGCGCACCGATCCGGTGCGCTCTTCGGGTGTACGAATCCGGGCACGGCCCGGCGGATATCACGCGGGCGCGGCCAGCTCCGCCCAGACGGTCTTGCCCGGCTCGTCAGGAGTGCGCGTGACACCCCAGTCCAGGCAGAGCCGCTGCACGATGAACATGCCATGGCCTCCCGGCCGCCCCGCGCGGTGCGGGGTGCGCGGCGCCGGCTGGCCCGCGCCGCGGTCGACGACCTCCACCCGCAGCACCTTCGACGTGCACGCGATACGGAGCTCCTCGGGGCCCTCCGCGTGCAAGCAGGCGTTGGTGACCAGCTCGGAGACGACCAGGAGCACGTCCTCGGCGGCGGCACGCCGGTCGGCACTCTCAGCCGGGAGCCAGCCCCAGTCGTACAGCGCCTGACGGGCGAAATCGCGGGCCGTCGGCACAATGCCACTGGCCTGTCCCAGGGAGAGCGTGCGCCACTGCCGATTCCCCGGCACGACGGAGGCATCGCCTGCGTCGTCCGGCTCGCGGCCGAGGCCGCCCGGCGGATGCTGCCGGGTGGTGCTCATCAGCGCTTCACCTCACCGATTCACCATGTCGCCATTGAACGGATACTGATCAGATACAGAGTGTGCGAGTCGTCAGGACGCCACCGGGGTGTCTCCTGCCCGGCCGAATCGTGACAACACCCACTTGGTTCACGCGATCGCGTGACACGGACAACACCCGCAGCGCCCGAAGGGGTGGGGTGCGTGCCGTGGTCAGGCCTTGAGCGCTTCCTCGAGCGAGGCGTGGACGGTGAAAACCGCCTCGGCCCCGGTGATCTCGAAGACTCTCGCCACGACGGGCCGCATTCCGGCCAGGTGGACGCCGCCACCGGCCGCCTCCGACCTGAGGCGGGCACCGAGCAGCACGTTCAGCCCGGTGGAGTCACAGAACTCAAGCCGAGAGCAGTCCACCACCAGGCGCACACGCCCTTGTTCGACCGCACTCTCCAGGGGTTCGCGCAGCAGATCGGCGGTGTGGTGATCGAGCTCACCCACCGGCGTCACGACTTCGCTGCGCCCCTCGGTCCGGACCTCGACATGAAGCCGACCCCGGTTCGCACTGCCGACCGTCCCGCGGTCCATGCCCGTTCCTCTTCGTCGTCCGTCACTGCCCACGCGGAAATCTGCGCGGCTGTCTGCCTAGCTGTCGCCGACGTTCGTAAAACAGTACGCGTTCCGTACGCCACGCGGTAGCCGAAGACCTGAACAAAGCGGACATAGCGCATGATTTGGCGCTTGTAAGTCGCAGCAAGAACCGGGTAAGGGTAGAGGGATACCGATTTTCGTGGCTTTGGAGGCGCCGCTTCACCGCAGGAACACGTATGGGCATCGGCAGCCATATGCCGAGAACGATGGAGGAGAAGCATGTCACCCCGGCTCGACGTAGCGCGTACCCACAACGCGCCGTCGATATGTCCTCAGGGACCGACCAATTCCGACTCCCGTGCCGCGATCGCCGTACCCGGCCCGCGCACCAGCGCCACCAGCACCACCAGCAGGACCGGATCCACCAGCTCCACCAGCCGTACCGAAAGCACCGGCCTCGCCGCCGTCCCGTATGGCGAGGGGACGGAGCTCCTCGAAGGTCTGGAGGGGCTGCCCGACATCCCGCCCTCCGCCGATCTGGGGCCCATGGACTCCAGGGCCCTGTCGAAGACGCTCTTCGCGCGGCTGGAGACCCTGGAAGAGGGCACCCACGAGTACGCGTACGTACGCAACACGCTCGTCGAACTGAACATGGCCCTCGTCAAGTTCGCCGCCTCCCGGTTCCGCTCCCGCAGCGAACCGATGGAGGACATCGTCCAGGTCGGCACCATCGGGCTGATCAAGGCGATCGGCCGCTTCGAACTCAGCCGCGGCGTCGAATTCCCGACCTTCGCGATGCCGACCATCATGGGCGAGATCAAGCGCTTCTTCCGCGACACCAGCTGGTCCGTGCGCGTCCCGCGCCGCCTGCAGGAGCTGCGGCTCGACCTGGCCAAGGCGGGCGACGAGCTCGCCCAGCAGCTGGACCGGGCGCCCACCGTGGCCGAGCTCGGCGAGCGTCTCGGCATCACCCGCGACGAAGTCGTCGAGGGCATGGCCGCGAGCAACGCGTACACCGCGAGCTCGCTGGACGCCAAGCCGGACGAGGACGAGCACGAGAGCGCGCTGGCGGACCGGATCGGCTACGAGGACCACGGGCTCGAAGGCATCGAGTACGTCGAGTCCCTGAAGCCGCTCATCGCCTCGCTCCCGACGCGCGACCGTACGATCCTCTCGCTCCGCTTCGTCGCCAACATGACGCAGGCGGAGATCGGTGAGGAGCTCGGCATCTCGCAGATGCACGTCTCCCGGCTGCTCTCGCGCACCCTGGTCAAGCTCAGGAAGGGCCTGACCCTGGAGGAGTGAGCTTTCCCCGCCCCGGTCCCTGCCGGACCGGCGACGGTGAAGCCCTGCGGAAGGACCTGCCCGGCAAGGGGCGGGTCCTTCCGCATGTGTGCGGGCGCGTCACGGACCGGGTCAGAGGGTGCGCTCTCCGCGCTGCCACACCGCGCTGACCAGCGGGACTCCCGGCCGGTAGGCGAGGTGCACATGGCTGGGGGCGTCGAGGAGGACGAGATCCGCGCGGGCGCCCGGGGTGATGGCGCCGATGTCCGTACGGCGCAGCGCGGCGGCGCCGCCCGCGGTGGCGGACCAGAGGGCTTCGTCCGGCGTCATGCCCATGTCCCGTACGGCGAGGGCGATGCAGAAGGGCATGGAGGACGTGAAGGACGAGCCGGGGTTGCAGTCCGTGGAGAGTGCGACGGTGGCTCCCGCGTCGAGGATGCGGCGGGCGTCGGGCCACTTCGCGCGGGTGGAGAACTCCGCGCCCGGCAGGAGCGTGGCGACCGTGTTCCCCTGGGCCAGCGCGTCCACGTCGGCGTCGGTGAGGTGGGTGCAGTGGTCGGCGGACGCGGCGTCGAGCTCCACGGCGAGCTGCACGCCGGGGCCGTAGCTGAGCTGGTTGGCGTGGATGCGGGGGTGCAGCCCCTTGGCGCGGCCCGCGGTGAGGATGGCGCGGGCCTGGTCCCCGTCGAAGGCGCCCTTCTCGCAGAAGACGTCGATCCAGCGGGCGTACGGGGCGCAGGCGTCCAGCATCGGCCCGGTGACCAGGCCGACGTAGCCGGCGGGGTCGTCGGCGTAGTCGGGCGGTACGACGTGGGCGCCGAGGTAGGTGACCTCCTCGGTGTGGCGGGCGGCGATGCGCAGGGCCCGGGCCTCGTCCTCGACGGTGAGGCCGTAGCCGGACTTGGTCTCGAAGGTGGTGGTGCCCTGGCGTGCCGCCTCGGCGAGATAGCGGGAGACGTTGGCGGCGAGCGCGTCGTCGGAGGCGGCGCGGGTCGCGGCGACGGTCGTTCTGATGCCGCCCGCGGTGTAGGGCAGGCCCGACATCCGGGCGTTGAACTCCTGGGTCCGGTCGCCCGCGAAGAGCAGATGGGAGTGGGAGTCCACGAAGCCCGGGACGACGGCCCGGCCGCCCGCGTCGACGGCGTTGTCAGTGGCGGGTGCTTTGCTTGATTCACCGGTCCAGACGACGCGGTCGCCTTCGATGACGACGGCCGCGTCCCGGATCAGGCCCAGGGGGGTCCCGTTTCCGAGGGAGGGGTCGTTGGTGACCAGGCTGGCGATGTTGATGACGGCGGTCGTCGTCATGAGGAGGCTGTTTCTCCTTGCGCGAGGGTCCGGGGGGTCCTGGATCAGCCGTGCAGGGCGGCGATGGCCGAAGCGAGCGCTGCGGGCACGTCCTGCACCTGAGTGTGGTGACCGTCCCGGACGATCTGGCGGCCTGCCACGACCGTGTGCCGCACATCAGCGGCGGAGGCGGCGAATACGACTGCTTCGGCGGCCAGCCGGGGCGGCGGTCCCGCTGTTCTGACGGAGTCCAGGGCGACGGTGGTGAGGTCGGCGGGCGCCCCGGGTTCGATGATGCCCGCGTCCGGGCGGCCGAGTGCGGCGTGCCCGGTGGCGGAGGCCGCCCGGAGCAGGGCCGACGCCGTCCAGTGGCCGCGCACGTGGGTACGCAGCCGCTCGTTGAGCTCCATCGCGCGCGCCTCTTCGAAGAGGTCGATCACGGCGTGGCTGTCGCTGCCCAGCGAGAGCGGGGAGCCCGCGCGCTGGAGGGCGACGGCGGGGCCGATGCCGTCGGCGAGGTCGCGTTCGGTGGTGGGGCACATACAGGTGCCGGTGCCCGAGGAGCCCAGCAGGTCGATGTCCTCGGGCGTCAGGTGCGTGTTGTGGATGCCGGTGGTCCGGCGGCCGAGCACCCCGTGGTCGGCGAGCAGCCGGGTGGGGGTGCGGCCGTGGGCGGCGAGGCAGGCTTCGTTCTCCGCGATCTGCTCGGAGAGGTGGACATGGAGCGGGGCGTCCCTCTCCTCGGCCCACTGTGCGACGGTGGCGAGCTGCCCGGCCGGGACGGCGCGTACGGAGTGGACGGCGGCGCCGATCAGCGTGTGGTCGTCGCCCTTGAGGAGCGAGGCCCGTTCGGCCCAGGCGTCGGCGGTGGTGTCGGAGAAGCGGAGCTGGTGACGTCCGGGCTTCTCGCCGAATCCGGCGGAGAGGTAGGCGGTGTCCAGCAGGGTGATGCGGATTCCGGCCTCGGCGGCGGCGGCGATGAGCGCTTCGCCCATCGCGTTCGGGTTCTCGTAGGGGGTGCCGCCGGGCGCGTGGTGGAGATAGTGGAATTCGCCGACGGCGGTGATGCCGGCCAGGGCCATTTCGGCGTAGGCGGCGCGGGCCAGCTCGTAGTACGTGTCGGGGGTCAGCCGGGAGGCCGCCCCGTACATCAGCTCGCGCCAGGTCCAGAAGGTGCCGGAGCCCACCTGGACGCTGCCGCGCAGGGCCCGGTGGAAGGCGTGCGAGTGGGTGTTGGCCAGCCCGGGGAGCGTCAGGCCGCGCAGCACCGTGGCGCCGGGCGGGGGTGTGGCGACGCCGGTGCGCACACCGGTGATCCGTCCGCCGGCCACGTCCAGGGTGACGCCCGGCTCGACGTGGCTGCCGAGCCAGGCGTGGGAGAGCCAGTAGGTGGTGGAGCCGGGTGCGCCGGGCATCGGGGTCGGCTCGGTTGTCAGCGGCACGCGAGGCCTTCCAGTACGTCGGCGAGTGCGATCACACCGGCCACGCAGTCGTCCTCGGCGGCGTATTCGGCCGGCGAGTGCGAAATGCCGGTGGGGTTGCGGACGAACAGCATGGCGGTAGGCACCGAAGCGGACAAAATACCCGCATCGTGCCCCGCTCCGGTGCCGAGGACGGGCACGGCGCGGTCCGTGTCGTGGGACGGGCGGGCGGTGAGGAGCCTGGAGATCTCGTCCCGCAGCGCGTGCTCGAACTCGACCACCGGGGTGAAGGATTCCCGGACGACGGTGAGATCGATGCCGGCCCGCTCCGCGTGGTCGCGGGCGGCGCGTTCGATGCCCGTGACGACGGTGTCCAGGGTGGCCTGGTCGGCGGCGCGGGAATCGAGCCAGCCGCGCACGAGGGAGGGGATGGCGTTGACCCCGTTCGGCTCCACGGCGATCTTGCCGAAGGTGGCCAGCGCGCCGGTGAGCTCCGCCTCCCGGCGGGCGGCGAGCACGGTCTCGGCGTACGTGAGCATCGGGTCGCGCCGGTCGGCGAGCCGGGTGGTGCCCGCGTGGTTGGCCTCGCCCCGGAAATCGAAGCGCCAGCGCCCGTGCGGCCAGATGGCGGAGGCGATGCCGACCGGGTCGCCGGTGAGGTCGAGGGCGCGCCCCTGCTCCACGTGCAGTTCGACGAACGCTCCGATACGGGCGAGCCGTTCGGGGTCCGGGCCGATGGCGTCGGGGTCGTATCCGGCGGCTGCCATGGCCTGCGGCAGGGACACACCGTCCCCGTCGCGGAGCCGGTGGGCGTTCTCGAGGGTCAGCTGCCCGGCGGCGAGCCGGGAGCCGACGCAGGCGAGCCCGAAGCGGGCCCCCTCCTCGTCACCGAAGTTGGTGATGGCCAGGGGCTTGACGAACTCCGCTCCCCTGCGGCGGAGTTCGTCGAGCGCGGCGAAGGAGGAGACCACGCCGAGCGGGCCGTCGAAGGCACCGCCGTCGGGCACGGAGTCGAGGTGCGAGCCGGTGACGACGGCGTCCCCCGCGAGGGGGTCACCGAGCCAGGCCCACTGGTTGCCGTTGCGGTCCACCTCAAGGGTGAGGCCGCGGGCCTCGGCCTGCGTGCGGAACCAGTCCCGGCAGTCCGCGTCGGCTCCGGTCCAGGCGTACCGCCGGTATCCGCCGGAGTCCGCGTCGCGTCCGAGGGGAGCGAGGTCGCGCCACATCTCGTGGAAGGAGGAACCGCCGGCCGGCCCGGCCGTGGCCGGGCGCGGCGGGGTGGGACGCGGCGCGGAGGGGGCCTCCGCGCCGGTGGCACGGCTGTCCGCGGCGGCGGTCACTCGCCCTCCGTCATCGGGACGCGTACGCCCTTGTCCTCGGCGACCGACTCCGCGATGTCGTACCCGGCGTCGACGTGCCGGATGACGCCCATGCCCGGGTCGTTGGTCAGCACCCGGCGGATCTTCTCCCCCGCCAGCTTCGTACCGTCGGCGACGGTGACCTGGCCCGCGTGGAGGGAGCGCCCCATGCCGACGCCGCCGCCGTGGTGGATCGACACCCAGGAGGCCCCGGACGCCACGTTGACCATGGCGTTCAGCAGCGGCCAGTCGGCGATCGCGTCCGAGCCGTCGAGCATGGCTTCGGTCTCGCGGTACGGCGAGGCGACGGAGCCGCAGTCCAGGTGGTCGCGGCCGATGGCCAGCGGGGCGGCCAGTTCGCCGCTCGCCACCATGTCGTTGAAGCGCTCGCCGGCCTTGTCCCGCTCGCCGTAGCCGAGCCAGCAGATACGGGCGGGCAGCCCCTGGAAGTGGACGCGCTCGCCGGCCATCTTGATCCAGCGGTGCAGCGACTCGTTCTCCGGGAAGAGTTCGAGCATCGCCTTGTCCGTCTTGTGGATGTCGGACGCCTCGCCCGAAAGGGCGGCCCAGCGGAAGGGCCCCTTGCCCTCGCAGAAGAGCGGCCTGATGTACGCGGGCACGAAGCCCGGGAAGTCGAAGGCCCGCGTGTATCCGGCGAGTTGGGCCTCGCCACGGATGGAGTTGCCGTAGTCGAAGACCTCGGCGCCCGCGTCCATGAAGCCGACCATCGCCTCGACGTGCGCGGCCATCGACTCCCGCGCCCGCTGGGTGAAGTCGGCCGGCTTCTCGGCGGCGTACGAGGCCATGTCGTCGAAGTCGACGCCGAGCGGCAGATAGGCGAGCGGGTCGTGCGCGCTGGTCTGGTCGGTGACGATGTCGACCGGGGCGCCTTCGGCGAGCATGCGGGGCAGCAGTTCCGCCGCGTTGCCGAGCAGGCCGATGGAGAGCGGGCGGCGGGCGTCGCGGGCCTCGACGGCCAGCTGGAGCGCGTGCTCCAGGTTGTCGGCCTTCACATCGAGGAAGCGGTGCTCGATCCTGCGCTCGATGGCGCGCGGGTCGCAGTCGATACAGATCGCGACGCCGTCGTTCATGGTCACGGCGAGCGGCTGGGCGCCGCCCATGCCGCCGAGCCCGGCCGTCAGGGTGATCGTCCCCGCGAGCGTCCCGTTGAACTTCTTCGCGGCGATGGCGGCGAACGTCTCGTACGTGCCCTGGAGGATGCCCTGCGTACCGATGTAGATCCAGGACCCTGCGGTCATCTGTCCGTACATGGTGAGGCCGAGGGCCTCCAGGCGGCGGAACTCCTCCCAGTTCGCCCAGTCGCCGACCAGGTTGGAGTTGGCGATCAGGACGCGCGGCGCCCACTCGTGGGTCTGCATGACGCCGACCGGCCGCCCGGACTGGACGAGCATCGTCTCGTCCTGCTTGAGCGTCCGCAGCGTACGGACCATGGCGTCGAACGAGCGCCAGTCGCGGGCCGCCTTGCCCGTGCCGCCGTAGACGACGAGCTTGTCGGGGTGCTCGGCGACCTCGGGGTCGAGGTTGTTCTGCAGCATGCGGAGGGCGGCTTCCTGCTGCCATCCCAGGGCGCTCAGTTCGGTACCGCGCGGTGCCCGTACGGGGCGGGGTCCTGACATGGCAATGCCTCCTCGCAACTGTGAATCTTCTATTCACATCCTGAAGGTCTGAATACTTGTAGTCAACAGGTGAGCCCCATGCCGCGCCCGGGCAGATGTCTGGCACCACACACCCGGGGGAGGCCTCTGTGACCATGTCGCACACACCCGAACCACCCGCCACAGCGGAAACACCGGCGCTCAAGCGGGCCATCGGCCCCAGGCTGCTGATCCTTTTCGTGATCGGCGACATCCTCGGCACCGGTATCTACGCCACCACAGGCAAGGTGGCGGGGAAGGTGGGCGGGGCGCTCTGGCTGCCGTTCCTGATCGGTTTCGTCGTCGCGATCCTGACGGCCGCCTCGTACGTGGAACTCGTCGGCAAGTACCCCAAGGCGGCCGGGGCGGCGCTCTACACCCAGAAGGCGTTCAAGGTCCCGTTCCTGACCTTCGTGATCGCCTTCATGGTGATGTGCTCGGGGCTCTCCTCCGCGAGCGCGGCGGCCCGCGCCTTCAGCGGCGACTACCTCGGGGAGTTCACCTCCGCCGTGCCGCCCACACTGGTCGCCATCCTCTTCATCCTGGCCCTCGCGGCGATCAATCTGCGCGGCGTCGCCGAGTCGGTGAAGGCGAACGTCGTGCTGACGGCCGTCGAGGTCACCGGTCTGCTGGTGATCCTGTCCATCGGCGCGTACGCCGTCCTGGCGGGCGAGGGGCAGCCGTCCCGGCTGACCGAGTTCGAGGCGAGCGGCACCGGCTTCGCGCTGATCACCAGCGTGCTCGGCGCGACCGCGCTCGGCTTCTTCGCCTTCGTCGGCTTCGAGGACTCGGTGAACATGGCCGAGGAGACGCAGAACCCCGCCCGCACCTTCCCGCGCGCCATCTTCATCGGCGTCGCCGTGACGGGCACGGTCTACGTGCTGGTGGCCCTGATCTCCTCGCTCCTGGTCGACTACCGCACCCTGGAGACCTCCAGCGGCCCGCTCCGGGAAGTGGTGAAGGCGGGCGGCATCGATTTCCCGCCGAAACTCTTCGCCCTGATCGCCCTGTTCGCGGTCACCAACTCCGCCCTGATCAACATCATGATGGCCTCGCGGCTCTGCTACGGCATGGCCAACGAGCGCATCCTCCCGCGCGCCATGGGCCGGGTCCTCGCCGGGCGCCGCACCCCGTGGGTGGGGATCGTCTTCGTCTCCGTACTCGCCATCGGACTCGTCTCCACCGGGGAGATCGAGGGCCTCGGCGACACGACGGCCTTCCTCCTGCTGTGCGTCTTCGCCGTGGTCAACATCGCCGTGCTCGTCCTGCGCAAGGACCGGGTGGACCACCACCACTTCCGTACGCCGACGGCCCTGCCCGTACTCGGCGCGATCTCGGCCCTGATCCTGGCCAGCCCGCTCGCCGACCGGGACGCCGACGTATACATCAGGTCCGGGGTGCTGCTGCTGATCGGCATCGGCCTCTGGGTGGTCAACAAGGTGGTGATGACCGTGCGCGAGAAGGACTGACGAGGTCCGGCGGCCTCTCCGCCCGGCCGCCCGCATGTACCTGTGGAAAATGCCAGAACTCACCCCTGGCGCGGGCACGTTGCGTAATCTCTGGGTCACAGACCAGCCGTACGCGATGTCGGGAGGGGAGTCCGCGTGCCCGGAATCGACGAGTGCCTGCTCGACGTCATGAAGCTGCCCGGTGCCCGGGGAGCCGCAGTGGTCGACTGGACGAGCGGGCTCGCCCTGGGCACCGCCGGCGAATCGCCCAACGGCGACCACGAGGCCACCGCCGCGGAGACGGCGGAGGTGGCGCGGATGGCGGCCGAGCAGCCCGCGTTCGCGCTCCCGCCGCCCGGAGAGGCGGACAGGCCGAGACCGGGCCCCCCGGTCGAGGACGTCATCATCACGACACACGCCGGCTACCACATACTCCGCTTCGTCGAGACGGCCTTCGACAGCAGCGTCTTCCTGCATCTGTGGCTGGACCGGGCGGAGGGCAATCTCGCCCTCGCCCGTCTGCGGCTCGGCGAGATGGCGCAGCGGCTGGTCCTGGCATGAGACCGACGACCGCCGGCCCCGAGGGAGATGTGGGGAGTACCCCGCGCACCCCGCCCTCCCCCATGCTCCAGCGGCTGGCGGCCGAGCGCGCCACCGGTGCCCTGATGCGGGACCGCGGCACCCTCTACCTCGCGGACGGACAGGTGGTGCACGCCGAGAGCCCCGCCACCCCCGGCATCGACATCCTGCTGACCACCGGCGGGACGCTGCGCCACGAGGGCTGGTGGGACGCGGTCGCCCAGGCGGGCGCCGGGCAGCGGGTCGGCCGCTACCTCGTGGACAGCGGCCATGTGCCGGGCGGTGCACTGGAGTTGTGCCACCTGGGCGCCTTGTACGACGCCGCGTTCTTCGCACTCGCCCCGACCCGGACCCCGGCCCGGTTCCGGTACGGCGTCTCGCACTGGATCGGGCCCGTCCGTCCCGTCGCCGTCGACGCCGTACAGCGCGAGACGCTCAGACGCCGGGAACTGCTGGAGCGGATCTGGCCCGAGGCACTGACCGACACCGCGCCGGTGACCCGCTCGCCCCATCCCGTGGACGCTCCCGTCCCGCCGCGCGCGCTCCGGGTCCTGGAGCTGGCCGACGGCGTACGGACGGCCTCCGACATCGCCCGGGAGCTGGGCCGTTCGGCGTTCCACACCCTGGTGGACCTGCGGCGGCTGGCCGCCGCCGGGCTGGTCGCAGCGGTCAGGCAGCAAGCGGCGCCGCCCGGCCGCGCTGCCCTGCCCGAGGTGACGGCCGACCCCGACGTCGCCCTGTTGCGCCGGCTCCGAGACGCATTGGAGGCCCTGTGATACGCGCGCTCAGACAGCGTGCCGGGAGGAGACAACTGATGGTGCCCGAGGCCGAAGTGCAGGATGTCCTCGACGAACTCCAACGCTTACGGGCCCGCGTCCCCCTCCTGTCCGGCGCACTGGCGGCCAGCACCGACGGCCTGGTCGTGGCCCACGACACTCCGGGCGTGGAAGCGGAGGGAGTGGCCGCGCTGACCGCCGCCGCACTCGGCGTGGCGATCCGGATGACCGACGCCACCGGCCGGGGCGGCTTCCGCGAACTACTGGTCCGCGGCCGGGCCGGCTACATCGCCACGTACGCGGCAGGCACCTCCGCCGTCCTCACCCTGCTGGCCGATGACCGCATCAACGTCGGCCGGCTCCATCTGGAAGGCCGCCGCGCGGGCACGCGTATCGGCGAACTCATCGACACGGCACTGGCCCGCACCGAGCGGCCCGCGTCCCCCATGAGCGGCGCCCCGCAGCCACGCGCCCCGCGCAACGGCCCTCTCCCGCAGCGCCCCACCCCGTAGCACCCCCTGACACACCAGCGGCTCCGGTCACCCCGACCGGCCAAGGAAAGGAAACGAGCACCCATGGCGAACACCGAAGCGGCACTGAAGGAAGCGATGACGTCCATCGAGGGCACCACCGGTGTCGCCCTCGTCGACTACACGAGCGGCATGGCACTGGGCACGCTCGGCGGTGGCAAGGACTTCAACCTGGAGGTCGCGGCCGCAGGAAACACCGATGTCGTACGCGCCAAGCTCCGCACCATGGAGCACCTCGGCATCCAGGACGAGATCGAGGACATCCTCATCACGCTCGGCACCCAGTACCACCTGATCCGGCTGCTCAAGACCCGTGGCAACAACGGTCTGTTCCTGTACCTGGTGCTGGACTCCAGCCGCGCCAACCTGGCGATGGCCCGCCACCAGCTGAAGAGGATCGAGGCCGAGCTGGAGGTCTGATCCCGCTCGCCGGGAGCGCCGCCCGGGGGCGGCGTCCCGGCCGCGCCGGCACCGCTCTACTCGACGAACAGCCCACGGGCGGCGGCCCGGGCGTCGAACTCCTCCAGCCGGGCCTGCGCGTCCGGCAGTGCGTCGCACATGGCCTCCAGCAGCACCCGCCCCAGCAGCATCGGCGCGCACGCGGTGTCGAAGGCGAGCCCCGTGCCCACAGCGGCCGGGATCAGCAGATCGCTGTGCTTGGCCACCGGGGCGAACAGCGAGTCGGCCACGGTCACCACGGTCAGCCCCTGCTCCTGGGCGTACGCGAGTCCCTCCACGACCTCCCGGGGGTGCCGGGGCAGCGCGAAGCACATCAGCGCGGTGGCGCCCGCCCGCCGGACGGCGTCGATCCGGTCGAGCAGCGCGCTGCCGCCCTCGTCGAGCACCCGCACATCGGGGTGCACCTTGGCGGCGAAGTAGCCGAACCCGCGCGCCTGCGAGGACGCGGCCCGCAGCCCCAGCACGGGCAGCGGCCGCGAGCCGGCGAGCAGCTGCCCGGCCCGCTCCACCGGGCCCGGGTCGGCGAGCAGCTCCGTCAGATGCTGGAGGTTCTCGATCTCGGCCCGGACGGCCTGCTGGTACTCGTTGTACGTGTCCTCGGCGCCCGCGGCCGTGTCGGCGGGGGCCACCTCGCGCAGGTGTCTGCGCAGGGCGGGATAGCCGTCGAAGCCGAGCGCCACGGCGAACCGGGTGACGGACGGCTGGCTGACCCCGGCCAGTTCGGCCAGCTCCACACTGGACAGGAACGGCGCGTCCCCGGCCCTGCGCACCATGGAGTGGGCGATCCTCCGCTGGGTGGGCGTGAGCCGATGCCCTTCGAAGAGCCGCTGCAACCGCGCAGCCGGGCTGCTCCCGCTCATGCTGACCCTCCAGAGATCCCCGCCGGTCCGGCACCGGCCAAATCCATTCAGCCAGCAAGCGGCCTGCATGTCCATATACAGCCCGGCTGCGCGGCCCGCCGGGCGGGCCTGTCGCGCGAACTGGGGGGCTAGCCCCCCTGACTCCGGCCCCCAGGCTTCGTACGGTACGGAGATGGAAGCCCGCGACCCCGAGCTCGCAGAAGAGCTCGACGCCACCGTGCAGGCCCGCGCCGAACTGGGCCCGGAGTACGAGTCCGCGCTCATCGACTCGTTCCTGGAGAAGGTCGAGCGGCGTCTCGACGGAACGCTCGACCGGCGGGTGCGCCGGCATCTGGCCGAACAGCGGATGGCCGTCGCCCGCGAGACGCGCTCGCCGCAGGCCGTGGGGAGGTTCGGCGAGCGGTTCGGATTCGGCATCGTCTCGCTGGTCCTGGCGATCCCGCTCTCCGCGATCGGCGTCGCGAACGCCGGGATCGACGGGCTGGTCGTGGCCTGGGCGGGGATCGTCGGCGTCAACGCGGTGAACGCGGCACACGGCTGGGCGTGGGGACGCTCCGGGCGGGACGCACGCGGCAGGGCCTGGGAGGAGTGAACCGGTACGCGGCGGGAGCCGGTACGGGGAGATATGTCGCGGGGACCGCCGCACCCCCGGTTGCCCGGGGGGCGGGACGACGGCGGTCCCCGCGAGGGACGCGGTCCGGGTCAGGGCCGGGTGCGCGTCCTGGCGACGGTGGAGGTCCGGGAGCCGCTCCGTAGTCCGTGTCGCCGTCTCGGGTGCCGGCGGGTTTCCCTGCCGACACCCACTAATCTGCCCGAGCCGTGTTAAGCGGGTGCTGCGCGTACATGACGCGCTCGTACCGATTTCACGAAGCACGGACGCACCGCGTTACGCCTTCGTGTTCGCGTCCTTCGCGAGGAACGCCAGCAGGTCCTGCCTGCTCACGACACCCTTGGGCTTGCCCTCCACCAGCACGATCGCCGCGTCCGCGCCGTCCGCGCCGCTGAGCGCGGCCATCAGGTCCTCGACCGGCTCACCGGAGCCGACCTGCGGCAGCGGGGCCGACATGTGCTTCTCCAGCGAGTCGGTGAGCTGGGCGCGCTGGGTGAACAGGGCGTCCAGGAGCTGCCGCTCGACGACGGAGCCGATGACCTCGGCGGCCATCACGTCCGGGTGGCCCGCGCCCGGCTTCACGATCGGCATCTGGGAGACGCCGTACTCGCGGAGCACCTCGATCGCCTCGCCGACCGTCTCCTCGGGGTGCATGTGGACGAGGTGCGGCAGCGGGCCGTCCTTGTAGTCCAGGACGGCGCCGACGCGTGCGGAGGGACCGGTGTCCTCAAGGAAGCCGTAGTCGGCCATCCACTCGTCGTTGAAGATCTTGCTGAGGTAGCCGCGCCCGCTGTCGGGAAGCAGGACGACCACCACGTCGTCCGGTCCCAGCCGCGACGCGACCTCCAGGGCCGCCACGACCGCCATGCCGCAGGAACCGCCGACGAGCAGCCCCTCCTCCTTGGCGAGACGCCGGGTCATCTGGAAGGAGTCCTTGTCGGACACCGCGACGATCTCGTCCGTGACCGTGCGGTCGTAGGCGGTGGGCCAGAAGTCCTCGCCGACGCCCTCGACCAGATACGGACGTCCGGAGCCGCCCGAGTAGACCGAGCCCTCCGGGTCCGCGCCGACGACCTTCACCGCGCCGTCGCTGATCTCCTTGAGATAGCGGCCGGTGCCGGTGATGGTGCCGCCCGTGCCGACGCCCGCCACGAAGTGGGTGATGCGGCCGTCCGTCTGCTCCCAGAGCTCCGGACCCGTGGTCTCGTAATGGGAGCGCGGGTTGTTCGCGTTGGAGTACTGGTCGGGCTTCCAGGCCCCCGGCGTCTCCCGGACCAGCCGGTCGGAGACGTTGTAGTACGAGTCCGGGTGCTCGGGGTCGACGGCCGTCGGGCAGACGACGACCTCGGCGCCGTACGCGCGCATCACATTGATCTTGTCCATGGACACCTTGTCAGGGCAGACGAAGATGCACTTGTAGCCCTTCTGCTGGGCGACGATGGCGAGACCGACGCCCGTGTTGCCGCTGGTCGGCTCCACGATCGTGCCGCCGGGCTTGAGCTCGCCGCTCTGCTCGGCCGCCTCGATCATGCGCAGCGCGATGCGGTCCTTCACCGACCCGCCTGGGTTGAAGTACTCGACCTTGGCCAGGACCGTCGCCTGGATGCCTGCCGTCACATTGCGCAGCCTCACCAGCGGGGTGTTGCCGACAAGACTGATCATCGAATCGTGGAATTGCACCGTGTACTCCGGGATCTCCGAGATGGTCCGGCCCAGAGTATGCGTACGGGCACGAGATTGGGCGAAGCGATTGGGCGCTGCCTCCCACGGGGCAGGTAGGTGTAGGTACGGCGTACGGCAACGAGGAGGTGGACCCGACTGTGTCGAGGGCGAGGGTGGCACGGCGGATCGCGGCGGGCGCTGCTTATGGAGGCGGCAGCATCGGGCTGATCGGAGCCGCGACGGTGGGAGTGGTGCTGGCCGAGGTCCAGCTGGCGAAACGGCAGGTGGGCGGCGGTACGGCGCCGGTTCCGCCGAGTGCGGACGGGCGGTACGGGGTGGCGTTCACCGGCCCCGACGAACCGCTGCGGCTCGGGCTGCTCGGTGATTCGACGGCGGCCGGCCAGGGGGTGCGCAGGGCCGGGCAGACGCCCGGGGCGCTCCTCGCCTCGGGGCTCGCGGCGGTCTCCGAACGGCCGGTGGACATGAGGAACGTCGCGTTGCCGGGCGCACGCTCCGACGACCTGGAGCGCCAGGTCTCGCTGCTGCTGGCCGATCCGGCGCGGGTGCCCGATGTCTGCGTGATCATGATCGGGGCGAACGACGTGACGCACCGGATGCCCGCCACCCAGTCGGTGCGGTGTCTGACCACGGCCGTGCGCAGGCTGCGGACGGCGGGCGCGGAGGTGATCGTCGGCACGTGCCCGGATCTGGGGACCATCGAGCCGGTCTACCAGCCGCTGCGCTGGCTGGCCCGGCGGGTGAGCCGGCAGCTCGCGGCGGCGCAGACCATCGGCGCCGTGGAGCAGGGCGGCCGCACGGTGTCGCTGGGCGACCTGCTGGGGCCGGAGTTCGCGGCGAATCCGCGTGAGCTGTTCGGCCCGGACAACTACCACCCGTCGGCGGAGGGGTACGCGACGGCGGCGATGGCGATGCTGCCGACCCTGTGCGCGGCGCTGGGCCTGTGGCCGGAGTCCGACCGGCTGGACGGGGCGCGGCGCGAGGGCATGCTGCCGGTGGCCAAGGCGGCCTCCAGGGCGGCACGGGAGGCCGGTACGGAGGTCACGGGGGCGCGGGCGCCCTGGGCCCTGCTCAAGCACCGCAGGCGGCGGCGCCTGCCCACGGCCACGGAACCGGCCTCACACCCGGCCACGCACCCGCCCACGGGCCCGGCCAGGCACCCCGGCACGGACCCGGGCACAGACCCGGCGTACCGGGAGGCACGGCAGAGCGACTGAGCCGAGCGACTGAGCGGTTGCTTAGAAAAGAGGCCCGCATCACACGGCCTGCCGGGTGACCTCAGCGATACGTGCGGGTAATTTCCAAAGCAGTCCAGCCTTCCAGCCTGCCTTCCAGCCCTCATGGAGCCGCGTGATGCCCGAAGCCGTGATCGTCTCTGCCGCCCGTTCGCCGATCGGCCGGGCCTTCAAGGGGTCCCTCAAGGACCTGCGCGCGGACGACCTGACCGCCACCATCATCCAGACCGCGCTGGCCAAGGTCCCCGAGCTGGACCCACGGGACATCGATGACCTGATGCTCGGCTGCGGTCTCCCCGGCGGCGAGCAGGGCAACAACCTGGGCCGCATCATCGCCGTCCAGATGGGGATGGACCACCTTCCCGGCTGTACGGTCACCCGCTACTGCTCGTCCTCGCTCCAGACCAGCCGCATGGCGCTGCACGCCATCAAGGCCGGCGAGGGCGACGTGTTCATCTCGGCCGGTGTCGAGATGGTGTCCCGCTTCGTGAAGGGCAACTCCGACAGCCTGCCGGACACGCACAACCCGCTCTTCGCCGAGGCCGAGGCCCGCACCGCCGCGCGCGCCGAGCAGGAGGGCGCGACCTGGCACGACCCGCGCGAGGACGGCGTCGTCCCGGACGCGTACATCTCGATGGGGCAGACCGCGGAGAACCTGGCCCGGCTCAAGGGCGTCACCCGCCAGGAGATGGACGAGTTCGGCGTACGGTCGCAGAACCTCGCCGAGGCGGCCATCAAGAACGGCTTCTGGGAGCGCGAGATCACCCCGGTGACGACGCCGGACGGCACCGTCGTCTCGCAGGACGACGGCCCGCGCGCGGGCGTCACCCTGGAGGGCGTGCAGGGCCTGAAGCCGGTCTTCCGCCCCGACGGCCTGGTCACCGCCGCCAACTGCTGCCCGCTCAACGACGGCGCCGCCGCCCTGGTGATCATGTCCGACACCAAGGCGCGCGAGCTGGGTCTGACCCCGCTGGCCCGGATCGTGTCCACCGGCGTCTCCGGCCTCTCCCCCGAGATCATGGGCTACGGCCCCGTCGAGGCCAGCAAGCAGGCGCTGAAGCGCGCCGGGCTGACCGTCGGCGACATCGACCTGGCCGAGATCAACGAGGCGTTCGCCGCCCAGGTCATCCCCTCCTACCGCGACCTCGGCCTGCCGCTGGACAAGGTCAACGTCAACGGCGGCGCCATCGCCGTGGGCCACCCCTTCGGCATGACCGGCGCCCGGATCACCGGCACGCTGATCAACAGCCTGCAGTTCCACGACAAGCAGTTCGGTCTGGAGACCATGTGCGTGGGCGGCGGCCAGGGCATGGCCATGGTCATCGAGCGACTGAGCTGATCCACGGCGGAGGGTGGGGGCCGGCCCCCACTCCCTCGGAACGGCCGTTCTGAACCGGACCGAGCCCCGACCGTGACCGAATCTCCCCCAGGATGTGATCTGCGTCCCGGGGGAGAGTCGTTTCCCCAGGTCACGCTGGTCACAGGGTTGAACACCAGGCCCAAAGACCTGTCCAATTCGTGACGTAATGCACTGACAGCGGGCGCACGTACAGGACAAGCTGATGTAGGAAGTCGGGGGATCGATTGAAACCGGGAGTATGTCAGTGAGCGCCATGTCATTTGCCCTGTTGCTGACCACCGCCGCTGCCACGGCTGTCGGCGCCGCTGCTCTGCACGCCTCTCACGGGCTGCGCAAACAGGTCGCGGCCCTGCGTGAGGAGCTGGCCGCCGGCCGGTTCGACGCGGCGGCCGTGCCACCGCAGAGTCGCAGTTCAGCCACCCCCGCCGCGGAGATACGCGCGGCCGTCACCGAGGCACTCGCCGAGGAGCGGGAACGCGAGCTGGCCGAGGCGCGCGCCTTCTGGGCCGCCCAGGAGGCCCGCGACGCCGCCGACGCCCCGTCCCTGCTGGGCGGGCTGGCCGGTCTCGGCGACGACGTCCCGTTCTTCGTTCCCCGTCAGGCCGACTTCGCCGGTCTCGAAGGGATGGACCTCGAAGCGACCGAGGCCCTGGAGGAACTGACGGAGCTCAGCGAGCGGTCCCTGGCGGAGCGCGAGCTCGCCGAGATCACCGATCTTCCGGAGATCTCCGAGTACCCCGAGGACTCCCCCGAGCTGGCCGCGGCCCGCCGCCGCCACCCCTCGCACCCCGACTTCGTCCCCGTACAGACGCCCGTGGTCACCGACCACGAACGCACCGTGAGCCGCCTGGAAGAGCTCGCCGACACGGCCGTCGAGCTGACGGACGTCCGGCCCGGGCCGCTCGGCACCCTCGACGTCTACGTCTTCGCGGACGGCACCACGCTCTGCATGACGCCGGGCCACCGCGAGACGGCCGAGCGCCTCGCGGACTCCCTGCGCGCCGGTGAGACCCCGGTCCTGCTGGGCGGTTCCGGAGTCTCCGGCGCCTACGCGCTGACCTTCTCCTGCGGCGAGGAGAACGTCTACATCCTCGCCGACCGGGTCATCGCCTCGTTCTAGTACGCCCGGGCGCGGGCCCTACGCGAACGCCCGCGCCGCAGCCTCGTCGACGTACCGCACGGCCTCGTCCAGCTCCACCGGCGGGGCCGTTACCAGTGCCACCGCCAGGTCGCGCCCCGCGACGGCGAGCTGGTCACCGACGGTGAACACCCCTGCGTCCGGCATGAGACGCGGCTCAGGGCCGGGCCGCTCGATCCGCTGGGCCCGGACGGACAGTTCCCGCGCCGTGGCGAGCGCCTCGGCCGCGGTGCCGCGCTGGAGGCGGCTCTGCGGGGCGGAACGCAGACGGTCGGCGAACCGGTCCACGGCGGTGATCAGCGGAGTCGTATCGAGCACTCCGCGACCCTACGCGCCCTTGCGCGATGGTTGCCAACGGGCCGACCCTCAGGCACGGTGTCGGGAAGGTCCAGTAACGCGCACTGCGTCGGAGGCGCCGATGTCTCAAGTCTTCTCCGAAGAAACCCATCGCAACCTGCTCTCCCGCATCCCTCAATGCACCGGTCGTGAGATCTCCGACTGGCTCCGCACGGTCGACCAGGGCCCGTCCCTCTTCCGTTTCGAGGAGAAGGTCAGCTGGTTGCGGAGCGAACACGATCTGACCTACGGCCACGCCAAGGCGATCATCCACGAGTACGACCTGAGGCGGGCCGCCCGGAAGTTCGGGTAGGCGTACGGCCCCACGGAAACGGGAACGGCCCGCAGGCGGTGAGCCTGCGGGCCGTTCCCGTCGTACGTGATCCCTGCGGACTAGTCGTCGCCGCTCAGGATGGAGAGCACGCGCAGCATCTCCAGGTAGATCCACACCAGGGTCATGGTGAGGCCGAAGGCGGCCAGCCAGGACTCCTCGCGCGGAGCGCCGAACGCGATGCCGTCCTCGACCTGCTTGAAGTCCAGGGCCAGGAAGCACGCGCCGAGGACGATGCCGATGACACCGAACAGGATGCCGAGGCCGCCACTGCGGAAGCCCAGGCCGTCGCCGCCGCCGATGAGGGCGAACAGCAGGTTGACCACCATCAGGAGCATGAAGCCCATGGCGGCGGCCATCACGAAGCCGTAGAAACGGCGGGTGACGCGGATCCAGCGCATCTTGTACGCGAAGAGCACACCGGCGAAGACACACATGGTGCCCAGCACCGCCTGCGCGACCACACCGGGACTGATGTAGGTGCTGACCGCACTGGAGATGACCCCGAGGAAGACACCCTCGAAGGCCGCGTACGCGATGATCAGCGCCGGGACCGGCTTGCGCTTGAACGACTGGACGAGCGACAGGACGAACGCCACGAGGGCGGCGCCGATCGCGATGCCGTACGACTTGCCGATGTTGGCCTCGTCGACCGGCAGGAGGACCCAGGCGAGCACGGCACCGAGCACCACGGTGCCCAGCGTCATCGCCGTACGCGTGACGACGTCGTCGATCGTCATCGCGCCGGTGCGCGCGGGCGCCTGCGGGGCGCCGTACTGGGTGGTGTCCTGCTGGGCGTAGGGGTTCGTGGCGTACGGGTTGGCGGCGGCGCCCTCGGCGTACGGGTTGGTGCCCGTCGCGGGGGCCCCGGCCTGCGGTGCCGCGTTGAAGCCCGCGGTGCCGTTGTCGCGGCTGAACCCCCGTCGCGAGAAGACCGGGTTGCTGCTCCTCATTTCACTCCTCCATGGCCACACTGCGTGGCCTTGACACAAGAGTAATGGGTAGGCAAAACAATCACCCTAGTGCTCGGGGAGGATCTTTCGAGAAGTTGATCGCTTGAATACCCTCGGGAGGGCGGCGCTCCCCGAGAGGGACCGCGGTGGTGCCCGGAGCCGGACTTGAACCGGCACGCCCCCGAGGGGCAGCGAGGTTTAAGCTCGCCGTGTCTGCATTCCACCATCCGGGCAGGGCGCGCGGCTCCGCGTTGGCACATGACCCTATCCGGGGGCGTCCCTCGATCAGCCGAACACTGGCGCGATGTTGTCTTATTTTATTGACCGTTTGAGGGTCCGTCAGCACATTCCCGGCGCCTCACCACATGGCCGGGCCGGAACACGGCCCCGATGCCCCCTCACACGGGATTGACGGAAATTCGCCGCACTCGGACGGCCCATATCGCCAGGGCCGCGCCACCATGCGCCACGGTCCCGCCACCTCACCCGACGAAGGCGTCGTCGACGCGGCGCGGAACCGGCCGGATCCCCGGCGTCCCGGCCTCCGCCGGCGCCGCTCCCGTGACACGGAACACGACGCTCCCGCCGGGCGGCGGATCGACGGGCGTGTCGCCCACGTCCGCCACCGGGCCCCACCGCCAGGGGGCGAGCGCGAGGTCCCGCGGGAGCGTGCGGGCGATCACCTCCGCCGGTGCCACGCTTCGGGCCCGTCACTCTCCGTCACCGACGGCCCCGAGGCCCCACCGTGGACGGACGTTCTCAGGGGCGGTGTCATACCGCAGGAGTACGCCGGGGGCCCGCCGGTGCGACTCAAGAGGGCCCCGGGAACGGGCACGGGGACTGACGACCGGGCGGGATTCGGCGGCGACGATGGAGGGGTCCCCGAACGAAGCCCCGAACCAGGAGTGTCCCTGTGACCACCACCCCCACCGTTCACCGCGCCACCGCGGTGGCCGCCCGCGCCACGGAGCTGTCGAAGGTCTACGGCCAGGGTGAGACCCAGGTGGTCGCCCTGGACCGGGTCACCGTGGACTTCCCGCAGGGCGAGTTCACCGCGATCATGGGGCCTTCGGGCTCCGGCAAGTCCACGCTGATGCACTGCGTGGCCGGGCTCGACAGCTTCAGCAGCGGGTCCGTACGGATCGGCGACACGGAGCTGGGGTCCCTCAAGGACAAGCAGCTCACCCAGCTCCGCCGCGACAAGATCGGCTTCATCTTCCAGGCGTTCAACCTGCTGCCGACCCTGACGGCGCTGGAGAACATCACGCTGCCCATGGACATCGCGGGCCGCAAGCCCGACGCCGCGTGGCTCCAGAAGGTGATCGGCATGGTGGGCCTCGCCGACCGGCTGAAGCACCGGCCCACCGAGCTCTCCGGCGGCCAGCAGCAGCGCGTCGCGGTGGCCCGCGCCCTCGCCTCCCAGCCGGAGATCATCTTCGGTGACGAGCCGACCGGAAACCTCGACTCCCGCTCCGGCGCCGAAGTCCTGGGCTTCCTGCGCAACTCGGTGCGCGAGCTCGGCCAGACCGTGGTGATGGTGACCCACGACCCGGTGGCCGCCTCCTACGCGGACCGCGTGATCTTCCTCGCCGACGGCGCGATCGTCGACCAGATGATGCACCCCACGGCCGACGGGGTCCTCGACCGGATGAAGGCGTTCGACGCGAAGGGCCGCACCAGCTGACGTCACGCCGGCTGTCCCGTCCCCCTTCCGGAACCCATCCCAGGACTACAGACATGTTCCGTACAGCAGTGCGCAACGTCCTCGCGCACAAAGCCAGGCTGCTGATGACCGTGCTCGCCGTGATGCTCGGCGTGGCCTTCGTCTCCGGCACCCTCGTCTTCACCGACACCCTCGGCAACGCCTTCCGCAAGCAGTCGGCGAAGAGCTACGACAACGTCGCCGTCGCCGTGACCACCTACGCCTCCCAGCGGGACGAGGAGTACGAAGGCGTCGACACCGCCACCCTGAAGAAGATCCAGGGCCTGGACGGCGTCTCGGGCGCCACCGGCCGGGTCTCCGGCTTCGCGGGCGTCGCCGACACCGACGGCAAGCTCATCGGCAACGGCTGGTCCAACACCGGGGCCAACTTCTTCCCCGGCGAGAACGGCAAGGACGACCAGTACACGTTCGTCGAGGGGTCGGGCCCCGCACAGGCCGGCCAGGTCGCGCTGGACAAGGACTCCGCCGACAAGGGCGACTACCGCGTCGGTGACCCGGTGCGGGTCGCCACGAACGGACCGGTGAAGGAGTTCACCCTCTCCGGTGTGTTCACCACCGAGGACGGCGCCGTCAACGCGGGCGGCAGCCTGGTCCTGTTCGACACCGCGGTCGCCCAGAAGCTCTACCTCAGGCCCGGCGTCTTCCAGAACGTCACGATCTCCGCGGCACCCGGCGTCTCCTCCCAGCAACTGCTGGACGCGGTCGAGCCGCTGCTGCCGAAGGACGCCACCGCCGAGACCGGCAAGGCCCTCGCCGACGAGCAGGCCGCGCAGATCAAGAAGGAGCTCTCCAACCTCAACACGATGCTGCTCGCCTTCGCGGGCATCGCCCTCTTCGTCGGCATCTTCCTGATCGCCAACACCTTCACCATGCTGGTCGCCCAGCGCACCCGGGAGCTGGCCGTGATGCGGGCCGTCGGTGCCTCCCGCAGGCAGGTGAAGCGTTCCGTGCTGCTGGAGGCGGGCGTGGTCGGCGCGATCGCGTCGGTGACCGGCTTCCTGCTCGGTCTCGGCCTCGCCGTCGGGCTGCGCTCCGCGATGAGCCTGATCGGCGGCAAGATTCCCGCCGGTCCGCTGGTGGTCTCCCCCACCGCGATCGGTGCGGCGCTCGGCGTCGGCATCCTGGTGACCGTGCTGGCCGCCTGGCTGCCCGCCCGACGGGCCGCGAAGATCCCGCCGGTGGCGGCGATGAGCAGCGTGCACGCCGTGGCCACCACCAAGTCGCTGATCGTGCGGAATTCGATCGGCGGGGTGTTCGCCCTGCTCGGCGCGGCGGGGATCGTCGCGGGTGCGGCGGCCGGCAAGGACGGCAAGTGGCTCATCGCGGGCGGCGCCTTCCTGGCGCTGATCGGCGTCATCATCCTCATCCCGCTGCTGTCCCGGCCGGTGATCGCCCTGGTGCGTCCGCTGCTGATGAAGCTGTTCGGCGTCTCGGGGAAGCTGGCCGCGCAGAACGCGGTCCGTAACCCCCGGCGTACCGGAGCGACCGCCTCGGCGCTGGCGATCGGGCTGACCCTCGTCACCGGCATCTCGGTCCTGGGCGTCACCCTCGGCCAGGCCGTCGACCGGATGACCACGGACAACATCAAGGCCGACTACATGGTCACGATGGCGAGCGGCGACTCGCTCGACGAGTCGGCGCTCAAGGCTCTGGAGAAGGCCGACGGGGTCGCGGCGGTCTCCCCCCAGCAGGCCGTCTGGCTCGAAACGGGCGACTCCGGCTACTCGGCCTCCGGGGTCACCCCCGGTGACGTGCAGAAGGTCCTGGCGATCAAGACCCTCTCCGGTTCGCTGGACACACTCGCCGAGGGCGGGGTCGCGGTCTCCGAGAAGACCGCGAAGTCGAACGGCTGGAAGACCGGCGACACGATCGCCGTGACGTACGAGGACGAGAAGAAGGGGAAGATCAAGGTCGGCGCGCTCTACGAGGACAACGAGTTCCTCTCCCCCATCCTCGTGCCGAAGGCGATGGCCGACGCGCACACCTCGCACCCGGACATCCGCGAGATCTATCTGAAGATGGACGGCGGCGCGAGCGAGGCCAACGAGCAGGCCGTGGTCGACGCGCTGGGCGACAACCCGGCGATGAGCGTGATGGACCGGCAGGACATCCGGGACATGTTCGGCGGCTTCGTCAACATGGCGCTGAACATCATGTACGGCCTGCTGGCGATGGCCCTGATCATCGCGGTGCTCGGGGTCGTCAACACACTGGCGATGTCGGTGTTCGAGCGGCAGCAGGAGATCGGCATGGTGCGGGCGATCGGCCTGGACAAGCGCCGGGTGAAGCGCATGATCCGGCTGGAGGCCGTGGTCATCTCGGTCTTCGGCGCGCTGGTCGGTGTGGGACTCGGTACGTTCCTCGGCTGGGCGATCGGCCAGACCCTGGCCCCGTCCATCCCGGGGTACGCACTCGTCATCCCGTGGGACCGGCTCGCGCTCTTCCTGGTGCTGGCAGGACTGGTGGGCGTGCTGGCCTCGCTCTGGCCGGCCCGCAGCGCCGCGAAGCTGAACATGCTGACGGCGATCAAGACCGAATAGCGCTCGCAGGGGACGTGCGAGGGGCCGGTGTCCGCGGGTGCGGAGACCGGCCCCTCGTCATGTGCGGGCTCAGCCCTCGGCCGTCCTCCAGTCGCGGGCGCGCAGCGGCATCCGGGAGGACCCGCCCTCCTGCGGACGGACCGCGAGGATCTGGTTGACACCGATCCTGTTGCGCTCGAAGGACACCGCGGAAGCGGCCATGTAGAGCCGCCAGACCCGCGCCCGGCCGGGCGAGGTGGCCCGTACGGCGGCGTCCCAGTGCCGTTCCAGGTTGGTGACCCACCGGCGCAGGGTCAGCGCGTAGTGCTCCCGGATCGCCTCGACGTCCCGGGCCTCGAATCCGGCCTCCTCCAGGGTGGCCACGGTCCGTCCGACCGGGGCCAGTTCGCCATCGGGGAAGACGTAGGCGTCGATGAACTCGTCGATGCGGTAGGAGGACTCGTCCTTCTCGGGGCGGCGGGCGATCTGGTGGTTCAGCAGCCGGCCGCCGGGCTTGAGGAGGGCGTACAGGTCGTCGGCGTACTCGCGGAAGCGGACGGTGCCGACGTGTTCGGCCATCCCGATCGAGGAGATCGCGTCGTACGGGCCGTCCCTGACGTCCCGGTAGTCCTGGACCCGGATCTCGATCCGGTCGGTCAGCCCCTCTTCGGCGATGCGTTTGCGGGCGTAGGCGGCCTGTTCGGTGGAGAGGGTCACTCCGGTGACCTGCGCGCCGTACTCACGGGCGGCGTGGATGGCCATCGAGCCCCAGCCGCAGCCGACGTCCAGGAGGCGGTCGCCCTCCTTCAGTCCGAGCTTGCGGCAGACCAGGTCGAGCTTGTCGCGCTGGGCGTCCTCCAGAGTGCCGTCCTTCTCCCAGTAGGCGCAGGAGTAGACCATGGACGGGCCGAGGACCAGTTCGTAGAAGTCATTGCCCACGTCGTAGTGGTGGCTGATGGCCTCCTTGTCGCGGCGCTTGGTGTGCAGCGGTCCGGTGCGGCGGCGTACCTCTTCGGCCGGCGGGGCGGGCGGCGGCCAGGGACCGGCCACCTGGACGAGACCGCGGGCGAAGGCGCGGACCTTCGGGTCGCGGACGGGGTGGACGGAGTCCTTCGCGTCGGCGCCGCGCTCCCAGAGCAGGGCGGCCAGCCGGTCCAGGACCTCGTAGAGGTCTCCGTCGATGTCGATCTCGCCGGCCACCCAGGCGCGGGCCAGGCCCAGTTCGCCCGGCTTCCAGAGCAGCCGGCGCAGGGCACGGCGGTTGCGGATCACGAGGACGGGGGCGCCCGGCGGTCCGGACTCGCTGCCGTCCCAGGCCCGGATACGGACCGGTAGGGCCTCTCCCAGCAACTCCTCGGCGAGAGCGGTCAGCCGCGATGCGGCGTCTGCCATGGCGCACACCTCCGTGGTGGTGTTTCCCAACATGCCCAAATTTCCACAAACATGCCCAAAGCCACGTCGCGACACCTCGGGGACGTGACGAGGTACACCTCGGTCAACAGTGCCCGGGCCGCAAGCCATCCCGCCAGCGCGCAATGGAACGGCAAAATACGTGCACACCACACCTATCCGGGGCGGCACCGGGAGCCGCGCGGGCCCGGATACGCCGAAGGGGCCGCCCGCACCACGGATGGCGGACGGCCCCTTCGGGCGTGGAACGGTAAGGCCCTGGTCAGGAGGCCTTGGCCTTCTCACCCTCGGACTTGGCGACGGCCGGAGCCGGGGCCGGCTTGGCTGCCTCGTAGAACTCCTCGCGCGGCGTCTCCATGGCGCCGAGCGAGACGACCTCGCGCTTGAGGAACATCGCGAGCGTCCAGTCGGCGAAGATGCGGATCTTGCGGTTCCAGGTCGGCATCGCCATGCCGTGGTAGCCGCGGTGCATGTACCAGGCGAGACGGCCCTTGAGCTTGATCTTCACCTTGCCCATGACGATCATCGCGACGCCCTTGTGCAGGCCCAGACCGGCGACCGCACCCTTGTTGGCGTGGCTGTAGTCCTTCTGCGGGAAGCCGCGCATCCCGGAGATGACGTTGTCGCCGAGGACCTTGGCCTGACGCAGCGCGTGCTGGGCGTTCGGCGGGCACCAGGCGTTCGGGTTGCCGGCCTTGCGGCCGACCAGGTCCGGAACCTGGGCGTTGTCGCCCGCGGCCCAGATGTAGTCGGTGCCCTGCACCTGGAGCTTCTCGGAGGTGTCGACGTGACCACGCGGGCCGAGCGGCAGGCCGAAACGGGCCAGCGCCGGGTTCGGCTTCACACCGGCGGTCCACACGATGGTGCTGGAGTCGACCTCCAGGCCGTTCTTCAGCACGACGTGACCGTCGACGCACGAGTCCATGGAGGTGGAGAGGTAGATCTCCACACCGCGGCCCTCGAGGTGCTCCTTGCCGTACGCGCCCAGCTTCGGGCCGACCTCGGGAAGGATCTTGTCGGCGGCGTCGACGAGGATGAAGCGCATGTCCTCGCGCTTCACGTTGGTGTAGTACTTCGCCGCGTCGCGGGCCATGTCCTCGACCTCACCGATGGTCTCCGCACCGGCGAAACCGCCGCCCACGAAGACGAACGTGAGCGCCTTGCGGCGGACGTCCTCATCGGTCGTCGAGTCAGCCTTGTCCAGCTGCTCGAGGACGTGGTTGCGCAGGCCGATCGACTCCTCGATGCCCTTCATGCCGATGCCCTGCTCGGCGAGGCCGGGGATCGGGAAGGTGCGGGAGACCGCGCCCATCGCGATGACGAGGTAGTCGAAGGGCAGCTCGTAGGCCTCGCCGACGAGCGGCGCGACCGTGGCGACCTTGCGGTCCTGGTCAATGGTCGTGACGCGACCGGTGAGCACCTCGGCCTTCGGCAGGACGCGTCGCAGCGGGACGACGACATGCCGAGGGGAGATGCTGCCGGCAGCAGCTTCGGGGAGGAAGGGCTGGTACGTCATGTACGAGCGAGGGTCGACAACCGTGACGGTCGCCTCCCCGTAGCGCATCTTCTTCAGAATGCGACGAGCTGCGTACAGGCCTACGTACCCACCGCCTACAACGAGGATCCTGGGACGCTCCGTGGTGCTCATGCCATCGAGTATCCACCCCCCTCGGGGCACCTGCTCGTGAGCCCCTTCACAAGGTATCCGCGCCCCTCTGCTACACTCCGCCGCCCACGTGACCCAGGTCATGACACCGGAGGGGAACCACGGTGCCGTAGAGAACGTTGTTCACCGCTTGTGAGCTGGCCCTTGTGCCTTCCGAGGGGCTGAACCACGGCTCCGGTTCACCTACGCGCAACACGCGCGGAACCTGACCGAACCCTCGGTGTGAGAGCCGTCGGGCGGCCGTCACGGCCCCCGATAGGCCGAACGGCGCCCAACCGGACCGAATTCCTTGTGAAGAAGTTCACGAACTTCGTCGCGGCGGGCTCCCGAAGGGTCCCCACAAGCGCCTCCGAAGGGCTCAGAGGTGCAGGCCGGAGTGCGTTTGAGCGAGCGTCAGGGGTGGTCGCGGCTACGCCACGGAGAGCGCGATCCCGTCCAGGATGTCGTGCTCGCTGACCACGACCTCACGGGCACCGGTCCGCTCCATCACGGCGAGCAGGATCAGCGCCCCCGAGGCGATCACATCGACCCGTCCCGGGTGCATCGCGGGGATCGCGGCCCGCTCCTCGTGCGTGGAGCCGATCAGCCGCCCGGTGATCTCCTGGACCTGCTCGAAGGAGACCCGGGAGTGGTGGATCGCCCCGGGGTCGTACTCCGTCAGTTCCAGGGCGATCGCGGCCACCGTGGTGACCGTGCCGGCCAGGCCGACGAGCGTGGCCGCCCGGGCGATCGGGACGGTCTCCTCGGCGAGGTCCAGGGCGGCGTCGATGTCCGCGCGGATCGCGGCGACCCGGTCGGGCGTGGGCGGGTCCACGACGGCGCCGTCCCGCACCAGGTGACGTTCGGTCATCCGTACGCAGCCCATGTCCACGGACCGGGCCGCGCGGACCGCGTCGTCGCCGACCACGAACTCGGTGGAGCCGCCGCCGATGTCCACGACGAGATACGGCTTCGCCAGATGGTCGCTCCCGGTCAGCTCCTTGGTGGCGCCGTCGAAGGAGAGCTGTGCCTCCTGGTCGCCGGTGATGACCTCGGGCTCGACGCCCAGGATGTCCAGGACGCCCCGGACGAACTCGTCGCTGTTCTCCGCGTCGCGCGAGGCAGAGGTGGCGACGAAGCGCAGGCGCTCGGCCCCCAGCTCCTTGATCACCGCGGCGTACTCGCGGCAGGCCGCGAACGTGCGCTCCAGCGCCTCGGGGTCCAGCCGCCCGGTCCGGTCGACGCCCTGACCGAGGCGGACGATCTGCATCCGGCGGTCGAGCTCGGTGAACCGGCCCGTACCGGGGTCGGCGTCGGCGACGAGCAGACGGATGGAGTTGGTACCGCAGTCGATGGCGGCAACGCGGGTCATACGGGCTCCTGTGGTGGTCGTTACGGGGCTCCGCCCCGGGTGGCGGGGGCTGTCAGGCCCCGTCGGTGCCGCACGGCGACACGCACGGCCCCTTCGCCCACCACTCCGGCAGCATCGCGATCGCCTCGTCGCCCAGCGGGTTCACCCCGGGGCCGGCCGCCAGGGAGTGGCCGACCAGGACGTGCAGGCACTTCACCCGGTCCGGCATGCCGCCCGCGCTCGGGAAGCCCTCCAGGACCTCGATGGCGTCACGGCGGGCGATGTAGTCCTCGTGCGCCGCGCGGTACGCGGCGGCGAGCTCGGGGTCCGTCTGCAGACGCTCGGTCATCTCCTTCATGACCCCGTTGGCCTCCAGCGTGCCGATCGCGGACGCGGCACGCGGACAGGTCAGATAGAAGGTCGTCGGGAACGGCGTGCCGTCCTCCAGACGGGGCTGCGTCTCGACCACGTCCGGGTTGCCGCAGGGGCAGCGGTGCGCGATGGCGCGCAGCCCGCGCGGCGGGCGCCCGAGCTGCTGCTCGAACGCGCCGATGTCCGCGTCGGTGGGCGTGGTGGATGCGGTCTGCGGAGGGGGGGTGTCCATGCCTGCCTTGGTTCTGCTCGAAGGTGCTTCTCAGATGGTGCGGGTGGTGCGGGTGGTGCTGATGATGCGGTGGTGCGGTTGATGCGGTTGATGCGGTGATGCCGGTGGTGCGGGCCGGTCGTGTGGCGCCGGTCAGGGGCGGTCGGCCTTGTCCACGCCGTCCCAGAGGTTCGAGTGCCAGGGGCGGTCCGTCGTGCCCGGCTCCCCGCGGCGGTCCTCGGCCGCTTCCGGATCGATCACGGTGTAACCGGTCTCCCCCGGACGTACGTAATGAAGGTGCTCACGGGCCAGCCGCCGGATGTACGCGTCGTCCTTGAGCCGCGCCTTCTCGTCGCGCAGCTCCTCGGTCCGCTGTCGAGCCTCCTGCGACAGGCGCTCCTGGTCGGCGATCTCGTCGCGCTGGGAGACGTACTGCCGCATCGGGTACGCGAGCGCGACCACGAGGGAGCAGACGACCAGGGCGAGGAACGCGGCGCGGCCGGTGAGCCGCGAGCGGCGGGCCTGGCGCCGGTTCTGGGACCGGTAGACGCGGGCCGCGGTCTGCTCACCGAGCAGTCGCAGCCTGGTCGCGGTGGAGAACCGGTCGCGGTCCTTCCCGGCCATGTCTCACGCCTCCCCGTTACGCACGTCCGTCCCCGCACACGGTACGGGACCGAGTGCGGGGACGGACGGAGGCTGGTGACTTCGGCCGCGAGGGGCCGGTGATCAGCCCTTGAAGCGGGGGAACGCCGAACGGCCCGCGTACACCGCCGCGTCGTCGAGGATCTCCTCGATGCGCAGCAGCTGGTTGTACTTGGCGACACGGTCCGAGCGGGCCGGGGCGCCGGTCTTGATCTGACCACAGTTCACGGCGACGGCGAGGTCGGCGATGGTGACGTCCTCGGTCTCGCCGGAGCGGTGCGACATCATGCACTTGAAGCCGTTGCGCTGGGCCATCTCGACGGCGTCCAGGGTCTCGGTCAGCGAACCGATCTGGTTGACCTTGACGAGCAGGGCGTTCGCGGAGCCCTCCTCGATGCCACGGGCCAGGCGCTCCGGGTTGGTGACGAAGAGGTCGTCACCGACGATCTGCACCTTGGAGCCGATCTTCTCGGTGATGACCTTCCAGCCGGCCCAGTCGTCCTCGTACAGCGGGTCCTCGATGGAGACCAGCGGGTACGCGGAGACGAGCTCCTCGTAGTACTCGGTCATCTCGGCGGCCGAGCGGGACTTGCCCTCGAACTCGTACACGCCGTCCTTGTAGAACTCGGACGCGGCGACGTCGAGCGCGAGGCCGATGTCGCGGCCCGGGACGTAACCGGCTTCCTTGATGGCCTCGACGATGAGGTCCAGGGCGGCGCGGTTGGACTCCAGGTTCGGGGCGAAGCCGCCCTCGTCACCGAGACCGGTGGACAGGCCCTTGGTCTTGAGGACCTTCTTCAGCGTGTGGTAGACCTCCGCGCCCCAGCGCAGGGCCTCGGAGAAGGACTCGGCGCCGATCGGCGCGATCATGAACTCCTGGATGTCCACGTTGGAGTCGGCGTGCGAGCCGCCGTTCAGGATGTTCATCATCGGAACGGGCAGCAGGTGCGCGTTCGGGCCGCCGAGGTAGCGGAAGAGCGGCAGGTCGGAGGCCTCGGAGGCGGCGTGCGCCACGGCCAGCGAGACGCCGAGGATGGCGTTGGCGCCGAGCGAGCCCTTGTTCTCGGTGGCGTCCAGGTCGAACATCGCCTGGTCGATGAGGCGCTGCTCGGTGGCGTCGTACCCGACGAGCTCCGGGCCGATCTGCTCGATGACGGCGAGGACGGCCTTCTCCACGCCCTTGCCCATGTAGCGGTTGGGGTCTCCGTCGCGAAGCTCAATGGCCTCGAACGCACCGGTGGAGGCGCCGGACGGAACAGCAGCACGTCCCGTGCTGCCGTCGTCGAGGCCAACCTCGACCTCGACCGTGGGGTTACCCCGGGAGTCGAGGATTTCCCTGGCTACGACGACGTCGATGGACGGCACGAGGCATCTCCTTCTGGGATATGACACTGGTTGTGCAGGGTCACTGTGGCCTTGCGGCACGAGCCTATCCGGCCGGACCCCATCGGCCAGCCGGGCGCCCGTCCCCTGGGACGAAAAAGGACCCAAGGGTATGCATTCACGGGCAAAGCTCCAGAAATTTACTGGCCAGTAACTACAACACTTGAACGATCAACGGCGCCGGGACCGTGCGAGCCGGACCCGTTCGGCGGTGCGCTCGCGTTCGAAACGACCCCGACCCGGCGCGCACGGGGGAGAGCGCGCCGGGTCGGGGAGCAGAGCGGGAGGGATGCCGCCGGACACCCTCCCGAGGGGGAGGAGAGTCCCAGGTACTACTTCGTCAGGTGGAGCTGCTGGCCCGGGAAGATCAGGTCGGCGTCCTTGACGATGTCGTCGTTCAGCTCGAACAGCTTCTCCCAGCCGCCCTTGACGTGCTGCTTCGCGGCGATCTTGCTGAGGGTGTCGCCGGTCTTCACCTTGTACTCGCCGTCACCCTTCTCGACCTTCTCGCCGGTGGGGGTGGTGACGGTCTTCGGCGCCTCGGTCTTCGGGGCGGTGCGCTGCTCGCTGCGCGTGGCCGGCTGCTCGGCCTGGCGCTCCGGCTGGGCCTGCTGCTCGGCGCCGCCGCTCTGCGCGGAGCCGGTGTCGACACCCGGGTCCACACCGTCGTTGGTCAGGTTGCCGGCACCGGCGCAGGCCCAGGCGCCCGGGCCCTGCATGTCGAGAAGCTTCTCGGCCGTGGCGATCTGCTGCGACTTGGTGGCCAGGTCGGCGCGGGACGCGTACTGCGTACCGCCGGCGGCGGCCCAGCTGGACTGCGAGAACTGCAGACCGCCGTAGTAGCCGTTACCGGTGTTGATGGACCAGTTGCCACCGGACTCGCACTGGGCCACGGCGTCCCACGTGGCGACGGAGGCGGCGGAGGCGCCGGTCGCGCCCATCAGCGGGACGGCCACAGCGGCACCGGCGACACCGGCGAGCGTGGCGACACGGACGGCCTTGGACGGGCGGCGGTGCTTGGCCTTGCTGGAAAACAGCATGGAGCTTCTCCTCACCGACGCCTACGAGGTGAGCTGTCGGGTTCGGGCCAAGTGAGTTGCCCGGTCGCACGTCCTAGCGCGCGACTTCACCCCAAGCCGGTCCTCAGTCGTCCTTCGACGACCGGGCCCGGCGCTTACCTGGGTCCCCCGCTCCTGCCTACGGCGCTTTACGCGTCTGTTCCCTTCGACCGACGGCAGGATTCGGCGTGACGGTCGACGGGGCCCGCGGTGCGAGCGGTTCCGACCGTAAACATAGGCAACCCCCACTTTCAAAGAGGGACATACCGGCCATTCGGGTCTTACTTGCTCTGGGCGATCAAACGTTTCCGCAGGCCAGAGGGGGCGCAGGCGCACCACCCGGCCGTGGCACGCCAGTTGAAGCAAAGAGACCCATGTCTCACTTACGCATAAGTGGACATAGGCCTCTGAACTGCCCTCGATTTTGGGGCGTTTTCCCGAATTTGATCAGTTGAGCGCGGAGCTCTCCGCGCTGTCCGACAGCCCCAGATCGAGGCTCTGCCCGGGGAGGATGAGGTCCGGGTCGGAGCCCAGCTCGCCCTTGTTGGCCTCGTACAGCTCGGTCCAGCCGCCGGGAACCTTCTGTGCGTCAGCAATCGCCCAGAGATTGTCTCCGGGCCGGACGGTGTAGTCGCCGTCCAGGCTCGCCGCACCCCCGTCGCGCGCCTCGCCGTCACCGCGCGAGGCGTGCCGGCCGGAGTCGCGCCCGCTGCCCGGGTCGACGTCCTGGCTCGCCTCGGGCGCCGGCGCGCCTCGGTGCTTGCCGCCGCCCTGGTCCGCGTCGGCCGGGGCGTCGGACGCCTCGGGGGACGGCGTGGTGGAGGGCGGGGCCGTCGCGCCGGAGTCCTCGGACCCGGCCGACTCGCCGGTCGCGCCGTTCTTGTCGGACTCGACAGGCCCGGTCATGTCGCCGGACTTGCCCGACTCGCCCGCCTTGTCGCTCTCGCCGCTCTTGTTCGCTTCGTCCGTGGCTTCGTCCGCCGCCTCGCCCGCCGCCTCGTCCGTCGCTTCGTCCGACGGGAACAGCGGGTCCAACGGTTCGGCGGAGGGCACGCCGCCCGGGTCGACGCCCGGGAGGGACCCGTCCAGCGCGAGCCCGGAGATCACCGCGCAGCTCGGCCACGCCTGCGGACCCTTGTCCTCCAGGACCTTCTCCGCGACGGCTATCTGCTGCGAGCGGCTGGCGAGGTCGGCGCGGGGCGCGTACGCCGAGCCGCCGTACGCCGACCAGGTGTCCTGGGAGAACTGCAGGCCGCCGTAGTAGCCGTTGCCCAGGTCCGCACTCCACATGCCGCCGCTCTCGCACTCGGCGACCCGGTCCCAGGTCGAGGCGTCGGCGGCGTGCGCACCGGTCGCACCGAGCAGCGGGATGGCGATGGCCGATCCCGTCACGCCTGCGGCGACGACGATGGCGGGTGCCTGGCGAGGGCGGCGGTGTCTGCCGTTCGCGGAGCCCATGGGATTGCCTTCCGTGTGACTGACATGTGACTGCTGTGGTGAACGGTGAACCTAGCGGCACTCGAACGTGTGTCACAAGTCGATGCAGCGGAGATCACGTGAAAGTCACAGAGTTGACGGAGTGTCACCTTGCGCGGCCGGCGGGCCGGGCGCGAACTCCACCGGAAGCGTGCGCAGTCCGCGCATGATGAGGCCGCCGCGCCACCGCAAATCGTCAGGTTCCGCCGCAAGGCGCAGGTCAGGAAGGCGCCTCAGCAGGGTTGCCAGCGCGGTCTGCCCCTCCAGGCGTGCGAGCGGCGCTCCCAGGCAGTAGTGGATGCCGTGCCCGTATCCCACGTGCTGATTGTCACTCCGTGCGAGGTCCAGCGTGTCCGGATCACGGAATCGCTCCGGGTCCCGGTCGGCCGCGGCGAGGACCACGAGCACGGGGTCCCCGGGAGCGATGTCCTGCCCGCCGAGCGCGACGGGCTCCGTCGCGTACCGCCAGGTGGCGAGCTCCACCGGGCCGTCGTACCGCAGCAGTTCCTCCAGCCCCGTGGCCAGGAGGTCCGTCTCCCCCGCGGCGAGCGAACGCTGAAGCCGCTCGCGTTCCCCTGGGTTGCGCAGCAGGGCGTACGTCCCGTTGCCGATGAGGTTGACCGTGGTCTCGAATCCGGCGAAGAGAAGGATGAACGCCATCGCGGCGGCCTCGTTCTCGGTGAGGTGCTCGCCGTGGTCGCTGGCGCGGATCAGCCCCGAGATCAGGTCGTCGCCCGGATCCTCCCGTTTGCGGTGGATCAGTTCGGCGAGGTAGCCGCGCATCTTCTTCACGGACCTGGCCACCCCGCCGCGCGGGCCGCCGCCGTGCCGGATCATCATGCCCGCCCAGTCGCGGAAGTCGTCCTGGTCCTCCGGCGGGACGCCGAGCAGATCGCAGATCGCGTAGATGGGCAGGGGGAAGGCGAAGTCGTGGATGAGGTCCGCCTTGCCCTCCGCCACGAAGTTGTCGATGAGCCGGTCCGTCAGCTCCTGCACGCGTGGCGCGAACTCGGCGACCCGGCGCGGGGTGAACGCCTTGGAGACGAGACGGCGCAGCCGGGTGTGGTCGGGCGGGTCGATGTTCAGCAGATGCGTCATCAGCTCCGCCTTACGCTCGCCCGGGATGCCCGTCCTGCCCTTGGCGTGCGCCGACCCGGCGTGGTGGGCCGGGTTCTTGGACAGCCGCGTGTCGGCGAGTGCCTGCTTGGCATCCGCGTACCGGGTCACGAGCCAGGCCTCGACCCCGCTGGGCAGCGTCGTCCGGTGTACGGGGCTGTGCTCGCGCAGCCAGGCGTAGGCGGGGTACGGATCGGTGGCGAACTCCCAGGTGAAGAGCTCGGGGGCGGCGGGCGCCGCGGCCGCGTGGCCGACGGGGCAGCCGGCCGTGGCCTGGGCAGGGCTGTCAGGGCTGTCCGCGGGGCTCTCGGCCCTGTCGGCAGGGCTGTCGGCAGGGCTTTCGGCGGGGCTGTCGTTCACCCCTCGACGTTAGCCGCCGCCTCCCCGCCCTCCGACCGCAGCTCCGCGATCGCCCGCTCGGCGCCGTGGTGGCCGATCTCCAGGGCCTTGCCGAACCACTCCTCCGCCGCTGCCGTGTTCCCCTGGTCCCGCTCCAGCACGGCCATGGCGTAGGCCGCGTCGTAGCTCCCCCGTGCGTGGCCCTCCTCGAACCAGCGCCGGGCCTCGTCCAGCCGCCCCCGCGCCTTCATGAAGTAGCCGAGATTGGCCAGTGCGCTGATGTCGCCCGCTTCCACCGCCATCCGGTAGAGCGGTTCGATCACCTCGGCCGGTTCGTCCCGCTCCTCCAGAATCAGCGCCAGGGGGTTCGCCGCCCTGCTGTCGCCATGGGCGATGGCCCTGCGATACCAGGTCTCCGCCTCTTCCAGGTCCTGCCAGTCGTGGAAGAGGTTGCCGATGCTCCTGGCGACGCCCTCGTACCCGCTGTCGGCGGCCCTGCGGTACCACCGCATCGCCTCGTGCGACCGGTCCGCCAGGAGGAGGTGCCCCAGCCGGCACGCCGCTTCGCCGTCCCCCGCTTCGGCGGCCCTGGTCAGCCAGAACTCGGCGCGCTCCCTCA
This sequence comes from Streptomyces sp. NPDC045968, assembly GCF_056430475.1. Taxonomy (NCBI): domain Bacteria; kingdom Bacillati; phylum Actinomycetota; class Actinomycetes; order Kitasatosporales; family Streptomycetaceae; genus Streptomyces; species Streptomyces sp. NPDC045968. The sequence continues at coordinate 300,816 of NZ_JBWKLF010000009.1, read as the reverse complement.
ATACGGTGGCCAGCCTGTTCTGCGAGGCGGTGTCCCCCGTCGCGGCGGCCTTCTCCAGATACGGGACGGCTTCGGCGCCGGCGCCCCGCGCGACGAGCAGTCCCCCCACCACGGCCGCCGCCCGCGCACTGCCCGCGTCCGCCGCCTTGCGGTACCAGGACTCGGCCGCCGCCACCTCGCCCAACTCCTGTTCGAGCGATCCGAGGACCGCCATGGTGTCCGGGTCACCGTCCGCCCGCGGGGTCAGCCACCGGCGGGCCCTCGTGATGACCTCGGTCCGCCCGGACTCGTCACCCCGTACCGCTTCCAGGGCGAACGGCCAGATCTCCAGCGGTACGGGACGGGCCTTCGCGCCCTGGTCCTCCACTTCGGCGACCAGCGAACCGAACGCCGTCCAGGTGCCCTCCACCGGGCCCGGCACGAGCATCCCCGTCACCCCGAGCCGGATCTCGGCCGCCCAGGCGAGCGCGGCGTCGAACGTCTCCTCCTCGGACCACGGCCAGTCCCGGTACACGTCGTGCGCCGCGCGCAGTACGTCGAGCGGGAGCGGGCCACGGGCCCCGCAGCGGGCGAGGTCGATCGCGGCGCGCACCAGGTGGTGGCCGCGACCGCGGCCCCGCGCGCGCCGTGCCCGGCGCCACAGGTCACCGAGTTCGGGGCCGACGGCGAGGTACTCGGTGATGCCCCTGGCGCCGCGCCCTTCGTGTGCGCCGCGCAGCCGGGGGTCGTCGAGGCGCTTCCTGAACCGTGACAGTTCCTTCTTGGACCAGGCGCAGGTCAGCTCGACCGGCTCCACGCCGCCGAGCACCCGCGCGCCGGCGGACGCGCCGAAGCGGTGGGCGTCGTACGCCTCGTCGGCCATCGTGCCGATCACGACCGTGCGCTGCTGGACGAGCTCCGCCAGGACGGCGGCCGTCAGGCCGTTCTCGCCGAGGTGCCCCTCCAGCTCGTCGAGCCACAGAACGCACGACTCGTCACCGCGGCCACGCAGTACGGCGGGCAGCCCGCGCAGGTCCGTACCGGGCGGCGGTGCGTAGATCCGCGTCGCACCCGCCATGTTGCTGAACAGCGCCGCCCACGCCGTCCTCGTCTTCCCCGACAGCGGCTCGCCCGTCACCAGCACGAGACCGCCCTGCCCGGCCGCGGCCCGTACCAGGGTGCCGAGCCGCGCGTCGCAGTCACGTCCGGCGTACGGCGGAAGGGGCGGCTCCTCCGGAAGCCGGCGGGTGCGCCGCACCCCCAGCGCGATCGGGTCGGCGATGTCGAGCGTCAGCCAGTGCGCCACGGCGGGCAGCGGGGCGTGGGCACCCGGGCCGAAGTAGTTGTACTGGGTGCCGTCTCCCAGAACCGGTCCCATGAAGGTGCCGCCAGTGACGGAGTTGTGCGCCGGGTCCACCAGCACCGCGTCCTGCGGAACCTCCTGTACGCCGGCCGCCAGGCCCCCCTGCGCCGGGAAGAACGTCCGCAGCTCCGACACCGCGTCGGGGTCCTGCGCCGCCACATCCTTCAGCCGCCGGACCAGCTCGCGACGCTCCCTCGGGTCGACGCCGCCCAAGTGCCGCATCCCGCTCAGGATCCTGCGGAGCCGCAACGCCTCGGCGATCCCCGGCCGCGATTCCTCGTACACACCGAAGAGGTAGTCACTGCGGCTGTCGTCCGCCAACGCCCTCAGCACGGCATCGGCCAGCGATTCGATCTCCCCGCTCACGCGCTGTCCCCCACACCTCGACCGGCCCTGGAGCCACCGTACTAACGGGTGTTGCCCTCCGCCGCCAGGATCGCGTCGCGGTAGGTGCGTGCCGCCGCGCGCAGGGCGGCCTCGGGGTCGGTCCCGTCCTCTTCGGCCCGTACGGCGAGGGCGAGGAGTTCGTACCCGATGGAGTCACCCGCGGGGAGCGCGACATCGAGTCCCGCGCCGCGGACCCGGCTGCCCAGCTTGGCGGCCAGAGCCAGCCCGGGCTGACCGAGCGGGACGCCTTCGGTGACCGAGTCGCGCTGCTTCTCGATCGCCTTGGTGCGCTGCCAGTGCGCGTGGACGTCCTCGGGGGTCTCGGCGCTCTCGTCACCGAAGACGTGCGGGTGGCGGTGGATCAGCTTCTCCACGAGGCCGGCCGCGACATCGTCGATGTCGAACGGCTCGTCCGGGTCCTCCTGTGCGATCCGGGCGTGGAAGACGACCTGGAGCAGTACGTCCCCGAGCTCCTCGCGCAGTTCGTCCCGGTCGCCGTCCTCGATCGCCTCGACGAGTTCGTACGCCTCCTCGATGGCGTACTTGGCGAGGCCCTTGTGCGTCTTCTGCGAGGACCACGGGCAGTCGCGCCTGATCCGGTCCATGACCTGGACGAGATCGAGGAGCCGGGCGCCCGGCAGATCGTACGAACCGGGCAGCAGCTCCAGGTCCGGCATCCGCACCCGGCCCGAGCCGCCGAGCCGCGCGAGGCCGTCGGTCAGCGGCTGGTTCCCCTCGCCGCCCACCAGGACCACCACGGTCCGGCCGCCCACGCAGTCGTCGACGATTTCCTGGGCGGTGGGCACGCCGTGCTCGACCGTGACGCCCGCCTCGCGCAGATACGGCAGCTGCGGATGGTGCGGCTCACCGCACAGCACCCGGTCCGCCGCGTGCAGGGTCTGCCAGGCGGGCCAGGACAGCAGTCCGGGCGCCACCCGGTGGCTGGCGGTGAGCAGGACGATACGGCCGGGGTCGCCGGGGGCTTCAGCGTTCACCCCTCGAACCTACCCCGGTCCGCTGCCGCCCCGGTCAGGCGCCTGCCTCGGGTGCTGGCTGCTCGAACTCGGTGACCTGGGTGATCCACGGCGCCTTGTAGTTGCCGAGCTGGATCTGCTCGTCGTCCCAGACGCCGAAGCGCGGATTGACGTCGATGTCGAGCGCCTTCGACGCCTTGGCGAGCGCCTCCCCGACGACCTTCTGGCCCTCGGGGGAGGACAGGTCGGCGCCGAGCGCCTTTGCCAGCTTGGGGAGTTGGACCTCCCGGCGCAGATCGTTCTCGATCTGGCCGGGGGCGACCCAGCGCTGCTGGAGCATCATCGCCTTGAGCTGCTTGTCACCGCCGGACTGGGCGGCCGCCGCCAGGCGCATCTCCTGGACCTCCTTGCGGCTGACCGTCACTCCTGCGTCCTTCGAGGCCCGGTCCAGGATCCGCCCGAAGATCATCCCGTGCAGTTTGGCGCGGCTGAGCTGCCCGGAGCTCTTCACCAGCTGCGCGGACTGCTGGGAGCTCTCCTGCGCGCTGCGTACGTCCGCCACCTGTGCCTGGAGCGTGGACACCTCGATGCGGTCCCCGCCGACCAGGGCCGCGGCGCCCGGATGGGCCTCGCTCCCACAGGCGGAGAGGAGCGGCACCCCGACGAGCAGTGCGGCTGAGACGGAGAGCGCGGTGCGACGACGGCGGTGCAAAGGAGCCTCCCGGGGAGAGTTTGTGCATCAGCGCACAAAGCCTTGCGGTGATCGATGTTAGGCAGTGGAGGTGGTTGGGGCCACTGATTCGACCAACGATTCGGGAGGAGTTGGGGATGCGGCGCGCCCGCGGGCCCTTCAGAGCACGCGTTCGACCCCCGGGGGATGCTCCGTCAGCCGCCGCGGACGTCCTGCTGGTGCTCCAGTTGCCTGCGCAGTTCCACGGGGAGCGGGTGGTGCGGCCCGTAGGCGCGCTCCGCGTCGTACAGCAGTGTCTGCAACTGCCCGCGTCCCGCCGCGTGATCGCCCACCGCGAGCAGGAGATGGCCGATGCGGTGCCGGATGTCGAAGGCGCGGCCGGGGTCGGCGGTGACCGCCCCGTAGGTGTTCTCGTAGTACGGGAGGACCGCGCGGTACTCGGCGAGTGCGGCGGACGGCTCGCCCAGTTGTTCCAGGCACTGCGCCGCGTCGTAACGGAACTGGAGGGTCTGTACGTCGGCCGGGCCCGCCTCGGCCGTGCGGTCGTCGGCGAGGCGGCGCAGCTCGGGCAGGGCGCGCCGGTACTGGCCGTCGTCCATCAGGGTGGCCGCGTACTGCTTGCGCAGGATGCGGACGACGGGTGAGTGCTCCCCGTGTTCGGCCGCGGCGGCCGGGAGGATGCCCCCGAGGATGTCCACGGCCTGGGTGATCCGGCCCTCCACGAGGAGCTGCTTCACCTCGTCGACGGCCCGCGCGACATCCGGGCGGGCGGGCGCCGGGGAGCGGGGGTCGGGCGCGGACGGCGGCGGTACGGGCGCGGGGGGCTGGACAGCTGCGGCCCGGTCGGGCCACGGGGCGTGCGGCCGCAGGAAGGGCCGGGTCGGGTCGAGCGGCCCGGCCGGTGCGCCACGGGCGGGCAGCAGGGGCGCGAGCGTCTCGTACACCTCCTGCGCGGAGGCGGGTCTGGCCTGCGGGTCCTTGGCGAGCAGCCGCAGGACGAGCGCTTCGAGCTGCGCCGGGATCTCGGCTCGGAGATGGCGGACCGGCAGCGGCGGTTCGTAGAGGTGGCGGTGCAGGACGCCGAGCGCGGTGGAACCCGCGAACGGGACGTCCCCGCTGAGGAGTTCGTGGAGGAGGACGCCGAGGGCGTAGAGGTCGGTGTACGGGCCGACGGCGCCGCCCATCGCCTGCTCGGGGGCCATGTAGGCCGGGGAACCGATCGGTGAGCCGGTGTGCGTGAGGCGCGTCGTGTCGGTGTCCAGGACGGAGGCGACACCGAGGTCGAGCACGGTGACGGTGCCGTCGGGCCGGACCATCACATTGCGGGGCTTCAGGTCGCGGTGGACGATCGGCACCGCGTGCACGGCGGACAGGACGGCGCAGAGCTGCGCGGCGACCGCGACGGCCCAGGGCCATGGGTACGGGTCGTGTTCGGCGAGGTGGTCGGCGAGGTCGGCGCCCTCGACGTACTGCATGACCAGGAAGAGGTCCTCGTCGTCGTTGCCCGCGTCGTGGACGGTGACCAGACCGGGATGGTCGACCTGGGCGGTGACCCGGCACTCGCGGACGAAGCGGCGGCGCAGCTCGCCCGCGGCGTCGCTGCCGGTGGGCCCGGCCACCCGGTCCGGACGCAGCAGCTTCACGGCGACCCGGCGGTCAAGCCGCTGGTCGTACGCCGTCCACACCTGGCCCATGCCGCCCTGGCCGAGGATGGTCGCCAGCTCGTACCGCCCGGCGATGACGCGTCCGGTCACCGGCCCTCGCCCTCCTTACGGAGGTAGTGGCTCAGCTCGTCGAGCTCGGCGCGGACCTGGTCGAGGCGCTGGGGTGCGGCGGGCGGCGGGGTGTGGGCCGGCGGCGGGGTGTGGGCCGGCGGCGGAGTGGGGGCGGGCGGGGGCACGGCGGGCGGATAGCCGTATCCGGGAGCCGGGGTGGACGGGGCCGGGGGCTGCTGCGGGACGTACCCGCCGTACGGCCCCTGTCCCTGCGTCTGGAGCAGGGGCGGACGGGGGGTGCCGTACGGTCCCTCGGGGCCGTAGTGCTGAATCTCCGCGTAGAGGTAGTAGGCGATCACGCCGACCATGACGCCGAAGATCCAGGAGACCCCGATGAACGCCTCCGTGTCGGTCGTCTTGTCCGGGTCCTCCGGCATCGCGATGAAGAACGCGAAAAGTCCCGTGTTGAGCGCGAACACGAGCGCGAGCAGCCCCCAGTCACGCCCCTTGCGGGTCACGATCGCGAGCCGCAGCATCGCGGCCCAGGCCAGAAGTCCGCAGCTCAGCACGGTCAGCGCCACGAAGAGCACGCGCAGCGCCGTCAGCGCCCCCGAGGACGGGCGGTGCTTCGGTGGCTGCTCCGGCGGATAGCCGTAGCCGTGCATGGGACGCTCCTGGAAGGCGTATGTCGGACGTGTGCAGTGAGCGTATACACCGACACGGACACCCGGTCCCGGGTTGTGCACAACCGTTGTGGTTCACGTCACTTCGGGGCGACCGTGCCGTCCGTCAGCCCGTCGTACATCCCCTGCACCAGGAGCCCGCCGAGCCGCCCGGCCGTCCGTAGCGCCTCCTCGAACGCGGCGAGCTGCCGGAACTGCTCCCCGTACCGCTGCTGTTCGGCCAGCGGCAAGCGGGGCAGCTGGAGCCGCCGGGCATCCAGCCGGGTGGCGGTGGAGGCGTAGCTGCTGGCCTGGCGGTTGTTGGCGGTGCCGCGCAGGAAGCCGGCGAGGAACCACGGGTCCAGGGCGGCCGGGTCGGGGCGCAGCAGCTGGAGGTTGCGGCCGAGGGCGGCGCCCGCCGTCGCCTCGTCGACGACCCGGGCGACCGAGCCGCCGCCGAGCACGGGCACGACGACGTCGCCGGGCTGGAGGAGGAGCGCTTCGTCGGCGGCGCCCTCGGGCTGGACGGTGGGTGTGCCACTCGGGGGCGTACCGCCGAGGACGTCGTGTTCCGTGAGGACGGGAGCGGTGCCGGTGCCCGAGCCTCCGGTACGCAGTTGGAGGGCGCCCGCGCGGGCGAGTTCGCCGACGGTGGTGAGGGGCCAGCGGGCCGGGTCCGAGAGGTCGGCGGGGGGCGGGGTGAGGCGTGCGGTGACGCGGAGGGTGTCGGCCAGCCGCTCGCGTACGCGGGTCAGTTCGGCCGCTCCGCCGCCGGGTGCGGGGCGTGGGAGGTGGCGGGCCGGGGCGAGGTCCACGTCGTCGTCCAGGAGCTCGATGACGGGGACCGCGCGGCTGAGGCCGGGGCGGGGGGCGGGGTGGGTACCGCTGGCGTTGGCGGTGGAGGAGGCGGGGTGGCCGGGGTCCGTGGCCTGGTCCGCCCGGTCCTTCCAGTCGGGCCGGTCCTTCCGGCTGAAGGTCTGCCAGGCGTCGAGTACGGCGTTCCGCACGGCCGGCCAGTCGAGCCGGTCCCGGCCGCCGGCCGCCTGGGTGCCCGGCCCGGTGACCGCTTCGGCGGCCTCCGCCGTGTCGACGAGCAGGAGTTCGGGCGCGGGGTGGAGCCCGGTGCCGGGCTTGCGCAGGACCCAGAGGTGGAGCGGGATGCCGTACGGCGGCGCGGCCCCGGCCGGGAGCGCGATGACGGCGCGGAGTGCGCCGCGACGCAGCAGATCGGCACGGATGCGGCGCCCGGAGCGGCGGGACGCGGCGGCCGGGGGCATCAGGAGGACAGCGGTGCCGCCCTCGCGGAGGTGGGCCAGCGCGTGCTGGACCCAGGCGAGTTCGGACTCGGTACGGGCGGGGAAGCCGTATTCCCAGCGAGGGTCGTAGGCCAGCTCGTCGTGTCCCCAGTTGCGTTCGTTGAACGGCGGGTGGCAGAGCACGGCGTCGACGGCGAGCTGCGGGAAGGCGTCGGCGCGCAGGGTGTCGCCGGTCCGTACGACGAGGGCCGGGGCGTCGGCCCGTGAACCCTCGGACTGGAGGGCCAGACGGAGCGCCGTGAGCGCGGCGAGGTCGGGGTCCGACTCCTGCGCGTACAGAGCCGTGGGCCGGCTGACCGCGCGCAGCAGGGCGCCGGTTCCGGCCGCCGGGTCGAGGACGGCGCGTGCGGGCCTGCCCGGCTTGTCGGCCTCCTTCCACGGTTCCGCGAGGTCCGCCATCAGTTCGGCCAGGCCGGGTGGAGTGAGCGTGTACTGACGCGGGTTGGCGTCGAGCTGGCGGCCGAACAGGAACTCGAAACACTGCCGGGCCCCCGATTCGGCGGCCAGCTCGGCGGCGGCGCGCAGCAGCGGGACGGAGGGCAGCAGCTCGGAAGCGCCGGGCGTGTGAACCGCCCGGCCGCCGGGGGCCGGGCCCTCGGGAGCGCCGCCCGGGGGCGGGCCCGCCGTCGCGCCCTGCCCGGCGACCGGTGCGCTGTCCGGTGCGGTGGCCGATCCGGTGTCCGGTCCGAAGCGCGCGGTGAGGACGTCCTCCAGGGCCACCGGCAGCACACCGGCCATCCGCTCGTCCGATACGGCGCTGATCTCCAGCCAGGCGGTCGGCCTGTCGCGTACGAGCAGCAGGGCGCAACCCGTGTGGACCAGGGCCGTCACGGCACCGGCCGGGTGCCCCGACAGCTGCTGCCATACCCGCTCGCGCAGCGGGACCTCGGCGAGCTTCCCCTGATCCCGCAGCCACTCCTCGACCTCGTTCAGGGCGAAGGAGGGGCTCGTCTCGGTACCGCCGACCGGTTTGGGGAAGTCGGCGTGACGGCGGCGCCAGTTGCTGACGGCCGCGCGCCCCACCCCCGCGAGCCGGGCGATACCGGCCGCGGTCACCTCTGTCGTGTTATCCGGCACTGACTGCCTCCCTGCTCCGCTGCTCTGCCGCTGCCCTGCTGCCTGAGCTCTGTGTCGGCGAGCATACCGACTTGCTCGTGCCGCACCCCTTCACAGCGTGGATGAATCAATTCCCTGTGAACCGTGTTGACTCGGTTCACAGGCTCTGGTCTTATTGACTCATCGCCGCAGCCAAGCGGCGCGCAGTACCGCTCACCACCTATCCCTGCTTTTGCCGGAGGGCACACCCATGTCCCAGTTCACCCAGCCCCAGCAGCCGTACGCCCCCGACCAGGCGCCCGGCGCCCGGCCCGCCCGTAACGGCCTGGGCACCGCGGCGCTCGTCCTCGGCATCATCGGGGCCGTCTCCGGCCTCATCCCCTTCTTCTTCTGGCTGGCCGGCATCCTCGGCCTGATCGCCCTGATCCTCGGCCTGTCCGGGCGAGGCCGGGTGAAGCGCGGCGAGGCGGCCAACAAGGGCGTCACCACCTTCGGCGCCGTCCTCGGCCTGCTCGCGCTGATCCTGTCGGTGGTCGGAGCGGTCATCACGTTCAAGGCCGTGGACGACGCCGTGGACGAGATCAGCAAGACGGCCCCGAGCAACTCGGCGGCGGAGAAGCCGGGCGGGACGAAGGACGAGCCGGCACCGGAGAAGAGCGAGGACGACACGGCGGGCGAGGAGGAGGCCACGGGCGAGGCGCTGGAGGAGCGTGACACGGCCGTGTACGACGACGGCCTGGAGCTCACCGTCGGCAACGCGGCCGCCTACACCCCTGACGCGTACGCCGCGGGGCACACCAAGGGCAACCGCGCCTACAAGGTCTCCGTGATCGTCGAGAACAAGACCAAGGAGAAGTTCGACACCGCGCTCGTCAGCGTGGACGCCCGGGCCGGCAAGGACGGCGTGAGCGCCGAGCAGATCTTCGACGGCAAGGTCGGCGCGGGCTTCACCGGCACGGTCCTGCCGGGCAAGAAGGTCACGGTGCAGTTCGCCTTCGACACCCCGGCGGACGCCAAGAACCTGACCGTCGAGGTCAGCCCCGGCCTCGACTGGGACGCGAGCCAGTGGGAGCTGAAGCTCTGACCCCGCCCCCCGCACGCCCGGCACCCGCGCCCGGCCCGCTCACCGCACGCCGGCCACCCGTGCCCGTACGCCAGGCCCGAGGCCCGGTCCACTCCTGACTCCCCCCGACGCCCCTGACACCCCGGAGCCCGCACCATGCACCCCGTAGCCCGCACCGCAGCAGCCGCTCTCTGCACCGTCGCGGTGTTCGGCCTGACCGCCTGCGGCTCGTTCCTCGAAGGCCCCGAGGCGCAGGGCCCGTTCGACGGCCTGACGGCTCCCGAGGTCACCAACAAGGCGATCGCCGCGACCCGGGCCGCCACGTCCGTACGACTGGCCGTGACGACGGAGTCGGCGGACGGGCCGGTCCAGGTGTTCGTCGCGGCCGGCGCGCGGGGCGAGTGCACGGGGACGTTCTCCATGGGTACGGCAGGAACGATGGAGCTGATCCGGACCGGCGGCACGGTCTACACGAAGTCCGACGAGGCGATGCTGCGGGCGGCCTCGGCGGACGGCGGCCGCGGCGCCGCGGAAACCGACGTCAAGAAGCTCACGGGCCGCTGGGTCAAGGCGCGCCCCGACGACCGGCGCACGGCGGAGAGCCTGCGTTACTGCGATCCGCAGCGTTTGCTCGACCGTCTGGCGGTGAAGAGCGACACCGCCCACAAGGGCGAGCAGGTGTCCCTCGGCGGCCGGCCCACGCTCACGCTGACCGGCACGCCCGACGGGTCCGGCACCTCGGGCGGGCCGGGCGGCGGGTCCTGGACGGCGAGCGTCGCCACCGAGGGCAAGCCCTACCTCCTGAAGATGCGCGTCACCGACCGTGGACAGCCGCCGCTCACCGTGGAGTTCTCCGCGTTCGGCAAGCCCGTCGCGGCGAAGAGGCCCGCCACCGTCTGACCTCGCTCGTCCCCCGTGCACAGTGGTGCACGGGGGACGAGCCGCACGCGTACACGGGAGCGGTTCACAGCCGGTGGCGCACCCACACGTTCGGCTCCGCGTAGACCGCGTACCCGTGCGCGACGGAACAGTGCACCGGCACCAGGGCCCCCGGCACCTCCACCGGCCCTTCCACGTCGAACGGCAGCCCGGTCCAGCTCCGCCATTGTGCGAGCGACCCGCTCACCGTCATCGACACCGGCGCCACCGCCTCGATCACCCCGCCCGCCCGTACATGGACGCGCAGCCACGGGTCGTACGGCAGACCGTCCTCGTCCCGCGTCCGGCGGGCGTACTCCTCCATCGGAGCGGAAGCCTCCTGGTGCTTGGCGTTCGGCCGTACCGGAGCGACGAGCTCCCGGAAACCGAGCCGTTCGGTGTTCTCCCGCAGCGCCGTCACCATCCGGCCCGATATCCCCTTCCCCAGCTGCCCCTTGGCGACCGTGATCTCGATCGCGCTGACCGTGTCCGGGGTGCGCCCGCGGCGCAGATCCGAGAAGGCCCACAGCAACGCCTGGTCCCAGCCGCCCGGGGGCAGCTCCTTCCGTCCGGCCACGCCGAGCGCGAAGGGCACGCTGTAGGCGCGGGCGACGACGGCGCCCTCGCTGTCCGTCGCGACGAGCACGTACTCGGGGAACTCGACCGCGATCCGGGGAAAGTTCGCCCAGCCCACCAGGTCCTGGAGGACGAACTCCGGCCAGGTGTCCGGCATCTCGGCCATGGGTCCGGCCAGTTCGGGGCGTGCGGCGAGCGAGGTGATGGTCAGCTTCATGGGCCACACGCTAGTGAGCCGACCAGGAACGTCCACCGATTATCCCGGGACCCGCCGCCGCCTTCGATGGTCTACTCGTCCGACACTTGAGCGGAAGAAAGGCGACACGACACGGTGGACGAGAACCCCTGGCTGACTGAGCGCTTCGAGGAGCACCGGCCCCATCTGCGCGCGGTGGCCTACCGCATGCTCGGCTCGGCGAGCGAGGCCGACGACGCCGTCCAGGACACCTGGCTGCGTGCGAGCCGGGCCGATACGAGCGAGGTGGAGAACCTCGCCGGCTGGCTGACCACCGTGGTGTCCCGGGTCTGCCTCAACATGCTGCGCTCGCGCGAGACCCGCCGCGAGGACCCCCTGGAGGCGTACGCCACGGGCGAGGCCGAGTCCGGGGGGAGCGAAGTCCGGCACGACCCGGAACAGGAAGCGCTCCTGGCGGACTCGGTGGGGCTGGCCCTGCTGGTGGTCCTGGACACGCTGTCACCGGCCGAGCGGGTGTCCTTCGTCCTGCACGACATGTTCGCCGTGCCCTTCGACGAGATCGGCCCCCTGCTCGACCGTTCCCCGACGGCCGTCCGCCAGCTCGCGAGCCGGGCCCGCCGCCGGGTCAAGGGCGGCACAGCGGCACCCGCGCCGGACGTCACCCTTCAGCGCAAGGTCGTCGACGCCTTCCTGGCCGCCACCCGGGGCGGCGACTTCGAGGCACTGGTCGCCCTCCTCGACCCCGATGTGGTGCTGCGCGCCGACCGGGCCGTCATCCCCACACCCGAACCCGTCGAGGTCCGCGGCGCCCTCAGCGTGGCCAAGGGCGCGATGGCCGCCGTGGGCCGGGCACGTTTCACCGGCCCCGCGCTGGTGAACGGCACGATCGGCCTCGCGATGGCTCCCCAGGGACGCCTGCGCATCGTGCTGGCCTTCACGATGGCGGAGGGCAGGATCACGGAGATCGACGTGATCGCGGAACCGGAGCGTCTCGGCGGACTCGACATCGCCGTACCGGACCACTGACGCACCAGGGGCGCCGACCCGGGAGACCGGGTCGGCGCCCGGCAGGCGTCCCCGCTGTCAGCCGCCGCACTGCCGCAGCATCATCTGCTTGTCCGGGGCGGTCACCGGCATCTCGTACTTCCGCGCCACCTGCGCGAACCGCACCACGTACGCACAGCGGACGCGCTTGTTCGGCGGGAGCCAGGAGGCCGGGCCGGAGTCGCCCTTGGACGAGTTGGCGCGCCCCTCGACGGGGAGCAGGTTGAGTACGTCGTTGGCGAGCTGCCTGCGCTTGCTCTCCGGCCAGCGCGCGGCGCCCATCTGCCAGCTGTAGGACAGCGGCACCACATGGTCGATCTGGACCTCGGCGGCCCGCTCCTTGCGCCAGTCGAGGGTCCGGCCGGTGTACGGGTCGTAGAGCTTCATCGCGACGACGACACAGTCCGAACCGCCACGGAAGCGCAGTCCCCTGCCGTCGCGGTGGAGGAGGTCGTTGCGGGTGTCGCAGCCGTTGCGCGCGAGCGGGACGCCGTCCGCGGTGTCCATCCAGGCGTAGCCGAACTCGTCCCGCTCGTAACCGGTGCGTGGTCCGCGCCCCTTGGTGGCCACGGCCCCGATGAGCTTGCGGGCCGCGGCCCTGTCGCCCTCGGAGGTGAGGGGGGCGAGCCCGGGCTTCGTACCGTCCCGATTGCTCAGCGGGCTGGCTCCGGCGCCCTCGCCCTGCTGCCCGCCGCTCGCCGCACTGCTCTCGCCCGCACCGCCGCCTTCCGTCAGCTGGGGTTCGCAGCCCGCCAGGGACAGCACGACCGCCGCGCTCAGGGCGGGCAGCACCACTCGGTACACACGGGGAGATATCACTCGGAGCCATCCTGACGGGAGAAAGCCGAACCCGGGAATCCTACGGACTCCTTCCCCGCCAGGGACCGTTCAAGGCGGGCGCCCGCACGGATCACACGCCACCGCGCCTCCGGCCGGCCCGCCCCGGGCTCACACCTTCCCGATACCGAGCGTCGTCTCGGACGGCAGCAGCCCTTCTCCCAGCACCGCCACCCACAGCGGGCCCAGCAGCTCCACCAGCCGCTCCCGCCCTTCCTCCCCGAGGGCCGCCCACGGTCCGGCCGCCTCCTCGTCGGTACGCCGCTCCACCTCCGCGCGCAGCGCGCGGCCCGCTTCGGTGACCATGCCGTCCTGCTCCAACAGGCCGCGCTTCTCCAGCCGTTCACGCGCGGCCGCCCACTCCCGCGCACTCCACCCCCGGCTCTCGAACACCTCGGGGCGCGCCGCTCCGACGCCCGCGAAGGAGACCAGCGACTCGACCGGGTCGAGGCCCGCGGCGACGAGTGCCGCGATGTGCCCGTCACCCCGGTGCTCGCGCAGGACGGTCGCGGCGTGCCAGAGCAGCAGGTGCGGGGCGTCCGGCCAGGGCAGTGCGGCGTTGGCCTCGGCGAGCGGCCGGCCCTTCACGTCCGCCGCCTCGGCCGCGCGGCGGACCAGCGCGGCGATCTCGGCGAGCTCCGGGCCGTCGGTCCACTCGGCGAGCAGTGCGCGGTACGTACGGTCGACCGCCCGCGTCCGGGCCGCGAGCACGGCTTCCGGCGGGGCGACGGACCAGACGGCCGGGACGTACTCCCGGACCATCGCCGGGCTGAAGCTGTGGAAGGTGTCGACGACCTGACGCTCCCCTGCCGCCCCGAGCGGTGCGGCACGCCAGGCGAAGTAACCCGGCCAGCGTTCGTCGACGGCGTATCCGAGCGCGGCGGCCTCTTCGCGGGCTTCGGGCGCGTAGTAGAGGACGGCGTGCAGGGGCTCCAACAGGTGCCACATCTGACGTACGCGTCCCAGCTCTCCGGACATCTCTCCGCCTTCCCAGAACTCCACGGCGCACGAAATCTTGCCAGTGACTAGATCCCTTCGGATTCCCAGAGTGCGCCCCGCCCTCCAACTTGTCAATGACTAGATTCGGCGTACTGTGCTGGGCATGAGCAGCGAGCGCACCTACCACCACGGCGACCTGCGGCGTGCCGTTCTGACCGCCGCCCTCGACGTCGTCGCCACGGAGGGTCCCGGCGCCCTGAGCCTGCGCGACCTCGCCCGCCGGGCCGGCGTCTCGCACGCCGCCCCGGCCCATCACTTCAAGGACAGGACCGGCCTGCTCACCGCGATCGCCGCCGAGGGCTACACCCTCTTCGCGGACGCCCTGGACGAGGCGCCGACCCTGAACGAACGAGGCGTGCGGTACGTACGGTTCGCCAGGGAACACCCCGCGCACTTCCAGGTGATGTTCCGCCCGGAGCTCCACCACCCCGACGACCCGGACCTGCTCGCGGCGAAGGCCCGCGCCGCCGACTCCCTGCGCGCGGGCGTCAGCGAACTCCCCACCGGGCGCGGGGCCGACGCGGGCATCGCCGCCTGGTCCCTGGCCCACGGCTTCGCCACCCTGCTGCTCAGCGGCAACCTGACCGGCCCCCTGGGCACCCGGGACCCCGAGGAGACCTTCCGCTCACTCGCGGGGCTGCTGTTCGCCGACGGTGTCAGGACCCCAGGATCGTCGTGAGGAACTCCCCGGTCCACGCCAGCAGTTCGCGGCCCACCACCGGCTTGCCGCCGATCCGGCCCGCCGTGGGGCGGGGGACCAGGATCTGGTGGGCGGTCGGCTTGATGACCGTCTTCGGGTGGAGCCTCTTCAGGCGCAGCTCCTGGGACTCGCGCAGCTCCACCGGGGCGAAGCGGATGTTCGAGCCCTGGAGGACGATCTCGCCGACCCCGCAGGCGCGGGCCAGCATGCGCAGACCGGCGACCAACAGGAGGTTCTCGACCGGCTCGGGGAGCTTGCCGTAGCGGTCGGTGAGTTCCTCGCGTACCGCCCTGATGTCGTCCTCCGTGTTCGCGGAGGCGATCGAGCGGTACGCCTGGAGGCGGAGCCGCTCGCCGGGGGCGTAGTCGTGCGGCACGTGGGCGTCGACCGGAAGCTCGATCTTGACCTCCAGCGGGGGCTCCTCCTCCACTCCGCCGTCGACGGCGGCCCGGTAGTCCGCCACCGCCTCGCCGACCATCCGGATGTAGAGGTCGAAGCCGACGCCCGCGATGTGTCCGGACTGCTCGCCGCCGAGCAGATTTCCGGCGCCGCGGATCTCCAGGTCCTTCATGGCCACGTACATGCCCGCGCCCATCTCCGTGTGCTGGGCGATCGTCGCCAGGCGCTCGTGGGCGGTCTCCGTGAGCGGCTTCTCCGGCGGGTACAGGAAGTAGGAGTAGCCGCGGTCCCGGCCTCGGCCGACGCGTCCGCGCAGCTGGTGCAGCTGCGAGAGGCCGAAGTTGTCGCCGCGCTCCACGATCAGGGTGTTGGCGTTGGAGATGTCGATGCCGGACTCGACGATCGTCGTCGAGACGAGGACGTCGAACTTCTTCTCCCAGAAGTCGACGACGACCTGCTCCAGGGCGCTCTCGCCCATCTGCCCGTGCGCCGTGGCGATACGGGCCTCCGGCACGATCTCCCGGAGCCGTGCCGCGGCGCGGTCGATGGACTCGACCCGGTTGTGGATGTAGAAGACCTGGCCCTCGCGCAGCAGTTCACGGCGGACCGCTGCGCCGATCTGCTTCTCCTCGTACGGTCCGACGAAGGTGAGGACGGGGTGGCGCTCCTCCGGCGGCGTCGTGATCGTCGACATCTCGCGGATGCCGGTGACGGCCATTTCGAGCGTACGGGGGATGGGCGTCGCGGACATGGTCAGGACGTCGACGTTGGCACGGAGCTTCTTGAGCTGCTCCTTGTGCTCGACACCGAAGCGCTGTTCCTCGTCCACGATGACCAGACCGAGATCCTTGAACTTCGTCTCGGCGGAGAACAGCCGGTGGGTGCCGATGACCAGGTCGACCGAGCCGTCCTTGAGGCCCTCCAGCGTCGCCTTCGACTCGGCGTCCGACTGGAACCGGCTCAACGCCCGTACGTTGACGGGGAACTGGGCGTACCGCTCGGTGAACGTACCGAAGTGCTGCTGGACGAGGAGCGTGGTCGGTACGAGCACGGCGACCTGCTTGCCGTCCTGGACCGCCTTGAACGCCGCGCGCACCGCGATCTCCGTCTTGCCGTAACCGACGTCGCCGCAGATCAGCCGGTCCATGGGGACCGTCTTCTCCATGTCCTCCTTGACCTCGGCGATCGTGGACAGCTGGTCGGGCGTCTCCGCGTACGGGAAGGCGTCCTCCAGCTCGCGCTGCCACGGGGTGTCCGGGGCGAAGGCGTGGCCGGGGGCCGCCATCCGCGCCGAGTACAGCTTGATCAGGTCGGCGGCGATCTCCTTGACCGCCTTCTTGGCACGCTGCTTGGTCTTGGTCCAGTCGGCCCCGCCGAGCCGGTGCAGGGTCGGGGCCTCGCCGCCGACGTACTTGGTGACCTGCTCCAGCTGGTCGGTGGGGATGTACAGCCGGTCGCCGGGCTGGCCGCGCTTGGCGGGGGCGTACTCGACGAGGAGGTACTCGCGGGTGGCGTTCTGCACCGTGCGCTGCACCATCTCGATGTACCGGCCCACGCCGTGCTGCTCGTGGACGATGTAGTCGCCCGTCTCCAGCGTCAGCGGGTCGATGGTCTTGCGGCGGCGGGCCGGCATCCGGCCGAGGTCCTTGGTGGCCGTGCGCTGACCGGTCAGGTCGGTCTCGGTCAGCACGGCGAGCTTCAGCGCCGGGTCGACGAAGCCCTGGTCGATGGCGCCGCACGACACGTGGACGACGGACGGCGAGATCTCGGCCAGCTCCTGGTCGAGGCGGGCGGCGATGCCCTCGCCGCCCAGGACCTCGACGGTACGGGAGGCCGGGCCCTGGCCCTCGGTGACGTACACCGTGCGCCAGCCGTCCGCGAGCCAGCCCTTGGTGTCGGCGAGCGCGCGGGCGGTGTCGCCCCGGTACGACTCGGGGGCGCGCATCCGGAGCTTGAGGGTGTCCTCGTCCAGCTCGTCGTCGGCGGCGAACGGGGAGACCGACCACCACATCATGTCGAGCTCACGGGCCCGGTCGCGGACGTCCGCGATCCCCCGGAGCGAGGCCGCGCCGACATCGATCGGGGCCTCGCCACCGCCCGCCGTGGCCGCCCAGGACGCCTGGAGGAACTCCTGACTGGTGGCGACCAGGTCGGTCGCCCGCGTGCGTACCCGCTCCGGATCGCAGACCACCGCCATCGAGCCCTTCGGCAGGACATCGATCAGCAGCTCCATCTCATCCACCAGAACCGGGGCGAGGGACTCCATGCCCTCGACGGCGATCCCCTCGGCGATCTTGCCCAGCAGCTCACCCAGCTCCGGGTGGGCCTCGGCGAGTGCGGCGGCGCGGGAGCGGACCTCGTCCGTGAGCAGCAGCTCGCGGCAGGGCGGCGCCCACAGCCCGTGCGCGGCGACCTCCAGGGAGCGCTGGTCGGCGATCTTGAAGTAGCGGATCTCCTCCACGTCGTCGCCCCAGAACTCCACGCGCAGGGGGTGTTCCTCGGTCGGCGGGAAGACGTCCAGGATTCCACCGCGTACGGCGAACTCACCGCGCTTCTCGACCAGTTCGACCCGGGAGTACGCGGCGGCCGCGAGCGCCTCGACGACCTCGCCCAGATCGGCGCTCTGTCCGCTGCTCAGCGCCACGGGCTCCAGATCGCCGAGCCCCTTGACCTGTGGCTGGAGCACGGAGCGCACGGGCGCGACGATCACGCTGACCGGCCCGGTCTCCGGGTCGTCCTGCCTGGGGTGCGCCAGCCGGCGCAGCACGGCCAGGCGGCGGCCCACGGTGTCCGAGCGCGGTGAGAGCCGCTCGTGGGGCAGGGTCTCCCAGGACGGGTACTCCGCGACGGTGTCCGGCGGCAGCAGCGTGCGCAGCGCCGCCGCCAGGTCCTCCGCCTCCCGGCCGGTCGCGGTGACGGCCAGCACCGTCCGGCCGGTCTCGCGGGCCAGCGCGGCCACGGCGAAGGGCCGGGCGGCCGACGGGCCCACCAGGTCGACATGCATCCGGTGGCCGTCGGCGGCGGCCTTCACCGCTTCGGAGAGCGCCGGGTCACGTACGACGACATCCAGCAGACCGTGCAGGCTCATGAAGGGCTTCCGTCCGGGGTACGGGGGTGTACTGGCAGCCGGCTGCTGCCAGGGGCGTCGCGCCGTCCCGGGCAGGGGGCAACGCGAAGGGCCCGACACGTGGGACGGGCCGGGGTTCCAGACTACGACTCCCCTACGACAGCCGCTCCCGCAACCGCCTCACGCCGGGGCCGGGAGCGGTCACCGCTCAGCCGAATGCCGGTCCGGCGCCGGGGCGGGCGACCCGCGCCCACCGGGGACGCGACGGAGCCGGCCCCGGGGCGTTTGGAGGAACGCCCCGGGGCCGGCTCCGTCATCCTATGACGGCCGTCGTCACCCGTCGGTGGCGATCGCGTTGAGGACGTTCATCCGGCCGGCCCGGAACGCGGGAACCAGTGCGGCGAACAGTCCGACGAACGCCGAGGCGACGAAGACCGTGAGGATCGTCGGCCACGGGATCTCCAGGACGCCGAGACCCTCCAGGGCCAGCAGCTTCTGGGCCGAGGTGCCCCAGCCCATGCCCAGGCCGAGGCCGAGCAGGGCGCCGAAGAGGGCGATGACCACGGACTCCAGCCGGATCATCCGGCGCAGCTGGCGGCGCGAGAGGCCGATGGCCCGCATCAGGCCGATCTCACGGGTCCGCTCGACCACCGACAGCGCGAGCGTGTTCACCACACCGAGCACCGCGACGATGATCGCCAGGGCCAGCAGGCCGTACACGATGTTGAGCAGCTGGCCGATCTGGTCCTTCAGGTCCTGCTTGAAGTCCGCCTGGTTCTGCACCTTGTACTGCGGGTACGCGGCGAGCGAGGTCTTGAGGGCGGCGTACGCCTCCTTCTCCTTGCCCTCCTGCGCCGTGGCGAACATGATCAGGTTCTTCGGCATCCTGTCGGCGGGGATGTACTTCTCGGCGGTCCTGGTGTGGATGTACATCGCCCCCTTGTCGACGTTGGTCTCGTCCGAGGTGATCGCGGCGACCTTCAGCTTCGCCGTCTCACCACCCTTGAACGCGACCGTCATCTCGTCCCCGACCTTGATCCTGTGCCGGGTGGCGTAGGCGTCGCCGACCGACATGGCGTCCTCGCCGTAGGCGTCGGCCAGGTCACCGGAGACGGTCTTGCGCCGCAGGTCGTCCTTGTACGTCGGGTCGGCGGCGACGACTTCCTCGTCCTCCGTCGAACCGTCGGGGGCGGTCAGCTTCGCGCCCACGGCCTTGTAGTTGGTGATGTGCTCGATGCCGGGCGCGCTCTCCAGGGCCTTCGCCGCCTGGGGGACGATCGGCTGTCCTGTGGACGACTGGACGATGAAGTCCGCGCCGACCGACTTGTCGAGCTCGTCGGTGGCCGAGGCGACCATGGACGAGCCGACGACCGAGAGGCAGGCCACCAGGGCCAGGCCGATCATCAGGGCCGCGCCGGTCGCTCCGGTGCGCCGCGGGTTGCGCAGCGCGTTGCGCTCCGCGAGCCGGCCGACCGGGCCGAACAGCCGCAGCACGACCACGCTGAGCGCCCGCACCACGACCCCGGCGAGCAGCGGGCCGATCACGATGAAGCCGATGAGGGTCAGGACCACACCCAGACCCAGGTACAGCGAACCCTCGCTCGCCTCCCCGGCCTGCGTGGTCGCCCACAGGGCCGCGCCACCTGTGGCGGTGAGGAGCAGACCGATGGCGGCGCGGACCCGGCCGGACCTGGCGTCCGCCGGGGTACCGGCGTCGCGCAGGGCCGCCATCGGCGAGACCTTGCCGGCCCGGCGGGCGGGCACGTAGGCGGCGAGGACGGTGACGAAGATGCCGAGCACGAGTCCGATGACCGGGGTGGTCCAGGCGATGGTGAGGTCCTTGGTGGACAGCTCCATGCCCATGGCGCCCATGAGCTTCATCAGACCGACGGCGAGCCCGATTCCGGCGCCGACCCCGAGGATCGAGCCGACGATCCCGAGGAGCACCGCTTCGACGAGCACCGACCGGTTGACCTGCTTGCGGCTGGAGCCGATGGCCCGCATCAGGCCGATCTCACGGGTGCGCTGGGCGACCAGCATCGAGAAGGTGTTGACGATCAGGAAGATGCCGACGAGGAAGGCGATCCCGGCGAAGCCGAGCATCGCGTACTTCATCACGTCGAGGAAGGAACCCATGGAGTCCTTGTTGGCCGCCGCGGCCTCGTCCTGGGTCTGGAGCTTGTACGGGGCCGAGTCGCCGAGCACGGTGGCGACACCGCTCTTCAACTCCGTGTCGCTCACCCCGGGTTCGGCGGTGACGGCGATGTGGGTGAAGAGGCCGGGTCCGCCGAGCAGCTTCTCCTGGGCGGTGGCGGTGTCGAGGTAGACGACGGCCGCACCGGGGTTGGTCACGGTGAAGGAGGCGATTCCGCTGATCCTCGCCTTGATGTCACCGGTGACGGCGATGGTGCGCAGCTCGTCGCCGAGCTTCAGGTGGTGCTTCTCCGCGGTGTCGGCGTCGACCATCACCTCGGTGGGGCCGCGCGGGGCGTGACCGGAGGTGATCTCCATGGAACGCAGGTCGTTCCGCGTCCAGTTGCCGGCGATCGTCGGGGCGCCGGTCTCGGAGCCCATGTTCTTGTTGTGGCTGTCGACGACGGTGACGGCCATGCTGGAGACGGCGCCCTCGACGGACTTCACGCCCTCGGCCTTCTCCACCTGCCCGACGACGGAGGCGGGCAGCGATTCGGGCTTGCCCGTCTCCGGGGTGTCGTCGACGTCCGCGGCCGACTTGGGACTGACGGTGACATCGGCGGCGGTCGCCGCGAAGAGCTTGTCGAACGTGGTGTTCATGGTGTCGGTGAAGACGAGCGTGCCGCACACGAACGCCACCGACAGCAGGACCGCGACGGCGGAGAGCGCCATGCGTCCCTTGTGCGCGAGGAAGTTGCGCATCGAGGTCTTGAGGACAGTCACGAGGTACGCCCCCGGGCATCGAAGTGCTTCATGCGGTCGAGGACCTGGTCGGCGGTCGGGTCCAGCATCTCGTCGACGATGGAACCGTCCGCGAGATACAGCACCCGGTCCGCGTAGGAGGCCGCCACCGGGTCGTGGGTGACCATCACGATGGTCTGGCCCAGGTCGTCGACCGACCTGCGCAGGAAGGACAGCACCTCCGCCCCGGCCCGCGAGTCCAGGTTCCCGGTGGGCTCGTCACCGAAGATGATGTCCGGCTGCGAGGCGAGCGCCCTGGCGACGGCGACCCGCTGCTGCTGGCCACCGGAGAGCTGGGTCGGCCGGTGCTTCAGCCGGTCGGCGAGGCCGACGGTCTCCACGACCTGCCGAAGCCAGGCGGCGTCGGGCTTGCGGCCCGCGATGTCCATCGGCAGCGTGATGTTCTCCAGCGCGTTGAGCGTCGGGAGCAGGTTGAACGCCTGGAAGATGAAGCCGATCCGGTCCCGGCGGAGCTGGGTGAGCTTCTTGTCCTTGAGCTTCGTGATCTCGGTTTCGTCGAGGTGGATCTCGCCCGAGGTCACCGTGTCCAGTCCCGCGAGGCAGTGCATCAGCGTCGACTTGCCCGAACCGGACGGCCCCATGATCGCCGTGAACTGCCCGCGAGCGATGTCGACGTCGACATGGTCGAGCGCGACGACCCGGGTCTCCCCGGACCCGTACGCCTTGACGACCTGCCGCGCTCGCGCAGCGACGGCCGTACGCCCTCCAGTGCCCCCGTGCCTGGGAATGGTTACAGCCGTTGTCACGGTTTTTCTCCTATGCCGGTGGATGACTCGACGTCTCTGTGTACGTTCCGAGTCTTGCGGGAGCAGGGGGTCCGGCGCGCTGGTGCCCAGCGCAGTCTTCAGGTGGGGTTTTCCCCACCCCGCCCTCTGCGGTCAGCCGCCCTTGCGGTGTAGGACCACGCTAAGGAACGGGCCCCCGCTGCCACGTCCTCCGCCGGGAGGAACGACCCCTGGCCACAAGTACGGAGCTACCCCTAAGGGTTTCCGCCCCGGGAATGAGACCGGAGTAGGGGCCGGTCCGATGACCGCCCGCCCGCACCCTCCCGCCGCACGGCCCATGGATGAGACAGTGTCCCGGGAAATACATGCATAGGGAAAGGAAAACCTGTGGCCGGCACGGGAGGCGGGGGCGCGGGCACAGGCGTCGGCAGGGGCAAGGACGGCACGGTCCCGGCGGACGGCGCGGATACCGCCGGCGCCGCGTCCACCACACCCCGGGGCCGGCGGCCCGTCGTCGCCGCTCTCATGCTCGGCATGGCGCTCGCCGCCATCGACGGCACGATCGTCTCGACCGCCGTCCCCCAGATCGTCGGCGATCTCGGCGGGTTCGCCGTCTTCTCCTGGCTGTTCTCGGGCTATCTGCTGGCCGTGACCGTCACCCTCCCCGTGTACGGGAAGCTCTCCGACACCTTCGGCCGCAAACCGGTCCTGGTCGCCGGCATCATCCTGTTCCTGGTCGGCTCGGTGCTCTGCGCCGCGGCCTGGAACATGGCGGCCCTGATCGCCTTCCGTGTCGTCCAGGGCCTCGGCGGCGGCGCGCTCCAGGGCACCGTCCAGACCATCGCGGCCGACCTCTACCCGCTCAGGGAACGCCCCAGGATCCAGGCGAGGCTGTCGACCGTGTGGGCCACCTCCGCGGTCGCGGGACCGGCGGTCGGCGGGCTGCTCGCGGCGTACGCGGACTGGCGCTGGATCTTCCTGATCAACCTGCCGGTCGGTGCCGTCGCGCTCTGGCTGGTCGTGCGCCACCTCCACGAACCGGCCCGCCCCCGCACCGGCGCCCGGCCCCGCATCGACTGGGCGGGCGCCCTCGCCGTCTTCGCGACCGGCGCACTCCTGCTGACCGCGCTCGTGCAGGGCGGCGTGGCCTGGCCGTGGCTCTCCGCACCCTCGCTCGGCCTGCTGGGCGCGAGCGCCGCCCTCGCCGCGCTGACCGTCGTCATCGAGCGGCGCGCCGCCGACCCGATCATCCCCGGCTGGGTCTGGAAGCGGCGCACCATCGCCTCCGTCAACCTGGCCCTGGGCGCGCTGGGGCTGCTGATGGTGGCGCCCACCGTCTTCCTGCCGACGTACGCGCAGTCGGTCCTGGGGCTCGGCCCGATCGCCGCCGGTTTCGTGCTCTCCGTCATGACGCTGAGCTGGCCGGTCTCGGCGGCCTTCTCCAACCGGGTCTACAACCGTGTCGGCTTCCGGATCACCGCGATCATCGGCATGAGCGCCACCCTGCTGATCCTGCTCGCCTTCCCCTTGCTGCCGTACCCCGGTTCGGCCTGGCAGCCCGCCCTGATCATGCTGCTGCTGGGCGCGGCGCTCGGCCTGTTCCAGCTCCCGCTGATCGTGGGCGTCCAGTCCACGGTCGGCTGGGCCGAGCGGGGTACGACGACGGCCTCCGTACTGTTCTGCCGCCAGGTCGGCCAGAGCCTCGGCGCCGCCCTCTTCGGCGCCGTCGCCAACGGGGTGCTCGCCTCCCGGCTGGCCGACGCCCCGGTCTCCGGGCTGCCCGGCGACCTGGACGCGATCTCGCACGCCCTGGACGATCCGGGCTCCCTCTCCGCCGCGGCGACGGACTATTTGCGACGGGCCGTCGACGCGGCCGTCGACTACGTCTACCTCGGCGCGGCGGGGGCCGCCGCACTCGCCCTGCTCGTGCTCGTCTTCGTGGCCCCGCGCCGCTTCCCGGTCCTGGACGAGGGCCCCGAGAACGCTCCCCCAACCCTCAAGAGGTAGGCAACTCCAGGGTTACCGGAGGTAGTTCGGCCGCACCCCTGCCCACCTCTCATACCCACGAGTAACGTACGCGCTCCCTACAGCGCATCCGCGCTCCTGCCTTGCGGTCCGTCCCCGGACCCGAGCCATGCAAGGAGCAGCACCTTGATGTCTCACGAGCACCCGCCGCAGCGCCCGCCACACCCCCCGTACGCGCCCTTCCGGCCGCACCGGCGTCCCCCGCCGCCGCCCTCCCCCGGCGGCGAGTACCTCCTGCCCTGGCAGAGCTCCTCCCCGCCGCCGCCTCCCCGGTGGCCCACCCCGCCCGCCGCACCCGTCCCCGCCCCCGGCCACCACAGCGATCTGCGCCGGCTGCGCGGCGCGTACCGCGTCCTGCGCCGCGTCTCCACGCTCACCGCACTCGGCTACTTCACCCTCTTCCTGCTGCTCTCCGGCTTCGCCCCGGCCCTGATGACCCGCCCCGTCGGCGACGGCGGCCTCACCACCGGCCTCCTGCTCGGCCTCTGCCAGCTGCCGGTGACGCTGGCCGCGATCACCGTGTACGAGTGGACGGCCCGGCGCACGGTGGACCCCCTCTGCGCCGGACTCCGCAACCGGGCCCGCGCCACGGACGGCCGGGCGGCCACCGAACGCCGCGGAAGGGGGACGGGCCGATGAACGGCTTCGACGAGTCCGCGCAGACGATGTCGCTGATGGCGTTCATCGCGGTGGCCACCGTGACCCTGCTGCTCTGCGTGATGACCGGCCCGGACCGCGACGACCTCGACACGTTCTACACCGGCTACCGCTCGCTCTCCCCGGTACGCAACGGCCTCGCCATCGCCGGTGACTACCTCTCCGCGGCCACCGTCCTCGGCACCACCGGCGTCATCGCCCTCACCGGCCACGACGGGCTCGTACTCGCCCTGAGCACGGCCCTCTCGCTCGTCCTGCTGATGTTCCTGCTGGCCGAACCCCTGCGCAACGCGGGCCGGTTCACCATGGGCGACGTACTCACCCGCCGCTCCCCCGGCCGGGCCGTCCGCATCGCCGCCTGCGCGGTCACCCTCGCCGCGCTGGTGCCCCTGATGGTCGTACAGCTCGCGGGCAGCGGAAGCCTGCTCGCCTTCATCCTGGGCTTCGACAGCTCCGGATTCCGTACCGGCGCCATCATCGTGCTCGGCGTCGTGATGATCGGTTACGCGGCGATCGGCGGGATGAAGGGAACCGCCCTCATCCAGATGATCAAGACCGTGGTGCTGCTCGGCGCCGGTCTGCTCGTCTCCGTCCTGATCATGAACCGCTTCGACTGGGACGCCGGTGCCCTCCTGCGCGCCGCCCAGCAGGGCAGCGGCGCGGGAGACGCCTATCTGCACTCCGGGCTCCAGTTCGGCGGCAACGACCTCGACATGATCAGCTCCGAGCTCACCGTCGTGCTCGGCGCCGCCTGCCTGCCGCACATCACCATGCGGATGGCGAGCGTCCGCAGCGCCCAGGCCGTCCGCCGGTCACTGTCCTGGGCGGTCTGCGTCGTCGTCGGCCTCTGCCTGCTGCTCACCGTCATCGGTTTCGGCGCCGCCGCACTGGTCGGCCACACCCGCATCACCGCCGCGGGAGCGCAGGGCAACAGCGCGATCCTCCAGGTCAGCGGCGCCGT
Source organism: Streptomyces sp. NPDC045968 (assembly GCF_056430475.1). NCBI lineage: Bacteria > Bacillati > Actinomycetota > Actinomycetes > Kitasatosporales > Streptomycetaceae > Streptomyces > Streptomyces sp. NPDC045968. Next base: position 275,551 of record NZ_JBWKLF010000009.1, on the reverse strand, counting down.
CGCGGGCGGCGGCGAGATCGGGGCCCTGGTCGTCACCACCATGACCACAGCGATCTTCCTGACCCTGCTCGCCTCGGTCGCCGGAATGATCCTGGCCTGCGCGAACTCCCTCGCCCACGACCTGTTCGCGCACGGACTGCGCGGCCGGAGCGTGCAGCCGGTGCGGGGCCGCACCGAGATGGGTGCGGCGCAGCTCGCCGCCGTGGGGGTGGGCCTCGCCGCCATCGCCCTCGCCGTGCTCGCCCGGCACTGGAACGTCCAGGCGATGGTGACGCTCTCGTTCTGCATCGGAGCGTCGGCCCTGGCCCCGGCGCTGGTCTACAGCCTTTTCTGGCGGCGCTTCACCCGTACCGGACTGCTCTGCACCCTCATCGGCGGCACCCTGTGCGTACTGGTGCTGATGACCGGCACCAACCTGGTGTCCGGTTCCCCCGGCGCGGTCTTCCCCGACCGCGACGTCAACTGGTTCCCCTTCACCACGACCGGGCTCGTCTCCATCCCGGCCGGCTTCCTGGCGGGCTGGCTGGGGACGGTGCTCGGCCGGCGCACGGCGGCGGAGGAACGCCGGCAGTACGAGGCGGTGGAGCCGTGGATCCTGGCGGGGGCGCCCCCGGCGACATCAGGCCGGCCCGCACGGGTGGCGGGCGGCCCCGGCCCCCGTTCCTAGTCCTCCGCCTCCGCGCCGGTCACCCCACGGCCCGTGAGTGCCGCGAGCGAGTTGCGTACGTGCGCCATGTGCGCCTGCACCTCCTCGCGGCCCTCCTCGTGCTCCCGCAGAATCCGCTCCGTCTCCCGCACCACCCGCTCCTCACGCACCCGAGCCTGCGAGATCAGCTCGGCGGCCCGCGCCTCGGCGTCCTCCTGGCCGTGCCGGGCGGCCTCCTCGGTCTCCGCGAGCGCGCGCCTCGCCTCCGCGAGGAGGGCCTCGGCCTGTTCCGTCAGCTCGGCCTCGCGCGCCGCCGCCGCGGCCTCGTCCGCCGCCAGTCCGGCCGCCGCCGCCTTCGACCGCTCGGCGTGCTCCTGCTCCTGATGGGCCAGCACACTCGCCGTACGCCGCCGGGTCTCCGCCATCGCCTCGTCCGCGGCGCCGCGTACCTCGGCGGCCTCCTTACGGGCCGCGGCGACGGTCTCCTCCGCGGATTGCCGCGCCGCGGTCAGCACCGCCCCGGCGTGCGCCTCGGCAGCCGCCCGTACGGACTCGGCGTGCTCACGGGCCGCATCCCGCACCGCCCGCCCCGCCGCGTCCGCCGCGTCCCGCAGCGCCTGCCCGTCCTCCTGGGCGGCGCCCCGGGCGGCCTCCGCCTCGCTCTGCGCGAGCGACAGGATCTGCTGGGCCCGCTCACCGAGCGAGGCATACGTCTGCGGGGCGAGCGAGGCGACGGCCTCGGCCAGCCGGGCCGACTCCGCCGCCAGCTCCTCGGCGAGATCCGTCAGCCCGGAAAGCCTCTCCAGGGCGGCGTCACGCTCCGCGGACAGGGCCGCCACAGTCCGGTCCACCTGGTCCGGACGGTAGCCACGCCCCCGTACACCGACGAAGCCATGCCCGGACACCGGTGCAGCACTCATCCTTGAAGCCCTCTCTCCGACACTCCGACCACCAGCAATACGTCAAGGATGCGGCAATTGGTACAGAAGTCGGAATCGATCAGCCGTATTCAGGACGGAAGCGACGGGCATCACAGGGAGCGAAAGGAGAGGCGCCCGGCCCCTCACGGGTACCGGGCGCCTCCCCCACCGCTCTCCCACAACGGGACAGGTCAGAGCAGTCCGTCCCACATCTGCTCCAGCAGCACCGACCACCAGCTCTCCGGCGACGCGAGCGCCGCCGGATCGAGGGCCACCAACTGTGCCTGGAAGTCGACGGTCCAGCGGCCCGCCTGCTCCGGGTTGAGCCCGAAGCGCAGCCGCCACATCCGGCCGAGCAGCGCCATCGAGCGCACGAACTCCGGCAGCCCGGTGTTCACGAACTGCGGCGCCACCGACTGCCCGCCCGGCCCCGCCTCGACCGGCACGGCCACGATGTTCGCCGTGCCGTACTGGACACAGATGGCCCGGCCGAAGTCGGACCCCATCACGAGGTACGAGCCCGCGTCGGGCGCCGCCTGCACCTGGCGCTGCGCGGCCAGTTCGGCCAGCGTCGGCACGACCGGCTGACCCGGCTGCGCCCAGAAGAACGGCCCGAAATCGGCGGGCAGCCCCGCCCACACCAACGTCCGCCCCACGATCTCGGGCACACCCTGACGGGACACGGACCGCTGGTCGAAGCGGAGCACGCCCTGCGGCCCGAAGACCTGCGCCAGCTCCTCCGCGAGCGCCTCCGGAGGCACCGGCACAGCGGGCTGCATCTGCGGCAACGGCGCCCGCACCGGCGCCGGCCGCGCCGGGCCGTCGGCGACCTGGTGCAACTCGCCCTGGTGCGTCAGCAGATGCTGCATGCCCTGCTGACGGCTCGCGTGATCGGCCCCGTACGGAGCCACGCTGGTGATCCGCACCTGAGGCCAGGTCTCACGGATCATCCGCGCGCAGTAGCCGCCCGGCAGCTCGCACGACTCCAGCTCGGTGTGCAGCTCGATGACCTGCTGCGGCGGCACGTTCATGGCGCGCAGCTCGTGCAGCATCTGCCACTCGGGGTGCGGGGTGCCCGGCGCCGAGCGGCGGATCAGCTGCTGCTCGCTGCCGTCGGGCGCGCGGAAGCGCAGCACGGCCTGGTAGCCGGGACCGACGGTCGGCAGACCGAGCGGCTGCTGCGGATAGCCGTACGCCGGAGGCGGCGGGGTGTGCGGATTCGGCGGTACGGGACCGGGGGCCCCGCCCTGCGGCATCCCGGGCGGACCGGGCGGACCGGGAGGCTGCGGGGCACCGGGCGGCGGACCGGGAGGCCCCGGGGGCCGGGGCGTGCCGGGGCCACCGATGCTCGCGTCGGCGAACATCGTCGCGGCGTGGTGCATCCCGCCACCGGGCGGCGTCGCACCAGGCGCACCGGGCGGGCCGGGGGGCCGGGGGGCACCGGGCGCACCGGGCGGACCGGGCGGCTGCGGTACGCCGGGCGCACCGGGTACTCCGGGCGGACCGGGCGGGGCCGGGGGCCGGGGGCCGCCGAGGCTCGCGTCGGCGAACATCGTCGCCGCGTGGTGCATCCCGCCACCGGGCGGCGGCGTCGCACCGGGCGCACCAGGAGGCCCGGGCGGACCCGGAGGCTGCGGCGCACCGGGCGGGCCGGGAGGCTGCGGCGCACCGGGGGCACCGGGCGGGCCGAGCTGCGAGACGAGCTGGGTCGGTACGTATCCGCCCGCCGGAGCACCGGGCGTACCCGGTCCCGAAGGCGGCGGCGTGGCGCCCGGCCGCATACCCGGGGTGCCGGGGGCGCCGGGCGGCGGCGGGGCCGTCGAACCCGTCCCGCGCGCCCCGCGCGGAGGCACGACAGCCTTGCTGGTGGCCGCGTCCGCGATGTCACCGGCGCCGGGACGCACGGGCGCGGCCGGGCCGGGCCCACCCGCTCCGGGCGCTCCGAGGGCCGGGGCAACGGCGGTCCGGGGCAGCTGGCTGCCGCCGGACATCAACGCGGTGGGCGCCTCGGCCGGTACGACGGGCGGCGGGGCCTCCTCGTCGTCCGCGCCCGACAGCGGCGGCGCGAACACCGTGGCCGGCAGATCGACAGCGCCGGCGTCGGGATCCGCGTTGGTGTCGGTACCCGCCCACGGCGTGGCCCCGGAGGGCGCACCGGGCGAGGACGACGCGGGCACACCGTCGGCGGCCGTGGGCTCGTAGTCGGCCTGCCCACCCGCGGCAGGCCACGGCGTCGCCCCGCCCCCGTGAGACGCGGGAGAAGAAGGGGCAGAGGGAGCAGAGGGAGGAGAGGGAGCAGAGGGAGGAGAGGGAGCAGCAGGAGAGGCAGAGGAAGGCGTGGCGTCGGACGGCGGACCGTCACCCGGCTCCGCCCGCCGGTCCGGAATCCCCAGCTTGTCGGCGGCCTCCTGAAGCCACTCCGGTGGACTCAGCAGGAACGACGTCTGGTTCAGATCGATCCGCTGCGGCGGCACCGGAGCAGCCGGAGCGTCGGCGGCCACGCCGTACTCCTCCTCGTACCGCCGGATCACCTCGCCCACCGGCAGCCCGGGCCACAGGGTGGCCTCACCGCTGTCGCGGGCGATCACGAGCCGCTGGCGCCCGCCGTCCGAGACCGGGCCCTCCGCCCGGTCCTCGGCCCACACCACGAAGCCCAGCTCGAACTCGCGTACCCGCACCTCACGGTGCTGGTACGCGGGCACATCGCCGTTGACCCACTCGTCCGCACGTTCCTGCGCCTGCGCGAAGGTCACCATCGCGCTCACCCCTCCACCGGGACGGCGCGCGCGAAGCCGCCGTCCACCATCAGGTTCGCCACGGTCTCCAGCTCCGGCGGACTGCCCGCCAGGCGCTGGAGGAAGGCGTCGAAGTCCGCACCACAGGGGAGCAGCAGCCGCTCGACGCGGTCCTGCACGCTCCAGCCGTCCTGGTCCCGGGCATCGTCGTACGCACTGAACCAGACCGAGCCGATGTCATGGCCCCGCACCTTCACCGCGAGGATGCCGCCCTGGACGAATCCGACTCCCAGGTAGTCCTTGGTGAAGTGGTCGCGCAGGCACTTGTTGACGTACAGCAGGTCGTTCACCGCGGCCTCTTCGCGCACCGTGAAGAAGGGCTGGTCGACCAGGAGACCGAGCTCCGCGTCGAGCGCCGCACCCACCGGGGCCGAACCGCCCGCGGCCTTCAGGAACGAGCGGTACGCACCGGGCAGCCGGTAACCGAGGTCCTCCTCGACACCCAGCACCTGCTGCTCGCTCACCGCCACCGAGCCCTTGGGAAGCCGGAAATGCGGAGGCCGCGTCTCCTGCAAGGGGCGCGTACCCCGCCGGTTGTGGTCGACCGGAGCCGTCGCCATGCCGCCGTGATGACGCAGCAGCGCCTTCACCTCGACCGGTACGAGTTCCATCCGCCGGCCGCCCGGCACGTGGTGCCAGGTCCAGCCGTGCGGAGTCGCCACCGGCGGGATCGTGTCCCACAGCTCATGACCGCTCGCCGCCAGAGCGGCGTTCGCCGACACGTAGTCGGTGAGCCGCAGTTCGTCGATGCCGAAGCCCGGGGGCGGATCGGCGATCTCGGCGGCGGCACGCGCATACGGTGTGAGTTCCGGATAGCCGTTCCCGTCCATGCGCACACCCCTGGGGTGGCGGGACGCCCGGACCGGGTCCGGGAAATGCACGACCTGCCCGGCGTAGGCCGCATTCGGTGGCGCGGCTTGCTGCCCGAGCCGACCTGTCGTCATGGCGGTTGCCCCCTGCTGCGTCCGGTGATTCCGCACAGCCTATGCGGTGGGGCAACAGGGGGTCTCGCCCCTCCGCTTCGGTCACCAACCGTCACAGCCAGGTGACGGACGAGCGACGGTCCTGCCACTTCGGGCGACACGCAGACACGTTTCACCGACCCAGCTTCCCCAGCCCCCAGCACATTTGGCAGGCTGTCACCGCAACTCGGGGGCGTGCACACCTGCAGCTACCGCTGCGGGCACGGGAGGGATGCAAGCACCATGAACACAGCACCGACAGTCACATCCGGGGACCCAAGGCTCAGCTGGAGCAGTACCGAAGCAGGCCGCACACCGCGACTGCACCACCGCCGCGACGGCATCCTGCCCGCCGTGGCCGCGGCTCTGTCCGTCCGCGGCGAGACGCTGACCTGCACCGCGGGCAAGGGCGACCGGCCGCCGGCGCTGCACCCGCTCGTACAGGACTTCCTGGACACCCTGGCCAGCGGACAGCGCGAACGCTTCACCGGCCGCTGCCCCGAGGCGATACTGCTGTCGCGGCAGCTCACCGCCACCGACAGCAGCCGTTCCAAACGGGCCCAGCGCAAACCGCTGACCAACGGAGAGGCCCGGCGCGCGCTGAAGCACTCCCGTATCACCGCCCGGCGCATCCGCGAGGACGGCGACCCGCTGCACGGCAGCTACGCCCCGCCCTGCCGCTCCTGTACGGCGATGCTCGCGCACTTCGGCGTACGTCCCGTCGACCTCACCACGACCGGGGCGGCCACCACCGCCGAGAAGGGCTGACGGCACCTCGATGCAGGACCGACCCGGGCACTCCGCCCCACCCTCCCCACGCTCCCAGCCTTCCCAGCCCGACCGGCACGCCACCACGCGCTTCCCCGTCGCCGTCGACGCCGCACTCCGCGAGGCGGGCTGGCAGCCGGGGCGCTGGGACATCCGGCAGGCGGAGGAGTGGGCCGACGCACTGCGCTCCCACGCCTCACCGGCGGGCCACCGGCACGCCGTGTTCCCGGCGGCCGTCGAGGCGTGGGCCGAGTTCGGCGCCCTGCGCATCACCGCGTCCGCACCCGGCCGGCAGATCGCGCCCGCGGCGGTACGCATCGATCCGCTGAGCGGTCTGCATCTGGCCCGGACGCTGGGTGACCTGGGGCGGGCGCTGGAGACGGAGATCAGCCCGCTGGGCGAGGAGGGCGACGGCCAGGCGGTCCTCGCGATCGACATCGAGGGCCGCGTCTACAGCATCGACCACACGGGCGACTGGTACCTGGGCGCGGACATCGACCAGGCCCTGGCCACGCTGGTGACGGGCACCCAGCCATCCCGACTCACCTCGGCCTGACGCCCCCGCCCCTCATGCAAGGGCATCTCACGCGTTATCCGTCAGGCCACTGTCCGCGTTGGGCTGGAGTGCCGCGGACAGGCTCTGCTTGACGTACCGGCTGGTCTCGTCGGCGAGGATCTCGGGCAGGCCGGTCTCGATGCCGTCCAGGGCCCGGGCCGCGACGTCGGCGGCGGCGGTCTTCTCCTCGGCGGGGACGGCGGCGGCCATGTCGGTGTCCATGTAGCCGACGTGCAGCGCCGAGACCGTGATGCCGCGAGGTGCCAGCTCCTCACGGGTCGCGTCGCTCAGCGCCCAGGCGGCGGCCTTGGAAGCGGCGTACGAGCCGAGTCCTGCCGGGTGGAACCAGGACAGGGCCGACAGGACGTTGAGTACGGCGCCGCCGCCGTTGCCCTCGATCACGGGGGCGAAGACGCGGGTCGCGGCGAGCGGGCCGAAGAAGTTGGTCTCCATCTCCCGGCGCACCTCAGCCAGGTCGCCTCCGACCAGCGTCGCGCCCGTGGAGATGCCCGCGTTGTTGATCAGCAGCGTCGCGTCGGACGCCACGCGTGCGGCCTCCCGTATCGACGCCTCGTCCGTGACGTCCAGCCGCAGCGGGATGACGCCCGGCACATCGACTGCCTCGGGGCGGCGGGCCGCGCCGTACACCTTCGCGCCGCGCTCGACGAGCTGGGCGGCCAGGTGCCGCCCGAGGCCCCGGTTGGCGCCGGTGACCACTGCGACCGCGTTCTTCAGTTCCATGTCTGCTCCTGGTCCTGGTGGGGCCGTCTGACCCCCGCACAATTTAGATTACGCATCCAATCTAAACATGGAGCTACGATAGATGCCAGTCGACATCCAAACGGGAGGTGGCCATGGGCCGCGTATCGCAGGCGCAGGCGGAGGAAAACCGCAGGCGGGTGGTGGACACCGCCTCCCGCCTCTTCCGGGAACAGGGCACCCAGGTCAGCGTCGCCGACCTGATGAAGGCGGCCGGTCTCACTCACGGAGCCTTCTACAAGCAGTTCACCTCCAAGGAGGCGCTCGTCGACGAGGCCACCGCCCACGCCTTCGCCGAGCTCACCCGACGCCATGCGGCCGGGCTCGAGCAGTACGACGGGCAGCGGGATGCCGCTCAGCGGGCACTGATCGACGCCTATCTTTCCGTCGAGCACCGTGACGGCGTGGCGGACGGCTGCCCGGTCGCGGCGCTTGCTGTAGACGTCGCACGCGGCGGCGAGGACCGCGAGGGCCGCCGCGCCTACACCGAAGGGGTGGCCGACTTTGCCGCGTTCCTCGCCCCGGCCGGGGCAGCCGGTGGGGGCGGGGACGGCATCGCCCGGCTGTGCACCTTGTTCGGTGCGCTGGTGCTGTCCCGCGCCACCCAGGGCTCCCCGCTCTCCGAGGAGATCCTTGCCGCCGCGCACGCGGCCCTGACGGAAGCCGGCTGACCATCCCGGAACCCGGTTCTGTTCCCGGACGGGCTCAAGAGGGCGCCCCGGCAGGCTGAGCCGGGCGCCCCAGGCGGCCCGCCGGGGTTACGCCAGGCCCTTGTCCGGGAGGACCGCCGATACGCGGAAGCCGCCCGCCTCCGTCGGCCCCGACACGAAGACGCCTCCCAGCCCGAGCACCCGCTCCCGCATCCCCACCAGGCCGTTGCCCCCGCTCGGCAGCCCCGCGTCCGCCGCGCCGCCGTCCGACGGGCCGTTCTCCACCTGCATGGCCACCTCCGCATCGCGATGCGCGAGCCTGACCCACGTCTTCGCTCCGGCCGCGTGCTTGTGCACGTTCGTCAGGGCCTCCTGCACCACCCGGTACGCCGTCTGCTCGACCTCGGGCGTGTACGGACGCAGCTCGCCCTCCACCGACAGCTCCACCGTCATCCCCGCCTCCCGGGACTGCGCGACGAGCGACTCCACCTCGTCCAGCCGGGGCCCCTCGTCCGCGGCCGCCACAGCCGCCGCGGCGGCCGCCCGCACCGAAGCGAGGGGGACCCGGCCCGCGGGCGGGGCGGACAACGCGTCCTCGCTGCGCAGCACACCCAGCATCTCGCGCAGTTCCGTCAGCGCCTGGCGCCCCATGTCGCCCACCAGCGCCGCGTTCCGCACGGCCTTCGCCGGGTCCTTCGGGGCGACCGCCTGAAGGGCCGCCGCGTGCACCACCATCAGACTCACCCGGTGCGCGACCACGTCGTGCATCTCCCGGGCGATCCGGGTCCGCTCCTCCGTACGCGCCCACTCCGCCCGCTCCTCGGCCCGGTCGGCCAGCAGCGACAGCTCCCGCTCCAGCGAGTCGGCGCGCTCCCGCAGGCTCTCCATGAGCCGTCTTCGCGCCCCTATATAGAGGCCGAACAGCAGGGGCGGCGCGGTCAGCCCCAGCGACATGAAGAGGGACACCAGCGGTACGTACCAGTCCCCCGGCCCGAAATCGGCTCCCTCGGTGACGCTCTGGCGCAGCCGCACGTACGTGACGACGAAGGTGCCGACCAACGCCATCCCCGTCAGCACGACCGTGATCCTGCGCGGCACGTCGGACGCGGCCAGCGTGTAGAGGCCGACGATGGCCATCAGGAAGCCCATCTCGGCCGGCGTCGTCGCGATCGACACCAGCACCACGGCGATCGGCCACCGCCTGCGCACCAGCAGCACCGAACCCGCCACCAGCCCGAACAGCACGCCGACCGGCACCGGCAATCCGGTGTCGTCGGCGAACACCACCCCTTCCAACGCACACTCCAGCGCCGAAACCGACGCCAGTCCCACGTCCAGGGCGACACTGCGCCGCCGCCCCCACCACCAGTAGCCGCGGGTGGTCGGTCCCGCCGCTTCCCGGTCTGCCCCCGTTGCGGTCATGCCGTCCAGCCTACGGGCGGGCGCACCTCATTTTCGGGTGACTCGGACAGGCGGGACGGCACCGTCGCGTGGAGGGCGCTTGGTACGGCATAGTGTTGGGTGCCAATCCGGGCGGCTGACGCAATGTCCAGTTCGTTCGAGTTATTCCCCCATGGTGTAATTGGCAGCACAGTAGCTTTTGGTGCTATTTGTCCGGGTTCGAGTCCTGGTGGGGGAGCCACACGCTCCGGGCCCCGACCTCACGGTCGGGGCCCGCGCTCGTTTCCGGTACGCGCACCCCCGGTATCCTGCGGATGTCCACCACCCGAAGCCGAAGGGCACATCCGTGAGCGCCACCAGCCCGGCAGCCGTAGTCGTCCTCGCAGCGGGTGAGGGCACCCGCATGAAGTCGAAGACCCCCAAGGTCTTGCACGAGATCTCCGGGCGTTCGCTCGTCGGGCATGTCGTCGCCGCCGCCCGTGAGCTCGGTCCCGAGCACCTCGTCGTGGTCGTCGGCCACGCCGCGGAGCGGGTCACCGCGCACCTGTCCTCGGGCGACGCCCCCGTACGCACCGCGTTCCAGGCCGAGCAGAACGGCACCGGGCACGCCGTCCGGATGGGGCTCGAAGAGCTCGGCGGGACCGTCGAGGGCACCGTGATCGTCGTCTGCGGCGACACCCCGCTGCTCTCCGGCGAGACCCTCGCCGCGCTCGCCGCCACGCACGAAGCCGACGCCAACGCCGTCACCGTGCTGACCGCCGAGGTCCCGGACTCCACCGGCTACGGCCGCATCGTCCGCGACGCGGCCAGCGGCGCCGTCACCGCCATCGTCGAGCACAAGGACGCCACGGCCGCCCAGCAGGCGATCCGGGAGATCAACTCCGGGGTGTTCGCCTTCGACGGGCGCCTGCTCGCGGACGCGCTCGGCAAGGTCCGTACCGACAACAGCCAGGGCGAGGAGTACCTCACCGACGTGCTGTCCATCCTGCGCGAGGCCGGACACCGCGTGGGCGCCTCGATCGCCGGGGACCACCGGGAGATCCTCGGCATCAACAACCGGGTCCAGCTGGCCGAGGCCAGGCGGCTGCTCAACGAACGGCTCCTGGAGCGCGCCATGATGGCCGGCGTGACGATCGTCGACCCGGCCTCGACGCTGATCGACGCCACGGTGACGTACGAGCCGGACGCGATCGTGCACCCGGGCACCCAGCTGTACGGTGCGACCCATCTGGCCGAGGACTGCGAGGTCGGCCCGAACTCCCGGCTGACGGACACGGTCGTCCACGCGGGCGCCCGCGTGGACAACACGGTCGCGGACGGGGCCGAGGTCGGCCCCGGTGCGACGGTCGGCCCGTTCGCGTATCTGCGGCCCGGCACGAGGCTCGGCGCGAAGGCCAAGGCCGGTACGTACGTGGAGATGAAGAACGCCACGATCGGCGAGGGCACGAAGGTTCCCCACCTCAGCTACGTGGGTGACGCGACGATCGGCGACCACACCAACATCGGCGCCGCCAGCGTCTTCGTGAACTACGACGGCGTGGCCAAGCACCACACCACCATCGGCTCCCACTGCCGCACCGGCTCCGACAATATGTTTGTGGCGCCTGTCACGATCGGGGACGGCGTCTACACCGCGGCGGGCTCGGTCATCACCAAGGACGTACCGGCCGGTTCGCTGGCCGTCGCCCGGGGCCAGCAGCGGAATATCGCGGGTTGGGTGGCCCGGAAGCGTCCGGGAAGCGCCGCCGCGCAGGCCGCTCAGGCCGCAACCGAGGACACCGACGGCGAAAGCTGACCGGAAACAGGTGCGCCGGACACGGCGTACCGTGATAGATGCTCACCCCATTTCGGCTGGCTCGTTGCACATCGGGACCTATGCGTGCAGCGCCAGATACACGTCTGAGGAGACTGTGCTGTGACCGGGATCAAGACGACCGGCGAGAAGAAACTGATGTTCTTCTCCGGCCGCGCCCACCCCGAGCTGGCCGAGGAGGTCGCACACCAACTGGGTGTCGGTCTCGTGCCGACGAAGGCTTTCGATTTCGCCAACGGTGAGATCTACGTGCGCTTCCAGGAATCCGCCCGCGGCGCCGACTGCTTCCTGATCCAGAGCCACACGGCTCCGATCAACAAGTGGATCATGGAGCAGCTGATCATGCTGGACGCGCTGAAGCGCGCCTCGGCCCGTTCGATCACGGTGATCGTGCCGTTCTACGGCTACGCCCGCCAGGACAAGAAGCACCGCGGCCGCGAGCCGATCTCGGCCCGCCTGGTCGCCGACCTGATGAAGACGGCGGGTGCGGACCGCATCCTGACCGTGGATCTGCACACCGACCAGATCCAGGGCTTCTTCGACGGCCCGGTGGACCACCTGTTCGCTCTGCCGATCCTCGCCGACTACGTGGGTGCGAAGGTCGACCGCTCGAAGCTGACGATCGTCTCCCCGGACGCCGGCCGTGTGCGGGTCGCCGACCGCTGGTGCGACCGTCTGGACGCCCCGCTGGCGATCGTGCACAAGCGCCGCGACAAGGACGTACCGAACCAGGTCAGCGTCCACGAGGTCGTCGGCAACGTGAAGGGCCGGGTCTGTGTCCTGGTCGACGACATGATCGACACGGGTGGCACGATCTGCGCCGCCGCGGACGCCCTGTTCGCGCACGGTGCCGAGGACGTCATAGTGACCGCGACGCACGGTGTGCTGTCCGGTCCCGCCGCGGACCGTCTGAAGAACTCCAAGGTCAGCGAGTTCGTCTTCACGGACACCCTGCCGACCCCGGGCGAGCTGGAGCTCGACAAGATCACCGTGCTGTCGATCGCGCCGACGATCGCGCGCGCGGTGCGTGAGGTGTTCGAGGACGGTTCGGTGACGAGCCTCTTCGAGGAGCAGGAAAACCACTAGCGGAACCGCGGTACCGAAGAGGTACCGAAGATCCACTTTGGGTGCGGCCTCCCCGCCGGGTAGACTCAGCGAGTTGCTCGGCGAGGGAGGCCGTACCCATTGGTACGGCGATCCGTTATCGACGCGCTCTTCGTAGCAGGCGGCCTGTCGTACGGGCCGGGTGACGTCCTAGTTTCGTCATCTCACGAGGAGTGCACCATGGCCGAGATCAAGCTCGCCGCTCAGGTCCGTACCGAGTTCGGCAAGGGCGCCGCCCGCCGTACCCGCCGTGCCAACCTGGTTCCCGCGGTCGTCTACGGCCACGGTGCCGAGTCGGTCCACGTCACGCTGCCGGCCCACGAGCTGCAGCTCGCGCTCCGCACCGCCAACGTCCTCATCGGTCTCGAGATCGAGGGCAAGGACGCCCTGGTCATCCCGAAGGCCGTGCAGCGCAACGCCATCAAGGGCAACATCGAGCACGTCGACCTCCTGACCGTGAAGCGCGGCGAGAAGGTCAACGTCGAGATCGCCGTGCACGTCGAGGGCGAGCTGGCCCCGGGCGCCAACCTCCTGGAGTACGTGCAGAACACCCTGCTCGTCGAGGCCGAGGCCACCCACATCCCCGAGTCGGTCACGGTCTCCATCGCGGGCCTCGACGCCGGTGACTCGATCCTCGCCAAGGACGTTCCGCTCCCCAAGGGTTCCGTGCTGGCGGGCGACGAGGACGCCATCGTGCTCCAGATCGTCGCCGCGCAGGCCGAGGAGCCGGCCGCCGAGGGCACCGAGGCCGCCACCACCGAGGCCTGAGTCCCACCGGCGCTTCGTAGCGCCACTGCTTGACTGCTTCACTGACGGGGCGGCGGACCCTTACCGGGCCCGCCGCCCCGTTCGCCTGTCATCACCCGACGTACGCGAGGAGACCGAGCGCAGATGTCCGATGCCACCGACCCCTGGCTCATCGTGGGCCTGGGCAATCCCGGTCCCGAGTACGCCGCGAACCGCCACAACGTCGGCTTCATGGTCGCCGACCTCCTCGCCGAGCGGATCGGCGGGAAGTTCAAGCGGGCACAGAAGGCCCAGGCACAGGTCGTCGAGGGCAGGGTGGGGCCGCCCGGGCCCGCGAGCCGCCGGGTGATCCTGGCCAAGCCGATGTCGTACATGAATCTGTCGGGCGGGCCCGTCACGGCGCTGCGGGACTTCTACAAGGTGCCGACGGACCACGTCGTGGCCGTGCACGACGAGCTGGACATCGACTTCGGCGTGCTGCGGCTGAAGCTGGGTGGCGGTGACAACGGGCACAACGGGCTGAAGTCGATGACGAAGTCGATGGGTCCCGACTACCACCGCGTCAGGTTCGGGATCGGCCGGCCGCCGGGCCGGATGCAGGTGGCCGATTTTGTACTGAAGGATTTCTCGTCCACGGAGCGCAAGGACCTCGCCTACCAGGTGGACCGGGCGGCGGACGCGGTGGAGTCCCTGCTCGCCGAGGGGCTGGAGCGGGCGCAGTCCACGTACAACTCATGACATTGGCGCAGATCCCAGGAGCATTTTCGGCCACAGGTTGACCGAGGGCATGGGTCTGCCCAAAGATCTGCCCCCATGAAGCGGAGCTCCTCCCACCGCATGGTGGCCCACGGCCGTGTCGTCGCCGCGGGCTGCGTCGTCCTGCTGATGCTCGTCGCGGGCCTGTGGACGTCGTGGAACACCGCGCATCACGTCGTCCTGTCCAAGGGCCGCGAACACGGCACCTTGACGGTGACCGGGTGCGGCGACACGGCGTGCACCGGGCCGTACGTACCGGACCGGGATTCGCCGCGGCGTTCCCGGGTGACGATCGAGAAGTCCGTCGCCGTGGCGAAGGGCGACCGGTTCCCGGTGGTCGTGAAGCCCGGCACCGCCGAGGCCGTCCGCACCGGGACTCCCGGATTCCTGCACGCCTGGGTGCCGTTCGGCGGTGCGCTGCTGCTGTCCGCCCTCGTGATCGGGGGCGGTCTGCGGCTGCCCCGGGTGGCCTGGGGTGCCGCGATCGCGGGCGCGGTTCTGCTGACGGCGACGTTCTTCGCCCTCTGAGCGGAACCGCACCCGCGCCGGAGTCGGATCAGCCGGTGTTGCGCAGACCCGCCGCGACACCGTTCACGGTGAGCAGCAGAGCCCGTGCGAGCAGCGGATCGGCCTCTTCACCGCGCTCCGCCGCCTGCCGCTGGCGGGCCAGCAGCGAGACCTGGAGGTAGGAGATCGGGTCCAGGTAGGCGTCACGGATGGCGAAGGTCTGCTGGAGCACGGGGCTCGTGCCGAGCAGTTCGGTGCCGCCGGTGACCTTGAGGACCTCGCTGACGGTCAGCGCGTGCTCCGCCTCGATATCGGCGAAGACGTGCTTGAGCTCGTCCGGGACGAGGGTGTCGACGTAGTGCCGGGCGATCCGCAGGTCCGTCTTGGCGAGCGTCATCTCGACGTTGGAGATGAAGTTCTGGAAGAAGTGCCACTGACCGTGCATCTCTTCCAGGACGGAGCCAAGACCGGCCTCGCGCAGTGCCTTCAGCCCGGAGCCGACTCCGTACCAGCCGGGCACGATCTGCCGCGACTGGGTCCAGCCGAAGACCCACGGGATGGCGCGCAGCCCGTCGAGGCCCGCACCGGAGTCCGGGCGCCGCGAGGGGCGCGAGCCGAGGTGGAGCTCGGCGAGCTGGTCGACGGGGGTGGACGCGAAGAAGTACGAGGGCAGGTCGGGGTCCTCGACGAGCTTGCGGTACGCGTCGTGCGCGGCGTCCGAGACGGTGTCCATGGCCGCGTCCCAGCGGGCCAGGGCCTCGTCGGACTGGCGGGGCGCGGTGTGCAGCGCGGATGCCTGGAGGGTGGCCGCGACGGTCAGCTCCAGGTTCTCCCGGGCGAGCGCGGGGATGAGGTACTTGTCGGAGATGACCTCGCCCTGCTCGGTCACCTTGATCTCGCCCTCCAGCGTGCCCCAGGGCTGCGCGAGGATCGCGTCGTGCGAGGGGCCGCCGCCGCGGCCGACGGTGCCGCCGCGGCCGTGGAAGAGGCGCAGCCGTACGCCGTAGCGGTGGGCGACGTCGCGCAGCCGGCGCTGGGCCCGGTGGATCTCCCACTGCGAGGTGGTGATGCCGCCGAACTTGGAGGAGTCGCTGTATCCGAGCATGACCTCCTGCACGTCGCCGCGGAGCGAGACGAGCCGGCGGTACGAGGGGTCGGCGAGCATCTCGTCGAGGATGACGTCGGCGGCGCGCAGCTCGTCGGTGGTCTCCAGGAGCGGCACGATGCCGATCTTGGCCCAGCCGCCGTGCAGGTCGAGCAGTCCGGCCTCGCGGGCCAGGACGGCGGCCGCGAAGACGTCGTCGGCGCCCTGGCACATCGAGATGATGTAGGACTCGATGACCTCGGGGCCGAAGCGCTCGAAGGCTTCCTTGATGGTGTGGAAGACGCCGAGGGTCTTCTCGCCCGCGGCGTCCAGCGGTGCCGGGGTCGGGGCGAGCGGGCGCCGGGAGCGCAGTTCCTTCGCGAGGAGCTTCTGCCGGTAGTCACGCGGCATGTCGGCGTAGCGCCAGGACTCCTCGCCGAGCCGGTCGAAGAGCTGGCCGAGTGCGTGGTGGTGGGCGTCGGCGTGTTCGCGTACGTCCATGGTGGCGAGCTGGAGGCCGAACGCGGACAGGGTACGGATCGTCCGGTCCATGCGGCCGTCGGCGAAGAGGCCGCCGCGGTGCTCGCGCAGCGAGGTCTGGATGAGGGCCAGGTCGGCGATGAGCTCGGCGGTGCCGAGGTAGTCGCAGCCGGGGCGGTGCGGGGTGCCCTTGGCGAGGCGCTCGCGGGTGTTGACGAGCTTCTGCCGGATGCAGGTCGCCTTGAGCCGGTAGGGCTCCTCGGCGTTCAGCCGCTTGTAGCGGGGGCTGATCTCGGGGAGGCGGTCCAGGTCGGCCTGGAGCGAGTCCAGCAGCTCGGCGGTGGCGCCGGTGTAGCGGATGGAGTTGGAGAGCAGGCCGCGCAGGTAGTCGACGAGTTCGAGCGCGTCGGTGATGCCGTGCTCGTGCTGGAGGATCAGCACCTCCCAGGTGACGGCGGGCGTCACGTTGGGGTTGCCGTCGCGGTCGCCGCCGATCCAGGTGCCGAAGGTGAGCGGGCGGGTGCCCGCGGGCAGCTCGACGCCGACGCGCTCCAGCTCGGCGGCCAGGTCCTCCAGGACGTCGCCGACGGCGTTGGCGTGCAGTTCGTCGAGGTAGTAGATCGCGTTGCGGGCCTCGTCGGCGGGCTCGGGCCGCACCACGCGCAGCTCGTCGGTCTGCCAGATGAGGTCGATGTTCTCGGCGAGCCGCAGGTCCTGGCGGCGCCGGTCGGCCTCGATGACGGGGGTTTCGAGCAGTTCCGCGATGCGGCGGAGCTTGTTCAGCACGGAGCGCCGTGCGGCCTCGGTGGGGTGCGCGGTGAAGACGGGGCGCACGTTGAGGTTCTTGACGGTCTGGCGCAGGTGCTGCGGGTCGGCGTCCTTGAGCATGTCGGCCGTGCGGGCGAGGAGCCCGCCCTCGGCGGCACGGCGGTCGCGCATCTCGTGGGCGCGGTGGACCTGCTCGGTGACGTTGGCGAGGTGGAAGTAGGTGGAGAAGGCGCGCACGAGCTGCGCGGCGGTCTCCAGGTCCGTGTCGCCCAGCAGCTCGGCGGCGGCCTCTCCGTCCGTACGGGTCAGGGCGCGGACCCGCTCGACGAGGTCGAGGAGTTCCTGGCCCTCCTGACGTACGAGCGTCTCGCCCAGCAGGTCGCCGAGGCGGCGGATGTCGGCCCTCAGCTCGGCGCTGGCGGCGGGGGTCTGGTCGGCACTGCTCACAGTGTGCGGCTCCTTGCAGTGAATAGAGGAGGTGCGTCGCGTAGGCGTCTCCCTGGAAGGGCGGTGGCGGGAGACGGGTGGGCACGTCTGTCAGGGGGTCCGGGGGTGCTGCGGTGCTGTCGCCACCCCGGGTATGCAGAGTGCGGACCGCGCTGTCCGACTCTCCCAGGATAGGTGTCCGTGTCGGCGGCGTGCCGCGCAGCCCTGACGGGTACCCGCGAAACGACCACGGTGACGCGGCTCTCGTATCGCGGGGCTTCTCACTGCCATACTTACCAAGCCGTAGGTTACGGATGCGTAGCCTGCGGAATCCGTCGTACTTCTCATCCCACAGGGGACTCCCCATGCCCACCAGCCCCAATGTGATTGACGATCCCGTCCTTCCCCCCGCCACGCTCGGCGGCGACAAGAAGCGGTCGGTCGAGCAGATCGCGCTGCTCGTGTTCATCGTGGTGCCGTTCGTGGCCCTGCTCGCGGCGGTGCCGCTGGCCTGGGGCCGCGGTGTCAGCTGGCTCGACCTGGGCCTGCTGGTCGGCATGTACTACCTCGGCTGCCACGGCATCACCATCGGCTTCCACCGCTACTTCACGCACGGCTCCTTCAAGGCGAAGCGTCCGCTCCGCATCGCCCTGGCCGTCGCGGGTTCGATGGCGGTCGAAGGCCCGCTCGTGCGCTGGGTCGCCGACCACCGCAAGCACCACCGCTTCTCCGACGCCGAGGGCGACCCCCACTCGCCGTGGCGGTTCGGCGAGACGCTGCCGGCCCTGATGAAGGGGCTGTGGTGGGCGCACATCGGCTGGATGTTCGACGAGGAGCGGACGTCGCAGGAGAAGTACGCCCCCGATCTGATCAAGGACCCGGCGATCCGCGGCATCTCCCGCCACTTCCTCACCTTCACCATCGTCTCGCTGGCGATCCCGCCGCTGGTCGGCGGTCTGGTGACGATGTCCTGGTGGGGTGCCTTCACGGCGTTCTTCTGGGGTTCGCTGGTACGGGTCGCGCTGCTGCACCACGTCACGTGGTCGATCAACTCGATCTGCCACGCGGTCGGCAAGCGCCCCTTCAAGTCCCGTGACCGTTCCGGGAACGTGTGGTGGCTGGCGGTCCTGTCCTGCGGCGAGTCCTGGCACAACCTGCACCACGCGGACCCGACGAGCGCGCGGCACGGGGTGATGAAGGGCCAGATCGACTCAAGTGCCCGGCTGATCCGCTGGTTCGAGCAGCTGGGCTGGGCGTCCGACGTCCGCTGGCCCGATACGGCCCGTATCGACGCCCGCCGCAACCCCGCGCCCGCCGACGCGGCATGATTGACGACGTGGCGACCGACGGCAGCACAGGCAGCGAGAAGAGCAGACCCTCCCCCGTCCGCCGGACCCGACGGGTCCGGATGACCGGCAAGGAGCGCCGCGAGCAGCTGCTGGACATCGGCCGCACCCTCTTCGCCGCCAAGGGTTTCGAAGGCACGTCGGTGGAGGAGATCGCGGCCCGCGCCGGGGTCTCCAAGCCGGTCGTCTACGAACACTTCGGCGGCAAGGAGGGCCTGTACGCCGTCGTGGTCGACCGCGAGATGCGTCAGCTCCTGGACATGGTGACGAGCGCCCTGACCGCGGGCCATCCGCGTGAACTCCTCGAACAGGCGGCGTTCGCGCTGCTCGACTACATCGAGACGTACACGGACGGCTTCCGCATCCTGGTCCGCGACTCCCCGGTCGCCCAGTCGACGGGCACGTTCGCCTCGCTGATCAGCGATATCGCCACCCAGGTGGAGGACATCCTGGGCCTGGAGTTCAAGGCCCGGGGCTTCGACCCGAAGCTGGCCCCGCTGTACGCACAGGCGCTGGTCGGCATGGTCGCGCTGACGGGCCAGTGGTGGCTGGACGTCCGCAAACCGCAGAAGGCGGAGGTCGCGGCGCACCTGGTGAACCTGTGCTGGCACGGCCTGGAGAACCTGGAGGCCAAGCCCCGCCTGATAGGCCACCGCAAGAACTGACACCGCCACCTCTCGCGGCACGGGCCGCGCACCCCTGGGACACGGGGTGCGCGGCCCGTTGCCGTGTCAGCGCTTCCGTTCCCGGCCGGCATCGGCCTCACGCGGGACGCGCTGGTCAGCTGCGACCCGGCGCCGCCGCCCTGCGGGCCACCGCGAAGATACGGCGGAACGGGAACACCGTGCCGTGCGGGCCCGGTGGGTAGGCGGTGCGCAGGAGGTCGCGGTATTCGGTGAGGAAGGCGTCGCGGGCTTCCGGGTCGCCGGCGAGGGCGGTGAGGGCCGGGCGCAGTGCGGTGCCCTTGACCCAGTCGAGGACCGGGTCCTCGCCCTGGAGGGTCTGGAGGTAGGTGGTTTCCCAGACGTCCGCCTCGCAGCCCAGGGCGCGCAGGCGGTTCAGGTAGTCCGCGGGGTCCAGGACGGCGGCCGTGCGGTCGCCGACGCCGTGCAGGCGGGGGCGCCAGCGGGGGGATTCGCGCAGTGCGGCCAGCAGGGTGTGGCTGGGGGCGGTGAAGTTGCCGGGGACCTGGAAGGCGAACGTGCCGCCGGGGGTGAGTGCGTCCAGCCAGACGGGGAAGCGGTCGGCGTGGCCGGGGACCCACTGGAGCAGGGCGTTGGAGACGATCAGGTCGTAGGTCTCCGGGGGCTCCCAGGTGGCGGCGTCGGCCTCCGCGAAGTCCAGGAGCGGACGGGCGTGGGCGGCCGCGCGGGACAGCATCTCCGGGGAGTTGTCGTAGCCGGTGATACGGGCCCGCGGCCAGCGGTCGGCCAGCAGGGTGGTGACGTTGCCGGCGCCGCATCCGAGGTCCGCGATACGGGGAGCGGGCCGGTTCGGCAGGTCACCGACGCGGGCGAGGAGGTCGTGGAAGGGGCGGGTGCGGTGGTCCGCGTGGCGCAGATACTGCTGCGGGTCCCAGAGGGGTGCGGTCATGGGAGCCAGGATCATCCCGAAAGTATCTTGATGTCAAGAGACTCGAATTCAAGAGACTCTATGTCGACAGACCCTCTACACTGATCCACATGGAGGACGAGGTCGACCGGCTGGTCGCTGCATGGCGCCGAGAGCGCCCCGACCTCGACGTGGAACCACTCGAGGTACTGAGCCGCGTCTCCCGTCTGGCCCGCCACCTCGACCGGGCCCGCAGGATCGCCTTCGCCGAGCACAACCTGGAGCCGTGGGAGTTCGACGTACTGACGTCGCTGCGGCGCGCGGGTTCCCCCTATCAGCTCTCCCCCGGCCAGCTCCTGACCCAGACACTGGTCACGTCCGGCACGATGACCAACCGCATCGACCGGCTGACCAAGAAGAATCTCGTCGAGCGCCTCCCCGACCCCAGCGACCGGCGCGGCGTGCTCGTACGGCTGACCGCCGAGGGCCGGGACAAGGCCGACCAGTCACTGGCCGGCCTCCTCGATCAGGAACGTGCCATCCTGGGACAGCTCTCCCGCCAGCAGCGCGGTGAACTGGCAGGACTGCTACGCCAGTTGACCGCCCCGTTCGACAACGTTCCCTAGGGCCGGTCCGGACAGCGGGCCGACCGACAGATCGGCCGGCCCAACGCCCGCCCGCCGCGCCAGTGCCACCGCGGCCAGCGTGGAGTGCACGCCCAGCTTTCCCAGCACGTTCTGCATGTGCGTACGCACCGTGTGCGGGGACAGGAAGAGGCGCTCCGCGACCGCCTTGCGGCCCAGCCCCGCCACCATGCACCGCAGCACCTCGCACTCGCGCGGGGTCAGCGACTCGATGAGCCGCTGGCTCTCCGTACGGTGCTTGCGCGCCGCCGTCAGCTCCCGCAGGACCCCGGTCAGCAGCGCGGGCGGCAGATGCGTCTCGTCGCGCAGGACGCCCCGGATGACCGCGAGCAGCCTTTGCAGCGAGCAGTCCTTGGCCACCCAGCCGGACGCGCCGGCCTGGAGCGCCGCCGCCGCACGGCGCGGATCGTCCCTCTCGGCGAGCACCACCGAACGGACGGACGGCTGGCCCGCACGGACACCCGCGACCAGCGAGATGCCGTCGACCAGGCCGTTCTCCCCGTTGTTCGGTACGGGTACGGCGCGCGCACCGCCCGTTGCCAGGATGCCCAGTTCGGCATCGATCAGCAGCACGTCGTACGGACGACCCTCGGCCGCCGCGCGCTCCAGACAGCGCAGCGCGGCCGGGCCACTGCCCGCCGCCGCCACGTCGACGTCCGGTTCGGCCGCGAGGGCCGCCGCGAGCGACTCGGCGAAGATGCGGTGGTCGTCGACCACCAGAACCCGGATACGAGCCACAGACACCCCCATCGTGGGGGCCGACAGTTACGGGTACGACGCCCGGAACCCTCCGGTGGTCCTCGGCACACGGCCGCCGCCGCACACCGACCGCCACCAGTCCCGGGCGTCGTACCCGACTGTCTCGCTCCCCTGAATCGGCACCGGCCCCCACCGGTGCTGAGCATCAGCGTACGGGCGGGGGCCGGAAGGGGAAGGGAATTCGCGGAACTGGTCGCCCAGGGTGTTTAGGGTGTGTTTCATGTTCCGTCTTGAGACAGAAGTAGACAAAGAACGTCGCATTCTGCTGAGCGGTCGACTGCGTGATGACAACAGAGCCGCCTCACCCGAGCTCCGGGCCCTGCTGTCCACCCACGCCGAACACGAAGTACCTCTGGACGTCTGGGTGTTGGACGAGGAGGGCGGCATCGTCGGTGGCCTGTGCGGGCGGACCTGGGCGTACTGGCTCCACATCGAACTGCTCTGGGTGGAGGCGAGCCACCGCGGGCTCGGCCTCGGTTCACGACTGCTGACCGAGGCCGAACGCGTGGCCCGTACCGAGCGGTTCTGCACCGACGCGCGGCTGGAGACCTGGGACTTCCAGGCACCGGCCTTCTACGGGAAGCAGGGGTACGAGGTGGTCGGGCAGGTCGACGACTACCCGCCCGGCGTCACCGAGTTCATCCTGGTGAAGCGGCTGGTCAGCTGAGCCTGCGAGCCCCGGCGGACGGCACGGCGGGGAAGACCCCCGGCGCGGCGTAACCGGCCGAAGCGAACGCCTCCCGCACGGACTTGGCGATCGCATCCGCGTCCGCCTCCTCCACCAGCACGATCGCCGAGCCGCCGAAACCGCCGCCGGTCATCCGCGCGCCGAGCGCCCCGGCCGTGTTCGCCGTGGCGACCACCAGGTCCAGCTCCGGGCAGGAGACCCGGAGATCGTCGCGGAGCGAGACGTGGCCCTCGTCGAGGACCGGTCCCGCCGCACGCACCTCGCCCGCGTCGAGCAGGGCGATGACCTGCTCGACCCGGTGGTTGTCACCGACCACATGGCGTACGTAGCGCACGACGGACTCGTCGGCGCCGGCCTCGGCCAGCGTGGCGAGCGCGGCGCCGAGACCGTCGTACGGGAGCTCGCGCAGCGTCCGTATACCGAGCAGCCGGGCACCCTCCTCGCAGCCCGCGCGGCGCTCCGCGTACGCGCCGTCGCCCAGCTCGTGCTTGACCCGGGTGTCGACGACCAGGAGCTGAAGACCGTGGGAGGCCAGGTCGAAGGGGACCTGGCGCTGGGTGAGGTCGCGGGTGTCGAGGTACAGGGCGTGGCCGTCGGTGCAGCAGGCCGAGGCCATCTGGTCCATGACGCCGCAGGGGACGCCGACGAACGCGTTCTCGGCGCGCTGGCCGAGCACCGCCAGTTCTGCGGGGCTCAGGCCGAGGCCGAACAGGTCGTTCAGGGCGAGCGCCGTGACCACTTCGAGGGCGGCCGACGAGGAGAGGCCGGCGCCGGTCGGGACCGTGGAGGTGACCTGGATGTCCGCGCCGGTGACCGGATGGCCGGCCTCGCGCAGGGCCCAGACGACACCGGCCGGGTAGGCCGCCCAGCCGTGGCCCTGGTGCGGGGCCAGCTCGTCGACACGGAGCTGGACGACGCCGCCGGGCACGTCGGTGGAGTGCAGCCGCAGCTCGCCGTCGGTGCGGCGGGCGACGGCCGCGAGCGCGGTGTGCGGGAGGGCGAGCGGCATCACGAAGCCGTCGTTGAAGTCGGTGTACTCGCCGATGAGATTCACCCGTCCGGGCGCGGCCCAGACCCCGTCGGGGGCTCTCCCGTACAGC
The DNA here is from genome assembly GCF_056430475.1 of Streptomyces sp. NPDC045968. Taxonomy (NCBI): domain Bacteria; kingdom Bacillati; phylum Actinomycetota; class Actinomycetes; order Kitasatosporales; family Streptomycetaceae; genus Streptomyces; species Streptomyces sp. NPDC045968. Next base: position 252,321 of record NZ_JBWKLF010000009.1, on the reverse strand, counting down.
TCGGTGAAGGTGGCCCCGACGGCCTCCGTGTCTGCGGGTCCGGAAGTCATGAGGTGGTGGACTCCTCTCTGCGGGCGAAGGCCCAGGCGTCGGCGACGATGCCGGCCAGATCGGCGCGGGACGGCTGCCAGCCGAGGCGCTCCCTGGCGGTGGCGGCGGAGGCTACGAGGACGGCCGGGTCCCCGGCGCGGCGGGGGGCCGGGGTCTCGGGGACGGGGTGGCCGGTGACCTGCCGGACGGTCTCGATGACCTCGCGTACGGAGAAGCCGTTGCCGTTGCCCAGGTTGCAGATCAGGTGCTCGCCGGGGGTGGCCGCCCCCAGGGCGAGGAGGTGGGCCTCGGCGAGGTCGGCGACGTGGATGTAGTCGCGGACGCAGGTGCCGTCGGGGGTCGGGTAGTCGTCCCCGTACACGGAGATCGTGTCGCGCTGCCCCAGGGCGACCTGGAGGACGAGGGGGATGAGGTGCGACTCGGGGCGGTGCCGCTCGCCCGAACTGCCGTACGCGCCCGCGACGTTGAAGTAACGCAGCGAGACGGCGGCCAGGCCGTGCGCGGCGGCCTCGCCCGTGATCATGTGGTCGACGGCGAGCTTGCTCGCGCCGTACGGGTTGGTCGGCGCGGTCGGGAAGGCCTCGGTGATGGGGCTGGAGGCGGGCTCCCCGTAGGTCGCGGCGGTGGAGGAGAAGACCAGGGTCCGCACCTCGGCGTCGCGCATCGCGGCGAGCAGGGCGGTGGTCCCGCCGACGTTGTTCACCCAGTACTTCTCGGGGTCGGTGACGGACTCGCCGACCTGGGAGTACGCGGCGAAGTGCAGCACGCCGTCGTAGGACGGGTCCAGCCACTTGGCGGCGTCCTGGACGCGCCCCTCGATGAACTCGGCCCCCGCCGGGACGCCCTCCCGGAAACCGGTCGAGAGGTCGTCCAGGACGGTCACCGCGTGACCCGCCTCCAGCAGGTGTGCGGCGACCACACTGCCGACGTATCCTGCGCCGCCGGTCACCAGGTACTTCTTCCGGGAGTTGCTCACTCGCTCGCTACCTCTCGCAGTCGCTGGGCCGCGGCCTCCGGCGGCACGTCGTTGATGAATGCGCTCATACCGGATTCGGAGCCCGCGAGGAACTTCAGCTTGCCCGAGGTGCGCCGAATGGTGAAAAGCTCCAGATGGAGCGCGAAGTCCTCCCGGCCGGGGACTCGGAACGGGGCCTGGTGCCAGGCCGAGATGTACGGGGTCGGCGGCTCGCCGGGGCCGAAGATCCGGTCGAATCGCCTCAAGAGTTCCAGATAGATCTGTGGGAACTCTGTGCGGGCCGCCGCGTCGAGGCCGCGCAGATCGGCGACGCGGCGGCGGGGATACAGGTGCACCTCGTACGGCCAGTGCGCCGCGTACGGCACGAAGGCCACCCAGTGTTCACCGGACAGCACCACACGGGCGCCGTCGGCGAGCTCGCGGGCCACGACGTCGTCGAAGAGGTTGCGGCCGGTCTCCTCGCGGTGGGCGCGCGCCGAGCGCAGCATCAGCTCGGTGCGCGGGGTGACGAAGGGGTAGCCGTAGATCTGCCCGTGCGGGTGGCCGAGGGTGACGCCGATCTCGGCGCCCCGGTTCTCGAAGCAGAACACCTGGGTGACCTGGTCGAGCTCGGCGAGCTCGGCGGTGCGGTCGGTCCACGCCTCCAGCACCACGGCCGCCTGCTCCTCGGTGAGGTCGGCGAACGAGGCGTCGTGGTCGGAGGTGAAGCAGACGACCTCACAGCGGCCCGCGTCCCCGGCGAGGGAGGGGAAGCGGTTCTCGAAGACGGCCACGTCGTAGTGGCTGTCGGGGATCTCGCTCAGCCGGTCGCCCGCGGAGGGGCAGAGCGGGCACTCGTCGGCCGGCGGGTGGTAGGTGCGTGCCTGCCGGTGCGAGGCGATGGCGACGCTGTCGCCGAGCAGCGGATCGCGGCGGACCTCCGACGAGGTGGAGACGGCGTCGAGCGGGCGGCGGTCGATGGCATCGCGGACGGTGTCGTCCGCGGAGTCGTAATAGATCAGCTCACGGCCGTCGGCGAGGCGCGTAACCGTCTTCTTCACCAGGTTCCTCCAAACATAACCGCACATAACAAACCACAAGCCAACAGGCGCGTCAATGGTGGGAGGTCGCCCGGCTGACGAGGAATGCGACGGAGTGCGGACAGGGGCAAATCATCTCAATCTCGGGCCACCCGATCACGATCGAACAAAGAACGCCATCACAACTGTTCATTTTATGAATGCAGAGGCGTAGGTTCCGTCGGGTTCAGTTCGCGCAACGAAGCGAGTACCCCCCATGAACTATCTGGCCGAAGGGCTCCGGCTCCCCACAAACGGGCTTGATTACACGATCCTGGCGATCTACTTCGTCGTGGTGCTCGGCATCGGCTTCGCCGCCCGCGCCAGCGTGAAGACCAGCCTCGACTTCTTCCTCTCCGGGCGGTCACTGCCCGCCTGGGTGACCGGTCTGGCCTTCGTCGCGGCCAATCTCGGTGCCACCGAAATCCTCGGCATGGCGGCGACCGGCGCGCAGTACGGTGTCGCCGTCGTCCACTGGTACTGGATCGGGGCCATCCCGGCGATGGTCTTCCTGGGCCTCGTGATGATGCCCTTCTACTACCGGTCGAAGGTCCGCTCCGTACCGGAGTTCCTGCTCCAGCGCTTCGACAGGTCGGCGCACCTGCTGAGCTCCATACTCTTCGCCTTCGCGGCGATCCTGATCGCGGGCGTCAACCTCTACGCCCTGTCGATCGTCGTGGAGGCGCTCCTCGGCTGGCCGCAGTGGGTCGCGATCGTCGTCGCGGGCCTCTTCGTGCTGATCTACATCACCATCGGCGGGCTCTCCTCGGCGATCTACAACGAGGTGCTGCAGTTCTTCGTCATCCTCGCCGCGCTGATCCCTCTCACCCTGCTGGGCCTCAAGCGCGTCGGCGGCTGGGACGGTCTGACCGGGTCGCTGGAGAAGAGCCACGGCCCGGACTTCCTCTCCGCCTGGGGCGGCACCGGCATCGGTGACGCCAACCCGCTCGGCGCCAACTGGCTGACGATCATCCTCGGCCTCGGCTTCGTGCTCTCCTTCGGCTACTGGACGACGAACTTCGCCGAGGTGCAGCGCGCCCTGTCCGCGAAGAACCTCTCGGCCGCCCAGCGCACCCCGCTGATCGCCGCGTTCCCGAAGATCTTCATCGTCTTCGCGGTGATGATCCCGGGCCTGGTCGCCGCCGTCGTCGTACCGCAGATCGGCACGCCGGAATCGGACCTGACGTACAACGACGCCATCCCGCTGCTGATGCAGGAACTCCTGCCCAACGGTGTGCTCGGCATCGCGGTGACCGGTCTGCTGGCCGCGTTCATGGCCGGTATGGCGGCGAACGTGTCCTCGTTCAACACGGTGTTCACCACCGACATCTGGGCGCGGTACGTGAAGAAGGACGAGTCGGACGCGTACTACCTGCGCTTCGGGCGGCTGATCACGGCGATCGGCGTGGTGGCCTCCATCGGCACGGCCTTCATCGCCGCCAGCTTCTCCAACATCATGAGCTACCTCCAGACGCTGTTCTCCTTCTTCAACGTCCCGATGTTCGTCGTGTTCATCATCGGCATGTTCTGGAAGCGCGCCTCGATGAAGTCCGGTGTGTGGGGCCTCGTCGCGGGCACCACCGCCGCGATGGTCAACTACTTCTGGATCTACAAGGGCGGGGTCATCGACATCCCGACCGACCAGGGCGCCAACTTCGTCTCCGCGATCGTCGGATTCGTCGCCGGAGCCGTGGTCATGGTCGCCGTCACGCTCTTCACGGCGCCGAAGCCCGAGGCCGAACTCGCCGGCCTGGTGTACGGAACGGAGCCCCCGGACGCGGACGAGGTACCGGACGAGGCCGACAGTGCCTGGTACCGCAGCCCCGCCCTGCTCGGCTGGGGCGCCATCGTCCTCGCCGCCCTGTGTTATCTGCCCTACTCGCTCTGATCGGAGGCACTCACCATGTCCGACCTGCACAAGGAAGTCTCCGACCTGGAGCGCAAGTCCGCGACCGCGGCCCGGCTCTTCGACATCCGGAGGATCATCGGCGGCCTCTTCGTGGTCTACGGCGTGATCGTCACCATCGCCGGGATCAGCCCGTCCGAGGCGGATCTGAAGAAGGCCGAGGGCGTCCACATCAATCTCTGGACCGGCCTCGCCATGCTGGCGCTCGGGCTGTTCTTCCTGATCTGGATGAAGCTGCGCCCGGCCGTCGCCCCGGCCGACGTACCGGAGCCCGCCGACCACTGACGCTCCCGCCCGCCGCAGGGGCCGGACGCCACCCGCTCAGCCGGGGAGGTCCGGCCCCTGCCGCGTGTCCAGGAGCGCCCGGTCCAGCAGCCCGGTGCGGGCGGCCAGCGCCGCCGCCTCCAGACGGGAACCGACGCCCAGCTTCATCAGCACCCGCTGCACATGCGTACGCGCGGTACTGGACGCGATGCCCATACCGGCCGCGATCAGCCGGGTGTCCTCGCCCTCCGCGACCCGCACCAGCACCTCGACCTCGCGCGGGGTGAGCAACCGCAGCAGCCGCTGCCCCTCGTCGTCCGGCTGGACCGCCGGGTTGAGCAGCTCCGTGAACGCCGCCCTGAGCAGCTGCGGCGCGACCGCCGCCTCACCGGCCCTGGCCTTGATGATCGCCCGCTCGACGCCCTCGATCCGCTCGTCGTGACGCACGTAGCCGGCGGCCCCGGCCGCGAACGCCGCCGCGATCCCGCGCGGGCTCGGCACGGGGCCGAGCACCACGACCGCCACCTGGGGGCGCTCCCGCCCGATCCGGACGATCGGGTCGAACGTCCCCGGTTCCGCGGGAGCCGCCGTGCCGAACAGACAGACCTCCGGCGCCCTGCTGACGACCAGTTCGGCCGCACCTGACGTCGGCGCGGCCGCGGCGAGCACCCGGTGCCCGCGCAGTTTCAGCGCCGAGGCAAGTGCCTCGGCGAGCAGTCGGTGATCGTCGACCACCATGAGCCGCACGCTCATCGAGCAACCCCCATGTACCCCTGTATGCCCCTGCGAGCCCGGCCCCCCGGCCGTGACCCGGCAAGCTACACGCTTGTTCGACCTCGCGCGCCCCTTAGGCCTCAGAAGCGTCCGAGAATGCCGAATTATGGTTCGTTGAAGGTCAGTTGACCGTCGGAAAACGATCGGCCCTGCCGGTCGGTTGATCGACCGGCAGGGCCGTGTGCGTGACGTGCGGGGGCCGCAGGGTCAGCTGGTGCGGAAGGAGACGACGAGGTACTCCTTGTCGTCCAGCGAGCTCTCGCGCGGCTCACTGATCATCGTCTCGGACAGGAACAGCTGTCCCTTCGCGTAGATGACCTCGGCGTAGTCACTGGAGAAACTGCTCTCCGCGTCACGGACCGCCTCGTCGGCCGGGTTCTCCATCAGCAGCGTCTCCTTGAAGGTTCCGCCGTCGATGGAGACGATCTGGCCGCCCTTGTCGTACGGGGGCTGCTTGTACGCGATGACGTTGGTGCCGTCCATGCGCAGCGGCGTGAGCGTGTACCGGTCGCCGGCGTCCGCCTTGCCGCCCACGAGCTTGCCCGTGGTCAGGTCGAAGGCGACGATCTCGTTGGTGTCGCCGTACTCGCCACCGCCCTCGTGCTCCTCGGTCGGCACGTACAGCCGGTTGTTGCCGACGGCGAGGTGCTGGCAGGTCTCGACCTCGGTGGAACCGCAGCGGGCCGCGTACTTGTCCGCGTCGGCCGAGATCCGGACGAGCAGCTTGCCGGTGGCCGCGTCGATCGAGAAGAAGTCCGAGATGCCGCTGCCGTCACCGGCGGTGTCGCCGACGTCGGCGGCGACGACGAGGGGCTTGGTGGAGACGATGCTCGCGTACTCGACACCGGGCGGCATCTTGTACGAGGAGATCGGTGCGCCCGTCGTCGGGTTCAGCGACTGGACGGTCAGCTGCGGGTCGTCGTACGAACCGCACTTGCGGACCGTGGCCAGGGCCTCGCCACCGCCGTAGCCCATGTCGTAGCAGCCGTCCGCGTCGGCCGTCGGCTTCCACAGCTCGGCGCCGGTGGTGAGGTTGAACGCGGCGCCGCCGCTGGTACCGCCCGCGGCGACCGTGCTGCCGCTGACCGTGACCTCGTCGTACCTGACGGGCTCGTCGCCGCCGGTGGCCGCGGTGACCGACTTGCTCCAGAGCAGCTTGCCGGTGGCCAGGTCGAGCGCGCCGACCTGGTTGCACGGCTGGTACTTCTTGGCCTTGGTCGGCTTGCCCGCCTCGAAGACGACGGCCGTCTTGAAGTCCTTGCTCATGTGCTTGGAGGCGGAGCAGACCTGGCCGGGCAACGGGATCGACCAGAGCTTGGTGCCCTTGGCGGGGTCGTAGCCGACGATCTCGTAGACGCCGGTCTTCACGTACACCTTGTCGGTGAGCCAGGAGCCCGCGACCGTCGTGGTGTCGGTGACCTTGGGCTGCGGCAGCTGGAAGCCGACCGTCGACTTGTTGTTCGCCGGTGCCTTCTCGTCGCCGCCTGCGAGGCCGCTGCCCTCGCCGCCCTTGCTCTCGCCGCCGGTCGTGCCGGCCGAGGAGGCCTCGGTGTTCTTGCCGGCCGTCTCGTCACCGCTGGTGGCGGAGTAGACGACTCCGGCGCCGATGATCAGCACCACGGCGGCCGCCGCCGCGACGATGATCTGCATCTGGGTGGAGAACTTCTTGCCGTTCCCGGCCGGCTGCCCCGGGTACTGCGGCTGCATGGGCGCGGTCGGATAGCCGTACCCCTGCTGCGGGGGCATGCCCTGCTGGCCGGGCGGCGGGGTCTGCGGGAAGCCGTAGCCGGGCTGTGCCGGGGGCGCCCCCGGCGGCGGGGTCTGCGGGTAGCCGTAGCCGGGGTTCTGCGGCGGCATCCCCGGCGGGGGCGCCTGCGGGGTGCCGTAACCGCCCGGCGCGGGGGCCGGCGGGGTCTGCGGTGCGGGCGGCGGCTGCTTGCTGAAGCCGTCGGACGGCGGCGGGGTCTGCGCACCGAACCCGCCGGGCGGGGGGCTCTGCGGGGCGCCGAATCCACCCTGGGGCGGCTCGTTGGGCGGCAGGGGCGGCTGGGTCATGGGGTGCTTACCTCTGAAGGAAGGGGACTGTGGGGTCGAGTGCCGTCGTGAACCGTCACTTGCCGAAGACCATCATGGTCTTCTGCTCCTTCTCCTCCTTGTCGCTGCTCGCGCTGATGCGCCCGCTCAGGATGAAGGAACGGCCGCCCGCGTAGGCGATCTTCGACGAGTAGAAGGTGCTCTCGATTCCGGCCGTCGACTCGGGGTGCTGGAGCACCACGGTGGGGGCGCCGCCGGTCGGAGCGAGCGTGGCGATGGCCCCGCCCTTGTTGTACGAGGGCTCCAGGTAGAGCAGCACGTTGCCGCCCTCCATCCGCAGCGGCGTCATGACGCGCTCGGCGGGGGCCGCGGCCTTCCACTTGGGCTTGCCGGTGTTCAGGTTGAAGGCGACGACCTTGTTGGTGCGGCTGGTGCCGCTGGTGTCGTCGTCGGTCGCCATGTAGAAGGTGTTGGCGTCGGCGGCGACCCCGGTGCAGCCTTCGAGCTTGTCACCGAAGATCGAGAAGCCGCTGCCGCAGTTGGGGGAGAACTTGTCCTCGTCGTCGCCGTCCAGCTGGGAACGGAGCGTGCCGTTCTCCTTGATGGCGAGGATGGACCACTGCTTCTTCTTCTCCTGGCTCAGCGAGACGACCAGCGGGCTCACCGAGTAGACCTTGTCGATCTCCCAGCCGCGCGCGGGCTTGTACGTCCACTTGGCCTTGCCGGTGGCCGGGTCGATCTCCTGGATCTGGTGCTGCGGGTTCTCGATGTCATCGGTGCGGCAGCTGGCGGCGGCGATCAGCTTGGGGCCGCCCGCGAACGCGAACGGCTGGCAGTTGCCCGCCGGCTTGCCGAACAGTTCCTTGCCGTCGCTGACCCGGTAGCCGTTGGAGTTGCTGGTGCGTCCGACGGTGACGGTGTCCCCGCTGATCGCCAGGCCGATGTCGGACATCAAGTCCCAGGTGCTGTTCTGCTTGACCGCCTTCTTCCAGCCGGGCTTGCCGGTGTTGAGGTCGATCATCTGGAGGACCGAACAGTCGGCGCTGTCCTTGGTGCTGTCCTTCACGCCGATGACGAGTTTGCCGTCGGCGGTGGGCTGCGGGGGCGCCGCGCAAAGATCGGCGGGCAGCGGCAGGGTCCACTTCTGCTTGCCGTCGGCCGCCGAGTAGCCGGAGACCGCGCGGTACATGCCCTTGACGACCGTGTCACCGACGATCCACGGCCCGTACACGTCCGCACCGTTGCGCGGCAGGTCGACACCGTTCGTCTGGAGCCAGAGGACCTTCGCCTCGCCCGGCTTGCGGCCGGCGTTCAGGTCGTCGTCGACCTCGCGGCCGTCGCCGTTGCCGTCGCCCTCGTCGACGGTGGGGGACGTGCTCGGCTCGGCGTCGGTGGACTTCTCGGCCACGGGCTTCTTGTCGTCGTCACCGCCGCTCGTGGCGAACACGACGCCGCCACCGATGACGAGCAGCGCGGCGACCGCCGCACCGATGATCACCGCGGGCCGGCCCTTGAACGGGTTGCCGCCACCGGGGCCCGCCGGGCCGCCGGGGACGGGCGCACCGGGGTACTGCTGCTGCGGATAGCCGTAACCGGGCTGCGTCTGCTGGCCGTACGGCCCCGGCTGCTGCCCGTAGGGTCCGGGCTGCTGGGTGTACGGTCCCGCCTGCTGCCCGTACGGGCCGGGCTGCGGTGCGTACGGACCCGGGGCCTGGCCGGGTGCCTGCGGATAGCCGTAACCGGGCGGGCCCGGCGGCTGCTGCGGGGCGGCGCCCGGCATCTGCGGCGGCTGCGCGGGCGGCGGGGTCTGCGGGGGCTGCCCGTGGGGCGGCGGCGGCTGAGGAGTCCCCTGCGGCGGCTCCTGCGGAGCCCCGAAGCCTCCCTGCGGCGGTTGCTGGCTGGGCGGCTGGGTCATCAGCACGTCCCCCTTCGTGCGGTGCGGTCCGGTGCCCACTTCGGTCTCCCCCGCGTTTCCGCTGGGCTGATACCCCTCGGAAAGGAGCGAATCGGGCATGGATTCCGCGGTGTTACGACAGTCGAGCGGGGCTTCTTTTTACCACCCGCACCGGCTCGAACACGGGGTCGGTCCACCCCCTGTTCCCAAGGGAGAACCGCCCCGTGATGCCCTCGTTACGCCTTGGCCGGACCTGAGAGCCTGTCAGTCGCCGAAGACGATCATCGTCCTCAGCGCCACCTCTTCCTCATCGGTGACCCCGGTGACGTACGCGTGCATGAGCAGGGAGCGCCCGCCGGCGTAGACGACCCGGGGATCGAAGAAGCCGCGTTCCACGGCGGCCGCCGACGAGGGGTGGCGCAGAACCGGCTGCGACGCGCCGCCCGTCGGCGCGAGCGCCACGATCCCGCCCCCCTCGGTCTTGGTGTCACCCTCCCCCGCGGAGAGGTAGTTCAGGACCTTGCCGCCCTCCACCCGCATGGGCATCAGGGTCTGTCCGGGCGGCGCCGCGACCTTCCAGGTGGACTTGCCGGTGTCCAGGTCGAAGGCGACGACCGCGTTGGTCATGCCGTCGCCGACGAACTCGGGCTTCGTCGCCAGGTAGACGGTGCCGGCATCGGCCGCGACACCCAGGCAGTTGTCGATGTTCCTGCCCCGGGTGAGGAGATCGCTGCCGCACCGCGTCGCGTAGTCGTCCGTTCCGCCGACCAGTTGGGAGCGGTACGTGCCGTCGGCGTTGAGGATGACGATGGCCCACCCGTCGTCCTTCTTGAGGGAGACGATCAGCGGGCTGACGGAGTAGAACTGGTCGACCTTCCAGCCCTTCTTGACCTTGTACGTCCACGCGGCCTTGCCGGTCACCGGGTCGATCCGCTGCACCAGGTGCTCGGCGTGGTCGTCGGCCTCGGTCTGACAGCTGGCGGCGGCGATCGGGACCGGTCCGCTCGCGAAGCCGAACGGCTGGCAGTTGGTGGGCAGTTTGCCCCACAGCTCCTTGCCGTCGCTGATCCGGAAGGCGTCCGTCCGGCTGGTGCGTCCCACGGTCACGGTGGCGCCGTTGATCGCCATCGAGACATCGGAGAGCTCGTCCCACGCGCCCGAACGCACATAGGACCGGTGCCAGCCGGCCTTCCCCGTGGTGAGGTCGATCATCTGGAGGTCGTCGCAGAAGGCGTCGCTCGCGGTGCTGTCCTCGATACCGAGCACGAGCTTGCCGTCGGTGGATGCCCGCGTGGGCGCCGCGCAGACCTCACCCGTGAGGCGCAGACTCCACTTCTGCCTGCCGTCGACGAGCGAATAGCCGGACACCGTGCGGTACATGGCCTTCACCACGGTGTCGCCGACGATCCACGGGCCGTGGGCGTCGAAGCCGTTACGGGGCAGGTCGACGCCGTTGCGCTGAATCCAGTGGACCTTCGCCTCGCCGGGCTTGCGGGCGGCGTTGAGCTTCCGGGCGAGCGCGGCGTCGGTGACGCCGACCTCGTCCTTGCCCTTGCCCTTGCCCTTGCTGTCGCCCCCGGTGGGCGGCGCGGACGTGCTCTTCCCGGCGACCGGCTTCTTCCCGTCGTCGCCGCCGCTCGCGGCGAACCAGACGCCGCCGCCCGCGAGAAGGGCCACCACGAGGACCCCGGCGACGACGAGCGCGGTCTTCCCCTTGAAACGCCCGCCGCGGCCGGGCCCGTGGGGCGGCTGGGGCTGGGGCCGAGTCCCGGGCTGCGGACAGCTGTAGGCGGGCTGCCCGTAACCCGGTTGTCCGTAGGCGGGCTGCCCGTAACCCGGCTGTCCGTACCCCGGCTGTGCCTGCCGCCCGTACGGCTCCTGAGGCCGCCCGTACACGCCGGGCTCCGGCTCATAAGGGGCTCCGAAGGCCCCCTGGGGCGGCTGCTGGCCGGGCGGCTGACTCATACCGTGCGTTCCCCCTGGGTGCGTTCCGGGCAAGGTTTCTTTCTATCACCCGCCCCGAACGCACCATCCGTCACAGCCGACGGTCAGGAGTCCTCGGCCAGTTCCAGCCAGCGCATCTCCAGCACATCGCGCTCCGCGACCAGTTCACGCAGCTCGGCGTCGAGCTTCGCGACCTTCTCGAAGTCCGTGGAGTTGTCGGCGATCTGCGCGTGCAGGGTGGTTTCCCTGGTCGACATCTTCTCCAGCTGTCGCTCGACCTTCTGGAGCTCCTTCTTCGCAGCACGCGCGGCCTGCGGGGAAACGGCCTCGGCCGGCGCCGCCTTCACCGCGGTCGCCCCGGAGTGGGAGGCCGGGGTGGCGGTCTCCTCCATGCGCAGCCTGCGCTCCAGGTACTCGTCGATCCCGCGCGGCAGCATCCGCAGCGCGCGGTCACCGAGCAGCGCCATCACCTTGTCGGTGGTCCGCTCGATGAAGAACCGGTCGTGGGAGATCACGATCATCGACCCGGGCCAGCTGTCGAGGAGGTCCTCCAGCTGCGTCAGGGTCTCGATGTCCAGGTCGTTGGTGGGCTCGTCGAGGAACAGGACGTTGGGCTCGTCCATCAGCAGGCGCAGGATCTGGAGCCTGCGCCGCTCGCCACCGGACAGGTCACCGACGGGCGTCCACTGCTTCTCCTTGGTGAAGCCGAACTGCTCGCAGAGCTGCCCCGCGGTCATCTCCCGGCCCTTGCCGAGGTCGACGCGGTCACGGACCTGCTGCACCGCTTCCAGCACCCGCAGGTTCGGGTTGAGCTCCGAGACCTCCTGCGAGAGGTAGGCCAGCTTGACCGTCTTGCCGACGACGACCTTGCCCGCGGCGGGCTGGACGTCGCCCTGCGTACGGCACGCCTCGGCGAGCGCCCGCAGCAGCGAGGTCTTGCCCGCGCCGTTAACCCCGACCAGGCCGATCCGGTCGCCAGGACCGAGCTGCCAGGTGAGGTGCGTGAGCAGCGTCTTGGGTCCGGCCTGGACCGTCACGTCCTCCAGGTCGAAGACGGTCTTGCCGAGCCGGGCGTTGGCGAACTTCATCAGCTCGCTGGTGTCGCGGGGCGGCGGCACATCGGCGATCAGTTCGTTGGCCGCCTCGATGCGGTAGCGCGGCTTGGACGTACGGGCGGGAGCACCGCGCCGCAGCCAGGCGAGCTCCTTGCGCATCAGGTTCTGCCGCTTGGACTCCTCGGTGGCGGCGATCCGCTCCCGCTCGGCCCGCGCGAACACGTAGTCGCTGTAGCCGCCCTCGTACTCGTGGACCGAACCGCGCTGGACGTCCCACATGCGCGTGCAGACCTGGTCGAGGAACCACCGGTCGTGCGTGACGCAGACCAGCGCCGAGCGCCGGGTCCGCAGGTGGCCGGCCAGCCAGGAGATGCCCTCGACGTCGAGGTGGTTGGTGGGCTCGTCGAGCACGATCAGGTCGGGCTCGCCGATGAGCAGCTTGGCGAGCGCGATGCGGCGGCGCTCGCCACCGGAGAGGGGGGCGATGACGGTGTCCAGGCCGTGCTCGAAGCCCGGCAGGGCGAGGCCGCCGAAGAGTCCCGTGAGCACGTCACGGATCTTCGCGCTGCCCGCCCACTCGTGGTCGGCCAGATCGCCGATGACCTCGTGGCGGATGGTCGCCTTCGGGTCGAGTGAGTCGTGCTGGGTGAGGACACCGAGGCGCAGCCCGCCGTTGTGGGTGACGCGGCCGGTGTCCGCGTCCTCCAGCTTGGCGAGCATCCGGATGAGAGTCGTCTTGCCGTCGCCATTACGGCCGACCACACCGATCCGGTCGCCCTCGGACACCCCGAGAGATACTCCGTCGAGCAGGGCACGGGTGCCGTACACCTTGCTGACCTGCTCGACATTGACCAGATTGACGGCCATTTCACTCCTGCCTGGGGGGTCCCTGCGTCGGGGACCGCTCGAAGTCCCAGGGTAGTCGCCGCCGGAGGTGCGATAGCGTGCGGCGACCGATCATGGGGAGGAACCCCAGGTCGGAGCGGTGGGGAACAGCTCAGGGGTGGGGACTTCATGAAGCGGTATGCGGTACGGGCTCTGGTTCCGGCGGTCCTGGCGGCGGTGACGCTGACCGGCTGCTCGTCATCGGACGGCGGTACGGACTCCGGTACGGACTCCGGGAAGGCCGCCCGGAAGACGACGGACACCCCCGAAAGCCCCGGCACCGCCGCCGGGAAGCCCGTCACCCGGGCCGGCACGCTCGGCGGCGCCGGTTCGGCCTGCCCGATGCCGGTCACCTTCGACGTCGCGACGTCCTGGAAGCCGCAGGCCGTCGAGGTGGAGCCCGGTTCGGAGCTGGCCGCGCTGGGTGAGCAGGGCCCGGTCAGGATGATCTGCGAGATCGACGCGAAGCCTGCGGGGAACGTCGGCTACCTCCGGGTGTGGGCGGGCGAACCGTCCGGCAGCGGGCCGCGCGCGGTGCTGGAGGCGTTCCTCGCTGCCGACCAGAACGCCGGGAAGGCCGCGTACACCGAGGTGAGGGCCGGATCCCTGGCCGCCACCGAGGTGACGTACACCGTGAGCAGCGAGCTGCTGGACGAGCCGAAGACCGAGCGCGCGTTCGCGGTCACCACCCCGGACGGGCCGGTCGTGGTGCACCTGGGCGGGCTCGACTCCGCCGAGCACCAGCAGATGCTGCCCGCGTACGAGCTGGCGAAGCGGAGCCTGAAGCGCGGCTGACACGCTCGGCCTCAGGGCCTCAGGCGCGCAGGATCGTCGCCCCCGGCGCCGCGGACACCGCCACGCGCGCGGTTCGGCACGTCCCGGACGTGGTCAGCGCGTGTGCCACCTTCTGCGCCGACTCCTCGTCCGCCACCAGGAACGCGGTAGTGGGCCCGGAGCCCGAGACCAGGGCGGCCAGTGCGCCCGCCGCGGTGCCCGCGGCGAGGGTGTCGGCCAGCGAGGGGCGCAGGGAGAGAGCGGCGGCCTGGAGGTCGTTGCTCAGGGCGTCCGCGAGGGCGGTGGTGTCCCCGGCGCGCAGTGCGGCCAGGAGCGGGGCGGACGCGGTGGGTTCCGGGACGTCCGTGCCGGCGGTGAGCCGGTCGAATTCGCCGTAGACCGCCGGGGTGGACAGCCCGCCGTCGGCGACCGCGAAGACCCAGTGGAAGGTGCCCCCGACCTCGATCGGGGTCAGCCGCTCCCCCCGTCCGACGCCGAGCGCCGCCCCGCCGACCAGGCTGAACGGAACGTCACTGCCCAGCTCGGCGCAGAGCGCGAGGAGTTCCTCGCGGGTGGAGCCGGTGGACCAGAGGGCGTCACAGGCAAGCAGGGCGGCGGCGCCGTCGGCGCTGCCGCCCGCCATACCGCCCGCGACGGGAATGTCCTTGGCGATGTGGAGGTGCACGTCGGGCGTGAGGCCGTGCCGCGCGGCCAGCGCGATCGCGGCGCGGGCGGCGAGGTTCGTGGCGTCCAGCGGGACCTGCGCGGCGTCCGGACCCGAGCAGGTGACCGTCAGCCCGTCGGCGGGGGTGACGGTCACCTCGTCGTACAGGCCGACGGCGAGGAAGACGTTGGCCAGGTCGTGGAAGCCGTCGGGGCGCGGGGCGCCGACCGAGAGCTGCGCGTTGACCTTGGCGGGGACGCGGACGGTGACGCTGGGGGTCATGCGGACGGCTCCGGCTCGCTCTGCGGCTTGTTCTCGGCGATCGCGGCGAACTCCTCGACCGTCAGCGCCTCACCGCGGGCCTGCGGCGAGACGCCGGCCGCGACGAGAGCGGCCTCGGCGGCGGGCGCGGAACCCGCCCAGCCGGACAGGGCCGCGCGCAGCGTCTTGCGGCGCTGGGCGAACGCGGCGTCGACGACCGCGAAGACCTCGGTACGGCTCGCGCTGGTCCTGATCGGCTCCGTGCGACGCACCAGGGAGACCAGTCCCGAGTCGACGTTCGGCGCGGGCCAGAACACCGTGCGGCCGATGGACCCGGCGCGCTTGACGTCGGCGTACCAGTTGGCCTTGACCGAGGGCACGCCGTAGACCTTGTTGCCCGGCTTGGCGGCCAGCCGGTCGGCGACCTCGGCCTGCACCATCACCAGCGTCCGCTCGATGCTCGGGAAGCGCTCCAGCATGGTGAGGAGGACGGGCACGGCCACGTTGTACGGGAGATTGGCCACCAGCGCGGTGGGCGGCGGGCCGGGCAGTTCCCGGACCAGCATCGCGTCGGAGTGGACGAGGGCGAACCGGTCGGCGCGCTCCGGCATCCGGGCGGCGACCGTGGCGGGCAGGGCGCCCGCGAGCACGTCGTCGATCTCGACGGCGACGACCCGGTCCGCGGCCTCCAGCAGCGCCAGGGTCAGCGAACCCAGTCCCGGCCCCACCTCGACCACGACGTCGTCGGGGCGCACCTCGGCGGTGCGCACGATCCGGCGGACGGTGTTGGCGTCGATGACGAAGTTCTGACCGCGCTGCTTGGTCGGGCGTACGCCCAGTTTCGCGGCCAGGTCGCGGATGTCTGCGGGGCCCAGGAGGGCGTCGGGCTCTGTGCTGCTCACCCGCTAAGCCTACGGCCGCAGTGCGGCCACGGACTCGCCCCCCGTTGCACGTAGAGCTTCTTCGCCCGGTACGTCTGCTCGGACGCGGGGGCGTCCTGGGGTCTTCCGGTGCCGCCGAGGGACTGCCACGTCTGGGTGTCGAACTGGTACAGCCCGCCGTACGTACCGCTGGCGTCGACGGCGTCGGGGCGGCCGCCGGACTCGCAGGCGGCCAGCGCGTTCCAGTTCAGTCCGTCGGCGCCCGCCACCGAGTCCGGCAGTCGCCTGGTGCCGACGCGCACGATCCGGCTGACCGGTTCACGCAGGATTTCCTCACCGGTCCTACGCGGTTTCTGCCGTGCGCCGTTGACGGTGCGCAGGGCGTACGTGATGCGGCGCGCGCCGTTGCGCCCGTTGCGTTCGACGACTTCCGTACCGGCGGAGAGGGTGGGGTCCTCGGTTCGCTCGACGGCGTACGGAATGGTCTCCTCGCGCACTTCGCGGGAGTCGGTGATCCGCATCACGGAGATCGTCTGGCCGTCGCGCGGGAAGCTGTCGAGGGCCACCGAGGTGGTGTCCTGGCCGTGCAGGGTGAGGCCGGCCTCGGCGACGGCCTCGCGGACGGTGGCGGCGTTGGTGCGCAGGGTGCGCTCGCGGCCGTCGGCCATGAAGGTCACGGTGCGTTCGGTGCGGATGTCGAGGGCGAGACCGGTGCGGCCGATCCGTGAGGAGCGGGAGGCGGAGAGGTACGCCCCTTCGGCGCGCACCCCGAACTGGCGCAGGGCCTCCTCCACGGTCTCGGCGGTGGTCCACACCTGGTGGCGGGCGCCGTCGAGGGTGAGCGTGACGGGGCGGCCGTACCGGACGACGACCTCGTCGCCGCTGTCCAGTTCGGTGCCCGGGGCCGGGGCGACGAGGTCGTGGGCGCCGACGGCGACGCCCTCGTCCTTGAGGAGTTCGCCGACGTCGCCGGCGAAGGTGTGCAGGGTGCGCGGTTTCCCGTCGACGCTGAGCCGGACGGCCTTGTCGTGGACGACGAACGCCGACGTGCCCCCGGCCAGGAAGGCGACCACCAGGGCCTGCGGGACGAGCCGCCGCAGGCCCTTGGGGCCCGCGGTGCTCTTGCGGCGCCTGGTGCCGCGGCCGGTCGGCCGGGTGCCGCGCCCGGTGGTGCCCTCCGCCGTGACCGTCTGGCGGGGCACCAGGGGGGTGTCGATCGCCGTCGGGTCGTGGACGGCGTAGCCGGCCCACGACAGGTCCACGAGCGTCGGCTCTTCATGGAGGGAGGCTTCACGGAGAGGAGCTTCACCGAAGGGAACCTCGCCGAAGGCGGGGAGGGGGGCGGGGGACGCGACGGCGACGGGTGCGGCCGGCGCGCGCCGACGGCCGCGCGCTGCACGGTGACTGCCCTGCGAATTGCTCACGACGCTCCAGAAGATAGGTCCCTGCGACCCGAATGCGCGGGGACGATAGCGGAGCTTCGACGACTCTCCAAAGCGATACGGCTGTGCGGAGTGGCCGTGTCGCTGTTCGGCAGTGCCCCCGGTAGCCGCTCAGTAGTCGAACGCGCGTGCCGTGTTGTCGCAGATCGCCGCCGCCAGGGCGTCTTCGCCGACGCCCTTCACCTCGGCCATCGCGCGGAGCGTGACCGGAATGAGGTAGGGCGCGTTGGGCCGTCCGCGGTACGGGGCGGGGGTGAGGAAGGGCGCGTCCGTCTCGACCAGCACCAGTTCCATCGGCGCGACGGCCAGTGCGTCGCGCAGCGGCTGGGCGTTCTTGAAGGTGACGTTGCCCGCGAAGGACATGAAGTAGCCGGCGTCCGCGCAGATCCGGGCCATGTCGGCGTCGCCCGAGTAGCAGTGGAAGACGGTCCGTTCCGGGGCGCCCGCGTCCGCGAGGATGCGCAGCACGTCCGCGTGTGCCTCGCGGTCGTGGATGACGAGGGCCTTGCCGTGGCGCTTGGCGATCTCGATGTGCGCGCGGAAGGACTCCTCCTGCGCGGCCATGCCCTCGGGGCCTGTACGGAAGTAGTCGAGGCCGGTCTCGCCGACGCCGCGTACGTGGTCGAGGGCGGCCAGTGCGTCGATCTCGGCGAGCGCCTCGTCGAGCGCGGCCTTCCCGCCCGGCTCCCGGACTCCTTGGCGCGCGGTGCCCTCCGGGTCGCCGTGCACGATGCGGGGCGCCTCGTTGGGGTGAAGTGCGACGGAGGCGTGCACGGCGGCGTGGGCGGCCGCCGTCTCGGCGGCCCAGCGCGAACCGGCGACGTCGCAGCCGACCTGGACCACGGTCGTCACGTTGACGGCGGAGGCCCTGGCCAGGGCCTCCTCGACGGTGCCGTCCTGCATGTCGAGGTGGGTGTGCGAATCGGCGACCGGCACCCGGAGGGGTTCGGGCAGCGGCGGGGCTTCCGTACGGCTCATGCCCACGATCGTACGAGGATCATGGGCACCGGCTCACTTGCGGTGGAAGGGGTGCAGCAGGTGGGAGAAGCTCCAGTGGTGTTCCGGCTCCGCCGGGACGGGCTCGGAGACGGGTTCGGGGGCCGACGCGATCCCCTCGGGAAATTCGTGGTGGAGCAACTGCTGAACGGTCGAGACCCGGCCGGACCGCATGATCCGGACGACGTGCCCGCCGCAGTTCGCGCAGGACGGCGTGGACAGCGGGGAGGGCACACGCTGCCCGTCCGCCTTGTAGACGACGAAGGCGTTGCCGGAACCGTCGACGTGGTGCTCTATCTCGTACGCCTGTTCCCAGCCGTATCCACACCGCATGCAGGCGAACGCGTACGCCTCATGCACGGTGGTTGCTGCGATCTCGCTCATGCCTGCTCCTCTTGTCCGTCGGACAAGCACTCCGGGGAATGCGTCGCACCATCCAGTGGACGCCTTTCCCGGCGGGAGCGCACCAGGTCGGGACGAGTGTTGGAGCGGTCTTGGCCGTCTCATGGCCAAGAGGCCCGGTACGCGGCTCGGGCTTTGCCTTTCAGGTTAGTCCTTGCCCTTGGCGGGGGCAGTTCGAGCCGCGTTCTTTGCCGCCACGACCGCATCGAACACCTCGCGCTTGGGAACGCCCGCCGCGGCGGCGACCGCGGCGATGGCCTCCTTGCGCCGCTCCCCCGCCTCCTCGCGCACCTGCACCCTGCGCACCAGCTCCTCGGCGTCCAGGCCCTCGTCGCCCGAGTCCGTCGCGCCCTCGACGACGACGGTGATCTCGCCGCGTACACCCTCCGCCGCCCAGACGGCGAGCTCGCCGAGCGGGCCGCGCTTCACTTCCTCGTACGTCTTGGTCAGCTCGCGGCACACGGCGGCCCGCCGGTCCGCGCCGAACACCTCGGCCATCGCCGCCAGGGTGTCGTCGAGCCGGTGCGGGGCCTCGAAGAAGACCATCGTGCGGCGTTCGCCCGCCACCTCGCGGAGCTTGCCGAGGCGTTCGCCCGCCTTGCGCGGCAGGAAGCCCTCGAAGCAGAAACGGTCCACGGGCAGGCCGGAGAGGGCGAGCGCGGTCAGCACGGCCGAGGGGCCCGGCACGGCGGTGACCTTGATGTCCTTCTCCACGGCCGCGGCGACGAGCCGGTAGCCCGGGTCGGAGACGGACGGCATCCCCGCGTCGGTCACGAGCAGGACGCGGGCGCCGCCGGTCAGTGCCTCGACGAGTTCGGGCGTACGCGCCGTTTCGTTGCCCTCGAAGTAGGAGACGACACGCCCCGTGGTGTGGATGCCCAGCGCCTGGGTGAGGCGGCGCAGCCGCCGGGTGTCCTCGGCGGCGACGATGTCGGCCGTCGCCAGCTCGGTGGCGAGTCGTGGCGGGGCGTCCGCCACATCGCCGATGGGGGTCCCTGCGAGTACCAGCGTTCCAGTCGATCCAGTCACATGAGCCATCCTCCCAGCACGGGCGGCACCCTTCGCACAGATGCGTTCCCTACGATGGCGCGGTGACGAGTACAGCGCCCGAAGCCCAGCAGGGCCAAGACGCCGGGGACACCTGCGGCGCACCGCCGCCTGCCTGGCAGCAGCGGCTGCGCCGCTTCGGCCATGTGCCCCGGCCGGAGACAGGGCTGCGTGAGCGGCTGGTACCGCCGTACACGCGTCCCGGACGCCGCTTCTGGGCGGTGCTCGGGGTGCCGCCCACCCTGGCCGGCCATCTGGTCCGCTGGGCCGCGTGGGGCGGGCCGCTGCTGGTGGCGCTGGTCGCCGGGGTGCTGCGGTTCTGGAATCTGGGCAAGCCGGACGCGGTGATATTCGACGAGACGTATTACGCGAAGGACGCCTGGGCGCTGGTCAACCAGGGGTACGAGGGGGCCTGGCCCAAGGACATCGACAAGTCGATCCTTGCCGATCCCTCGAAGGTGCCGATCCCGGTGGAGCCCGGTTACGTCGTGCATCCGCCGGTCGGCAAGTGGATCATCGGGGCGGGTGAGCAGCTCTTCGGCTTCACCCCGTTCGGCTGGCGGTTCATGGTGGCGGTGCTCGGCACGCTGTCCGTGCTGATGCTCTGCCGGATCGGCCGCAGGCTGTTCCGCTCCACGTTCCTGGGCTGCCTGGCGGGCACACTGCTCGCGGTGGACGGGCTGCACTTCGTGATGAGCCGCACCGCGCTGCTCGACCTGGTGCTGATGTTCTTCGTGCTCGCCGCCTTCGGGTGTCTGGTGACCGACCGGGACTGGGCGCGCCGGAGACTGGCGGCCGCGCTGCCGGCCGACGAGGACGGGGTGCTGCGCCCCGACGCCCGTATCGCGGAGACCCTGCGTCTGGGGTGGCGGCCGTGGCGGATCGCCGCGGGCCTGATGCTCGGACTGGCCTTCGCCACCAAGTGGAACGGTCTGTACATCCTGGCCGCGTTCGGTGTGATGGCGGTGCTGTGGGACGTGGGCGCACGGCGCACGGCGGGTGCGGTGCAGCCGTACTCGGCGGTGCTGCGCCGGGATCTGGTGCCCGCGTTCGTCTCGACGGTGCCGGTCGCGATCGGGACGTATCTCGTGTCGTGGACGGGCTGGATCGTCACGGACAAGGGGTACTACCGGAACTGGGCCGCGACGGAGGGCAGGGGCGGCTCCTTCACCTGGCTGCCGGACTGGCTGCGCAGCCTGTGGCATTACGAGTACCAGGTGTACGAGTTCCATGTCGGGCTGACCTCCGGGCACACGTACGAGTCCAATCCGTGGAGCTGGATCGTGCTCGGCCGGCCCGTCTCGTACTTCTACGAGGAGCAGGCGGGCTGTGCCGCGTCGGCGACCGGCAAGTGCGCGCGCGAGGTGCTGGCGATCGGCACGCCGCTGCTGTGGTGGGCGTCGTGCTTCGCGCTGCTGTACGTGCTGTGGCGGTGGTTCTTCCGGCGTGACTGGCGGGCGGGCGCGATCGCGTGCGGGGTGGCGGCGGGCTGGGTGCCGTGGTTCTTCTACCAGGAGCGGACGATCTTCCTGTTCTACGCGGTCGTGTTCGTGCCGTTCCTGTGTCTGGCGGTGACGATGATGATCGGCGCGATGATCGGACCCGCCGCGGGGGCACGGTCCGGTGCGGGCCCGGCCCTGCCCACAAGCGATCCGTCCGGTGACCGCCGGCGGGCGCTGGGGGCGGTGGCCGCGGGTGTGCTGGTGCTGCTGATCGTCTGGAACTTCGTCTACTTCTGGCCGCTGTACACGGGCACGTCCATCCCGGAGAACTCCTGGCGCGACCGGATGTGGCTGGATACATGGGTCTGATCCCGGTCCCATAACAGCCGCCCCATCCTCCCCGCCCTCCCGTAGAGTGCCGGGAAATTCCCCTTGAACGTGTTCAAGGGGAACTCCTGGGGAGGGGACTGCACGATGCGCAGTGGAGCAAAGGTCGCCGTCATCGGCGGCGCGTTCCTGCTGGTGGCCGGCGGCGTCGGCTACGGCGCGTACACCGTGGTCGGGGCGGGCGGCCCGGAGAGCGGGCTGGAGGCCACGGGCACCTCGTCGGAGGTACGGTCGGGGCCGCCCAGCGCGGCGGAGACAGCCGGGACCGCGAAGGCGTTCCTGAAGGCGTGGGCGGCCGGCGACGCGACGGCCGCGGCTCTGCTCACCAACAACGAGGCGGACGCGCAACCGCTGCTCGCCGGCTACACCACGGACGCCCATGTCACCGGGGCCGTGATCACGCCGGGCCCGGCGATCGGCGCGAAGGTGCCGTACACGGTGAAGGCGAAGATCTCGTACGAGGGCAGGACGAAGACCCTGTCGTACGCCTCCGAACTGACCGTGGTGCGCGGACTGACCAGCGGGAAGGCGCTCGTCGACTGGGAGCCCGCGGTGATCCACCCGCAGCTGACCGAGGGGGCCACGCTGCGGACGGGCCAGTCGTCGACGCCGCAGATCGAGGCCGTGGACCGCAACGACAAGGTCCTGGACCCGGAGACGTACCCGTCGCTGGCGCCGGTGCTGGCCACGCTGCGGGAGAAGTACGGGGCGAAGAGCGGCGGCACGGCGGGCGTCGAGACGTGGATCGAGCCCGCCGACGCGTTGGTGCCGAAGACGACGCTGCTGACCCTGACGAAGGGGAAGCCCGGCAGGCTCCGCACCACGATCGAGGCCGGCGCCCAGGCGGCGGCCGAGCGCGCGGTGAAGCAGTTCACCCAGGCGTCGGTGGTCGCGGTCCAGCCCTCGACGGGCGCGATCAGCGCGGTCGCCAACAACCCGGTGACCGACTTCAACGCGGCCATGCAGGGCAAGCAGGCACCCGGCTCCACCCTGAAGATCGTGACCGCGGCGATGCTGATCGAGAAGGGCGTCGCCTCGGCGGACCGCCCGATCGAATGCCCCAGGGAAGTGCTCTACGAGGGCAACACCTTCCACAATCTGGACTACTTCTCGCTCCCGGACACCGACACGTTCACGACGAGCTTCGCCCGCTCCTGCAACACGGCCTTCATCAAGCGGATCGACGAGGTGGACGACGACTCGGCGCTCGGCAAGGAGGCGCGGGACGTCTTCGGGATCGGGCTGGACTGGAAGACCGGCATCTTCTCGACCGACGGCAGCATTCCCGAGGAGGTCGGCGGCGAGGCGGCGGCGCAGTACATCGGTCAGGGCACGGTCCAGATGAACGCCCTCAACATCGCGTCCATCACGGCCACCGCCCGTACCGGCACCTTCCGCCAGCCGGTCATCGTGCCGCAGTCCCTGGACGGCCGGCAGCTCGCCGTCGCGTCCCGCTCGCTCCCCGGCCACGTCACCGATCAGCTGAACAGCATGATGCGGGCGACGGCGGCCTGGGGCACCGGCAAGGCCGCGATGGCCTCGGTCGGCGGCGACAAGGGCGCCAAGACGGGCTCGGCGGAGGTCGACGGACAGGGCATGTCCAACAGCTGGTTCACCGGATTCAGCAACGACCTGGCGGCGGCCGCGGTCGTCCAGTCCGGCGGCCACGGCGGAGACGCGGCGGGCCCGGTGGTGGCGGCGGTACTGCGGGCCGGTTCCTGACGGTACGCGGAGGGCGGTTTTCGGCCCTGCGGGCGGGAGTTACGGCATCGTCATGCCGATGCTCCCGCCCGCTTTTGCTCTATCCGGTGGGATTTATTCGGCTGTCGCGGCGTGATCTCGACTCCTAGAATAGGTATCGACCAGTGAATGGCGTGGTTGGCCTGGGGGGGCATATGTCTGGCGTACCGGATATCGACGACACGGAACTACGCATCCTGTGCATGCTGCACGAGGGTGTGAATGACGCAACCATCGCCCGCCGGCTCGGCGTGGGCCATCGCACCGTCCAGCGAAGGGTGCACGACCTCATGCGACGCTGGGAAGTCACCGGCCGGTTCGCCCTCGGAGCCCATGCACAGGAATCCGGTCTGCTGGGCGGGAACCGCCATGAGCCGGCACGCGATATCGCTCTCGACGGCACGGTCCAGGCGTAATTACGCCAGCCCTGGAATTCGTATGACCGAGCACCGGGGCAGGCGTTTCGAAAACCGCCGTCCCCAAAGCGGTGAGTGGCGACGATTGCCGTTCGGCAAAGCTTTTTCATGGGCGTACCTCCATGGGATCTCCAGATGCGTAAGACCCCGCGCTGGGTGCGATTGCCCGAAAGAAACCCCCGGGGACGCGGGTGGGCGGCCCGGCCGCCCACAGTCCGGAACCGTGTCGCATGCGCCGTACACCGACCGCTAGCGTGCGGGCATGAGCACTCCCGAGACCACTCCCGCCGCCACCCCTTCCGAGGCCCACCCCCGCTTCGCCGAGGCCCTGCGTGAACTCGGCCTGGAGGTCGAGGTCCGCCGCTTCCCCGAGGCGACCCGCACCGCGGCGGAGGCCGCCGCGGCGATCGGCTGCGAGCTCAGCGCGATCGTGAAGTCGCTGATCTTCGAGGCCGACGGCGTACCGGTCCTCGTCCTGATGGACGGTTCCTCGCGGGTGGACGTGGAACTGGTGCGCCGCGAACTGTGCGCGGCGAAGGTCACCCGCCCGAGGGCCGACCTGGTCAGGGAGACCACCGGGTACGCGATCGGGGGCGTACCGCCCTTCGGCCACCGCACGAAGACCCGGGTCCTGGCCGACCGCGCGCTGCTCGACCACGCCGTGGTGTGGGCCGCGGCGGGCACGCCGTACACCGTCTTCCCCCTCGATCCGAAGACACTGATCGGGCACGCGGGCGGCACCCTCGTGGACGTGCGCGAGCAGACGAAGTGACGCCGCTGGTCGCCCTCGCCGTCCTGACCGCGGCGATCACTCACGCCAGTTGGAACGCGATCGCCCATGCCATCAAGGACCAGCTCCTCTCCTTCACCCTGATCTCCGGGGGCGGCGTACTGATCGGCGCGGCGGCCGCGGGCTTCGTCCCGTTTCCGGCGGCGGCCGCCTGGCCGTATCTGATCGTCTCCGCCGTGCTGCACGTCGCGTACATGCTGCTGCTGATGCGTTCGTTCACGCTCGGCGACTTCGGCCAGATGTACCCGATCGCGCGCGGTACGGCCCCCCTGGTGGTGACGGTCCTCGCGGCCGTGTTCGTCGGCGAGGTCCCGGACGGCTGGGCAACGGCGGGCGTCGTGGTCGCCTCCGCCGGACTGGTCGGGCTCGCCCTGTGGGGCATCCGGGGTTCGGGGAGCCGCCCGCACTGGGCCGCCCTGACCGCCGCCGTCGCGACGGGCCTGGCGATCGCCGGGTACACGGTCGTCGACGGCGTCGGGGTACGCGCCTCCGGCACCCCGCTCGGCTACATCGCCTGGCTGATGGTCCTGGAGGGCCTGACCATTCCGGCGTACGCGCTGTACCGGCGCCGGGCGCGACTCCTGGTCGAGCTCAGGCCGTTCGCGGTGCGGGGGCTGATCGGCGCGGCGCTGTCGGTGACGGCGTACGGCCTGGTCCTGTGGGCCCAGACCAGGGCCCCGCTCGCCCCCATCGCGGCCCTGCGCGAATCGTCGATCATCGTGGGGGCCGCGATCGGCACCCTGTTCTTCAAGGAACGCTTCGGCGCCCCGCGGATCGCGGCGGCCGGCCTGATGGTGGTCGGCATCGGCCTGATGCTGCACACGAGTTGACCCCCGGGACGCAGTCAGGACCACGTCCGGGATCGCGTCCCGCTCAGGCGCCCGCGGTTACCGCTCCTGCCGCGCCGGGTGCTCCGAGGACACCTGCCGGAAAGCCGTGTTCACGGCCAGCAGGCCGCCGTCCACGCGCAGCGTCGTGCCGGTGATCCAGGACGCGTCACGCGAGGCGAGGAAGGCGACCGCCGAGGCGATGTCGTCCGGCTCGCCCACCCGTCCCAGGGGGTACAGCTCGCTCAGCGCGTCGAGTTGGGCCTCCCGGCCCGCCCAGGCGTCCGTGCGGACCGTGCCGGGAGAGACCAGGTTGACGCGGACGCCACGCGGGGCCGCGTGGCCCGCCAGCGTACGGGTCAGACCGGCCAGGCCCGCCTTCGCGGCGCTGTAGGCGTGGCCGCCGAAGTCCTGTTCGCCGTTGACGGAGCCGATGCTGACGATCGCGCCCCGGCCGGAGGCCACCAGGTGGGGCAGTGCCGCCCGGGAGCAGCGGAAGGGGCCGGACAGGCTGATGTCCAGGTCGCGTTGCCAGACCTCGTCGGTCTCGTCCTCGAAGAGCGGGGCGTCCGCACTGGCCGAGCAGGCGTTGTTGACCAGGACGTCCAGGCGGCCGAAAGCGGCGGCCGCGTGGGCGACGGCCGCCTCGACGGCCGCGCGGTCGCCCACGTCGCAGGGCAGGGAATCGGCGGTGCCGCCGGCCTCCCGGATCTCCCTCGCGGTGTGCGCGGCGCGGGCGGCGTCCAGGTCGGTGACCAGGACGGCGGCGCCCTCCGATGCCAGGCGGCGGGCCGTTGCCGCGCCGATGCCCTGGCCCGCTCCTGTGATGAGTACGGCGTATCCATCGAACCGTGCGACGGCCGGGGAAGGAGGAGTCATAGAGCCGACCGTACTGCTCTGACCAGTGCCTGGGCACGGGGGTCGGCGGTCACTCCCTTCTGCAGACCGTTCGTCACATAGCCGAGGGCGATGCCCGATTCGGGGTCCGCGAAGCCCAGGGAACCACCGCGTCCGGGGTGGCCGAAGGAGCCGGGGGCCAGGAGCGGGGCGGCCGGGCCGTGCAGCATGAAGCCGAGGCCGAAGCGGGTGCTGACGACCAGGACCCGGTCCGGGCCCGCCGACTCCTCCGTGCGGGCCAGGGTGAGTGTGGCCGGCGCGAACAGGCGGTGGCCGTCGACCTCGCCGATCATCGCGGCGTAACAGCGGGCCAGTCCGCGGGCGGTGGCGATGCCGTTGGACGCGGGGAGTTCGGCGGCGCGGTAGACGGCGTCGTTCTCGTCCGGCAGCGGGTCGATCGCACCGAACGCGCGGCGGGTGAGGGAGTCCGGGTCGCGGTACGCCTCGACGACGGACCGCTTGGGGCGCAGGCGCAACGCGCCGCCGTTCCCCTCGGCGACCGGGGCTTCGACGGGACCGATCCGGCCGATCCGGTGGGCCTCGTCGGCCGGGAGGCCGAACCAGAAGTCCAGGCCGAGGGGGCGGGCGATCTCCTCGGCGATCCAGCGCCCGACGGTACGCCCGGTGACCCGGCGCACCAGTTCGCCGACGAGCCAGCTGTACGTCTGGGCGTGGTAGCCGTGCTCGGTGCCGGGCTCCCACTGGGGGCGCTGGGCGGCCACCGCCCGCGGCCCCGAGGTGCCGTCGGCCGCCTCGGCCGGGGTCAGGGGCCGGTCGAGCGCGGGGACCCCGGCCCGGTGGGCGAGGAGGTGGCGTACGAGGACGCGCTCCTTGCCGTTGGCCTTGAACTCCGGCCAGTACGTGCCGACCGGGGCGTCCAGGTCGAGCTGGCCGCGCTGGTGCAGCAGCAGCGGTACGGCGGCGGCGATGCCCTTGCCCGCCGAGCGGACGACCTGCACGGTGTCGACGGCCCACGGTTCGGCCCCGTCGACATCTCTCGTACCGGCCCACAGATCGACGACCTTGCGGCCGTGCCGGTAGACGGTGACCGCCGCCCCGCGCTCGCCCCGCTGCTCGAAGTTGCGGACGAAAGCGTCCCTTACCGGTTCGAACCCGGGCGACACCGTGCCCCGTACATCCACGCCTGCTCCCGCACTCCCGCTCATCCCCCCATGGTGCATCGCGCCGCAGGTGACCGATGTGCCGGGGCCGTGAACAAGCCGGTCGCTCAGTGCTCCCCCGGGTGCTCCAGGCGGGCCGTCAGCCGGTGCAGTTCGGTGCGGAGCTCGGCCACTTCGGCGGAAGCCATTCCGGCGGCGTCGAGCAGTCCGCCGGGCACGCAGGCCGCCCGCTCGCGCAGCGCCGCGCCGTCGCCGGTGGGCTCGACGAGCACGGAGCGTTCGTCGGCGGCCGAGCGCACGCGGCGTACGAGACCGGCGCCTTCGAGCCGTTTCAGGAGGGGCGAGAGGGTGCCGTAGTCGAGGTGGAGGGAGCGGGCCAGTTCCTTGACGGGGAGTTCACCGCGCTCCCACAGGACGAGCATCACGAGGTACTGCGGGTAGGTGAGGCCGAGCTCGTCGAGCAGCGGCCGGTAGGCGGCGGTGACGGCCCGTTGGGCCGCGTACAGCGCGAAGCAGAGCTGGTCGTCGAGGAGGAGCGAGGGCGCCGGCGGGTGCGGGCCGCGCGCGGCGGTGTCGGGAGCGTCCTGGGTCACGCGCCCATTGTCACGGAGCGCGGGTCGAAACCGAACGGCAACTCCAGGCGGTGCGTCCGCATCAATTCCGCGTCGCCGAGCAGATCCTGCGTACGGTCGTCGGCGGCGATCACGCCGTCGCTGAGGATGACGGCGCGCGGGCAGAGCTCCAGGGCGTACGGCAGGTCGTGGGTGACCATCAGCACGGTGACGTCCAAGGAGCGCAGGATGTCGGCGAGTTCGCGGCGGGACGCCGGGTCCAGATTGGAGGAGGGCTCGTCCAGGACGAGGATCTCCGGCTCCATGGCCAGGACGGTGGCGACGGCCACGCGGCGGCGCTGCCCGAAGGACAGGTGGTGCGGGGGCCTGTTCGCGTACTCCTCCATACCGACCTGCTTCAGGGCGGTGCGCACGCGCTCCTCCAGCTCGGGGCCGCGCAGTCCGGAGGCGGCGGGCCCGAAGGCGACGTCCTCGCGGACGGTCGGCATGAACAGCTGGTCGTCGGGGTCCTGGAAGACGATGCCGACGCGGCGGCGGATCTCCGCGAGGTTGCGCTTCTCGACGGGGAGCCCGGCGACCCGGACGGTCCCCGCGCCCGCGTCGAGAATGCCGTTCAGGTGGAGTACGAGGGTGGTCTTGCCGGCGCCGTTGGGGCCGAGCAGCGCGACACGCTCGCCGCGTTCCACGGTCAGGTCGACGCCGAAGAGCGCCTGGTGTCCGTCGGGGTAGGCGTAGGCGAGACCGCTGACGTGAAGAGAGGCGGGGGGCAGGGTCATACGGTCCATCCCAGCAGACAGATAGCGAGGGCGAGCAGGGGGAGTGCGCCGGCGTACGCCCACTGGGTGCGGGAGGCCGTCACCTCGTCGATGACCGGCATGGTGCCGGTGTAGCCGCGGCTGACCATCGCGAGATGGACGCGTTCGCCGCGCTCGTACGACCTGATGAACAGGGCGCCCGCCGACTTGGCCAGGACACCCCATTGGCGTACGCCACGGGCCTCGAAGCCCCGGGAGCGGCGGGCGATCGACATCCGGCGCATCTCGCCGGTGATCACGTCGCCGTACCGGATCATGAAGGAGGCGATCTGGACGAGCAGCGGAGGCAGTCTGAGCCGCTGGAGGCCGAGCAGCAGGGACCGCAGCTCGGTGGTGGAGGCCAGGATCACGGAGGCGGCGACGCCGAGGGTGCCCTTGGCCAGGACGTTCCAGGCGCCCCAGAGGCCGGGGACGCTGACGGAGACACCGAGGATCTCGGTCTGATCGCCGGGGACCACGAACGGCATGAGCAGGGCGAAGGCCACGAACGGCACCTCGATGACCAGCCGTTTCAGCAGGAATCCGGCCGGGATACGGGCCACCGCGGCGACGGTGGCGAGCAGCGCCGCGTAGAGCGCGAAGGCCCAGACCGCCTCGCGGGGTGTGGAGACCACGACGAGCACGAACCCGAAGACGGCGGCGAGCTTGCAGTGCGGCGGCAGCTCGTGGACCGGGGAGTGGGCGTGCCGGTAGAGCTTGTGAGCGTGGCCCGCGCCCATGTCAGACGGTCTCCGTGACCCGGGCGTCTACCGGCTCGTCCTGACGGCGGCGGCGGACCACCCAGAAGACCCCGCTGCCGACGGCCACCGTGGCGCCGACACCGATCACTCCGGCGAGGCCGCCCGAGAGGCGGGCGTCGGTGACGTCCTTGACGCCGTAGTCGGCGAGCGGGGAGTCCGCGGCGGCGTGCTCCTCGGCCTTGGCGTCGATGCCCTTGTCCGCGGCGACCTTCTCCAGGCCGTCGGGGCTCGCGGAGGCGTAGAAGGAGACGAACCCGGCGAGGACGAGCGCGGTGACCAGGCCGGTGGCCCAGACCGTGCGGGTGGAGCGGGCGGCGACCGGGGCCGGGGCGGTGGCCGGGGCGTCGACCAGTTCACCGCCGACGCGGAGCTTGAGCGGGGCGGCGAGGCTCCGGGCGCCGTGCACCAGGTCCGGGCGCACGGCGATCACGGCGCCGACGGTCAGCGCGGTGATGACGGCCTCACCGATACCGATCAGCACGTGCACGCCGACCATCGCGGTGAGGACCTTGCCGATGGGGATGTCCGTGGTGCCGCCGACGGCGTAGATCAGGGTGAAGGCGCAGGCCGCGGCCGGTACGGAGACCAGCGCGGCGACGAACGCCGCGACGGTCGCGGAGCGGCGGGTGCGCGGGAGCATCCCGGTCAGGCCGCGGAAGAGGACGTACGCGACCACGGTCGTGACCACGCCCATGACCGTGATGTTCACGCCGAGAGCGGTGAGACCGCCGTCGGCGAAGAGGATGCCCTGCATCAGCAGGACGACGGAGATGCAGAGCACTCCGGTGTACGGGCCGACCAGGATCGCGGCCAGCGCACCACCCAGGAGGTGGCCGCTGGTGCCGGCGGCGACCGGGAAGTTGAGCATCTGCACGGCGAAGATGAAGGCCGCGACGAGCCCGGCCAGCGGGGCGGTGCGCTCATCGAGTTCTCGTCGGGCGCCACGGAGGCTGACGGCGACCGCGCCCGCGGCGACGACTCCCGCTACTGCCGAGACGGGTGCATTGATGAATCCGTCGGGTACATGCATGGGAGGCTCCGCTTTCCTGCGTTCCCGGGGGCGGGGTCAGAACCCACCAATGATAGAGCCTTGTTGCGCATCGCTTGCAAGAGCGGGTCCGTCACAACTGCGCAGCCCCTCTCCGGAGTGCCCCTGGCATGAAATATGGGACATTAGAGTGCAAAGTTCTACAAACAGGAGGAGCCGGCCGATGTCCCCCGTGATCGAAGAACACGCAAGAGCCCGGCTCATCACCGACGGTCCCCTCACCCGGCCCGTCCCCGTCGACCTGCGGTACGACACCGCCGAAGAGTCACCGACCGTCCACGTGACCTTCGCCAGCGGAACGGACTGGGCCGTCGGCCGCGACCTCCTGGAGAGCGGACTCCGCTTCCCCATCGAACGCGGCAACGTGCGGGTCTGGCCCTGCGGGCGCGCCCAGCTCATCGTGGAACTGCGCTCGGCCGACGGTGTCGAGGTGTTCCAGATCGACAACGCGCCCCTGATCCGCTTCCTGCACCGGACGTACGAGGCGACCTCGGCCCCCGCGGCGGCGACGGGCACCCCCCAGCCCTGACGCCCGCGCATACAATCGCCCACGCATGACGGAAGCCCCCGTGCCGCTCGCACGGGGGCTTCCTGTCGCTCCGGTCCCCCGTCCCCACAGGTAACCGGTGCCGCCGGGGGCCGCGCTCCGCTCACACGCGGTCCCCGGAGCTCTGTCCGACCGGGGTCAGACCCGGGTCAGCTCACGCTCGTCGCCCGCGTCCCCGCCGGAGGCGGCGGGAGCGCCGGTGAGCTCCTTGCGCAGCCCCTCGCCCTCGACGTCCACATTGGGCAGGGCACGGTCCAGCCAGCGCGGCAGCCACCAGGCGCGCTTGCCGAGCAGGGCGAGTACGGCGGGCACGATCGCCATCCGCACCACGAACGCGTCGAAGAAGACGGCGATGGCGAGCGAGAAGCCGATCATCTTGATCATCGACTCGCTGGAGCTGATGAAGCCGGAGAAGACCGCCATCATGATCACTGCGGCCGCCGTGACCACGCGGGCCCCGTGCTTGAAGCCGGTCACGATCGCCTGGCCGGGCGACTCCCCGTGGACGTACGCCTCACGCATCCGCGTGACGAGGAAGACCTCGTAGTCCATGGCGAGACCGAAGACCACACCGACCATGAAGATCGGCATCATGCTCATGATCGGGCCGGTCTGTTCGACACCGAAGAGCGAGCCGAGCCAGCCCCACTGGAAGACCGCGACGACCGCGCCCAGGGCCGCGACGACCGAGAGCAGGAAGCCAAGGGCCGCCTTCAGGGGAACCAGGATCGAGCGGAAGACGAGCATCAGCAGCAGGAAGGCCAGGCCGACGACGAGTGCCAGGTAGGGCAGCAGCGCGTCGTTCATCTTCTGCGAGAAGTCGATGTTCATCGCGGTGGCGCCGGTGACCAGCACCTCGGCTCCGGTGTCCCGCTTGATGTCACCACCCGCGTCGCGGATGGAGTGGACGAGCTCCTCGGTCTGCGCGGAGCTGGGCCGGTCCTGCGGGATGACGGTGATCGTCGCCGTGTCGCCGGCCTTGTTGAAGGTGGCCGGGGTGACGGCCACGACGTGCGGGATGCCCTTGATCTCTTCCGAGACCCGGTTGACCGCGGTCTTGCCGTCGGAGCTGTCGTCGGTGTCGACGACGACGAGCAGCGGTCCGTTGAACCCGGGACCGAAGCCGTCCGAAAGCAGGTCGTACGCCTGGCGCTGCGTGGTGCTCTTGGGCTGCGAACCCTCGTCGGGCAGGCCCATCTCCAGCGAGGCGGCCGGTACGGCGACGATGCCGAGGCCGAGCACACCCACCAGCAGCACCCACACCGGCTTGCGCAGCACGAACCGCGCCCATCGGGTGCCCATGTTCGGCTTGGGCTCGGCCTTGTCCTCGGACGCGGCCAGGGCGTCGGCGGCCTTGCGCGCCTTGCGTCCCATGACCCGCTTGCCCGCGAAGCCCAGCAGCGCCGGGACGAGGGTGAGGGCGATGAGGACGGCGATCGCGACCGTACCGGCGGCGGCGAAGCCCATCTTCGACAGCATCGGGATGTTGACGACGGCCAGACCGGCCAGGGCGATGACGACGGTGAGGCCCGCGAAGACGACCGCGGAACCGGCGGTGCCGACCGCGCGTCCCGCGGCTTCCTCGCGTTCCCTGCCCTCGGACAGTTCGGCGCGGTAGCGGGAGACGATGAAGAGCGCGTAGTCGATACCGACCGCGAGGCCGATCATCATCGCGAGGGTGGAGGTGGTCGAGCCCAGGTCCAGCACGTTCGCCAGGGCCGTGATCAGCGAGACACCGACACCGACGCCGATGAGCGCGGTGATCAGGGGCAGCCCGGCGGCGATCAGCGAGCCGAAGGTGATGACCAGCACCACCGCGGCGATGGCGACACCGACGATCTCGCCGGCTCCGGTCTCCGGCATCACCTGGAGCGCGTCACCGCCGATCTCCACGGTCATTCCGCTCTTCTCGGCGGAGGTACCGGCCTCTTCCAGGGCCTCCCGGGTCCCGTCGGTCAGCTCCATGGAGTTGACCTTGTACGAGACGGAGATGTAGGCCGTGGAGCCGTCCTTGCTGACGGCGTTCGCCGCGTACGGGTCGGCGACCGAGGCGACCTGGTCCGAGCCGGACTTCAGCTCACCCACGATGTCCGTGACCTCGGCCTTGTTGGCCGCGTCGGTCACCTTCTCGCCCTCGGGGGCCTTGAAGACGACCCGGGCGGTGGCGCCGTCGGCGCTGCCTCCGGGGAAGCGCTGCTCCAGCAGGTCGAAGGCCTTCTGGGCCTCCGTACCCGGAATCGAGAAGGAACTCGAAGTGGCGGGCGAGGCGGAGGCCGCGCCGAATCCGGCGAGCGCCAGCAGTGCCACCCAGACAAGGGCGACATAGCGGCGGCGCCGGAAGGCGAGCCGTCCGAGCTTGTAAAGGAAAGTGGCCACGGGGGCGTACTCCCGGTCAGGTCGTGGAGTGGAAATGGGCGTGAGGAACCAGCCCGACGACGAGAGCGGCGTGTCAGGTGGGGCTGCGGGGAGAGGGCCGTACGAAACGAACGGGGACGTCAGACGCCGAGGGCGGGGAGGACCACGGCATCGAAGTAGTCACGGATATACGCCTGGTCGACGGCGCGGTCGTCGACCAGCTGCCGAGCGGCGAACGCGCCGATCAGCATGTGCGGTACATATTTCAGCGCCGGATTGTCCGCGCGCAGTTCGCCCCGGTCCACAGCCCGCTTGAGCAGCGTTTCGAGACCGGTCATCTCCGGCTCGATCAGCAGCTCGCGCAGCGCCTGGTGCAGATCGGGATTGTCATGGACGGCATGGCCGAGACCCCGCATCAGCGCGGAGTCCTTCTCCATCTGACAGTCGTCGGTACGACTGAGTGCGGCGTGGAAGTCCCCACGCAGCGAGCCGGTGTCGATCTCGGCGAGACTCACCGGCTTGTTGTGCCGCAGGGCGGTGACGACCAGCTTGGGCTTGCTCCCCCACTGGCGGTAGAGGGTGGCCTTGCTGGAATGCGTGCGCTGGGCGACGGCGTCCATGGTCAGGGCGTCGTAGCCGACTTCGCGGAGCAGGTCGAGGACGGCGGCGTACAGCTCGCTCTCACGCTCGGGCGTGAGCCTGGTGCGCGCCATGTGTCGACCTCCCATCCCTACGTCCGTCGATCGTCCGGCGATCCTCAGTGGATCACCAGTCCATCGAACGAAACCGTTTCGTACACCTGAACCGTACTCCCGCACTCCAGCGAAACGAAACCGTTTCGCTTGTGTGCTGCACCACAAGTTGCCGCGGGCCCCGCGCACCGAAAGCATTGGAGGGTGAGTGACGACGTCGCGTATCTCCGGTTCCCGCACCTCCACAAGGACTTGCTCTGCTTCGCGGCCGAGGACGACCTATGGGTCGCTCCCCTCGCCCCCGCGGGGCACCGGCCCGGCCGCGCCTGGCGCGTGACCGTCGACCGGACGAGGGTCAGCCATCCGCGCTTCTCGCCCGACGGCAGCCACATCGCCTACACGACCTGGCGCACCCTCGACCCCGAGATCCATCTGGCCCCCGTCGACGGCGGGGCCGCCCGCAGACTCACCTACTGGGGCTCGACCGACGCCCGGGTCTGCGGATGGAGTCCCGACCCCGGCGACTCCTCCCAGATCCTCGCCGTCTCCTCGCACAACCAGCCGTTCTCGTACTTCTCCTGGGCCTACAGCGTCCCCACCGACGGCAGCCCCGGCGGCAAACTGCCCTGGGGCCCGGTCGCCGACATCGCGGTCGCCGACATGGACGGAGAGCGGCGCACCCTGCTCCTCACCGGCACGCCGCCGCACGAACCGGCGGCGTGGAAGCGGTACCGGGGCGGGGCGATGGGACGACTGTGGCTCCACGGCGAGCGTCTGCTGCCGGACATCGACGGCCATCTGAACTCGCCGATGATCGTCGGGCGCCGCATCGCGTTCCTCTCCGACCACCAGGGGGTCGGAAACCTGTACTCGTGCGCGCTGGACGGCAGCGACCTGCGCCGCCACACCGACCACGACGCCTTCTACGCCCGCAACGCCTCCAGCGACGGCTACCGGGTCATCTACCAGTGCGCGGGCGAGCTGTGGCTGGTCGACGACCTCGAAGCGCCGGACGCCGTGCCGCGGAAGCTGGAGGTACGACTCGGCGGGCCGCGGACCGGGCGGCGCTCGTACCAGGTGCCGGCCGCGAGCAACGTCGACTCGCTTTCGGTCGACGAGACGGGCCGGGCGAGCGCCGTCGCCGTACGCGGCAGCCTGTACTGGCTCACGCACCGCGACGGCCCCGCCCGCACGATCACCGACACCCCCGGGGTCCGGGTCCGGCTGCCGGAGATGCTCGGCAGCGGCGGCCGGGTCGCGTACGTGACGGACGCGGAGGGCGACGACGCGATCGAGATCTCCTACCTGCCACGGGCCAGCGGCGACCGGGAACCCCGGCTGCTGGCCGCGGGGCAGCTGGGGCGGGTGGAGGAGATGACCTCCGACCCGGAGGGCGAACGGCTCGCGATCGCTTCCAACGACGGACGGCTGCTGCTCCTGGACACGGCGGAGGTGGAGGCCGCCGAGGCGGCGGCCGCCGAGGCCGGCGAAGAGGCACCCGGCTCCGGGTCGACCCGGGCCGATCTGGTCCGGGCGGTGGACGAGTCCGCCGCCCCGGCCTCCGAGGGCGAGGTCACCGAGCTGATCCGCTCCACGAACGGCCCGGTCCGCGATCTGGCGTTCTCGCCCGACGGGCACTGGCTGACCTGGTCGCATCCGGGCATCGGCCGGTCCCTGCGCCAGATCAAACTGGCGCGGATCACCGGACCCGGCTCCCCCGTCATCGTCGACGTCACCAACGGCCGCTTCGAGGACGAGAACCCCGTCTTCACGGGCGACGGCCGCTACCTCGCCTTCCTCTCCTGGCGAGGCTTCGACCCGGTGTACGACGTCCACACCGGCGACCTCTCCTTCCCGCTGGGCTGCCGCCCCTATCTGGTCCCGCTGTCCTCGGCCACCCCGTCGCCGTTCGCGCTCCTGCCGGACGGCCGCCCGGCCGCCGGCGGGCTCGACCCGGTGGACATCCCCGACGGCGGTACGGGCGAGGGGGCGGCCGTCACCGTCGAGTTCGAGGGGCTGGAGAGCCGGGTCACGCCGTTCCCGGTCTCGGCGTCGAAGTACTCGGCGCTGTGCCCGGTCAGCGGCGGCGGGCTCGTCTGGCTGCGCTGGCCGATCTCCGGCGCGCTGGGCGAGACGTTCGCCAACCCGGCCGACATGTCGGGCCGGCCCACCCTGGAGCACTTCAACATCGCCAAGGCCAGGCGGACCGAACTCGTCGACCACCTGGACTGGTTCGCGGTCAGCGGCGACGCGAGCCGGCTGGTCGTCATGGACGAGGGCGAGCTGCGCGCCGTACCGGCGACCGAGGCCGGTGACAACGACTCCACGGTCTATCTCGATCTGCGCCGCATCCTGCACGAGGTCGACCCGCCTGCGGAGTGGCGCCAGGCGTTCGGGGAGGCGGGGCGGATCATCCGCTCCTACTTCTGGGAGCCGGACATGTGCGGGATCGACTGGCCCGCGGTGCTCGACCAGTACCGGCCCCTGGTCGAACGCGTCGCGTCCCCGGACGAGTTCGCCGACCTGCTGCGCGAGGTCCTGGGAGAACTGGGCACCTCGCACGCGTACGTCTCCCCGGCCCGCCGCAACGAGGGCCCGCCGCACTACCAGCGGGCGATCGGGCTGCTCGGCGCGAATCTGGTGTGCCGGGACGGGGAGTGGCTGATCCAGCGCATCCTGCCCGGCGACTCCTCGGACTCCAAGGCGCGCTCCCCGCTCGCAGGTACGGGCATCAGGGAGGGCGCGGTCCTCACCCATGTCGACGGCCGGCCCGTCGATCCGGTGGCGGGGCCGTTCCCGCTGCTGACCGCGGCGGGCGGCACGACCGTTGAACTGACGTTCAGGCCGGCGGGAGGCGGGCGGCCACGCCGCATCGCGGTCCTTCCGCTGGTCGACGAACGGCCGCTGCGGTACCAGGACTGGGTGGCCAAACGCCGGGAAGTAGTACGGGAGTTGAGCGGCGGCAAGTGCGGCTATCTGCACATCCCCGACATGGGCGGCTCGGGGTGGGCCCAGTTCAACCGCGATCTGCGACTCGAGGTGTCCCGTCCGGCGCTGATCGTGGACGTACGGGGCAACGCGGGCGGCCACATCAGTGAACTGGTCGTGGAGAAGCTCACCCGCCGGATTCTGGGCTGGGACCTGACACGCAACGCCCAGGCCGTCTCGTACGCGTCCAGTGCGCCGAGGGGTCCGGTGGTCGCCCTGGCCGACGAGGCCACGTCCTCCGACGGCGACATGATCACCGCCGCGTTCCGGCTGCTGAAGCTGGGGCCCGTGGTGGGGCAGCGCACGTGGGGCGGGGTGGTCGGGATGACGGGGCGCCACCGCCTGGGTGACGGCACGGTGATCACGGTGCCGATGAACGCGGCGTGGTTCGACACGTACGGCTGGTCGGTGGAGAACCACGGCGTGGAACCGGACCTGGAGGCGTTGCGGACGCCGCTCGACTGGGCGGAGGGGCGGCACGCGGTGCTGGATGACGCGGTGCGGGTGGCGTTGAGCCTGCTCGCGAAGCATCCGGCGTCCACGCCGCCGACGTACGCGACGGCACCGAACCTGCGCCGCCCACCGCTGCCGCCACGCTGACCGTTTCGCGTGTGTCCTCCGGGACGAGCGCGCCGAATCGAGCCCCTCCGGCGATCGAGGAGTGGGGTCTCCGGGCCACGTCTTTCACGGGGCCCGACCCCAGTCCCGCGCACGCCAAAGGGCGCACCCGGTAAGCCGGGTGCGCCCTTCGCAGGCGCGGGCGCGCGGACGCGCAAGCGCGCAGGTTCAGGCAGCCGCAGACGTCAACGGTCGTAGCGCTCGCGCGCCTCGTCCGTCATGTCCTGGGCGCGGTCGCGAAGCCCGGACTGCTCCGAGCCCCGCTCCGACTGCTCGGACGAACGCTCGCGCGCCTCGCCCTTCTTGTCGCCCATCTTCTTCTGCTTGGCCTGGTCGGCAAGCTCCTGCGCCTTGTCCTTGAACTGGTCGGCGATGCCCATGCTGTTCACTCCTATGTGGGTGCGTGGGGGTTGGCCCCGGTGGGGCCTCGACCAGATTTACACGCCAGGACATTCCGCGCATTTCGATCACTTACTCTGCGTGCGCGCCTCCTGGTCAGCCGCGCCCCCGGCCCCCACGAGACCCTTGCGGACGCTCCCCAGCCGGTCCCCGAACCGCGCCATCTCGCGCTGCCCGACGATCCCGATGACCGTCGGCAGATAGCCGCGTATCGACTGCATCCCCCGCAGCCACCACTGCGCGTACACATGCGAGGAACGCCGCTCGATCCCCGCCACGATCCGGTCCACGGCCGGGCCCAGCGGGTACGTGCGGTTCGACGGCCACGGCAGCCGCTGCCGCAGCTCCCGCATCACGTCGTCCTCGTCGGCGCCCCGCACCATGTCCGTGTCCGTCCAGGACAGATAGCCGACGCCGACGCGCACGCCCCGGTAGCCGACCTCGGCCCGCAGGCTGTGCGCGAACGCCTCGACGCCCGACTTGGACGCGCAGTACGCCGTCATCATCGGCGCCGGAGTGATCGCGGCCAGCGACGCGATCTGGAGGAAGTACCCACGGCTCTCCATGAGCACCGGCAGGAACGCCCGCCCGGTCACCGCACCGCCGATCAGATTGACCTCGATGACCCGCCGCCACGCCTCCGGGTCGGAGTCGACGAACGGACCGCCCACGGCGACGCCCGCGTTCGCGACGACCACGTCGACCTTGCCGAAGCGCTGCTTGACCTCCTGCGCGACCCGGGCCATGGCCACATGGTCGGTGACGTCCGCGTGCCAGTGGTCGCTCTCCCCGTGCAGCCGCTCGGAGACCTGCTTCAGCTCGTCCGGCTCCAGGCCGACCAGCGCCAGCGTCGCACCGCGCGCCGAGAGCTTGCGCGCCAGCAGCTCACCCACGCCGCGCGCCGCGCCGGTGACGACGACGACCTGTCCTTCGAGACTCCGCTTGCCGCTCATGCGACCTCCTCCTTGCCCGTGGCGGCCACCGTGACGTACTCGGTCACCAGTTCCCGGATCTTCGCCGTGACCACTTCCGGGGCTTCCACCGGTGTCATGTGGCCCATGCCTGTCAGCTCGGTCAGTCCCAGGCTGTGCGGCAGCGCCGCGGCGACCGCCCGGGCGTGCACGGGCGGTGTCAGCCGGTCCTCGGTACCCGATATCACCGCGGTCGGCACC
This sequence comes from Streptomyces sp. NPDC045968, assembly GCF_056430475.1. Taxonomy (NCBI): domain Bacteria; kingdom Bacillati; phylum Actinomycetota; class Actinomycetes; order Kitasatosporales; family Streptomycetaceae; genus Streptomyces; species Streptomyces sp. NPDC045968. The sequence continues at coordinate 213,447 of NZ_JBWKLF010000009.1, read as the reverse complement.
CGCAACTCCCGTACGCCGGTTTCGAGGTCGAGGTCGGCGAGCACGTTCCCCCACGCCACCCGCGCCCTGCGCGGACACGCGTGCACGATCCGGGCGCAGAGGTCGACGCGCTCGGGCGCCGAACCGGCGCCCATCGTCCCGTACTTGAGGATCTTCCTCGACAGCGGCGTGACCGGCCCGAGCGGCGCCCGCGCGCCCAGGACGGCGCGGGTGAGCCGGGTCCGGACCGCGCCGGCCTTGAACGGGAGGACCAGCGACTCGGCGAGCAGGCGCGAACTGCCGGTGCTGCACAGCAGGACCGCCGCCGCGTGCTCCCGCAGTCCGGCCCGCCGTGAGGCGGCCATCAGCGTCATCCCGCCCATGGAGTGCCCGGCGAGCACCGCCTTCTCCCCCGGTGCGAGGGTGGCGGCCAGGACGGCTTCGAGGTCGTCGGCGAGAGCGTTCGTGCTGTACCCCGCGACGCCGCCCTCGGGCGAGCGGCCGTGTCCGCGCTGGTCGTAGGCGACCACCCGGTGGTCGACGGCGAGATCCCGGATCTGGGCGGCCCAGAAGTGGGTGCTGCACGTCCAGCCGTGCGCGAGCACGACCGCGGGGGCGCCTTCGGGCCCGTGCAGTTCGACGTGGAGGCGCGAGCCGTCCGCGGAGACCACGGTCAGTTCGCTGACGGGTATGGGCGGCGCGTCCTCGCGCCGCAGCAGCCTGCTCATGCGACAGCCTCCTCGGCCGGTGCCTTGTCACCCTCGGCGGCTCCGGGCTTCCGTACCCGGATCACCTCGTACTCCGCCAGATCGACCGAGCGCGTCGCCCTGCGGAACTCGGCGGTCGTCCCCGGCCAGACCGTGGTGTTGCGGCCCTCGGAGTCCAGGTACCAGCTGGTGCAGCCGCCGGTGTTCCACACGGTGCGCTTCATCCGCTCCTGGACCCGGTGGTTCCACGCCGTCACCGCCGACTGCCGCGCACCGAGCGCGGCACGTCCGCCCAGGACGTCCAACTGGCGCAGATAGTCGGCCATGTAGTTCAGCTGGGACTCGATCATCAGGATCATGGAGGAGTTGCCGAGCCCGGTGTTGGGTCCGATGATCGTCATCCAGTTCGGGAAGCCGACCGCGGTGGCGCCGCGCAGCGCCTCCATGCCGCTCTTCCAGTGCTCGGCGAGCGTGATGCCGTCCGCGCCGACGACCCGTTCGGCGATCGGCATGTCCGTCACGTGGAAGCCGGTGCCGAAGATGATCGCGTCGACCTCGGTCTCCGTACCGTCGGAGGCCACGACCGTGGAGCCGCGCACCTCGGTCAGACCGGAGGCGACCACATCGACATTGGGCTGGGCGAGCGCCGGGTAGTAGGCGCTGGACAGCAGGATGCGCTTGCAGCCGATGCGGTACGAGGGCGTCAGCTTGGCCCGCAGCGCCGGGTCCTTGATCGACCGGGCGATGTTGGCCTTGGCGATCCGCTCCACCAGGCCGAGCTGGTTCGGGTGCTTGGTGAAGGCGCTGACCTGCAACTCCCTGATGCCCCACAGGAGTCCGCGACGCGCGGTGCCGGTGATCGGCAGCGCCTTGTGGAGCCACTTCTCGGCGCCGCTGATGGCCCGGTCCATCCTGGGCATGACCCATGGCGGTGTGCGCTGGAAGAGCGTCACCCTGGCGGCCTTCGGCTGGATGGCCGGGACGATCTGGATGGCGGAGGCGCCGGTGCCGATCATGGCGACGCGCTTCCCGGTCAGGTCGTAGTCGTGGTCCCAGCGGGCCGAGTGGAAGACCTTGCCGGGGAATTCGGCGAGCCCGGGGATGTCGGGCATCTTCGGGTCGGAGAGCGGGCCGGTCGCGGAGACGACGGCGTCGGCGGTGAGGGTGGTGCCGTTGGCGCACTCGATGAGCCAGTGCAGCTCGTCGTTGTCCCAACGCATCACGCTCACTTCGTGGTTGAGCCTGATGTGCGGGCGCAGCCCGAAGGTGTCGGTGACGTGCTCCAGGTAGGCGCGGATGTGCTCCTGCCCGGAGAAGGTGCGCGGCCACTCGGGGTTGGGAGCGAACGAGAACGAGTAGAGGTGGGACGGTACGTCGCAGGCGCAGCCCGGATAACTGTTGTCGCGCCAGGTGCCGCCGACCGAATCGGCCCGTTCCAGGACGACGAAATCGGTGGTGCCTTCGCGGCGGAGCCGGACAGCGGCGCCGAGGCCCCCGAAACCGGATCCGATCACCGCCACTCGTACATGCTCGTGCTGGGCCATGCTGCCGCCTCCCGCGGTACGTCACACGACTCTGCCAGCAATCACTGGCATTGTTGGGAGAGTAGAGCAGCACCGTACTGATGGGTAGGGGTCGGACCAAGGAAAGTTACCGGCGGTACAACATAGGGTGCCCCTGTGGCAGAAGGACGCGAGCACCGTGAGTACCGCATGGAGGAACTGGCCAAGGAGGCCGGCATCTCCGTACGGACCCTGCGCTTCTACCGGGAGCGCGGACTCATCCCGCCACCGCGCCGCGAGGGCCGCATCGCCTGGTACGACGACCACCACCTCGCCCGGCTGCGCACCGTGACGGGCCTTCTGGAACGCGGCCACACCCTCAACGGCATCGCCGACCTCGCCGCCACCTTCGACAGCGGCCGCGATGTCGCCGAGGTGCTCGGCCTGGGCGAACCGACCGAGGAGACCCCGGTCCGGCTCACGCCCGAGCAGCTCGCCGACTACTTCGAGGGCGAGGCCACCCCGGAGAACCTCGCCGCCGCCCTCGACCTGGGCTATCTCGGCACCGACGGCGACGAGATCGTGCACATCAGCCGCCGGCTCCTCGACGTGTCGGCGGAGCTCGTACGGGAAGGGGTGCCCCTCGCCACGGTGCTCGACTCGGGCCGCCGCGTCCGCGAGCACGCCGAAGCCCTCGCCGACCTCTTCGTGGAGGTCCTGCGCGCCCACACCACCGAGCAGGAACCGGCCCAACTCCGCCCGCTGGCACGGGCGGTGGTGGACGCGGAGCTCTCCATGGCCCTGGACCGCAGACTGCGACGCGACGAGAGCCCGTCCGACGGACCGGTGCCGGACGGCCCCTAGATCGCGCCCGCGGCGTCTGCCCGCGGCGTCACCTCTCGTACGTGACCGTCACCGGCGCGTGGTCGCTCCACCGCTCCCCGTGCGTGGCGGCGCGCTCGACCCACGCCTTGACCGCGCGCGCGGCCAGTCCCGGGGTCGCCACCTGGTAGTCGATGCGCCACCCCGCGTCGTTGTCGAAGGCCCGCCCCCGGTAGGACCACCAGGAGTACGGCCCCTCGGTGTCCGGATGCAGCGCCCGCACCACGTCGACGTACGCGGCCTCGTCGAAGACCCGGGTCAGCCACGCGCGCTCCTCCGGCAGGAATCCGGAGCTCTTCCTGTTGGCCTTCCAGTTCTTCAGGTCGGCCTCCTGGTGCGCGATGTTCCAGTCGCCGCAGACCAGGACCTCGCGGCCCTCGGCGGCCGACCGCTCCCTGAGCCCCATCAGATACGGCAGGAACACGGCCATGAACCGCTCCTTCTCCTCCTGCCGCTCCGTGCCGACCTCACCCGACGGCAGATAGAGGCTCGCGACCGTGACGCCGGGCAGGTCGACCTCCACATACCGGCCGCTCGCGTCGAACTCCGCGCCCTCGGTCCCTCCGAAGCCGCCGAAGCCGATCTGCACCCGCTCCGGCGCGTGCCGCGTACAGAGGGAGACACCGGCCCGCCCCTTGGCGGCGGCGGGCGCGTGGACGGTGTGCCAGCCCTCGGGCTCCCGCACCTCGGCGGGGAGCTGCCCCGGCTCGGCCCGGACCTCCTGGAGGCAGATCACGTCCGCTTCGGTCTCCGCCAGCCACTCGACGAAGCCCTTCTTCGCGGCGGCACGGAGGCCGTTTACATTTACGGAGGTCACAGTGAGCATCAGGGAACAGTACCGACAGACCCGGATCGCATACATGTACCATCACCCGTATGAATATCCAGCCTCGGCCTTTCGACCACCCCGATGCCGTCAAACTCAACGATCAGGTCCAGCTCGAATACGCCGAGCGCTACGGGGACGAGGGCGACATCACACCCCTCGACGCGACCATGTTCGATCCCCCGCACGGGCTGTATCTGCTCGCCTACGACGAGTCGGACCGGCCGCTCGCCACCGGCGGCTGGCGTTCCCAGGAGCGGAACGAGGAGGGCTACTCCGACGGCGACGCCGAGATCAAGCGGATGTTCGTGGTGCCCGAGGGCCGGGGACTCGGCCTGGCCCGGCGCATCCTCGCCGCCCTGGAGGCCGACGCACGCGCCGCCGGTCGCACGCGCATGGTCCTGGAGACCGGCGACCGGCAGCCCGAGGCGATCGCCCTGTACACGTCCAGCGGCTACACGCCCTGCACGAAGTTCGGCCACTACCGCACGTACGACAGCAGCATCTGCATGGCCAAGCCGCTCCAGCAGCCCTGAGACCTCACAGGCAGGCGAGGAACCCGAGCAGGGCCGCGTTGAACCGTTCCGGCTGCTCCAGGTTCGGCAGGTGGCCGGCCCGCTCGACGACGGCGATCCCGGAGCCCGGGATCAGCCCCTGCGTCACCCGGGCGTCCTCGACCGGCGTGTAACCGTCGTCCGCGCCGACCACGACCAGCACGGGCACCCGGGCCCCGGCGAGCGATTCCCGGTAGTCGGGGCGCTCGGCACGCCCACGCAGGGCGGCGGCGGCCCCCTCGGGCGCGGTGCCCCGCATCATGCCGAGGACATGGGCGGCGACGTCGGGCAGCTCCGTGACGTTGTACGGGGCCATCATCTTGTCGATCACCTCGTCCGCGTACCCGCCCATCCCCTCGGCGAGCAGCCGGTCGGCCATGCCGTTACGGAAGACCCGGCCCTCCTCGCTCTCGGCGACCGGCGAGGTGTCCGCGAGGACCAGCCCCGCCACACGTGCCCCGTACCCGCGGTGGAACTCCATGGCGATCTGCCCGCCCATGGACAGCCCGCAGACCACCGCCCGACGGACCCCCAAGTGATCGAGGAGCGCGGCGATGTCGTCCGCGAAGTCCGACAGGAGGGTACGCCCCGGCACGACGCCACTGGCGCCGTAGCCCCGCAGGTCCGGCGCGATGACCCGGAACCCGCCCCGCACGAGCACCTCCACCTGCGGCCGCCACATGGTCCGGTCGAACGGATGCCCGTGCACGAGCACGACAGGCAGACCGCTGGAGGGCCCCAGATCGTCGTAGGCGATGACGAAGCCATGCCGCGTAACGAACTCCATACCTGCCCGGTCCCCCCTGCTCGACATACCCACAGTCTTCCGTCACCGCCCTCTCTGCCGCCACCGCCCCATAATTGAACACGTTCACTAATGCTGCCAAGATGACGAGCGCAGGCTCGACGCCATGTCGAACCGCGGTCGTTCATGGTGCCCGCGACCGGGCATGCACGACTCGGTACCCGCGCTGCGAGACGAGCCCCGGGCCCGGCTGATCCCCTCACACCATCCGAACACTCCACGGCACCTGAGACCTACACGTGGACGTTCGAGTTGCGGCGCGACACCAAGAAACAACCTCGGACCAGGGCAGATGCCCTCACCGAACCCCTCGCAACAACATTGCTAATGTGCTGTGTTGGCGCAGACCGGGGAGGGGAACGATGGCGTTCGACGACGAGTGGGCACAGCTCAAGTCAGAGGCTCAGAAACGGCATTCTGTGCAGACGCGACTCAACGCGACGGGGTCTCAGCCTGACAGCGCCGGGTCCGAGGCCGACCTGGTGGTTCATCAGGACGACCTGGGCGCGGTCGGCAATGAGGCCTTTCGCATCCACGGCGAGTTGCTGAAGCGTGCCGACATCGCCGGTGCCGGGATGGACAAGGCCGGTGCTGGGACGACCGCCCGGGCCGCGGCGGAGTTGCAGGGCCGGAACTTCGGCGCGGGCAGTGAGTTGTACACGACGCTCGAAGTCTGGAGCTCACAGGTCAAGACGGTCCTGCAGATGTGCGCGCACATCTCCAACCACCTGGACCATTCGAAAAAGATGCACGCCAAAGACGATGTGGAGATCGCCGCCGCTCTGAGGCGAAGGGACGGCTCGGCGGTCCCGGTGTCGGACATATTGAAGTATGTGAAGTGAGCGGGGAGCAATGGGGGCGTTCACCTATACAGATCTCATCGAAGTGGACCTCGGAAAGCTGAGTGCCGCCGCCGACGACTGGGCGTCCACGGCCGCCGGCCTGGAGAAGCTGAGAACCGAGGTCTACAGCGGTCTTCTGCAGTTGTCGGACGGGGCCCGGTGGGCAGGCGTGAACGCAGCGGTCACCAAGGATTTCGTCCGCAAGACGGCCAAGGAGATCGGGGACCTGCACCTGGAGGCCAAGAGCATCGCTGCTGTCCTCGAGGACAGCCACGGTGAACTGACGTACATCCAGAAACGCGCCAGGGAGCTGTCCGCGGAGGCCCGTAAGGGAAATCCCGCGCGAGCGGCAGGCCCGGATCCGGGCCTGGTGGTGACGGACGGCCCCAACGGGACAGTGAAGGTTACCGAAGCCTTCTGTGACGCAGAAGGAACCTCGCAGCGGACCAAGGACCTGATGCAGTGGTACGCCGACACCCTCACAGGGCTTGTGGCTCATGCGTCGGAGGTCGACGCAGCCGTGACTCGCGCCCTGAAGAAGAGCCACGGCGGCGACCCGCACAACGCGGGACACGCGACGTACACCTCGCTCGATGAGGACCAACTGCCACGTGCCATGACGCTGGCTTCGCACGGTGACGACGCGAACCCGGAGCAACGGGCCGAACTGCGGCGACTCTGGACGTCGTTGAGCCCGCAGGCCCGCGCCGAGTTGTGGAACGGGCACAAGGACGACCTCCTGGCCGCCGGGCTGCTCTCTCCGTCGGTCAAGCAAGCCGCTCCCGACCGGGGATCCGGTCCGCACGGCGTCGAGGAACCGGGAGCGGAGGAGCGCAGGACTCGCGAGAAGATGAACCTGATCGCCGAGACGGCCGACTGGACGGGCGACAACGACGCCGCACGGCACATGGCGCATTACCTGGGGAACAGTGGAACGGACATGGATCTGCCCATGGACAAGATGATGTCCGAGGTCCCCGGGTTCCGTACGCACATCGAGGATGACATCAGGGGGCACCAGGACGCATGGCGCGAGCAGGCGCTTGCGGAGTTCCGGAGGAACGGCGGGCAGCCGGTCTCGATACCGGTGGAAACCAGCAACCGGGACTTCAGCTTCACCAAGGACGTCAACGAGAACTGGTTCTACGCCGTTGGTTCCACCCGGTCGAACGTGACGGGAGTGGTCACCGTCGTGCCGGACGCGAACGGCGAACCCAAGGTAGGCCTCGACTATCAGGCCAACGCCTGGGACCGCTACAACTGGGACCAGGACAAGGGGGTGACCATCGACCTCCCAGGAGGAGGCGACATGAGCATCCCGGACGGCCAGATGGCCCGGCTGCACACCACGGGCATCGCCCGCGAATTCGACATGGCGGGCAGCAGTTCCGTAAAGCACTACGATCTGGGCGGCCCCGCTCCGAACTACGATCCTCTTCCGCATCCGGACGAGCCAGGGCGTGAGGGCGACCGCACGGACCCCGGTCGTGAGCAGCAGGAAGGGCGATAGAGGTCGACAGATGAACAACTCCAGCAAGAACGCTTCCGGCGAGCAGCCCACACGTCGCCGTCGGTTGCCGGTCGCAGTCGTCGTCGCGCTGGTGTTCCTCGCATGCGTCGCCGCCGCAATAGGCGCGTTCGCCTACGTCGCCGACGATGTGTCGTCGGATCTCTCGGAGCAGGAAATGACCTGCTGCTGGGAGGACGGAGCCACCCCGGCCTGGATGAGCGGGCAGATGGGCATCCGCATACCGGAGGCGGCATCGGACCGACGTGCGGGTTACAAGGTCGGGCAGCGCTACGACACAGGCCTGCTGTCCTTCGTTCTTCCCAGCACGGAGGCGGGAGCCTACACGGACCGGCTTGTCCGAGAAGGCACCGAGATGGTCGGGAACTTTCATCCCGAGAAGAAGGATTACCGACCCGCCGCCGCCTTCGCGCACCTCGGGCTGGCCGAACCGGAAACGTTCGTCCAAGGGCTGCGGAAGACCAGCCTCTGCCCCGATGAACTCACAACCCCCGAAGGCAAGTACCTTCAGCGTTGCGTAGACCTCTTCGCGCACGACTTCAAGCCAGGCACAACGCGGATCTACGTCCGGTCGACCATCGAACCCTCCGTGACGCCGCCACCGGCGAGCACCAGCCCGTAGGGCCGGACGGTCCCGGAGCCACTGCGTGCGCTTCACACCGAAGCCCGGTCCTCCCGGTTACCGCCCTCTGACCGCAGTTCTTCAGCGACAGCCCGTCCAGCACCGCCCACTCGCTCACTCGCTCACTCGCTCACCCGGTGGGCATAGACGCAGTCGTCGACGCCGCCTTCGCCCAGTACGCCCTGGAGGAGGACCAGGCCCTACGACTCTGTTTCGACCCCTATGTTCCCGGAGGACCGGTGGGGCACCGCACCCGATGAGATCCTGGACGTCATGGTGCGTATCGGCTTCCACCTCGAGGACGATTCTCCGGAAACGGATCTGTCCTCACGCTCTGGCTGAGCACCTGACCGGCGTGGCCATCCCTCCGGCGCTGCTCCAGGACGCGACCTTCATCCTGCGCCACTGTCCAGGTCCGATGACGTCGCGCGACCGCCCTCCTCGTGCCTGCCCTGTGCATGCGGTGTGGATGATGGCGCGGTGACAAACATCAGTGACGCCCACGTGAAGGTCCACTTCCGGATGGATGTGGACGAGGACGGCTGGCCGCCAGCGAGCGTCGAGAGCCTGTGGGCGGTGGACCTCGGTGACGGCACGGTGCGCTTGGACAACACTCCCTGGTTCCTACGCGGAGTCGCCGGGGACGACATCGTCCGGGTGGAGATCGACGATGAGGGCGTCCGCTGGGCTGGAGAGACGGTCCGACCCTCGGAGAACTGCACGATCCGGCTGATCGTGTTGAAAGACGGCGGCTCGGCTGCTGCCCGGCAGAGCGTTCTGAAGATCTTCCACAAGCTCGGCACGACGGGCGAGGGCATCGAGCGGTACCGGATGGTGGCGCTGGATGTCCCACCGGAGGCGGACCTGCCACGAATCCGCAAGCTGCTGGAACACGGTGCAGCGGAAGGCTGGTGGCACTGGGAGGAAGGGTGCGTCACCGCTGCTTGGAGGTCCACGGCCGCGGACTGAGTGGCTGCACGTGCTGCTGGAGGCCCGTGAGCCGCAGTGCTGGTCCGGGCCGTGGCGGCGGTCGCAGATCGCATGCAACGACAGCGCGGAGGACGGTCCGGATGCCGTGGGGTGGCGGCTCGATGAGGAGTTCGCGTTCGGCGAGCCCGGGGGGTCTCCAACAAGATCCGCGACTGCCGGCCTCAGCCGCGAAGGACTTGACGGTGCTGACCTACCGAACTTGGCTGCGGCGGACTCGGGAGGCTCTGATGTGGGTCCAGCGCGGAGAAGCTCCTCCGGCTCGGCTTTCCTCGCCCCGTACGCCTCAGTCACCTTACGGAGCCGGAGAGATGGCGCGTTTGCGGATTGGACGAATCATCTGCCAGGCCAGGCCCGGCTCGACGGTGTCGCCCTCATGGCGCTCGGAGACGGGGCCTGATGCCGGGTGAGGCCCCGCCTCTTCGGGGTAGCCACGTTCGCGTGACCTCTGGTGGGGTTGCGGTGCTGGAGAGGAGCTGCTGGGTCGACTCGTGGCGTGCCACTCCGACTGGGAAGACATCTTGGCTGAGCTGGCGGGGACCTCCGGGGCCGGGTGCCTCTTCCGGCCGGGGCGGAAGATTGCCAAGTTCCGACAGGGCAGCCACTAGAGCAACCCGCCAGACCCGAAACACCGCCATCCACCGCCCCGAACGCCCCCGGAAACGACGAGATCCCGCCCGATCTTTACGATCGGACGGGATCTCGTCTGTGCGGTGGACCTGTGGGGATTTGAACCCCAGACCCCCTCGATGCGAACGAGGTGCGCTACCAGACTGCGCCACAGGCCCTTGCAACGAGTGAAACTTTAGCACCCCCAGAGGGGTGCTTGGAAATCCGTTCCCCGCTGGTCAGCGGAGCCGGCTTCCCGGAGGGCTCACTCGTTGGCCGCGCGGGGGCGGTCGTCCTCGTCGTACTGGTCGAAGAGCGGGGTCCGGCCGCGGTCGCGGTTGCGGCGGGACTGGTTGCCGCGCTGGCGTGGCGCCGGGTCCACCGAGGGAGTGACGGGGTGCGAGGTGCCCGTCTGGGTGGGCTCGGCCGGGCTGGAGCGCGCCGCGCTCCACGTCTCCGGGTCGTTGACCTCGACGCCGCCCGTGGCACGCGGGGCGACCGGGGCGGTGACATACGTGGGGAGCGGGACGGGGACCGGCTCCCAGCTGTCGCCCTGCACCCCGCCGCGCTCCCGCTGCTGGTCGACCCATTCCGCGTGGTCCGTCTGCTCGACGAGGGCGCGGCGGCCGGCCTCCTGCGGGGAGACGGTGGGGGTGGGTTCCGGCTGGGGGTGGCGCGCTTCGGGCTCCTCGTCGGGCTCGGCGGGAGCCGTCGTCGCGGGCTGGTGCCTGCGGGGGCGGTTCTCGCGCAGCCGCTGGGCCGCCATCTCCGCCCGGCGCCGGTCCATCGTGAACGCGAACCGGTGCCGCTCCTTGGCGCGCAGATGCACGATGTACGTGCTCAGCAGCACAGCCGGAACGGCGGGGGCCCACAGGAAGCCGAGTCCGCCCACCGCCGCGACGACCGCGCCGAGGGTGAACGCCAGGAAGAGGACGACGGTGGTACGCCGACGGCGGGCCAGGACCTGCGAGCGCTGGGCCCGCCGGGCGCGCTCGGCGTCCGCGCTGGACGTGCGCGGGCGTCTCACGGAAGCGGACCGCTCCTGTGGCGTACGCCCCTGCGCCTCGCGGCGCTCCCTGGGGCTGGACTCGGGCGCCTGGCGCTCCGGAGCCGGACGGCCTGACGCACGCTCGGGAGCGTGCGCCGGATCGTGCATCCGGGCTTCGGTATGCGCCGGAGGCGCGGCAAAGGCCCGGACGTCCACGGAATCCATTCGGTCCGTGACCGCGTCCGGGTCGACGTCGGGCGCCGCCTCCTGCGCGGTGCGCTCCTCCAGCTCCCTGGCGTATCGGCGCTCCATGGCCGCCCGTCCGGACAGCAGCCGGATGGCGGTACTGAAGCGTTCCGTCGGACGTGCTTCATTGAGCTCGTCCTGCCGGCGAAGCCACATCGGCACCAAGTAGGCGGCCCAGGCCCCGACGATGACTGCGTAGATGAGGCCGCTGCTGCTCACGCTCACACCGTAGAGGGGTTTGCGCGGAGGCATCCGCCAATTGGCCCGGTGTGTCGCACGATCTAGCTGATATCACGGACTTTTTTTGTGATTGTTCAGATCAACAGTCGACGTTTGCGGGTTCGTTAGCTGTCAGACCGCGATCACTTTCGAACACTTATTTCATTTCGCGGGGTGTGCGCGGAGTGCCGGGTCTCGACTGGTGCCAGCGCCGCAGCAGCCCCTCCGGGACCTCGTCCGCGGTGAGCGCGTAGATCAGATGGTCCCGCCAGGCGCCGTCGATGTGGAGATAGCGGGGACGCAGCCCTTCCTCGCGGAATCCGAGTTTCTCCACGACTCTGCGGCTGGGCGCGTTCTCCGGGCGAATGCACACCTCGATGCGGTGCAGTCCGACCGTGCGGAAACAGTGGTCCACGGCGAGCGCGACGGCGGTCGGCATGACGCCCCGGCCCGCCACCCCCCGGTCGACCCAGTAGCCGACATGACCGGAGCACATCGAGCCCCAGGTGATCCCGGCGACCGTCAGCTGGCCGACGAGCTGACCCTCGTACTCGATCGCGAAGGGCAGCATCCGGCCGGCGTTCGCCTCCGAGCGCAGATGGCGGATCATCTGACGGTATGTGGGGCGCTGCGCCATCGGGCCGCCCGGGGCGGGCGGCGGGACGGTCGCCTCCCAGGGCCGCAGCCAGTCGCGGTTGCGCCGGTTGACCTCGCGCCATACGCGCTGGTCGCGCAGTTTTATGGGGCGCAGGACGATCTCGCCGTCGCGGAGCGTCACCGGCCAGGTCGGGACGTTCAGCTCGGGCTCCCCGGTCGGGGGTGGTCGCCGCCGCGCAGCTGGTCGACGGCGTGCACCAGGATCCGGCCCAGGACCGCGAGTCCGTCGCGTACGCCACCGGTGGAGCCCGGCAGGTTCACGACGAGGGTGCGGCCCGCGACACCCGCGAGGCCGCGGGAGAGCGCGGCGGTGGGGACCTTGTCGCGGCCCTCGGCCCGGATCGCCTCGGGGATGCCCGGGATCTCGTGGTCGAGCACGCGGCGGGTGGCCTCGGGGGTGCGGTCGGTGGGCGAGATGCCCGTACCGCCGGTGGTGACGATCACGTCGTACCCGGCAGCCGCTCCCGCGCGGAGCGCCGCCTCCACCGGGTCGCCGTCCGGGACGACCTGCGGTCCCTCGACGGTGAACCCGAGCCCGGTGAGGGCCTCGGCGATGATCGGGCCGCCCTTGTCGGCGTAGACCCCGGCGGACGCGCGGTTCGACGCGGTGACCACGAGGGCGCGGTACGGGGCCGCGGCGGCCCGGCCGGAGCCGGAGCCGGAGTCGGAGCCGGTCATGCCTCCGCTCCTTCCGGCGCCTGGCGCCGGTAGTCGCCGGACTTGCCGCCCGACTTCGCCTCGACCCTGACGTCCGTGATCACCGCGGCCTTGTCGACCGCCTTGACCATGTCGATGACGGTGAGCGCGGCGACCGAGACGGCGGTCAGGGCCTCCATTTCGACGCCCGTGCGGTCCGTGGTCTTCACCGTCGCGGTGATCTCCACCGCGTCGTCGGCGACGCTCAGATCGACGTTGACACCCGAGACGGCGAGCGGGTGGCAGAGCGGGATCAGGTCCGGGGTGCGCTTGGCGCCCATGATTCCGGCGATCCGGGCCGTGGCGAGCGCGTCCCCCTTGGGGACACCCTCACCTCTGAGCAGTTCGATGACGCGCGGGGAGACGAGGACCCGGCCGCTGGCCCGGGCGACGCGCGTGGTGACGTCCTTGTCCGACACGTCGACCATCCGGGCAGCGCCCGCCTCGTCGATGTGCGTCAGCCTGTTCTGCGTACTCACTGAACTCCGCCTAGCGGTAGGGCGCCGGTTGCCCGCTCGGCCCGCACCGTGGTGCGGGCCGGGGGTCCGGGGGGTGTCCCCCGGAAGGCACAGCGGCAGATACCGTACCGCCACCGGGCGCGGGTCAGCGGAGCAGGACGACCTGGGTCGTCGTGCCGGGCTCGGCGGAGGTGACGTCCTCGGGCAGCACGATCAGCGCGTCGGCCCGGGCGAGCGCGGCGATCAGATGCGATCCGGAACCACCGACAGGGGTGACGGTGCCGGCGTCCGCGTCGTACGTCCCGCGCAGGAACTGGCGCTTGCCGGCCGGCGAGGACAGCGCCTTGTCGATGGCGAGTCTCGCGGTCACCGTGGGCCGGTGGACGTCGTCGAGGCCCATCAGGGTGCGGATCGCGGGCCGGACGAACAGCTCGAAGGAGACGTAACTGGAGACCGGGTTGCCCGGCAGCGCCAGCAGGGGTGTGTGGTCGGGGCCGATCGAGCCGAATCCCTGCGGCTTGCCGGGCTGCATGGCCAGCTTGCGGAACTCGATGCCGCTGCCCGGTTCGTCCTCGTCACCCACCGAGGACAGGGCCTCCTTGACCACGTCGTACGCGCCGACGCTGACGCCACCGGTGGTGACGACGATGTCGGCGCGGATCAGCTGGTCCTCGATCGTGGCCCGCAGCGTCTCGGCGTCGTCGGCGACGGCACCCACCCGGTACGCGATGGCTCCCGCGTCCCGGGCGGCGGCCGTCAGCGCGAAGCTGTTGGAGTCGTAGATCTGGCCGCCGGTCAGCTCCTCACCGGGCTGCACCAGTTCGCTGCCGGTGGACAGGACGACGACGCGGGGGCGCGGGCGCACCTTCACCGTCGCCCGCCCGATCGCGGCGAGCAGCCCGATCTGCGGCGGTCCCACCACCGAGCCCGCGCGCAGGGCCAGGTCGCCGGGCTGCACATCGCTGCCCCTGGCCCGGACGTGGGCGCGGGCCTCGACGGGGCGGTGGACCCGGACCTCGCCGCTCGCGCCTTCGGGCGCGTCGCTGTGGGCGCGCATGGTGGCTGCCGGGCCCTCGCCCGTGCCGCCGTCGGTCCACTCGACCGGCACCACCGCTTCGGCACCCGCGGGCAGCGGGGCGCCGGTCATGATGCGGGCGGCCTGTCCCGGGCCCACGACCTGATCGCCGGTCAGCCCCTCGCTGCCCGCCGCGACATCACCGATGACCGTGAGGACGGCGGGGAACTCCTCGCTCGCGCCCTCGACATCGGCGATCCGGACCGCGTAGCCGTCCATCGAACTGTTGTCGAAGGGCGGCAGTGCGACCTCCACCATGACGTCCTCGACCAGGACACAGCCCTGGGCGTCGGGCAGTTGCAGCTCGATGGGTTCGAGCGGCTTCACCGAGCCCAGGATGTCGTCCAGGTGTTCGTCCACCGACCAGATCGTGCTGCTCACGGGGTTACATCTCCTCGGTGACATATCTGCGCAGCCAGGCCCGGAAGTCCGGCCCCAGGTCTTCACGTTCGCACGCGAGTCTGACAATGGCACGCAGATAGTCGCCGCGGTCACCGGTGTCATAGCGGCGGCCCTTGAAGACGACTCCGTGCACCGGGCCGCCGGCCTTCTCGTCCTCCGCCAGGAGCTGGAGCGCGTCCGTGAGCTGGATCTCGCCGCCGCGGCCGGGCTCGGTCTGGCGCAGTATGGCGAAGATGGCCGGGTCCAGGACGTACCGGCCGATGATGGCGAGGTTGCTGGGCGCGTCGGCCGGGTCGGGCTTCTCCACGAGGCCGCTGATGCGTACGACGTCACCGTCGGCGGTGGGCTCCACGGCCGCGCAGCCGTACATGTGGATCTGCGCGGGGTCGACCTCCATCAGAGCGATGACGCTGCCGCCCTCACGCTCCTGGACGTCGATCATCCGGGCGAGCAGCGGGTCGCGCGGGTCGATCAGGTCGTCCCCGAGGAGAACGGCGAACGGCTGGTCACCGACGTGCGGCGCGGCGCAGAGCACGGCGTGGCCGAGGCCGCGCGGGTCGCCCTGGCGGACGTAGTGCATGGTGGCCAGGTCGCTGGACTCCTGGACCCTGGAGAGCCTCTCGCCGTCACCCTTGCGGGTCAGCGCGTTCTCCAGCTCGTAGTTCCGGTCGAAGTGGTCCTCAAGGGGACGCTTGTTGCGGCCGGTGATCATCAGCACGTCGGAGAGACCGGCCGCCACCGCCTCTTCGACGACATACTGGATCGCGGGCTTGTCGACGACCGGCAGCATCTCCTTGGGAGTGGCCTTGGTGGCCGGCAGGAAACGGGTGCCGAGACCTGCGGCCGGGATGACG
The DNA here is from genome assembly GCF_056430475.1 of Streptomyces sp. NPDC045968. Lineage (NCBI taxonomy): Bacteria > Bacillati > Actinomycetota > Actinomycetes > Kitasatosporales > Streptomycetaceae > Streptomyces > Streptomyces sp. NPDC045968. Next base: position 198,009 of record NZ_JBWKLF010000009.1, on the reverse strand, counting down.
GCCTTGCTGATCCTGGGGAGCGACTGAGTCATGCGCAGAACCTTAACGGGTGCACATGGGCGGAAGATGAGCGTCCGGTTAACTTTGTACTCATTTATACCCATACGAGAATAGTGCGAGTGCCCGTTGAATGATGAAACTTCAGGAAAGGCGTCCCTGCGACGCGAACTGCTCGCCGCCCGCGCGCTCCTGACACCACAGCACGTCGAGGACGCCGGCGCCGCTCTCGCGTCCTCGGCACGGGAGCTCCCGGAGCTTGCCGCCGCCCGGACGGTCGCCGCGTACGTGTCCGTGGGGCGCGAGCCGGGGACCCGGGCACTGATCGACACGCTGCGCGCGCGGGGCGTACGGGTCCTGCTGCCGGTGCTCCTCCCCGACAACGACCTGGACTGGGCGGCGTACGAGGGACCGGACCATCTGGTCCGGGCGGGCCGCGGACTGCTCGAACCGGACGGCGTACGCCTCGGGCCCGCCGCCGTCCTCGACGCGGACGCCGTCCTGCTGCCCGGTCTGGCGGTGGACGGGCGCGGGATGCGGCTGGGGCGCGGGGGCGGCAGTTACGACCGGGTGCTGGCCCGGTTGTCCGCGGCGGGGGCGCATCCCGCGCTGGTGGTCCTGCTGTACGCGAACGAGGTGGTCGCGCGGGTCCCTGAGGAACCGCACGACCACCCCGTGGACGCTGTGGTGACGCCGGCCGGAGCGCGGCGCTTCACCGGAGGAGCCCCTAGGGCTTCTTGAGCGTCAGGTGGTCGACCGTGGACCGCTTCACCGCGTCGGTACCGAAGGACCAGTCGAGCAGTTCCCCGTCGGCCCACTTGTCGGTCTGATCGGTGTAGTGCGAGCTGAACGCGTGCCCGGAGGCACCGGTGAGGTTGATCCAGCGGGACTTGTCCCAGTCCCCCACGTTCACGATCATCCGCATGGAGGGCACCCAGACGACCTCGTAGCCGCCCGCCGCGTTCCAGCCGGTGGCGTTGACCGCGGCCTCGCCGCCGCTCAGGTTCCACGGGCCCCGGTTGAGGGCCCGCTGGAGAAGGCCGGGGCCTTCGGTACCGAGGGTCTGGTTCTTCAGGGTCAGCTGGTGCAGCCGGCCCCAGCTCCAGGTGGACATGTCCTTGCCGAGCTTGGCGGTCAGCTCCCAGCGGGCGTCCTCCATGGCGCGCCCGAAGAGGTCGTCGCGGCTGTCCAGCGCCTCTTCCCGGCCCTTCTTGGGCACCTTCCACCACTCGTTGTCCGGGTCCTCCACGAGGTTCTGGACGACCTGGAACCAGCGGTCGCCGCCGTCCGGCTGCGCGGAGTCCGGGTCACGCTGACCGCACTCGCGTACGAGCCTCTTCCGCTCGTCCACCGGGCCCGTGCTCTTGGCCGGCGGAACGTTGAGGCAGTCGCCCTCGGCGCGCAGCTCCTTGGGAAGCTTGTTGCCGAAGGCCAGCTTGAGGATGTTGCGCCAGACCGCGTTGAAGTAGGCGGCGGCCGCCGAGTCGGACTCCTGGGTGTAGTCCCAGCCCTCCAGCAGCTTCTGCGCCTCCCGGACGTGCTTGTCGGAGACACTGATTTTCATCAGCCTGGGCACCAGCAGGGCGGCGATCGCGCTGCTGTTGTCCATCTGCATCTTCTGCATGTCGTCGGTCGAGATCTTCTCGCCGCCGTCGATCTTCTTCGCGAGCAGGTCGTTGATCCGCTGGCTGCGCGCGCCGTAACCCCAGTCCTTGGTGAGCATGTGGGGGTACTTCTCGTCGATGACGGCCTGGTTGGCGGTGACGATGTAGCCGCGCTCCGGGTTGTACTCGTAGGGCAGCTCGTCGAAGGGGATCGGCTCCTTCTCCCAGCCGTACTCCGAGGTCCAGCCGGGGCTGGGCAGCGTGCCGTCACCCTTGACGCGGACCGGGATCGTGCCGGGGGCCTGGTAGCCGATGTTGCCCTTGGTGTCGGCGTACACGAGGTTCTGCGAGGGCACCTCGAAGTGCTCGGCCGCCGCCCGGAACGTCTTGAAGTCCTTGGCGCGGTTGAGCTCGAAGACGGCGTCCATGGACCTGCCCGGTTGCAGCGCGGTCCACTTCAGGGCGACCGCGTATCCCTCGGCGCGGTCGGGGGCCGAGTTGGTGACCGGGGCCTTCTGGCCGACCTTCTCCAGCTCGTTGCTCCGGTCGGAGACCACGGGGCCGTTGTTGGTCTCGCGGACGGTGATGTGACGGTCCTTGCCGCCCGCGACCTTGATGGTCTCCTCGCGGGTGACGAAGGGCTTCACCCTGCCGTCGTACTGGTAGCCGTCGCCCGAGACCTTCTCCAGGAAGAGGTCGGTGACGTCGGCGCCGAGGTTGGTGAGCCCCCAGGCGATGTCCTGGTTGTGGCCGATGATGACCCCGGGCATCCCGGAGAAGGTGTAGCCCGCGGTGTCGTACTGGCAGGACGCCGAGACGGTCCGGCAGTGCAGACCCATCTGGTACCAGAGCGAGGGCAGCATCGGCGCCAGGTGCGGGTCGTTCGCGAGCAGCGGCTTGTCCGTGGTCGTGTACCGGCCGGAGACCACCCAGGAGTTCGAGCCGATGCCGCTGCCGTTCGGGCCGAGCAGCGCGGGGATCTCGTCGAGGGTGTCGGCGAGCGAGGAGAGCTGGGTGCTGAGGCCCTGGGTGGCGCCCGCCGCGGTGCCGGCACCGGAGCCGATGTTGTCCGAGGGCTCGGCGGCCGGGTCGAACTCCCCGGTGACCGGGGAGATCGCGCCCTGCCCGACGATCGGCTGGTGCTTCTTGTACGGGTAGTCCGGGTACAGGTCCTCGATCTGCTTCGCGCTCAGCCTGCTGGTCATCAGGGAGCGGTCGATCTCGTCCTGCATGTTGCCGCGCAGGTCCCAGGCCATCGCCTTCAGCCAGGCGACCGAGTCGACCGGGGTCCACTCGGTGGGCTTGTAGTCGTTGGTCAGCCCCAGCGCCGCGTACTCGACGGAGAGGTCCTTGCCGCCCTTGCCCTTCAGGTACGCGTTCACACCCTCCGCGTACGACTGGAGGTTCTTCTTGGTGGACTCGTCGAGGACGGTGTCGTACTCCTTCTGCGCGACCTGGCGCCAGCCGAGGGTGCGCAGGAACGCGTCCGTCTCCACCTGGCCGGAGCCGAACATCTCGGAGAGCCGGCCGGACGTCATGTGACGGCGGACGTCCATCTCCCAGAAGCGGTCCTGGGCTTGGACGAAGCCCTGGGCGCGGAAGAGGTCGGCGTCGGAGTCCGCGTAGATCTGCGGGATTCCGTAACTGTCGCGTCTGACGTCGACGTCGGCGTCGAGACCGTCGAGTTCGATCGAGCCGGTGGTCTGCGGGTAGGAGGCCCGCACCGTGGAAACGGACCAGAACGCGCCGTAGCCGACACCCGCGACAAGCGCCAGCACCAGGACGATCACGAGCAGGCGGGCGCGTCGCCCCTTCTTCCTGCCGGGCTTCTTCGCATCGGAAGAACCGGAAGAGGCGGTTGTGTTGGCGGGCATCGCTGTCCTTCGAGGGGCAGGGTGGTCCTGGGAGTGCAGGAGCAACCATAGGCGCAGCGTGGAAGCCACTCGGACGCGGTATGGAGATGCATCCATATGCGCACTGCTCGCACGAACACTCGAACGCATCAAGAAAGCGTTAAAGATTAGGTAAGGTAACGAAGTACCGACCACCGGCGACCGGTCCGGCAGGCACACGCAGGGAAGGGACGGACACTGACAGTCCACACGCTCAACGAACTCCTGCTCGTCTGCTCACTCGTGCTGCTCGTCGCCGTGGCGGCGGTGCGGATCTCGTCCCGCAGCGGGCTCCCCAGCCTGCTCCTGTACCTCGGCATCGGTGTCGCCATAGGGCAGGACGGCATCTTCGACGTCCACTTCGACAACGCCGAACTGACGCAGGTGATCGGCTACGCCGCACTTGTCGTCATCCTCGCCGAGGGCGGTCTGGGCACCAAGTGGAAGGAAGTCCGTCCCGCGTTGCCGGCGGCCGCGGTGCTGTCGACCGTCGGCGTGGGCATCAGCGTGGGTGTCACCGCGGCCGGGGCGCACTACCTCGTCGGCCTGGAGTGGCGGCAGGCACTGATCATCGGCGCGGTCGTCTCGTCCACCGACGCCGCCGCCGTCTTCTCCGTCCTGCGCAAGGTGCCGCTGCCGTCCCGGATCACGGGTGTCCTGGAGGCCGAGTCCGGCTTCAACGACGCCCCCGTGGTCATCCTCGTGGTGGCGTTCTCCGCCGTCGGCCCCGTGGAGCACTGGTACGTACTCGTCGGCGAGATAGCCCTGGAGCTGGTGATCGGCGCGGCCATCGGCCTCGCGGTCGGCTGGCTCGGCTCCTTCGGACTGCGTCATGTGGCGCTGCCCGCCTCCGGCCTGTACCCGATCGCCGTGATGGCCATCGCCGTCTCGGCGTACGCCGCGGGCGCGTTGGCGCACGGCAGTGGCTTCCTCGCCGTCTATCTGGCGGCGATGGTCCTCGGCAACTCCAAGCTCCCGCACTGGCCGGCCACCCGCGGTTTCGCGGACGGGCTCGGCTGGCTGGCCCAGATCGGCATGTTCGTGCTGCTCGGCCTGCTGGTCACGCCGCACGACCTGGCCGACGACTTCTGGCCCGCGATGGTGGTGGGCCTGGTCCTGACCGTGGTGGCGCGCCCGCTCTCCGTCTTCGTCAGCCTGGCGCCGTTCAGGCTGCCGAAACGCGAGAAGTCGCTGATGTCCTGGGCCGGACTGCGCGGCGCCGTGCCCATCGTGCTGGCGACCATTCCCATGGTCTCCGGAATCGACGGCAGCACCAGGGTCTTCAACATCGTCTTCGTCCTCGTCGTGGTCTACACCCTGATCCAGGGGCCGACCCTGCCCTGGCTCGCGAAGGCACTGAAGATCTCCGACGATCCGTCGGAAGCGGCGGACCTGGGCATCGAGTCGGCGCCCCTGGAACGGCTGCGCGGGCACCTGCTGTCGGTCGCGATCCCGGCCGAGTCGAAGATGCACGGGGTGGAGGTCGGCGAACTGAGACTGCCCGCCGGGGCCGCGGTCACCCTCGTGGTCCGGGACGGCACGAGTTTCGTACCGGCACCGTCCACCGTGCTGCGCCGCCGCGACGAACTGCTAGTGGTGGCGACCGATCCGGTACGCGACGCCGCCGAGGCGCGGCTGCGGGCGGTCGGCGAGGGCGGCAAGCTGGCCGGCTGGCTGGGGGCCGGTGGCGAACCCGGGAAACCGCGCGGCTCCGGGACCCGAGTGCGCTCCAGGGTCCGTGGCGGGCCGGGGCGGCCCGGTCCGGGAGGCTCCGGGCGTTCCGGAGGCTCCGGCGGGTCCGGGCGTTCCGGAGGCTCCGGCGGGTCCGGGCGTTCCGGAGGCTCGGGCGGCTCAGGAGGGTCCGGCGGCTCCGGTGGGACCGGCGGGTCGGGGCCTTCCGGCGGGTCGACGCGGGTCGGCGGTGCGAAGGTGCCGCATCTGTCGAAGCTGGCGAAGAAGCTCGTCAAGGGCATCGGAGCCGTATCGGGCGGCAAGCAGTCCGACTCCACGAAGGCGCACCACTGATCACAGGTCCAGCCACGGCACCTGTGCGCAATCACAGGCGTACAGGTGCCGCTGCCTGTAGCATGAAGGAAATCCGATCCACCAACCTGATCGACCAACCCGATCGACCACCTCTGCCTGACGCAGAGCTGGCGCGACCGTATGGCGGTCGTGGCGTCCCTTCGCCTCTGTAGCGAGCCGCCCGGCATCTACCGCAGTTCCGCGCGAAGAGGACAGCTCTCGGCAGCTCCCGCACGAGCCACGCACCATGCGTGGCGGACGTGCCGCAGGAGCGAAGCCACCAGGCGGCAGAAAGGCAAGGACCGTGGCGTCCACGGTCTCCGACCGCCCCGGTTACGGGCAACTGCTGCGCACCCCTGGTGCGTGGACCTTCCTCCTTCCGGGCTTCGCCGCACGGCAGCCCTTCGCGATGCTGACCATCGGCATCGTGCTCCTTGTGCAGCACACCACCGGTTCGTACGGCAGCGCCGGCGCCGTGGCGGCCGTCTCCGGCGTCTCCATGGCGCTGTTCGCACCGCAGGGCGGCAAGCTCGCCGACCGCTTCGGCCAGCGGGCCGTCCTGCTGCCCGGTGTCGTGGTGCACGCCGCGTCCGTGGGGGCGCTGACAGCGCTCGCGCTGGCCGACGCGCCCCTGTGGGTGCTGTTCCTCGCCGCCGTCCCCACCGGGGCCTCCATCCCGCAGGTCGGGCCCATGGTGCGGGCCCGCTGGGCCGCCGTACTGGGCGCCGCGCCCGGCCGCCCCGCCTCCCCGCTGATGGCGACGGCCGCCGCCTTCGAATCGGTCACGGACGAGTTCACGTTCGTCGTCGGACCGGTTCTCGCCACCGCCCTGTGCACCGGCGTGCACCCGGCGGCCGGCCTCCTCACGGAAGCCGCGCTGACCCTGGTCGGCGGCCTGCTCTTCGCGGCCCAGCGCTCCACCCAGCCCGCCCCGCGAAGCGCCGCCACCGCCGCGGCCCCGCACAGGTCCGCGCTGTCGGTACCGGGCGTCCGGGTGCTCGCGATCACCTTCCTCGGGATCGGCGCGGTCTTCGGCGGAATGCAGGTCTCGCTGACCGCGTTCTCCGAGGAGATCGGCCGTCCGGGTGTGAACGGTCTGCTGTACGGGGTCTTCGCCGCCGGCAACATGCTGGCCGGGATCGCGTGCGGCGCCATCGTCTGGAAGAGCAGCCCCCGGCGTCGTCTGATCGTCGGATACGTGGCCCTGACGCTGACCGCGTCCGGGTTGTGGGCCGTGCACTCCGTGCCGCTGCTCGCCGGGCTCGGACTGCTCGTCGGTCTCTCCATCGCACCGGCGCTGATCAGCGGTTACACCCTGGTCGAGGCGCTCGTTCCGGCGTCCGCGCGGACCGAGGCGTTCACCTGGCTGACGGGCGCGGTCGCGCTCGGCCAGGCAGGCGCGGTGACCGTGGCCGGACAGCTCGCCGACCGCCACGGTGCGAGCACCGGATTCGTGGTGCCGCTGGTGGGGACCGTGCTGGCGCTGGCGACCCTGCTGGCGCTGCGCTCGCGGCTCACCCCGCATGCGTCCGGACGGCTGGTGGCACGTGGTGTCGGTCACCGCGAGCCGGTCACGGTGGACTGATCGAGCGGAATACGTCAGTATGGAGTGTCGTTAGCACTCATTGAGTGAGAGTGCCAGGAGGAGCAAGTGCCGACCTATCAGTACCAGTGCACCGAATGCGGCGAGGGCCTCGAGGCGGTGCAGAAGTTCACCGATGATGCCCTGACCGTGTGCCCGAACTGCGAGGGACGCCTGAAGAAGGTGTTCTCGGCGGTCGGCATCGTCTTCAAGGGTTCCGGTTTCTACCGGAACGACAGCCGCGGCTCCTCGTCGAGCAGCACGCCGGCTTCGTCGCCCTCGAAGGCGTCCGATTCCGCTTCGTCCTCGTCGTCGTCCTCGACGGGTTCGGATTCAAAGTCGACGGCGTCTTCGTCGTCCTCTTCCTCGTCGTCCGCGCCGGCTTCGTCCGCGTCGGCCTCGTCGAGTGGTACGTCGGCAGCCTGAGCCCTCGTACGGACATGCTTCAACGGGACCCCGTCGATCATCGGATCGGCGGGGTCTTCGTCTTGGCCCCCGCACGGTGCGCAGGGGCCTAGTGTGACCACATGGTTAACGCAGAAGCTGGTACAGGAACAGGGGCAGGGGACGCGTCGCCGAGTGACGCCTCGTCGGGCGCGGACATCGGTGTGATCGGTGGCTCGGGGCTGTACTCCTTCCTGGAGGACGTCACCGAGGTCCGTGTGGACACTCCCTACGGGCCGCCCAGTGACTCGGTCTTCCTGGGCGAGGTGGCCGGACGCCGTGTCGCGTTCCTGCCCCGCCACGGACGCGGCCACCACCTGCCGCCGCACCGCATCAACTACCGGGCCAATCTGTGGGCCCTGCGCTCGGTCGGGGTGCGCCAGGTGCTCGCGCCGTGCGCGGTGGGCGGACTGCGTCCGGAGTACGGGCCGGGGACGCTGCTCGTACCGGACCAGCTGGTGGAGCGCACCAAGGCACGCGCGCAGACGTACTACGACGGTGAGGTCCGGGCCGACGGCGCGCAGCCGAACGTGGTCCACCTCGGTTTCGCCGATCCCTACTGCCCCCATGGGCGCAAGGCCGCCCTCGCGGCAGCGCGCGGACGTGACTGGGACGCCGTGGACGGCGGAACGCTGGTGGTCGTCGAGGGGCCGCGTTTCTCGACCCGGGCGGAGTCCCGCTTCCACGCGGCGATGGGCTGGTCGGTGGTGGGGATGACCGGGCACCCCGAGGCCGTGCTCGCCCGTGAACTGGCGCTCTGCTACACCACGATGACGCTGGTGACCGACCTGGACGCGGGCGCCGAGGCCGGTGAGGGCGTCTCCCACGGGGACGTGCTGAAGGTGTTCGCCGCCAATGTGGACCGGCTGCGGACTGTGCTGTTCGACGCGGTGTCGGCGCTGCCGAAGACCGCGGACCGCGACTGCGCCTGCACGCACGCGCTGGCCGGGATCGATACGGGGATCGAGCTGCCGTAGCGGTGCGGGGCCCGGCCGTGTGGCCGGTGTGACGGGTGTGGGTGTCAGGGATTTCCACAAGCTGTGCGCTGTCCACAGGGCTCAGCAGGATTTCTCGGGACGGTGGATCGTGAGGGGAGTTCGGCGGGGTCGGCCCGCCGGGCTCCCCTCGTTGTTCACTCCGGACGTCCCGCGCGGATGTCCGTCACGGCAGGTGGTGCAGCCATGTCCCCGTCCATGTTTCCGTCCACGTCGATTCCGCCCACGTCCACGTCCACATCCACGTCCCCATCCACGTCCACGCCCACGTCCACGGCGATTCCGTCCCTCTCCGCGGCCGATAGGCAGGACCACGCGCGGCACCCGTGGCTGCCGGTGGCGGCTCCCACGCCGTGCGGGGTGCCGCCGTTCCCTCCCCTGCGGGTGCGCGGAGGAGGCGCACACCGGCTGCGGCGGGCGCTGCGCAGACAGCGCCGCGCGATGGCGGCGGGGCTCGCGCTGACCGCTGCCGCGCTGGCCGCTTCGGGGCTGGGTGCCCCGGGCCCGGGCAACGCGGAGGGGGCGGTGGCCGTGCCGGGGGCGGCGGAGCGCGCCGTGCACCTGGTGTCGGCGCCGGTCCGGATCGCCGATGCGGCGACGGTCCGGCTGCTGCGGCCCGGCGACCGCGTCGATGTGATCGCCGCCGACGCCGCGGGCGCCGACGCGCGCGTGGTGGCGAAGGGGGTGCGGGTGGCGTCCGTGCCGCGGCGGCCGCAGGGCACGACTGCGGACGGGCCGGACTCCGGCGGCGCGCTGGTCGTGTTGTCCGTGCAGCGTGCCACCGCGACCGCGCTGGCCGGTGCCGGGGCCTCGGGACGACTGGCCGTGGCGGTGAGCCGTGCGCACTGACGTTCCATCACCCCACGTGCTGGAAAAGATGAATTGGACAGCGTCACCTTCTGGCGCCTTAGGTTGCGGAGCAGTTCGCTCCCCCTACGGCACATATGAAGGACGTCCCCCTCATGAGCGAGAAGAAGGTCAGTCTGCTCGACGGCTTCAAAGCCTTTCTGGCGCGCGGCAATGTCATCGATCTGGCAGTCGCGGTCGTCATCGGAGCGGCGTTCACCAATGTGGTGAACGCGGTGGTGAAGGGCCTCATCAACCCGCTGGTCGGCGCGTTCGGTACGCAGGGCCTGGAGGAGTACACCTCCTGCCTGAAAAACCCCTGCACCACGAATCCGGCGACGGGCGAGACGGAGGGCATCGAGATCCTGTGGGGTTCGGTGCTCAGCGCGGCGCTCAGCTTCCTGATCACGGCCGCCGTCGTGTACTTCCTGATGGTCCTGCCGATGGCGAAGTATCTGGCAAGGCGGGCGGCCATGCGGGGCGTGCGGGAGACGCTGGAAGTCAGCGAGCTGGAGGTGCTGAAGGAGATCCGGGACGCGCTTGTCGCGCAGCGCGGCGGCGGGGCCGACGGCGGGACTACGGACGGCGGTGCGACGGGCGGCGGTGCGACGGGCGGCGGTGCGACGGGCGGCAGGGCTGCCGACGAGTAGTACGGCGGTCGGCGCGGTCCGCCCCGGCCGAGAGTTCGCGGTCCGCCCCCGCCGAGGGGGGAGGGCGCGGCGGCGGGGCTCAGATGTGGTGAGGCGGCTTCTCGTCGAGGAAGCGCGCCAGATCCGCGGCGCTGCCGCCGCTCGGAGCCCGCTCACCCCACCCTCGGTCCGTATCGTCCGAGGACTGCCGGTCCAACGGATCGTCGAAGACGAGAGCCGGCTTGGGTTCGGGCTCCTGTGGCGGCTGCTGTTCCTGCGGCTGCTGCTGCGGCTTCGAATCTCGCGGTCCGTGGGCGGGGGCGGTGCTCATATCTCCAGGATACGGCGGTGGTCAACGGTCCTTCGGGTCAAGCAGCCACAGCCCGAGAACCACGAGGAACGAGAGACAGAGGAAGCCCGCACCCCACCAGGCGGTGCCGGTGTTGCCTTCCATCCACTCGTCGACGACGACCGTCAGACCCCAGAGCTGGCCGATGACCACGGTCATCGCGAGAGTCAGCCGGGCGGTCAGCTTGGAGGAACGCTCGGGTTCCTGGTCGGTTCCGGCACCCGGCCCCGGGCCCGTGTGGCGGACGCGCGGGTCGCCGTATCCGCTCGTGGGGCGGATCTGTGGATACCGCTCGTGGACGGGCCGGTTCAGCTCGGGGCGGGCGCTGCCCGGGTGGTACTCCGGGTACCGCGGGCTCTGCGGCGGCTGGGGGCTCCGCGGTGGCTGCGGGCTCTGCGGGTCGGGGGGCCGGTGGGGTTCGGTCATGTCCGCCTGCCAGAGGTTTCGGCTTCGGTGGCCTCCGTACGGGACGGCGCGGCACCCCCCGCCCCGCTCCCGGGTCCGGACCGGGGACCGGGGCTCGGTGACGCGGGCGGGAGGGGCGCCTCGGCGCCGCCCCCGGTGCCCGGGCAGCCGATACGGGCGGCGAGGCCGGGGTCGTCCTTGCCGATCTGCCGGCACAGACCGTCCTCGATGCTCTCGCCGGAGCGGGTCGTGGCGATGGCCCACACGCTCCCGTCGGTCCGTTCGGTGACCACCACCTTGGGCAGTCCGCGCGGGGGCGGGCCCGCGGTGACCTCACCGGTCCTGGCATCGAAGACGCCCTCGTGGCAGGGGCAGTACAGCTCGCCCTCCGTACCCCGGTCCTTGCGCCAGAGCACGGCGCAGGCGAGATGGGTGCAGATCGCGGAGTAGCCGACGAGGGTGCCGTCGTTGAGTCGTACGGCGACCGCCCGGTCCTCGTCCCCCGGGTAACGGAAGGCGATGGACTCTCCGGGCAGGAGCTGCTGGGTGACCAGCTTGGGGTCCGGCTGCTTGCCGTCCGCCTCGTCTCCGTGGCGGCGCAGGATGCCGCCGGCCACCCCGATCCCGCCGATCGCGAGACCGCCGGAGACGGTGGTGACGATCCGGAGGTAGTCGCGCCGGGTGGTGAGGGAATCTGCGGCGATCCTGTCGTGCAGGGCGTCGCGCTCGTCGCCGGTACGGGGGCGGCCGCCGGGCTCCTGGTCGGTGACGCTCATCGGCGGACGTCCTTACCGTTGATCTCGACGACGGGGAGACCGCCGGGCACGGGCCACTGGACCTTCTCGGCGGGGACGACCATGGCGACCCCGGTGCGGACCTCGGTCTCGCCGAAGACGAAGGTGTCGGCGACCTGCACTCCGGGGCGCTCCGCCTGGAGCTCCTCGACCGTTCCGTAGAAGAGCGCGCCCGTGGGGCAGACGGTGGCGCACATGGGGGCGAGGCCGTAGGCGGTGCGGTCGTAGCAGAGGTTGCACTTCATCTGGAGCTTCGCCCCGAGGTCGATCTTGGGGACACCGAAGGGGCAGGCGTTGACGCAGTTGGCGCAGCCGATGCAGCGGCTGGTGTCGGCCTGCTGCACCACCCCGTCCGCGGTCACCAGGATCGCGTCGGCGGGACAGACCTCGGCACAGGGGGCGACCGGGTCCTCGCAGTGCATACAGACCGTGGGAAGGGAGGCGACCGACCGGCCCTCGTCGGTGTAGTCGAGGTGGATCATCGACTTGCCGCGGTGCGAGTCGCACTCGCGGCAGGCCGAGACACACGCCTGGCAGCCGATACAGCGCCCGGGGTCGATGAAGATCGTCTTGCCCATCATGCGGGCCTCAGCTCCTCTCCGATGTGCCGCGGCCCTGGGGAGCCGTCGGCGGCAACGGATCAGTACGGGAGACCTGGGTCTCCGGGTAGGCGACATGCCCGGGGGCGACGGGCGGCGCGGGGACTTCGTCGATCTGCGTGGCGTGCTCGATGCGGCAGGCGCAGACCTTGTACTCGGGGATCTTGGAACGGGGGTCCAGCGCGTCGATGGTCAGGGCGTTGGCCGAGGTGGGGACCGGCCAGTGGTAGGGGATGAAGACGGTGTCGGGGCGGATCGCCTCGGTGACCAGGGCGGGGAAGACCTCGCTGCCGCGCCGGGTGACGACGCGGACGGGTTCGCCGTTGCGGAAGCCGTGGGAGGGGTGGATCTCCGCCCAGGGACGCGGGGTCTGTTCGACGAGGGCGCCCAGACGGCGGGTCTGGTTGCCGGAGAGGAAGTGGGCGACGGTGCGCCCGGTGGTCAGTGACATGGGGTGTTCGTCGTCGTACGGGTCCATCGGCGGGTGCCATTCGACGGCCTGCATATGGATCTTGCCGTCGGGGTGGTAGGTCTTCCCGTCCTCGAAGAGCCGGGGGGTGCCGGGGTGGTCGGTGGAGGGGCAGGGCCAGGCGATGCCGCCGGTCTCCTCCAGCCGTTCGTAGGTGATGCCGTAGTAGTCGTTGACCGTGCCGGCGGACGCGACGCGCAGTTCCTCGAAGACCGCGCGGGAGTCGGCGAACGCGAATTTGTCGCCCGCGCCGAGTCGCCGGGCGAGCTCGCACATCACCCAGGTGTCGGTCCGTACCCCGGGGGGCGGGTCCTGGGCCTTGTTGTGCTTGACCACGCGGGCCTCGGCGTTGGCCATCACCCCTTCGTCCTCGGCCCAGGTGGTGACGGGGAAGACGACATGGGCGTTGGCAGCTGTCTCGGAAAGGAAGAAATCGAATTGGGCGTGGAATTCCGTGGCGTCGTATCCCTCCTTGACCACCTTGTAGTGGGGGAGGGAGACGAAGGGGTTGTTGCAGATGCCGATCAGACCCCGGATCTCGCGGCGCTGCATCTGCCAGACCATTTCCATCATCGAGGTGCCGGCCTGCGGGAGTTCGGACTCCTCGATGCCCCAGATCTCGCAGATCTGCCGGCGGTGCTCCTCGTTCGTGATCGAGCGGCCGCCGGGCAGGAGGTCGGACTTCTGGCCGTGCTCCCGGCCGCCCTGGCCGTTGCCCTGGCCGGTGATGGTGCCGTAGCCGGCGCCCGGTCTGCCGATGTGGCCGGTGGCCGCGCAGAGGTTGATCACGGTGAGGCAGTTCTCGACGCCCTGCGAATGGTGCTCGATGCCCCGGGCGTGCCAGGCCATGGCCTTGGGGGCACGCGCGAAGGTGCGGGCCACCTGGACGATCTGTTCGGCGGGGATGCCGCAGATCTCGGCGGCGCGGGCGGGCGGATATGCGGCGGCCTTGGCGCGGACCTCGTCCCAGCCGGTCGTGTGGACGGCGAGATACGCCGTGTCGGTGAGGCCCTCCTCGACGACGACGTGGAGTACGGAGTTGAAGAAGGCGGAGTCGGTACCGGGCTTGAGTGCGACGTGGATGTCGGCGGTGCGGGCGATCGCGGTCTCGCGCGGGTCGACGACGATCAGGCTGGCACCTCTGTCCCGGGCTCCCCAGACGTACTGGGTCATCACGGGGAAGCACTCTCCGATGTTGGAGCCCGCGATCAGCAGGCAGTCGGTGAGCAGGATGTCGGAGAAGGGGTTGCCGGCCCGGTCGATGCCGAAGGCGAGCTTGTTGGCGCCCGCGGCACTCACCATGCACAGGCGCCCGTTGTAGTCGACGTGCCGGGACTTGAGCGCGACCCGGGCGAATTTGCCGACCAGGTACGTCTTCTCGGAGAACAGGCTGGCGCCGCCGAGCAGTCCGAAGGCGTCGTTGCCGTGGGCCAGCTGGATGCGCTTGATCTCGGAGACCGTGAAGTCGAGCGCCTCGTCCCAGGAGACCTCCCGGAAGGCTTCGTCACGGGACCGGCGCATGAGCGGGGCGGTGAGGCGGTCGGGGTGGTTGACCTGCTGGTAGGCGTTGATGCCCTTCGGGCACAGGCGCATCCGGTTGATGTCGTGGTTGCGGGGTTCGACGCCGAAGACCTTGCCGCCGCGGTCGACACGCAGATACATCCCGCACTGGACCCCGCAGAAGCAGCAGTGCGTGGGGACGAGCGTCTCGCCGTTCTGGTCGGCGTGCCACTGGTCGGCCGGGATCCCGCCCGCGTCGCGGAAGCCCCGGGTGCCGGGGGGCGCGAGCGAGGGATCGAGGGGGACGACCGTACGACGGTCGGCGGCCGGCGGGTCCGCGGTCACTTGAAGCCCTTCTTGACCTGGGAGAGATAGGCGCTGCCGCGCAGCACCCGCTTGCAGCGCGGGCAGTACTCGGCCCACTCGTCGAAACCGAGGCGGAGGTCGCGCATGGTGCCGCGCAGGTTCTCGACGTAGGGAGCGGTGTCGATGGGTTCCGCGCAGCGGCGGCAGACGAAGACCTTGTCGTCCTGGCGGCCGGTGTACTTGAAGAGCTGCATCCCGACGGCCGCCGGGCGCTGCACGATGTGGAAGAACTTCCCGAAGGGGATGTAGATGAGGGTGAAGACCACCGAGACCATGTGGAGGATCGCCAGGAACTCGTAGCCGCCGCCGTGCAGGAAGATCGAGGAGAAGGTGAGCAGCAGTCCGGTGACCGAGATGACGATGAGCGCGATCAGCGGCACCAGGTCGTAGGCGAAGCGCTGACCCGTGATGGCGCCGCGGTCCTTCATCCGGCGCCAGAGGAAGTACGAGGCGCCGGGAATGACGAGCACGGCGGCGATGTCCAGACCGTGGAACATCAGCCAGCCCAGGATGTTCAGCGCGTCGAAGCCGAGGACCTTGAAGCCCCAGATGCGCATCTCGTAGCCGGGGCCCGAGCCGTTGCCCGAGGTGAAGGTGAACCAGCCCCAGGTCAGCGGGAAGGTGATCAGGGAGGCCAGAATGCAGCCCCAGAAGATCAGCTGATGGGCGGCCCACCGGGCGTGCGACCGGGCGCCGAGGAACTTCTGGAAGCCCAGGTAGGTGGCGATCATCTTCGGCAGGGCGGTGGGGGCCTTACGGAAGTTGTCGAGGGAGAAGAGGCTGCGCCGGCCCTGGGTGAACAGACGCCGGGCGCCGGGGGCGGAGATCCAGACCGTGTAGCGGTAGGCGACGCCGAAGGCGAGGAAGACGGTGGCGACGGCGTACGGGAGGAGGGCCGAGTCGAAGTTCCGCAGCATACGGCTGCCGAACACGATCCCGATGATCAGCAGAACGGAGACGGCGGCACCGGCCGCGGTCGCCCGTGCGGTGACGGACCGGGGGCCGGCCACGGCTTCGGGATCTCCCGCGCCGCCGGTGGTGGGCGGCAGGGCGCCGGACGCGACGGGAGATCCGGTACGGGCACCGGGGGCGGGCTGCTCCGCGGAAGCTTCTGGTGGCTCGGTCACCCGGCCACCGTATGACCGTATGGGGCGATTGGCCCTGTTTTAGGCGTTCGGTGGGTGAGCGCGTCGCAGGGACGTCCGGTGGCCCTCTCGCACGCACCCGCACCCCGGGGCGGCGCCCGGGAGGCGGCCGAGGGAGCAATCGAGGAAGCGGCCAGAAGGGCCCGACTCACCCTCAGGACAAGGAAGTTCACCCGAAGTATCCGAAAAGTACCGGGAACTTTTCGTGTGGGCCCTACGTTTTCCCGATCCCCGGTCACGATGTCAGACCCAGGGACTACGTTAAGCACGCATCAAGTAACACGCGGCGACGGCCTGGAGACAGCACCTTGAGCGATTCGTACGAGACAACCGAGCAGCACCTCGAGCGACTCCTGCGACGGGCCCTCAACTCCTTCGACCTGCCCGACAGCACGGTCGAACGGCTCGAAGGCGCGCTGGCGCACAGCAGCTCCCTGCATTCCTCCCACCACAGCTCGGTCCTGCACCGCGAGACCTACCGGCACACCTATCTGCTTCCCGACGGCTCCGCGCTCACCCTCTGGGAGCTGGTGCACAGCAGCGGCCGGGACCTCACGGCTCCCCGCCGACACGAGCTGTACGACGACGAGGCCGACGCACACGTGGCGGCGGTGCGACTGGCCGGCAGCTTCTCCGACGCCCCGGCCTTCGGCGACGAGAGCCCGCACGGCGACCTGGAGACCCTCACGGTCCTGATGTCCGCTCCCCCGGTCCCGCTGCCCCGGATGTACGCCCCGGACAACTCCGCGGACCACGCCCGCCGGGTCCTGCGCCGCGCGGAGAACGGCGACCGGCCGGGCGAGGAGACCGCTCGTCTGCTGCGCGCCGCCTTCGCCCACCACATCACCCAGATCTTCGGACGCCAGTGCCGTGTCGACGGCCGGGACGCCGGTTTCACGCTCTACGAGCACGCGTTCCTCCTCCTGGACGGCAGCGAGACCTGCCTCTGGGAGGTCGAGCACACGGCGACACCCGACGGCCGCCACATGTGCGAGGTGTACGGGGACGAGCACGCCGCACGCCAGGCCATGGAAAGCCGCACGCGCATCTGCTGACACACGCGTCATGACGGACGACGGCCCGTGCGCCTCCACCGGTGGAGGCGCACGGGCCGTCGTCCGTCATGACGTGGGACTCAGTGCGTCAGCGCGGGCTCCTTGGCGGTGCCGCCGTCCGGCTGCTCGCCCCGGTCGGCCGGGCTCTCGTCGGCCGAGCCCTCCACATGGGCCTTCGGCCTGGCCGGCAGGGCGAACATCACCAGGAAGATCACGGCGAGCACCCCGGCCACCCACCACAGCGACTGCTGGAAGGCCTCCGCGAACGCCGGGCCCACCGCCTGCGGCGCCGCGTCGTCGATCACCCCGAAGAAGACCACCGAGACGAGGCCGAGCCCCAGCGCCGTACCCATCTGCTGCACGGTGTTGATCAGCCCGGACGCCGATCCCGAGTGCTCCCTGGGCACCTCGGAGAGCACCGCGTCCGTCAGCGGGGCCACGATCAGCCCCATCCCCGCACCCATGACGACCAGCGGCAGGGCCATCTGCCACGGCGTGATGTCCATGCCGTAGTGCTCCGACTCCCAGATGTAGAGCAGCAGTCCGGCGATCATCAGCAGCGCGCCCGCCTGGAGGACCTTGCGGCCGAAGCGGGGCACCAGCTTCTGTACGGAGATCCCGGCGGCGACCGAGACGGCGATCGAGAAGGGGACGCCCGTCGTGCCGGCGCGCAGTTCGCTCCAGCCCAGGCCCATCTGCATGTAGAGCGTCCAGACGAGGAAGAAGATGCCGAGGCCGATGCCGAAGGTCAGCTGCACGGCGATGCCCGCGGCGAAGCTCCTGACCCGGAACAGCGACAGCTCGACGAGCGGCGAACCGTCCTTGGCCGCCTTCCGCCGCTCGTACGCGATCAGCGCCAGGAACACCAGGAGGCTGCCTGCCATCGACACATGGCCCCACACCGGCCAGCCCAGTTCGTGTCCCCGGGTCAGCGGGAAGATCAGCATCAGCAGGCCGAGCGTCACCAGGACCACCCCGACCAGGTCGAGGCGGAGCGCCTTGGGCGCCTTCGACTCGCGGATGAACTTGCTGCCCAGGATCAGACCCGCGATGCCGACCGGCAGGTTGATCAGGAAGATCGGGCGCCATTCGAGACCGAAGAGGTTCCAGCCGGTGAGCAGCGCGCCCAGCAGCGGTCCGGAGACCGCGCCGAGCCCGACGATCGCGCCGAAGAGACCGAAGACCTTCCCGCGTTCGTGCGCCGGGAAGGTGGCGTGCACGATCGACAGCACCTGCGGAACCATCAGCGCCGCCATGGCGCCCTGGAGGATGCGGGAGGCGACCAGCATCTCCGGATCGGCCGCGAAGCCGCAGAGGGCGGACGAGAGGGTGAAGCCGCCTATGCCGATGAGGAAGAGCCGCTTGCGGCCGTAGATGTCACCGAGCCGGCCGCCCGTGATCAGCCCGGCCGCGAAGGCGAGCGCGTACCCCGCGGTGATCCACTGGATCGAGCTGAACGAGGCGCCGGTGTCCCGCTTGATGCTCGGGATGGCGATGTTGACGATCGTGACGTCGACCAGGTCCATGAAGGCCGCGGTCATCACGATGGCGAGCGCGTACCAGCGGCGCCGGTCGGCCGGGGCCGCCGGGGCCGCGGAGCCCTCGGTCGCCGTGCGGGCGGCCGTCGTGGACGGCAGCGGTTCGGAAGAAGTCATGGGAAGAAGCTAGAGGTTCATTAGGACAGTTCGTGACCTGATGGACGGGCATCCTGAAGGCATGACGGATACCCCGGCACGACTGCTGAATCTGCTGTCGCTCCTCCAGACACCACGCGAGTGGCCGGGCAGTGAACTGGCCGACCGGCTCGATGTCAGCCCGCGCACCATCCGCCGCGACATCGACCGGCTCCGGGACCTCGGCTATCCGGTGGAGGCGACGCGCGGCTCGGTCGGCGGCTACCGCCTGGTCGCGGGCGCGGCCATGCCGCCGCTGGTGCTCGACGACGAGGAGGCGGTGGCCATCGCGGTCGGGCTGCGGGCGGGGGCCGGGCACGCCATCGAGGGCGTCGACGAGGCGTCCGTACGGGCCCTGGCCAAGCTGGAGCAGGTGCTGCCCTCGCGGCTGCGCCACCGCGTCTCGTCCCTGCAGAACGCGACTCTGCCGCTCACCCGGGGCGACGGAGCCACGATCGATCCGCGCACGCTGACGGTGATGGCGTCCACGGTCACCGGGCGGGAGCGGCTGCGGTTCGCGTACCGCGCGGGCGACGGCGCCGAGACCAGGCGGCTGGTCGAACCGGTGCGGCTGGTGAGCACGGGGCACCGCTGGTATCTCGTCGCCTACGACCTGGAGCGCGAGGACTGGCGTACGTTCCGGGTGGACCGGGTCAGTGAGCCGGTGGCGACCGGGGCCCGCTTCACGCCGCGCGAGCTGCCGGGTGAGGACGGGGACGCCGCCCAGTTCTTCGCCCGGTCGATGTCCCGGATGCAGGCGGAGCTGCGGATCGATGTCAGCTTCCGGGCCCCGGCGGACTTCGTGGCGGCGCGGCTGCCATCGGCGCTTGGCGCGCCGGAGCCCGCCGGGGAGGACGGCTGCCGGCTGCGGGCGGTCTCGACGGATTCCCTGGAGTGGGTGGCGCTGAGGCTGGCGCTCGTCGACTGCGAGTTCACGGCGCACGGTCCGCCGCAGCTGGTGGAGTACCTGAGTGACCTGGGGGCCCGTCTGACCCGGGCGTCCTCGGCGCGCTGAGCCGGGCTCCGGTCCCGGAGGAAACGGGCCGGGACATGAA
Organism: Streptomyces sp. NPDC045968; assembly: GCF_056430475.1. Lineage (NCBI taxonomy): Bacteria > Bacillati > Actinomycetota > Actinomycetes > Kitasatosporales > Streptomycetaceae > Streptomyces > Streptomyces sp. NPDC045968. Next base: position 178,585 of record NZ_JBWKLF010000009.1, on the reverse strand, counting down.
TGAGCCCCGGCGCCGGGGGGGGGTGGGCGCCGGGACTCAGCTCAGGGTGCCGGTGTGAACCGGCTTGATTGTGAGGTTACGGGTTATTGGCTCACGCCGCAGCGTCAAAGCCCGTGTCGTGAGCCATTCGCTTCAATTCGAGCAGTGCGTGCTTCTCGATCTGGCGGATCCGCTCACGGGTGAGACCGTGCTGCTTGCCGACTTCGGTGAGGGTCCGCTCACGGCCGTCCTCGATGCCGTACCTCATACGGATGATCGAGGCGGTCCTGTTGTCGAGCTTGCCTATGAGGTCTTCCAGCTCCTCGCTGCGCAGCAGCGTCATCACGGAGGTCTCGGGCGAGACCGCGGAGGTGTCCTCCAGGAGGTCACCGAACTGGGTGTCGCCGTCGTCGTCCACGGACATGTTGAGGCTGACCGGGTCACGGGCCCAGTCCAGGACGTTCCCCACCCGCTCCGTGGTCGTGTCCAGCTCGGCGGCGATCTCCGCGTGCTCCGGGTCGCGCCCGTGCTCGCGGTTGAACTCGCGCTGCACCCGGCGGATACGGCCGAGCTCCTCCACCAGGTGGACGGGGAGCCGGATCGTGCGGGACTGGTCGGCTATGGAGCGGGTGATGGCCTGGCGAATCCACCACGTCGCATACGTGGAGAACTTGAATCCCTTGGCGTAGTCGAACTTCTCGACCGCGCGGACCAGTCCGGCGTTGCCTTCCTGGATCAGGTCGAGCAGGGGCAGACCCGCTCGTGGGTAGCGTCGGGCCACGGCGACGACCAGCCGGAGGTTGGACCGGATGAATACGTCCTTCGCGCGCTCCCCTTCGGCGACGAGCGCCTCCAGTTCCTCACGCTTCGCCCCGCCGGCTTCGCTCTCCACCTCGCCGTCGAGGATCTGCTGGGCGTAGACGCCCGCCTCGAGGATCTGCGACAGCTCGACTTCCTTGGCGGCGTCGAGCAGCGGCGTACGAGCGATCTCTTCCAGGTACATGCCGACCAGGTCGCGATCGGCGATTTCCCCGCCCACGGCGCGAACACTGCTCGCCCGGCTTGTCCCACCGGTGGTGGACGAACGACGGGCGACGGCACGGGTTGCCATGCGTGCTCCCTTGCTGAGTAGGTCGCGACACCCTTTCGGGTGCCCTGCATCCGATGGAAACAACGACTGGAATCCGGACAGAATTCCCCTGCGTCGCATTCACTTTCGCGATCATGCAGTACCCTGTCGGCCCCAGCGGGAGGACACATGGTGCACATACCCACAGAAGTGCAGGTCAGGCCCGGCGTGGCGGGGGATGTGGTGGCGCTCACCGACATCTACAACCATTACGTCCGTGAGACCGCCCTCACATTCGACACGGTCACCTTCACTCCCGAGCAGCGCCTCCCGTGGTTGCGCTCCCACCCTGAAGACGGCCCTCACCGCCTCCTGGTTGCCCAGGACGCCGCAGAGGCGCCGCGGATCCTGGGATACGCGACCAGCAGCCCGTTCCGGCCCAAGGCCGCGTACGGCACGTCCGTCGAGGTGAGCGTCTACTGCGCACCGGACACGAGGGGGCGCGGGCTGGGCACCTTGCTGTACAAGGCCCTGTTCGAGGCTCTGGCCGACGAGGACGTCCACCGCGCCTACGCGGGGATCGCCCAGCCGAACGAACCGTCCGTCCGGCTCCACGACGCGTTCGGCTTCCACCACATCGGCACGTTCTCGGAGGTGGGCCGGAAGTTCGGCCGCTACTGGGACGTGGCCTGGTACGAGAAGAGACTGGGCCGGGAGTCCTGAGCCCCGCCGGACTCAGGGACCCCCGGCCCCTCGGAGGCGCTCAGCCGAACTGCACCGAGCGCTTGGCCAGTCCCATCCAGAAGCCGTCGATGACGCTCCGCCCCTGGTGGAGTTCATGCTCCGCGGCGCCGAGCGTCACGAACAGCGGTGCGAAGTGCTCCGTACGCGGGTGGGCGAGCCGGCCCGCCGGAGACTTGCGTTCGAAGTCCAGCAGGGCGTCGACGTCCTGCGCCAGGAGCGCCCTGTTCCCCCAGTCGTCGAACTCCGCCGACCAGCCGGGCGTGCCGCCGCCCTGGTGGCGCAGCGCGGCCAGGTTGTGGGTGAAGAAGCCGCTGCCGACGATCAGCACTCCCTCGTCCCGCAGCGGGGAGAGCCTGCGCCCGATGTCCATCAGCTTCTGCGGATCGAGGGTGGGCATGGAGATCTGGAGTACGGGAATGCCGGCGTCCGGGAACATCTCCACCAGCGGCACGTACGCACCGTGGTCGAGCCCCCGGTCCGGGATGTCCTGGACCGGCGTACCGGCGGCGCGCAGCAGCTTACGGACGCTCTCGGCGAGCTTCGGGGCGCCGGGAGCCGCGTACCGCACCTGGTAGTAGTGCTCGGGGAAGCCCCAGAAGTCGTGGACGAGGGGCACGGACTCGGTGGCCCCGAGGGCGAGCGGTGCTTCTTCCCAGTGAGCGGAGACCATCAGGATCGCGGTGGGGCGGGGCAGCGTGGCGGACCAGGCCGCCAGCTCACCGGGCCAGACCGGGTCGTCGGCGAGCGGGGGCGCCCCGTGGGAGAGGTAGAGGGCGGGCATGCGCTCCGCGGTGACAGTCATGACGCTCCCTCGCTTCATTGAAACTTCAAGTTCCAAGTACCAGAGACCTTAGCTCTATCTAGTTCAACTTTCAAGAAAGGGTCGTAGAGTGGACTCCATGACCACGGCAACCACCGGCGGGCCGCGCTGGCTCACCGACGAAGAACAGAGCGTCTGGCGCGCCTACCTCCACGCCACCACGCTCCTGGAGGACCACCTCGACCGCCAGTTGCAGCGCGATGCCGGGATGCCGCACATCTATTACGGCCTGCTCGTCCATCTCTCCCAGGCACCCCGCCGGCAGATGCGGATGACCGAGCTGGCCAAGGACGCGAAGATCACCCGGTCCCGGCTCTCCCACGCCATCGCCCGGCTGGAGAAGAACGGCTGGGTGCGGCGCGAGGACTGTCCCTCCGACAAGCGCGGCCAGAACGCGGTGCTCACGGAGGAGGGCTTCGAGATGCTCCGGCGTTCCGCCCCGGGTCATGTCGCCGCCGTACGCCAGGCGATGTTCGACCGGCTCACGCCCGAGCAGGTGCGCGGGCTCGGCGAGATCATGCGGGTGATGGCCGCCGGCCTGGAACCGGAGGGCACGGGCGCCGACCTGCCCTGGCTCCGCTGAGCGGACCGGCCCCGCCGGCCACCCGTCCGGATACACGTCCGCCCCGGCTCCGATGAACGGAGCCGGGGCGGATGTCGCGCATCACGTCGGGCGCGCCGCCCGCGTCAGTGTGCGACGACCGGGATCTTGATGTCGTCCACGGCCCCGTCGGCGGACCCGGTGACCGAACCGTCCGTTCCGGTGCCCGGGCGTCCGGTGTTGATCAGCCACACCGCGAGTGCCGAGGCGGCGAGAAGGATGCCGACCGCCCACCAGATCGCGCTGGTGAAGCCGGCGACCATGGCCTGGAACTTCAGCAGCTGGGGGTCCGTGGCGCTCGCGGCGTGGTCCGCGACGTACGCCGTGGTGGCGCCGGCCGCGATGGTGTTCAGGAGCGCGGTGCCGATGGCGCCGCCGACCTGCTGCGAGGTGTTGACCATCGCCGAGGCCACACCCGCGTCACGCGGCTCGATGCCGTGCGTGGCCAGGGACATCGCCGGCATGAACGCCGTACCCATACCCAGGCCGAGCAGCAGCTGTCCCGGCAGGACGACGCTCGCGTACGAGGAGTCGACCTCCAGCTGGGTCAGCAGCAGCATGCCGATCGCGGCGACCAGGAAACCGGGGCCCATCAGCAGACGCGGCGGCACCCGGGTCATGAGACGGGCGCCGATCTGGGTGGAACCGGTGATCATGCCCACGATCATCGGCATGAAGGCGAAGCCGGTCATGACCGGCGAGTAGTCCCGGACGACCTGCAGGTAGAACGTGAGGAACAGGAAGAGCCCGAACATCGCGATGACGGCGAGACCCAGCGAGAGGTAGACCCCGCCGCGGTTGCGGTCGGTCACCACGCGCATCGGCAGCAGCGGCGACTTCACCCGGGACTCGGTCGCGACGAAGGCCAGGAGCAGCACACCGGCGGCGACGAACATGGAGATGGTCAGCGTGTCCGACCAGCCGGCCGACTCGGCGCGGGTGAAGCCGTACACCAGCGCGACCAGGCCCAGCGTGGACAGGATGACGCCGGGGATGTCGAGCGGCGAGCGGTTGCGGCCGCCGGCCGGCTCACGGATGACGAAGTACGCGCCCGCGGCGGCGATGATGGCGAACGGGATGTTGACGAAGAACGTCCAGCGCCAGTTCAGGTACTCGGTGAGGAAGCCGCCCAGGATCAGGCCTACCGCGCCACCGCCACCGGCGATCGCGCCGTAGATGCCGAACGCCTTGGCGCGCTCCTTGGCATCGGTGAACATCACCGCGAGGAGCGAGAGCGCGGCCGGGGCGAGCAGTGCGCCGAAGACACCCTGCAACGCACGGGAGCCGAACATCATCGCTTCGCCCTGGGCCGCGCCGCCGAGGGCGGAGGCCGCGGCGAAGCCCAGCAGGCCGACCACGAAGGTGCGCTTACGGCCCCAGAGGTCGGCTATGCGTCCGCCGAAGAGCAGCAGCCCGCCGAACGCGAGCGCGTACGCGGTGATGACCCACTGTCTGTTGCCCTCGGAGATGCCCAGGTCCGTCTGGGCCCACGGCAGCGCGATGTTCACGATCGTCGCGTCGAGCACGACCATCAGCTGGGCGAGTGCGATGAAGGTCAGCGCTTTCCAGCGCCTGGGATCGGGGAGCCGTACGTCGGCTGTTTTTGACATGGGAGTAGCCACCTAAGGGCGCGTCGGGGCGCGAGAGTCGTGATGTCGGCGAAAACGGGCGTGCTCGGCCCGGGCCCGGCGTCTCGGGCCCGGTCCGGAAGTCTGGCTTCGGCGGTGCGTCGCACCGGGTGGTTCAGGTGATGGTCGTCGCGGGCGTCAGTGCCCGCGCCGCAGGTCCTCCAGGGTCGCCGCCGATCCGGGCAGTACGGACCGGGCCGGATTCTCCAGTCCGTCCAGGAACAGCTGCAGATGGCGGTGGGTGAACCGGTCGATGTCCAGGCAGGCGGTGCCGGGCAGCGGCCGGGTGAGCTGGGAGAGGGCGACCAGTACGTCACCGACGGCGATGTCGGTGCGCAGGCGCCCGGCGGTCATGGCGCGCTCGACGAGTCCTTCGACGGCCTCTTCGAGGCGACGGCGCTCGGCGAGCAGTTCGGGGTGGTTCTTGTCGAAGCTGCCGGAGAGCATCGGGCACAGGGCGCCGATCCGCTCGTCGGCGGCGGCGTGCACGAAGCGGCTGAGCGCGGCGAACGGGTCGGACTCCGCCGCGACGGCCTCCTCGGCCCGGTCGGTGGTGCGGGAGGTGACCGAGAGGACGACCTCGTGAGTGAGGGCGTCCCGGTCGGGGAAGTTCCGGTAGAGCGTGGCGTTGCCGACGCCCGCCCGGCGCGCGACCTCGTCGAGGGGCACGTCCGGCCCGAACTCGACGAACATCTCGCGGGCGGCCGTCACGATCCGCTCCCGGTTGCGCAGCGCGTCGGCCCGCGGACGGGACGCACGGCGCCGCACGACGCAGGTCTCGGTATCGGTCTTCACGACGGCAGCCCTTCCCTCTCGGTGTGTGGCGCTCCCCCGGCCTAAGCGGGGACCGCTTCCCCGTTTAGCGGGGACACAGGTTCAAACGGGGAAGGAGTCCCCGGTATTTCACCTTAAGATGTGACCTGGGTCACATGTCGAAAGGGAGGGAATCCTCCGATCGGCGCAGTCAGCGAGCGGCCCCGGAGCGCCCGGCACAGGCTGATCGCCAGAGCGCAGTCAGAGCCGGCCGACTGCCGCGGACCCCGAAGGCGCCTCTATGCAGCAGCCCCGCCACCGGATACGCAGACACCGTCACCCGGTCGCACTCGCCGGTGCCACGGCCCTGGTCGTGGCGGCGATGGCCACGGCCAGCAGCAACCTGCCCACCCCGAGCCGCGCCTCCGCGGGCCCGTCCGCCGCAGCCGAGGACTCCCCGCTCGGCTCGTGCCGGATATCCGCGGCCATGGGCGTACAGATGTCCGAGGGCATGCCGACCGCAGCCGGCTACGCGCGCTCGACGGGCCGGATCAAGGCCCTCAACCTCATGATCGACTTCTCGGACGCCCCGGGTTCGGGGACGGCGGAGGAACGCCTCGCGGAGTTCTTCCCGCAGACCTCCGAGTGGTTCCGCACCAGCTCCTACGGGCGGCTCACCTATCTGCCCGAGGCACCGGTGAAGGACTGGCTGCGGATGCCGCTGCCGTTCGCCGAGTACGGGATCGAGCGCGGCTCGCCCTACGAGCCGGGCTACCGCGACCTCGTGAAGGACCTCGTGGCCACGGCCGACCCCAAGGTCGACTTCTCCGCGTACGACCTGGTCAACGTGCTGGTCACCCCCAATGCCGGTCCCTCGGCGCTGGACACCGTGCTGTCGGTGACCTTCTCCGCCAACGAGGACGCCCCGTACGCGGACGGCGTCCCGCTCGCCAACACCTCGTTCGTCTACAGCCGCCAGGACGACGGCTCGGGCTCGTACGACGAGACCGGCTACCGCGTCCTGCCGCACGAGAACGGCCATGTCTTCGGCCTGCCCGACCTCTACACCATGGAGGGCGGCGGCTCGGTCGGGCACTGGGACATCATGTCCGAGGACTGGGGGGCCAACAACGACTTCCTCGGCTGGCACAAGTGGAAGCTCGGCTGGCTCGACAACGAGCAGATCGACTGCGCGGCCCAGGCCGGCACGAGCGAACACACCCTCGGCCCGCTGGCCGACGCGGGCGGCACCAAAGTCGCCTTCATACCCCTGAGCGCCGAGTCCGGATACGCGGTGGAGGTACGGACGGCGGACGGCAACGACGCGGCGGTCTGCCGGCCCGGGGTGCTGATCTACAAGGTCAGCTCCGACGTGGACACCGGGCAGGGACCGGTGTCCGTCGCCGACAGCACCCAGGACAGCGGCGGCTGCACCCGGGAGCCCAATGTGCACGCCGAGCTCTCCGACGCCCCGTTCCGGCCTGGCGAGACGTTCACCGACCGGGCCAACGGCATACGTGTGTCCGTACTCTCCAAGGGCACGGACGACAGCTACCGGGTGCGGATCACCCGTCCCTGAGACCGCCGGTGGTCAGTCCCTCGCCACATGGGCCCGGACCGGGCCGCGCAGCTCACGCTTGAGGATCTTCCCGGTCGCGTTGCGCGGCAGCGGCTCCTCGCTCACCAGCACATGGGCGGGGACCTTGAACGCGGCGAGACCACGGCCCACGTGCGCCCGGAGCTCCTCGACCGTGACCGAGGCGCCGGGGCGCAGCCGGACGACGGCCGCGACCTCCTCCCCCAGCACCGGATGCGGGACGCCGAGCACGGCCGCGTCCTCGACCTCGGGGTGGTCGTGCAGCGCGGCCTCGACCTCGACGCAGTACACGTTCTCGCCGCCGCGGATCACCATGTCCTTGATCCGGTCGACGACGCTGACGCGGCCCTCGCGCACCACCGCGAGATCCCCCGTGCGGAACCAGCCGTCGGTGAACGCGGCTGCGGTGGCCGCCTCGTCCCGCCAGTAGCCCCGGACCAGCGACTGGCCGCGCAGCCACAGCTCACCGACCTCGCCGTCCGCGAGCGCCTCGCCCGCCGGGCCGGCGATCCTGACCTCGGTGACGGGTGTCGGGCGGCCGACGCTGCCGGGGTGGTTCCGGTAGTCGGCGCCGAAGTTGGCCGTCACCCCGCCGCTGGTCTCGGTCAGCCCGTAGCCGTTACGGGGTTCGATCCGCTCCCCGTGCCGTGCGGTGAGCCGGGCCACCAGGTCGGGCGGGGCGGCCGCGCCACCGGTGTTCAGCATCAGCAGGCTCTCCAGGCCGTCGCCCGCCTCCTCGGCGGCGTCGAGGAGCTGGAGGGCGGTGGCCGGGACGCCCGCGTAGTGCGTGACCCCGTGGCGGCCGATCAGCCGCAGCGCCTCACCGGCGTCCCACTTGCGCATCAGGACGATGGTGCCGCCCGCGGCCATGGTCGCGTAGAAGCTGGTGAAGGCGGCGACATGGAAGAACGGGAACGTCATCAGCTGGACGGGCGCGGGCCCCTGGCCCGGAACGGCACCCCGGCCCAGCGCGGAGACCGCCGCGTGGAAGCGCGGGTTGACGGCCGCGCCGATCTGGGCGAGCTGGGTGGCCACGGCGCCCTTGGGCCGTCCGGTGGTGCCTGAGGTGTAGATGATCGTCGCGTCGTCCTCGGGCCGGACCTCCACCTCGGGCGGTGCGGCCATCGGGTCCGGGGCGGGCAGGTCCTCGTACCGCTCGATCCCGTCCACCGCGGGGGCATCGCGGTCCGCCGGGTGGAAGACGACCGCACGGGCCCCCGCGCGCTCGCGCCAGGCCGCCACCTTGGGCAGCCGCTCCCCGTCGACGAGCAGCACCCGCGGGGCGCAGTCGTCCAGGGCGTACGTGAACTCCTCCTCGGTCCACCATGCGTTCAGGGGGACGGCGACGAGGCCCGCCAGCTGCGTCGCCCAGAACGCGATCTGCCATTCGGGATGGTTGCGCATCGCGACGACGGCCCGGTCCCCCGGCCGCAGACCGTACGTGCCGGTCAGGCGCCGGGCCAGGGACGAGGCGGCGGCGAAGAACTCCGCGTACGAGTAAACGCGCTCCCCGGCGATCAGGAACGGCCGGTCGCCGAGGGCCCAGGTGGTCTCCACGAACTCGCGGAGGGTGCGGGGCCCGCCCTCGTACACGAGCGTTCCCTGCTCCCCGCGCACGACGGCGAAGGGTGCGCCGGGCGCGGTCAGGCCGGCCTCGATACGGGCCGTGGCGGCCGGGTCGGGAGCGGTTGCGGGCGATTCGGTGTGCGGCACGAGCGACCTTCCTAAGCGCTTGCTCAGTAGCCATGGCGACGCTATGCCCGCACCCGCGCGCCGTCAAGGCGCCCCACGCCGGCCAGGGGGGACGCGAAGTACCGGGCCAGTCTGCGCTGGAACACCAGCTCGGCCGCCAGGTCGCCCGGTTCCGCCGACAGCGGGGTCTCCACCGGCTCCGGGGGCAGGTCGTCGAGGTCCTTCGCCTTGATCGCCGCCCGCATCTGAGCCGCCTCGACCGCCGCGGCCAGCTCCTCGCCCACCAGCCCGGCGTCCACGCCCCGGCGCCGGAGGGCGTCGGCGAGCGCCGGGTCCATCCAGGGCCGCAGCGCCCACTGGGCGTCCCGGATCTCGATCATCACCCGGTACAGCCGCGCGTTCAGACCGGCGGCGCCCTTCATGGGGATGACCAGCTCGGGCGTGCGCGCCGTCACCGCCCGGTGCAGCGGCTCCAAGGCACGGAAGGCGCGCAGGTGTTCGGCCCACTGCCGTACGGCGGTGACGCGCTTGCCGATGTCCGGCAGCGCCCAGCCCACGGCCTGCATGACGCCGACCAGGGCCAGCGAGAGCTGCGCCATCGGCTCCCACGGCCCCTCCGGAACGCCCATATGCTCGGCGAATATGCCCATGGCGCGGCAGGCGGCATATATGAGGCTGAGAGGCAAGGTCAGCGCGATAAGGCCCAAACCCCGCCGGAGCCAAACCGATTGTGGAATATGCGCATGACGCCGACAGGTGATACCGATACTGATCTGCCCCACCGTGAAGGCGATGAGGTAGAAAGCCAGATACACCGGGTTCTGCGCCGCGGCCTGCGCACTGAAGTCGGTGGGCGCCGCCTGCCGTATGGGAACGGCGAAGAACAGGGTCGTCATGCCCGTCAGCGTCACACCCAGACCGATAAGCGGGAAAATGGCCTTTCGGTATGCCGTGACCCTCTCGTGGGAAAGCCGCATCAGCACGAGCTGCTGACACACCGTCACCAGAATGACGCAGGTCTGGGTGAGGAGCCCGGAGAAGTTCTCGGTGCCGAGCACGCGGCTCGTCTCCGACCAGACGGCGGGAACCGAGACCAGACCGACCACACAGAGCAGGAAGTAGCTCTCCGCCAGGGCGAGCCGGATCGCCGAGTAGCCGGCCCGCAGGACCCGGACCTTCTCGACGAAGGCGACGAGGGCGAGCGCGGCGCAGACCAGATTCGGCCAGGCGCTCATCCCCGGCCCGGCACGGCCGGGGGTTCCAGTTCGGCCAGGCGCGCGGCGAGTCTCCGGGCCTCCGGCGCCACCGGCCACACCGGACTGACGGTCCAGGCGCCGATCCGGCGGCCGATGAGCGAGCCGACCAGCTCCGCCTCGATCTCCGCCTCGGACTGCCCGTGTTCCCGCCCCAGCACGCGTCGCACCAGGTCGGGGTTGAGTGAGGGCAGCAGCATTCCGGCGTCCTCGGCCGCCAGCGCGGGCGAGGCGGCATGGTCACAGACGATGTGACCGATCTCGTGAAGGATGACCTGACGCTGGTGCACGGGAGCGAGCCGCTCCTCGACGACGACGTACTCACGGCTCTCCGTGGACACCCACAGTCCGTGGGGGCTCCCCAGAGGCAGCGTCAGGGAGAGCAACTGCACCGGGCGGCCGCGCATGCGGCCGACATGCTCGCAGAGCTGTTCGATCGTCAGCGTAGTGTCGACGGGGAGACCCAGGGCCCGCACCCGCCGCTCGCAGCGGTCGTCGCGGCTGTTCTTCCCTCGCCGCCTGAACAGAACCGGCCAGCGCACGGAGATCACCTCGACCCGTCCGTGCGGACAACTCGTGGTCTCGCGGTGCCACCGGAGATCGGGACGGGAATCCGGGATCGCCGAGATTCCGTCGTACACGATTCCCTCGCACACGCATGCCGAAGTTCCACGTGACCTCCAGCCCCCCTGGGGTCGATCAATGCCGACGCGGAACGCTCAGGCGGCGGGATCCGCCCACGCTCCGTAAAGATCCAAACACGTGTGCCCACGGGTGGTCTAGGGCAACTTCCGGCCACGGCAATGGGACCCCTCCACCGGGGGCCGCATTGTCCACGGCGGGGATTCCCCTTTCCGCCGCTCGGCGGGGTTTGACCAATTTCGATTTGCCCGCGGTAAACCAGGAAGCTAAGCGCCGTTCGGGGTCTGTTCTTCCGACAGACCCTCCAACTCCCGTACGCGCTCGATGACTTCGGCGATCGACTTGAGGCTCTTGACCGACAGTCCGGCCGTCCGCAGGGCCACCTTCTGCACCTGCGCGTCCCGCAGGGCCGTGAGCAGCTCCAGGTCGGTGTCCACGGCCGCGGTCACCTGGTCGTCGAAGAAGTAGGCCGGCGGCACCCCGAAGAACTTGGCCAGTCCTTCGAGGTGGCGCAGCGTGGGGTTGTCACGCTGCCCCTTGCGCAGCAGCCAGATGTAGCTGCCCGAGATCGGCGTGCCATCGGCGGTGATGGCGCGCGCCACCTCCTCGGAGCTGTACGGGAGCCGTCCGGCGGGAACCACGTTCGTGAACAGGTGGTCCAGCTTTTCGGCCAGAGCGTTCTCCGGTCCGTCTGTGCTGTTCAAAGTTGCACCGCCTTTCGTGCGGATCACCGTACTCTCGACTCATGTTGACGTCGACGCCGGGGTCTATCCACTCTCGTTGACGACCTCAATCCACGCGGGTAGCATCGCCGCTTGATCGTCAACTCACGTTGGACAGGGACACATTAACTTCTACGTCAGTCGATACACAGTCGAACGATCATCGCGAAGGGGGAAGCTTCATGAGTGCCGTGCAGCGATTGACGGTCCAGCTCCTCGGTCCAGTGACCTTGCTGAACGCAAGCGTACCCATCCTGATCCAGGGGCAACGGCAGCTCAGATTCCTGACGTCGCTCGCCCTCAGGCCCGGACAGTTCGTCACCAAGGAAGCGATCATCCAGGACTCCTGGGACAGCGAGCCGCCCCGCACCGTGTCGGGACAGCTCCAGACCTCGGCATGGAAGATACGGGCGGCTCTGCGTGAAGCGGGCCTGCCGAAGGACGTCCTCACCTCCAATCACCTCGGCTACCAACTGCACGTCCCCGTAGAACGCATCGACCTGTTCCTCTTCCGGGACGCGCTCCGGGACGTCCGCGCCCTGTGCGCACGCGGCGAGTACGACGCCGCGGTCGTGAAGCTCGACGCCAGTCTCTCGATGTGGAAGGGCACCGCCCTCGCCGATATCGCCTCCGGCCGGCTCCGCCTCCAGGCCGAAGGCCTCGACCGGGAGCGCGCCGCCGCGGTCGAACTGCGCACGCAGATCGACATCGAGACGGAGCGGTACGAGGAGGCCATCGGCCAGCTGACGGAGCTCCTGGACCAGGACCCGCTGCGCGAGGACCTCTACGTCTGGCTGATGAAGGCGTACTACGGGGCGGGCCGCCCCGCGGACGCCATCCAGGTCTTCCACCGGGCCAAGGAGATGCTGCGCGAGCAGATCGGCATCAGCCCGGGCGTCAAGCTCAAGGACGCGCTCCAGTCCGTGCTGCACCAGGACGAGTTCTTTCTGACGAGCACCTCCGCCTTCTCCAGGACCCGGAGGGCCTCGGCGTTACCCCTGCGTTCGGCCCTGTCCGCATAGAAGATGTGAGGGAACGGGCTTGACTGAGTGGTGGCTCCGGAACAGCGGGCGACCGCCGGGCCGGCCATGAGCGCGTACGCCAACTCATGAACAGAAAAGGGACATCAGCAGTGACCACACCCCAGGGCTTTCTGGTCCACACGGCTCCGGCCGGCCTCGCCGACGACGGCCGCGATGACTTCACCGTCCTGCTCTCCACCGTGCCCACCGTCTCGGCGGCGGTGTTCACCAAGTCGCGCTTCGCCGGGCCCAGTGTGGTCCTGTGCCGGGACGAGACCAGGCTCGGGGCGGCACGCGGCGTGGTCGTGCTGGCCCGTAACGCCAACGTGGCCACCGGCACCGAAGGGGACCGCAACGCGCGGGAGGTGCGCCGCAGGACGGCCGAGATCGCCGGACTGCCGGAGGACGAGCTGCTGATCGCCTCGACCGGCGTCATCGGCAAGCAGTACCCGATGGACGACATCCGCGTACACCTCGACGCGCTGAGCTGGCCGCCGGAGGACCGCGGCCTGGAGCGGGCCGCCGAGGCCATCATGACGACGGACACCCACTCCAAGATCGCCACGGCGCGCTGCGGCGACGCGACCATCACCGGGATCGCGAAGGGGGTGGGGATGCTGGAGCCGGACATGGCCACGCTGCTCACGTTCTTCGCCACCGACGCCGAGCTGCCGCAGCCGGTGCTGGACCGGGTCTTCCGCCGGGTCATGGACGTCACCTTCAACGCGGTGTCCATCGACACCGACACCTCCACCAGTGACACGGCAGCCGTGTTCGCCAACGGCCTCGCGGGCCCCGTGGACGCGGCCGAGTTCGAGGTGGCGCTGCACGAGGTGGCGCTGAAGCTGGTCCGGATGATCGCCAAGGACGGCGAGGGCGCGGGCAAGCTCATCGAGATCCGGGTCACCGGCGCACGGGACACCGCGCAGGCCAAGCGGGTGGGCAAGACCGTGGTCAACTCCCCGCTCGTCAAGACGGCCGTGCACGGCAGCGACCCCAACTGGGGCCGCGTGGCCATGGCCATCGGCAAGTGCCAGGACGACACCGACATCGTCCCCGAGAAGGTCTCCATCGGGTTCGGCGGCACGGACGTCTACCCGGCGGGCAGCGCGGAGGACGACACCCTGGTGCGCAAGCAGATCGCCGATCACCTGCGCGGTGACGAAGTCCTGATCAGCATCGGACTGGGCATCGGCCAGGGCGAGTTCACCGTCTACGGATGCGACCTCACCCCCGGATACGTGCGGCTCAACTCGGAGTACACGACCTGATCCGCGCACCCTCCGGGCCCATGGCGCCCCGCGGCCCCCACCGGGCCGCGGGGCGCCGTGCTGCCGGACACGGACGCCGCCCATGGCCGAAAGCCACTGACTCGCCCCATACCGTCTGTACCCTCCTGATCACACTTGGTGACAAACGGAGGTTTTGCGCATGCTGCGGATGCGGCGATCGGTGCTCCAGAGGATGCTGGCGGTCGGCAGCGCCGGTCTACTGACGGCCGGGGCCGCCCCGCTCCGCCCCTCGTCGGCACCACGGCGGCCGGAACGCGACCTCGTCTCGACGCGGCTGAGCATGCGCTGGCTCGGGGTGGCCGGCTGGGAGCTCGCCTTCGGTGGCCGCAGCCTGCTCTTCGACCCGTATCTGAGCCGTATGCCGTACCAGGGCGACGACGGCGCACTCGACCCGCGGCTCCCCCTGCGCGTGGACCGGGCAGCGGTGGCCCGGGTGGCGGGCGAACAGCTCGTGGGGCCTCCCGAGCTCGTCCTCGTCAGCCACGGGCACTTCGACCACATCGCCGACGTACCGGAGCTGCTGGCCCTCCCGCAGTGGCGGCGGCACCGCATCCGCACCTTGTGCGACCTGACCTCGCGGCATCTGCTCACCGCGCTCGGTACGCCCGCGGAGCGGGTCGCCGACATGATCCCCGTACGGGGCGGCGAATACCTCCAGTTCGACGGCTACACCGTCCAGGTGATCCCCAGCCTGCACAGCCAGGGCGCGGATCTCGGCTACTTCGCCCCCGACGTGCTCACCGCGCCCCTGGCGAAGCGGCCCACGACCCTCGGGGAACTGCCCGAGGGCGGAACGCTGATGTACATGGTCGCCTTCGACGGCGGGCCCTCGGTGCTGCTCTCCGGCGCCAGCAACTACATCGCCCGCGAACTGGAGGGCCTGCGCCCGGACGTCGCCGTGATCAGCATGACCCCGCACTCCGGGGTGCACCGCTACCTCGACCGGCTGCTCGACGTGCTCGGCGATCCGCCGCTGATCATCCCCAGCCACCACGACGACATGGTCTCGGACCTGCGGACCGGCGCCACGAACACCCTGTGGACGGCGCCGACCAGAACCGCGGTCACCGCCCTCGACAAGGCCGCCGCCGGACGCGCGGCGACGGCCAGCCGGGTGCTGACCCCGCAGCCCATGGTCCCGCTCGACATCACCGCCGAGCTGCGCTAGCGCCTGTCCGGCGGATCAGACCCTGGCGCGCTCCGTCCTCGATCGCCGGACCGGCTGGAAAGCGTTCCGGCTCAGTCCAGGTTCCCCAGGAACTTCGCCGCGATCGGGCCCGCGTCCGAACCGCCCGAGCCGCCGTCCTCCAGCAGCACCGACCAGGCGAGGTTCCCCTCGCCCTGGTAGCCGATCATCCAGGCATGGGTACGCAGCGGGGTGTCGTTGCCGAACTCGGCCGTGCCGGTCTTGGCGTGCGGCTCCCCGCCGATGCCCTGGAGCGCCTTGCCCGCGCCCCGGGTGACGGTCGCCCGCATCATCTCGCGCAGCGCCGACGTCACCCCGGGGTCGAGCCGGTCGGTGGCCTCGAACTTCTTCTTCACCGCCGCCGGCACCAGCACCGGCTGCTTGAACTCCCCTGCCTTCACCGTCGCCGCGAGGGAGGCCATCACCAGCGGCGAGGCCAGCACCCGGGCCTGACCGATGGTCGAGGCCGCCTTGTCGTTGACGCCGTTGGCCACCGGCACGCTGCCGTCGTAGGTGGTGACTCCGACATCCCACGACCCGCCGATGCCGAAGGCCCGCGAGGTTTCGTTGAGCGCCGATTCCGAAAGCTTTCCGGCCGAATTGACGAAGAAGGTATTGCACGAGTGGGCGAAGGAGTCCCGGAACGTCGATCCCCCGGGCAGGACGAACTGGTCCTGGTTCTCGAACCGCTGGCCGTCCACATACGCGAACTTCGGGCATTCCGCCACGTCATCGGGGCGCATACCCTGCTTCAGCAGAGCTGCCGCCGTAACGACTTTGAATGTGGAACCCGGCGGATACTGGCCGCTCAGTGCGCGGTTCTGCCCGCCCGGTTTGTTGGCCGCCGCGAGGATGTTCCCCGTGGAGGGGTCGATCGCGACGATGGCCGCATTCTTCGACACTCCCTCCAGAGCGGCGGCCGCCGCTTCCTGGATCTTCGGGTCGATGGTCGTCCTGACCGGCTCGCGTTTCCCCGCGGAGTTCTTCGTGAGCCGCTTCACCACTTGTCCGGAATTGCGGTCGACGACCACCACGGACTTCCCGCCGCCGGCTCCGCCGGAGAGCTGCTTGTCGTAACGGGCCTCAAGCCCCGAGATCCCCTTGCCGGTCTTCGGGTCGACCGCCCCGACCACGGACGCGGCCCGGAGTTCGTCCCCGTTCGCGTCGAGGACGGAGGCCCGCTCCTGGGACTGGAGGGCCAGCGTCTGCCCGGCGACCATCTTCGGGTGGATCATGGGGGTGCTGAACTCGACGAGCCAGGCGCCGTCCTTCTTCAGGACTTCGGCCCGGGAGTCCCACGTGTAGTCCGCGGCGCCCGGAATCTTCATCGCCACGTTGAACGGGAATTGAACTGCGCCGGAAGACTTCTTCTCCCCGTCACCGGGAGTGATCTCCGTCTTCGACGGTTCCAGATTCTTCGTGACGGACGTGATGAGGGATTCCGCATTCGACGGGGTGTCCGTGAACGAAGCGGCCGCCTTCGCGTCGCCCGTCTCCCAGGCGCCGATGAACTTCTCCAGCTGGGCCGCGGCCGCGGTGACTTCGGGATCGTCCTCGCCCTCGTCCCCGGCGAGTGAGGTGTATCCCCAGTATCCGACGCCTGACACCACCGCCAGCACCAACAGGGCCACCAGCACACGGCTTCCGGTGGATCGCGGCTTTCCGTGCGGGGCAGGACTGTAGTAATCGTTCTGTCGAGCCATGCTCGAACGGTATACGCGGGTGCTCTTTACGTCCTCTCATTGCTGAAAGGTTCCGGCCACCGCGATTCCCTCATCGTTCTCTCCGCCGGATTCGCTCCCTCTTGTCCCCTCCCCTCCCCGGGAACTTGACCGAGAATCGATCGTCTCCGCCGCCTATGCGCGTCGAAGACGGCCTATGCGCACACCTGCCGCTCCATGGCCTTGCCGTCGGCGAGCCGTTGAACTGATCCCCATACCCACACTGTGAGCGACGGCCGACGCATGGAGGCGGTTCGATGACAACACCCCTGGCTGACTACGCGCAGTTCGCGGACAAGCGGATCGCCATCGTCGAGCACATGCAGAACCACCCATTCGTCCTCGGTCTGCGCCAGGCCCGCGAGCACGGCCTGGAGGTCTGGCTGCTGACCGGTGACCGTTCCTGGTACACCCACGGCCACGACTGGGACTCCCACCCCCTCGCCCAGGTCATCGACCGGGTGATCGACGTGGACACCACCGACCTCGACGCGATTCTCGCCTCGGTCACCGGCGAGGACGGCAAGCCCCTGGTGGACGGGCTGACCTCGTTCTCCGACTACCACACCGTGATCGCCGCGCAGGCGGCGCAGCGGCTCGGCCTGCCGGGCCCCGACCCGGAGTCCGTGGAGACCGCCAACGTCAAGGACCGGTTGCGGGTCGCGCTCGGCGACGTACCGTTCAACATCCCCCACGTGCTGGTCAGCGACAAGGACCAGCTGGAGGCCGCGGCGCGCAAGCTCGGCTTCCCGATGATCGCCAAGCCCCCGGCGGAGGCCATCAGTTACGGGGTGCGCCGCGTCGACGACATGGCGCAGCTGACCGAGGCGTGGAACGAGCTCTCCGGGATACGCAAGAGCCTGCGGGGCCAGCAGCGCTCCGGGGACGTCCTGCTGGAGACGTACGTCGAGGGCGTCGAGGTCAGCGTCGAGACGATGACGGTGGACGGCTACACGCACGTCTTCGGCGTCACGTCGAAGGACCTGTTCGGCGACCCCGCGTACATCGAGTGCGGGCACACCTTCCCCGTACCGCTCTCCGACGCGTCGCGCGACGAGCTGTACTCCGTCGTCCGCCAGACCCTGGAGGCCATCGGATACCGGCACGGGCCCTGCCACACCGAGGTGCGGCTCACCGAGTCCGGCTGGCGGATCATCGAGGCCAACCCCCGTACGCCGTCCAGCTGTATGACGATGCTGGTCACCGACGTCACCGGGCGCAGCCCCATCCTGGACGCCTGGCTGCTGACCATCGGCGCGACCCCGGCGATCGAGCCCGTCGTGCATTCCGGCGGCGCCGCCGTCCGCATGATCTACCCCGCGAAGCGCGGCACGCTCCAGCGGGTCGACGGGGTGGAGGCCGCCGAGGCGGTGCCGGGCGTCCAGGTGCTGCTGCACGTGGAGAAGGGCGACCAGCTCCTCCAGCGCATGGACAACTCCTCCTGCGTCGGCTTCACCTACTGCAACGGCCCCGACCGGCTCCAGGCACAGGCGCTCGCCGACCAGGCCGCCTCGTACCTCGACTTCGTCGTCGAGGAGGAGCAGGCGTGAGCCTCCCGCACGACGTGCAGAGCCGGGACGGAGTGCGGGCGGCACCGGATGCCGCCGCGCTCGTGGACATGGGGTGGAACGACCTCGCGGGTGTGGAGGACTTCTTCCAGACGCCGCGCTGGCTGGCGGTGCAGGAGCGCAACTCCGGCACCACGATGGACTTCCTCGTGCAGCACCGCGACGGGGCTCCGGTGGCCGGGCTCGTCGCGGCCTGGGCGACCGACTCCGTGCCCTGGCTGCTCGCCCGCCCCGACGCGATGCTCTCCCGGGCCGCCGACGAGGAGGTCCCGGGGGCGGCGGCCATCCTCGCCGAGGTGGCGGACGGCGACGCCTCGTCGCTGCTGCCCTCGCTGGTGTGCGGGGGCCGGCACCTGGGCCGTACCCGGATGCTCACCACCCCCGGCGCCCG
Organism: Streptomyces sp. NPDC045968; assembly: GCF_056430475.1. NCBI lineage: Bacteria > Bacillati > Actinomycetota > Actinomycetes > Kitasatosporales > Streptomycetaceae > Streptomyces > Streptomyces sp. NPDC045968. The sequence goes on along the minus strand of NZ_JBWKLF010000009.1, from coordinate 159,905 downwards.
GCCCGAGGACCTCGCGGCGCTCCTCGATCACGCGGAAGGACTCGCCGAGGAGCGCAAGGCCGCCTCGGTCTGCTTCCCGCACGTGGACGTCCGCGACATCTCGCTCGTCGAGCTGCTGGAGAGCCGCGGCTACCGCTCGCACACCTCCGCGCACTACGCCTGGCTGCCCATCCCGCCCGGCGGCTGGGACGAGTTCCTCGCCGACATGAGCAAGCACCGGCGCCGCCGGGTGCGCCTGGAGCGCCGGGCCCTGGCCGAGGCCGGGGTGGAGGTCACGGTCGAACCGCTGACGCAGGAGCTGGTGCCGCGTCTGGGCGAGCTGGACTCCAACCTCCTGAAGAAGTACGGCAATCCGTCGAGCCCGGAGCACTCCGCCGGGCTGCTGTCCTGGATCGCCGATGTGATGGGCGACGACGTCATGGTCTCCGTGGCGCGGCAGAACGGCGTCATCATCGGCTTCGGCATGGTCCTGCGCTCCAGGGCCCGCGGCAAGGAGCACTGGTTCGGCCACCGCGCCGGCTTCGACTACGAGGCCCAGGGCAAGCTGCCGCTCTACTACGACGTCCTGTACTACCGGGTGCTCGAAGCCGCGGCCGAGGCCGGTGTCTCCGTGCTGCACGCCGGGATCGGCAGCGTCGAGGCGAAGCTGGCGCGCGGCTGCGAGGCCAGCGAGGAGCGCTCGTACGTGCTGCGCATTCCCCGTACCGACCGAGACCGGAGGACCGCACCCCGATGAGTGCCCTCACCCCACACCCGACCGCGACGGTTCCCGGCGCCGGCTGGGACGCCGCCGTCGGAGCGATGGTGAACCCCTCGGACCGGCGCGGCGGAACGCTGCGCCTGGTCTCGTCGGCGGACGTGGACTCCCTCGACCCCGCCCGTACGTACTACGTATGGGTATGGCTGTTGCAGCGGATGCTCAACCGGACGCTGATGGCCTACCCCACGGACCCCGGTCCCGCCGGGCTCGTCCCGGTCCCGGACCTGGCCGAGAGCCCCGGGCGGGCGAGCGACGGGGCCAGGACGTGGACGTACCGGCTGCGCGAGAACCTGCGGTTCGACGACGGCTCCCCGATCACCTCCGCCGATGTGCGCCACGCCGTGCAGCGGATCTTCGCCCAGGACGTGCTGCCGGGCGGCCCGACGTATCTGATCCCGCTCCTGGACGACCCGGCGCGGCCCTACCCGGGGCCGTACCGGAGCAGCGACCCCCTGGAGTCCGTGGAGACGCCCGACGAGCGCACCATCGTCTTCCGGCTGCGCAGCCCGTTCGCCGACTTCGACCACCTGATGGCCCAGCCCTGTGTGTCGCCCGTCCCCAAGCACGCCGACACCGGCGCCCGCTACGGGGAGGACCCGCGGTGCAGCGGCCCGTACCGGATCGCGGAGCACCGGCCGGGCGCGCATCTGTACCTGGAGCGCAATCCGTACTGGGACCGGGCCACCGACCCGGTGCGGCCCGCCCTGCCCGACCGGGTGGAGCTGACCATCGGGGTGGGGCTCGACGACCTCGACGCCCAGTTGATCGACGGGGTCTTCGACATCAACCTCGAAGGGCGCGGGCTCCAGCACGCGGCGCAGCAGCGGGTCACGGCGGACGAGATCCTGCGCACCCACACGGACAACCCCCGCACGAGCTTCCTGCACTTCGTCTCGCTCCAGCCGCACATCCCGCCGTTCGACAACGTGCACGTGCGCCGCGCGGTGCACTACGCGGCCGACCGGCTGCTGCTCCAGGAGGCCCGCGGCGGCCCCGTCACCGGGGGCGACCTCACCCCGGCGCTGTTCCCGCCGCGGCTCCCCGCCCACCAGGGCCTGGACCGCTATCCGGCGGGACCCGATCTGCGGGGCGACCTGGACAAGGCGCGGGCGGAGCTCGCGGCCGCGGGTCTGCCGGACGGTTTCGACGCGGTGATCGGCACCCAGCGCGGGAAGTTCCGGCTGGTCGCCGACGCGGTCGTCGAATCGGTGGCCAGGGTCGGCATCCGGCTGACGGTCAAGGAACTGGACGTGGCCAGCTACTTCAGCCTGGGCGCGGGCTCACCGGAGACCATCCGCAAGCACAATCTCGGGCTCGTCGTCACCGACTGGGGCGCGGACTTCCCCACCGAGTACGGCTTCCTCGCCCCGCTCGTCGACGGCCGCCAGATCAAGCGGAACGGCGGGAACTGGAACATCGCCGAGCTGGACGCCCCGGAGATCAACGAGCTGATCGACCGGAGCCTGCACACCACCGATCCGGCGGAACGCACCCGCCTGTGGCGAGTGGTCGAGAGACTGGTCATGGAACACGCCGTGATCCTTCCCCTGGTCCACGACAAGACCCTGTCCTTCCGCAATCCGTGGGTCACGAACGTCTACGTCCAGCCGGCCTTCGGTCTGTACGACATCCAGGCCATGGGCCTCAGCAGCCCCACTTCGGGCCATCTCGACCGGGAGACCACTCCATGAACGACAGCACACCGGAGCTCCGCTTCATCCCGCTGAGCGCGGACGACGACGACACGGCGGGTCAGTGGCTCCAGTTGATGGCGGAGGCGGCGGACGACGTCCCCGGGTCCGCGCCGCCCTGCCCGGTCGACATGATCGGCTCCCTGCGGTTCGCCCCGCCGGCCACCGCGCTGGAGGACTGGGTCGCCCTGCGCGACGGGCAGGTCGTCGGCGCGCTGCGGCTCGCCCTGCCCAACGGCGCACCCGTGGCCCGGGTGGACCAGCTCCTCGTCCACCCCAAGCTGCGCCGCCGCGGGACAGGCCGCGCGCTGTTCGGCCGGGCACGTGAACTGGCCGCCGAGCACGGGCGCACCACGCTCGCCGGCATGACCGTCGAACCGCTGGAGGGCGGCCCGGCGCGCGACCCCGCCCCCGCGGCGTTCGTCGCCGCCCTCGGCGGGGTTCCGGCGGACGGCCCGTCGGGGCTGCACCAGTGGCTCGATCTGCGCCGCCACGACCCGCTGGCCGACGGCGTGCCCGCGCTCCCCGAGGGCTACCGCCTGGTCCGGTGGGGCACCGTCACCCCCGACGCCTACGCGGTGCCGGTCTCACGGCTGGAGCAGTCCCTCGGTGACACCGGGGCCGAGCCCGAGTCCGACCAGGAGGTCGAGACCAGCTACGCCCGCGCCTTCGAGACCATGCGCGTGGGCCGGGGCCGCCGGGCGTACCACACCGGGGTCGTCCACCAGGCGAGCGGGACGCTGGCCGGTTACACCAGCATCTCCAAGACCACCGGCAACCCGGAGTACGCCCTCCAGGGCATGACGGTGGTCCACCGGGCGCATCGCGGTCACCGGCTGGGGCTGCTCCTGAAGCTCTCGAACCTGGAGAACGTGCTGCGGCAGGAGCCCGCGGTACGGCTGCTGGAGACGGCGAACGCCGAGGACAACCACTCGATGATCGCCGTCAACAGCGCGATGGGCTTCGTGCCTCAGGACCGTTGGGTGTCCTGGACCTTCGGGGTGGGGTCGTCGGCCTGATCCACGCCGGGCTCCGGCCCCGGCCCCGGCCCCGGCTCCGCGCCGGGGCCGGGGCCTTTGCCGTGGGAGCGCTTGGGCAGGGTGAGTCCCATGCCGGCCAGCACGCCGACGACCACGATCGCGGCGCCGGCCAGGGACAGGGCGCTCGGCTGTTCGTCGAGCGCCGGCCAGGCCGCCGCGATGCCGACGACCGGGACGAGCATCGAGTACGGGGCCACGGTCCCGGCCTCGTACCGCTTCAGCAGCGCCGTCCAGATGCCCGAGCCCACCACGGAACCCGCCAGCGCGATGTACAGCAGCGCCACGAGACCGGGCCAGCCCTGCGCGTCGAACGCGCCGCCGAAGGCCCGCCATCCCGTGGCCGGTCCCTCCATCACGGCGGACAGCGCCAGCAGCGGCAGGGGCGGCACCACCGACATCCACAGCGCGAAGCGCAGCGGATGCTCGGGCTTGGCCTGCCTGCTGGCGAGGTTGCCGAACGCCCAGCCGAGCGCCGCCAGCAGGGTCAGGAAGAGCGGCAGCAGCGCCGCGGTCCTGGCCCGGTCCACGGCGATCACCGTCAGCCCCAGGACCGCGGCCGCCATACCGGCCAGCTGCTGCCACGAAAGCCGCTCGTGCAGCAGGACCGCGCCGAGCAGCACGGTCAGGGGGGCCGCCGCCTGCACCACCACGGAAGCCTGGCCCGAGGGCATTCCGTTGTCGATGGCCAGGAACAGCAGCCCGAACTGCATGGCGCCGAAGCCCAGTCCGTACCCCAGCAGCCAGCGCAGCGGCACCTGCGGGCGGGGTACGAACAGGACCACGGGCACCGCGAGGACCAGAAAGCGCAGTGCGGCGAGGAAGAACGGCGGGAAGTGGTCGAGCCCGACCCGCACGGCGAGGAAGTTCAGCCCCCACAGCACTGCGACGAGGACGGCGAGCAGCCGGTCCCTGGTGCTCACTGAGTGGGTTCCTTCTCGCCTTCCAGGAGCCCGGACTCGATGACCTTCGCACCGAGCCTGCGCAGCAGCTGGCCGTCGCCGATCAGCTTCTGCTCGTCGGCCGCCTGTTGCAGCACCAGGACGTGCGGCGTGCCCTGGTGGTCCTCCAGGAGCCAGCAGAACATCATGACGCCCGGGCACGAGCCGCCCTTGAAGACGACCTTGGACCACTTCTCGCGGTCCACGAGGATGCCGGGATAGGCGGTCAGAATGGCGTCGACCGTCCCGCTCGCGTCCCGCGCGCCGTCCTGTACGAGGGCTTCGAGGACCCTGAACACGTCGTACGCGCTCATGTGCCAGTCCAGGCCTAGCTGGTGGACCGTCTCACCGAGGTCGGAGCCGCGCACGGTGAGCGGCTTGGCGACCCGGTGCAGCAGCTCCCGGCGGGCCGTCTCGTCGCCCTCGGCCCAGGCGCGGCGGAGTTCGGGCGCGCCCCAGCCGATCTCGAAGACCTCGCGGCTGGAGAGGAAGGGCCGCAGCAGGGAGGGGTCGTGGTGACCCGAGGCCACCACGGCGCGCTCCACGGCCTCGCGCCCCACCTTGTCGGCGAGGAGGTCGGCGGCCGTGTTGTCGCTCATCGCGATCATCTTGTGCGCCGTCTCGCGGACCGGTACCCGCGTCCCGTCCGGCAGTTCCTGCATGTCGCCGGTGGGCAGACTGCGCAGGTCGGGCCGGGTGACGACCTCGTCGTCCCAGTCGAGCTCACCGTTGTCGATGGCGTGGATGAGGGCCCGCATGAGGTAGAGCTTGTACGCCGAACCGGTGGGGAGCGCCCGGTGGGCCTCCTTCTCGTGCAGCACGGTGTGCCGGCCCTCTTCGAGGCGGACGGCCAGCACCGAGGAGGTGACCCCCTCGATGCGCAGCGCCTCGTCGAGGTCGGCCCATGTCCGTATCTCCGGGACGAAGATGTCCGGCTGGAGGTGCAGGATGCGGACCAGACCCGTCGAGTCGATGATCACGGTGAGCGAGAAATCACGCCCGGACGGGTCGGTGAGGACCAACCAGCCCTTGTGCGCGACCGGTTGGTAGGTCGTCACGGTGAACGGGCCGAGCTTGCGCCACTCGTCCAGGGTCGCGGTGAACCCCTGCGGGTACTTGTCGAGGAAGCCGGGCACCAGGGACCGGGCCATCTCCTCCTCCGACGGCAGGTCCGGAGCTGTCAGCAGCTCCATCGCCCAACGGCAGGGAGCGGCCAGGGGAGAGCTGTCCTCGGCGAGTTCCTCCTCGGCCGCGGTCCGGACGGACGTGGTGGTACCAGGGACGTCGGTCATCTTCACTCCTTGTCCGGTCAGTTCTCGGTGACCGTGATGGCGCCGCACGGACACAGGTCCGCGCACAGCCGCGCTCCTTCGTGGAGCGCGGGCGGCGGGGTGGGGTCGAGCAGCACCACGGTGCCGGTGTCGGGGTCCTGGTCGAAGATATCGGGCTCCGTCGCCGCGCACCGGCCCATGGCGCAGCAGGCGGTCACGTCGACGCTGACGGTCAGCCGGCCGGGATCGCTCACCAGGTCACCGGCAGGCTGCCGAGACCGTAACTCGACACCTCGTGGCGGAATTCGAGCTTCTCGAAGGGCACGGCGAGCCGCACGCCGGGCATCCAGCGCAGTACGGCGGCGAGCATCTCCTCGATCTCGGCCTTGGCGAGCCACTGCCCGAGGCACTGGTGGATGCCGTGGCCGAACGCCAGGTGCCGGCGGGCGTCGCGGTGCGGGTCCAGGGTGTCGGGGGACGGGAAGAGCTGCTCGTCGCGGTTGCCCGCGGACAGCGACAGCACGACGCCCTCGCCCGCCTTGATGACCACATCGCCGAGCTGTACGTCCTCGGTGGCCGCGCGGGCCAGTCCGTTCTGCACGATGGAGTGGAAGCGCAGGAGTTCCTCGACGGCCGCCGGCAGCAGCTCCGGGTCCTCGCGCAGCGATGCGGCGAGTCCTTCGTCGGTGACCAGGCTCAGCAGGCTCAGACCTGCCTGGCTCGTGGTCGTGCCGTGCCCGGCGACCAGCAGCAGCCGGCACATCGGGACCATCTCGTCGATGTCCAGCTTGCCCTGGCGCACCTGGTCGACGACGAGCCGGCTGATCAGGTCGTCGCCGGGTTCGCGGATGCGTGACTCGACGAGCCCGCGCAGGAAGGCGTCCAGCTCGTCACGGGCCGCGGCCACCTCCTGGGGGGTGTAGCCGCGGTCGATCAGGATGGCGCTGCGGTCCTCCATCAGTCCACGCTCACCGGCGGGGATGCCGAACATCGCGGCGATGACGCGGGACGGCACGGGGATCGTCAGTTTCGCCACGAGATCGACCGGGCGTTCACCCGCGACCAGTTCCGAAAGAATTTCGTCCAGCATTTCCCGGAGCATCGGGCGCATTTCATCGGCGCGACGCTGAAGGAATTCGCGGGTCAGCATCGAACGCAGCCGCGAGTGCTCCGGATCGTCCGCACGGATGAACGAGGCGGATTTCGGCTGCGCCCGTACCAGCTGCGATGTGGGCGTCATCATGGGAAATCCGGGGGCGCTGGTCACCGCGGTGAATCTGCGGTCGCCGAGCACGGCGCGCACATGGGCGTGCGCGGTCACCAGCCACACCTCGCTGCCGTCCCACAGCGTCACCCGGCTCGCCGCCGGTCCCGCCCTCAACTCCGCGAGCTGCGGCGGCGGATCGACCGGGCAGCCCCGGAGCATCGGGTAGGACGGTGCCGCCTTCCCGTCCTGGACCGCTACATCGTCTCGCATCATTTCCGCCCATCAGTACACAAAGGTCATGCCGACGTGGGATCGCTGTCACAATCTGCCCGATATGGCGGACGCACGTCTGCTGCTCCGGCCCACTGTGCATAACAGGCGCGGAGTGCACATAACCCGTGGTGACAATGGGTATTCACGCGCGGTGAACGGGCTGATAACGTCACCGATTCCGCGCCCATGCGCATAAGTAATTCAAGGGAACGCACCGGCTCGTACACTGGGAGTTACACATGTCCGGAATTCTGCAGGGAAAGGTCGCGCTCGTCACCGGCGCAAGCTCCGGCATCGGTGAGGCCACGGCACGCGCCCTGGCCGCCGACGGCGCGAAGGTCGCCATCGCGGCCCGCCGTACGGACCGGCTCCAGGCGCTGCGCGCGGAGCTGGAGGCCGGTGGCGCGACCGTGCTCGTGCTGCCGCTCGACGTCGCCGACGAGCAGGCGGTGCACGCGGCGGTCGCGACGACCGTGGAGACGCTCGGTTCCCTCGACATCGTCGTGAACAGCGCCGGTCTGATGCTGCTGGGCCCCGTCGAGGGCGCCGACACCACGGACTGGACCCGCATGATGGATGTCAACGTCCTCGGCCTGATGTACATGACGCACGCGGCGCTGCCGCACCTGCTCCGCAGCCGTGGCACGGTCGTGCAGATCTCCTCGGTCGCCGCGCGTGTGGTGGGCCGGGGCAGCGCCGCGTACAACGCCAGCAAGTTCGCGGTGAACGGCTTCAGCGAGGGCCTGCGGCAGGAGGTCACCGAGCGCGGGGTCCGTGTCGTGGTCATCGAGCCCGGGACCGTCGAGACCGAGCTGCGCGACCACATCACGCACGCGCCGTCGAAGGCCGCGATCCAGGAACGGGTGACGAAGATCCGGCAGTTGCAGAGCGCGGACATCGCCGAGGCGGTCCGGTACGCGGTGACGGCGCCGGAGCACGCGACCGTCAACGAGATCTTCATCCGCCCGACCGACCAGGCCTGATCCGGCCACCCCGCCGGCGCTATGCCGACCCGCCGCCCGCTATGCGCGGGCCCGGCGGCCGCGCCGCTCCACGAGTACCCCCGCACAGGATGTGTGCGGAAGAGCAACGCGAGGAAGGGTTACGGGAAATGACGACCAGTAAGCCGACGGAGACCGGCAGCGGCTTCGATGCCGGCGTGCACGGTGTGGTCCGGCCGACCACCGCGACAGGGGGCACGCTCCGACTGGTACGCACCGACGACTTCGACTCACTGGACCCGGGGAACACCTACTACGCGTACACCTGGAACTTTCTGCGGCTCATCGGCCGGACCCTGGTCACGTTCGACACCGCGCCGGGCAAGGCGGGACAGCGGCTCGTGCCCGACCTCGCCGAGAGCCTGGGCGAGTCGTCCGACGGCGGGCGCACCTGGACGTACCGGCTGCGCGAAGGACTGAAGTACGAGGACGGCTCCCCCGTCACGTCCGGCGACGTCAAGTACGCGATCGCCAGGAGCAATTACGGCACCGACGTGCTGGGTGTCGGGCCGACGTACTTCCGGCAGCTGCTGGGCACCGAGTACGGCGGCCCCTGGCGGGAGCCCGACGCCGACGGTCCGGTGACGCTGGAGACCCCGGACGACCGCACCCTGATCTTCCGGCTGCGGGAGCCGTTCGCGGGCATGGACCTGCTGGCGACCATGCCCAGCACCACGCCGGTCCCCCGCCGCCTGGACACGGGTGCGGCATACGCGGTGCGCCCGGTCGCGACCGGTCCCTACCGGGTCGCCTCCTACACCCGCGGCAAGCTGGCCGTGCTGGAGCCCAACCCGCACTGGGACCCGGACACCGACCCGGTCCGTATGCAGCGCGCCCAACGGATCGAGGTGCTGCTCGGAGTGGAGCCGCACGAGGTCGACCGGATGCTCATCTCCGGCGAGGCCCACATCGACCTGGCCGGCTTCGGCGTCCAGCCGCTGGCCCAGGAACGCATCCTGGCCGACCCCGAGCTGCGGGCCAACGCCGACAACCCGCTGACCGGGTTCACCTGGATCTACTGCCTGTCGAGCAACATCGCCCCCTTCGACAACGTGCACTGCCGCCGCGCCGTCCAGTTCGCCACGGACAAGGCGGCCATGCAGGAGGCGTACGGCGGCAAGGTCGGCGGCGACATCGCGACGACGATCCTGCCGCCCACCATCGACGGGTACGAGCCCTTCGACCGCTACCCGGTCGGGGACGACGGAACCGGCGATCTGGAGGCCGCGCGGGCCGAACTCGCCCTGGCCGGCATGCCCAACGGCTTCAAGACGAAGATCGCCGCCCGCAAGGACCGGCTGAAGGAGTACCGGGCCGCCGAGGCGCTCGCCGCAGGGCTGGCGCGCGTCGGCATCGAGGCCGAGGTGCTGGACTTCCCGTCGGGCGACTACTTCGAGGTCTACGGCGGCTCGCCGTCCTATCTGGCGGAGCACGGCATCGGGATCATCATGTTCGGCTGGGGCGCCGACTTCCCCGACGGCTACGGATTCCTCCAGCAGATCGTCGACGGCCGGGCCATCAAGGAGCGCGGCAACCAGAACATGGGTGAGCTCGACGACCCGGAGATCAACGAGCTGCTGGACCGGGGCGCGACGTGCGCCGATCCGGTCGAGCGCGCGGAGATCTGGCAGCGCATCGACCGGCTGACGATGGAGCACGCGGTGATCGTGCCCTATCTCTATCCGCGCTCGCTGCTCTACCGGCACCCGGACGCCAAGAACGTCTTCGTCACGGGGTCGTTCGGCATGTACGACTACGCGGCGCTCGGAGCCATCGGGGCCGAGGACTGACCCGGTCCACCGGGCTGTGACGGCCGGCCGCGGCAGGGGGAAGCTCCGCCGCGGCCGGCCGGCCCGTATCCCCCCAGGACGTCCGGCCCGCCGCCCAGCCCACGCGGGTGCCCGCCGTCCAGCCCCCTCAGCCCGCCCGGGTGTCCGCCGTCCAGCCCGCCCGGGCGCCCGCCCGCTAGCCCGCCTTCGTCCACCGGCGGTGCGGCACCGGCCGGTCCGTGCTTCGCCGGGCCGCGACGTCGGCCCCGTGGAACTCTGTCTCGAACGCGTCCAGTTGGCGCAGGAACTGCCGGGTGGAGCTCGTCAGCGAGGTCCCCCGGGAGCTGCGCAGCAGCAGTCTGGCGCCCAGCCGGAACTCCAGCCGGTGGATCCGCCGGGTCAGGGCGGACTGGCTGATGGAGAGCACCGCCGCGGCCCGGTTGATGCTGCCGTGCTGGGCGACCGCGCGCAGCAGATGCAGATCCTCGACATCGAGCTGCCCGGATTCCGGCGGCGACGGCGGCTCCGGTGACGTATGCGCGGGCCGGGCGCCGTCCGCGTCCTGCCGGTCCAGCTGCGCCCCGTACCACTGCGCCCACCAGGGGTCGCGCAGCATGTCCTGGTGGTGCTCGGCGAACCGCCCCAGATACCGGGCCGTGAGCAGGGTGGCCAGCTGCTCGGCCAGCGCCCCCGGCACCACGGCCGGGTCGACGACGAGCGCGCAGGTGCGCCTGGGGCGCTCGACGACCGACCGGTGGACCAGGTTCGGGGTGTGCATCGCCGGACCCGTGGGCGATCCGAGGCCGACGACGTCCCCCCGGTGCAGCATGCCCCGCACGACCGAAGCCCCGGCCACCTGGAGCCGTGCCGGCTTGGGCAGACCCGCGGCGTGGAAGACCCGCTCGACCAGCGCCTCCGAGCCGGGCCCTGCCTCGCTCACCCAGTTCTCGTCCAGCAGATCGGCCAGCGCGAGCGAGTCCCGGTCGGCCAGCCGGTGACCGGACGGCAGGGTGACCCACAGGGCGTCGTCGAGCACGTCGTACACCCGTACCGCCCGGTCGACCGAGGCGTGCGGGGTGTCGAAACCCCAGGTGTGCACGGCGTCCACGGAGAAGTCGGCCAGCTGCCGCAACGCCCCGTGCGGGGTGTCGTGGCTGATGGACAGCAGCACACCCAGCGTGGCCGACGCGTCCTCGACCACATCCTCCAGAAGCGGTTCGGCGGAGGCGATCGACAACACGTCGGGGGCGTCCAGAGCCTCCGGCCCGCTGCCGAATATCTCCGTACGGGCGGCCAGATCGACCTGCCGGTAGAAGCGGCGTCCGGCCACGAGCAGTCGGGAACCGGCCGATGTCAGCTGGGCCGAATGACAGCCGCGCCGGGTCAGCGCCAGGTCCACGTCCTTGTCCAGCCGGTCCAGCCGGCGCTCGACCGACCCCTGTCGCAGACCGAGCCTCCGGGCCACCTCGGCGAGGTCTCCGCAGCCCGCCACCGTGTCCAGAAGCCGCAGGTCCGCACGGGAAAAGGGAAACTGCGCCGGCGAAATGGGAACGGACGACAAAACTCGCTCAAAAGGCACCGCGGACATCCTTTTTGATTGAGGGGCAGGCTTCCGCATCAGAGTTCGGGGCGCGTCACTCCCGCCCGTCTCCGCCCTCTCTCCGTCCCCTCCTCGGATATCTGGAAGAGAGCGGGCGAAGAGCGGCGACCGTCACGGTTCACAGGTCTTGCCCATCGCTGAACGACCAGGAGTGCCATGTCCCGCGTATCGACCGGCCCCAAGAACGAACCGACGGCTGCCCACGCACTGCTGACCCGGCTGCACGAGCACGGTGTGGACAAGGTCTTCGGTGTCGTCGGCCGCGAGGCCGCCTCGATCCTCTTCGACGAGGTCGAGGGGATCGAGTTCGTGCTCACCCGGCACGAGTTCACCGCCGGTGTCGCCGCCGATGTGCTCGCCCGTATCAGCGGCCGCCCCCAGGCGTGCTGGGCCACGCTCGGCCCCGGAATGACGAACCTCTCCACCGGTATCGCCACGTCGGTCCTGGACCGCTCGCCGGTCATCGCTCTGGCCGCCCAGTCCGAGTCCCACGACATCTTCCCCAACGACACCCACCAGTGCCTCGACCTGGTCGCCATCGCGAAGCCGATGACGAAGTACGCGGTGGAGCTGGAGCGCCCCGCCGAGATCACCGACCTGGTGGACTCCGCGGTGTCGGCGGCCATGACCGAGCCGGTCGGCCCGTCCTTCATCTCGCTCCCGGTCGACCTGCTGGGCTCCAGCGAGGGCATCACCCTCGGGGACAACCCGCCCGCCCGCACCCCGGCCAAGCCCACCGGCACGGTCGACGCCGACTGGAAGACCGCCGCCGACGAGGCCGTCGAGCTGCTGCGCGGTGCCGAGCACCCGGTCCTGGTCGTCGGTGCCGCGGCCATCCGCTCCGGTGCGGTCGACGCCATCCGGGCCCTGGCCGAGCGGCTGAACATCCCGGTCATCACGACGTACATCGCCAAGGGCGTGCTGCCCCACGAGCACGAGCTCAACTACGGCGCCGTCACCGGCTACATGGACGGCATCCTCGGCTTCCCGGCCCTGGAGACGCTGTTCGCCCCGGTCGATGTCGTCCTCACCGTCGGCTACGACTACGCCGAGGACCTGCGGCCCTCGATGTGGGCCCGCGGCCAGGAGAAGAAGACCGTACGCATCTCCCCGACCCCGAACCCGATCCCGCGGGTCTACCGCCCGACCATCGACGTCGTCACCGACGTGCTGGCCTTCGTCGAGCACGTCGACGCGGCCACCGCCGACCTCGCGGCGAAGGACCGGCACGACATCGCCCCGCTGCGCGCGCGGATCGCGGAGTTCCTCGCCGACCCGACCGAGTACGAGGACGGCATGCGCGTCCACCAGGTCATGGACTCCATGAACGAGGTCATGGCCGAGACGGCGGGTGCCGGCCGCGGCACGATCGTCTCCGACATCGGCTTCTTCCGTCACTACGGAGTGCTGTTCGCCCGCGCCGACCAGCCCTTCGGCTTCCTCACCTCGGCCGGCTGCTCCAGCTTCGGCTACGGCATCCCGGCGGCCATCGGCGCCCAGATGGCGCGTCCCGGCGAGCCCACCTTCCTCATCGCGGGCGACGGCGGTTTCCACTCCAACAGCGCCGACCTGGAGACCATCGCCCGCCTCAACCTGCCGATCGTCACCGTCGTCGTGAACAACGACACCAACGGTCTCATCGAGCTCTACCAGAACCTCGGCCACCGTCGCAGCCACGACCCGGCGGTCAAGTTCGGCAGCGTCGACTTCGTCGCCCTCGCGGAGGCGAACGGCGTCGAAGCGGCCCGCGCGACCTCGCGCGAGGAACTGCTCGCCGCGCTGCGCAAGGGAGCCGAGCTGGGCCGCCCGTTCCTCATCGAAGTACCGGTCAACTATGACTTCACGACCGGTGGCTTCGGGGCACTGAGCATCTGATCATGTCAGCGCAGGAGTCTCCTGCCGCCTACGGATTCCTGGTCTCCGCCCATCTGGACGGAGACCGGGTCCTCGGTGCGGCCCACGCCACCCAGGGCACCTGCACCGGCGTCCGGGAAAGTCTGCAGACGCAGACCGTCACCGCGTCGCTGGTCCATGCCCCCGCCATCTCCCCCGAGCCCGCGCTCGCCCGTGACACGGACATCGCCGTGCTGGCCGTCGGTGAGATCTACAACGGGGACGACCTCCGGTCCGTACTCCCCTCCGCGGACGCCGACACCGGCGACGCGCAGCTGCTGCTCCAACTGTTCCACCGGTACGGAATCCACGCGTTCCGCCTCGTCAACGGGCGGTTCGCGGCAGTCGTCGCCACCGGACAGAGCGTCTACCTGGCGACCGACCACGCCGGTTCCGTCCCGCTGTACATCCGGCCCGGCCGCGGCGAGGTCTTCGCCTCGACCGAGGCCAAGACGCTGGCCAGACACGGCGGACCGATGGGCCTGCCGGTCCCGGCCGCCCGTCGGGTGCGGCGGCTGCCCGGCGTCTACCAGGTGCCGGCCGGCACGGTGCTGGCCATCGACCTCAAGACCGGCACCACCGACGCCCACCGCACGTGGGCACCGGCGCTGTCCCGCCGCATCGTCGAGGAGGACGAGGCGGTCCAGTCGCTGCGCGAGGTCCTGGACACCGCCGTCCGCTCCCGGCTGGGTCCGGACGGGCCCCCGCTCGTGGTCCTCTCCGGCGGCATCGACTCCTCCGGAGTGGCGGCGCTCGCTCACCGGGCCGCCGGCGCCCTGGACACGGTGTCGATGGGGACCGAGACCTCGGACGAGTTCCCGCAGGCACGGGTCGTGGCGAACCACCTCGGCTCGCAGCACCGCGAGATCACGCTCCAGACCTCGGACCTGCTCGCCCGCCTGCCGCACACCATCTGGTCCGCGGAGTCGCTCGACCCGGACATCATCGAGTACCTGCTGCCCCTGAACTCCCTCTACGGGACGCTCAAGGGACCGCAGCGCCGCATCCTCACCGGGTACGGGGCCGACATCCCGCTCGCCGGAATGCACCGCGAGGACCGGCTGCCGGACCTGGACTCGGCGGTGGCGTACGACATGGCCACCTTCGACGGTCTCAACGAGATGTCACCGGTGCTGTCGACGATGTACGGGCACTGGACCACGCACCCCTACTGGGACCGCGAGGTGCTCGACCACCTGGTCTCCCTGGAGGCCGGACTCAAGCGCCGGTACGGACGGGACAAGTGGGTGCTGCGGGCCGCGATGGCCGAGCTGCTGCCGCACGAGACCGTCACCCGGCCCAAGCTCGGTGTGCACGAGGGTTCCGGCACCACTTCCGCCTTCAGCCTGATCCTCACGGAGCACGGCGTACCGGAGGAGTCCATACCCAGCGCCAAGCGGCAGGTCGTGCAGGAACTGTTCGACCGCACCGTCGTCAACGGCGAGCACCCGGACCACGTCTCCACCTGGGACGTGGTCGGTGAGGTGGCGGACCAGCTCAAGGAGCGCCGCTCCGTGCCGTCCTCGCGACGGCCGGCGGGCTCACCGCAACTGCACGCCGCGCCCGTCCCCGGTCACCGGCCGGCTCCGGAAGGGGAGTGAACAGTGCAGCGCATCGATTCGCACGTCTCACCCCGTTACGCACAGATCCCCACGTTCATGCGGCTCCCGCACGACAGGGAACCGAGCGGTTACGACGTGGTGGTCATCGGCGCCCCCTACGACGGCGGCACCAGCTACCGTCCGGGCGCCCGCTTCGGCCCGCGCGCCATCCGTGCCGAGTCGGGGCTCATCCACGGCGTCGGCATCGACCGGGGCCCGGGGACCTTCGATCTCATCAGGTGCGCGGACGCCGGTGACATCGACCTGACGCCGTTCAACATGCACATCGCCATGGAGACGGCCGAACAGCACCTCAAGGCGGTGCTGGCGGACAACGCGGCGTTCCTGATGCTCGGCGGCGACCACTCGCTGACCCTGGCGGCACTGCGGGCGGTCGCGGACCAGCACGGTCCGGTGGCCGTGGTGCACCTGGACGCGCACTCCGACACCAATCCGGCGTTCTACGGCGGCGAGTTCCACCACGGGACGCCGTTCCGCCACGCCATCGACGAGAAGATCGTCGACCCGTCGGCGATGGTCCAGATCGGCATCCGCGGCCACAACCCGAAGCCGGACTCGCTCGACTACGCCCGCGGGCACGGCGTCCGGATCGTCACCGCCGACGAGTTCGCCGACAACCCCGTGGCCCGGACGGCCGACCTCGTCCGCGAGCGGGTCGGCAAGCGTCCTGTGTACGTCTCGGTGGACATCGACGTACTGGACCCCGCGTTCGCCCCCGGCACCGGCACCCCGGCCCCGGGGGGACTGACCTCCCGCGAAGTCCTCGCGCTGCTGCGCTGCATCGGGGACCTCAAACCGGTCGGCTTCGACGTCATGGAGGTCTCCCCGCTCTACGACCACGCGGGGATCACCTCCGTCCTGGCCACCGAGATCGGCGCGGAGCTGCTCTACCAGTACGCCCGCGCCCATCGCCCCAGAAGCGAAGGAGACAACGCACCATGACCGATCCGATCATCGACTGCACACGGGACGGCGAACAGCTCCGCTCGCTCGCCGCGCGCCTGCCGAAGGTCCCGCGCGCCGACCTGTACGAGTTCCTGGACACCGCGAAGAAGCACTCGGTGGAGCTGCCCGAGCACCTGGGCGCCGCGCTCGACGAGTTCAACGCCCACGGCAACCACGACGGCTACCTGCTGCTGCGCGGACTGCCGGTGGACCAGGGCGACGCGCTGCCCGCCACCCCGACCAGCACCCCGGCCCCGGTGGACCGCGGGCTGCTGACCATGGAGGCGATGCTCGCGCTCGTCGGGCGCAGGCTCGGACTCCACACGGGCTACCAGGAGCTCCGCTCGGGCACCGTCTACCACGACGTGTACCCGTCGCCGGGCGCCCATCACCTGTCCTCGGAGACCTCCGAGACGCTGCTGGAGTTCCACACGGAGATGGCGTACCACGTCCTCCAGCCCAACTACGTGATGCTCGCCTGCTCCCGTGCCGACCACGAGCGCAAGGCCAAGACCCTCGTCGGTTCGGTCCGCAAGGCGCTGCCGCTGCTCTCGGACGAGGTGCGCGCGCACCTCTTCGAGCGCAAGATGCCGTGCTGCGTGGACGTGGCCTTCCGCGGTGGAGTGGAGGACCCGGGAGCGATCGCCCAGGTCAAGCCGCTGTACGGCGACGAGAAGGACCCGCTGCTGGGGTACGACCGTGAGCTCCTCGCCCCCGAGGACCCCGCGGACAAGGAAGCCGTGGCGGCGCTGTCCGCGGCTCTCGACGAGGTGACCGAGGAAGTCAGCCTGATCCCGGGTGACGTACTCATCATCGACAACTTCCGTACGACACACGCCCGTACGCCGTTCTCGCCGCGGTGGGACGGCAAGGACCGGTGGCTGCACCGTGTCTACATCCGCACCGACCGCAACGGCCAGCTCTCCGGCGGCGAGCGGGCCGGCGACGTGATCTCGTTCAGCCCTCGCCGCTGACCCATACCCCCACGGGACGGGCCGGCCCCTTTACCGGGGCCGGCCTTTGCCGCTTCCTGATCATCCCTATCTGACAAGGACCTTGCCATGTCGAGCACTTCGCGCCCGCGCCTCTCGATGCGCCTGGCGGCCACCGTCGGGGCGGGCCTGCTGATCGCCCTGGGCGCCGCGCCCGTCCACGCGACGGCCGATACAGCCACCCCGGCGGCCACGGGCACCGTGCTCGCGTTCGGCGGGGAGAACAACTGGGGGGAGGCCTCCGTCCCCGCCGAGGCACTCTCGGGGGTGACAGCCATCGACGGCGGCGAAGAACACAGCCTCGCCGTCAAGAACGGCAAGGTCCTCATGTGGGGCACCTGGAGCTGCTGGCAAGTCCCCGACTGCACCACCAACAGCATCTATGTGCCCGCCGAGGCCCAGTCCGGCGTGACCGCGGTCGCCGGTGGAAAGGCCCACAGCCTCGCGCTCAAGGACGGCAAGGTGATCGCCTGGGGCAGCAACGCCCGAGGCCAGCTGAACGTCCCGGCCGAGGCGTTGTCCGGCGTGAGCGCCATAGCCGCCGGCCGTGACCGCAGTCTGGCGATCAAGAACGGCAAAGTCATCGCCTGGGGCGGCTCGAACCTCTACGGCGAGCTCGACGTGCCGGCCGACGCCCAGTCGGGCGTGACAGGCATATCCGTCGGGGAGTTCCAGAACCTGGCGGTCACGAACGGCCGAGCCATCGCCTGGGGCGGTGAAAACCACTGGGGGATCAATGACGTCCCCGCCGAGGCCACCAGCGGCGTGAGCGCCGTCGGGGCCGGGCTGTACCACAGCGTGGCGCTCAAGGACGGCAAGGTCATCGCCTGGGGTGACTCCCGGTACAACCGCATCAACGTGCCGACCGAGGCCCAGTCGGGGGTGAGCGCCATCGGCGTCGGCGGGGGCCACACGCTCGCGCTGAAGAACGGCAAGGTCCTCGCCTGGGGCGGCGGCTCCTACCCCGGCGCCACCCATGTCCCGGCCGCCGCCACCTCGGGAGTGACCGCGATCTCCTCCGGGTCGGGTCACGCCTTGGTCCTCAAGTAGAGGACGTGCTCGGTCCCGGGTCGGCGGGCCCGGCCTCCGGACCGGCCGGCCCGCGCGGGCCCTCCCACTCACCGCATCTCTTCGAACTCCAAGGAACTGTCATGCCGAGCACCTCGCAGACCCGTACCCGCTCTCCGCTGCGCCTGGCGGCAGCTGTCGGGGCGGGCCTGCTGATCACCCTGGGCGCCGCGCCCGTCCACGCGACGGCCGGTAACGCCGCCGCGACCGGCACCGTCCTGGCCTGGGCCGTCGGCGAGAACAACTGGGGCGAGGCCACCGTCCCCACCGAGGCGCAGTCGGGGGTCTCCGCCATCGACGGCGGCGACTACCACAGCCTGGCGGTCAAGAACGGCAAGGTCCTCATGTGGGGCACCTGGATCTGCTGGCAGGTCACCGACTGCACCACCAACAAGATCTACGTCCCCACCGAGGCCCAGTCCGGGGTCACCTCCGTCGCGGGCGGATACGACCACAGCCTCGCGCTCAAGGCCGGCAAGGTCATCGCCTGGGGCAGCAACGCCCGCGGCCAGCTGAACGTCCCGGTCGAGGCCCAGTCCGGCGTGACGGCCATCGCCGCCGACGGCGACGTCAGCCTGGCCCTGAAGAACGGCAAGGTCATCGCCTGGGGCGGCTCCAACCTGGGCGGCCAGCTCAACGTGCCGGTGGAGGCCCAGTCCGGCGTGACCGCCATCTCCGCGGGACACTCGCACAATCTGGCGGTCAAGGACGGCAAGGTCATCGCGTGGGGCGGTGACAACTACTTCGGTCAGAACAACGTGCCCACGGCGGCCACCACCGGAGTGACCGCCGTCGCGGCCGGGTTCGGGCAGAGCGTGGCCCTCAAGAACGGTCAGGTCATCGCCTGGGGCGACAACCGGAACGGCCGTTCCACCGTGCCGACCGAAGCCCAGTCGGGCGTGACCGCCATCGCGGCCTCCTCGTTCCACAGCCTCGCGCTCAAGAACGGCAAGGTCATCGCGTGGGGCGGCAACGGCCTTCCCGGCAGCCCCTCCGTGCCGTCCGCCGCCACATCGGGCGTCACCGCCATCGCCGCCGGCTCCGACCACAGTCTGGCCCTCAAGTAGAGGACGTACTCCGTCCCGGGTCGCCGGACCCACTCACCACATCTCTTCCTCACCACATCTCTTCGAACTCCAAGGAACTGTCATGCCGAGCACCTCGCAGACCCGTACCCGCTCTCCGCTGCGCCTGGCGGCAGCTGTCGGGGCGGGCCTGCTGATCACCCTGGGCGCCGCGCCCGTCCACGCGACAGCGGGTAACGCCGCCGCGACCGGCACCGTCCTGGCCTGGGCCGCGGGCGAGAACAACTGGGGCGAGGCCACCGTCCCCACCGAGGCGCAGTCGGGGGTCTCCGCCATCGACGGCGGCGACTACCACAGCCTCGCGGTCAAGAA
Organism: Streptomyces sp. NPDC045968; assembly: GCF_056430475.1. NCBI lineage: Bacteria > Bacillati > Actinomycetota > Actinomycetes > Kitasatosporales > Streptomycetaceae > Streptomyces > Streptomyces sp. NPDC045968. Next base: position 140,438 of record NZ_JBWKLF010000009.1, on the reverse strand, counting down.
CGGCAAGGTCCTCATGTGGGGCACCTGGATCTGCTGGCAGGTCACCGACTGCACCACCAACAAGATCTACGTCCCCACCGAGGCCCAGTCCGGGGTCACCTCCGTCGCGGGCGGATACGACCACAGCCTCGCGCTCAAGGCCGGCAAGGTCATCGCCTGGGGCAGCAACGCCCGCGGCCAGCTGAACGTCCCGGTCGAGGCCCAGTCCGGCGTGACGGCCATCGCCGCCGACGGCGACGTCAGCCTCGCTCTGAAGAACGGCAAGGTCATCGCCTGGGGCGGCTCCAACCTGGGCGGCCAGCTCAACGTGCCGGTGGAGGCCCAGTCCGGCGTGACCGCCATCTCCGCCGGGCACTCCCACATCCTGGCCCTCAAGAACGGCAAGGTCATCGCCTGGGGCGGTGACAACTACTTCGGCCAGAACACCGTGCCTACGGCGGCCACCACCGGAGTGACCGCCATCGCGGCCGGGTTCGGGCAGAGCCTGGCCCTCAAGAGCGGCAAGGTCATCGCCTGGGGCGACAGCGACCACGTCGCCGTGCCGACCGACGCCCAGTCGGGCGTGACCGCCATCGCCGCCGCCGACTCCCACAGCCTCGCGCTGAAGAACGGCAAGGTCATCGCGTGGGGCGGCACCGCTCCCGGCAGCAACTCCGTGCCGTCCGCCGCGACATCGGGTGTGACCGCGATCTCCGCCGGGTCGAACCACAGCCTCGCCCTCAAGTAACGGACGTCCCACCCCGAGCCCAGGACGGCGGACCGGCCACGAAGCCGCTCCGCCGTCCTGCCATGTTCCGTCCTGCCAAGTTCCGGCCTGTCATGTTCCGGCCCTGTAGGAGACTCGTTCCATGACTTCACGCTTACGCCGACGGTCCGGCCAGGCCGCGTCCCTGCTCTTCGTCTTCCTGCTGGCCGGGGTCGGCGCCTGCTCCGGAGGCCCGAGTCAGAGCAAGCTCAAGGGGATCGCCACCTCGGAGGAGGTCCGGCAGAAGCGGGAGCGCGCCGAGCGCGAACTGCGGGCCCGTGCCGAGGAGATCGGCACGGCGTCCCCTTGGGGCCCTGCCCTGCGTACCACCGTGGTGGACACGTGTGTACGGGGCGGCGGCAAGGACCACCTCGACCCGAATCCCCAGAAGCAGCCCGCCATGAGCTGCCGGATGCGGCTGCATCTGTACTTCGTCGTGGACCGCCCGGTCCAGGAGGTGCTGCGGGAGCTGCGGACGATGAAGACCCCCACCGTCTGGAACGAGGAGTCGGTCCGGGGGGCTCTGCGCTACTACGACGAGAAGACCTACGAGAGCCCGCACGCCTACCGGCCGTCGCTCGCGAGCCGTACGGGAGGGGAGCAGCTCTCCTGGGACGTGACCGGCGACAACGAGAAGCTGAAACACCCGGAACCATGTGCGACGGGCCGGACGATCTACAGCCGCTGCGTCTCGGAGCCCTCCGACGTCACCCTGGACGCCCTCCGGAAGCGCGGGGGCACGCTGTTCGAGTGGACGCTGAACGCGGGCTACCACGCCGTCCCCGGCACGTAGGCATACGAAAGCCGGCCGGGGACCTCTCCCCGGCCGGCTCACTCACTCAGGTGTTCCGTGACGCTAGACCCAGCCGTCGATCGTCCACTCCATGGCGTCCGCGTACAGCCGGGCGCCCCCGATCTTCGGGTGGAAGGACTGTGCCGAAAGGCCGTACGAGCTCAGAATCGGCCAGTCCTTGATCGTGTTGTCGCTGTCGGTCAGGGTCTTGACCATGCCGTGAATGCTCTCCGGGTCACCGCAGACTCCCTTGCCCTCGAAGTTCGTCGTGGGGTCGGAGAACCGGGCGTCGATGCCCCGGGACCTGGCCCTCAGCGCGGCGTCCTTCATCTCACTGGTGAGGTGCGTGGCGATGAAGTTGAGCCAGTCGTTGGACTCCTTGGAGAGTCCGAGCGGGCCGAGCCGCAGACAGCTGGCGTCACCGGAGATCAGCTTGGGGTAACCCATGAGCATGATCTTGGCGTTGGGGGCCTTGGCGTGAATCCGGTCCAGGACCGCGCCGATGTCCTCCTTCACGATCTGGGTGATGAGGAGCGGCAGTGCCTCCTGCATCTGGCGCCCCTGGTAGGGGCCGTCCCGGTTGGTCTCGACCGTGCCGTCGCCGTTGACGTCACGGTCGATCTTCGGCTCGTGCGACTCGAACGCCTTCGTCTCGCAGCTGCCCGATCCGTACGAGACCAGGCACTTCTGGATGACGTCGGCGAAGCGGGAGTCGTTACCACCGATGGAGATGGTGACCAGCGAGGTGTTCTGGTCCAGATACCCCTTCTGGAGTTGCGGCAGTTCGCCGTTCTCCGGGTCCTTCCAGATGTTGTAGGTGCGGGCCCCGGAGCAGGCGATCAGGTGGTAGTCCATGCCCGCGTCCCAGCTGTCCGCCATCTCACCGACGGACGAGAACGCCCCCGGTGTCTTGGCCTGGCGCGACCACGTCTTCTTGGAACGGTGGCAGGCGTTGCGGGTGTCCTCGTTCAGGGAGTCCCGGTAGTTGGTCTCCTTGTAGTAGTCCGCGTTGCCGTCGGAGGCACCCTCGCCGGAGGAGAAGGAGTCGCCCATGGCCACGATCTGGTGCTTGGGCTTGCCGGGCAGCTTCTGGAACGCGACCGAGTCCCAGGCCACGTCCTCCTCGCCGACGCCGTCCACGGTGTGGGTCGACAGGGAGACCGTGGGCGTGCCGGTGAAGCGGAAGACACCCAGGCTCACCCAGCGGTTCTCACGGGTGCGCTGGGGCACCACGCGGACCGTCGACGTCGAGTCCGTACCGCCCACGACATACGCCGCCTGGCGGGTGTGTGCGCCGTGGTCGGGCATGTGGACCAGGACCCTGCTCCAGCCGATGGCCGACTCACCGAGGGTCCACTTGCCCGTGGTGAAGAGCCGGTTGCCGTCGGTCGTGGTCTTGTCCCGGGTGTGCGAGAACCAGAAGTGGTTGTCGTCGCCCGCCCCGATCTGGTGCAGGTCCATCTTGGCTGGGTAACCGCCGTTCCACCCGTTGAAGGTGAACTGGAACGTCCCCGCCGACGCGGATTGTCCGCAGGTTCTGTTCGCACTGCCCGCCGGTTCCTGTCCGCGGGGGATGTCGTCGACGATCAGGGACCCGAGCGGCAGACCACCCATCCCGCACTGCGGCGGGTAGGAGTTCGCGTCAGGTTGTTCGACATAGGTGTCGTTGAAGCGATGGATCGCGTTGCCGCACATCGCGAGGAGGGTGCAGTCCTTCCACCCCACCGATGTGTTCCACCAACAGTGCAGCCAGTGCGGGTTGGTGTCGTCGTTGCCCTCGTCGAGGGTGCAGGCACCCTGGCCGGTGTCGTTGGAGTCACCGTCACCGATGCGGCCGGAGTAGCAGTCGTTGTTCTCCATGGTGCAGAACAGGTCGATCGGCGGCTTCGCGGTCGTACGGTAGCTGTTGCTGCTCCACCACGCGGGGCGGTATCCGGCCTGGATGTCACCGGGTCCGAACAGCGCGGCGATGGGCCGGGCGGCCCAGCCGATGACCTTCTCCTGGTACGGCCAGTGCTGCGGATTCGCGGCCTGCGAGTAGTCGTCCCCACCGGAGGAGTTCTCCAGGAACGGGGTCCGGTTGTACTTCCAGATCGGGTTGGCCGGGTTGTTGGTGAAGCCGACACCCCAGTGGTCGTCACCGCCCGCCGGGTCGCCGCCCTTCTCGTAGAAGCCCGAGTTGTAGGCCCACAGGGCGAAGAACCAGTTCTCGATGTAGCGCGGGTGGCCGTTGTTGACGGTCAGCCCGGTCTTCGCGGTCTGGTTCCACTTCTCGATGAGGATGTTCGCACCGGCGGCGATGTTCGCCGTGTAGTCCAGCGCGATGGCCTCCTGCTGGGTCTTGCTCAGCTTGACGCCCTGGTCGGCGAGGCGCATGCCGTCGGTGACCTGGGCGATGCCGTAACCACAGTCGGCCTTGGCCCAGTTGATGAGCCACGGGTCGGTCTGGTCGCCGTCCGCGGCGTACTCGACGCCGTAGTAGTTGCCGATCAGGGAGTTGGCGGTGACACCCGGTACCGCGAAGCGGGTGGCCTGCCACATGTTGGATTCCTGCGCGGTGATACCGAGCAGCACCTGCGAGGGGATGTGCCAGTCGTCGGTACGGTCCGGTACGCCGTTGGTGTCCCCGTACATCAGGTCCAGCGGGAACAGGGACTGCGGCTGGTAGGCCGACATGCCCGTGTTCTTCCAGTTGGCCGCACGGGATACGTGCTTGTTCAGCGTGCCGGCGACCGTCTGGTTCACGGCCCACTCCACCTGTCGCGGAGTCGGCTGGAACGCCTGCTTGCGGATGTCGTTGCGCGGCACGGCGCAGGTGCGCTCGGCCTCGACCGGGTCGGTGGGCGAACCGGCGAGCACCGTGGCGGCCGAAGCGCTGGAAGCGCTCGCCGAGGTGGTGGTCTTCGACGCCTTCGAAGCCTTGGCGGCCTTCGCGCCGCCGAGCAGCGCCGGAGAGGTGGCGGTCCCCGAGGCCTGCTCCTTCACGCCGCCGAGCGGCTTGCCGCCCGGCAGTGCCTCGAGCGCCGCCGTCTTCCCGGTGTCGAGCATGCGCAGCTCGGTCCGGACCGTGATGGCCTCGCCCTCGGCCGCGGCGCGCAGGGGAGCCTTCTTCCCCGTCGCCCAGGCGCTGTCCACGGCAGCCTTGCCGAGGGTCGAGATCCGGGCGTCCTTCGCCAGGTCGCCCCGGTTCTTGACGCTGCCCGGCAGCTTGCCCTCGGTCTTGGCCTCGCCGGTGACGTACACGGTGCCGTCGGCGGAGGACGCCAGGTCCCAGTCCGCCAGACCACCGCGGACCAGCGTGGCCGGCTTCGCGCCCCCGTTCCTGATCTGCTGGGCGCTCACCCGCCGGGCCCGGCTGTCGCCCTCGTCGGACTTCTTCTTCGCGGAGCCGGGAATCCGTTCGATGTACGTGACGCCGCCGTCGGCGTCGGCCCGCAGCTGGAAGGGGATGCCGGTCGTGCGGGCGATCGTCTTCTTCTTGTTGTCCTTGCCGATCCGGACCAGCCGTCCGCCGTCGGCGGCCACGATGCCCTGCGCCGTCGGCACCGCGGAGGTCACCTGCCCCCCGAACAGCACCGGCTTCTCGGCCTTGCCACTGGCGAGGTCGACGGAGACGAGACGGGTTCCGGACTGCTTGTCCCCGTCGTGGGAGAGCTGGGTGAAGACCGCCTCCTCACCCGTACCGCAACCGGGCGAGAAGTACGCCAGTGCCGCCTGGTACGGAAGCTTGGTGACCTTCCCCGACTCCAGGTCCACGACGGCGGTGAACGCCCCGCGGACCATCAGTTCGGGCTTGTTGGTGAAGGTACGGGGAGCGTAGGCCACCGCCGCCAGCTTCCCGGATTCGGAGACGCAGGCGTTCCCGATCCAGGCGTCGGCCTCGAAGCCGGGCTCCGCCAGGGTGGCGGCGGTCTTCCACTCGTACCCCTTGGCCGCGTCGGCCACGAGCACGTGGAAGCCCTCCGCGTCACCGGAGGTCGTCCAGGCCACGTCCTTGGAGGTGGCGTACCCCTTGCCCTGCACCGCGGCGCGCCGATCCGGGGAGATGGCGGCGGCGGGCCGCTCGCCTTCCTTGGCGGCCTTGCGCGCCTGGTCGGCCGACCACCCCTGGGCGGCGCCGTCCGGGATCTTGGGATCTACGGCAGCGGCCTGCGAAGGCAGTGTCGCCAGGAGCGCGACCGCGGTCGCGACGACCACCGGCCCCCGCGCCCGCCGCTGTCTGATACTTCGTTTCAAGGTGCGTTCCTACTCTGCTCGGCAGGAGCCGGAGCACACACCTGTGGAGGCCCCGGCCCGGCGGCGCACGAGGGCCGCCACGGGTCAGTGCACACCTGCGGTCTCTCTCCCACCTCTCCCTGATGTCCCGCCCGTTGCACCGCCGTTGGGCCAGGGAACTGCTTCCGGACATCTTTGACGCAAGCCCGCAGGTGATCACGGCGAGATCCGGCCTAATGATCATGGGCAGGTCAATTTCCGCCCCCCGTGTATCTACTGTCACGGGACAAATTGGGGATTGGGGAAGGGACTTCACATGGCTCTCACGGCACACGCCCGCCTCTGGGCTTCGGCCGTCGCGTTCGCGGCCGGCACCCTGCTCGTAGCCGCGCCGCAGGCCCAGGCCGCCGCTCCCGAAGCGCCGGCCGCCGCCTCCGCCGCCTCCGTCGCTCCGGACTGCCAGGGGATCTGCGTACTCGGCGTCCGTGCCGCGACCCACCCCGACTTCGACCGCTTCGTGATCGACCTGGGTGAGGGCACGATCCCCCAGTGGACGACGAGCACCCAGACGACCCCGCTGACGTGCTGCGGAGACGAGACGAACGAACACGTGGTGCCGATCCAGGGCAAGGAGTACCTGAAGATCTACCTGTCCCCGGCGACCACGTTCGACTTCAACACCTCCACGGTCGTGTACACGAGCCCGAGCTACGCCACGTACGACTTCCCCAGCCTCAAGGGCCAGGGCCGCACCGACATCTACGACCCCGAGGCGCGGGCCTTCCACATCGGCCTCGCGCTGGGCGACTACTCCTCGTACAAGATCTTCAAGCTCACGGCCCCGAACCGCCTCGTGGTCGACATCAACCACTGAAAGGGAGCACCCGCATGAAGCTCGCCCTCAACCGGTCCCTCGTCGTCGCCGCCGCGAGCGCCGCCGCCTTCGGCCTCATGTCCACCGTCGGCGCCGGCACGGCATCCGCCGGCGGCCTCTCGTCGGCCTCCTGGTGGAACACCTGGAGCGGCGCCACCAAGCTGGGCGGAAACGGCACCCTGGAGCCCTACGGCGAGAAGCTGTGGGCGGAGGACATCGCGGGAGACGGCTGGGGCACCCGTGTCCAGCTGCAGTACCGGGACTCCTCGGGCGTCTGGCACAACACCGGCGGCGTCTGCTTCGACGACACCTCCACCACGGGCGCGACCCTCTGCGACCGCAGCGTCGCGGAAGGCACACCGGTCCGGGTGCACATCTGGGCATCCAAGGACGGCGTCACCCGGGCGGGCGAGTACGGCAACGTCGTCGACGCCTGACCATCAACGCGCGAGGAGAGCCATGCGTCCGGCCCCTGGGTCGTCGGCGAGGCACTGAGCCACCGGCAGCCCGGCGGACCGGAGACCACCCGCTACACTTACGGCGACAGAACCCCGCCTTCGTAGCTCAGGGGATAGAGCACCGCTCTCCTAAAGCGGGTGTCGCAGGTTCGAATCCTGCCGGGGGCACAGAGAAATAGCAGTTCGGGGCCCCTTCCACGCATGCCGTGGAAGGGGCCCCGCGCGTGTTCCGCCGAGACGGCGGAGGTCAGCCCGCCACGGGCAGGACGGCCGCTATCGCGTTCCGGTCCTTGCGGCCGATCAGGGGGAAGATGATCTTCAGGCCCTGCTCGTTGTCCGGCGAGGAGACCACGAACGACGAGTTGAGCAGGCGCTCCTTGATCTCGGTGCGTACGAGGCCTGCGCGCGGGATCGTCATCAGGTGCTCTTCCGGCCGGGCGAACGTCGGGTTCGCCCGGAAGATGAAGATGCGGCGGTCGGTCATTCCCAGGTACATGGGGGTCGGCACCGGCACCACGGCCATTCCGCCGCCGCTCATGATCGCCGAGGCTGTCGCGAACGCCGCTGTCCGGCGCACGGAGACGGAGCTCAGGTTCACGATGGTCACCACCTCCACCTGCTCCCCGGGTTCGAGCATGGGGTCGATGGCGGCCAACAGCAGTCGGCGGCGCTTTCCGTTCACTGGGGGTACTCCTGCGAGGTCGAATCCAGACGGGCTCCGGTACTTTGCCACACCCTCCGGGCAGTAGCGGAACGGGATCGTCCGCACGGGGCGACGCCCTTCGCCCGGATCGTACGACCGTCTGCACGCGGGGCCGACAGCAGCATGGCCGTGCAGGCGAGCCGCTGACCGGCGAACTCGCGGATGCTCCGTAGCGCACCACGCTACGGAGCATCCGCGACCGCCCTCTTACGAGAGCGGGTCGACGGGGCCGAGCGGGTCGTCCTCCAGCCTGCGCAGGCGTTCCTTGTCGCAGGTGCGGGGGCAGGTGATGCAGGCCTCCGCGGGGCGGATCGTGTAGTAGAGGCAGCAGCCCAGCCGGGTGCGGGTCGGGTGGCGGGTTCCGTCCCGGGTGGTGAGGTCGCGGAAGGCCGCGCCGGCCGGGAACGGGGCGAGGGGGCCGGGCAGGAGCGCCTCGGCTGCCCGTAGCGCCTCCTCCTCCTGGCCGAGCACGCGGCCGAGGTACCAGAGGGCGGAGACGAGATCGTCCCCGGCCATGCCCCACAAGGCGCGCGGGCCGCGCCTCAGTCGGGGTGCCATCGCGGTCAGCAGGGGGCCCACGTGGTCGGCGACCGCGGCGCGCAGTTCGGTGCGCAGGGCTTCCTCGTCCGCCAGCACCCGGGTGCCGGGGAGGCCCGCGGCCGGGTCGTCGGGGAGGCAGGCGAACGTACCAGGCGTGATGTGCAACACGCCTGTGGCCAGGTCGACTTGTACGTCGCCGGGGCGCACCCGCGGAACGCGGCGCTCCAGGTGCCAGGCACCGCCCATGAGCAGGCAGACCGCCCAGAGGTAGTCGTGCAGGGCGCGGGACGCTGCCACATCGGGGCGGGGCTCGTGGTCGTGGCGGGCGCGGATGCGCGCCGACTCCGCCTCGACGAAGGCGGTGAGGTGATGCGGGTCCGTTGCCAATTGGTATGCGGTGGGGCCGCGTTGGGGGCGCGCCGCCTCCGGCGTGATGATCGACACCCGCAGCGTCCCGCAGTGCGCGGCGAGGCGTCGGTAGGTGGCGGCGAGAGGGATGGCGCTCGGCGCGGTGGAGCCGGTCGGCGGGGCGGCCGGGGCCACGGTCATCGGCACTCCTTGGACGACAACACACGACTTCGAGGGCAAGGTAAGGCTCACCTTATCCACGATTGCCGTCTTCGCGCACACCCTGCGTGTCGCCGTCGTGACCAAGTCGAGCCCCACAGCTGATTGACAACCTTAGGATTGCCTAACCTAAAATCTCCTCACGTGTCCAAGAAAGAGCAGGTTGGCCTGTCGGGCCCGTCGCTACTGAGAGCCCCTCTACTCCTGGCCGGCTTAGGGGCGTTGGCAGTCTGTGTCGCGTTGAGCCTCGCCGTGGGTTCGCGTTCTGTTCCGCTGTCCACCGTCCTGGACGCGCTCTTCCACGACGCCCACGGACGCGACGCGATCGTGGTGACCGGGCTCCGGCTCCCCCGTACCGTCGTCGCCGTCGTGGTCGGTGCCGCGCTCGGCGTGGCCGGAGCCGTGGCCCAGGGAATCACCCGTAACCCGCTCGCCTCGCCGACCACGCTCGGTATCAACGCGGGCGCGGGCTTCGCCGTGGTCGTCGCGATCTACGCGCTGCATCTCACCAGGCCCGTCGAGTACGTGTGGTTCGCCTTCGCCGGGGCCGCTGCCGCCGGGCTCCTCGCGCAGGCGCTCGCCCGGCGGTCGGGGGACATCGACCCCGTACGGCTGGCGCTCGGCGGTGTGGTGATCCAGATGGTGCTGCTGTCCTGGACGCAGGCCGTGATGCTGGCCAGTTCGCGCACGCTGGACGAGGCCCGGTTCTGGCTGGCCGGTTCGCTGTCCGGGCGCACCCTCGACGTGCTGTGGCCGGTCCTGCCGACGCTGGTGCTCGGGCTGGTCCTCGCCCTGGCCATCACATCGGCCCTCAACACCCTTGCCCTGGGCGACGATTCGGCCCAGGCGCTCGGGGTCCCGGTGGGCCGCATACGGCTGGCCGGCGGGATCGCGGTGGTGCTGCTCGCCGGTTCCGCGGTCGCGGTGGCCGGGCCCGTCGCCTTCATCGGACTCGCCGCGCCCCACCTCGTACGACTCGCCATCGGCTCCGACCACCGGCTGCTGGTGCCCGGCTGTCTGATCGCGGGCCCGCTGCTGCTGCTCGCCGCCGACGTCCTGGGACGGGTCGTCGTACGCCCGTCCGAGCTGGAGGTCGGCATCGTCAGCGCCTTCCTCGGTGCGCCGCTGCTCGCGGTGCTGGCCCGGAAGGTGGCCCGATGAACGACACGGCCGTACGCGACCGGCACAGCGGCCGGAAGACCTCCGCGCTCCCCGGGACCGGCGGGGCACGGGCCCGGCAACGGCGCCGGACCCTGCTGCTCGGGGGCTGCTCCGTCGCCCTCCTGTGCGTGCTGGTGACGCTCGCCGTGACCACCGGACAGCTGCGGCTGCCCGCGTCCGTCGCGCTGCGGGCCCTGATCGGGCTCGGCGATCCGGCCGATGTGCTCGTGGTGCAGGAGTTCCGCGCGCCCCGGATGGTCGCGGCGCTCTTCGCCGGGACCGGGCTCGGGGTGGCGGGCGCCATGCTCCAGCGGCTGTTCCGCAACCCGCTCGCCTCGCCGGACGTGATGGGGGTGACGGGCGGCGCCTCGTTCGGCGCGGTCGTGCTGCTCGCCACGGGCACCTCGCAGACCCTGATCCCGGTGGCGGCACTCGGCGGCGGACTGCTGGCCGCGCTGCTCCTCGGGGTGTTCGGCTGGCGGTCGGGGGTCTCCGTCGCCCGGCTGGTGCTCGTCGGGCTCGCCGTACAGGCCGGGCTCGCCGCGGCCGTGAACCTCATGGTCGTACGCTTCCCGGCCGAGCTCGCCAACTCGGCCCTCCAGTGGACCACCGGCTCGCTGTACGGCCGGACGTGGACGGAGGTCTGGGCGGCCGGCGCCGCGATGGCCGTGGCGCTCGGCGCCGCCTTCGCGCTGCACCGGAAGCTGGCCGTCCTGGACCTCGGCGACGACTCGGCGGGCGGCCTCGGCCTCAACACCGACGCCGCCCGGCTCCAACTCCTCGTCACCGCCGTCACCCTGGCCTCGCTGGCCGCCGCCCTCACCGGCCCCGTCGCCTTCGTCGCGCTGGCCGTACCGCATCTGGTGCGGTTCGTCGCCGGGCCGCCGACCGCCGGGACGCTGGTCCTCACCGGGCTGGGCGGTGCCGTGCTGCTCCTCGCCGCCGACCTCGTCGTACAGCACCTGCTGCCCGTGAGCGGGCTGCCGGTCGGGGTGGTCACCGCCACGCTCGGCGCCCCCTGGCTCCTCGTCCTGATGATCCGCCAGAGCAGGCCCGTCAACCGGAGTGACGCATGAGCCGACCGATCGCCACGAACCAGCTGTCCACGCACGGCCTCGACCTGCGGTACGGGGAGCGCGTCGTCATCGCCGGCCTCGACCTGGCCCTGCCCGGTGGCGCGATCACCGCCATCGTCGGGCCCAACGCCTGCGGCAAGTCCACCCTGCTGCGCGGGCTCACCCGGCTGCTGGCCCCGTCCGGCGGCAGCGTCGCCCTGGACGGCGCGGACATCCACCGGATGTCCGCGCGAGCGCTGGCACGCCGGATGGGTCTGCTTCCGCAGCAGCCGGTCACCCCGGACTCGATCACCGTCGAGGCGCTGGTCCGCCTCGGCCGCTATCCGCACCAGCGGTTCCTGAGCCCCTGGTCGGAGGCCGACCAGACGGCGGTGGACGAGGCGCTGGCGCGTACCGGCACGACATCGCTGCGCGACCAGCCGGTGGACCAGCTCTCCGGCGGCCAGCGGCAGCGCGCCTGGATCGCGCTCGCCCTGGCCCAGGACACCGAACTGCTGCTGCTGGACGAGCCGACCACCTTCCTGGACCTGCGCCATCAGCTCGACGTGCTGGACCTGGTCGCCGAACTGCACGCCGAGGCGGGACGCACCGTCGTGATGGTGCTGCACGACCTCGGACAGGCCGCCCGCTACGCGGACCACCTCGTGGTCCTCAAGGACGGAAAGCTGGCCGCGGCCGGGGCCCCCGCCGACGTGCTCGACGCGGAGCTGGTCAAGTCCGTGTTCGACGTGGACTGCCGGGTGATCCCCGACCCCGAGACCGGCACCCCGCTCGTCATCCCGAAGGACAGGTCGGCGCGGCACACCGCCGCCGTCCTCGCCTAGGCGAGGGCGCCCCACCCCGGCCCTCAGCACCCGCACGAACTCCAACCGCCGCTCACAGCAAGGACAAAGAACCCTCATGACCACACGAGCTCCCCTGCACGGCACCCGCCGGCTGAGCGCCGTACTGCTCGCCGTCGCCCTCGGCACCGGAACGCTCGCCGCCTGCGGCAGCGACGAGCCGGCCGACGACACGAAGGCCGGGGCGGGGGCCGCCGCGGACGCCGGTTTCCCGCGCACCGTCACGCACGCGATGGGCGACACCGAGATCCCCGCGAAACCGAAGAAGGTCGTGGTCCTCGACACCGGCGAACTGGACGACGTCACGCTGCTCGGCATCGAGCCGGTCGGCGCGGTCTCCCCGCACATGAAGACCGAGGGCGGTTTCCCCAACTACCTCAAGGACAAGATCGGTGACGTCAAGGACGTCGGCCCCATGGAGGAGCCGAACCTCGAACTGATCGCCTCGCTCAAGCCCGATCTGATCCTCTCCTCCAAGGTCCGCCACGAGAAGGTCTACGACAAGCTCAACGGCATCGCCCCGACCGTGTTCACGGAGACCACCGGTGCTCCGTGGAAGGAGAACCTGAAGGTCCACGCCGAGGCCCTGGGTCTGGAGAAGCAGGCGGACACGGCGCTGAAGAGCTACGAGGCCAGGGCGAAGGCCCTCGGTGAGGCCATCAAGGCGAAGTACGACGGTGCGATGCCGTCCGCCTCGGTCGTCCGCTTCGTCGCCGGGCCGACCCGCCTCTACCAGAAGTCCGCGTACAGCGGCATCGTCCTCGACGACATCGGTCTGACGCGCCCCGCCTCGCAGAACTCCGACGACCCCGCGATGACGATGCTGGACGTCAGCCCCGAGCAGATCGACAAGGCCGAGGCCGACCTCGTCTTCGTCACGGTCGCCGACGAGCCCGACAAGACGCAGCAGAAGGACGTCACGTCCAACCCCGTCTGGAAGGACCTGAAGGCCGTCAAGGACGGCAAGGTCTTCACCGTCCCGGACGAGACGTGGATGTCCGGCATCGGTGTCCAGGCCGCCGGGAACATGCTCGCCGACGTGGCCAAGGCCACCGGCGTCGAACTGCCGAAGAAGTAGCGCACCGGTCACCACCACGGGGGCGGGCCGACGGCCGCACCGTCGGCCCGCCCCCGGTCGGCGCCCGCGCCCTCCGTCGTCCTCCGGAAGTGGTCCCCATGCGGTTGTACGTTCTCGCCCTCAATCCCACCGACTCGGTCACCGAGGGCTTCCTCCCCGCGGCCCGCCGGCTCGGCCTCGGCATCACCCTGCTGACCGACCGGCCCGATCCCCATCTGCTCGCCCACCCGGACATCGAGACCCTCCCGTGCGACGTACGGGACTTCCGCGCCGTCATCACCCGGATCTCGACGCACCACGCGCCCGCCGCCGTCTTCACCAACAGCGACCACCTCCAGACCCAGGCCGCCCTGGCCGCCGACTACTTCGGCCTGCCGGGCAAGGACTGGCGCGCCACGCTGCGGACCAAGGACAAGGCGCAGATGCGCCGCCACCTCGCCGCGGCCGGAGCCGACGCCGTGTGGTCGGCCGAGCTGCCCGCGGGCGAGCCGGCCGACGCCCTGGCCGCCGGAGCCCCGTACCCCTGTGTGGTCAAACCGCGCGAGGGCGTGGCCAGCGAGGACGTGGTGCTCGTCGCCGGGCCCGAGGAGCTGTCGCTGCGCTGCAAGGAGATCCGGGAGCGACGGCCGGACGCGGCGCTGGTCGTCGAGGAGTATCTCCCCGGAGAGCTGTACACCCTGGAGACGCTGGGCGACGGGCACGTACGCCACGTCCTGGGCGGTTTCCACACCGAGCTGTCCGCGCCCCCGTACTTCATCGAGGAGCGCATGCGGTTCGTGCCCTCGCATCCGCCGGCCGTCCTCCAGCAGGTACTGGCCCAGCTGGACGCCCTCGGTGTCGGCTTCGGCGCCTGCCACACCGAGTTCGTGGTGCGCGAGGGGCGGGCCAGGATCATCGAGGTCAACTACCGGGCGATCGGTGACCAGTGCGATCTGCTGCTGGAGCAGCTGCTCGGTATCCCGCTCTTCGAGCACATCCTGCGTACGCACCTGGGTGAGCCCCTGCCCGCCGCGCTCGGCGCCCGTGCCGACGGGTGCGCCCGGATCGACTACCCGTGCGCCGAGCGCGCCGGCACGCTCACGGCCGCGCCCGAAGCGGCGGACCTGCGGGCCGACGGCGTCGAGCTGACCTACCGGCCGCTGCGCCGCACCGGGGAACGGCACGAGCTGTACGGCACCAACCGCGACTACCTCGGGGTCGTCCGCGCCACCGGCACCGACCAGGGAGCCGTGGACCGGGCCGTGGCGGACTTCCTGGCCGCACGGCGCTGGGAGATAACGCCGTGACGGCCCCCGCGACCACGGAGCGCGACACCGCCGAGGGCGAGCTGGTGCTGCGGGTACTGAGCGCGCTGCTGCGCGAGGACGTGGTCGGCCTGCGGACCCGCGGCGCCGTCGTGGAGCGGCGCGACGGCCGCTGGCTGCGGCTGCCCACCAGCGCCGCGGACCGGGCGTCCGGGGCGCCCGACGCGCTGCTGCTGCCTGTCGGTGACGACGGCTACCAGTGCGAACTGGCCGCACGGCTCCCGCTGCTCCGCCAGGAGCCGGACGGGACACGGCTGCTGACGACCGACGCGATCCTCGCCGCGCTCCGGCAGCTCGCCGACCCCGCCGACCGGGCCGGATTCGACGCCTTCGCCGAGGAGTGCCGGCAGACCCTCGCCACCGTACGGCTGCACGACGCGACCCGCGACGAGGTCTCCGCCGGACTCGCCGGCCGCTACGGCAGCGACCCGGCCGAGTGGACGGGTCTGGCCGGCGGGCTGGCCCACGACACGCTCGCGGCCCGCCTCGACCACCCCGTCTATCCGACCGGACGCGGCCGGTCCGGGCTCACCGACGAACAACTCCGCATGTACGCACCGGAGTTCCACCCGACCTTCGCGCTGCGGACGCTCGCCCTGCCCCGGGAGGCCGTCACCGTGCGGGGGTCCAGCACCTGGCTTTCGCCCTCGGCGGCCGGGCTGCCCGAGCTCGAAGGCAGCCATCTCGCCCTCCCCGTACATCCGTTGACGCTCGGCGCCCCGTTGCGGGAGGCGCTGCGCGCCACCGGGCTCGACCGGACGGCGGTCCTGGCCGGACGGCCGCACCCGGAGGTCGTCCCGACGCTGTCGATGCGCACCGTGGCCCTCGCCTCCGACCCCACCCTGCACCTCAAGCTCCCGCTGGCCACCGCCACCCTGGGCCTGCGCAACCGGCGCACCATCAAGCCGGGCACGCTGGTCGACGGGGCCGCGGGCCAGCGGCTGATCGAAACGGTGATCGCCCGGGAGCCCCGGTTCCGCGAAACGATCCTGCACGCCGACGAGACCCAGTACGCGCACGCCGGTCACGAGCTGCTCGCCGTCCTCTGCCGCCGCTACCCGGCCGGACTCGACGACGCCGTCGTCCTGCCCATGGCGGCGCTGCTCAGCAGGGCGCCCGACGGCCGGCTGCTCTCCGACCACCTCGCCGACCGTTTCTACGGCGGCCGGACGACGGCCCTCCTCGACGCCGTGCTGACCCTGCTCTTCGACTGGCAGACCACCCTCTTCGGATACGGCATCGCCCTGGAGTCCCACCAGCAGAACATCTCCCTGGTGCTGGACGAGCACGCGCACCGGACCCGTCTGCGGCTGCTGCTGAAGGACAACGACGGTCCCCGCGTCCACGCGGCCAGGCTGCGCGGCGCGCTCGGCCCCCAGGCCCCCGGCCCGGCGGAGTTCGACGACGCGCGGATCTTCGGCGACAGCGACGGGCCGGTCGTCGACCTGTTCACCACCATCACCGTCCACCTGTGCGCGGGGGCGTACGCCTTCGGGCTCGCCCGGCACGGCCGCGCCCCGCTCGACGAACTGCTGCGGCTCGTACGCGACCGGCTCGGCGAGGCCGTGGACCGCCTCGGCACCGGTCCCGGCGAGCCCGGCACCGTACTGCGCCGGCGGGTGCTGGACGCGGAGCGGCTGCCGGTCAAGGCGATGGTGAGCGCCGGGACCCTGCTCACCAAGGAGCGCTCGGGCGCGGCCGACATCAACAAGCACTACACGACAGGACCCAACTACCTGCTGCCTGGGGTGTGAGTCGCGATGACATCCGGAATCAGGACGACGACAGGACCCGCGGACACCAGGCCGGAGTTCGGCCGCCGCCAGGTCCGTGCCGTGGCCGCCTGCTACTTCGTGGCGTCCTTCGCCGCGCTGGGCCTGCCCCCGTACCTCACCGTGATCCTTCCCGAGCTCGGTGACACCGCCGCCCGGTGGGCCGGGCTGCTCTACATCGTGCCGACGGTCTTCGGCGCGCTGGGCGCTCCCCTGTGGGGCCGCCTCGCCGACCGTTACGGGCGCAAAAGGCTGCTGCTCCGCGCGCAGCTGGGCCTGGCCGTGTCGTTCCTGCTCGCCGGGTGGGCGGACTCCCTGGCCACGTTCACCGCCGCGCTCGTGCTCCAGGGCATTCTCGGCGGTACGTTCGCCGCGTCCAACGGCTACCTCGCGGCGGCGCTGGAGGGCCCGGGACTGTCCAGGGCGCTCACCCTGATGCAGGGAGCGGCCCGGGCGGCGCTGGTCTTCGCGCCGATCGTGGTCGGCTCCCTGTCGCCCTGGGTCTCGCCGCACCGCCAGTACGCCCTGCTCGCGGTGCTGCCCCTGGCCGCCGCCGTGATGCTCGCCGCGCTGCCGGAACCGGGCCGGACGCCCGCGGCACCCGAACCGTCCACGGCGGTCCAACCGCCGGAGGCGCCGGAACCGTCCCCGGCACCCGAGCCGTCCGCCCTCACGCCGGGCCTCCCCCGGCCCCGGACCATGGAGCCCGCCACCCCGCTCCGGTCGCTCTACGCCTACGAGTTCGCCTTCGTCTTCTCCACCGTCATCTCCTTCCCCTATCTGATCTCTCTGGTCGGGGAGCGCGTGCCCGGCATCTCCCCGGTCGTCTCCGGTGTGCTCTTCGCGCTGCCGCACCTCTTCTACCTCGTGTGCGCGATGCAGGTGCACAAGGCGTTCGAGGGCCGCCCGCGGACCGGGATCGCCCTCGGCTTCGCCTTCATCGCGCTCGGCCTCGCCGGGCACGGCACCGCCGACACCCTCGCCGCGTTCACCGCCGTACGCCTGCTGCTCGGCGTCGGCCTCACGCTCGGTCTGGTCTGCCTGTCCATGCTGGCCGCCGACTGCGCCAAGGGCCGGCCGCCCGGCGGGATGTTCGGCACGCTGGAATTCGTCTCCAAGGCGGGGGCGGTCGCCGCCGGTGTCGCCGCCGCGGCCGGCAACAGCGCGTTCGGGCCGGCCGCCCCCCTGCTCATCGGTACCGCCGTGGCCGTGGGAGCGGTGCTGACCGTCGCCCTCCCCGCCCTGGCCCGTCGCCCGCACCGCATCCGCACCCATACCCGCTGGAGCCGTTGATGTCATTGCCCACCGGCACCGCCCGCGCACACCCCTCGACGCCGGCCGGGCTGCCCGGCGCCGACCGGGCCGTGGCGCACACCCTGCTCAACTGCCTGCTCCGCGAGGTTTCGGGACCCGAGCACCAGACGGCCGTCGTCGACGGCCATCTGCTGCTGCGGCTGCCCCGGCGCGGCGTGCTGCTCCGCGTGGCCCTGCGCCGCACCTCGCTCCTGGGCGCCCACCGCTTCAGGGGCCCGGTCACCGAACAGCACGACGGCGGCTGGAAGGAGGTGGACTGGTTCCGCCTCGCCGAGTACATCCACGCCGAACTCTCGCTCCGCACGGGCGTGGCCAACGACGAGTTCCTGGACCAGGTCCGCTCCAGCCATCAGGGGGTCTCGGCCGCCCTCGCCGCACCGCGCCGGACCCCGGACCCCGCGAGCGGCGCCCTGGCCACGTATCTGGCGTCGGAACAGTCCCTCCTGCTCGGCCACCGCTTCCACCCCACGCCCAAGGCCCGCAGCGGCGACCCGGCCGCCTGGTCCTCGTACGCCCCCGAGGCCGCCGCCTCCTTCCCGCTGCGGATGCTCGCCGTGCGGGACCACCTGATCGCCGAGGAATCCACCGGTGCCGGGGCCACCGCCCCGCTCGACCGCCTCCACCCGGTGCCCGAGGGGTACCGTCTGCTGCCCGTGCACCCCTGGCAGTACGAGCTGCTGCACGAGCACCCCGCGCTCGGGGAACGCCTCGACCGGGGTGACATCCTCGACCTCGGCCCCGGCGAGGACCCGTTCACGGCGACCGCGTCCGTGCGCACCCTGTACGACGGCGACTCGTTCCTCAAGTTCAGTCTCAACATCCGCATCACCAACTGCCTGCGCAAGAACTCCAGTTACGAACTCTCCGGCGCCGTGGCCCTGACCCGCGTCCTGGCACCGGCACTCGCCGACCTGGCCACCCGCTTCCCCGGCAGCGCCATGCTCCGCGAGCCCGCGTACCGCAGCCTGGCCGTGCCGGGGCCGGACGGGCGGCCCGATGTCGGGCTCCTGGAGGGCTTCGGCGTGATCGTCCGCGAGGGACTGGCGGAGCGGCTGCTGCCCGGTACGACCCCGCTGCTCGCGGGCGCCGTCGCCGACGAGTTCCCCACCGGCCCCGGCCATATCTCACGGCTGCTGGACGGCGGGGGCCCGCAGGCCGCCCTCGACTGGTGGGCGGCCTACCTCGATCTGCTCGTACCGCCCGTCCTGGCCGCGTACTTCGACCACGGCCTCGTCCTGGAGCCGCACCTCCAGAACGTCCTCGTCTGTGTCGACCGCGACGGACTGCCCGTCCAGGTCCTCTTCCGTGACCTGGAGGGCACCAAGCTCGTCCCCGAATTCCACGCGGCGACGCTCGCCTCTCTCCCGCCCGAGGTCGCGGGCCCGCTCACCTACGACGCGCAGCGCGGCTGGGACCGCGTCGTCTACTGCCTGCTGGTCAACCACGTCGCCGAGACACTCGCCGCTCTCGCCGACCTCCACCCGCACACCGAGACCGCACTGTGGGCCCAGGTGCGCACCACTCTCCAGAAGTACGCCGACGAGCACGGCTGCCCGCCCCGCCTGAGCGCCCTGCTGGCCGGCGTACCACTGCCCGCCAAGGCCAACCTGCTCACCCGCTGGGGGCGCAAGGCCGACCGCGAGGCCGCCTACGTCCGCCTCCCCTCGCCCCTCGCCGCGGACCTGCTCTCCGGAGCGACCCGGCCCGACTGCCTCGCCGCCCCCTGGAGCAACCGATGACCTCCCCGACCCCCGTGGTGCGCGCACGCGCGCTGGCCCTCTCCCCCGACGAGCTGCCCGCCTACCTCTACGACCTGGCGTCCCTGCGCGCGCACGCCGCGGCGGTACGGGCGGCCCTGCCCGGGCGCGTCGAGCTGTACTACGCGGCGAAGGCCAACCCGGAGCCGGAGATCCTGGAGGCCCTCGGACCGTACGTGGACGGTTACGAGGTCTCCTCCGGCGGCGAACTGACCCATGTCGCCAAGGCCGTTCCCGGACGCCCGCTGGCCTTCGGCGGCCCCGGCAAGACGCCCGCGGAGATCGCCGCCGCCCTGGACCTCGGCGTGGAGCGCTTCCACGTGGAGAGCGAGCACGAACTGCACCTGCTGGCGCACCTCGCGGCGCTGCGGGCCCCGGACGCGCGCGTCGCGGTCCTCCTGCGCTTCAACCTCCCGCTGGCGGCGGGCACGCTGGAGGGCAGCTCCCTGGCCATGGGCGGCCGCCCCACCCCCTTCGGCTTCGACCCCGGCCGGGCGGACGCCGCCGTACGTCTGCTGACCGACGGCACGTACCCGCAGCTCGAACTGCGCGGCGTGCACGCCCATCTGGCGAGCGGACTCGACGCTCCGGAGCAGCTCGCGGTCGCCGAGTCGATCGTCACCTGGTCGCTCGCGCTCGCCGGCCGCCACGGCATCCCCCTGCCGGAGGTGAACATCGGCGGCGGCATGAACGTCGACTACACCCGGCCCGCCGCCCGCTACGACTGGGCGGCCTACGGCAAGGGCCTCGGCGCCCTCGCCGACGCCCACCCCGGCCTGCTGCTCCGCATCGAACCGGGCCGGGCCCTCACCGCGTACTGCGGCTGGTACGCCACCGAGGTGCTGGACGTGAAGCACAGCCACGGCGAGGAGTTCGCCGTCGTACGCGGCGGCACCCACCATCTGCGCACCCCCGCGGCGAAGAGCCACGACCAGCCGTGCGCCGTGCTCCCCGTGGAGACCTGGCCCCACCCGTGGCCGCGCCCCGGCGCCCGGCAGGACACCGTGACGCTGACCGGCCAGCTCTGCACCCCGAAGGACGTACTGTCCCGTTCCGTTCCGGCACCGGGGCTCCGGGCGGGCGACCGGGTGGCGTTCGCCCTGACCGGCGCGTACGCCTGGAACATCTCGCACCACGACTTCCTGATGCACCCGCGGCCGGGCTTCCACTTCCTGGAGTGAAGACCCCTGGCGGCCTCCGCGCCACGACGCGGGACCGGGACCGGGCTACGGTGGCCGCATGACCTCGACTGTCGCGGTGGATACGGGAGTAGGGCCCCTGCTGCGCGGCTGGCGTGAGCGCCGCCGCCTCAGCCAACTGGAGCTCGCCCTGCGGGCGGACTCCTCGGCCCGGCACATCAGCTTCGTCGAGACGGGCCGCTCGCGCCCCAGCCAGGACATGATCCTGCGGCTGGCCGAGCACCTGGACGTCCCGGTGCGGGAGCGCAACTCCCTGCTGCTGGCGGCCGGTTACGCACCCGTGTACCCGGAGACCCCGCTCGACGACCCGGCGCTGGAAACCCTGCGCTCCGGTCTGCTGCAACTGCTCGCCGGATACGAGCCGTACCCGGCGTTCGTGGTCGACGCGACCTACAACGTGGTCGCCGCCAACAACGGCATGACGATGATCCTGGACGGCGTACCGGAGCGGCTGCTCGCTCCCCCGCTCAACGCGATGCGCCTGACCCTCCATCCGGAGGGTCTGGCGCCGAGGATTCGCAATCTGCGGGAGTGGCGTGGCCACCTCCTCGCCCAGATGGAACGGCAGATCGCCCTGGTCCGCTCGGAGGCGCTGCGCGCGTTGTACGAGGAGGTGTCGGCGTATCCGGTGTGGGACGCGGGCGTGGAGCCGGCCGAGCCGGTCCCGTACTTCGCGCTGCCGCTCCGGATCGAGCACGACGGCCGGGTGCTGTCGTTCATCTCGTCGATCTCGACCTTCAACACACCCATGGACGTGACGGTGGCCGAGCTGGCCATCGAGACACTCCTGCCGGCGGACAAGGCGACCGCCGCCTACCTCCGCTCACTCAGCGACTGAGCCGCAGCGCCCCGAACTGCACGGCCGCGAAGGCCCCCACGGTGCCGGCCTGCATCAGACCCCACACCGCACCGGTCGTGGTCGGAGTGAGCCAGAGGGCGAGTGCGGCGATGCTGACCACCACCCAGGCGATGTTGGTCTCGATCACCACGCGGGTGAGGAAGGCCGAGGGCTCGCGCCGGGAGGCGAGCCAGCCGACGTCGGCGGCGTACACCAGGAGGAAGACGCCGATCCAGAGGAGCAGCGTCGGGTCGACGCCCAGCAGCCGGCCGAGCGGTCCGGACGCGGCCACGTAGGCGAGGCCGTTGGCCCCGGTGACCACCGCGTCGAGGGCGAGGAACCGGCGGAGCATGGTGAGCGGTTCGGCGGTGCGGGCGAGGCCGGACAGTGTGGTCACGGACATCGGGAATCAGCCTCCATCGGGGACGTGCACGCGGATCGTGGGACGGATCCCGAGGCGGGGTAAGCCGCCTCGGAACCCGGTGGAACCACCATGCCGGTCGCCGGGAAACGGGTCGATTACCCGCGAGGTAATGCTCCACCGACCCCGTCACCCGGCGACGGCGTCCTGCGCCTCCTCGGCGTCCCCGTCCTCCTCCGCCTCCCACCGCAGCAGGTCCCCCGGCTGGCAGTCGAGCACCTCGCAGAGCGCGGCGAGCGTCGCGAAGCGCACCGCCTTGGCCCGGCCGTTCTTGAGGACCGCCAGGTTCGCGGGCGTGATGCCGACGCGGTCCGCGAGCTCACCGACGGACATCTTGCGCCGGGCCAGCATCACGTCGATGTCGACGACGATCGGCATCAGATCACCTCGTCCAGCTCGGCCTTCATCTGCGCGGCCTCGACATCGCGCGCGACGGCCTGCGCGAGCAGCATCCGCAGGACGAGCACGATGAGCGCCACCCCCAGAACCGCAAGACCGGCCCCGCCGAGCAGCAGGACGATACCGGGCGCCACGGCCTCGCCCGGCGCCAGAACGGCCCCGAGCGCGAACACCAGGAAGGCGGCCGCCACGAAAGCGCCGATCACGATGTGCACGTACCGGAAGGCGGCCTCGGAGAACACCGTCCCGCGCCGCACCATCGTCACCAGCCGCCACACGCAGACCAGGACGACCTGGGCCGTCAGGACACCCAGGACGGTGATCACCAGGAACGGCGTGCGCAGATACGCGTACTCCTCGTCCAGCCCGTTCAGATCGGTGGCCAGCAGCGGCACCATCACCGCCTCCACGAACACCGAACCGGCGAGCAGCACCACGAGCACGGCGCGCAGCGCGAGCACTGTCAGCTTTCCCATCACGTCTCCCTCGATCGACCGACGATCGAAATCTATCGAGAAACGATAGGTGCCGCAAGGATTCAGGTAGCCCGGCCGGGCGGGGACTCCGGCGCGAGGCTCCCGACCGCGTCCGCGTAGTACGCCGACTCGGCGATGTGGAAGGCGAGTTGGCGGAAGGTCCAGCCCGTTCCTGGCGAGTGGTCGAGCTGGTCGGGGGTCAGGGCGTCGAGCCGGTTCGCCCAGATCCGGGCGAGCCGGACGAGGCGACTGCGCGCCTCGTCCAAATCGGCCGGGGTGAACGCGGCGAGGTCCGCGGCGGTCGTGACCGCCGAGGCGTGCCAGCGGTCGGGCCGGGTCTCCTCGCCCGCCAGCCGCGCCTCCAGCTCCGCGAGATGGTCGACCATGTGGTCGGCCACCCGCCGGACGGCCTTGTGCGGGGTGTAGATCCGTTCACCGGCGGCGACGGGCACGCCGTCCCAGGCGGTCCAGGTCGAGGCCGTCGCCAGCACGTGGCTCACCATGCCGGTGACCACCCCGGCCGGGTCGCGCCCGTCGGTGAGGGGAGTGCCGTCGTCGGGAATCGTTGCGGTGTCGCTCATACCCGGACGGTAGGGCCCGGACGCTTCGGCGCCGGCCGAACCGTCTCGCCCCCCCTGAGCCCGGCGGGGGGCACCACCCGGACATGTGCGGCCCCTTCACCGGGCCGTACACCCCACCGCACCCCCGGCTCGTTCGGAAACACCTCCCCGGCCGCCGGGCTGACGTTCGTCCGGTAGGGCTTCTCAGCGACAGGAGACCTTCATCTGGGCCGCCGCGTGATGCGCGCCCGCCACTTCCTCGTCGCCCCAGTCGCGGCCCCGGTCGAGCAGCTGCACGGCGAAGGTGGCGCCCTTGACCGGGAAGCTCTTCACACCGACCGGGGCGCCCCGGTGATCCGGCTGGCGCACGGCGAAGCCCGTATAGGCGGAGTCCGTGTCGTCGGGGTCGGAGAGCACCCGGTAGAAGGTGGGGTCGCCCGCCACATCGCGGTCCCGGACGCTCCTCGGCACGAAGACGGTGAGCGCGCACTCCCGGAAGCCCTTGCCGAGGTGCCAGGACCAGACGGCGGTGTTGCCCCGGTCCTCGGTGGGACTGCCGGACATGGGGACGGCGCTGAACCGGCCGTCGCACGAACCGCCCGCGAAACCACCGGAGTCGACGGTGTACCAGCCCGCGTCGCCGTTCTCGAAGCGGCCGTACTCGCGGTACTCACCCGCCGGGCAGCCGGGGCCCGCCCACGCCGTGTAGCGGTAGCGGGGCCCGTCCGGGGGCGGCTCCGCCGTACGGGACGGCGTCGCGGCCGGCTTCCCCGGCGGGCTCCCGGTCGCGTCGGGCGGCGTCTGCGGGCCCTCGGTGCCCGGGCCGATCAGGCTCGGAGCCCCGCCGACGGGAGCGGGCAGGGCGTCGGCGCGGCCCGCCGTGTCCGGGCGGCCCCCGCCGAAGCCTCCTCCGTCCGTCGACGCGAGGAACCAGACGGCCGTCACCAGACCACCGGCCGCCACCACGACTCCCGCCGCCAGCAGCGCCTTGCGCGGTCCAGGCAGGGTGGATATCCGGCCGGTCAGTGTCTCGCGCGCGATCCACGAGCCGTCCCCGGCCGCCGAACGGGCCACGGAACCGCAGCCGGGACAGACCATGCCCGGCAGCGCGCCCCGCCGTTCACCACCACAGTGTTGGCACCTCATGGCAGCACACCTTGCCAGGGGCGTGCGCCCGGAGGGAGACATCGTGCACGATTTACTCGCCCGATCCGCATCGGCAGGCCGGGCGCCGGGCGTCATCCCGCGCGGCGCGGGGGCGTCAGCCCAGTTCCTCGGGACACGGCGTGCCGGGCGGGAACTGGTACGGGGCGGCGAGCCGGTACACCCCCGGCCTGGGCGCGAGCAGTTCGGTCCACTCGTCACCCTCCGGGTCCTCGTCCACCTTGATCAGGCAGCCGTGCACGTTGTCGAAGGACTTCTCGGCGTCCCCGTCCTCCTCCGAACGGCGCTTGGACTCCTCGGTCTCCTGCGGACGTTCCACGCTCCTGCCCTGGTCGTCGACGACCGCCAGCCAGCGCGAGTACGGAATCCGGATGAGCACCCGGCCCGCCTCCTGCACGCGGATGGTCAGCGTGTCGGCCCCCGCCCGCTCGACCGTCGCGGGCCGGTCGGCCATCGGCACCGGGTCGAGGACGCGGTAGAGCGTCCAGTTCTCGTCGCCCCAGATCTCCGTCAGATAGGGCTGGCCCTCCTCGATCAGCGCCGCTTCCACGGTCCCGCTGGAGTCGAGCGAGCCTTCGGGCAGCACCACGTAGTTCACGGCCCAGCGGTCCAGCCACTGCCGGTAGTTCACGGCGTTCAGCGTGTCGTCGTAGAAGAGCGGGTTGCGCTTCATGTCCGCCTGCCGGTTCCAGCCCCGGGCGAGATTGACGTACGGCGCCAGACCGGACGCCTCCCGGTGGCTGCTGGGCGGCACCACTTCCACCCGGCTGCGCTCGGCCCCCGCCCGCCGGAGCTGGTGGACCAGCGGGGCCAGTTCACGTGCCGAGGAGGCGTCCGGGGCGGTACGGACGATGTCGTCGACGCCCTTGAAGCCGATCCAGAGGTTCAGCCCGGCGAAGGCCAGGACCAGGGCGTACCAGCGGCGGCTGCGCGGCGCCGTGTACGGCAGCGCGGCGAGCAGGACGACTCCGGCGAAGAGCATCGCCATGCGCGAGACGTTCGAGCCGATCTGCGAGTCGATCACGTACGTGAGCAGGGTCCCCACGCCGTACACGGCGGCGGCGGTGCGGACCGTGCGCCAGTCCTTCGGCACCAGCAGGAAGACGAGGACCGCGAAGACGAAAGGCAGCGACAGCGTCCCGAGCGACATCGGCTGCGTACCGGAGAAGGGGAACAGCCACGAGGACAGCGCCACCACGGCGACGGGGGCGAGCCCCAGTGCGTACGCGCCGGGGCGCCGCTTGTTCAGGAACAGGGCCGCCGCCACCACTCCGAGGAACAGCCCGGCGACCGGGCTCCCCGCGGTCGCGAGTCCGGCGAGGGGCGCGGCGACGGCCGCCTTCGCCCAGCGCTTGTACCGCCAGCGGTACGGCCAGCAGAAGACGGCGGCGACCGCTCCCAGCGCGAACATCATGCCGAGCCCGAACGTCACCCGCCCCGAGAGCGCGTTGCACAGATACGCGAAGGCTCCGGCGAGCGAGCACGCGAGAGGGTTACGGACGGCCCGCACCCGCACGAGGATCAGCGCGGTGAGCGCGGCCGACACCGTACCGACGACCATCATCGTCGTACGGACACCCAGGAGCGACATCAGATAGGGCGAGACCACGCTGTACGAGACGGGGTGCATGCCCCCGTACCAGGCGAGGTTGTACGCGGTTCCCGGGTGCCGGCCGACGAATTCGGCCCAGGCGTCCTGGGCGGCGATGTCGCCGCCACTGTTCGCGAAGAAGAAGAACCACAGGACGTGGGTGACCGCGGCGGCTGCCGTGGCCAGCGTGACGGGGTGCCGGAGCAGGCGCTGCCCGCGGCTGGGGGACGGCGGGACGGCCAGGGGCTCGGGGGTGCGTGGGGCGGGCAGCGGTATTCGCGTACCGCCGCTGCTGCTCGTACCGCTTCCGTCGGCACCGTTCTTTCCGGTGACGCGGTCCGTCGCACGGCCGGGTCTCGGCTCCGCGGTGGTCACTACGGTCTCTCCCCGTCCTCCGCCGGCCCCGTACGTCCTCAAGGACGCCGTCCCGGGGCCCTGAGTTGCCTGGGGACGCTAACACGTGCCCCCATCAGGAAGGAGGCGCCGATGGCGGCGCCTCCTTCTCCCTGCCGGATCAGCCGATGCGCGTCAGCTTGTCGCCGAAGGCCGGCTCCGTCAGTCCGCCCTGGAGCGCGACGGGGGCGGTGACCTTTCCGGTACCGGTGCCGACGGTCACCATGCCGACCTCCGTACCGGCCGGGGCGGTGTGGGAGATCTCCTTGCCGCTGTCCGTGACGGACAGTTCGACCTTCAGTCCCGGCCAGCCGACGGCCTTCAGATTCTTGGTGGCGACCACGGGGGTGCTGTGGCCGAAGCCGTCGTCCACGTATCCGACGACGTCACCCTTCTTCACGACGGTGGCGGAGGTGACGGCCTTCTGGGCGTCCTGGATCAGCTTGAGGCCGTTGGTCAGCGACAGCGTGAGGCTGTCGTACGACCCGCCCGTGCCTGCCTGCTGCCCCATGACGACTCCGTAGATCCAGTGCGTCTTGCCGTCCACGACCGTGTTGGCGGACCAGAGCAGGCAGCCGCCCGCGGGGGTCGTGGAACCGGTCTTGATGCCGCTCACACCGGGCTCCAGCAGGAGCGAGTTGTTGTTGTAGATCTTGGTGTCGATGCCCTCGATATCGACCTCGGGCATGTCCACGATCGCGCGGAACACGTCGTTCTGCATGACCGCCTGGGCCAGCTTCAGCTGGTCGGCCGGGGTGGAGATGGTGGTCTTCTTCAGCCCGCTGGGGTCCGTGTACGTGGAATCGTCCATCCCGAGGTCCTTGGCCGCGTCGTTCATCTTGTCGACGAACTCCGCCTCGGTCGGGGAGTCCCAGCGTGCGAACAGCCGGGCGGCGTTGTTGCCCGACGGGATCATCATCAGCTGGAGCAGGTCGCGCTGGCTGAGCTTCTGGCCCTTCTTCAGCGGGGCCGTCGACTCCTCCGTCAGCTTGGCCTCGTCCTGCGCGCGCTGGTCCACCGTGATCGTCTCGCCGGTCTCGTCCCCCTTGAGCGGGTGCTCGCGCAGGATGACGTACGCCGTCATGACCTTCGCGACGCTGGCGATCGGCGCGGGCTTCTGCGCCCCTGCGGAGCCGAGCGAACCGACGCCGTCCACGATCACGGCGGACTGCCCCTGGTCGGGCCAGGCGAGGTCCAGCTGGTCGCCCTGGAAGGTGTAGGTCGGCTCCGCCGTCAGCCTGAGCTCGGGGGCCGGCAACGGACGCACCATCTGCGCGATCGCAAAGATGATCACCGCGAGCAGGAGCAGCGGGGTCCAGATCTTGACCCGGCGGACCGCGGTGCGGACCGGGGTCTCCTCCGGCGGAGGCGTGTTGGTCAGCTCGGCGAGCAGGTCGAGCGGCGGCCTGGGCGGCAGCGGCTGCTGCCGGGTCCGCTCGGCCCCGCCGAGCGCCGGCGCGGGGGCCTCGGCGGCCACCGGAGAGGCCGCCCAGCTGGGAGCCGCGGGCCGCCCGGGGCCGTCGTCCCGGGCCGGCGTGACGTCGGGGGTGACCGTGGGCCCGATGGCGGAGGCCGGCCGCACGTCGTCGGAGCGCAGCGGCACGAACTTGCTGGTCCGCTCGGCGGGCGTCTCCGGCTTCGGCTTCGCCTGGGGAATCTTCAGCGCGGTCGTCGGCTGGTCGACCCGAGGCGGCTTGACCGCCTTGAAGACGGCGGTGGGCTGATCGATTCCGCGCTTGTCCCCCGCGGTGTCGGCGGGGTCGGCGGAGTCGGCGGGCTTGTCGGGCTTGTCGGCCTTGTCGGCCTTGTCGGCATCGGTGGACTTCGCCGGTCCGGCGGTGTCCGCGGGCTCGGTGTCCTTGGCCGCTTCTGCCGCGACGACGGGCTCGGCGTCCTCGGCCGGCTCGGAAGTGCCGCCCTGTTCGGCGGCAGGCTCGGACGGCTCGTCGGACTCCACGACCTCTGCGGGCTCCCCGGCCTCGGCGGCCTCGGAGACGACGGGCTCCTCGCGGGACTTCGGGACCCGGGGCTCGTCCGCGGCCGCGGCGGCCGCGGCACCGGCGTCGGCCTCGGCACCGGCCTCACCGGCCTCCGGCTTGTTCTGGTCCCCGTCCTCGTCCCCATCGCCGGTCGCCACCCACGCCGCGACCGCGGCCCGCAACCTCGCGTCACCCGGCTCCGCGTCGGCCTCCGGCTCCGCGTCGGCGTCCGCCTCAGCCGTCACCGCGGTCTCAGCGGTCTCAGCGGCCTCGTCGGCATCGGGAGGCTCGGCGGCCCCACCGGAGGGCGTGGAGCCCTCCTCGGGGGCGTCCACGGCGTCCGTGGACGGCACGGAGTCCTCCGCAGGGCTCTCCGCGGGATCGTCCACCGCGTCCTGGGGGGCCTGCGTGCGGAAGACCGCCGTCGCGCTGTCCGTCGTAGCGGGCTGTTCTCGGAACACGGCGAGCCGCGGATCACGTTCCTCCGCAGCCGTCCCCGATGACTTCCGCTGCTCCGACTTGTCGGGGGACTCGCCCGCCACCGATGCCTCCTCCATACGCTGCGGGGGAACCCCGCGCTGTCCGAACCATCTACCAGTGTCCTGTGTGAACCCCTGGCCGGGCTGCTAGACGAGAACGACATACCTACTGGTTCCCATACAAAGCACCCAGGCGCTCTCGACAGACCAATGTGAGAGGGGTCACCCTGTCATTCATCCACGCGGGGAGGCATGGATGGGCAGGAGCCGCAGAACAATTCCGGAGGAGCTTCTGCTGCTCGCTCTGGACCCGACCACGGGTACCACAGCGCAGCCGCAGTCGCTCGACCTCGGCCTCGCCGGAGCACAGCTAGTGGAGCTGGCTCTGGCAGGACGGATAGCCCCTGACGGGGATCGTATCGCCGTGGTGATGCCACGGCCGACAGGAGATCCGACTCTGGACTCCGCACTGGAACTGCTGCGCCGACGCGGCAGCCCGGTCCGGGCCGTCCACTGGATTGGCGGGCCCCGCCTGGGGCTGCGCCAGATCTACCTCGCTCATCTGGAGCGGTGCGGCATGGTGCATGCCGTGGCGGGCCAGATGTGCGGAGTGCTGCCGACGACTCGCTACCAAGCGACGGACACGGCGATCAGCCGGGACATCAGAAACCGGCTGGACAGTGCGATCCGCACCGGCGTACCGCCGGACCCGCGGACCGCGGCGCTCGCCGCACTGGCCCACGCGGTCGGACTCGGCAAGCACCTGTACCCCGGGAACGAGGGGCGTTCATCGCGCTCACGGCTCCGGGACCTGATCAGACACGACCCCATGGGCGGACTCGTGGCGCATGCCGTGATGGACGTCCAGAACGGCGTGGCCGTACAGCCGCGCCGTAATCAGCAGGCGGCAGGCGTGCCGTTGCAGCCCGGGGCGCAAGCGCGCCGCGGCAGCATGGCGCACACCTCCGTCCACTGACCGCGCAGAGGACCGCGCGGAGAACCGAATACCGCCGCACCGACGTCCCCAAAGACCCGGTTCGGGAGCCGCACCACGCGCGGGGCAGCCGGGTCCACCGGCTGCCCCGCGCGCCTGCGTGTGGCCATTTCCCAGCGCGCCCGGGGTCATGGGTGGCAATCTGCTGAGCAGTAGATACGCACAGCTACATAGCCGGAGGTGCACTTTCCGTGCCGTCCAACGTCAATCCCACCGTCAGGCGACGCCGGTTGGGGCAGGAACTGCGCCGCCTGCGCGAGATCAAGGGCATGACGGCCGAGGAGGTGGCGGAGCGCCTGCTGGTCTCGCAGTCCAAGATCAGCCGCCTGGAGAACGGCCGCCGCTCCATCAGCCAGCGAGACGTCCGCGACCTCTGCGGGGTGTACGAGGTCGAGGACCACCGCGTCGTCGACTCCCTCATGCAGATGGCCAAGGACTCCCGCCAGCAGGGCTGGTGGCATGCCTTCGGCGACATCCCGTACAGCGTCTACATCGGCCTGGAGACCGACGCGGAGTCGTTGCGGGTGTACGAGCCCCAGGTCGTACCGGGCCTGCTGCAGACCCGGCAGTACGCCGAGGCGCTGATCAACGGCGCCCTGCCGGAGTCCGCCCCCTCCGACATCGAGAAGCGGGTCAGCGTCCGGGCCCGCCGCCAGGACCGGATCAACGCGCCGGAGCACCCGCTGCGCCTCTGGGCCGTCATCGACGAATCCGCGCTGCACCGGGTGGTCGGCGGCAAGCAGGTGATGACCGACCAGCTGGAGCACCTCATCGAGCAGTCGCACCTGCCCCATGTGACCGTGCAGGTACTGCCGTTCAGCATGGGCGCACACCCCGGCATCAACGGCCAGTACGCCATTCTGGAATTCCCGGACGCCGCGGACTCCAGCGTGGTCTACATCGAGGGCGTCACCAGCGACCTCTACCTGGAGAAAGCCAATGATGTGCAGCGATACAGCGTCATGTACGAGCACTTGCGGGCACAGGCGCTGAATGTGGAACAGACCCGGGAGTTCATCAGCGACATCGCCAAGGGTTACACCCGCTGATTCCAGTCACCCGCGACGTCTGTTTTGCGAGAAATGCTGCGATGCCAGGTGAGGGGTGGCGGAAGAGTACACCGCCGCCACCTCTCGGCGGAAGACTCACAGGGGATATGCCATCCGGTCGAGTGAATGGCCCCGGCGCTCGGGGAAGTTGGCGAGTAGCGTCGATCACGCCAACAGGAACGCGGTTTGTTCCGCTCGCACAACTCTCTGAACCGGAGTGAAAATGGCTATTCTTCAGGGCGCTACGGACATCTGGACGAAGTCCTCGTACTCGGGCGGCAACGGCGCATGTGTCGAGGTCAAGTCCCCGCTTACCCAGGCCATCGCCGTGCGTGACTCGAAGGCTCCCGAGGGTCCTTCGCTCACCTTCGTGTCCGGTGCGTGGAATGCCTTCGTGCGGGATGTCGCAACGGGCGCTGTCGACGCCTGACCGGTGCTGCCCGCAGGACACAGGCGCATCAACGACTGGAGCCCTCTCGACTGGTCCGCCGTCCTGGCCGAGGGGGCTCGGCCCGAACCGACCGGCCGTCGGCGCGCCTGAAGGTCAGCGCAACTGATCGACGTACCGGTCCGTCCCGGGCACGGTGGGCAGGAACGGTGCCACCAGTTCGACCCGCCCCAGGCCCGACGCGACGACCGCCCCGTCGAGCCCCGTGAAGTGCTTCGCCCAGCAGGCACGCGGGTCCTCCTGGAGAAACCACAGCAGGGTCAGCCGGGTGTCCACCCCCTCGACCTGCTTCACATAGGTCATCCGGTCGCCGGGCAGCGGTGTCGGCCGGAACACCGTGACCATCGCCGCCGGTGACCCGGCGAGCCGCTCCGGCAGATGCCGGGAGCGCAGCCACTCCAGCAGTTCCGCCCGCTGCTCCGGTCCGTCGGCGTCGACGACCTGGAGCACGAGTCCCGCGTACGGATGGTCGAGCGCGTGGATGTCGCGCGGCCCCTCGGCCCCGTCGCGGTAGACGGTCGCCTCGTGGTCCTGGAAGGCCGTGAAGACGTGGGTGCGGTCCTGGTGGACCCGGCCGTCCCGGTTGAGCCGCTTGTTGATCGCGACGGTCCACTTCATGTGGTCGTCGTATCGCCCCTCCGTCACCCAGTACGTGGACAGATAGCACCCGGCCCCGACCGGCTGCGCCACGGCCGACTTCGCCGGGTAGCGCAGCGCCTGGAGCTCGCGGGTGGCGACCCAGCGCCGGCCCGCGGCCATCCAGGGCATGGCCATCGCGCCCGCGTAGTAGTGATCGTCCTCGTACCAGCGGTTGTAGGCGTACTCATGGCCCGGATGCGGTTCGACCATGGTGATCAGCGCGTGCCCGGGGCGGACCCCGTACGGGCCCACCGCCGCCAGCTCCGCGTACAGATCGCTCCGCGTCTCCTCGCTCATGCCGTTCCCCTTCCGTGCTTCGCCGCGGCGTCCTACTCTGACGCCCCGTCAGAAGAACTGCCAGAGCCGGGAGGCACCGATGTTGCTCGCGGGGAAGACCGTCATCGTGTCGGGTGTCGGCGCCGGACTCGGGCACCAGGTCGCGGCGGCCGTCGTACGGGACGGGGGCCGCGCGGTCCTCGGGGCGCGCACGGCGGCCAGTCTCGCCAGAACGGCCGCCGAGATCGACCCGGAGGGCCGGCGCACGGCCTGCCTGCCGACCGACATCACCGACGAGGCCCGGTGCGAGGCACTCGCCGAACTCGCGCTCGCGCGGTTCGGGCGGATCGACGCGGTGGTCCACGTGGCCGCCCTGGACACCCATTTCGGCGGTCTGGAGGATGCCGACTTCGCCGTATGGCAGTCGGTTCTCGACGTCAATCTGCTCGGCACCCTGCGGATGACGAGAGCCTGCCTGCCCGCACTGAAGAAGCACGGCGGTTCGGTGGTCATCATCGGTACGCAGTCATCGGTGGCCGCCCCGACCCAGGTGCGGCAGGCCGCGTACGCGGCCTCGAAGGGGGCGCTGACCTCCGCGATGTACTCACTGGCGCAGGAACTGGGGCCGCACCGGATACGGGTGAACACGGTGCTGCCCGGCTGGATGTGGGGGCCGCCGGTGCAGGCGTACGTGAAGTTCACCGCGCACACCGACGGCGTGCCCGAGGAGGAGGTGCTGGCCGGGCTCACCGCACGGATGGCACTGCCGGAACCGGCCACCGACGGGGACGTGGCGGAGGCCGCGGTGTTCCTCGCCTCCGACCGGGCCCGGTCGATCACCGGGCAGTCGCTTCTGGTCAACGCCGGCGAGCTGATGCGCTGACGGCAGGGGCAGATCTCCTCCTTGCTCGGCCGCACGGGACCCGCATCCCGTGCGGTCTTGTCGTACCTGCGTCGCCCAGGACGGGCTCATGGACTCTGCACAGCCTGACGAAGTGCCCGCCCATCGTGTGGCCGCTGTCACGTTCGCGACAACGCCCCTCAAGGTCAAGAAAAGGCAAAATCGTTCGCCTTGCTGATTCGCGTTCACATCTCTGATCGTGGGAATGCCTTGACCGGGGACCCGGCCAGGCGGTTCAATCCCCGAAGTCCCCGCTCCCGCACGGGGCCACCGCTGAACGGCCGTACTGACGAAGTGCGTACCCGTTCACAAGGCGGACCCCTGGAGGGGGCATGAACAGTCTCGACTGGGCCGTGCTCATCGGCTACTTCGGTGTGATGGTCGCGATCGGACTCTGGTCGCACGCGCGCGTGGACAATGTCAGCGACTTCTTCACGGCCGGCGGCAAGATGCCGTGGTGGCTCTCGGGCATCTCGCACCACATGTCCGGCTACAGCGCGGTGATGTTCACCGGCTACGCCGGTATCGCGTACCAGTACGGCGTCACGTCCTTCGTGACCTGGTCGCTGCCGATCGCCATCGGTATCGGCATCGGCGCCAAACTCTTCGCGCCCCGGCTCAACCGGCTGCGCTCGCGACTGCACGTCGCGTCCCCGCTCGAATACCTCAAGAACCGCTACAACATCCAGACCCAGCAGGCGCTGGCCTGGTCCGGGCTGCTCCTGAAGATCGTGGACGTCGGTGCCAAGTGGGCGGCCATCGCCACGCTGCTCTCCGTCTTCACCGGCATCACCCTCACCCAGGGCATCTTCATCACCGGCGCCATCACGGCCGTCTACTGCACGGTCGGCGGGCTGTGGGCCGACGCGCTCACCGAGCTGGGCCAGTTCGTCATCCAGCTCTTCGCGGGTATCGCGATGCTGGTCATCGTCCTGAAGGAGCTGGGCGGCTTCAGCTCGCTGTGGACGGTCTGGGACAAGCTGCCCGAGGGCCACACGGACCCGACGGCCGGCCCGTACACCGTGACGTTCCTGCTGGCGTACCTGTTCATCAAGACCTTCGAGTACAACGGCGGCATGTGGAACCAGGCCCAGCGCTACATGGCCACGGACTCCGCGCGTTCCGCGACCCGTTCGGCCCGGCTCTCCGCGGTCCTGTGGCTGGTCTGGCCCGTCGTCCTCTTCTTCCCGATGTGGGTCGCCCCGGTGCTCGTCGAGGCCAAGAAGCCGGACGCCTCGGACAGTTACGCCCTGATGACCGAACAGCTGCTGCCGCACGGTCTGCTCGGCCTGGTGGTCGTCGGGTTCTTCTCGCACACGATGGCCATGTGCTCCTCGGACGCCAACGCCATCTCGGCGGTCTTCACCCGTGACATCGCGCCGGTCTTCTCCAAGGCTGCGCGTTCCTGGAGCAACCGCAGCGGCCTGCTGGCGGCGCGGCTCTCCACGCTCGCCTTCCTCGGCCTGTCGATGGCGCTGGCGACGCAGATCAACTCGCCCACGTTCAAGGACATCATCTCGGTCGTCATCAAGTGGGTGGCCGGTCTGATGGGCCCGATCGCGATCCCGTTCATGCTGGGTCTGCTGCGCGGGTTCCGGAAGTCGGGGCCGACGGCGGCGCTCACCAGCTGGGCGGCGGGGCTGCTGGCGTTCTTCTTCACCAACTACAACCTCGACGGTTCGGTGAAGACGGATGTGGCGCTCCAGTACCAGGTGGCACTGCCCCTGGCGATCTCGCTGGTGCTCTACATCGTCATCGGGTTCATCAAGCCGGAGGACACCCCGGAGCGCGACGCGATCATCGAGCGGATCAACACGGACGGCGACGACGGGGGCACGGCGGGCGGTGCGTCCGGTGCGGGGATTCCCGCACAGGCCGGGCCCGCGGACCCGGTGGTCCGTGAGGGCGTGAAGGACTGACCGTCGTACGACCGGGCGGGGGTGGCGGGCCGGGGGGTCCGCCGCCCGTTCCCGCGCCCGCGCTCATCCCCGCGGGTAGCGGGCCAGCCAGCCGACGGCGACGGCGGTCGGGCTGTGCAGGGCGGGGCCCTGGGTCATCTCCATCGCGAAGTCGTCGGCGAGTTCGAGGAGGGTGGCCCGGCCCTCCAGTTCGGAGAGCCAGGCGGGCGGCAGCGCCGTCTCGCCGTGCAGCGCGCCGAGCAGGGCTCCGCAGACGGCCCCGGTGGCCGCGGAAGGGCCTCCGTGGTTCACCGCGAGCCGCAGTCCGTGCCGGACGTCCTCGCCGACGAGGGCGCAGTAGAGGGCCACGGCGAGGACCTCCTCGGCGGAGTCCGTGGCGCCGAGCGCCTCGATGAGAGCCGGGCCGGGGATGCCCTGGCGTACGGAGCCGAGCGCCCGCTTGAGGGCTTCGGTGACCGGCTCCTGGCCCGGGCGCCCGGCGAGCAGGGCCAGGGCGTGCTGCACGGAGCCGTCCAGCGTCTCACCACGGGCCAGTCCGTGCACCATGACCGCGAGGGCTCCGGCGGCGAGCTGGGCGGTGGCGTGGCCGTGGGTCTGGGCGGCGCACTCGACGGCCAGCTGGAGGACGAGCTGCGGCTCCCAGCCGACCAGGAGCCCGAAGGGCACGGAGCGGGTGAGGGCGGCCGAGTCCCGCGCGGTGGGGTTCTTCGGCTGGTCCAGCGTGCCCATCACGGTGTCGCCGAAGCCGGTGAGGCAGGCGCGGGCGGGGGCGCGGCGGGTGTAGAGCCACTCCTCGCGGGCCAGCCAGCCGTCTTCCGCGCGGCGTTCGTCGGGGCCCCAGTCCCGCTGGGTCGCGGCCCAGCGCAGATGGGCGCGGTGCACGTCGGTGGGCGGGTGCCAGGCTCCGATGTCGCGGCGGACCTGCGCGCGGATCAGACCGTCGACGGTGAACAGGGTGAGCTGGGTGACGGCGGTGACGGCTCCGCGTCTGCCGTGGGCGGGCACGAAGTCGGTGACCGCCTCGGCGCCGTGCGCCTCGCGGATCTGCTCCAGCGTGAGCCCGGTGACGCCCGCGCCGAGCGCGTCACCGATGGCGCCGCCGAGCAGGGCGCCGCGTACCCGGCTGCGGAAGTCCTGCTGTTCGGCACGGCCCCAGACAGCTGTGGTCCCTGTGGTCCCTGTGCTCACCGTGCCCCTTCCCTCCGCGTCCCGGCCTGCGACTGCGCAAGCACTGTAATCGAACGGGAAGGGCCGGATCAGGGCTGGAACGGTATGTACGGAGTAGCTCGCGAGAGCACTTTTGAAAGGCATTCCTCACGGTTTTGCACGGCATTCCTC
Organism: Streptomyces sp. NPDC045968; assembly: GCF_056430475.1. NCBI lineage: Bacteria > Bacillati > Actinomycetota > Actinomycetes > Kitasatosporales > Streptomycetaceae > Streptomyces > Streptomyces sp. NPDC045968. The sequence continues at coordinate 104,176 of NZ_JBWKLF010000009.1, read as the reverse complement.
ACGGTTTTCCGGGGCGGGTGCGGTGCCCGGCCGAGACGCTGTCCGCGGTCCCGGCCGGTGGCACTTCCCCGGAATCCGTTCCGGCCGTTTATCCGAACTGGCCCACCTTGTAGTCGCCCGCGGGCATCTGAAAGATGACATTCAGCCGGTTGTAGGCGTTGATGACGGCGATGAGTGACACCAGGGCGACGAGCTGGTCCTCGTCGTAGTGCTTGGCGGCATTCGCCCAGACCTCGTCCGGAACGCCGCCGGCGGCGTCGGCGATCCGGGTCCCCTGCTCCGCGAGCTCCAGCGCGGCGCGCTCGGCGTCGGTGAAGACGTTGGCCTCCCGCCAGACCGCGATCAGGTGGAGGCGCGTCGAGGTCTCGCCGCGGTGGGCGGCGTCCTTGGTGTGCATGTCGGTGCAGAAGCCGCAGCCGTTGATCTGGCTGGCGCGGATCTTCACCAGTTCCTGTGTCGCGGCCGGCAGCGTCGAATCCGTGAGCACCTTCCCCGCCATGTTGAAGTGCTTCATGAGCGCGGTGGCGACCGGGTTGCCGAAGACGTTGAGACGAGCTTCCATGACGTACTCCTGTGTGCCGTTGCTGATGCCTGTACCTCCTTGACGGAACGGCTCGGCGGGATGTGACACGAGCGGCTGTGACCTGCGTCTCCCGCCTCTCGCGTCACAGGGCGGGGTAGTCCGTGTAGCCCTTCTCCCCGCCCACGTACATCAGGTAGGCGTCCCGCACCTGGTTCACCGGGGCGCCGGTGCGCACGCGGTGGATGAGGTCCGGGTTGGCGAGGAAGGGGCGGCCGAGCGCAATCAGGTCGGCTCCGGCGGCCAGGAGCCGTTCTCCGTGGCCGATGCCCCCGTCGTCCGGGATGCGGTCGGCGGGCAGCACGGGGTTGGCGATCAGCGTTCCCGGCCAGTCCTTCCGGATCTGCTGGTAGACGGGGTGGTCCGGGTCCGCGTGCACCAGGTGGACATAGGCGAGGCCGCTGTCGGCGAGGGCGGCGACGAGCGCCCGGTAGATCTCCTCGGTGTCGCCCTCCTCGATCCCGTTGACCGTGTTCCCGGGCGAGAGGCGCAGGCCGACCCGGCCGGGTCCGACGGCCGCGGCGACGGCCTCGACCACCTCGGTCACGAAGCGGATGCGACCGGCCACGGAACCACCGTAGGCATCGGTCCGCCGGTTGGTCCCCCGGGCCAGGAACTGGTGCAGGAGGTGGCCGTTGGCGCCGTGCACCTCGACCCCTTCGAAGCCCGCCTCGATCGCGTTGCGGGCGGCGGAGGCGAAGTCCGCCACGGTCTCCTCGATGTCCTCGGCGGTCATCTCGCGGGGGACGACCGAGGGCAGGCGCCCGGACGGGGTGTGGATGGTCTCGGGGAGCGCGACGGGCGAGGGGGCGACGGGCGTGAGGCCGCTGGTGTCGGGGTGGCCGACGCGCCCGCCGTGCTGGATCTGGAGGAACATCCGGCCGCCCGCCGCCCGGACGGCGTCGGTGACCAGGCGCCAGCCCGCGACATGGGCCGGGCTGTGGATCGCGGTGATGTTCGGATAGGTCTGGCCCACGGCGTTCGGCGTGGACGCCTCCGCGATGATCAGCCCGGCGGAGGCGCGCTGGGCGTAGTACGTGGCCATGAGCGGGGTCGGTACGCCGTCGGCCGTGGCCCGGTTCCGGGTCAGCGGAGCCATCACCAGGCGGTGGGGCAGGGTGAGGGGGCCGAGTCCGGCCGGTTCGAAGATCTTCGTGGATGCGGATGCGTTCGTCATGCCGTCACGGTAAGAATTGACACCGGTGTCAGGTTCAAGTCCGAGACGGCTTCACGTTCGAGAAGGCGAGGAATCCATGCGGATCGGTGAGCTGGCCCGGCGTACGGGCGTGAGCGAGCGCTCCTTGCGCTACTACGAGGCCCAGGGGCTGCTGGCGGCCGACCGCACACCCGGCGGCCATCGCGACTACCCGGACGGGGCGGTCGACCGCGTGATCCGTATCCAGGAGTTCTACGCGGCCGGGCTGTGCAGCTCGAAGATCGCCCAACTGCTGCCCTGCGTACGGGACTCGGACGGCGGACCGTCCGCGATCGCCACCCCTCGGCTGGTCAGCGACCTCACCTCGGAGCGCGACCGCATCGACCGGACGATCGGCGAGCTGCTGCGTTCCCGGGAGGTGCTGGACGACGTGATCGCCACGGCGGCCGAAGAGGCTCCGGCCGCACGCTGAACCCGCCGCACGCCGGGCCGGCCGCGCTCCCGCAGGGCTGTGCCGCGCGGGCGTACGGCCGGCCCCGGCGTCAGCTCGGCAGTACCGGCAGCAGCTCCGGCAGGTGCCCGTCCGACGCGGCGGCGGCCGCCACGCGCTCCTCGGGCACCTCCCCGTACAGCGTCGTACGCGGCTTCGCCGGACGGCCGGCGAGATCGGCGATGGCGACGAGGTCCTGCACGGACCGGTACGAGCCGTAACTCGACCCGGCCATACGGGAGATGGTCTCCTCCATGAGGGTGCCGCCCAGGTCGTTGGCGCCCGAGCGCAGCATCTCCGCCGCGCCCTCCGTGCCGAGCTTCACCCAGCTGGTCTGGATGTTGGTGATGTGCGGGTGCAGGAGCAGCCGGGCCATCGCCGTGACCGCCCGGTTGTCCCGGTCGGTCGGGCCGGGGCGGGCGATGCCCGCCAGGTAGACGGGCGCGTTGGTGTGGATGAACGGCAGCGTCACGAACTCGGTGAAGCCACCGGTCTCCTGCTGGAGGCCGGCCAGCGTCCGCAGATGGCCGAGCCAGTGACGCGGCTGGTCGACGTGCCCGTACATCATGGTCGAGGAGGAGCGCAGACCCACCTCGTGGGCCGTCCTGATGACCTCCAGCCAGGTGGCCGTCGGCAGCTTGCCCTTGGTGAGGACCCAGCGGACCTCGTCGTCGAGGATCTCGGCCGCCGTGCCGGGGATCGAGTCGAGCCCGGCTTCCTTCGCGGCGGTCAGCCAGTCACGGATGGACAGGCCGGTGCGGGTGGCCCCGTTGACGACCTCCATCGGCGAGAAGGCGTGCACGTGCATGCCGGGGACGCGTTCCTTCACTGCCCGCGCGATGTCGAAGTAGGCCGTGCCCGGCAGGTCGGGGTGGATACCGCCCTGCATGCAGACCTCGACGGCGCCCACGTCCCACGCCTGCGCGGCACGGTCGGCGACCTGGTCCAGCGAGAGGGTGTAGGCGTCGGCGTCCGTACGCCGCTGGGCGAAGGCGCAGAACCGGCAGCCGGTGTAGCAGACGTTGGTGAAGTTGATGTTCCGCGTGACGATGTACGTGATGTCGTCACCGACCACGTCCCGCCGCAGCGCGTCCGCGATCCGGCACAGCTCGTCGAGCGCCTCGCCGTCCGCGTGCAGCAGCGCGAGCGCCTGGTCGTCGGTGAGCTTCGTCGGGTCGTCGGCGGCCTGACTCAGGGCCTGGCGCACATCGCCGTCGATGCGGGACGGCACCATGCCGGGGGCCGCCGCCTCGCGGAGGGCCTCCCAGTCCCCGTACACCTCGTCGAAGTCGTCCCGCCGGTCGCCGGTACGGCCCTCGGTGTCGATGGTGCGGTGCAGGTCGGTGCGGCCGGTGGCGTTGAAGCCCTCGTCGGGCTCCTGCCAGGGCAGACCGGCCGGGACCGCCCCCTCCTTCGCGAGTCCCGTCTCCGGGTCGGCGAGCGCCCGCACGTGCGGGAGGAGCCGCGGGTCGAGCCACGGCTCGCCGCGCTGGACGAACTCCGGGTAGATCGTGAGCCGTTCACGCAGCGTGAAACCCGCCTCGGCGGTCTTCGCGGCCAGTTCGTCGATGTGCGGCCAGGGGCGCTCGGGGTTCACATGGTCGGGGGTGAGCGGCGAGACGCCGCCCCAGTCGTCGATCCCGGCGCCGATGAGCAGGGCGTACTCGGCGTCGACGAGGTTCGGCGGGGCCTGGATGCGGGCGGAGGGGCCGAGGATGTGGCGGGCGACGGCGATCGCCGCGGCCAGCTCCTCCAGTTCGGCGTCCGGCATGCCGCGCATCGCCGTGTCCGGCTTCGCGCGGAAGTTCTGCACGATGACTTCCTGGATGCCGTGGTAGGCGCGGGCCGTCTTGCGCAGCTCGAAGAGGGAGTCGGCGCGCTCCTCGTACGACTCACCGATCCCGATCAGGATGCCGGTGGTGAACGGGACGTTGGAACGCCCCGCGTCCTCCAGCACCCGCAGCCGCACGGCGGGCTCCTTGTCCGGCGAGCCGTGGTGCGGGCCGCCGGGCTCGGACCACAGGCGGGTCGCCGTCGTCTCCAGCATCATGCCCATGGACGGCGCGACGGGCTTGAGCCGTTGCAGATCGGTCCAGGTCATGACCCCCGGGTTGAGGTGCGGGAGCAGCCCCGTCTCCTCCAGGACCCGGATCGCCATCGCCCGTACGTACGCGAGCGTGTCGTCGTACCCCTCGGCCTCCAGCCACTCGCGCGCCTCGGGCCAGCGGTCCTCGGGCCGGTCGCCGAGCGTGAACAGCGCTTCCTTGCAGCCCAGTTCGGCGCCCTTGCGCGCGATGTCGATGACCTCGTCGGGCGACAGGAACATTCCGTGGCCCGCACGCCGCAACTTCCCCGGCACGGTCACGAACGTGCAGTAGTGGCACATGTCCCGGCACAGCCGCGTCAACGGGATGAAGACCTTGCGGGAGTACGTGATGACACCGGGCCGGCCCGCCGCGTCGAGTCCGGCGTCCCGCACCCGCGCGGCGGACCCGGCGAGGTCCTTCAGATCGTCGCCGCGCGCCTGGAGCAGCACGGCGGCCTCGGTGACATCGAGGGCGACGCCGTCCCGGGCGCGCTTGAGTGCGCGCCGCATGGCGTTGGTGGTCGGGCGTCCGCGCTGAGGATCGGTCATGACCCGAGCATACGAGCGAGGCATCCGCCCCGGACCGGCACTCCGGCGGACCCGACCTTCCCCGCACCCCTGGCGCCTGGACCGTTATGCCCCGATTGGCCCGTAGGCTCGGCCCGGTGATGGAAACGATCGTCTTCGGCATCGGCGAAACACTCATCCGCGACGACCGCTACTGGGCGTCCTGGGCCAACTGGCTGGGCATCCCGCCGCACACGCTCAGCGCGCTGGTCGGCGCCGCGGTCACCCAGGGCGGCGAGGGCACCGACGCGCTGCGCCTGCTGCGCCCCGGCATGGACATCGCCGAGGCCGCGCACGCCCGCGCGGCGGCCGGCCGGGGCGAGCACCTGGACGAGTCGGACCTCTACCCCGACGTCCGCCCCGCACTCGCCGAACTGCGTGCGCTGGGCCTCCGCGTCGTGATCGCGGGCAACCGCACCGCGCGCGCGGGCGAACTGCTCCGCGCTCTCGACCTGCCCGCCGACCTGGTCGTCACCTCGGAGGAGTGGGGCGCGGCCAAACCGGACCCGGCCTTCTTCGCCCACGTACTGGAAGCCTCGGAAGCCGACCCCCGGTCCACCCTGTACGTGGGCGACCACCCGGCCAACGACCTCTTCCCGGCCAGGTCGGCGGGCCTGCGGACGGCCCACATCCGCCGCGGCCCCTACGGCCACTGGTGGGCGGAGCACCCGGATGTCACGGAGTCGGCGGACTGGCACATCACCACACTGACGGAACTCCCGGCCCTGCTGGACAAGACGGCCGCGACCCCCGCCCCGGCACGGGCACTGCGGTCGGTCTAGCCCCGCCCCGGACGCCGTCGAGCGTGCCGGTGGCCGCGTCACTCCGGCCGCCGTCCTCTTGGCGCTACCGGGCGAGAAAGGCGCTGACGGTCTTGCCGTGGTCCGTCCCGAGGGTCACCGCGGTGGTGCGGGCGAGGCTGTTGACCATGGGCCAGCCGAAGCCTCCGGTGGCGCCGCTCAGGTCGGGGGTGCGCATGCGCGGTACCTGCGTACTGCTGTCGCGCACGGCCACCTCGATGCCGTCCGGGTGTGCGGTCAGGGTCAGGGCGCACGTGCCGCCGCCGTGCCGCAGGGCGTTGGTGACGAGCTCCGAGACGACCAGGACCACGGAGTCGGCGGCTTCGTCCCTGATGGTTGGCACGAGGCCGTCGAGGAAGTCCCGGGCGCCCTCGCGTGCGTCGCCGACGGAGATCGTGGAGCGGACGGTTGCGACGTTGACGCTCATCGTGCCCATCAGGTCACCCTGCCTCTGGATCGTCCATGCCCGTTCTTGTCAGACCAGTGCTTGTGCCCGGCCTGCGGCGCGTCAACCGCACAAACCCGGAGTGGGGCCGCAACATGCCCTTCCATGATCAAATCCGACTATCTCCCTGGTTCCCGCACGGAAATCTATGTCGGCCGGGGTAGACATTGGATGGCGGTGTGGCTATGGTTTCTCTCGTAGTCGAGATCGAGCAAGGCCCGGCAGACACGAACTGCCGGGCAGGCATCACGCAGTTCGCAGGACGGTGCGGTGGTGGAGTTTCGAAGCCAGGCTGGTTGCAGGACGGCGACGGGACTGACGGCCGGACCGGGGGGCCCGCAGTGATCAGGGGCCGCCATGAGCAGTTCAGCATGTGCAGTTCGCAGGACCCAGCAGCGCGGTTGTCAGTGGTCCCTCGGTAAAGGCGTCGGCTGCGGACGCGCGTACCGGGAAGTTCGGCAGTGGGGTTCCAAGCCAGAGCAGACGCAGGACGGGCGACGGGGCTGGCTGCCGAAGAGTGGCGCTGTTCGAAGCCACACGTAGTTCGCAGTACCAGCAGTACCAGCAGTACCAGCAGTACGCAGTTCCGGTTTCGGCAAGTGCTCGTCCAGAGGGAAGAACGGAGGAGTTGAGCGCCATCAGGATCGCCCGGGCCGATGTCTTGAGCCCGGGTACCGCAGGACATCGATAGTGAGGTGGTCTCCGGTCAAGCAACCGCGATCCCCGCACCCCCGACAGCAACACGGTCGGGTCCGCGGAAACAGAAGGCCGGCGCGGTATCAGGGCCGGCAGATGGTGTAGCAGTTCCTTCGGGGCCCTGGTGCCATACGGCACCAGGGCCCCTCCACGCGTTCCACAGAGAGGTGCGATGACAGCAGACGACTCGTTCGGCCGTCTCGATGACGACGACTACCCCGCCTACACCATGGGCCGGGCCGCCGAGATACTCGGCACCACCCAGGGCTTCCTCCGCGCCATCGGAGAAGCCCGCCTGATCACCCCGCTCCGCTCCGCCGGCGGACACCGCCGCTACTCCCGCTACCAACTGCGCATCGCCGCCCGCGCACGTGAACTCGTCGACCAGGGCACCCCCATCGAGGCCGCCTGCCGCATCGTCATCCTCGAAGACCAGCTCGAAGAAGCCCAGCGCATCAACGCCGAGTACCGCGGTGCCGCCGACCCGGGGAATACACCGCCCACGGCGTGAGGTCGTGCGCGCCCGCAAGGGATCAAATATCTGTGACCGCGGGATGAGGGTTTAACGCATCATGCGGGGAGTGTTTTTGGGACAGCGAACAGAGCGGAATTATTCACCGCACGCATGCCATTACGGCATGCTACTGTCGTTACCAGTTGCAGTTGTGGTTCCCAAAACTTAAAGCGCACCTTCGTCGGCTTTCTCAGCCACTGGAAGCGTTTTTGTATCGCCGGTTCATCCTCCGGACGGGGCATCATCGCGGCGACCCGGGCATCCGCGCATCGCGGCTCCCGAGCGCACTGCCCCAAAGGAGACATGTCATGGCGTCAGGCACAGTGAAGTGGTTCAACGCGGCCAAGGGTTTCGGCTTCATCGAGCAGGACGGTGGCGGCGCCGACGTGTTCGCCCACTTCTCGAACATCGCCGCCCAGGGCTTCCGCGAGCTGCTCGAAGGCCAGCAGGTCACCTTCGACATCGCGCCGGGCCAGAAGGGCCCGACCGCCGAGAACATCGTTCCCGCCTGACGCTGACGCGCACGTGTAGCTGGGGCCCGCATCCCTCGGGGTGCGGGCCCCAGCTACACGCATTTCCCACAGTGGTATCACCTGTGGAATTTCACGTCTGCACGACGTCACCCATTTCGCATTCCATTCGGCCCGTTCTCGTGATTCCCCGCGCTGCTTTTCCGCTGCGGGAATTCCTTGATACGTGTCGTATCAAGGAAGGTTCTGAATGAACCCCACACGTACGAACGACCGCTCCTCCCGCACCCGCAGCCGCACCGGCGGCCCCGCTTTCGGCGCCGGCGCCGGTTCGGGCCGGAGCAGCCGCTTCGGCTCGCCCGCCCCGAGCCGTTCAGGGGGTCCGAGCCGCTCGGGCGGCCACGGCCGGCGTCCCGCACCGGTCCAGGGCGAGTTCGCCCTGCCGAAGACGATCACTCCCGCGCTGCCCGCGGTCGAGGCGTTCGCCGACCTCGACATGCCCGAGCAGCTGCTGGCCGCACTCACCGCGCAGGGCGTGAGCGTCCCGTTCCCGATCCAGGGCGCGACCCTGCCCAACACCCTCGCCGGCCGCGACGCGCTCGGACGCGGGCGCACCGGCTCCGGCAAGACCCTCGCCTTCGGCCTGGCCCTGCTGGCCCGGACCGCCGGACAGCGCGCCGAGCCCCGCCAGCCGCTAGCCCTGGTCCTCGTGCCGACGCGTGAGCTGGCGCAGCAGGTGACCGACGCACTCACGCCCTACGCCCGCTCGGTCAAGCTGCGCCTGGCCACCGTCGTCGGCGGAATGTCCATCGGCAGGCAGGCCAGTGCGCTGCGCGGTGGCACCGAGGTCGTCGTCGCGACGCCCGGCCGTCTCAAGGACCTCATCGACCGCGGTGACTGCCGACTGAACCAGGTCGCGATCACGGTCCTCGACGAAGCCGATCAGATGGCCGACATGGGCTTCATGCCCCAGGTCACCGCGCTTCTGGACCAGGTCCGCCCCGAGGGCCAGCGGATGCTGTTCTCCGCCACCCTCGACCGCAACGTCGACCTCCTGGTCCGCCGCTACCTCACCGACCCGGTCGTCCACTCCGTCGACCCGTCCGCGGGTGCGGTCACCACGATGGAACACCACGTCCTGCACGTGCACGGCGCCGACAAGCACCGGACGACGACGGAGATCGCGGCGCGCGAGGGCCGGGTGATCATGTTCCTCGACACCAAGCACGCCGTCGACAAGCTCACCGACCACCTGCTGGCCAGCGGTGTCCGTGCCTCCGCCCTGCACGGCGGCAAGTCACAGCCGCAGCGCACCCGCACCCTGGCCCAGTTCAAGACCGGGCACGTCACCGTGCTCGTCGCGACGAACGTCGCGGCGCGCGGCATCCACGTCGACAACCTCGACCTCGTCGTCAACGTCGACCCGCCGAGCGACCACAAGGACTACCTGCACCGCGGCGGCCGTACCGCCCGCGCCGGCGAGTCCGGCAGCGTCGTCACCCTGGTCACCCCCAACCAGCGCCGCGACATGACCCGTCTCATGACGGCCGCCGGCATCGTGCCCCTGACCACCCAGGTCCGCTCCGGCGAAGAGGCACTCTGCCGGATCACCGGTGCCCGGACGCCCTCCGGCGTCCCCGTGACCATCACCGCGCCGGTGACCGAGCGGCGTAAGCGCGGCACCGCCTCACGCGGCCGACGCAGCCCCGTCTCGGCTGCCCGGCGCGTGAGCGCGCGACAGTCCACCTTCGACGCGGCGGCCTAGGCCGTGTCCGGTGGGCCATGGCTGAACCGCCTCTGGACCGCCTCACCGCAGCAGAACCACCCCCGTCGCTCTTCTCCTTGTGAGGCATCATGCGCTGTGTCATCGCCCGCTTCCCGTTCGACCTCACCAAGAGCGGCGTCCTGGAATCGATGAAGGGCATCAGGCCCGAGCAGGTCCTCGGCGAGTCCGTGATCATCGGCCGCCGCACCTACCCCGTCAAGCAGGTCGGCCAGGTCGTCACCCGCCAGGACCGCCGTGACTTCAGCGCCGGCGAAGTGCTCCGGGCCATGGCCCAGCTCGGCTTCACCTGCCGCGGCCTCCCGGCCGCCGCGCCCGCGCGCGTACTCACCCCGTTCCAGCAGGCTTCCGCGCTGCTGGGAACCCCTGCGGCCGTCTGACCGACGGGCAGGGTGAGCAGGGCGCTCCGCCACCACGAGAGCGCACCTGCCTCCCGCGGAACAGGCCCGCCCACAGGAACGCCTCCCCGAACAGCGGGAGCTCCGGGGGCTCGTCGTGCATGCGGCGTTCGGGAACGGTTGCGGAGAGGCCACCGCTCGGACGCCTGGCGGGCCGTGATGGGATGCGGGGCATGACAGAGCTCTCGCTCCGCGCCCGTGTGGAGCGCTATTACGCCACCGCGCCCCTGGGGTTCGCCGAGGCCGAGGAGTACGGACCGCTGCGGCTGTTCGTACGGCGGGAGACGGGCGCCCCGTACTACGGCGGCCCGAGCCACGCCCAGCCCATCGGCGCCGCCGGCGTCACGGGCGCCGGTATCGCCCTCGTACGGGCCAGGCAGCGGGAGCTCGGTGTGCCCGAGGCGTTCGAGTGGCTGGACGAGGTGGCTCCCGCGATGCGCGGGCTGGTCGAGGCCGCCGGTCTGCCCGTGCTGGAGCGCCGGCTGATGGTCCTCGACCCGGACCACCCGCTGGTTCCGCCGCCCCTGCCGGACGGCGTCAGCATCCGTGCCCTCACCGCCGACGACCCCGCCCTGGCCGCCGCACTCGCCATCCCCCGCCTCGCCTTCGCCGACGTCGGTACGGCGGTGGGGTCAGCGGGCCGCACGGAACTGGCCGCCGTGGCCGACACGTTGACGGCCGACGGCACGCTCGCGGTCGTCCGCCCGACCATCCGCGACGGCCGGAAAGTCCTCGTGTCCGCCCTCGCACCCGACGGAACTCCGCTCGCCGTGGGCCACTACCACCCGGCGGACGGCACCACCGAGATCGGCGGCATCGGGACCCTTCCCACGGCCCGCCGCCAGGGCCTGGGCGCCGCCGTCATGGCGGCCCTGGCCACCCATGCGCGCGACCACGGCGTGCACACCGTCTTCCTCGCCTACGCCGAGGACGCGGTCGCCCGCATCTACGCCCGCCTGGGCTTCCGCCCGGCCGGCACCACCCTGCTGATCGCCAACCAGCCCGCCCGTTCGTAGGGTCCGGCCGAGGCGTCCGTCAGGGGGCCAGTGACCGCCAGATCCGGTCCGGCAGGACGCGGGCGGTCTCGTCGAGGTCGACGTCGTCGATGCCCGAGAGCCAGCGGCGGGCGACGGCGACGACCGGTCCGAGGACCAGGGACTCGATCAACGGCAGCGGGAGCGGGGCGAGTTCGCCGGACTCGACGCGGGGCTGCACCCACTGGGCGAAGGCCGAGACGCGGGCCTCCTGGGTGTCGCGGAGTTCCTTGCCCCGGGCCATGCCGTGACGGTCGGCGGCGGAGGAGTGCAGGAGCAGGGCGGCGGCCCGGTGTTCCTGGATGAACGTCAGATAGGCCCCGACGAGCCCGCCGATGGCCGCACGGGCCGTGCGGGCACCCAGCAGGGCGGTCGCCAGCTCGCCCAGCAGCCGGCCCAGCCAGCGTTGCGTCAGCTCGGCGATCAGGCCGTCGATGCTGCCGAAGTGGTGGTACAGGCTGCCCATGCTCACCCCGCTGGCCCGGGTGACGGCACCGACCGTAACGCCCCGCTCGCCCTCTTCGCCGTAGAGGCGCAACGCGGCATCGAGGAGCAAGTCGGCGGTGACCGCGCCACGTTGCTGTTTGGGGGTCATGGAGATCCTTACCAGTTCTAGAGTAGGTTTCTAGAAACTGATTCCAATTCTAACGGGGTTGACGTGTTCGAGCTGGGGGGAAGCGGGGCCGAGCCCCTGGAGGCGGGGGACCCGCTCCGGATCGGGACGATACCGCTGGCGGGGCGGCTCGGAGCCGGTGGCATGGGGCGGGTGTACCTCGGCGTCCACGAGGGCCGGTACGTGGCCGTCAAGCAGCTGCTGTCCTCCGTCGTCGGCGAGGACGCCGACTTCCTGCGCCGGTTCGGGCACGAGCTGGACAACCTGTCCCGGCTGCCCGCCGAGGCCACCGCACCGCTGCTCGCCAGCGACCGCGAGGCGATGCCGCCGTGGTTCGCCACCGCGTACGTCCCCGGGCTCACGCTGAGGCAGGCCGTCGAGCTGCACGGTGGCCCCCTGCCCGCCCGTGCGCTGTGGCTGCTGCTGCGGGAAACGGCGGCCGCGCTGGCCTCGGTGCACGCGCTCGGCATGGTGCACCGGGACATCAAGCCGTCCAACGTCATGCTGACCCTCGGCGGCCTCACCCTCATCGACTTCGGCGTCGCCCGCGCCACCGAACAGAGCCAGCTGACCAGGACCGGCATGGTCGTGGGCACGCCCGCCTACATGGCTCCCGAACAGGCCTCGGGGACACGGGGGCTGAGCGGCGCCACCGACGTGTTCGCGCTGGCCTCGGCGCTCACGTACGCCGCGTGCGGCCGTCCGCCCTTCGGTGACGACTCGGGGCACGGCGTGCTGTACCGCATCGTCCACGAACAGCCCGGCCTCGAGCCCTTGCGCGAGCTGGACTCGGACCTCGCCGAGCTCGGAGCGGCCTGCCTCGACAAGGACCCCGACGCCCGCCCGACCGCCGCCGAGATCCTGGAACGCTCCTCGCGGCAAGGCCCGTTCACCGGGCCCGTGTGGCCGGCGGCCGTCACGGAGTGTCTGGCCGAGCGGGCCGCCTTCGCCGCGAACCCGCAGAAGATCGACGTACCGGCCGTCCCGCTCGCCGGCGGAGTCCCGGGACCGGCCGGTGACGCCGGGCCGGAGCGGACCGAGCCGGAGGCCGGGCGGAAGCCCGAGCCGAAAGCGCCGTCGAAGCCCGGGGCCAAGGCCCGTCCGGAACGGCCCGGACGCCGCCGTAGGCGTGTCTTCCTCGCCGCCGTCCCCGTCGCTGTCACCGTGGGCGGCACGACCCTCGCCTTCCAGCTCCTGCCGTACGTCTCCTCTCCGCAGGCCACGGAGAGGACCGGCCCGTCGGCCCCGGTCTCGGCACCGGCCGACCCCGGGCCGGCCGCAGGCGCAAGCCCCTCGGGCACGGCGTCACCGGCGAAGTCGCCGGGCAGGGAAAAGACCGGGGACAAGGACGGCGACACGGGCGAGGACAAGGCCGCGGAGAGCGACGCGGGGGACGGCGGCAAGGAGCGGGACGGAGCAGGCGGCTCCCAGGCCGTTCCCGGCGGCAGCGGAAGCGGTACGCACGACGACCCGGACGGAAGCGACGGCTCCGGCGACGCGGGCACACCCAGCGACTCCGACGGCGCCGGTGATTCCGGCGCGGCCGCCGCGTCCGGCGGCGGGCAGACCTCGGCCGCTCCGCCCCCCGCCTCCGGCACCTACCGCTACCGCAACGGCGACAGCGGCGGTTGCATCACCCAGACGTACGGGGGCTCGGACCAGGGTTCGTGCTCGGACTCGACCGCCCGGTGGACCGTGCGGAGCCAGTCCGGCGGCTTCAAGCTCGTCAACCAGCAGACCGGGCAGTGCCTGTACGCCAACATGCCCGGCCAGGCCGTCTTCGTGGGCGACTGCGCCCAGGAGGCCGGCCGGATCTGGCGTACCGGTTCGGGCGGCAGCCTCGTGAGCGTCTCCAACGGCGGCTGCCTCGACCTGGGCACGACCAGTTTCCTGGTGACGTCGACGTGCGCCGGGGAGTCGTCACAGCGCTGGACGAGGGAGTAGTCGGCGCGCCGACGGGGGCGGGAAGGGAAGGCCTGGGGCCTGCCGTCCGGGTCAGGGCCCGCCTGACCCGGACGGGAGGTCCCAGGGCGGCGCCGGACCAGGGAGACCTGGTCCGGCGCCACACGAGGGAGGCCCTGGGCCCTCGCTGGGGAAGTAGGCCGGGGGGCCTACTTCCCCAGCACCGCCTTCATCACGTTCTTCGCGATCGGGGCACCCAGACCGCCACCCGAGATGTCCTCGCGGGAGATGTCCATCGCCGTCGGGTCGATGAAGACCGCGACCGCGACCGACTGACCGTCGGGCTTCTTGCCGTACGAGACGAACCAGCCGTACGGGACTTCCTTGCGCACGTCCACACCGCGCTGCGCGGTGCCGGTCTTGCCGCCGACCGTCACACCGTCGATCAGGGCCCGCTGGGCGCTGCCCTCCTTGGCGGTGAACTCCATCATCTCCTGGACCTTCTTGGCGGTCTCCTCGGAGACGGCCTGGCTCATGAGCTTGGGCTCGTTCTGTTCCAGGGAGGAGAGGTCGGGGCCGCGGAGTTCGTCGACGATGTAGGGCTGCATCAGCTTGCCGTTGTTGGCCATGGCCGCCGTCACCATGGCCATCTGCATCGGCGTGCTGGTGAGGGAGCCCTGACCCATACCGGTCAGCGCGGTGCCCGGCTTGTCCAGTTCCTCCGGGTAGAGGCTCTTCGTGGCGAGCATGTCGCCGAAGTCCTCCGAGTACACATCGGAGTTGAAACCGAACTTTTCTGCCGTTTCGCGCATCTTGTCGTCGCCCAGCTTGGCCGCCGCGTCGAGGAAGACGTTGTTGCAGGAGTACTGCATGGCCGTCTTCAGCGACGCCTTGTTGCAGGCCGCGTCGCCCGCCTCGCTGCTGATCTTGTTCGTGGAGAGCGGGAGGGGGTACGGGGAGACCGCGTCGGTCCTGGCATCGACATCGGTGATGACGCCGTGCTCCAGGGCGGCGGCGGCCGTGAGGATCTTGAAGGTGGAGCCGGGCGGGAAGGTCTCGCGCAGGGGGCGGTTGGCGAGCGGCTTGCTCTTGTCCTTCACGAGCGCCTGGAATTTGTCGCCCTCCTTGAAGGAGTTGCCGGCGAAGGCCGCGGGGTTGTACGAGGGGGTGGAGGCGAGCGCGAGGACCTTGCCGGTGGCCGGGTCGAGGGCGACGACCGCGCCGCGGGCGTCGATGGCGGTCAGCCCCTTGTACGCGGCCTCCTGCGCCTTCGGGTCGATGGTCGTGATCACATCGCCACCGCGCCGCTGCTCGCCCATGAGGATGTCCTTGGCGTGCCGGAAGGCGAACCGCTCGTCCTGGCCGCTGAGCACCTCGTCGTACGTCTTCTCCAGGAGCGACATGCCCTGCGCCTGGGACGCGTAGCCGGTGACCGGCGCGTACATCGGCCCGTTCCTGAACGTGCGCTGGTACTTGAATTCGGCGCCGGACACGGCCTTCGAGCCGGTCACCGCCTTGCCCCCGACGATGATGTCACCGCGCGGGGTGGCGAACTGGGTGATCTTGACGCGCCGGTTGTGCTCGTGGTTGGCGAGCTCCTCGCGCTCGGCGAACTGCAGCCAGTTCGACCGCAGCAGCAGGGCAAGCACCAACAGCCCGCAGAAGATGGCGATGTGCCGCAGCGGCCTGTTCATGGCTCCCCCAACTCCCATGCGGCCGCACACGTCGGTGGAGGCGGTCCGCGCTTCGATACTCCAGTTGAAGGATGCCACTTCGGCTCACCCGGTTGCAGCGGGAGGGGTTCCCCCGGTCACCGGATACCGGTCTTTGTCCGTCTATGACCGAGCCGACAAGGTCAAATGTCTGTCAGGTCTCTGTCACGAACGTTCATTCGGTGCCATTCTCACCGGCGCACCCCCCACGAACCGAGTGAAGGAGAGACCGCGTGAGAACCACGCTGCGTGCCGCGGCACTTGTCGCCTCTGCCGCCATGGCCGTTGTCGCCGTACAGGGCGCGCCCGCCAGCGCCGACTCCACGGCAGCCGACCGGGAGGCCGGGGCCACCGCTCTTCCGCTCAGCGCCTCCGCCAGGGCGGCCGCCATCAAGGACGCGCAGGCCGGGGCCGATGCCACCGCGCGGAAGATCGGGCTCGGCGCCCAGGAGAAACTGGCCGTCCGCGATGTGATCAAGGACGCGGACGGCACGGTGCACACCCGGTACGAGCGGACCTACGACGGTCTTCCGGTACTCGGTGGCGACCTGGTCGCCCACACCCGCAAGGACGGCTCCCTCAAGGGCGTCTCCCGCGCGCACGCCGAGAAGATATCCCTCGCGACGACGACCGCCGCCCTCGCGGCGGCCCCGGGCTCGCGCAAGGTGGTCTGGGCGGCGGCCGGCAAGCCGGTCCTCGCGCACGAGACCGTCGTGACCGGGACACAGGCCGACGGCACGCCGAGCGAGCTGCACGTCATCACCGACGCGACGAGCGGCAAGAAGCTCTACTCGTACGAGGGCGTCGACAACGGGACGGGCACGAGCCAGTACAGCGGCTCCGTCTCCCTGGGCACCACGCTCAGCGGCTCCTCCTACAGCCTCACGGACGGGGGCCGCGGCGGGCACAGGACGTACGACCTCAACGGCGGCACCACCGGTACCGGCACCCTCTTCACGGACGCGGACGACGTCTGGGGCAGCGGCACCCCCGCCAACCGCCAGACGGCCGCCGTGGACGCCGCCTACGGCGCCGGCGTGACCTGGGACTTCTACAAGTCGGAGTTCGGCCGCAACGGCATCGCGGGCGACGGCAAGGCCGCGTACTCGCGCGTCCACTACGGCAACGCGTACGTCAACGCGTTCTGGTCCGACAGCTGCTTCTGCATGACGTACGGCGACGGGGCGAACAACCTCAAGCCGCTCACCTCGCTGGACGTCGCCGCGCACGAGATGAGCCACGGGCTCACGGCGGCCACCGCCGGGCTGAAGTACAGCCGGGAGTCGGGCGGCCTCAACGAGGCCACCAGCGACATCCTCGGCACCTCGGTGGAGTTCTTCGCCAACAACTCCGCCGACGCCGGTGACTACCTCATCGGCGAGAAGATCGACATCCGCGGCAACGGCACCCCGCTGCGCTACATGGACAGGCCGAGCAGGGACGGCTCGTCGGCGGACTACTGGTCCAGGACCGTCGGCAGGCTCGACGTGCACTACTCGTCCGGCCCGGCCAACCACTTCTTCTACCTGCTGTCCGAGGGCAGCGGCGCGAAGACGGTCAACGGTGTCGCGTACGACTCCCCGACCGCCGACGGCTCCACCGTCACGGGCATCGGCCGGGTCAAGGCGTACAAGATCTGGTACAAGGCCCTCTCCACGTACATGACCTCCTCCACCGACTACGCCGGCGCCCGGGTGGCGACCCTGCAGGCCGCGAGCGACCTGTACGGGGCGGGGAGCGCCGAGCAGCAGGGCGTGACCGCGGCCTGGAACGCGATCAACGTGAAGTAGCGCGACGAGGGCACGGACAGAGGACAGAAGGGAGGGGCCGGTCCGCGGGTGCGGTCCGGCCCCTCGTCCGTCCACCGGTCCTTACAGATGCGCCGCGTAGGCGTCCAGCACCCTCAGCACTCCCGGCGCGGGTTCCGGGGGAAGCTGGAGGACGACCTCCTCGATGCCCAGGTCGGCGTAGTGCGCCAGCTTCCCCGGGCTCGGGAGGACCGCGTACGGCACCACCTGGAGGTGCTGGGGGTCGCGGCCCGCCGCCTCCCAGACCCTGCGCAGCTCCGGTACGGACTCCGAGAGGCCGCGCCCGCCGATCGGCAGCCAGCCGTCCGCGGACTCCGCGATCTGCGCGAACAGCTTCGGGCCCGCGGCGCCGCCGATCAGGGTGCGCGGTCCGGTCACCGGACCGCGCGGCTTCTGGACCGGCTTCGGATACGCCAGGCTCGCCCGTACGGAGCCGAACTCGCCTTCGTACGCCGTGGGTTCGTCCGACCAGAGCGCCCGCATCAGGGCCAGCCGGTCACGGCCGAGTGCCCGCCGTGTCGACCAGTCGACCCCGTGGTCGGCGGCCTCCTCCACGTTCCAGCCGAAGCCGACGCCGAGCGTGAAGCGGCCGCCGGAGAGATGGTCGAGCGTGGCGATCTGCTTGGCCAGATCGATCGGGTCGTGCTGGGCGACCAGGGTGATCCCGGTGCCGAGCGCGAGGCGTTCCGTCACGGCCGCCGCCTGGCCGAGCGCGACGAAGGGGTCCAGGGTCCTGCCGTACTCGGGAGGCAGCTCGCCGCCCGCCGGGTACGGCGTCTCCCGGCTCACCGGAATATGGGTGTGCTCGGGCAGATAGAGCCCGGCGAAACCCCGTTGTTCCAGTTCACGCGCGAGCGCGACCGGCGTGATCGTCTCATCGGTGAGGAAGATCGTTGTGGCGATCCGCATGCGAGGGCACCTCCGTCGTCGACCGGTGGAGCTCAAACGTATGCCGTCGGGCCCGTGATTCCGAGCCCTTGCGGATTCCTCGGCTCCATGCGCGCACGCCCCGCCCGGCCGGTCTCCCGGGCCGCCGGGCACTCACCCGAACGGCCCGCGAAGGGTGGCCCTCGCCGGTGGTGTCCCGGACCGTCGTGGAGGGACCGATCGGCGATCGTGAGGGGCTGAGTTTCGATGCGAACCCGGACACGGACCTGGAACGGCACAGGGAGCGGGGCGCCGGCCGGAACACGGGCGGTGCGGCGGGCTGCCGGGGCGGCCGTACTGGCCGCCGTCCTGGGACTGGCATCGGCGGGCTGCTCGTCCGGCGGGGCGCGGGACGGTGGCGGAACCGAGCCCACCGCGGCCGGCGCGGCCGCCCGCGCCAGGTCCGCGTCCCCGGCGGGGAAGGGCGAGCTGGTCGTCACCTACACCGAGGGCCTGACGGCGGCCGACCGGGAGACGGAGGCGTTCCTCCGGAAGAACAAGGCCCTGGAAGGCATCGCCGCGTACGCGAACAGCCGTATCGCGCTCCCCTACGACGTGCCCGTCGAGGCGAAGAGCTGCGGCACGACCGACGCGTACTGGGACCCGACGGCGAGGGCGATCACGTACTGCTACGAGTTCCTCGGACGGATGGAGCCGGCGTTCGCCGCGTCCGACACCGCCGGCCTCGTCGGTCTGACCCAGGGCGTCGTCCTGCACGAGCTGGGCCACGGGCTGACCGCGATGTACGGCCTGCCGGTCGACGGGGACGAGGAGGAGGCCGTGGACCAGCTCTCCGCCGTGCTCCTGACCACGAACGACGACGACAAGAAGTTCGTCACCGGCATCGTCGACGCCTGGGGGGTGATGGCCGGCCAGAACACGCGGAGCAGCACCCGGACGGCCTTCGCCGAGGACCACGCCGTGGACCGTGCCCGGTTCACCGCGTGGGCCTGCTGGGTGTACGGCTCCGATCCCGACGGCTACCAGGACCTGGTCGGTCCGGACGTCCTTCCCGAAGAGCGGGCCAAGGGCTGCGAGAAGGCGTACGCGAAGGTGGCGGACACCTGGGGCAAGGCCCTCAAGCCCTATATGAAGTGACCTCCCCCCAGGGTCGGATCAGACGGCCGCCGGCCGCCGCAGGAACGCCAGCCTCGCCCGCTTCTCCGGCTTCTCGATCTCCGGGCCGAGCTCGAAGCCCGCCCTGACCATCCGGGCGACCGCCCGCTCGTTGCGCGCGTCCGGCTCGACGACGATCCGCAGATGCGCCGGGTCGCTGAAGACGTGGCCGACGAGTACGGACAGCAGAAGGCCGGTGAAGCCGCGCTCGACGCCGTCACCGGGACCGATCAGGAGGTGGACGCCGAAGTCGCCGGGCAGCACCTCGTAGCACTCGCCGAGCGGGTCCTTCGCCGGCTCGTACGTCTGGTAGACCGCGACGGGCACGCCGTCCCGCAGCGCCAGATAGCCGTGGTGCGTCGTGAGCGAGTCCAGGAAGGTGTACGCCTCCAGGACCTCTTCGCGGCTCGACTCGCACATGCCCCAGAAGCGGGCGCGCTCCTCGGACACCCAGCTGTGGATGAGGTCCAGGTCGGCGGCGGGATCGATGGCGACGAGGCGCACGGTACCGAAACCGTCGACCTCCTGCTCGTACACGGTCTCGCGCTGGGCGGGGACGGTGGCGCGGGCTGCGGTCACTTCGGTGGTCTCCTCGGATCGGTCGCGGTGCAGCAGATTCCAGTCGGTGACCACGGGTGCGAGCTCGCCCCTCGTCCACAGCGGGAGCTGGTCACGGTGGTGCGGGTCGCCGGGTTTCCCGGACGCGCCGAACGGGACCACCCAGAGGCTGTCCTCGCGGCGCGCCAGGTCCCAGACGTAGCGGGCGGCCGGGCCGCGGGCGCTGCGGTCGGTGATGCCGGGGACGCTGGAGGTGGACAGCACGCAGTCGTGGTCGCCCGCCAGCCCCGGCCGGCTCGCCTCCGGGTCGGGGTCGGTGCCCGGCCACGCCTGCCAGGGCGCGAGGCGGTGCACCTCGCCCCACGGGCGGGCCGGGCTCCCGTCGCCGTACCGGGCCGCGATGGCCTCCACGGCTTCGGTCACCACCGTCAACCGGTCCTCGTACGGGACGAGTTCGTGGCCGATCAGCGTCTCCAGCGCGTACCCGATCCTGGGCACGGCGGCGAGCCAGGGACGGAACAGCTCGGGGTACGCGGTGCTGCGGGCGGGGTCGGCGGCGCCCGTCAGGGCCGCCAGGGCCGGGTGGGCCGCCAGGCGGTGGACGACCTCCGCGCGCAGCGCCGAGTACAGGGTGGCGTCGGTGCTGTCGGCGTCCATGTGCCGGTCCCAGCGCAGCAGCCTGCCGCGCAGCTCCGTCGCCCCGGGGCCGAGCTCCGCCGTCTCGGCCAGCAGGCCCAGCAAGGGCCGGGCCGAGGCGAGTCGGGTGTCGGTGTGAATCCCGGCCATGCCCTTGACGGTCCAGCGCCCGTCCCCGTCGAGCAGCTCGCGTATGCGCGCGGCCCGGTGCGCGGGGGCGAACTCGACGCCCAGCGGGGCCGCGAGGCCGCGCTCGTTCGCCATCACCGCCGTGCCGGTCCCGTCGGCGCCGGACGCGGTGCGCGGCATGGGCGAGTGCCGGCCGCGCCAGGCGTACGCGGGGTCGTGGGCGGGGACGACCCGCAGCTGGTTGTCGCGCGGCCGCAGCGGTACGTACCCGGCGACGCGGTGCAGGGTCGCGCCGGTCGTATCGGCGGCGAGGACGACGTTGACGGGTTCGACCCAGTCGTCGAGTGCGGCGTCGAGGTCGGCGACGGTACGGGCGCGCAGGAGGGCGGGCAGCACCTCGAAGCCGAGCCTGCCGGTGACGCGGGGCGGATAACGGAGGCTGAGGGAGGGGGTGTCGGCGATCACCGGGCCGCGCCCCGTCTCGATGACCTCGACCGTGACCGGTTCACCGCCCGCCACGGTGATCGTCTCGGTGTGCGCGAGGGCCGTCTCCCAGCCGTCGGGGCCGAGGGCCTCGACGCCGCCGTCCTCCGTACGCCGCAGCTGCTCCCGGTACAGGTCCTGGTAGTCGGCCATCGCGTTGGTGATCGCCCAGGCGACGCCGCCCGTGTGGCCGAAGTGCGCGAGACCGGGGACCCCGGGGACGGCGAGGCCCACCACGTCGAACTCGGGGCAGGCCAGCCGGATCTGCTGGTAGACCCCGGGGTCCTCGATGAAGCGGTGCGGGTCGCCCGCGATGACGGGGGCGCCGGTGACGGTGCGGTCCCCGGTGAGGAGCCAGCCGTTGCTGCCGGAGGTGCCGGGACCATCGGTGGCGAAGAGGGTGATCGCGTCACCGCCGAGTCTTCGGGCGACCTCTTCGCGCCAGAGTTTCGTGGGGAAGCCGGCGAACAGGATGTGGGTGGAGAGCCAGACGCCGAGCGGGGTCCACGGCTGCCACCGGCCCGGAGCGAGCCCCGCGGCCGCGAACTCCGGCGCCGCGAGAGCCCCCGCACCGAGCCCGGCGTTGACCCCGTCGACGTACGCCGCCACCCAGGCGGCCGTCCCCGGGTCGAGACGGTCGAAGCAGCGGCGTGCGGTGTCCTCCAGGCGCGCCTGCCGGGCGAACCGGTCCCAGGACAGGGCCTCTTCGCCGAGGAACGCCGCCGTGGTGCCCTGGAGCCGGTGTCGTTCGGTCTCCACCTGCCAGGCGCGGTCCGTCGCGGCGTTGTGGCCCTGCGCGCGGGCGAGCGCGAGCGCGCTGTCCGCCCGCAGATGGGGTATCCCCCAGTCGTCCCTGAAGACGTCGAAACCGGCCTCCGAGGCCGTTGATCCGCCCACAGTCCCCATCCCCACTCCCGAGCACCGCTCTACGGCGCTTTTCAGCCACTCCCCAGCCCCCGCAATTTAGGTTAGCCTAACCTAAAGGATTTTTCGGGGCAGGGGACAGGGAGGGGATCAGTCGTGGGTCATGGCTGGGAGGGCGTTGTCCTCAAGCTGATGCGGGGGCGTGATTTCACGTTCACCGTGACGGGGGCCGAGCAGGTCACCGAGCACTTCCGCAGGGTGCACATGAAGGACGGCGGACTGCTCGCCGCGACCGGCGGCGCGCACCCCACGATGTGGGTGCGCGTCTGGTTCGAGGAGGCCGGGAAGCCGCACCAGCGCGCCTACACCCTGGTCGACCCGGACCCGGCCGCCGGCACGTTCAGCCTGGAGTTCGCGCTGCACGACGGCACCGCGAGCGACTGGGCCCGCACCGCCCGGCCGGGCGACACCATCGACGCGACCCTCCAGGGCACCGGCTTCACGCTGCCCGAGCCCGGCCCCGCCCGGCTCTTCGTGATCGGTGACGCCGCGTCCCTCCCGGCGGTCAACTCGCTGCTGGACGCGATCCCGCGGACCCCGGCGACGATCTGGTTCGAGACGACGCACGCATCCGACGAGAAGCTGCCGTTCCGTCTGGACCCGGCCCACCACACCCTGCACAGGGTCCCGCGCCGCGAGGCCGGTGCGCACCTGGTGGCCGAGGTGAAGGCGGCCCTGCCCGCCCTGCTGGGCGACGACCCGTCCGACGCGTACGTCTGGATCGCCTGCGACACGGCGACGACCAGGTCCCTGACCGCGTACGTCCGCAAGGAGCTGTCCGTCCCCAAGGACCGCGTCAACGCCCTGGGTTACTGGCGCGCCACCTGATCCCCGCCGGGCCGGCGACCGCCGGCCCGGCACCGGTCGTTCAGTCCGCGACGACCAGCGTCGGGGTCTCCCGCGTCAGCACCTCGCCGCGGAAGAACGCGGGGCTGCGGCGCTGCATCACGAGCATCAGCACTCCGCCGAGGAGCAGCAGTCCGACGGCGATGACGAAGACCGATCCGACGCCGAGGACGGAGGAGCCGGAGCCGTACGCCGGGTCCCACATGTCGTACAGGGTCTTGCCGAAGACCGCGGTCAGCAGGATGCCGCCGAGGATCGGGCAGAGGCCCTTGTAGGCGAAGTCGCGGGAGGAGCGGAACAGCTCGCGGCGGAAGTACCAGGCACAGGCGAACGCCGTGATCGAGTAGTAGAAGCAGATCATCAGGCCGAGCGCGTAGATCGTGTCGACGAGGACGTTCTCGCTGACCAGCGTCATGACCGTGTAGAACGTGCCGGTCGCGACGCCCGCCGTGACCGTCGCGCGGCCCGGGGTCTTGAAGCGCGGGTGGACCTTGGCGTAGGAGGCGGGCAGTGCCTCGTACGAGGACATCGCCAGCACCGTGCGCGCCACCGGGATGAACGTGGTCTGCAGGCTCGCGGCGGCCGACGCGAGGACCGCGACGAAGAGCAGGATGCCCAGGCCGGGGCCCATGACCGGGCCGGCGAGCGCGGCGAAGACGTTGTCGGAGGTCTCCGGGTTGGCGAGGCCGAGGCCCTTGTCGCCGGAACCGACCATCATCTGGGCGGCTATGCCGGTGGCCAGGTACGAGCCGACGAGGACGACCATCGCGATGAGGGCGGCGCGGCCGGGCGTCTTCGCGCTGCCGACGGTCTCCTCGTTCGTGGTCATGCAGGCGTCCCAGCCCCAGTACATGAAGATCGAGAGCGACAGACCGGCCGTGAAGGCGGCGAAGGACTGCACCGCGAACGGGTTCATCCAGGACCAGGAGAAGTCCAGGCCCGTGTCGAACGCACCGCTGCTCGCCTTCTGGAAGGCCATCACCACGAAGACCGCGAGGACCACGAGCTGGAGGCCGACCAGTGCGTACTGGATGCCCTTCGTGGCCGTCATCCCGCGGTAGCTGATGGCCGTGGCGACGGCGATCAGGACGAGACAGGTGAGGATGTGGACCGGCTTGCTGTCGTCCAGGGCGGCGACCGAGGCACTGCCGCTGACCTCGCCCGCCAGGAGCCAGAAGTACGAGGTGGCGACGCCCGCCAGGTTCGACAGGACGATGATCGTGGCGATGACCAGGCCCCAGCCGCACATCCAGCCGACGCGCGGGCCGAACGCCTTCACGGTCCAGGTGAAGGAGGTGCCGCAGTCGGGCATGACCCTGTTGAGCTCGCGGTAGGCGAAGGCGACCAGCAGCATCGGCAGGAAACCCGCGAGGAAGACGGCGGGCATCTGCACGCCGACCTCTCCGGCGGTGGAGCCGAGCGTCGAGGTCAGGCAGTACACGGGGGCGACGGTGGAGACGCCGATGACGGCGCTGCCCATCAGACCCACGGAGTTGCCACCGAGGCCCTTGCCGCGTACACCGCCGTCGGCAGGGGTCGTTCCCCGTACCGTTTCTCCGGCCTGTGGCCGCGCGTCCAGCTGAGTCATGAAGAGGACGCTATGCGCTGCGATATCCACATCCGGAGTGTGAGACTCCGGCGTCTCACCCTTCGATTGAATGTGAATAGGCGATGACAGGTTGATGAATGAAAGGCCCGAGCAACTCTGCGCCTCTCGATGATTGATCCACGGACCGACGCGTCCCGTACGAGAACCGCAGCACTGTCCGTTTTGTACGATTCAAAAGTTTCCCGTGCCTGTCCGCATGCCGAACAGTCACCGCCCCGGCCCTCCGTCCGGGCCACCGCCCCGCGCGCTCAGCCCGGCCAGACGATCGCCTGCGTCTCGCTGTACGCGTGCAGGGCGTACGACCCCACGTCCCGCCCCACCCCGCTCCTCTTGAACCCGCCGAACGGCGCCTCCATGTTCCGGCCGACGGTGTTGATCCCGACCCCGCCCGCCCGCAGCCGCCCGGCGATCCGGAAGGCCCGTGCCACATCCCCGGACCAGACGTAGTCGAGGAGCCCGTAGTCGCTGTCGTTGGCGAGGGCGATGCCCTCCTCCTCGTCGTCGAAGGGGACGACCACGACGACCGGGCCGAAGATCTCCTCCCGTACGGCACGCATGTCGTTCGTGCAGTCGGCGAGCAGGGTGGGCGCGACGTAGAAGCCGCGGTCGAGGCCGGCCGGACGGGCGCCGCCCGTGACGAGGCGCGCCCCCTCCTTCCGGCCGAGCTCGACGTACGACTCGATCCGGTCGCGGTGGGCGGCGGAGATGACCGGGCCGACGACGGTTCCCCGTACGGCCGGGTCCCCGACCTTCAGGTGGCCCGCGTACGCGGCCAGCTTCCCGACCAGCGCGTCGTAGACCCCGCGCTGCGCCAGCACCCGGGTCGGGGCCGTGCAGATCTGGCCGCTGTAGAAGGAGAACGTCGTGCCGATGCCCGCCGCCGCCGCGTCCAGGTCGGCGTCGTCGAGGACGAGCGCCGCCCCCTTGCCGCCCAGCTCCATCAGCTGCCGCTTCATCGAGCGCCCGCACACCTCGGCGATGCGCTGCCCGACGGCCGTCGAGCCGGTGAAGCTGACCATGTCCACGTCGGGCGAGTCGACGGCGGCCTCCCCCGCCCCGGCGCCCGAGCCGGTCACGACGTTGACGACGCCCGGCGGGATGCCCGCCTCTTCGAGGGCGGCGGCCATCGCGTAGACGGAGAGCGGGTCCTGCGGAGCCGGTTTCACGAGGACCGTGTTGCCCATAGCGAGGGCGGGCGCGATCTTGCCGGCCGCGTTGGCCCAGGGGTTGTTGTACGAGGTGATGCACGTGACGACACCGACCGGCCGACGGACGGCGAGCGCGCCGAAGACCCCGGCCCGCCCCATCGGACCGGCCTCGTTGATCTGCGGCGGCACGGCCTCGTCGACGGGCTCCAGCGCGCCTTTCGCGTACCGCCGGAAACGGGCCGCGCCCACGGCCACCTGCATCGCACCGGCCGTACCCGTGGTCGCACCGCTCTCCGCCGAGGCCAGCGCGGTGTGGGCGGCGGCGTCCCGCTGGATGATCCCGGCGGCCCGGTCGAGGATCGCGGCACGGTCCTCGGGACGGCTGCGCGACCAGGTGGCGAAGGCTTCGCGGGCCGCGGCGGCCGCGGCGTACACCTGCGCGCGGCTCGCCTCGGGCGCCAGGCCCACGACGTCCTCGGTGGCCGGGTTGATCACCTCGTAACAGCCGTCGTCCGGCTCGGTCCACTCCCCTCCGACGAACAGCCGCTGGGCCCTTCCCCTCATCTCCTTCGTCCCGCTCATGCGGTGCTCACCGTCCGGGTGTCGCGGCCGGAGCGGAGCACCGTGCCGGGGACCGCGCCGGTCACCTTGTCGTCACGCAGCGTCTCGACGCCGTTGACGCGGACGGACACGACGCCGATGGCCTTGGAGTCCAGGCGCGGACTGTCGCCGGGCAGGTCGTGTACGAGGGTGGCGGGAGCGGCGTCGACGCGTTCGGGATCGAAGAGGACGAGGTCGGCGTGGAAACCCTCCCGCACCCGCCCCCGCTCCCGCAGCCCGAAGAGCCGCGCGGGGTCGTCGGTGAGCATCCTGACGGCCTGGGTCAGCGGGAGGAGCTTCCGGCCGCGCAGGCAGTCGCCGAGGAAGCGTGTGGTGTACGGGGCCCCGCACATCCGGTCCAGGTGCGCGCCCGCGTCGGAGCCCCCGAGCAGGACGTCCTCGTGTTCCCAGGTCTGCCGGCGCAGGGCCCAGGAGGCCGGGTCGTTGTCGGAGGGCATGGGCCACAGCACCGTACGCAGGTCGTCGGCGGCGCAGATCTCGACGAGGCAGTGGAAGGGGTCGAGACCGCGTTCGGCGGCGATGTCCCCGACGACGCGCCCGGTGAGTCCTTCGTTCGCCGCGCTGTACGTGTCCCCGATGACGTACCGGCCGAAGTCCGCGAGGCGGCGGAAGACACCGGCCTCCTTGCTCTCCGCGCGGCGGAGCATCCCGGCGCGGGTACCGGCGTCGCGCAGGCGCTCGACGCGCTCGGGGACGGGGAGGGCGAGGAGGTCGCCCCAGCCGGGAATGAGGTTGAGGGCGCAGAAGGTGCCGAGCGACATGTTCATCGGGGTGAGGATCGGCATGGTGAGCGCGACGATCCGGCCGCCCGCGCGGCGGGCCCGTTCGCTGGGTATCAGCTGGCGGGGTACGCGTTCGGGGACGGCGGCGTCGATGGTGAGGACGTTCCAGTTGAGGGGCCGTCCGGCGGCGGCGCTCATGTCGACGAGCAGCTCGATCTCGTCGTCCGAGAACTGGTCGAGGCAGCCCGCGACGATCGCTTCGAGCTGGGTGCCTTCGTGCTCCCCCACGGCCCGTGACAGGGCCAGGAGCTCTTCGGGCCGCGCGTGCCGGGAGGCGACGGGCCGGCCGTCGCCGTCGGAGTGGGTGGAGGACTGGGTGGTGGAAAGGCCCCAGGCGCCGGCGTCCATGGCGTCGTGCAGCAGCGCGAGCATGGCGGCGAGCTGCTCCGGGGTGGGCTGCCCGCCGACGGCGTCCTGGCCCATCACATGCCGGCGCAGGGCGCAGTGCCCGACCATGAACCCGGCGTTGACGGCGATGCGCCCTTCGAGGGCGTCGAGATACTCCCCGAAACCGGACCAGCTCCACTCGACGCCCTCTTCGAGCGCGGCGAGGGCCATGCCCTCGACCCTCGACATCATCCGCCGGGTGTAGTCGGCGTCCTCGGGCCGGTCCGGGTGGAGCGGGGCGAGGGTGAACCCGCAGTTGCCGCCGACGACGGTGGTGACGCCGTGATTCATGGAGGGCGTGGCGTACGGGTCCCAGAAGAGCTGGGCGTCGTAGTGGGTGTGCGGGTCGACGAAGCCGGGTGCGAGCACGAGCCCCGTGGCGTCCTCACTGGTGACGGCCTCCTCGGCGAGGGTGCCCGGCTCGGCGATGACGGCGATACGGCCGTCACGGATGCCGAGATCGGCGACGTACGCGGGAGCGCCGGTGCCGTCCACGACGGTCGCTCCGCGAATGAGGTGGTCGAGCATGACGCTTCCCTCCGTGGTGGTGGTGTGCCGCCGGGGTACGTACGGGTTGGCCGCGGTACGCGCCCCGGCGGCCGGGGCGACGGTCCGGGAAGACGCCGCCCGGTCACTGCCCGGGGGTGGGGTGCGGTTCCCGGCCCGCCGCGGGCGCCCCGCCCGGAACCGCACCCCGCCCCCGGCGAGACCCCTACGCCCCGCCCCCCGCCCGGAACCGACTCGTCCGATGCACAGGATCCGTATCGATCTTCGGAATCACGTGCTCCCCGATCAGCTTGATCGAGTTCAACGTGTCCTCCGGCGAGATCCCGATCGGCAGCCCGAAGCTCAGCTGGTCCGCCCCCGCCTGCTCCCACCGCCGGCACTGCTTCAGCACCTCGTCCGGATCACCGCAGATCATCAGCTCCTCCGCGATGAGCAGCTCGATGATCTCCTCGGAGTACTCCGGCAGCAGCTCGGGCCACTCCGGCACCCCCTCGGGCCGGGGGAACGTGTCGTGGTAGCGGAACAGCAGCGACTGCAGATAGTTCAGCCCCCCGCCCACCGCGATCTCCACGGCCTTCGCATGCGTCTGCGCACAGATCGCCGTGGACGTCACCATCACGTTGTCGTTGACGAAGTCCCCGACCGGCCGGGCCTCCTTCACCGCCGTCTTGTACGACTCAACGACCCACTCCATGTCCGCGACCTTCTGCACGCTGAAGCCCAGCACGCCGAGCCCCTTACTGGCCGCCATGGCGTACGAGGACGGCGACCCGGCCGCGTACCACATCGCGGGGTGCGACCTCCCGTACGGCTTCGGCAGGATCTTCCGCGGCGGCAGTGACCAGTGCTTGCCCTGGAAGCCGACGTACTCGTCCTGGAGCCACATCTTGGGGAACTCGGCGATGGTCTCCTCCCAGAGTTCCTTGGTGTGGTCCATGTCGGTGATGCCCGGCATGAATCCCAGGATCTCGTGGCTGCCGGCGCCCCGCCCCGTACCGAACTCGAAGCGCCCCTCCGACAGGTGGTCGAGCATGGCGACCTTCTCGGCCACCTTCACCGGGTGGTTGACGGGGGCGAGCGGGTTGAAGATGCCGGACCCCAGGTGAATCCGGTCGGTGGCGTGCGCGAGGTAGCCCAGGTACACGTCGTTGGCGGAGAGGTGCGAGTACTCCTCCAGGAAGTGGTGCTCGGAGGCCCAGGCGTACTTGAAGCCGGACTTGTCCGCCTGGATGACGTACTCGGTCTCCTCGATCAGTGCCTTGTGCTCTGCCTCGGGGTCGGTCTTGGCGCGCGCGGCAGGCACGTAACCCTGCACAAAGAGCCCGAATTCCACGGAGGTTCACCGTCCTCAGTCATGTCCGACACACCATTTCTGACACACCGTCAGTTCACGGTGCGACCGACTGTTCCACCGGCGGTCCGACCCGTCAATAGCTGACGCATCGTCAGAACAGGCTGACGCCGGCCAGCCAGCCGCCGTCGATCACGAACGGCTGCCCGGTGATGTACGAGGAGTCCTCGGAGCTCAGGAACAGCGCGAGCGCCGCCACCTCCTCCGGCCGTCCGATCCGCCCGAGCGGCACGAGCTTGCGGTACAGCTCGGCCACCGCGGCCCCGGTCTCCGCGGGATCGGCCGACGGGTCCAGCGCCGCCGGATTGGTCATCGGGGTGTCCACGGCTCCGGGGCACACGGCGTTGACCCGGATCCCCTTCCCCGCCAGCTCCAGCGCCGCCACCCTCGTCAGCCCGACCACCGCGTGCTTGGTGGCGGCGTAGGCACCCACGAAGGCCATCCCGGTGAGCCCGGTGTACGAGGCGGTGTTGACGATCGTCCCGCCTCCGGCGGCCTCGATCTCCGGGGCGACGGTCCTGATCCCGAGGAACGCCCCCACCTGGTTGACCTGCACGATCTGCTGGAACTCCGCCAACGGCGTGCTCACCAGCTCGTTGAAGCGCAGAATCCCCGCGTTGTTGACGAGCCCGTCGATCTTCCCGAAGGCGCCCTTCGCCTCCTCGACAGCGGCCTGCCACTCCTCCTCACGGCTCACGTCCAGATGCACGTACCGCGCGGCGTCCTCCCCCAGCTCCTTCGCCAGCGCCTCGCCCTGCCCGTCGAGCACATCGGCGATCACCACCCGCGCCCCTTCCGCGACGAAGAGCCGCGCCTCCTGCTCGCCCTGCCCGCGCGCCGCACCGCTGATCAGCACGACACGTCCGTCCAGCTTGCCCATGCCCCTGCGCCTCCCTACCTGTCGAGATGAGGTGCGACCCCGGCGGCGAAGGCCGCCATCTGGTCGGTGAGCTCGTCACGGCTCCGGCTGCGGAACCGCACCTGGATCTGGTGCACGCCCATCGCCGCGTACTCCCGCAGCGATTCGGCGATCGCCTCCGGCTTCCCGGTGAGGGTGCGCCTGCCCACGGCCCAGTCCGGCTCGCCCACGTACAGCGGCTCGGTGATCGCGCCGATGACGATCGGCTCCGCGACCCCGGCCTCCTCGCGCAGGCCGAGCAGCCGGGCGATCTGGGCCGGCAGCCTGCTCCTGGGGTCGCCCTGCGGCAGCCACCCGTCGCCGCGCACGGCCGCCCGCCGGACGGCGGCGGGCGAGGACCCGCCGACCCAGACGGGCACCCGCTCCTGCGCGGGCCGCGGCAGCTGCCCCAGTCCGCCGAAGGAGAACCGCTCCCCGGCGAACTCCGGATACTCCGCCGGGCCGAGCGCGGCCTTCAGCGCGTCGACGGTCTCGTCGAGCAGCCCCCCGCGCCCGTCGAAGTCGGCCCCGAGCGCCTCGAACTCCTCCCGCACGTGCCCGGCCCCGACCCCGAGAATCAGCCGCCCGCCGCTGAGGTGGTCGAGCGTGGCGTACTGCTTGGCGGTGACGAGCGGATGCCGCAGCCCGACGACGGCGACATGACTCATGAGCAGGACGCGCTCGGTGACCCCCGCGAGGAACGACAGGGTGGCCACGGGGTCGTACCAGACCGTACTCATGGCCTCGGCGAGCCGCGGTGGCACACCGACGTGATCACAACAGGCCAGATACCCGAACCCGGCCCGGTCCGCGGTCCGGGCGATCTCGGCAAGGTCGTCGGGGGTGGCCCCGGCCTCCCACCTCTCCGCGTAGATGGTGCTCTGCGACTGAATCGGCAGCTGCATCCCGTACGACAGCGGCCCGGCGGACAGTATCGGCACCGACCGGCCTCCTTCCCCTGGCTGACCCGAAGCGGATCTGACAACCCGTCACATGACGGGCGGGGCCATCGTCGTACCTGACGCTCCATCAGGCAAGGGGAGTCGCGCAGCGCGCCCGCCCGAGGTGATGACCCGCGTCGTGGTCATCGTGCCCGGGAGCGGGAGCAGATATCGGGTGCGCCGGCTGCTGGTCGTGAGCGATGCTCGGCCTCGTGACTCTCCTTCTGCCGCCCCGTCTTACGGCCTCCGCGCAGGCTCTGCGTGCTGCCGCCCACCGACGCGGCCTGCCGACAGTGCAGCTCCCTGCGTTGGCCGTGCCGCCCGATGTGCGCGCCGAGCATCTGCACGCCGGGCCCGGCTTCGCGGACATCGCGGCACCCGCTCTGAACATCGCGCTCCTGGAGGCCCCCGAGGACTGGCTGGCTCGTCTGCCCCGGAAGTTCACCGGGCGTGAGATCACCTTCGGGCCGATCCGGGAGGCCTACACCCTGCGTCGGCCCGCCTTCATCAAGTCCCCCAACGACAAGCAGATCCCGGCGCGGGTCTATACGGACGGGTCACGGCTGCCGGGCCCGGACGCCGTGGATCCGCACACGCCCGTGCTGGTCAGCGACGTGGTGGAGTTCGCCGCCGAGTACCGGCTGTACCTGTTCAACGGGGCGGTACACACCGGCAGTCAGTACGCGGAGCACGGGCGACTGAGTCCCGGGCCACTGAACAGGGACGCGGCCTCCTTCGGAGCGGAGCTGCTCGCCGAGTGCCGCGATACGTTGCCCTCCGCCATCGTCGTGGACGTGGGTACGGTCGCCGGGCGCTGGTCGGTGATCGAGGCCAATGCCGCCTGGGCGAGCGGCATGTACACCGCCGACCCGCAGCGGGTGCTGGACGTCGTCCTCCAGGCCGCAGGCCCGGCCGAGGCCGTCGGACTCGGCGATCAGCGGTTTCTCCGCGTTCCCAAGCCGCGGGCCGACGCATGAGATCGCGTGGACCTGTTCCTTGGTGGCGATGCCCGCTCCGGAGACGATGACCCGGCCTTCCGCCATGAAGTGCCCGATCCGGCCGATCGGATGCGAGCAACGGTAGGCCGTCACGGGGTGGAGTCCCACGGGGCGGGCCCGGCAGGACCCGCCCCCGAGGAAGTCCGGACTTCTCCCTACTTCCGGTACAGCTCCTCGATCTCCGCCCGGAAGTCCTCCTCGATCACCGTCCGCTTCAGCTTCAGGGACGGCGTCAGATGGCCGCCCTCCTCCGTGAAGTCCGTGGGCAGGACGGTGAACTTACGGATCGACTCGGCACGCGACACCAGCCGGTTCGCCTCGTCCACCGCGCGTTGCAGCACCGCGCGCAGCTCCTCGTCGTTGACGAGGTCCCGCAGGGGGACGTCCTGCTTCTTGCGCATCTGGCGCCAGTGCGCGAGGCCGTCCGGTTCCAGGGTGATCAGCGCGGTGATGAACGGACGGTTGTCGCCCACCACCATGCACTGGCCGACCAGCGGGTGGGCCCGCAGCCAGTCCTCCAGGGGGGCCGGCGTGACGTTCTTGCCGCCGGTCGTGATGATGATGTCCTTCTTGCGGCCGGTGATCGTGAGGTAGCCGTCCTCGTCGAGCGCCCCCAGGTCGCCGGTGGCGAACCATCCGTCGTCCAGATGCGGCACCGCCGCCCCGCGCTCGGCGTCCCAGTAGCCCTGGAACACCTGGCCACCGCGCAGCATGACCTCCCCGTCGTCCGCGATCCGCACGGCGGTGCCCGGCAGGGGCCAGCCGACCGTGCCGAGGCGCGGTCTGAGCGGCGGGGTCACCGTGTGGGCCGCGGTGGTCTCCGTCAGGCCGTAGCCCTCGAAGATCTCGATGCCCGCGCCCGCGTAGAACGCGGCAAGCCGGTGGCCCAGCGGGGAGCCGCCGCAGATCGCGTACCGTACGTGCCCGCCGAGCGCCGCCCGTATACGCCGGTAGACCAGGGGGTCGTAGAGCGCACGGGCCATGCGCAGCCCGATCCCGGGCCCGGGGCCCCTGCCGTGCTCGGCGGCCTCGACCGCCTCGCCGTAGCGCCGGGCGATGCGGGCCGCCCGGTCGAAGGACGAGGCGCGGCCCATCTTCTCGGCCGTGGCCCGGCCGGTGTTGTACACCTTCTCCAGCACGTACGGGATCGCCAGCAGGAACGACGGCTTGAAGCCCGCGAGGTCGGCGAGCAGATCCTCCGTTTTGATGGAGGGCGCGTGCCCCAGCCGGACCCTCGCCCGCAGGCAGCCGATCGCGACCATCCGTCCGAAGACGTGGGAGAGGGGGAGGAAGAGGAGCGTGGACGCCGGGTACTTGGAGACGGACTTGAAGACCGGGTGGAGCAGTTCGATCGCGTTGTCGACCTCGGCGAAGAAGTTGCCGTGGGTGAGGACACAGCCCTTGGGGCGGCCCGTGGTGCCCGAGGTGTAGATGAGGGTGGCGGGGGTGTCCGGTTCGAGGGTGGCTCTGCGGGCGGCGACCGCCTCGTCGGGGACGTCCTTGCCGAGGGCCTTGAGCCGGCCGAGCGACCCGGTGTCGAACTGCCAGAGGTGCGCAAGGTCACCGAGCTGCTTGCGCTCCTGGCTGATGAGCCGGGCCTGTTCGGTCGTCTCCACCGCGCAGGCGACGACACCGGCGTCCTGGAGGATCCAGCGCGCCTGGAACGCGGACGACGTCGGGTAGATGGGTACGGTGACCAGCCCCGCGGCCCAGCACGCGAAGTCGAGCAGCGTCCACTCGTAGGTCGTACGGGCCATGATCGCGACCCGGTCGCCGGCCTGGAGGCCCTCGGCCATCAGCCCCTTGGCGACGGCGGTCACCTCCGCGGCGAACTCGGCGGCCGTCACGTCCTGCCAGCTGTCGTCGGGCTGCTTGCGGCTGAGCACCGCCTCGGCGGGAGCCTCGCGGGCGTTGACGAAGGGGATCTCGGCGAGCGAACCACGGCGGACGGGCGGGGCGAATGCGGGTACGGAGACTTCTCGTACCGTCCCGTCGGCGGCCCTGACCTTGGTCGGCTCGACGAGGACGGGGCGGGAAGGGGTGACGGGGGCGGAGTCTGGCGTCGACACGTGCGGCTCCTCATCGGGGTGGGGCGGATGGCCGCCGGGTCCGTCCGGCGGCCGGGCGCTGGCCGTGCGACCACGCCGTCAGGGGCGCTCCAGGATGGCCGTGACTCCCTGGCCTCCCGCGGCGCAGACCGAGATCAGGCCGCGGCCAGGCCCGTCCCGCTCCGCGAGGAGCTTGGCGAGGGTGGCGACGATCCTGGCCCCCGTCGCCGCGAACGGATGCCCGGTGGCCAGTGAGGAGCCCGCCACGTTGAGCTTCTCCCGGTCGACCGGGGCCAGGCCCTGCTGCTCCCAGGCGGCGAGCGTGGCCAGCACCTGGGAGGCGAACGCCTCGTGGATCTCGAACAGGTCGAAGTCCTCGATGGTGAGACCGGCGCGTTCCAGCAGTCGGGGTACGGCGTGGGCGGGCGCCATCAGCAGCCCGTCCTCGCCGTTCACGTAGTCGACGGCCGCCGTCTCGTAGAGGGAGAGATACGCGAGCGGTTCCAGGCCGCGCCGCTCCGCCCACTCCTCACTCGCCAGCAGGACCGTGGCGGCCCCGTCGGTGAGCGGGGTGGAGTTGCCCGCCGTCATCGTCGCGTCGGGGTGGTCGGTGCCGAACACCGGTTTCAGGGTGGCGAGTTTCTGCACGGTCGAGCCCGGGCGGAGGTTCTGGTCGCGGTCCAGCCCGCGGTGCGGGACGACGAGGTCGTGCAGGAAGCCCCGCTCGTACGCGGCGGCGAGCCGCTGATGGCTGGTGGCCGCCAGGAGATCCTGGTCCTCGCGGCTCACGGACCACCGGCGGGCGGTGACCGCCGCGTGCTCGCCCATCGACAGGCCGGTACGCGGTTCGGCGTTGCGCGGGATGTCCGGGACGAGATGCCGGGGACGTACACCCGCGAGTGCCTTCATCCGGCCGCCCGTCGACTTCGCGCGGCGGGCCGCCAGCAGAAGCCTGCGCAGCTCGTCGTTGACGCCGAGGGGCGCGTCACTCGTGGTGTCGGAGCCGCCCGCGATCGCGGAGTCCACGGCGCCGAGCGCGATCTTGTTGGCGGCGGCGATGACGGCCTGGAGCCCGGTGCCGCAAGCCTGTTGGATGTCGTAGGCAGGCGTACGCGGGTCGAGGCCGGAGCCGAGGACGGTCTCCCGCGCGAGGTTGAAGTCCCGGCTGTGCTTGAGGACCGCGCCGGCGACGAACTCGCCGACCCGCTGCCCCGCCAGGCCGTACCGCTCGACGAGCCCGTCGAGCGCGGCGGTGAGCATGTCCTGGTTGGATTCCCGCGCGTACGGGCCGTCGGAGCGGGCGAACGGGATACGGCTGCCGCCGATGACCGCCACCCTGCGCGGCTGCGGAAGTGGCAGGGGGATCACGGCGACCAGCTCGTCTCGATCGATCTCGGGCAGCTCATCTCGACCTACTCCTGACTCCTGAGTAACCTTACTTAAGAGTAAATCTACGACTGAGCAGGAGTCTGGACAATGGCCGACCGCTATCTGCACGTCACCGGCACAGCACCCGGCCGCTTCCTGACCCGCAGGCTCGGCCTGCCGCAGCCGGTGCCCCTGCGCCGGTGGTCCCTGGAGACCCCTTCCCTCGACGGCCCGTTGCTGCACCTCACCGCGGGCCCGTCGACGGTCACGGACGCACTCGGCGCGCTCCTCGGCAGGACCGGCCTGAAGGTCACCGACCGCGCCGAACGCCCCGTCGGCATCGTCGTGGACGCGACGGCCGTCGCCACCGCCGCCGGACTCGGCGACGTGCACGCGGTCCTCCACCCCGTCATACGCTCCCTCGCCCCGGGCGGCCGCGTCGTCGTCCTCGGCACCCGCCCCTCCCCCGATGACCACCACCAGGCGGCGGCCCAGCAGGGACTGGAAGGGTTCGTACGCTCGCTGGGCAAGGAAGCCGGCAAGGGCTCCACCGTCCAGCTGCTCCGGCTCGCCCCAGGAGCCGAGGGCGTCGCCGCCGCCGAGTCCACCCTCCGCTTCCTGCTCTCCCCCAAGTCCGCGTACGTCAGCGGCCAGGTCATCGAACTCACCGCCGCCACCCCAGGACCCGTCGCCGACTGGGCCGCCCCGCTCACCGGCCGCACCGCCCTGGTCACCGGCGCCGCACGCGGTATCGGCGCATCGGTCGCCTCCGTGCTCGCCCGGGACGGAGCCACGGTGATCTGCCTGGACGTCCCGCAGGCGCGGGAAGAACTCGTGCGCACAGCGGAGCGGTTCGGCGCCACGGCCCTCCCCCTGGACATCACCGCACCCGACGCCGCCGACCGCATCGCGGCAGCCGCCCCGGACGGCCTCGGCATCCTCGTCCACAACGCGGGCATCACCCGCGACCGGCGGCTCGCCAACATGCCCGCCGAGCGCTGGGCCTCCGTCATCGAGGTCAACCTGGACAGCGTGCTGCGCACCACGGACGCGCTGCTCAAGGCCGGCACGCTCCGCCGCGGCGGCCGGATCGTCGCCACCGCCTCCATCGCCGGGATCGCGGGCAACAACGGCCAGACCAACTACGCGACGAGCAAGGCGGGCATCATCGGCCTCGTCCGCTCCCTCGCCCCGCGCGCCGCCGCCGACCACGGCGTCACGGTCAACGCCGTCGCCCCCGGCTTCATCGAGACGAAGATGACCGCCGCCGTGCCCTTCCTCATCCGCGAGGCGGGCCGGCGCATGAACTCCCTGTCCCAGGGCGGGCTTCCGGTGGACGTGGCCGAGGCGACGGCGTGGTTCGCCCAGCCCGCGTCCAGCGCCGTGAACGGCCAGGTCCTGCGGGTCTGCGGCCAGAGCCTGCTGGGGGCGTGACGCGGATGCCGAGCCCGATCGCTTCCCTGGTACGCGGGGCCGTCACGTCCCCGTTCAAGCGGGCAGGCCGGCCGGGCGCCGTGCTGCCCGCCACCCGGATCACCCTGCCGCCCGCACCCGTGAACCCCGCCCACCTCGCCGCGTACAGCAGGATCTGCGGCTTCTCCGAGTCGGGCGCACTGCCCCTCACGTACCCCCACGTGCTCGGCTTCGCCCCGGCCATGCGGCTGATGACGGACCGCGGCTTCCCGCTGCCCGTCGTCGGGCTCGTCCACACCTGGATCGAGATCACCCGCCACCGGTCCCCGCAGCCGCACGACCTGCTCGAACTCACGGTGTACGCGGACGGGTTGACGCCTCACCGGCGGGGCACCGAGGTCACGGTGGTGACGGAGGCGCGGTGCGCGGGCGAGCTGGTGTGGGAGTCGCGGAGCGGCTACCTCTCCCGCCACGGAACACCGCACGGTACGGAGTCCGGCGCCCCGAACGACACGGAGCCCGCGCCCCCGCACGGCACGGAGTCCGGGACTCCGCCCGTCACGCCCACCACGCTGCCCGCCGTCGCCGCATGGCCCCTGCCCGCCGGCCTGGGGCGGCGGTACGGAGCCGTGTCCGGGGACCGCAACCCGATCCACCTCCATCCGCTCACCGCCCGGCTGTTCGGCTTCCCCCGGGCCATCGCGCACGGCATGTGGACCGTCGCCCGCTGCCTCGCCGAGACCGGCGAACCCGGCCGCGTCCGGCATGTGCGGGCCGACTTCAGGGCCCCCGTCCTGCTGCCGTCCACCGTGACCTACGCGGCGGACACCACGCGCACGGGCGGTGCCTTCGAGCTGCGCGACGCCACCGGCCGCGTCCACCTCACCGGAAGGACGACCCGGGACGCGTAACGACAGCCCCTACGCCCCCGGCTGCCAGGGCCGGCCGTTCATCAGGTTCTCCAGGCCGGCCCAGGAGAAGTTCATCAGGGTGGCCGCCGCTTCCTTCGCCGAGACCCCAGGGGTGTCGTTCGCCCATCCGGCCAGCGCCTCGGCGGCCCCCACGAGCGCCTGCGCCAGCCCGGTGACATCCCGGTCCGGGAGCGCGGGATCACGGTGCGCCTCGCGCGCCGCGGCCCCGATCAGACCCGTCACGAACGCAACGATCTCGTCCCGCATCACCACGACCTCGGTGGCGAACGGCTCCCCGTGCGTCCGCGCCTGGCGGTGCAACACCGCCCAGCCGTCCGGGTTCTGCGCCGTGTGCGTGAAGAAGGCCCGCAGCCCGGCCCACAGTTGACGATCGGCGGGCAGCCCCGGCTCCACCGCCGCCTGTACCGCCTCCACCAGCGACTTCGCCTCGCGGCGGATACAGGCGGTGAAGAGTTCCTCCTTGGAGTTCAGATACAGGTAGACCAGCGGCTTGGACACCCCGGCCAGCTCCGCGATCTCGTCCATCGACGCCGCCCGGTACCCGAGCTGCCCGAACGTCCGCACCGCGGCATCCATCATCTGCTGCTCGCGCACGGCGCGTGGCATCCGTTTGCTCTTCACAACACCCACGACATAATCCTCCCACCCCCGGCTGTGCCACTCCTCGCCAAGAGTATGTCGCGGGCACCGCACCCGCCGTACGCGCACTCCCGCTCCCATGCCCGAAAGCGGCCGGAAAGCGGTGCCCGGCCGACCCCCCGGGCGCCCCCCGGGCACCCTCCCCGACCAGCCCCGCGCGACACCCGCGCGCCCTCAGCCGACCCTGACGCGTATAGGGGCGAAACCGCCCCCGCGCTCCGTCCACGGGCGGAGACGGCGTTACAACCGGCGGGCGATGCGGGCGCGCGGGCCCCCGCCCTAGCGTTGCGCCCATGACCAGTCAC
Source organism: Streptomyces sp. NPDC045968 (assembly GCF_056430475.1). Classification (NCBI taxonomy): domain Bacteria; kingdom Bacillati; phylum Actinomycetota; class Actinomycetes; order Kitasatosporales; family Streptomycetaceae; genus Streptomyces; species Streptomyces sp. NPDC045968. The sequence goes on along the minus strand of NZ_JBWKLF010000009.1, from coordinate 65,556 downwards.
CGCAGCCGGGCAGCGGTCACGGCGCTCGCCCTGACCCTGCTCCTCGCGACACCCGCCACCGCCGCCACGGCCCTCTCCGCCCCGGACGCGGCCCCGGCGGCCGAAGCCGCCCCCGCCTCCTTACTGGAACTGCCCCGCCCCACCGGCCCGTACGCGACCGGCCGCGACACCCTGCACCTCACCGACACGAGCCGCCGCGACCCCTGGGTCCCCGAAGCGGGCGCACGGGAGCTCATGGTGTCCGTCAACTACCCCGCCCGGCCTGGCACCGGCGGCAGGCCCGCGCCGTACATGACCACGGAGGAGGCCCGGCTGCTCCTGGTGGCCAAGGGCCTGGAGGACACCGTCCCCGCCACCACGGTCGCGGCCACCCGCACGTACGCCCGCACCCATGCCCCCGCCGCCCGGGGCCGGTTCCCGCTGGTGGTGCTCTCCCCCGGCTTCTCCACCCCGCGTACGACCCTCACCGGCCTCGCCGAGGAACTGGCGAGCCGTGGATACGTCGTGGCGACCGTCGACCACGCCTACGAGTCCACCGGCACCGCGTTCCCCGGCGGGCGGCTGCTCACCTGCGTCGCCTGCGACCGGGTCAGGGGGACCGGCCGGGAGGGCATGAAGCTGGTGTCCGAGGGCCGGGCGGCGGACCTCTCGTTCGTCATCGACCGGCTGACCGGCCGCCACCCGGCCTGGCGCCAGGCCGACGTCATCGACCGGCGGCGGATCGGGGCCGCGGGGCACTCCATCGGCGGCAGCGCCGCCGCGTCGACGATGGCCACCGACCCACGCGTGCGGGCCGGGATCAACATGGACGGCACCTTCGCCGACCCGGTCCCCGCCTCCGGCCTCGGCGGCCGGCCGTTCCTGATGCTCGGCTCCACCGCCGGCCACAGCCCCGGCGGCGACGACAGCTGGGACAGCGGCTGGCCGGCCCTGGACGGCTGGAAGCGCTGGCTGACGGTCGACGGCTCGGGCCACTTCACCTTCACCGACACCCCCGTGCTCGCCCAGCAACTGGGCATCGAGGACCCCGGGACGCCGATCGCCGGCGACCGGTCGATGGCCCTCACCCGGGAGTACGTCACGGCCTTCTTCGACCAGCATCTGCGCGGCATCCACCAGCCGCTCCTGGACGGCCCGGCACCGGGCAACCCGGAGGTCAGGTTCGTCAGCCCCTGACGCACGAGTGCCCCGGATCGGCCGATCCGGGGCACTCGATGCCGAAGTGTGGCCGACCGCGTTACGCGGGGACCGGTACGGCGTCGTCCTTGTACTCCGCGTCGCTGTTCTCGGTCTCCTCGACCGGGGAGGCCGAGGCCGAGTTGTACGCGTCGTGGTCGAGGATCTTCTCGCGGGAGGCGACGATCACCGGGACCAGCGCCTGTCCCGCCACGTTCGTGGCGGTGCGCATCATGTCCAGGATCGGGTCGATCGCCAGCAGCAGGCCGACGCCCTCCAGCGGGAGGCCCAGCGTCGAGAGGGTCAGTGTCAGCATGACCGTCGCACCGGTGAGGCCGGCGGTGGCCGCCGAACCGATGACCGAGACGAACGCGATGAGGATGTAGTCACCGACACCCAGCTGCACATCGAAGATCTGCGCGATGAAGATCGCCGCCAGCGCCGGGTAGATCGCGGCGCAGCCGTCCATCTTCGTGGTGGCGCCGAACGGCACCGCGAAGGACGCGTACTCCTTCGGGACACCAAGACGCTCGGTGACCTTCTGGGTGACGGGCATCGTGCCGACCGAGGAGCGGGAGACGAAGGCCAGCTGGATCGCGGGCCAGGCGCCCTTGAAGAACTGGAGCGGGCTGACCTTGGCGACCGTCGCGAGCAGCAGCGGGTAGACGCCGAACATCACCAGGGCGCAACCGATGTAGACGTCGGCGGTGAACGTCGCGTACTTGCCGATCAGGTCCCAGCCGTAGTCGGCGATCGCGTAGCCGATGAGGCCGACGGTGCCGAGCGGGGCGAGGCGGATGACCCACCACAGGGCCTTCTGGAGGAGTTCCAGGATCGACTCGCTGAGGGCGAGGATCGGCTTGGCCTTGTCGCCGAGCTGGAGCGCGGCGATACCGGCGACGGCGGCCATGAAGACGATCTGCAGCACGTTCAGCTCGGTGAACGGCGTGATGACGTCCGTCGGGATGATGCCGGTCAGGAAGTCGAGCCAGGAACCGGCGCTCTCCGGCTTGGCGCCGTCCTTCGGGGTGAGGCCGGTGCCGGCGCCCGGGTTGGTGATCAGACCGATCGCGAGGCCGATGGCCACGGCGATCAGCGAGGTGATCATGAACCAGAGCAGTGTGCGGGTGGCCAGCCTGGCGGCGTTGTTGACCTTGCGCAGGTTGGTGATCGACACCAGGATCGCGAAGAAGACGAGGGGCGCGACGGCCAGCTTGAGCAGCTGGACGAAGATGTGGCCGACCTGGTCGAGCGTGGTGTAGAGCCAGTCGATGTCCTGGCTGCGGGCGAGCCAGCCGAGGAGGACACCGAGGACCAGACCGGTGACGATCTGGGCCCAGAACGGGACCTTGGGTATGCGGAAACCGGTGCCGGTACCGGAGGGCTTACCGGTGCCGGTGGTGGTGGGCGCGGAGTTCGCGGACACGGACACACTCCTGTGGGGACGCAGCGTGGCGTACGGGGGCATACGCACGGTCGTGCGGTCGAACGGGGACGGGGTGCGGCGCCCGCGTCAGGGGCGGCGCCGCTGCATGATGCCGGTTCAGACGTTGCGGCAACAGACCGCGGACATACAGCGGCAGAGATCGACATGCAGGCGCGCCACGAGCGGGACGCTCGCGGCAAGCGGGTGGCGCACTGCGGTCTTCATGTCGAACACGTTAACACTTGAACTTTGGGAACCTCAAAGGTGTTCTTTGGTCTTCTTCGTCAAGAAGACACGCCGGGCCCCGTCGCGCGACGCCGGGAAACAGCGAAACCCCAGCACTGGAGCGGTGGCTCCGGGCTGGGGTTGCGGGCGCCCGAGGGCACCTGGGGGCGCGAGTGTGAGGAAGCTTACGTTCCGCTTACTGGCCCGCGCCGACTACTGGACGGCGTCCTCGCGGGTCCGGTTGGCCTCCAGGCGGGCCTTGGTCCGGTCGACCTTGGTGATGAGCTGCTCAGACATCTCGTCGCGCTGCTTGCGCAGGAGCACGAAGCTGAGCGGCGCCGAGAGCAGCAGCCCGAGCAGCAGGACCCAGATGAAGTTGGAGCCCTTGAGCCCGGCCGGCATCAGCCCGAAGTGAACCGCCACACCGGCGACGAAGAAGCAGCCCACGAAGATCAACAGACGCAACGCGGTGTACCGGATCGTTGCGCTCGGCTTGGCAGCGGACACGGCTGACCCTCTCTCTACGTACGGCACGTCACGAAACCTGCCCGACCAGTGAAGCATGACCCGAATTCCTGTGGTTCAGGGGGCTCCCGGGCCGGCCGCGCGCGGCGGGGGAAAGAGCGGGAGGAGCATGGTGATGTCGTCGCGGTCGTCACCCGGGGCGACGCGGATCGCGCCGGGCACGCGGCCCACCTCCTTGTACCCGCACGAGGCGTAGAAGCGGTCGGCTCCGGTGCCGCCCCGGCAGGTGAGCCGGATGGCCTCGATGCCGTCGGTGGCGCGGGCCGCGTCGGCCGCCGCCGCCATGAGCTCCCGGCCCAGGCCCTGACCCTGGAGCCGGGGGTGGACCATCACCGTGTGGCAGAGGACCCAGTGGGTCATCAGCCGGTGGGAGGTGCGGGCGAGGAAGGCGGTGGCGGCGACGGTGCCGTCCTCGTCGTAGCCGACGAGGAGCCGGGTGCGGCCCTCGGTGATCGCGGCCAGGTGCTTGAGCAGTTCGGGCCGGATCTCGTCGGGGTTCGCGGGCGGTACGAATCCGACGGCGCCGCCCGCGTCGGTGACATCGGCCCAGAGTGCGGTGATGCCGTCGTGCAGAGGCCGGCCGAAGGCGGGGTCCAGCTCGAATGTAAGCGCCATAGCTCGATGTTAACTATTACATTGAAGGGGCTCAAGCAGTGTCCGAAACGCGAGAAGGCCCAGGCCGGACGCGAGAAAGCCCCGGTCGGCAGCGGCCGGGGCTTTCCTGCGGAGGCGGAACAGATGCGCGAGGGCGTCAGAGGCGCATCGGCTGCGGCTCTTCGCGCCGGCTCGCGTCCGGTCCCGGGTACTCGCGAAGGATCTCGTACCGGGTGTTGCGCTCCACGGGCCGGAAGCCCGCGTCGCGGATCAGGTCCAGCAGATCGTCACGGCCGAGCTTGTTCGGCGTGCCGTAGTTGTCCGCGTCGTGCGTGATCTTGTACTCGACGACCGAGCCGTCCATGTCGTCGGCGCCGTGCTGAAGGGCGAGCTGGGCGGTCTGCACACCGTGCATCACCCAGAAGACCTTGACGTGCGGCACGTTGTCGAAGAGGAGCCGGGAGACCGCGAAGGTCTTCAGCGCTTCCGCGCCCGTCGCCATCGTCGTCCGCGCCTGGAGCCTGTTGCGGACCTTGCCGTCCTTCATGTCCACGAAGTCGTGCTGGTAGCGCAGCGGGATGAAGACCTGGAAACCGCCGGTCTCGTCCTGCATCTCCCGCAGCCGCAGCACGTGGTCGACGCGGTGACGGGGCTCCTCGATGTGCCCGTACAGCATCGTCGCCGGGGTCTTGAGCCCCTTCTCGTGCGCGAGACGGTGGATGCGCGACCAGTCCTCCCAGTGGGTGTCGTGGTCGACGATGTGCTGACGGACCTCCCAGTCGAAGATCTCCGCGCCACCGCCGGTCAGCGACTCCAGACCGGCCTCGATCAGCTCGTCGAGGATCTCGGAGGCCGTGAGCCCCGAGATCGTCTCGAAGTGGTGGATCTCCGTCGCCGTGAACGCCTTGAGCCCCACGTTCGGCAGGGCTTCCTTCAGCGCACTGAGCGAACGCGGGTAGTAGCGCCACGGAAGGGTGGGGTGCAGCCCGTTGACGATGTGCAGCTCGGTGAGGTTCTCGTTCTCCATCGCCTTGGCGAGGCGGACGGCCTCCTCGATGCGCATCGTGTACGCGTCCTTCTCGCCCGGCTTGCGCTGGAACGAGCAGTACGCGCAGGACGCGGTGCACACGTTGGTCATGTTGAGGTGCCGGTTGACGTTGAAGTGAACGACGTCGCCGTTCTTGCGCGTCCGCACCTCATGGGCCAGTCCGCCGAGCCACGCCAGGTCGTCGGACTCGTACAGGGCGATCCCGTCCTCGCGGGTCAGCCGCTCGCCGGCCCGGACCTTCTCCTCCAGCTCGCGCTTGAGTCCCGCGTCCACTAGGGCGCCTCCCATATCTCCGTGTAACAGCCTTCGACCACCGTACGCCTAGCCCTCCTCGGGCAGGTCCCCGACCCGGTTCTCCCACTTCGTGGACAGCACGATCGTCGTACGCGTCCGGGAGACCCCCTTCGTACCGCTCAGCCTGCGGATCGTCTTCTCCAGGCCGTCCACGTCACCGACGCGGACCTTGAGCATGTACGAGTCGTCGCCCGCGATGAACCAGCAGTCCTCGATCTCCGCCAGGTCCTTCAGCCGGTGCGCCACGTCCTCGTGGTCGGCGGCGTCGGAGAGCGAGATACCGATCAGCGCCGTGACCCCGAGGCCCAGCGAGGCGGAGTCGACGGTGGCGCGGTAGCCGGTGATGACACCGGCGGTTTCCAGCCGATTGATGCGGTCGGTGACGCTGGGCCCGGAGAGCCCCACGAGCCGCCCCAGCTCGGCATACGAGGCCCTGCCGTTCTCCCTGAGGGCCTGGATGAGCTGCCTGTCCACCGCGTCCATATGACTGAAACCTTCCATTGTTCAGCAGTACCGCGAGTTTACGTATAGAATCTAAGGCATGCAGGCTTCAACTCCTGCAAATCTTTCAGAACATCCAAGAAACGCTTTCGAATCTTCAGGAGTGAACTTCACCGTGTACACGATCGAGATGGCCTATGCCCGGATGCGCGAGCTGCAGGACCTGGCCAACCGCTCGCGTGCCCACCAGCCCGCCGCCGCGCTCCGGATCGACAAGGCCCGGACCCCGCGCGCACCCAAGAAGCGCTGACCCCGGCCTCCTAGGAGCGGGAGCCACCGAGCTCTCCCTCCCAGCGGCGGTAGAGCTGGTGCGGCACCCCTGCCGCGTCCAGCACCCGCCCCGCGACGAAATCCACCAGATCCTGGATGTGCGTCGCACCCGCGTAGAACGCCGGAGAGGCGGGCAGCACCACGGCGCCCGCCTCATCGAGCGCGACCATCTGCTTCAGCGTCTGACCACTCAGCGGCGTCTCGCGCACCGCGACGACCAGCTTCCGCCGCTCCTTGAGCGTCACGCTCGCGGCCCGCTGGAGCAGATCCTTCGACAGACCCAGCGCCACCCCGGCCACACAGGCCGTCGACGCCGGAACGATCAGCATCCCCTTCGCCGGGTACGACCCCGAGGAAGGGCCGGCCGCCAGATCACCGGCGGCCCAGTGCCGTACGCCGTCGAGGCCGTCCTCGCTCACCGCGAAGGTGTCCGGCTTCCCGTCCGCACCCCGCGCCAGCCAGCCACGCAGATCCTCGCGCCAGTGCGCGTCCCGGAAGGCGATCCCGGTCTCGTCCAGCAGCGTCAGCCGCGAGGCGCGGCTGACCACGAGGTCCACGCTCTCCCCGGCGGCCAGCAGCCCCCGCAGGACCGAGGCGGCGAAGGGGGTACCCGAAGCGCCGGACACCCCGACAATCCAAGGCCGCCGCTGCTGTTGACTCATCGAAGTCCCGGATTTCACACCTGTGAGCCTATCCGGCACCCCGCATCAGGAACCGAGTCAGGGCCTCGGCACGTTCCGACAGGTGAGGGACAGGACTGCGCAGGCCCGGGACAGGGGGAGCCATGACCGGCATCCGTAACTCCGCCACCACCACGACCACCGGCGCACGGGCCGTCACGGCCGGCGCCCTGATGCTGGGCTGGGTCGCCCTCCTGTGGGTGCTGGAAGGCATCGACACGGCCACGGGGCAGTCACTCGACACATACGGAATCAGTCCGCGCGAGCCGTCCGAACTGCTCGACATCGTCCCGTCCGCGTTCCTGCACAGCGGCTGGGACCACGTGGCCTCCAACAGCGTCCCGCTGCTGGTGCTCGGCTTCATCGCCGCGCTCGCCGGACTGCGCCGGTTCGCCGCCGTCGTCCTCACGGTCATCGTGACCGGCGGCCTCGGCGTCTGGCTGACCGCCCCGGCCCACACCGTCACCCTCGGAGCGTCCGGAGTGGTCTTCGGCCTCTTCGGCTATCTGCTGGTCCGCGGCTTCGTGGACCGGCGCCCGCTCGACATCGTGATCGGCGTGATCATCGCCGCGGTCTACGGCTCGATCCTCTGGGGCGTCCTGCCCACCGACTCCGAAATCAGCTGGCAGGGCCACCTCTTCGGCCTGATCGGCGGGGTGGCGGCGGCCTTCGCCTTCCGCCGCCCCCGCGAGACCGCCACCGCCGTCACGGCGTGAGGCCGCGCACCAGCAGGTCGAGCAGCGCGCAGGCGAACAGCGCGATGCCGATGAAGCCGTTCACCGAGAAGAACGCCCGGTTGAGGCGGGACAGATCGTGCGGCCGCACCACCCGGTGCTCGTACACGAAGGCCACGGCGACGACCACCATGCCGATCCAGTAGAGCAGCTCAGCCCCGGTCGCCAGTCCGAACCAGACCAGCATCCCGGTCGTCACCACATGGCAGACCCGCGCGCCCCACAGCGCCGCCGGAATCCCGAAGCGCGCCGGGAACGAGCGCACCCCGTGCGCCCGGTCGGCCTGTACGTCCTGGCACGCGAAGATCAGATCGAAGCCGCCGATCCAGATCCCGACGGCCAGCCCCAGGATCACCGCGTCCCACGACCAGCTGCCCGTCACCGCGAGCCAGGCGCCGATCGGCCCCATGGCCTGCGCGATTCCCAGGATGGCGTGCGGGAAGTTCGTGAACCGCTTGCCGTACGGATACACCACCATCGGCACCACGGCGAGCGGCGCCAGCACCAGACAGAGCGGGTTCAGCAGCGCCGCCGCCCCGAGGAAGACGACGAGCGCGACGAGCGCCCCGGTCCACGCCGACTTCACCGACACGGCGCCGGTGACCAGCTCACGGCCCGCGGTACGGGGGTTACGGGCGTCGATCTCCCGGTCGATGATCCGGTTGGCGGCCATCGCGAACGTCCGCAGCCCGACCATCGCGAGCGTGACGAGCAGCAGCGTGCCCCAGTGGATGTTCTCGTCCAGCCGGAACATCGCGGTCAGCGCCGCGATGTACGCGAAGGGCAGCGCGAAGACCGAGTGCTCGATCATCACCAGCCGGAGGAACGCCTTGGTCCTGCCGGGCTCGGGCAGCGCTGCGGCCGAGGCGCTCACAGGCCGTACTCCTTCCAGCGGCGGTCGACCTTCGCGGCCGTCTCCGGGTCGGACTCGACCATGTCGGGCCAGCCGCCGTCCCGCGTATAGCCCTCCTCGGGCCACTTCCTCGTCGCGTCGATCCCCGCCTTGCCGCCCCAGAACTGCTGGTAGGAGGCATGGTCGAGATGATCGACCGGTCCTTCGGCGACGGTCAGGTCCCGTGCGTAGTCGGTGTTCCCGAGCGCCCGCCACGCCACCTCGTGGAGGTCGTGGACATCACAGTCGGAGTCCACCACCACGATCAGCTTGGTCAGCGACATCATGTGCGCGCCCCAGATCGCGCTCATGACCTTCTGCGCGTGCTTCGGGTACTTCTTGTCGATCGAGACGATCGCGCAGTTGTGGAAACCGCCAGCCTCCGGCAGGTGGTAGTCCACGATGTCCGGCACGATGATCTTCAGGAGCGGCAGGAAGAACCGCTCCGTGGCCCGGCCCAGCGGCCCGTCCTCGGTCGGCGGCCGGCCCACCACGATCGACTGGATCAACGGACGCTTCCGCATGGTCACGCAGTCGATCGTCAGCGCGGGGAACGGTTCCTGCGGAGTGTAGAAGCCGGTGTGGTCACCGAACGGCCCCTCCGGCAGCATCTCCCCCGGCTCCAGCCATCCCTCGATGACGACCTCGGCCTGCGCCGGGACCTGGAGCGGCACGGTCTTGCAGTCGACCATCTCGATCCGCTTGCCCTGGATGAAGCCCGCGAAGAGGTACTCGTCGATGTCACCGGGCAGCGGAGCCGTCGAGGCGTACGTCACGGCGGGCGGCGCGCCGAACGCGATCGCGACCGGCAGCCGCTCGCCGCGCTTCGCGGCGACCTGGTAGTGGTTACGGCTGTCCTTGTGGATCTGCCAGTGCATACCGATGGTGCGCTTGTCGTGGCGCTGGAGGCGGTAGAGCCCCAGATTCCGGATACCGGTCTCGGGGTGCTTCGTGTGCGTCAGCCCCAGGTTGAAGAAGGAGCCGCCGTCCTTCGGCCAGGTGAAGAGCGCCGGCAGCTGCTCCAGGTCCACGTCGTCGCCGGTGAGGACGACCTCCTGGACGGGCGCGTTCTCGGACTTCACCTTCTTCGGCGGCACGTGCACCATCGAGCCGAGCTTCCCGAACGCCTCGCGGACCCCGACGAAACCGTGCGGCAGCTCCGGCTTGAGCAGCCCGCCGATCTTGTCGCTGATCTCGGCGTACGACTTCAGCCCGAGCGCCTTGAGGAGGCGCCGGTCCGTCCCGAAGACGTTCATGGCCAGAGGCATGCTCGCCCCCTTGACGTTCTCGAAGAGCAGCGCGGGTCCGCCCGCCTTGTTCACCCGGTCGACGATCTCGCCGACCTCCAGGTGCGGGTCGACCTCGGCCTTGATGCGCTTGAGATCGCCCTCGCGCTCCAGAGCCCGGAGCAGGGAGCGAAGATCGTCGTAAGCCATGCCGTCCAGTATCTGCCACCCGCTACCCTGGCCCCGTCACCGGGGCGGGACACCGCGCCCCCTCACCTCTTCTCGGGGGACCCTTCCACCATGCTCAGGGCCTTGATCTATCTCCTTCCGCTGGCACTGACGATCTACGCGTTCATCGACTGTCTGAACACTCCGGAGGACGAGGCCAAGCACCTCCCGAAGCTGGCCTGGGTCTTCATCATCCTGCTGTTCTGGATCGTGGGCCCGATCGTGTGGTTCGCCGCGGGCAAGATCCGCGTGGCGCCCGCCGGAGGCCGTACGCCTTCGGAGTGGCACCGCAACCACCGCCAGGAGTGGGTGGCGCCCGACGACAACCCGGACTTCCTGAAGTCGCTCAAGGACGAGAACGAGAAGGACGAGTCCGTCCTCAAGGACTGGGAGGCGGACCTGCGCCGCCGCGAGGAAGAGCTCAAGCGCCGCGACGGCGAGGGCGGGAGCACCGAGGACCCGACGCCGCCGAAGGGCTGAGCCCCGGAGACGGCCGGGCCTGGTCACGATCGGGCTCAATCGTTCGAAAATCTACACCTGCCTCCAACGCCCCGCCGATATCCTGTTGTTGACGCTGTGACAGGTCGTACGGGGTGTCGGCACTGGGGGTGCGGTGGACAGAGAGCTGTACGGACGCGAGGCGATTTTCGGCAACGACGGCCTGGCGGCACGTCTGACGGGTCTCACGCCCTACGGCTCGGCCAAGGCGCCGTACGAGCACCGTGACGATCCGCCGGTGGTCGTGCTGACCGGTGGCCGGGGCATGGGAAAGACCGCCACGCTCAAGCAACTGCGCAACGTGTACCGGGAGATCACCCCGGTCGCCCTGGTCGACTGCGAGGCGGTCGCGCCGCCCGAGGACCCCGGTCCCGGCTGGACGCCGGTCACCGGGGCGCTGCCCGCCCTGGCCGTCCAGCTGACGCCGAGGGTGCGGGCGGCGAAACCCGTGCAGTTCCCCCGGCTCAGCCTGGGCCTCGTGGCGGTGGCGTCCATCGCCTGGAGCCGCGAGGACGAGACGCGGGCGCAGCGCGATCTCCAGTCGCTCGGGCCGGTGCTCGCGACCGTGGACTCGCGGCCGGGCGCGGCGCAGGGCTGGGTCACCAAGGTGCTGACGAAGCTGGCGGCGACGGCGTTCGACGCGGTCGCGCCGCTGGCCGGGCTGATCGCCGAGGCGACCGTGGAGTCGGTGCTCGAAGAGACGTTCAGCCGGTTCCAGCGCCGTACGGTCGACTGGTACGGCGCCTATCCGCACGCCGGAGGAGACGGCCGGATCGGGCTGCGCCAGCTCGCGGTCGACTTCGAGCGGGGCGGCGATCTGCGCAGACGGGCCGAGGACCATCTCGTGGGGGCGCTGGTCGAGGATCTGTACCGGGCCTACCGGGGTACGGCGATGGGGATGCGCCGGGGCCGTCCGGTGATCCTCCTGGACAACGCGCACAACGCGCTCGGCCGGCAGCTGGTCGAGCCGGTGCTGCGGGCGCGTGCGGCGGGCCGCCGCGACCAGATCGTCTTCTTCGCCGCTTCCCGCTCCCGCGACCACGAGGGCCTGCGGCACGCCGTCCACCACCGCCTGCCGGAAGTCGCGCACGCCTCGCACTGGACCCGGGGTACGGAGGTGACCTCGGGGATCCTCGCGGTCGGCCTCACCCCGCTGAGCGCCGCGCACACCCAGGCCGCGTTCGAGCGCCACGACCCCGCGGCCCGTGCGCCGGCCGGTCTGGCACGCGGGGTGCACCGGCTGACGGGTGGCAGGCCGCTCGGGGTGGCGCTGTTCGCGCAGGCGGCGGGCGAGGCGGACGAGCCGGGTTCGCTGGTGCCTGGCGCGCTGCTGGACTGCACGGTGCGGGTCCGCGAGGACCGGGAGCCGGTGCGGCTGGCGGACGAGCTGCTGGGGAGGCTGCTGCCGGGGCAGCGCCCCGATGCCGTGGGTGTACTGGGTGTGCTGGCCACCGCGCACGGCGAGGAGCCGGCCAGGCTGCTGGCCAGGCTCCGGCTGCGGGGCGAGTCCCTGGACGGCGATGTGGCGTTGCGGGTACGGGACGTGCTGCGCGCGGAGGACTGGCGGGTCGGCCCCGACCACTTCGTCGCCGATCCGCTGCTGCGGTCACTGCTGCTGCACCGGCTGCGCTTCCAGGACGACGACCATCCGCGGTACGCGGTGTGGCGCGCGGTCCACGAGTCGCTGCGCGAGGTGTACCAGACGGGGAGCGCCGCGAGCGCCCCGCACCGGCTGCACGAGGAGCTGGTGCTGGGCCGGGACGCGGGCTGCGTGACGCATCTGCGGGTGCGGTTCCCGCGTCCCGACGTACCGGGCTGGCTGGGCGAGCTGCGGCTGATCGCCTCGGCGCCGTATCCGCGTGAGCGCGGGGCGCGCGGACCCGATCCGCGGCGGGCTGTCGCCCTCGGCCACGACGTGGCGGCGGGACCACTGCCCGAGGAGCTGACGGGGCTCGCCGGGCTCGACGAGGAGGCGGCCGAGCTCCAGTTGCGGATGCGGCGGCTGCTGCACGCCGTGTGGCTGCTGTCCGATCCGCTGGCCCTGCCGGACGACGAGGTGACCGACAAGATGGCGCACGAGCTGCGGCAGTTGTCCGGCAGGCATCTGACGGGCAACGCGGTGCTGTGGGACGCGGCGACGCACTGGCCGCGGGACATCAGGGCATGGCGACCGCTGTCCATGCCGCCGGGGACCCCGACGGCCGGGACACCGGACCGACGGGACCGACAGGGGGACGGTGGCTCGGATGCGTAATCCGCTGCGTTATCGCGTCTGGTACACGACCCGGCAGAGGATCGTCACGACGGTCGTCGTGGCGGCGCTCGTGACGGGGACCGGCTGGTACGGCATAGACCGGGCGACCACGCCGGAGGACCGGAGCTGTGTGCCGGGCGTGGAGCGCCCCGCTGGCAGCGACGAGTGCGTGGGGGTGTCCGGCTCGGGCTACGACTTCGGGATGAAGAACCTGACGGAGGTCGCCTCGGCGATCGGCCGGGAGAACGGGCGTCTGAAGGCGGGCGAGTACGCGACGGTCGCCCTGCTGCTGCCCCTGACGTCGAGCGACCCGTCCATGGGGACGAAGATGCGGCGCGAACTGCAAGGTGCGTTCGCCGAGCAGTACCGGGCCAATCATCTGTCGAACTCCCAGGTGCCGAAGATCCGGCTGGTGCTCGCCAACACCGGGAAGAACAACGTGTTCTGGAAGCCGACGGTCGACCGGCTGAAGACCATGACGGACGCGCCCGACCATCTGCGCTCCGTGTCCGGGGTCGCCACCAGCAGCTCCGAGGTGAAGCTCGCGGTGCAGGCGCTGACGAAGGCGCGGATCGCCGTCGTCGGCACCACGATCACGGCCGACGACATCGCCAACGGGCCCGGCGGAGACGCGTTCCCGGGCCTGGCCAGGGTCTCGCCCACCAACCGGGACGAGGCGCGGGCGCTGGCGCAGTTCGGCAGGGTGGAGGCCGACAAGGCGCTGCTGGTCGAGGACACACGGACCGGGGACCACTACACGGACACGCTGAAGGCGGCGTTCACCGCGCTGGTGAAGGGCACGAAGTACGAGGCGCAGTTGTTCACCTCGCCCCCCGACGCCACGGACGAGGGCACCACGTCCAACACGTTCAAGCAGATCACGCATCTGATCTGCGACACGGACGCGGAGACGGTGTTCTTCGCCGGGCGCCACACCCAGCTGCGGCAGTTCATCAATGAGCTGGGGCGGCGCGGCTGCCAGAACCGGGCGTTCACCGTGCTCACCGGCGACGAGGGCTCGTATCTCGGCGGGGACGAGAAGCTGGACCGCGGCGCACTCAGCCGGAAGGTGACCGTCCGCTACGCCTCGCTGGCCCACCCGGACGCCTGGGTCGCCAGGAAGGGCGCGCCGGTACCGGCGACGGGCGGCTCCGCCCAGGACTTCCGCGCTTTCCAGGAGCTGCTGGCCCAGGTGGCGAAGAAGCCCGTCGGCCCGATCGGCCCGACGGGCCGGGCCACGCTGATGGACGGGCAGGTGATCATCGCGTACGACGCGATGGCGACGGCGGTGCACGGCATCCGGCAGGCGACCCCGGACGGCGAGCGGCTGCCCACGAAGACCGATGTGGGCAGCCAGTGGCCGCAGGTGAAGTCCTCGCTGAAGGTGTCGGGGGCGAGTGGCTGGATCTGTCTGGACAACCACGGCAACCCGTACAACAAGGCGGTTCCGGTGGTCGAACTGACGGACAAGGGCGTCCAGCGCTTCGTGGAGATCGCCTGGCCGGAGGGCCGCCCACCGGACCGCCGCTGCCTTCCGCCGGCGGGGCGCTAGGGGAGTTCCAGCGCGGCGGCGAGGTGCTCGAAGCGCTCGTGCCAGGCCGCGAGGCGCTCCCGGCGCAGGGTGTCGTCGCCGTGGAACTCGTGGGTGAAGCGGAGTACGACGTGGTCGCCGCGCGGCGGTTCCAGATGGAAGCGGATGCGGCCGCGCGGCGCCCCGACGGTGTACTCGGCGACCCGCTCGACATCCCAGGCGGTGACCGTGCCCGAGGCGTCCGCGGCGCCGCGCTCCGGGTCGGTGGGCAGCCACCGCAGGGTGACCGCACCGCCGATGCGGGGCTCGAAGGGTTCGGCGACGGCGAGCCAGCCCCGCAGCCCCTCGGAACCGGCGACGGCTGCCCACACCCGTGGAACGGGATGGGGCAGCCGCAGCGTGAACCTCAGAAGATGCGTGCCGTCGCGCGTCTCGCTGGTACCTGGCTCGATCGCACCGGTCGGGCTCATACAACAAGGGTGACTCGCGGGGAGGCGATCCGCACCCGTGGGGCAGGCCCGGACGGACCCCCGGTCACCCCGCCCGCTACACGCCCGCGTACGAGTGCTTGCCGGTGACGAAGATGTTCACGCCGTAGTAGTTGAACAGCCAGCACCCGAACGCGATGAGCGCCAGATACGCGGCCTTGCGGCCCTTCCACCCCGCCGTGGCCCGTGCGTGCAGATAGCAGGCGTACGCGACCCACGTGATGAAGGACCAGACCTCCTTGGGGTCCCAGCCCCAGTAGCGCCCCCACGCGTCGCCCGCCCAGATCGCACCCGCGATGATCGTGAACGTCCACAGCGGGAAGACGGCCGCGTTGATGCGGTACGAGAACTTGTCCAGGCTCGACGCCGAGGGCAGCCGCTCCAGCACCGACCGGGCGAAGGCGCCGGGCGTGCCCCCGTTGGCGAGCTTGTTCTCGTAGCTGTCACGGAACAGGTAGACCAGCGTCCCGACCCCGCCGAGGTAGAACACGGCGCCGCAGATGATCGCGGTGGAGACGTGGATCCACAGCCAGATGGAGTCCAGCGCGGGAACCAGCTGGTCACTGTCGGTGTAGAGCGTGGTGGTGGCGATGCCCAGGTCCAGCAGGACCGTGGTGACGAGCATCAGGCCCATCCAGCGGACGTTCTTCCTCAGCGCCAGAAGGACGAGGTACGCGCCGACCGCCACCGTGGAGAAGGTGATCGAGAACTCGTACATGTTGCCCCAGGGGGCACGCTGCACCGACAGGGCGCGGGCGATGACCCCGCCGGCCTCGACGAGGAAGGCCACGACCGTCAGGGAGACCGCGATCCGCCCCCACAGGTCGCCCTTGAACGTGCCGCCGGCGGCACCGGGGCCGTCCGGGACGTCCCGGGTCCCGGCGGCGGAACGCGTCACGATCTTCGGGCGGTCCAGGACGGCGGTGGCGCCGTCCTGCCGCGCGACCTGCACCTTCACCGTGGAGGCCGGGGACGCCGGGGCTCCGGCCAGCGCGGCGGCCGTACGGCCGACCTTGCTGCGGCTGCCGAACACCCACTCCGCGATGTGCGCGAAGAAGGCCAGGGTGTAGACGGCCATCGACGAATAGATCAGCACATTGCTGGTGTGTGCCAGATTCTCGTTGGTTGCGGCGGCGAGATTCACTTCTCAGCCCCTTCGGCAGGTTCTTCGGAAGGTACGTCGGGACCGGAACCGGCATCGGTCTCCGGGTCGTTCGTGGCTTCGGGCGCGGTGGGCGCCACACGGTGGAGCTCGACCGCGAGATCGGCCAGCTCCTCGGGGAGTTTCGCGGACTCGGCCCGGCCCAGACCGGCCATCTCGACGACGGTGACGCCGTCCGTTCCCCGCATGGCCCTGACCCACACCCGGCGGCGCTGGATGAACAGCGATCCGGCGAGCCCGGCGATGGCCGCGATCGCCCCGGCCAGCGCCCAGCCGGTGCCCGGCTGCTCCGAGACCTGGAAGCTGGCCCATTCCTCGACGCTCTCGAAGGTGATCGAGCCCGCACCGTCGGGCAGCGTCATCGTCTCGCCGGGAAGCAGTCGCTTCTTGAGCTTCTGACCGCCGGCGTCCTTGAACTCCGTCATCTTGGAGGAGTCCAGCTGGTACACGTTCTGCGGCAGACCCGAGTCGACGCCGAGGCTGCCGTGGAAGCCGTTGAGGGCGAGCACCGGGAACTCGGCGCCAGGGAACTGCGAGAACATCGTGCCCTTGCCCGCACCGGCGAACGTCGGGACGAAGAACGCCTCGAAGCCCAGCTGGGTCTTCTCGCCGTTCTTGTCGCGGTAGCCGTCCATCACCTTGATCGCACCGGTCGAGGTGATGTTGTTGTCGATGGGCAGCAGCGGTACGGCGGTCCGGTAGATCTCCTTGCCCTTGCCGTCCTTGACGGAGACGACGGGGGCGTAGCCGTGCGAGATCAGATAGATCTTGGTGCCGTCCACGATCAGCGGTTCGTTGACCCGGATGACGGACTTCTTCGGCTTCCCGTCGGCGCCCTCGGCGTACGTCACACGCGCCTCGAAGGTGCGCGGGGTCCCGCGCTGGGGGCCGCTCTTCTCGTACGTACCGACGAAGTCGTCGAGGGTGAAGCTGAACGGGGCGAGCGAGTCGCTGTCGTACAGCGAGCCGGACTTGAAGTCGTCGTACTGCGTGAGCGTGTTGGAGAAACCGTCGCCCTCGACGATCAGCTTGCCGCCCTCGGACTTGAAGAGCTGCCCGGCGGCGAAGGCCACCAGCATCACGATCAGCGCGATGTGGAACATCAGGTTCCCGGCCTCGCGCAGATAGCCCTTCTCGGCGGCGACCGCGTCACCCGTCGTCTGGGAGCGGAAGCGCCGCTTGCGGAGGATGGCGGCCGCGGCCTCGCGGACCTGCTCGGGCTCGGCGTCGGTACGCCACGTCGTGTACGCGGGAAGCCGGGTGAGCCGCTTCGGGGCGCCCGGCGGGCGGCTGCGCAGCTGGCCGACGAACTGGAAGGTGCGCGGGACGATGCAGCCGATGAGGGAGACGAACAGCAGGATGTAGATCGCGGAGAACCACACCGAGCTGTAGACGTCGAACAGCTGGAGCTTCTCGTAGATCGGCGTGACCGTGGTGTGCGCCTTCTGGAAGGTCTGCACCTTCAGCTCGTCCACGCTGTTCTGCGGGATCAGCGAGCCGGGGATCGCGCCGAGCGACAGCAGGAACAGCAGGATCAGCGCGACCCGCATCGAGGTGAGCTGCCGCCAGAACCAGCGAACCCAGCCGATGACCCCCATCGCGGGCACCGCGCCGGCGGACTCCTCCTGGGGGGCGGTGGAGAGCTGCGCTCCGGCGGCGCCGAGCTCGCGCTCTTCCGTGGTGTTCGTGTTGCTCATGACTCAGATCCCCACAGTGAAGCCGTCGGACCAGACCTGCATCTCCTGCATGAGCGAGTCCCAGACGCCCGTCAGCAGGAGGATTCCGGTCGCGATCATCATTCCGCCGCCGATGCGCATGACCCATACGTAGTGCCGCTTGACCCAGCCGAACGCGCCGAGTGCCTTGCGGAAGGCGACCGCCGCCAGGACGAACGGGACACCGAGTCCCAGACAGTACGCGACGGTCAGTATCGCCCCGCGTCCGGCGGTCCCCTGTTCCAGCGAGAGAGTCAGCACGGAGGCGAGCGTCGGGCCGATGCAGGGCGCCCAGCCGATCCCGAACAGGGCTCCCAGCAACGGCGCTCCGGCCAGTCCGGCCACCGGCCGCTTGTGGAAGCGGAACTCGCGCTGCGTCACCCCCGGCAGCAGCCCCATGAAGAAGATCCCCATGAGGATCATCAGGCCGCCGAGGACCTTGTTGAGTACCTCGCTGTGTTCCTGGAGCCGGTCGCCGAAGAAGCCGAAGAGCGCACCGCTGGACACGAAGACGGCGGTGAAGCCCAGCACGAACAGCGAGGCACCGGCCACGACCCGGCCGCGCCGGGCCTCCGCGAGGTCCGTGCCGCTGACCCCGGTGACGTAACTCAGATAGCCGGGGACGAGCGGCAGGACACAGGGCGAGAAGAAGGAGACGAGACCGCCGAGCACGGCGATGGGAATGGCCACCAGCAGGGCGCCGCTGAAGACGGTCTCGTTGTACGCGGCGAGGGTGATCACCGGATCACTTCTCCGCGATCAGCGGGTCGATCATCTTGCGCAGGTCCTCCGCGTTGAGGGCCTGAAGGGTGCGGGCGGCGAGCTTCCCGTCCCGGTCGATGACCACGGTCGACGGAATGGCCACCGGGTTGAGCGTGCCCTTGGGGAAGCGGAGGATGAGCTTTCCGGTCGGGTCGAAGAAGCTCGGGTAGGTGACGCCGTAGTCCTTCTCGAAGTTCACCGCGGCGGCCTTCTGGGCGTCCCGGGTGTTTATCCCGATGAACTGGACGCCCTGGTCCGCGGTGTCCTGCGACACCTTGGCGAAGTGCTTGGCCTCGGCGCGACACGGACCGCACCACGATCCCCAGACGTTCAGTACGACGACCTTGCCCTTGTAGTCGGCGACGTCGAGGCTCTTGCCGTCCAGGGTGGTGCCGTCCAGCTTCGGCGCGGCGACACGCTCGCCCTTGGCCACGGTCGAGATTCCGCCGCTGCCGGTCACGAAGTTCGTATTACCGCCGCCACCGGCCTTGTTGCCGTCTCCACTGCACGCGGACAGGGTCAGCGTCGCGGCCGCGGTGATGGCGGCCAGCAGGACGAAGCGGCGTCGGGGTGCGCGGCCAGGGCTCATGTGAAAAGTTTCGCATGACCGTTTCGGGGATCTTGCGCACCCCCCTCGGTGCCCGTAAAGCCCCTTGTCAAGGCTGTTTAAAGAAGGCATTCCAGCCGCCCGCGGGCGACTGACCGACGTCGAGCGTACGAAGCTTCGCGAGCACCGCCGGGTCCTGGACGTCGAGCCAGTCCACGAACTGCCGGAAGGAGACCAGCCGCACGTCCGGCTTACCGGCAATGCGCTTGATCACTTCTTCGACGGCGTCCATATAGATTCCGCCGTTCCACTCCTCGAAGTGGTTGCCGATGTAGAAGGGCGCGCGATTCGTCTCGTACGCACGCTGGAAACCGGCCGTATAGGCACCGGCTGCCTGCTTGCGCCAGCCCGGATAGCGGGAGGGCATGCCCTTGGTCGAATTCAGCGACTGATTGGCGAGGATGTTGTAGTCCATGGAGAGGACTTCGAAGGAGTGCCCGGGGAACGGCATGCCTTGCAGCGGAAGATCCCACACGCCGTCGCGCTTCTCCGGCCACATCTGACGGCCGCCTGGCGAGCTGGCGTCGTAACGCCATCCCAGCTTCTTCGCCGTCGGCAGGAGATTTTCCTGACCGAGCAGACAGGGAGTGCGTCCGCCGATCAGTTCCTTTCGGTAGTCGAACGGCAACGGATCAAGGTTTTCCCACCCGGTGTTGGTCCGCCACTCGGTGACGAAGGAGACCGCCTGGTCGATCTCGCTCTGCCATTGCGCGGGCGACCAGTTGGCGACCGACCCGGAACCGCCGCAGAAGTGGCCGTTGAAGTGGGTGCCTATCTCATGGCCGTCGAGCCATGCCTCGCGGACGTACGTGAGTGTGTCCTTCACGTGGCCGTCGGTGAGATAGCCGATGTCGGAGGCGCCGCGAGGGTTGTTCGGCGGACGGTACAGCGACTTCTTCGACTCGGGCAGCAGATACAGCCCGGACAGGAAGAAGGTCATCGCGGCGTCGTGTTGCCTGGCCAGTTCGAGAAAACGCGGGAAGAGTCCGTTGCCGACCTCGCCCGCCCCGTCCCAGGAAAAGATCACGAACTGCGGCGGCTTCTGGCCGGGTTCGAGAGGGACGGGGGCGGAAGGCTGATTCGGCTGCTTTCCGGTATCCGCGGTCGAACCGTCACCGATCAGCCTGACGTTCTTCTCCGGCGCCCCGGCACCGGGCCCGTTCCCGTCGCTTCCCCGACCAGTCTTGGCACTCCCGCCGGGCTCCGGCCTGTCCTTGCCCGAGGAGCCGCAACCAGCAATACCGATCGCGGCCGCGGCTCCCAGCCCTGCGCCCAGCAGACCCCTTCGCTTGATCTCGCGCATTTCGTCCCCATCCGCGTCGTTCATCTCAAGTCCATACAAACCAGCGAAGGCTTAGATGACCGGAGCAACAGGGGGGTTCCTCGAACGACAACAAATATCGTTACGAGACCAGACCCTTACGGAACCTGCACAACAAAAAAGATCAAGGCCGGCGCACCCAAATCGAGCCCGTTCGGCGATTGAGGACGAAGCGGCACCCGAACGCAACGGGCACCGCCCCACCCACCCCGCCCGGCACCTACGCGCCGAACGCCTTCGACTTCCCCTTCACCGGCTTGGCCCCGGCCAGCAAATGCGCCGGCACGAGATCCCGCGCCGGCTCCGTGTACGCGACCGACACGATCTTGTCGCCCTGGTACGTGAAGCTGGTCAGCGAGGCCAGCGTGCACTGCCGCCGCCGGGGGTCGTGCCACAGCCTGCGCCGCTCGACGAAGCTCCGCACGATCCAGATCGGCAGCTGATGGCTGACGCACACCGCCTCGTGCCCCCGTGCCGCGTCACGCGCCGCGTCCAGGGCACCCATCATCCGTACGACCTGCTCGATGTACGGCTCCCCCCAGGACGGGGTGAACGGGTTGGTCAGGTGCTTCCAGTTCTCCGGCCGGCGCAGAGCCCCGTCACCGACCCCGAAGGTCTTGCCCTCGAAGACGTTGGCCGCCTCGATCAGCCGCGCGTCGGTGGCCAGGTCCAGACCGTGCGAGGAGGCGACCGGAGCCGCCGTCTCCTGGGCCCGCTCCAGCGGCGAGGCGACGACATGCGTGATGTCGCGCTTCTCCAAGTGCTCGGCGACCCGGTCGGCCATCTGCCGGCCCAGCTCGGAGAGGTGGTAACCGGCCCGCCGCCCGTAGAGCACGCCGTCCGGATTGTGCACCTCGCCATGGCGCATGAGGTGCACCACGGTCACATCGTCACGGCCCGCGTTCTCGCTCATGCGGTCGCCTCCGCCGCGGCCCGGGCCGCGGCCGGCAGAGCGGCAGCGATCCGCTCGACGGCCGCCGTGTCGTGAGCGGTCGAGACGAACCAGGACTCGAACGCGGACGGCGGCAGGTACACGCCCTGCGCCAGCATCGAGTGGAAGAAGGCGGTGAAGCGGAATGCTTCCTGCTTCTTCGCGTCCTCGTAGTTACGGACCGGCTCGTCGGTGAAGAACACCGAGAACATGTTGCTCGCCGCCGACACCGTGTGGGCGACGCCCTCCTTCGTGAACGCCTCACCCACCAGCCCGCGCAGCTCCGCGGAGACCGCGTCGATCTTCGCGTACGCCGCGTCGTCCAGCAGCCGCAGCTGGGCGAGCCCGGCGGCGGTCGCGACCGGGTTCCCGGAGAGCGTGCCCGCCTGGTAGACGGGACCGGCCGGAGCGAGGTGCGCCATGACGTCGGCGCGCCCGCCGAAGGCCGCGGCCGGGAAGCCGCCGCCCATGACCTTGCCGAAGGTCATGAGGTCGGGGCGGACCCCGTCGATGCCGTACCAGCCGGCCTTCGAGGTCCGGAACCCGGTCATGACCTCGTCGGAGATGTAGAGCGCGCCGTTCGCCGCGCAGATCTCCTTGAGCCCGGCGTTGAAACCGTCCAGCGGCGGCACGACGCCCATGTTGCCCGGCGAGGCCTCGGTGATCACACAGGCGATCTCCCCGGGCTGCGCGGCGAACGCGGCCCGCACGGCCTCCAGGTCGTTGTACGGCAGCACGATCGTGTCGCCGGCCTGGGCGCCCGTGACCCCGGGGGTGTCGGGCAGACCGAACGTGGCGACGCCGGAGCCGGCGGCGGCCAGCAGCGCGTCCACGTGACCGTGGTAGCACCCGGCGAACTTCACGACCTTCGCGCGGCCGGTGAACCCGCGGGCCAGCCGGATCGCGGACATGGTCGCCTCGGTGCCGGACGACACCAGCCGTACCTGCTCCACCGGCTCGATCCGCGCGACGATCTCCTCGGCGAGCGCGACCTCTCCCTCACCGGGCGTACCGAACGAGGTGCCCCTGGCGACCGCGTCCTGGACGGCCGCGATGACCTCGGGGTGGGAATGGCCGAGAATCATCGGCCCCCACGAGCACACGAGGTCGACATACTCGCGACCGTCGGCATCGGTGAGGTACGGACCCGTACCGGACACCATGAACCTGGGCGTACCGCCCACGGCCCGGAAGGCACGTACGGGAGAGTTCACGCCGCCGGGCGTCACAACGGACGCGCGGTCGAACAGCGACTGCGAAACTGGGGCTTCGTATGAATACGCCACTTTGGTCCTGATCTGCGATTCGGGGGTCGGGAGGCCGGGCCGGAAGTCCTGGCCAACGGTGAGCAAGGAGCGCACTCTCCTCGTATCACGAAAGGGCGTCAGCCCCCTCGCGTCTGCGAAACTGGGGCGTCATTAGGGAAAGCTCACACATGCCATGGTGTCAGAGGCACGGACAGTCTTGCGGACAGGTGTTTCACCGCACGCCCGTGGGGGAGGTCACTGACACGATGATCGGGTTGCGCAGCCGGGGCTGTGTCTCCTAAGAAGTAGTCGGGTGGATGAGATATGCATCGCGGTGGCGGAGTGGGCGAAGGGACCGACGACCTGGGGCCCGAGCCTGCCCGACGAGGGCGGCACCGGCGCGAGGCCGAGCGCGTACAGGGGACGCAGGCAGGGAACAGCGGAAGTCCCGGAAGCAGGAGCAGTGGCCGCGTGGGGGTGACCTACAAGTACTTCGGGGCCCCCGACGGGGCCACGGCCGCACGCGTGCCCATTTCGATGCGCCCCGAGGAGCTCGGCGGTGACGAGCTGGGCATGGGCGGCATGTTCACCAAGATCAAGCCGGAGACGGTGGCCGCGATGGTCCTCACCGGCATACAGGGCATACCCCTGCACAAGGTCCCCCCGCTGGAACTGGTCGTCCTCCACCCCGACTACGCGGTTGTCAAGCTCCCCATGACGGTCGTCGACCCCCTGCGTGACGTCGGCGAGGAGTCGGTCGGCGCGGCGGCCTTCATCTGGTCCACGGTCCCGGACCGGGGCGGCCCCCGCGACGCGTTCAACGTCTACCAGCTGCTCCACGAGTGGCAGGACTTCTCCTACCGGCTGCATGACGCGGGGCACCAGGCGTACTGCCTGGTGTGGCCGTAGCCGGTCGTCGCGACTCCCCTCTTCCGGCCCCGGCCCACTTGATTCGACATGTGTCAACATAGACATATGTCGAACGAGAAGGCGTTGCCCCTGCTCGAGTCACCGGTCCCCGCGTGCTGCCCGCCTCTGTCGGAGCGCCCGCTGACCGCCGAGGAGTCCGTCCGTACGGCCACGATGTTCAAGGCGCTCGGCGATCCGGTACGGCTGCGCCTGTTCTCGCTGGTGGCGTCCCACGAGGGCGGCGAGGCGTGCGTCTGCGACATCTCCGACGTCGGGGTCTCCCAGCCGACCGTCTCCCACCACCTCAAGAAGCTCAAGGACGCGGGCCTGCTCACCTCCGAACGCCGCGGCACGTGGGTCTACTACCGGGTCGAACCGTCCGTGATCGCCGCCATGGGGCAGTTGCTGGCCCCGAGGGGCTGAAGCGCCACTGTCGGACCCCCGCCCTACAGTTCCCGTAGATCATCAGGCACTTCGGGAGGGGACCCCATGACAGGCGCAGTGACCGCTCGGCCCGTCACCACATTCACCGCGCCCCTGGGCCCGGCCGGAAAGACGGTCGACGCCCCCTCCATACTCCGGTGGCCGACCGGCCGCCGGCTGCTGGTGCAGCGCGGTGACACCGAGGCGGCCGTCGTCGACCTCGACGCCGAAGGCACTCCGCAGACCCGCTTCCCGGCCCCCTGGCCGGGCGCGTTCGGCGCGTTCACCGTCGCCCCGGACACCGGCCTCGCCGTCTTCGCGGGGCTGCACGCGCTGCGCGCGGTCGAGCCCTCGGGCGCGGTGCGCTGGGAGGTCCGGCACGGCTGCTGGGACGGCGGCTGCCGCGTCCTGCACCGCTCGTACGAGGAGTACGCCACCGGAAGCCGCACACATCTGTACGCGGACAGCGGCTCGGCGATGTTCTCCGCGGACGGCTCGGTCGTCTGGGCCCATATCCGCGGTCCGGTCGCCGCCTCGGGGCCGGACCCCGAGGCCGTGGACGAATGGCTGGTCATCGACGCCGCCGACGGCACGGTGCTGGGCCGGGCCGATGCCCGCACGGTGGCCGCGGGATCGGACCACGTACCGCACCCCGACCCGGCCCTCATGGGGCTCAGCGTGGGCGAGGGCCAGGACGGAGCACCCCTCCTCTGGGGCCGGTGGGACGGCCGGGAGCTCTCCGTGGAGCACGTCTGCGAGAGCGAGCGCATCCTGACGTCGGTGAGCCCTTCGGGCAGGCACTTCCTGACGGTGGGCCACGACCAGGACTCGATCGCCCTGCACGAGATGGAGGACGCCACCGTGGTCGCCGAGCTGGACGCCGCGGAGACCCTGCCGCGCCACCCGGACGCCGAGGAGGAGGACGCCGACGCGGGCGAGGTGATGTGGGACTACGTGTGCGGCCACATCACCGAGGAGTGGGCGGTCGCCGGCACGACGGAGCACGACGAGGAGTTCGGCGCGGCCCGGCACTGGCTGGTGCGCACCACGGAGATGGACCCCGCACGGCTCGTCAGCTATCCCACGCCCATATCCGGCGTGCCCTGGGGGCTGGGGGACGGGACCTGGTACACGACGGCGCCGGACGGGGGCGCACTGCATCTCTGGGCGTTGCACCCTCCGCAGCCCTGAGTCCGGCGTACGCCCCCATTCGGCTCTATCCGGCCAGTCATTGGCCGAAGGCCCATCTTCAGCTGACCTGCCGAACATGCCGATGCAAGGGACATCGACACCGGGAGGCCCCTCGTGGACGACGACGTCCTGCTGGCCCTGTCCATCCCCGTGCTGGTCTTCGCGGGTGGCCTCTACGCGGCGTGCGACGGCTGGTGGCGGCGCCGTCACCCGGCGCCGCCCTCCCCGTACGCCCATCAGGCGGCCAGGCTGGCCGAGCGGGCGATGCTGACCGGGGCCGAGGACATCGTCGACGGGGCGTACGAGGTCCTGGCGCCCCTGTACGACCCCCTGGCGTACGCCGAACCGCCTCGTCGCGGGAAAGCCGCCTCATAGGATCGCCCGCATGGCCGGTCCCCGACATGACACCCGCGGCATCGTCGACGCCCCCGACCTGTTCACACACGTCCGCTTCCGCCGCCGCGAGCCCGCGCCGGCCCTGCGGCCGTACCTGGAGCACTACTGGCTGATCGACTGGGATCTGTCCGAGCCGTACGTGTCGTACGTGGTGCCGCACCCGGCGGTGAACCTCGTCTTCCAGCGATTCGAAAGCGGCGACGAGGCGGAACGGGCGGGATTCGCGGAGATCTCCGGCATCGGTCTCGAACTCTTCGCCCAGAAACTGGAGGGGCGGGGACGCGTGTGCGGAGTCCAGTTCCGGCCGGGCGGATTCCGCCCGTTCGCCCCGGACCGGCCGGTCTCGCAGTGGACGGGCCGCCGGATTCCCGCAGCCCGGGTGCTGTCCGCGGAGCCGTCTCCGGCGGCCGTGCTGGACCCGGCGGACGAGGACGCCCGGGTCGCCGCACTCGACCGGTACCTGCTGTCGCTCGACCCCCGGCCCGATCCGCAGGCCGACCGGGCCATGGCCATGGCCGAACGCGTGCGCACGGACCGCTCGTTGCGCCGCGTCGCCGAACTGGCCCGCACCGAGGGCCTGTCCGCGCGCTCCCTCCAACGGCTCTTCTCGACGTACGTGGGCGTCGGCCCCAAGTGGGTCATCCTCCGCTACCGCATCCACGAAGCGCTGGAACGGGCCGAGTCGGACCCGGAGACCGACTGGGCGGCGCTGGCCGCCGACCTCGGCTACAGCGACCAGGCCCACCTGGTCCGGGACTTCACGGCGACCGTGGGCGTACCACCCACGGCCTTCGCCCCGCGCTGACCGGACGGCAGGCGCGCCGGCCCGACCCGCACGCGCGCGGCAACGCCCCCGTTGTCAGTGCCCGGCCCTACAGTTTTCGGCATGGAAAGCGCCGCGTCATCACCGTCCTCGCCCGGCCGGCCCGCCACCCCTGTCCGGATCCTGCCCTGGTCCGAAGACGACCTGGGGCTGCTCCGCCGGGCCAACGCACCCGAGCTGATGGATCATCTCGGCGGTCCCGAGAGCGAAGAGCTGCTGATAACCCGCCACGACCGGTATGTGGCGCTGAGCGCGGACCGGACGGGCCGGGGCCGGATGTTCCGGATCGTCCTGGCCGCCGGCGGCGAGGACGTGGGGACGATCGGCTTCTGGGAGCGCACCTGGCAGGACCAGGAGGTGTACGAGACGGGCTGGGCCGTCCTTCCCGGCTTCCAGGGCCTCGGCATCGCGACAGCGGCGACGGCGGCGGTCGTCGCGGAGGCGCGGGCCGAGCACAAGCACCGCTATCTGCACGCCTACCCGTCCGTGGAGAACGGCGCGTCGAACGCGGTGTGCCGCAAGGCCGGCTTCGTCCTGCTGGGCACCTGCGAGCTCGAGTACCCGCCGGGCAATCCCCTGCTGACGAACGACTGGCGGCTGGATCTGGGCCCCACGGGGAGGTAGATCTTGCGCGATCCTCGATCTAATGGATGAATTCACCAGAACCATTAGCTGACGTCACCGAGGGACGGGGCCCACCGATGTTGCTGGCACACATCAGCGATCTGCATCTCGACGGAACCGACCGGGCGACGGACCGCGCCACCCGAGTGGTGGCCTACCTCAACTCCCTGGCACGGCAGCCGGACGCGGTGCTGGTGACCGGCGACATCGCGGACCACGGCGCCCCCGAGGAGTACGCCGAGGCGGCCCGGCTGCTGGACGCACTCACCGCACCGGCATTCCCCTGTCCGGGAAACCACGACGACCGCGCCGCCTACCGCGAGGTCCTGCTGGGCGACGACCACGCCGGCGGGACGGAGTCCGCCACCGGGCCCGTCAACCGACTGCACCACGTGGCCGGTTACGCGCTCCTGCTCTGCGACTCGACGATCCCCGGCGAGGACGCGGGGCGGTTCGACGACGAGACCCTCGACTGGCTGGCCCGCACCCTGGACGGCCTGGGCGACACCCCGGCACTCCCCGCCTTCCACCACCCGCCGGCCACGGTCCATCACCCGTATCTGGACTCCACCAACCTGACCAACGCGGCGCGCTTCGCCGAACTGCTCGCCGAGCGGCCCGTCGACAACGTCCCGGCGATCCTCACCGGCCACGCGCACACCTCCATGGCGGGCACCTTCGCCGGGCGCCCCCTGCTCGTGGCGCCGGGAGTGATCTCGACACTGCGGCTGCCGTGGGAGAGCGGCGAGGGGCTGGTCGACACCGTCGCGCCTCCCGGGGTCGCCTTCCACGTCCTGGACGAGGGCGTCCGGGGCGCGGGCGGACGCATCACCACGCACTACCGCGTCGTGCCGTAACCCCACGCGCCGCTCCCGCTCCGCGCGGCGCCGGAAAGCTCTCGCTGCCGCCCCCGCGCAGTGGCATCCTGACGAGGTGAACGGACCGGAGATCGACCTCGAAGTAGCACCTGAGCTACGCCTCTTCGTTGCCCACGACCGCCGGGGCGGGCGCACGAGCGTCACCACCGACGGCTCGTCGACGCTCGGCCACGTCGTGGAGTCTCTCGGCGTCCCGCTCACCGAGGCCGGACAGCTGCTCGTCGACGGCCGGCCCGTACCCGTGTCGCACATCCCCGGCGCGGGCGAACTGGTCGAGGTCCGCGCCGTGGAGCGGCCCCAGCGCGTGCCCGGCGCCCCGTTGCGTTTCCTCCTCGACGTCCACCTCGGCACGCTCGCCCGGCGCCTGCGCCTGCTGGGCGTCGACGCCGCCTACGAGAGCGAGGACATCGGCGACCCGGCGCTGGCCACGCTCTCGGCGAGGGAACAGCGGGTGCTGCTCTCCCGGGACCGGGGGCTGCTGCGGCGGCGGGAGATCTGGGCGGGGGCGTACATCTACAGCGACCGCCCGGAGGCCCAGCTCCGCGACGTACTGGGCCGGTTCGCGCCCGTCCTCGCGCCCTGGACACGGTGCACCGCCTGCAACGGGAAGCTGACGGAGGCGGACAAGAGCGCGGTCAGCGCCCAGCTGGAGCACGGCACGCAACAGTCCTACGACGTGTTCGCCCAGTGCGCGGAGTGCGGCCGGGTGTACTGGCGGGGAGCCCACCACTCACACCTGGAAACCATCGTCGCGGACGCCGTCCGCGAATTCGGCGGACTGGGCACCGAGGCTCCGACCGCCCGGACCTGACGCCTGCGCCTGACACCTGACCCCGGGAGCGGCCCCCGTTACGGCCGCTCCGCGGTCAGATAGTGCTGGATCGTCGGCGCGAGCCAGGCCACGACCTCCTCGCGGGACATGGCGGCGGCGGGCTCGATCCGCAGGACGTACCGCGCGAGCGCCATGCCCAGTATCTGCGAGGCGGCGAGCGCGGCGCGGCGCGGGGCATCGGCCGGGTCCGGGCAGACCCCGGCGGCCACGGGGCCGAACTGTCCGGCGAATACCGCCCGCACCCGCTCCGCCCCCGCCTCATTGGTGACGGCCACCCTGAGCAGGGCCGTGAGCACGTCGTCCTGCTCCCAGCGGTCCAGGAAATGGGTGACGAGCACGGCCCCGACGTGCTTGCCCGGCAGCGCCCCGAGCTCCGGAAGGCGCAGGTCGATCGCGGACGCGGCGGCGAACAGCCCCTCCTTGTTGCCGTAGTAGCGCATCACCATCGACGGGTCGATGCCGGCGTCCCGGGCGATGGCCCGGATGGTGGCGCGCTCGTAACCGTCGGCGGCGAACCGCTCGCGCGCGGCTTCGAGGATCGCGGCCTTGGTGGCATCCGAACGGCGAGGGGAGGCGGGGGCCTGCTTCATCATGTCAACAACTGTAGGCCAACACCTGTTGACATGCCAGGCGATGCCGTTCTACGGTTGCCAACAAGCGTTGACCAACACCTGTTGGCACGCGGCTGTCGCCCACCGCCGGTGGGCACTCGGCATCAGGAGGCCGTCATGACCGGCACGCCCCGCACCGAATCCAGCACCGACTCCCGCCCCGGGCCCACTGACGTGATCGTCGTGGGCGCCGGCCCCACCGGCCTGCTGCTGGCGGGTGACCTCGCCGCCCAGGGCCTCTCGGTCACCCTGCTGGAGCGCCGCCCCCGCGAAACCAACAACATGACGCGTGCCTTCGCCGTGCACGCCCGCACACTCGAAGTCCTCGACACCCGGGATCTCGCCGACGAGTTGGTCAAAACGGGCACCCGCCTCACCGGACTGAACCTCTTCGGCGCGCTCGGGCTCGATCTCTCCCGCCTGCGCTCCCGATTCCCGTTCCTCCTGATCACTCCGCAGTACGAGGTGGAACACCTGCTGGAGCGCCGGGCGCGGGCCGCGGGGGTGGACTTCCGGTACGGGACGGAGCTGCTCGGCCTCGACCAGCCCGCAGGACAGGACACGGTCGGCGCACGGACACGGAGCGCCGACGGGACGACCACCACCCTCACCGCCCGCTATCTGGTGGGCACCGACGGAGTGCGCAGCGCCGTGCGCCACGCGCTGGGGCTTCCGTTCCCGGGCAGATCCGTGATCCGCTCCATCGTCCTCGCCGACGTCAGACTCACCGAAGAGCCCTCGACCCTGCTCACCGTCAACGGTGTGGGGGACGCGTTCGCCTTCATCGCCCCCTTCGGCGACGGCTGGTACCGGGTCATGGGCTGGAACCGCGGCCGCCAGGTCGCCGACAGCGAGCCCGTCGAGCTCGACGAGCTGCGCGAGACCGCCCGCCTCGCGCTCGGCACCGACTTCGGTATGCACGACGCCCGTTGGATCTCCCGCTTCCACAGCGACGAACGCCAGGCACCCGCCTACCGCGTGGGCCGGGTCTTCCTGGCCGGGGACGCCGCCCACGTCCACTCCCCGGCGGGCGGACAGGGCATGAACACCGGACTGCAGGACGCCGCCAACCTCTCCTGGAAGCTCGCCACCGTACTGAAAGGCCACTCCGCCGACCCGGAAGCCCTCCTCGACAGCTACCAGGCGGAACGCCACCCGGTCGGCACCCAGGTGCTGCGCAGCAGCGGTGCGATCGTCCGCCTCGCCATGGCCCGCACCCCGCTGCAACGGGGCCTGCGCACGGCCGTAGCCCGCCTGCTGTCCGCCGTGCGGCCGGCCCTCGGACAAGGCGCTCGGCATGATCTCCGGCATCGGCATCTCCTACGGGGCGCCCCGCCACGCACACCGCCTCACGGGCACCCGCGCCCCCGACCTGACCCTCGCGGAAGGCCGGCTCCAAGAGCTCCTGCGCGACGGCACGTTCGTCCTGATCACCCCCGCCGACAGCCCCACCCCCGCGACCTTCGCCCCCCTCGTCCACGCCCACTGGACAGGAGGGCGCGCCACCACCCTGCTCATACGGCCCGACGGATACATCGCCTGGGCGAGCGAACGCCCCGACCCGGAGGGCCTGCGCCACACCCTGACCCGCTGACAGCCACGGCGCGCCGCACACCGCACCTTCAACCCCCGGCCCCGACGGCCCGCCGCACCTTCAGCCCTCGCCCCGACGGCCCGCCATCAGCCCGCCGGCCACCCCGTCAGAAGACGTACGCGTCCCCCGTGGCCGGCACCAGCACCTCGTGCTCGTTGTTCAGGGGCGCACGGTCGGTCACCCCACCGCTCCACATCGTGTCGACCCGGACGACCACCTCGGCGGGCCGCGTTCCGAGGCGCAGATCGAGCGTGGCGCGCCGGGTCTCCCCGTCCGCCGACAGCGGGCCCGTCCGGCACAGCACCGTGCTCCGGCCACCCCAGAGGCAGCCCGGCGGCAATCCCTGACGGCCGGCCAGGGGCGCGGAGAACCTCAGCCGCACCGTCGCGTCCATCACATCCCACGGACCGCTGTTCGCACTCTCCAGCGAGATTCCCAACCGATCACCCCAGAGGGAGACATGCCCGTGATGGGACACATCCGCCTCCGGCACGACACCCCGGGCCACGGCCGGGACCGCGGGCTGGGCCACGGCCGAGGGCCCCGCCCCCCACAGCACGGTCACCGCCGTCGCCGCCGCGGCGGACACCACCAGCAGAGCTCTACGCGTCGCTACCATGCGGCGAACATACCGATTACCCCGAATCATCCCTATTTAATGACCGGTTCGACGCGCCTCGCCCCACCCGCACGGCCCACCCGAGCTCCACGTGAAACGCTCCCCACATGCTCATCGCGCGCTCCATCGCCCTCTTCGTCGTCGCAGCGCTCTTCGAAATCGGCGGAGCCTGGCTCGTCTGGCAAGGAGTACGGGGCAGCGACGCGCACGGAGGGCGGGGCTGGATCTGGATCGGCGCCGGTGTCATCGCCCTCGGCCTGTACGGATTCGTCGCGACACTCCAGCCCGACGGCGAGTTCGGCCGCATCCTCGCGGCGTACGGCGGCGTCTTCGTCGCCGGCTCGATCGCCTGGGGCATGGTCGCCGACGGCTACCGCCCCGACCGCTGGGACGTGACCGGCGCACTGGTCTGCCTGGCCGGCATGGCCTTGATCATGTACGCGCCCCGCGGCCGCTAGTGATCTTCAGGCCTGTCCGGCGCTTGAGGGCAGGACGCGGCCGAAGGTCGCGAAGCCCGGTGAACGCATGCGGTCACCGCACCAGCCACACCGGCACCACTACATCCGCATCCACATCCGCATCCACGTCCCCGGCCGGTGAACCCCCCACCCCACCTGCCTGCCTATCCTTGGCCCGTATCGATCAGCCGTCCGAGGAGATCGCCATGGCCGCCACCCCTATCGCCGTCATCACCGGCGCGAGCAGCGGCATCGGTGCCGCGACCGCCCGGCAGCTCGCCGCCGCCGGTTACCGCGTCGTGCTCACCGCCCGCCGCAAGGACCGCATCGAGGCGCTCGCCGCGGAGATCACCGAGGCGGGTCACGAGGCGACGGCGTACGCCCTGGACGTCACCGACCGCACCGCGGTCGACGAGTTCGCCACGGCCTTCCGCTCCCTCGCGGTCCTCGTCAACAACGCGGGCGGCGCACTCGGCGCCGACCCCGTCGCCACCGGCGACCCCGCGGACTGGCGCCAGATGTACGAGACGAACGTCATCGGCACCCTCAACGTCACCCAGGCCCTGCTGCCCGCCCTCACCGCGAGCGGCGACGGCACCATCGTGATCCTCTCCTCCACCGCGGCCCTCTCCTCGTACGAGGGCGGCGGAGGTTACGTGGCTGCCAAGCACGGCGAACACGTCCTCGCCGAGACCCTCCGCCTGGAGATCGTCGGCACCCCCGTCCGCGTCATCGAGGTCGCCCCCGGCATGGTGAAGACCGAGGAGTTCGCGACCACCCGCTTCCGCGGCGACACGGAGAAGGCCGCCAAGGTGTACGCGGGAGTCGACGCCCCCCTCACCGCCTCCGACGTGGCCGACACGATCACCTGGGCCGTCACCCGCCCCAGCCACGTCAACATCGACCTCCTGGTCGTCCGCCCCCGCGCCCAGGCCTCCAACACCAAGGTCCACCGCACCCTCTGAACGCGAGGGGGCCGCCCGAACCGGCGCCCCCGCGTCAGCCCTTCACACAGATGAACTGCTTCAGCTTGGCGACGACCTCCACGAGGTCGCGCTGCTGGTCCATCACCTGCTCGATCGGCTTGTAGGCCGCGGGAATCTCATCGACGACACCGGAGTCCTTACGGCACTCCACTCCCCGCGTCTGCTCCTCGAGGTCTCGCGTCGTGAAGCGACGCTTCGCCGCGCCTCGGCTCATCCGCCGGCCGGCTCCGTGCGAAGCGGAGTTGAACGCCTTCTCGCTGCCGAGGCCCTTGACGATGTACGAGGACGTGCCCATCGAGCCCGGGATGATCCCGTACTCACCCGAGCCGGCCCGAATGGCACCCTTCCGGGTCACCAGCAGGTCCATTCCGTCGTACCGCTCCTCGGCGACGTAATTGTGATGGCAGCTGATCTCCGGCTCGAAGGCGACTCGCGCCTTCTTGAACTCCTTACGGACCACGTCCTTCAAGAGCCCCATCATGATCGCGCGATTGAGCTTCGCGTACTCCTGCGCCCAGTAGAGGTCGTTCCGGTACGACGCCATCTGCGGGGTGTCCGAGACGAAGACGGCCAGATCCCGGTCGACCAGATCCTGATTGTGCGGGAGCTTCTGGGCGACTCCGATGTGGTGCTCGGCCAGCTCCTTGCCGATGTTCCGGGATCCGGAGTGAAGTGTGAGCCAGACCGAACCCTCCTCGTCGCACAGCAGTTCGACGTAGTGGTTGCCTCCGCCCAGCGTCCCCATCTGCTTCGTGGCACGCTCCTGACGGAACTTGACCGCGTCGGCGATCCCGTCGAACCGTCCCCAGAAGTCGTCCCAGCCCGCCGTCGGGAAGCCGTGCAGCCGCTGCGGCTCCACCATCTCGTCGTGCATCCCCCGGCCCACCGGAATGGCCTGCTCGATCTTCGAGCGCAGCCGCGACAGATCACCCGGCAGATCGTTGGCTGTCAGGGACGTCTTCACCGCCGACATCCCGCAGCCGATGTCCACGCCCACCGCTGCCGGACAGACCGCACCGTGCATGGCGATCACCGAACCGACCGTGGCGCCCTTGCCGTAATGGACGTCCGGCATGACGGCGAGGCCCTTGATCCAGGGAAGCGTGGCGACGTTGCGCAGCTGCCGCATCGCCCCCTCCTCCACCGAGGCCGGATCGGCCCACATGCGAATCGGAACCTGCGCACCCGGCATCTCTACATACGACATAACCCCTCGATTCCCCCGAAAAGACTGAAAGCGCAAAACTGGCGCCAAGATCGGCAAAGAAGTCAGTCGACCGGCGTCCACAGCTGCGCGTGCGATACACATTGTGTCCACCGGCCGCCATCGGGCGGCAACCTGTTTTCGTACAGAACGGAGCCTGGAAGCGTGCGACACATGGCGTATGTACCCGGCGTCGCGCTCCTCGCAGCGCTCGTCGTCGGCTGCAGCGCGGGCTCGGACGGCGATGTCTCCGACGCGGACAGCAAGCCGGGCAGCCCGACGGTCTCGGCCGCGCCGCCCGGCAAGTACCGCACCCTGCCCGAGCCGTGCCGCGCGGTTCCGCGTTCCACCCTCAAGGACCTTCTGCCGGGCGCCACCGAGCTGCCCGAGGACCAGCAGGAGAAGGTGTACGAGGGCACGGCCGCCGTCACCTACGACACCGACCGCAAGGTCGGCTGCCGCTGGAAGTCCGAGTCCCCGGACATGTCCCGGAATCTCGTCATCGACTTCGAGCGTGTCGTGTCGTACGACCCGGCGGTGAGCGACGACCACCGGGCCGGCGAGGTCTACACGAAGAAGGAGACCGCCGCCGATCTGCCGGCCGCCTCCACCCCCGGCGGGGACAAGGAGACGGGCCAGGGCTCGACGTCCGCCACCCCGTCGAAGGGCAAGCCCGCGGACACGGAAGACGCGGGCACCGAAGACGCGGCCACGGAAGGCACCCCCGGCACGGCCGACCCCACCGACACCACGGGCACCCCTGGCACCACCGCCGAGGACCTGGAACCGCGCGTCCTGGACAACCTCGGAGACGCGGCGTTTCTGGACGACGTGCTCACCCGGGCAGGTTCCACCACACAGCACCGCACGGTCAGCGTGGTGTTCCGCACATCGAACGTCATCGTGACCGTCCAGTACACCGAGCAGCCGGCCCTCGTCACCAAGGTCCCCGACAGCAAGGAACTGCAGGAAAAGGCCCGGGCTCTGGCCCGGCAGCTGGCCGAGACACTCAGCGAATAGCCGCCGCCCGACCGCCGGGACCGCGCCCCGACCGCCCTCGCGAGGCCGGTGACCGAGGCGGCATCCGGTCACCGTCCGTCGTACCGTGGCCCTCCGGACCACTCCGCCCGACCGAAGACCCGCACGAGACCGCCGTGCCATCCGAGTGAAGGAACCATGCACCGATCAGCTCCGCGACTGTCCCGCATACTCGTCTGCGCCGCCGTCCCGGTGATGCTCCTCGTCGCCGGCTGTTCGTCGGACGACGGCAAGAAGGACTCGGACGCCTCCGCCTCGGCGAGCGCCAAGCCGACGGCGCCGACCGTCGAGGCGGCGAGGTTCGCCGAGCTTCCCGACCCGTGCAAGGCGCTCGCGAAGAAGACGATCTCGTCCCTGGTGCCCAAGGCCAAGGTCAAGGGCGGCACCCCGGGCAAGTCCAGCGACGTCTCGGCCCGCGCCGGCTGCTCCTGGAACGGTCTGGACGACAACGGCGTCAAGGGCTCGCAGTACCGCTGGCTCGACGTCGGCTTCACCCGCTTCGCCTCGGACCAGTCCCTGGGCAGCGGCGCCAAGCGCGCGACCGAGGACTACACGAAGCAGATCGCCAAGGCCCAGGCCACCGAGGACGCGAAGAAGCTCTCGACCGCGGCCGTCGACGGCATCGGCGAGCAGGCCACCGCGATCACGTACGACCTCACCAAGACGCGTGAGGACTTCGAGTACGCGACGGTCGTCGCACGCACGGGCAACGTCGTCGTCACCCTCACCTACAACGGCGCGGGTTACGCCGGCGCCAAGGCGCCCTCCGCGTCCGACATCCTGAAGGGTGCCGAGAAGGCGGCGAAGGAAGCGGTCGCCTCGGTCGCCGCCGCCAACGCGGCCGCCGACGAGGACACCGACTCCGTCGGCACCAAGACGCCCGCCACAGGCACGTCCTCGGCCAAGCCGGCCTCCAAGGCGCCCTCCAAGTCCTCGACCAGGTCGCCTTCCAAGTCGTCCGCCAAGTCCACCGGCAAGTCCTAGGAACCGGGCACCGGAAACCGTCGGCACACCGTGACGTAGCCCGGCGGAAGCCTCCACTGCCCCGCCCGGAGGCTCGTTCACCAAGCCCGGCTCCCCCTCGGGAGCCGGGCTTTCCCCCTCCCCGCGCAACGCGTGCCCCGCGCATGTGCCAGGCTGTGCCCGCGCCGGACGTCCGAAGTCGGGCGGAGGGCGGCAGCCCAGGAGAGAAGTCGGGGAGGGGATCGCGCGTGGCCGCGATGCAGCTGACACGCACGCACCGGGTACTCATCGGAATCGTCATCGCCGGTGCGGTGCTCATCGCCGCGATCGGGTTCGCCGGCTCGTACGCGGCCGTGCGTGAACTGGCCGTGGAGAAGGGCTTCGGGTCGTTCTCGTACGTCTTCCCGATCGGCATCGACGCGGGCATCTGCGTCCTGCTCGCGCTCGACCTGCTGCTGACGTGGATGCGTATCCCGTTCCCGCTGCTGCGTCAGACCGCCTGGCTGCTGACCGCCGCGACGATCGCCTTCAACGGCGCCGCGGCCTGGCCGGACCCCCTGGGCACGGGCATGCACGCGGTGATCCCGGTCCTGTTCGTCGTCTCCGTCGAAGCCGCCCGCCACGCCGTGGGCCGGATCGCGGACATCACGGCCGACAAGCACATGGAGGGCGTACGCCTCACCCGCTGGCTGCTCTCCCCGATACCCACGTTCAAGCTGTGGCGCCGGATGAAGCTGTGGGAGCTGCGCAGTTACGAGCAGGTCATCAAGCTCGAACAGGACCGCCTGATCTACCAGGCCCGCCTGCAGGCCCGTTACGGCCGCAGCTGGCGGCGCAAGGCGCCCATCGAGTCACTGATGCCGCTGCGCCTGGCGAAGTACGGCGTCCCGCTCGCGGAGACGGCACCGGCCGGACTCGCGGCCGCGGGCATCGAACCGGCCCTGCTGCCGCCGGTCGGCCCGGTCCAGCCCGCCCAGCCCGTCCAGCCCGTCCAGTCGCAGGCCGAACTCCCGTACACCACGCCCCTGGAGCACCAGCAGAGCCAGGAGGGCCAGGAGCAGGAGTACGCACAGGAGCACCAGCAACTCCCGCAGGAGCACCAGCAGCTGCCGCAGGAACAGCAGCAACACGGCCACGACAGCCCCTGGTTCGCGGCCCCGCAGGCGCCCGAGGGCGCGTACGAAGGTGACTACAACCCGACGTACGTCGAGGGTCTTGAGCCCACCCCGGTCATGGTCCCCTCGGGCCCCAGCGGCCGGACCCGCCCCCTCGGTGACGTGGGCACGATCGGTGCGGTCCCCCACCCCCGCAACGGGGAGCCCCAGGCCCAGCAGCCCCATGACCCGCAGCAGTCCGACGAGGACACGGTGGAGTGGGCGCAGGAGGACGCGGAGTTCGCGGAGATCGCGTACGAGGAGTTCGCCGCGTTCGTGCAGCAGAACAACGACTACCCGAGCGTCGAGGCCCTGGACATACACGTCGCGGATGTCCACAACCTCAGGCACCCGCGCAGCGCCGCGCTGATCCGCCGCCTGATGCCGGAGTTCAAGAACCGCTACCACTCGGTCCTCGCGGAGGACCACATCGCGTGAGCCGGCCGCCCGGCACGACGGAGGGCCGTCACCCGGCTCACCGGGTGACGGCCCTCCGCCTCGTCGTGGCCCCTACGCGCCGAGGAGCCTGCGCACCCGGTCCGCCCCGACCGCGAGCAGCAGCGTGGGCAGCCGCGGCCCGGTGTCGCGGCTGACCAGCAGCCGGTACAGCAGTGCGAAGAACGACCGCTGGGCCACCTTCAGCTCCGGCGTCGGCTTGGCGTCCGCCTCCAGCCCGGCCAGCACCTTCGGTACGCCGTAGACGAGCGTGGTCAGCCCGTCGAGCGACCAGTGCGAGTCCAGCCCCTCCAGGAGCAGCCGCAGCGACTCCCGTCCCTGCTCGTCCAGCGAGCCGAGGAGTTCCTTGTCCGGCTCGTCGCGGACGATGGTCCGCGCCTCGGCCGGGACCTGGCTGGTGATCCAGTTCTCGGCGCGGTCGAGACGGGGCCGTGCCTCGTCGAGCGAGGTCAGCGGGTTCTCCGGGTCCAGCTCGCTGAGGATGCGCAGCGTCTGGTCCTCGGCCCCGGCCGTGATGTCGGCGACGGAGGCGAGGGTGCGGTACGGCAGCGGGCGCGGGGTGCTCGGCAGCGCACCGGCGGCCGTGCCGACGGCCCGCGCGTAGGCCGCGGCGTCGGCCGGCAGCACGGAGCCCTCGGCGACCTTGCGCGCCAGCGAGTCCCACTCGTCGTACAGCCGCTGGATCTCCTGGTCGAAGGCGATCTTGAAGGACTGGTTGGGCTTGCGGCGCGCGTACAGCCAGCGCAGCAGCGGCGCTTCCATGATCTTCAGCGCGTCGGCGGGCGTCGGGACGCCGCCCTTGCTGGAGGACATCTTCGCCATGCCGGAGATGCCGACGAACGCGTACATCGGGCCGATCGGCTGCACGCCGTCGAAGATCTCGCGCACGATCTGGCCGCCGACGACGAACGAGGAGCCGGGTGAGGAGTGGTCCACCCCGCTCGGCTCGAAGATCACGCCTTCGAACGCCCAGCGCATCGGCCAGTCGACCTTCCAGACCAGCTTGCCGCGGTTGAACTCGCTCAGCCGGACGGTCTCGGCGAAGCCGCAGGCCGAGCAGGTGTAGTTCAGCTCGGTGCTGTCGTCGTCGTACGAGGTGACGACGGTGAGGTCCTTCTCGCAGTTGCCGCAGTAGGGCTTGTACGGGAAGTAGCCGGCGGTGTTCCCGCTGCCGTCGTCCTCGTCCGCCGCGCCGGAGCCCTCCGCGGCCTCCAGCTCGGCCTCGTCGACCTTCTTCTGCTGCTGGGGCTTCTTGCCGCCCTTGGCCGCCGCGGCCGGGTCCTTCTTCGTCCGGTAGCGGTCGAGGACCGCGTCGATGGCGCCGCGGTGCTTCATGGCGTGCAGGATCTGCTCGCGGTACGTGCCCGCGAGGTACTGCTCGGTCTGGCTGATCGCGTCGTACTCGACACCGAGCTCGTCGAGCGCCCCGGTCATGGCGGCCTTGAAGTGCTCGGCCCAGTTCGGGTACGCGGACCCGGCCGGGGCGGGCACCGAGGTCAGCGGCTTGCCGATGTGCTCGGCCCAGCTCTCGTCCACGCCGGGGACGCCGGCCGGCACCTTGCGGTAGCGGTCGTAGTCGTCCCAGGAGATCAGGTGCCGGACGGTGAGGCCGCGGCGGCGGATCTCGTCGGCGACCAGGTGCGGGGTCATGACCTCGCGGAGGTTGCCGAGGTGGATGGGGCCCGACGGGGACAGACCGGAGGCGACGACGACCGGTTTGCCAGGCGCACGACGCTCCGATTCGGCGATGACATCGTCCGCGAAGCGGGAGACCCAGTCGGTCTCGGTGCTTGTCTGACTCTCGGCCACGGTCGGCACGTCCTTCTCTCGTGTAGATCCCATCGGGGGCACCGCCCATTCTCCCAGGTACGCCCCACAGCGCGAAAACGGCTTTACACCGCGTGGGATACTTGGGCGATCCCTTGTACCCCTACGGAAACGGCAGCCAGCTCATGGCCTCGGTCAATTCCCTCGCTTCCACGCTCCAGCAGCAGCTGGCGGATGCCCTGACGGCAGCACTGCCGGATGCCGGCACCGCGGACCCGCTGCTGCGCCGAAGCGACCGGGCCGACTTCCAGGCCAACGGCATCCTCGCGCTCGCCAAGAAGCTCAAGGGAAACCCGCGTGAGCTCGCGTCCCAGGTCACGGCCGCCCTTCCGGCGGGCGACCTGATCAAGGACATCGAGGTCTCGGGCCCCGGCTTCCTCAACATCACGCTGACCGACAAGGCGATCATCGAGACCCTGGCCGCCCGCGCCACGGACGGCGAGGGCCGCCTCGGCGTACCGCTCGCCGGGAATCCGGGCACGACGGTCATCGACTACGCCCAGCCGAACGTGGCGAAGGAGATGCACGTCGGCCATCTGCGGTCGGCGGTCATCGGCGACGCGATGGTGCAGATCCTGGAGTTCACCGGCGAGAACGTGGTCCGGCGCCACCACATCGGCGACTGGGGCACGCAGTTCGGCATGCTCATCCAGTATCTGATCGAGCACCCGCACGAGCTGGACCACCAGGGCGGCGCCGAGGACGGCGAAGCGGCCATGTCGTCGCTGAACCGCCTCTACAAGGCGTCGCGGGTGCTCTTCGACTCCGACGAGGAGTTCAAGGCCCGCTCCCGGGACCGGGTCGTGGCACTCCAGGCGGGCGACCCCGAGACGCTCACCATGTGGCAGCGCTTCGTCGACGAGTCGAAGATCTACTTCTACTCCGTCTTCAACAAGCTCGACATGGACATCCACGACCCCGACGTCGTCGGCGAGTCCGGCTACAACGACATGCTTGAGGACACCTGCCGGATCCTGGAGGAGACGGGCGTCGCCGTCCGCTCCGAGGGCGCGCTGTGCGTGTTCTTCGACGATGTGAAGGGTCCCGACGGCAACAAGGTTCCGCTGATCGTCAAGAAGACGAACGGCGGCTACGGCTATGCGGCGACCGACCTCTCCGCGATCCGTGACCGGGTGCGGAACCTCAAGGCGGACAGCCTGGTGTACGTCGTGGACGCCCGGCAGTCCCTGCACTTCAAGATGGTCTTCGAGACGGCCCGCCGCGCGGGCTGGCTCAACGAGGACGTGAAGGCGCACCAGCTGGCCTTCGGCACGGTCCTCGGCAAGGACGGCAAGCCGTTCAAGACCCGTGAGGGCGAGACGGTCCGGCTGGTGGACCTGCTGGACGAGGCGATCGACCGGGCGACGGCGGTGGTCCGCGAGAAGGCCGAGAAGGTGGGCCTCAGCGAGGAGGAGATCGTCGAGAACGGCCGGTACGTCGGTATCGGGGCCGTGAAGTACGCGGACCTGTCGACGTCCGCGGTGCGGGACTACAAGTTCGACCTGGACCAGATGGTGTCGCTGAACGGCGACACGTCGGTCTACCTCCAGTACGCGTACGCGCGTATCCGCTCCATCCTGCGCAAGGCCGGCGACGCGAAGCCGGCCGCGCACCCGGAGCTGGAGCTGGCCCCGGCCGAGCGCGCGCTGGGTCTGCACCTGGACCAGTTCGGCGAGGTCCTGTCCGAGGTCGCCGCCGGGTACGAGCCGCACAAGCTCGCCGCGTACCTCTACCAGCTGGCCTCGCACCTCACCACGTTCTACGACCAGTGCCAGGTCCTGAGCGACGAGAATCCGGCAGAGGTCGTCGAGAACCGTCTGTTCCTCGTCGAGCTCACCGCCCGCACGCTCCACCAGGGCATGAAGCTCCTCGGCATCCGGACGCCCGAGCGCCTCTGAGCGTTCACCCGGATTGATGGCGTAAGGGCGAGGCCCCGCACGACACGTGCGGGGCCTCGCCCGTCAACGGGCGGCTACTGGGGCTGGCCCAGCCCCCAGCCGGACACATCGGCCAGCCGGCCGCGCCACAGCGGCATCGACACGGAGTTCACGGCGCCGACGACCAGCGTCGCGTTCCGCAGGTGAATCCACCGGGGCAGCTGGGAGTCGTCCCCGGCCTGGAGTTCCCTGATCCCCTGGTCCACCGTCTCGGGAAACTCGGCGATCAGGTTCGCCGCGTCGCCACCCGCCTGGCGCACGCTCCTCGACCACTCCGCCTTCCACGCCTCGTGGCCGATGATGTCGCCGTACAGCACTCCGCTGGGGACGTTGAGCGTGATCGGCAGGCTCGACCGCAGCTCACGGTCGAGAAGCTGGATCAGCAGCTGAAGCTGGAGGTCGGGGACCGGCTCGGTGATCACCGATGTCGAGTCCTGCGATGTCCCGGCGAACTCGCTCATGGGTATCCCTTCCACACGAGAGCATGACGGCGCACATTTTCGACCGTCACCTGCCCGGCACCGGTACGGACACACCCGGTACGAACACGCCCGCGCCGGTCACACCCGCGCCGGGCCTCTGCGTCAGAGGTACCGGCGTATCGGCACGACCGCGACCTCACGGGCCCGCTGCGCCCATGACCGGCGCTTCCACCGGCCTGGACGGATCAGCTCGCTCTGCCGCAGGTCGTCCTCGAAATGACCGTCCAGCGTGGCGGTGAGCTCCGGGTCCAGCACGGCCAGCATGACTTCTTCGTCGTGGTCGAGCGAGCGCCGGTTGAAGTTGGTCGAGCCGATCAGCGAGGCGACGTTGTCGACCGTCATCACCTTGGCGTGCATCATCGTCGGCTGATACTGGAAGATCTTCACCCCACAGGCGGTGAGTTCCTCGTAGTAGTGCTGTCCGGCGAGCCTGCAGACCCGTTTGTCCGTGTGCGGCCCCGGCAGCAGGATCTCCACCGTGACACCGCGACGCGCGGTCGCGCAGAGCAGTTCGATGAAGTACGCATCGGGCGCGAAGTAGGCGGTGCAGATCCGCACGCGCTCCTCGGCGGACTCCAGCATGACCCGGAACAGGGTCTGCATGTCCTGCCACCCGAAACTGGCCGAACCCCGCACCACCTGGACCACCGCGTCACCTTGCGGCGAGTGTTCGACGAACCGGTCGTCCTTGTCGAAGAGCTCTTCGTGGCACTCGGCCCAGTTCTGCGCGAACGCGGCAGCCAGACCGTCCACGGCGGGGCCGCGCAACCGGACGTGCGTATCGCGCCACTCGTTCTCGTTACGGGCGTCGCCGCACCACTCCTCGGCGATCCCCACGCCGCCCGTGAAGGCCGTCGTCTCGTCGACGACCAGCACCTTCCGGTGGCAGCGGTGGTTCTGCTTGAAAGGCGACAGATGCAGCGGCTTGCGGAACCACGCCACCTCCACCCCGGCCTCGCTCATCATGTCCAGCTGACCCTGCTCTATGAGCCGGCTGCCGAACCCGTCCAGCAGCAGCCGCACCCGCAGGCCGGCGCGGGCACGGCCGGCGAGCGCCTCCGCGAAGTCCCTGGCTATGTCACCGCGCCAGTACACGAACGTCATCATGTCCACGGTGTGCTCGGCGCCACGGATGGCGTCCAGCATCGCGGCGAAGATCGCATCACCGTTACGGAACGGGACCAGCGCGTTGCCTTCGGACGCCGCGATACCGATCAGCCGCTCCAGCCTTCGCCGCAGGCGCAGTATGCGCTCCTCGAAGAGGGGGTCCGGTCTATCACCTGAGCTGCGGGACATCGTTCACCTG
Source organism: Streptomyces sp. NPDC045968 (assembly GCF_056430475.1). NCBI lineage: Bacteria > Bacillati > Actinomycetota > Actinomycetes > Kitasatosporales > Streptomycetaceae > Streptomyces > Streptomyces sp. NPDC045968. Next base: position 22,510 of record NZ_JBWKLF010000009.1, on the reverse strand, counting down.
GCCGTGGAGGGAATGGAACGCCGACCGACTGTACTCCCGCCCTCTCCCGCCTCCACCGCCACGGTCAGTAGTCCCGCAGGACCCAGGTCTTCTTCTCGGGCCAGTAGTCGTACAGCGGCCGGTCATTCATGCTCATCGTCCGGAACGGCTGCCCGTTGTCGTCGATGCGCATCGTGCCGCTCCGCTCGCCGCTGCTCCACTCCAGCTCCAGATACCAGCGGGCGTCGTACGTCTGGGTGCGGGCGTACACCACCAGGACGACCGGGTCGTTCACGGACGTCTTGAGCGGCAGCGGATTGGCGGCCAGCGTGCGTTCCCCGTTGTCCGTCGGGACCGCCTTGAACAGCGGGCGGGCGGCGTCGAGGTTGACCTCGTACGTGGACACCAGCACGCCGCTCCCGCAGCCCTGCAACATGGAGTACGCCTGCCAGGCGGGTGCCGCCGTGCGGCCCACGACCCGTACGTGCATGTCCTGGAGGACGACGGGCTCCGCCCCCTTTCCCTGCACGACCAGCTCCATGCGCTTCAGCCCGCCCGGTACGGCTCCGAGGGCACCGGCCCAGGCGCCCGCGTCGGGCTCATAGGGCGGCGGCGGCACCCTCTGCGGCTTCCGGTCCAGCATGTAGGTCTGGTCACACTTGTCCTCCCAGGTCTCCGGGCGGATGTTCACGGCGAACGGAACGGGCGTCCTCGCGTCGGCGCCGCCGGACGTCCGCGGCGTCACCTTCCGCGACGGCCCCGCCGGAACGGATGCGGAAGCGGACGCGTCGGTGACCAGGGGCGAGGGACTGCCCGACGCCTTCCCGCCCGCCGTCGCCCTGCCGGACGGCTTCGCCCCTGCGCTCGGGCGGCGTGAAGCGTCCGCGCCCGTTGCCTCCGCCTTGCCCGAGGTGACCCTGTCGCTGCCCTGCGATGAACCCATCCTGCCGAGCACCAGGGTGGTGGGGACGGCGAGCGCCACGACGGCAGCGGCGACGAGCGCGATGCGCAGGGGCCGGTTGCTCCTCCCGGGAGCGCGGACCGGAGCGGACGGAGGACCGGGCTCCGGTACGGGTTCGGGCTCCGGTACGGCTTCGGGTTCGGGCTCCGGTTCGGGTTCGGGCTCCGGTTCCGCTTCGGGCGCGCCGGACACGGCCTCCACCTCTGCGTCCGCCTCCGCCTCCGCCACCGCCCCCGGCACCTTCCGCCTCTTCGCCTCGTCCGCCAGGATCCACTTCCGGTGCAGCGCGACCAGTTCGTCCCCCGACGCACGGCAGACCCGTGCGAACCGTTCGACGGGTGCGTAGTCGTGCGGGACAGCGTCCCCGTTGCAGTACCGGTGGACGGTCGAGGTGCTCATGTGCAGCTTCTGGGCCAACGTCCCGTAGCTGAGTCCGGACCGCTCCTTCAGCCCCCTGAGCAGCGCCGCGAAGTCCTGGATCTCTGTGCCCACCCCGACCGTTCCCCTCTCGTCCCTTCCCGGAACGGCGTTCCAGGCAGGTGCTGTTCGCGCAGGTCAGAGTGCGTGTGAGCGTTCCAGCGTCCCGTGTGGCCCGGCAACCGTTGCGACCGGATTCCGGCCCTGGACAAGATGTGGACACACCGCGGCGTTCCCCGCGACCCGTACATCCCACCCTCACCCGTCCCGGGAGCCGCCGTGCGTACTCGACCTGCCTTCGCCCTGACCGACGTACTCGCCACCGGCGTGCTGATCGCCTGCATCGCGATCGTCACCGCACTCCTCTGACCGCCAGTACACCCGCCCACACCTCAAGGCGCCAAACGGCGCTCCACAGTTACGCCTTCGAACGGGGAGAACCACCACATGCGCAACCTCCGCTTCCGCCGCGCCGCCCGCACCTCCGCCCTGGGCACCGCCGCCCTGATCGCCGCCCTGTCACTGACCGCCTGTCAGGGCGACGGAACGGCAGCGGCCGGCGACACCGCCCCCAAGCCGGCCGGAACGGCGTCCCAGAAGCCGGCGGAGGCCTCAGCCGCACCGGCCCCGGCATCGGACACCGGCAAGGACACGGGCGACGACACGACGAAGGACCCGACCGGTTCAGCCTCCGGAACCGGCAACGCCAAGGATTCCGGTTCAAGCACCGCCCAGCCTGACGCGAAGCAGCCGCAGGGCACCGGTGACAGCCGCCCCGCCACCCTCGCCTGCGACGGCGGGAACACCAAGGTGACGCTCGCCCCCGCGCCCCGCCCCGTCAACCACATGCTGCTCACCGTGACCAACGTCGGCTCGAAGACCTGCAACGCCTACTTCTACCCGTTCCTGAAGTTCGGTGACGCGCAGTCCGCCCCGCAGGCCGTCGAGGCGAGCAAGCCGCAGGCCGTCGTCACCCTCGCCCCCGGCGCGTCCGCCTACGCCGGTGTCATGACCTCCTCCGCGGACGGCAGCGGCACGGGCGGCTACTCCACCAAGGACGTGACCGTCAGCTTCCAGGGCCGCGAAGGCTCCGGCTCCACCGGCCCGTCCACGGACATCACGCTCGGCAAGGACGTGTACGTCGACAGCACCCTGTCCGTCACCTACTGGCAGACCGCCGTGGACGACGCCCTGATGTACTGACCGGTCACGTGGGGCGGGGCTTCGAGAAGGCGCACCAGACGACCTTCCCGGGGTTCCGCTCCCGTACGCCCCACCGGTCGGCCAGCGCGTCGACGAGCAGCAGCCCACGCCCCGACTCCCCGTCCGGCTCCCGCACCCCCGGCTCACCGTCGCCGCTGTCGTGGACCTCGATCCGCAGGACCCGGCCCTCCTCCCGCAGCAGCAACCGCACTTGGTAACCGCGCCCCGGCGGCACCCCGTGCACCAGCGCGTTGGTCGCCAGTTCGCTCACACAGAGCAGTACGTCGTCCAGCCGCGCCCCGAACCCCCAGTCGGCGGCCCCCGCGCGGACGAACTCCCGCGCGGCGGGGACCGATCGGCGCTCGCGCCGGTAGAACCGCTCACGCAGCAGCGTGAGGTGCATCGTCTCGTTCATGGGACGAGAGTCACACTCCGTGACTAACGTGGAGCAGTACGTGCACCCGTACAGATTTCTTGTACGGGCCGCACGGGCGTGAAGTACGGACGAGGGTGGGGAGTGGGGACCGTATGCACCCCAGGAAACGGCAGCGCAAGAACGCGTCGGCGATGAAGCTCGTGGGCAAACTGGTCGGCGTGTTCCGCACCGCGGCCGGCCTGACCCAGGCCCAACTGGCGGACCGGGTCCGCCTCCAGGCGGAGACGATCGCCTCGATCGAGCAGGGCAGACGCGCACTCCTGCCCGATCTGGCCCGCCAGCTGGACCGGCTGCTGGAGACGAAGGGGGCGCTGGAGACGGCGGTGGAGAACATGCCGGAGGTCGATCTGATCCCGGCGTGGGCGGAGCAGTACATGGACCTGGAGCAGGCGGCACTCGCCCTCTGCTTCTTCGCGAATCAGGTTCTGCCCGGGCTGCTTCAGACCGAGAGCTATGCCCGAGCCGTATTCGACAGCCGAGTCCCCACCTTCAGCAGGGAAGAGATCGACGTTCATGTCTCCAAGCGCCTGAAACGTCAGGACATTTTGCGCCGCGAAGTACCCCCGACCACCAGCTTCGTCATTTCCGAGGCCATTCTGCGAGACCGCCTCGGGGGCAACGAGGTATACCGGGAGACCTTGCACCATCTTCGCGGCTGCGCCGATCTGCCGGGCATCACCCTCCAGGTCATGCCACCGGGCAGGCGGACTCACGCAGGGCTCGACGGGCCGTTCATTCTGGTGGAGACGCCGGACTTTCAGCGCATTGCCTACACCGAAACCCAGCGCGGCAGCCAACTCATTTCCGACCCCGACGAGATCAGCATCCTCGCGCAGAGGTATGCGATGCTGCGTACGCAGGCCCTCAACACCGAGGAGACGAGGGACCTGTTGGACGAGCTGCTAGGAGAGCAATGAGCACCGCACTTGAGTGGTTCAAGTCGAGCTACAGCGGCAGCGACGGCGGAGAGTGCCTCGAAGTCGCCTACACCTGGCGCAAGTCGAGCTACAGCGGCAGCGAAGGCGGGGCCTGCGTAGAAATCGCAGCCCACCCCACCGCCATCCACGTCCGGGACTCCAAGAACCCCGACGGCCCCACCCTCACCATCGCGCCCACCACCTGGGCTGCCTTCGCCGGCTTCGCCTCCGACCAGCGACCCGCCTGAGCCCCACGGGAGAACAACCACCACCATGGCTGTCATACACCGCACCACACTGACGCCCACCAAGCTGGAACTCCTCGCCTCCTGGCTGCCCGCGCAGCCCTGGTACGTCGGCAAGGGACAGCAGCCCGAGCTGGCCAGGACCGGCGGGTTCCGGCTGGACGACCCGGAGGGGGAGGTGGGGATCGAGTTCATGGTGGTCACCGACACCTCGGGGGACCAACCGGTCACGTATCAGGTGCCGTTCAGCTATCGCGGCGCGCCGGTCGTGGGCGGCGACGAGGCGCTCATCGGTACGACCGAGCACGGGGTGCTGGGGCAGCGATGGGTGTACGACGGGGCGCGTGACCCGGTGCTCGTCGCCCAGCTGTTCGCGCTGATCACCGGCGAGACCGAACCGCAGATGCAGAGCACGAGCGACACCCCCGACCCGTCCGTCGCCGTGTGGCTCGCGGAGGCAGTCCCCACCGGGGCGCTCGCCTCCACGACCGTGACCGACGACCCGGAGGGCACGGACCTCCTCGTGGAGACCGCGATCGACGGGCGTCGGCTGGCGATCCACATCAACCGCGTCCTCCAGCCCGGCCAGGACCCCGAGGGGCAGGCACTGGGCCACGTCACCGCAGACGCACCGCTGCCGGACGGAACCAAGGCCCGCACGGTGTTCGCCCTCGTTCAGCACGCCGCATGAGCTGCCGCCGAGTACGACAGCTCATGCGGCGTCCACGAAGGGCGAGCTGACTCGTACGCATGCTGGCGAGCTGGGTGCCCAGCAGGCGAAGACCACCGAAGGCTCTCGCTGGGCCCCTAGCCGCGCCGCAGCCGCTGCGCGACCTCGGTCGCCCAGTACGTCAGGATCATCTGCGCACCCGCACGCCGGATCCCCGTCAGGCTCTCCAGGATCGCGGCGTCGCGGTCGATCCAGCCCCGCTCGGCGGCGGCCTCGATCATCGCGTACTCACCGCTGATCTGGTACGCGGCGACCGGCACGTCCACCGACTCGGCAACCTTCGCGAGGATGTCGAGATACGGTCCGGCCGGCTTCACCATGACCATGTCGGCGCCCTCTTCGAGGTCGAGCGCCAGCTCGCGCAGCGACTCACGGGCGTTCGCCGGGTCCTGCTGGTACGTCTTGCGGTCGCCCTTCAGCGCGGACCCGACCGCCTCACGGAACGGCCCGTAGAAGGCCGACGAGTACTTCACGGTGTACGCCAGGATCGACACGTCCTCGTGCCCGGTCTGGTCCAGCGCGTCGCGGACGACCCCGACCTGGCCGTCCATCATTCCGCTGGGGCCGACCACATGAGCGCCCGCGTCCGCCTGGACCTGAGCCATCTCGGCGTACCGCTCCAGCGTCGCGTCGTTGTCGACGCGGCCGTCCTCGGTCAGCACACCGCAGTGGCCGTGATCGGTGTACTCGTCCAGACAGAGGTCGGACATGACGACGAGATCGTCGCCGACCTCTTCCCGGACCGCGCGCAGCGCCACCTGGAGGATGCCGTCCGGGTCGGTGCCCGCCGTGCCCCGGGCGTCCTTCTTCTCGTCCAGCGGGACACCGAAGAGCATGATCCCCGAGACCCCGGCCGACACCGCGTCGACGGCGGCCTTCCGCAGGGTGTCCAGGGTGTGCTGCTGCACGCCGGGCATGGCCGAGATGGCGACCGGCGCGTCGATGCCCTCGCGTACGAACGCGGGCAGGATCAGATTCGCCGGATCGAGCCGGGTCTCGGCGACCATGCGCCGCATCACGGGCGTCGTCCGGAGCCGGCGGGGGCGGGAGCCGGGGAAGTTTCCGTACACAGTCATCCTTCGACGATAGACCCGTACACATCAGCGTCTTACCGACACCTGTGCCGGAAAAAGCGACGGGCCCGGCCGCTTCGAGGAGAAGCAGCCGGGCCCGTGCGATCCGCTCCGGCGATCAGGTCGTCGTACGACGTCTCCGCGCACCCGGACGCCGCTCGCTCGGCCGGGTCACCGGGTCACCGGCCTCCTTGGCCGCGTCCCGGCGCTGCGCGCCGAACGCCGCCAGCGCCTCGGCCAGCTTGTGCACAGACGGCTCGGGGGACAGCACGTCGACCCGCAGGCCGTGCTCCTCGGCGGTCTTCGCCGTGGCCGGGCCGATGCACGCGATCACCGTCACGTTGTGCGGCTTGCCCGCGATACCGACGAGGTTGCGCACCGTCGACGACGAGGTGAAGAGCACCGCGTCGAAACCGCCGCCCTTGATGGCCTCACGCGTGTCGGCGGGCGGCGGCGAGGCGCGGACCGTGCGGTACGCGGTGACGTCGTCGACCTCCCAGCCCAGCTCGATGAGCCCGGCCACCAGGGTCTCGGTGGCGATGTCGGCACGCGGCAGGAAGACACGGTCGATCGGGTCGAAGACCGGGTCGTACGGCGGCCAGTCCTCCAGCAGCCCGGCCGCGGACTGCTCGCCGGACGGCACCAGGTCCGGCTTCACACCGAAGTCGATCAGCGCGGCGGCCGTCTGCTCACCGACGGCCGCGACCTTGATCCCGGCGAAGGCACGGGCGTCGAGCCCGTACTCCTCGAACTTCTCCCGGACGGCCTTCACGGCATTGACCGAAGTGAAGGCGATCCACTCGTAGCGCCCCGTCACCAGGCCCTTGACCGCGCGCTCCATCTGCTGGGGCGTACGCGGCGGCTCGACGGCGATCGTCGGCACCTCGTGCGGCACGGCGCCGTAGGAACGCAGCTGGTCGGAGAGTGAAGCCGCCTGCTCCTTGGTACGCGGCACGAGCACCTTCCAGCCGAACATCGGCTTGGACTCGAACCACGCGAGCTGTTCACGCTGGGCAGCGGAGCTGCGCTCACCGACCACGGCTATGACGGGCTGGTGCCCGTCGGGCGACGGGAGCACCTTCGTCTGCTTGAACAGCTGCGCGATCGTCCCGAGCGTCGCCGTCCAGGTGCGCTGGCGGGTCGTCGTACCGGCGACCGTGACCGTCAGCGGGGTGTCGGGCTTGCGGCCCGCCGAGACCAGCTCACCGGCGGCCGCGGCCACCGAGTCGAGCGTCGTGGACACGACGGCCGTGGCATCGCTCGCGCCGACCTCGGCCCAGCAGCGGTCCGACGCGGTGCGCGCGTCGACGAAACGGACGTCGGCGCCCTGCGCGTCACGCAGCGGCACACCGGCGTACGCGGGCACGCCCACGACGTTGGCGACGCCGGGCACGACCTCGAAGGGCACGCCCGCGGCGGCGCAGGCAAGCATCTCCGCGCCCGCGTTGCCGTCGAGGCCGGGGTCACCCGAGATAGCTCGGACGACCCGCCTGCCGCCCTTCGCTGCCTCCATGACAAGATTGGCCGCATCCCTGAGAACGGGCACCCCGACGGCTGTTGACGCCACGTCAACAACCGTCAGCTCAGGCGTGCTTACGCCTGCCCGCGCATGGCAGCGAACAACGTCGAGCACGTGCGGTTCGGCGACAAGGACGTCCGCCCTCGCGAGCGCCTCGACGGCGCGCAGGGTCAGCAGTCCCGGGTCGCCGGGACCGGCGCCGAGGAAGGTGACGTGCCCTGCGGGCAGGACAGGAAAGTCGGATGCGGCGGGGCCGGTGGGGCTCAAAGTGCTCGCTCCCCCATAAGACCGGCCGCACCCTTGGCAAGCATCTCGGCCGCGAGCTCGCGACCGAGGGCCGCCGCGTCGTCGTGCGACGTGGGGACGGGACCGGTGGTGGACAGCTGCACCAGCGAGGAACCGTCGGTGGAACCGACGACACCGCGCAGGCGCAGTTCGTTGACAGTCTGACCGTCGACCAGGAGGTCGGCCAACGCACCCACAGGTGCGGAGCAGCCGGCCTCCAGGGCGGCGAGCAGGGCACGCTCGGCGGTCACGGCGACCCGGGTGTACGGGTCGTCGAGCTCGGCGAGCGCGGCGGCGAGGTCCGTGCTGGTTGCAGCACATTCGATCGCCAGTGCTCCCTGGCCGGGAGCGGGCAGAACGGTGTCGACCGGCAGGAAGTCGGTCACTTCACCGGTCAGGCCGAGGCGGCTGAGCCCCGCGGCGGCGAGTACCACCGCGTCGAGCCCCCCGCTTCGTACAAATCCGATACGCGTATCGACGTTGCCCCGTATCGGCACGGTCTCTATGTCGAGGCCGTGGGACCGGGCGTACGCGTTGAGCTGCGCCATACGGCGCGGCGAACCGGTGCCGATACGGGCACCGGCCGGCAGCTGCTCGAAGGTCAGCCCGTCCCGCGCCACGAGTACGTCACGCGGGTCCTCGCGCTCCGGCACGGCGGCCAGGACGAGACCTTCGGGCTGGGCCGTCGGCAGATCCTTGAGCGAGTGGACGGCGAAGTCCACCTCGCCGCGCAGCAGGGCCTCGCGCAGCGCGGCGACGAACACGCCGGTCCCGCCGATCTGCGCGAGATGCTCCTTGGAGGTGTCTCCGTACGTGGTGATCTCGACGAGCTCGACGGCACGCCCGGTCACCTCCCTGACCGCGTCTGCGATCAGGCCGGACTGCGCCATGGCGAGCTTGCTGCGGCGGGTTCCCAACCGGAGCGGCGCCTGGGCGGGCGCGCCCGGGGATGAGTTGTCGGTCATGACCGCCCTCTATTCGGGTCGTTCAGGTCTGCCCGGGAGACGGCGGCCACCGTCTGCGGGTCAAGGTCGAAGAGTTCCCGCAGCGCATCGGCGTACCCGGCGCCGCCGGGCTCACTGGCGAGCTGCTTGACCCGCACGGTGGGCGCGTGCAGGAGCTTGTCGACGACGCGGCGCACGGTCTGCGTGATCTCGGCGCGCTGCTTCTCGTCCAGGTCGGGGAGGCGTCCGTCGAGCCGCGCGATCTCGCCGGCCACCACATCGGCGGCCATGGTGCGCAGGGCGACGACGGTCGGGGTGATGTGGGCGGCGCGCTGGGCGGCGCCGAAGGCGGCCACCTCGTCGGCCACGATGGTGCGCACCTGGTCCACATCGGCGGCCATCGGGGCGTCCGCGGAGGCATCGGCGAGCGACTCGATGTCGACGAGGCGCACACCGTCGACGCGGTGGGCCGCGCCGTCGATGTCGCGCGGCATGGCCAGGTCGAGCAGGGCGAGCCGGACGGGGCCCGAGCCCTGGGCGGGCACGGCGGCCCGGCGAGCGGCACGTTCCTGCGCGGCGGAACCGTTCTCCACCCAGGCGGCGTGCTGGTCCAGCTCCGCGGTGGCCGCGAGGGGCGCGGCCGGCGCCTCGACGGCGGCGTCGAACGCCACGCCGAGCGCTTCGGCGACGGCCTCGGCGGTCAGCACAAGACCGGTCGCGCCGGTGCAGGAGACGACGACATCGGCACGTGTCAGTTCGCCGGACACGGCGGCCATCTCCACGGCACGGGCCGCGGTGCCGCTCTGGCCGAGGATCTCGACGAGCCGGTCGGCGCGGGCCCTGGTCCGGTTGGCGACGACGATCTCGGCGACACCGGTACGGGCCAGGGTGGCCGCGGCGAGCGAGGACATCGAGCCGGCGCCGATCACCAGGGCGCGCTTGCCGGACGCCCAGCCGGAGACCTCGGCGCCGTCGGCGAGCTGCTCCAGACCGAAGGTGACGAGCGACTGCCCGGCCCGGTCGATCCCGGTCTCGCTGTGCGCGCGCTTACCGACCCGCAGCGCCTGCTGGAAGAGGTCGTTGAGCAGACGTCCCGCGGTGTGGAGCTCCTGCCCCAGCGCGAGCGCGTCCTTGATCTGGCCGAGGATCTGTCCCTCGCCGACCACCATCGAGTCGAGGCCGCAGGCCACCGAGAAGAGGTGGTGGACGGCCCGGTCCTCGTAGTGCACATAGAGATAGGGAGTGAGCTCGTCGAGACCGACCCCGCTGTGCTGGGCGAGCAGCGTGGACAGCTCGGCGACGCCCGCGTGGAACTTGTCCACGTCCGCGTACAGCTCGATGCGGTTGCAGGTGGCCAGCACGGCCGCCTCGGTCGCGGGCTCCGCGGCGAGGGTGTCCTGCAACAGCTTGGCCTGGGTGTCGGCGGCCAGCGAGGCCCGCTCCAGTACGGAGACGGGGGCGCTGCGGTGGCTCAGACCTACGACGAGGAGGCTCATGCCGGCATCACGGCGGGCATGTCCCCGTCGGGTCCCTTCCGGCTGGTGGGAGTCGCACGCAGCGGCGGCGCGTCGGCCTGCTCGGCGTTGCTCCCGGCGGCTTCCTCACCGGCCTTGCGCTGCTCGTGGAAGGCGAGGATCTGAAGCTCGATGGAGAGGTCGACCTTGCGCACATCGACCCCGTCGGGCACGGAGAGCACCGTCGGGGCGAAGTTCAGGATGGACGTCACTCCCGCGGCGACGAGCCGGTCGCAGACCTGCTGAGCGGCACCGGCCGGCGTGGAGATGACACCGATCGACACACCGTTGTCGCTGATGATCTTCTCCAGCTCGTCGGTGTGCTGGACGGCGATCCCGGCGACGGGCGTACCCGCCATGGCGGGGTCGGCGTCGATCAGAGCCGCGACGCGGAAACCACGGGAGGCGAAGCCGCCGTAGTTGGCGAGGGCGGCGCCGAGGTTACCGATACCGACGATCACGACCGGCCAGTCCTGGGTGAGCCCGAGCTCGCGGGAGATCTGGTAGACGAGATACTCGACGTCGTAGCCGACACCACGCGTGCCGTAGGACCCCAGGTAGCTGAAGTCCTTGCGGAGCTTGGCGGAGTTGACCCCCGCCGCCGCGGCGAGTTCCTCGGACGAGACCGTGGGAACCGAGCGCTCGGAGAGCGCCGTCAAAGCGCGGAGATACAGCGGAAGTCGGGCGACGGTGGCCTCGGGAATTCCTCGGCTACGGGTCGCCGGTCGGTGAGTTCGGCCAGTTGCCACGGTGCTCCTGCGGGATGAGCGGGGCTGCAGGCGGCCGTATGTACCAAGACCGCCCCGTCGAATGCAGGCTATGTCTTTGTGAACGCGTGCACAAAGATGGTGTCCGTTTTGTCCGGTCAAAGTGACCGGGGTCACGCGCATTCCCTGCGCGATCCAGGAACCATGGACCGCATCAGCCCGTTGCGGGCGCGAAGGGGGCAAGGCGGTACACACTCCTCATGTCTACGCCCCCGAGACCACTCAAAACGCCCATGATGTTAACCGGGTTTCAGTCAGGCACCCAGCGCCTTGCGCAACCTGCCCGGGTCCACCCGCCAGAACGTGTGCTGCTCGTCATCGACGAGCACGACGGGAATCTGCTCCCAGTACTCCTTGTACAGCGCCTCGTCCTGCGTGATGTCCCTCTCCACCCACGACGCGCCGGTCTCCTCGCAGACCGCCCGCACCACGAGCCTCGCGTCGTCACAGAGATGGCACCCCGGCTTTCCCACCAGGGTCACCACGCGGTCCGCGGGCTTCTTCTTCGTACGACGCAGCAGTGCACTCATGCCTACATTCTGCGCCCGTCCGCACCCTCCCCACGGGCTCCGGGCCCCCTCCACCCGCCCGCCCGGAATCACCCCTTTAACAATTCGGCCCCGGAGAGTTCACGCCTTCGCATCCCAGCAGGTCGGGCGGTGACGGACGGACTGGCTATGCTCACGGCATGGCCGCTCTTGGATGGCTCACACCCCGTAGGCGCTCCGCGACAGCACGGAGCGTCCTGGCTGGCGAGGCAGCAGCCGAGGCAGCACGGAAGTCATCACTCCCCGCCGAGGAGTCCCTCCTCCCCGCGGAGGCGGAGGAAGACGCGTTCCCGGTGGCCGGGGACGACCGCGCCGCCGCCTTCTTCGACCTCGACAACACCGTGATGCAGGGCGCCGCGATCTTCCACTTCGGCCGCGGCCTCTACAAGCGGAAGTTCTTCGAGCGCCGCGAGCTGACCCGCTTCGCCTGGCAGCAGGCGTGGTTCAGGCTGGCCGGCGTCGAAGATCCGGAACATATGCAGGACGCCCGCGACAGCGCCCTCTCCATCGTCAAGGGCCATCGCGTCTCCGAGCTGATGTCCATCGGCGAGGAGATCTACGACGAGTACATGGCCGACCGCATCTGGCCCGGCACCCGCGCCCTCGCCCAGGCCCACCTGGACGCCGGACAGAGGGTCTGGCTCGTCACCGCCGCCCCGGTGGAGACCGCGACGATCATCGCCCGCCGCCTCGGACTGACCGGAGCGCTGGGCACGGTCGCCGAATCGGTCGACGGCGTCTATACGGGCCGCCTGGTCGGCGAGCCGCTGCACGGCCCCGCGAAGGCCGAGGCGGTACGCGCGCTGGCGGCCGCCGAGGGCCTGGACCTGGAGCGCTGCGCCGCCTACAGCGACTCGCACAACGACATCCCGATGCTCTCCCTGGTCGGTCACCCCTACGCGATCAACCCGGACACCAAGCTGCGCAAGCACGCCCGCGCCCTGGACTGGCGCCTGCGCGACTACCGCACCGGCCGCAAGGCGGCGAAGGTCGGCATTCCGGCAGCGGCCGGCGTGGGCGCCCTGGCCGGCGGCACCGTCGCGGCGGTCGCCCTGCACCGCCGCCGCCGCTGACCCACCTGGCGCACCCCCGGCGCGCGCCCCTCCCCCGCGCCTCCCCGCTTCTCCCCGCCCCTCCGCCGTACGGAACCGGGCCTCCCACGCCGTTCCGACGGCGCCCTCCCCACCGGCGGAATCGGCCTCGCACGGGCCACGCCCGGGCCCGTGCGGCCAATCGGTACGCCCGCCCCGCGTCTCCCCACCCATCGCTCCGGCCAGTCGGATTGCCATCCTCCGACCACAACCCGTCGCGCCTACAGGCAGATCTCGAAGCATTTTGATCAATAACCGATCACGATGTGCTACTTGAACAGTCACTTAGAGGTCACGGAAGCGACGTAACCGGTGATTTGAGCAACTGGGTGTAGCGCCGCCTGTACGAAGCGTTATTCTCCTCAGACGCATGACGGAGCCCCTCACCCGCTACGACGAGTGACGGTTTTCGAACTGCACGTGATGGAAGCTCTGCCTCTGGGAGTCCCGTGTACCCACATGTCGGGGTTGACGCCTCGGGCCTGGCTACGCTGCGCGCAACGGTCCTCGACCGCTTGCGCGGCTTCGTCCCCACCGCGTACGCCGTCCCCGCTTTTGCCGCCCCTGCACCCGTCGGCCCCTGCTATGCCCTGGCCGAACGGGGTGCGGCGGTCGGAAGACGCAGCAACCGCGGCGCCACGACCACGTCAACCGTTCGTCGGCCGACGGCCGACAGCGACAGCGCTCGCATGATGGATCTTGTCGAGCGCGCACAAGCCGGTGAGGCGGACGCCTTCGGCCGCCTGTACGACCAGTACAGCGACACCGTGTACCGGTACATCTACTACCGCGTAGGAGGGAAGGCGACGGCGGAGGACCTCACCAGCGAGACCTTTCTGCGCGCGCTCCGCCGCATCTCCACCTTCACCTGGCAGGGCCGCGATTTCGGCGCCTGGCTGGTCACAATCGCCCGCAACCTGGTCGCCGACCACTTCAAATCCAGTCGTTTCCGACTGGAAGTGACCACCGGCGAAATGCTCGACGCCAACGAGGTCGAGCGAAGCCCCGAGGACTCCGTCCTGGAGTCCCTCTCCAACGCCGCGCTGCTCCAGGCCGTGCGCCGACTCAATCCACAACAGCAGGAGTGCGTCACCCTTCGTTTCCTGCAAGGCCTCTCGGTCGCCGAGACGGCCCGCGTGATGGGCAAGAACGAGGGCGCGATCAAGACTCTGCAGTACCGCGCCGTCCGTACCCTCGCCCGGCTCCTGCCGGACGATGCCCGCTAGACCACCCACGGTGATCGGCTCATGACGCACTGGTCCGATCATCTTTCGTGCGTAACCCAACTGCCGCGCCGCTCGTTGTGCCGGTTGCAGGCCCCCTGTCGTCACACCTTGGCCACTTCCACTCACTCAATCGAGTGGAAACGCTCAAGGTGTGCAACCTTCCGGACGCTCAGGGGAGTCGACCGTCATGACGAGAGGAGGTGCCGCCAGTGATCGCAAACGTTTCGGCACACCGGCGGGCGAACGCCTTCGCCCAGGCCATGGAGGAGCAGTCGCTCCAGGGTGCGGCGGCCGTACAGCCCGAGGAACCGGCCGAACAGGCCGACCACGGACCGCTGTTGGCCTTGGCGAACGGCCTCGGTGAGCTACCGAAGCCGGAATTGGACCCCGAGGTCAAAATGGTGCAACGAGCGCAGCTCGTCGCCGCCATGGAGGCCATGTTCGCCGAGGGCGGCGCGTCCACGGGCCCTACGGTGCCCGAGCAACGGGGCAAGGGAGCCCACCGGGCCTCCCCTCTCCGTAAACTGCGCCCCCGCTCACGCTGGGCGAAAGGACTCACCGCCGGCGGACTCACCGTAGGTGTGGCCGCAGGAGCCTTCGGCGGAGTGGCCGCCGCCAGTTCGGACGCCCTGCCGGGCGATTCCCTGTACGGGCTGAAGCGCGGCATGGAAGACATCAACCTCGGTATGGCCAACGGCGACGCCGACCGCGGCGAGGCATACCTCGACCAGGCGTCCACCCGGCTCAGCGAGGCACGACGCCTCATGGAGCGGGGCCGCTCGGGCGAGATGGACCACGAATCACTCGGCGAGGTCAGGCGCACGCTCGGCCGCATGACCCACGACGCCACGGAGGGCCACCGCCTTCTGCACGCGGCCTACCAACGGGACGGCTCCATCGGCCCGATCCAGACCCTGGACTCCTTCTCCCGCTCCCACCGCGAGAGCTGGAGCAACCTCCGGGACCGGCTGCCCGTCCAGCTGACCGACATCAGCGACAAGGTCAGCTCGGTCTTCGAGGCCATGGACGAGGAAGTCGCCCCCCTCCAGTCGCTGCTCCCCAGCGCCCCGGAGCGGAGCGAGGAGCCTCGCCGGACCCGCACCCCGCAGGACGCCACCGAACCGTCCGGTGGCGGCGCACCCGCACCCGCCTCGCCCACCGCCCCGGAGGGGGGCCTTACGGACCGGAGCACCCAGCCCGAACCGTCCGGCTCCGGCAGCAGCCCGTCCGACGGTCTGCTCGGCGGCGGTACGGACGGCCTGCTCGACGGCCTCCCGACGGACGACGCCACCCCGTCACCCCCGGACGGCAAGGTCACCATGCCCCCGCCCCCGGACGTCACCCTCCCGCCGCTGCTCCCCGGCCTGCTCCCGGGCCTGGGCATCGACGGCGAGGACCTGAAGCCCTGAGCACCGCGGGGGGGGGGGGGGGGGGGGGGGGCCACCCCCCCCCCCCCCCCCCCCCCCCCCCCCCCCACCCCCCCACCCCCCCCCCCCCCCCCCCCCCCCCCCCCCCCCCCCCCCCCCCCCCCACCCCCCCCCCCCCCCTTCTCCTCCCCCCCCCCCCCACCCCCCTCCCTTCCCCCCCCCCCCCCCCCCCCCCCCCCCCCACAGCCCGGTCCGCCACGATCCGGTCCGGCACGATCCGGCCCGGCCGCCGACCGGTCAGAAGAACACCGACCGCCGCTGCACCAGCAGTTTGTACAAGGTGTGCTGAATCTGCTCCCGCACCTGATCCGTCAGGTTGAACATCAGCATCGGGTCCTCCGCCGCCTCCGGCGGATAACCGTCCGTAGGGATCGGCTCCCCGAACTGAATCGTCCACTTCGTCGGCAACGGCACCGCTCCCAGCGGCCCCAGCCACGGGAACGTCGGCGTGATCGGGAAATACGGAATCCCCAGCACCCGGGCCAGGGTCTTGGAGTTGCCGATCATCGGATAGATCTCCTCCGCGCCCACGATCGAGCACGGCACGATCGGCACCCCGGCCCGCAGCGCGGTCGACACGAAGCCGCCCCGCCCGAAGCGCTGCAACTTGTACCGCTCGCCGAACGGCTTCCCGATGCCCTTGAAACCCTCCGGCATCACCCCCACGACCTCGCCGCTCTCCAGCAGCCGCTGAGCGTCCTCGGCGCACGCCAGGGTGTGCCCGGCCTTACGGGCCAGCTCGTTGACGACGGGCAGCATGAAGACCAGGTCCGCGGCGAGTAGCCGCAGATGCCTGTTGGCCGGGTGGTGGTCGTGCACGGCGACCTGAAGCATCAGCCCGTCGAGAGGCAGCGTCCCCGAGTGGTTGGCCACGATGAGCGCCCCGCCGTCGGACGGGATGTTCTCCACGCCCTTGACCTCCACGCGGAAGTACTTGTCCGCGAGCGGCCGGAGCATCGACATGAGGACCTGGTCGGTCAGCTCCTTGTCGTAACCGAACTCGTCGACCTCGTAGTCACCGGTGACCCGTCGACGCAGGAACGCCAGCCCCCCGGCGATCCGCCGGTCCCACCCGCCGCGCCCCGCCGCCTCCCCGGCCTCCTGCGGCGGCACAGCTCCCTGTTCGGCCTCCTCGGCGCTCACCGGCACCTCCCCGCCCGGAAGGGCGCTCACGGGGGCCGCACCGGCCGCCGCGGAGCCCGGAAGCCGGCTGCTGCCCGGCCCCGTCCTGCGCCGCGCCGGACGCTGTGCGCCCCCCGACCGCGTACGGTCGTCGTCGAACGGAATGACCTTGGCGTCCGCCATCGTGGATGCGCTCCTCTACCTGACGCCGTGAGTTGAATGTGCCCCGCCCGCGAGGCGTGACTCCGCGAGCCGGTCGACGGCCCTGCCCACCGTCTCGGGCGGCAACAGCCCTGGGCCCCGGCTGCGCGCGTACTCCGCGAAGGTCTCCGCGGTGCTGAACCGCGGGCGGAATCCCAGCGTCTCGCGCATCTGCACGGTGGAGACCACCCGCCCGTGCGTCAGCAGCCGGATCTGCTCCGGCGAGAAGTCCGTCATACCGATCGTGCGGAGCGCCGAGCCCACCCAGGTGACGGCCGGCAGCAGCAGCGGCACCGTCGGCCGCCCGAGCCGCCGCGAGCACTGCGACAGGAGCAGCACCCCGTCGCCCGCGATGTTGAACGTGCCGCTGTTCAGCGTCCCGCGCCGCGGTTCGTGCGAGGCGATGCGGAGCACGTCGATGACGTCGTCCTCGTGCACGAACTGGAGCCTCGGGTCGTACCCGAAGACCGTCGGCAGGACGGGCAGCGCCAGATAGTCGGCCAGCGGCGAGTCCGGGTCGGGCCCCAGGATGTTCGCGAACCGCAGGACGCAGACGGCGACATCGGGCCTGCGGCGCGCGAAGCCCCGTACGTACCCCTCGACCTCGACGGCGTCCTTGGCGAAACCCCCGCTCGGCAGGGACTTGGGCGGGGTCGTCTCGGTGAAGACCGCCGGGTCGCGGGGCGCGGAGCCGTACACGCTCGTACTGGACTTGATCACGAGCCGTTGCACGGTCGGTGATTTCTGGCAGGCACCGAGCAGCTGCATGGTGCCGATGACGTTGTTCTCCTTGACGGCCGTCCGGCCGCCCGCGCCGAGCGCCTTTCCCGACACGTCCAGATGGACGACCGTGTCGACGGAGTGCGCGGCGAGGACTCTGGCGATCGCCGGCTGCCGGATGTCCGCCATGACGAACTCGGCGTCCCCGAGCTGATGCCCGGGCGAGATCGCGTCGACGGCGATCACCCGGTCGACCTCGGGATCGCGCTGGATGCGCCGCACGAAGCGGCCCCCCAGCTGCCGGGCCACTCCTGTGACGAGCACGACCTTCCCCAAGATCAGCGCCTTCCGTCGGTACGTGAAGCGGGTGCCCTGCGGATCGGGGCACTCCCCTGACCGTCACCGTAGCGGGTGGATGTTGCCGTGTGACGACCCCATGGCGGGCCCGGTCGAACCCTTGGCCCGAATAGCGCCGCAGCCCCCCCGCCGGAAAGGCGGGAGGGCTGCGGTTTCACGAACTGCGTTCGCTTACTTCTTGTTGCGACGCTGAACGCGCGTGCGCTTGAGCAGCTTGCGGTGCTTCTTCTTGGCCATCCGCTTGCGCCGCTTCTTAATAACAGAGCCCACGACTACCCTCGCTCACTTCTTCTTCACTGGTGCGGGGCGTCTGGGCCCACACGACCTACGTCGGCCTAGCCTACCCGCCACTGCGTGAGGGGCGTAATCCGAGGGCAACGTCAGGCCGACTCCACCCCCACGAAGGACTCGCGGAGATACGCGTGAACCGCTTGTTCCGGGACCCGGAAGGACCTTCCGACCCGGATCGCCGGCAGATGACCGCTGTGCACCAAGCGGTACACGGTCATCTTCGACACCCGCATGACCGAGGCGACTTCCGCCACGGTCAGAAATTTGACCTCGTTGAGAGGTACCTCGCTGCCAGCAGCCATGACCCACCTGTACCTTCCGCACGCGACGCGCACCGGCTTCCCCTCCGGTGACTCTTCGTCGATGTGCGCTCACTCCCCAGATTAGGGGCGGGTGATGCGAGTGGGGAAGAGGAGAGACCATCGGGCGCCTACTGTGACAGACACGCCCGATTGAGTACATAGCGCGTCAGCGGGCGGTAGTAATCGGCCTGCACGCCGTCATCGAGCGGAACGGCGACGGACACCCGCCCCTCGGCCTCTCCGACGAACAGGGCGGGGTCGTCCGTATCCGCCAGCCCGATCGCCTCAATGCCCAGCTGACCTGCACCGCAGACCCATCCATGGTCCCCGACCACCAGCTCGGGCAGCAGCCCGTGACGGTCCGCCGCGTCTTCCAGCGCGGCCCGGACCGGCAGTGGCGAGTGGGTATGTGCGCCGGTGACACCACCGGGAGCCCGCACGCCGGGTTCGCGCACCAGCGCGACACCTCGTACGTAGTCGATGCTGTACGTACGTACGCCGAACCGGGTCGTTATGTCGACACATCTCCCCTGCGCAGGGGTGAGTACAGGACATCCGGCCGCCGACAAAGCGTCTGCCAACTCGGCGTAGAACCCGAGCAGCCGGTGCGGATGACCCGTCCCGAACAGCACCGGAGCCCGCCGGCCCGCGGCCCCCGCCAGTCGATCGGCGAACGCCCCAAGGCCCGCCAGGGTCAGCTCCGGGTCGATCACATCAGGACCGGAGACGCACGCGGGGTCGGGCGAGACCCCGCACTTGTCGGCCATGAGCCGCAGCAGATCCCGCTCGCCCCAGGCCCACTCCGCGTCGAGACCGAGGGTCACCCTGGGGTCCCGAGCCGCGAAGAGCCGATAACTCTGCAGACTGTTCTCCCGCGTGGTGGCCACGGGCCCGGCCAGCCGGGCCGCCAGCAGATGAGCGCGCAGCGCTCCGATGCTCAACACCCTCCGATGCTCCCGCACCGGACCGGCCCCGGCTCCAAAAGCCCGAAGAGGCCCCACACTTGGCGCAACCGTTCCGCGCCAAAGCCACGTCCGGCCGGAAACAGTCACCCCGTCAGGCGAGGAGCCCCCGCAGCGGAAAGACGGACCGCCGGGTCGCCAGGACCGCCTGGTCGAGCCGGTCCGCCGGATCGTAACCGGCCTCCCACGGCTGCCAGGACGGCGTACGACCGTCCGTCATCCGGGCCGGCCCCAACTGCCGGGTCCGGGCATAGACCTCGTCCCGCCAGGACGCCGGCACCATCGACTCCGGGTCCACCGGCGCATGCGCGGCGATGCCCACCAGATGGGTCCAGGACCGCGGGACCACATCGACGACCGCGTACCCGCCACCGCCCAGCGCCACCCACCGCCCGTCCTCGGCGTACTCGTGCGCGAGATCGTGGCACGCCTCCATGACGGCCCGCTGCGCGTCCAACGACACCGCCAGATGGGCCAGGGGGTCCTCGAAATGCGTGTCCGCCCCGTGCTGGGTCACCAGCACCTGCGGCCGGAAATCAGCCAGCAGCTCGGGCACCACCGCGTGGAAGGCCCGCAGCCACCCCGCGTCCCCCGTACCGGCAGGCAGCGCCACATTCACCGCACCGCCCTCACCGGCACCGGCCCCGGTCTCCTCCGGCCACCCGGTCTGCGGGAACAACGTCCGCGGATGCTCGTGCAGGGACACGGTCAGCACCCTCGGGTCCTCCCAGAACGCGGCCTGCACCCCGTCCCCGTGATGGACGTCCACATCGACGTAGGCGACCCGCTCCGCACCGAGCTCCAGCAGCCGCGCGATGGCGAGCGCCGGATCGTTGTAGATGCAGAACCCCGCGGCGCTGCCCGGCATCGCGTGATGCAGCCCGCCCGTGAAGTTCACGGCATGGGCGGTCTCACCGCGCCACACCGCTTCGGCCGCCCCCACCGAGAGGCCGGCGATGAGGGCGGACACCTCGTGCATCCCGGCGAAGGCCGGATCGTCGGCGGTCCCCAGCCCGTACGCCTGGTCGGCGGCCTTCGGGTCAAGAGACGCGGCCCGTACGGCCGACACGTAGTCCTCGCGGTGCACGAGTCTCAGCGTGGAGTGCCCCGCCGCCTTGGCACCGCGCACGTCCACCGCGCCGTCGAGCCCGAACGCCCGCACCAGCCCCATCGTCAGGGCAAGCCTGACCGGGTCCATGGGATGGCTGTCCCCGAAGTCGTATCCCGTTACTGCGTCATCCCACATCAACTGTGCGCGGCCGCTCATGCCCGCCACCGTATCGGGCAGGCTCCGAGCCGAACGACCGGGCGTACACAAGCGTCGCCAGCACCAGCACCATGGGCACGAGCATCGCCCCGCGATAGCTCCACGCGTCCCCGAGCGCCCCCACCAGCGGCGACCCCACGAGGAACCCCACGTAGTTGAAGACGTTCAGCCGCGCGACGGCCACATCGCTGGCCCCAGGGAACATCCGCCCCGCCGCCGCGAACGTCTGCGGCACGACGACGCACAGCCCCAGCCCCAGCAGCGTGAACCCCAGCAGCCCCACCCAGGCCCCGGGCGCCACGGCCACCACCCCGAAACCGACGGCCGCCAGCACACTCCCGCACCGCACCACGCTCACCGCCCCGAGCCGCCGCACCCCGACGTCCCCAACGGCCCGCCCCAGCAGCGTCGTCACCATGTAGACGTTGTACGGCAGCGTCGACATCTGCTCCGAACTGCCCAGCACGTCCTGGAGATACTTCGCGCTCCAGTTGGAGACGGTCGAGTCCCCGATGTACGCGAAGCTCATCACCAGACACAGCGGCAACAGCAGCTTGAACGGAACGGCAGCCCCCTTGCCCGCCCCGCCGGCAGCGGGCAGAGCGGCCTCGCTCCTCCCGTCGGTGTACCAGCGACTCCCCACCAGGGCGGCGGGCAGCAGCACGACGACGGCGGGCAGGTAGGACGCCGGCAAGGACAGATCCCAGTGGGCCCCGGCCCACGCCATCGTCGCCCCGGCGATGCCACCGAGGCTGTACGCGGCATGGAACCCGAGCATGATGCTGCGCCCGTACACCCGCTGAAGGCTGACGCCCATCATGTTCATGGACGCGTCCAGCGCCCCCACGGCAAGCCCGAAGGCACCGAGCGCGACAGCGACCTGCCACAACTCGCTCCCCGCACCGACCGCGAGCAACGAAAGCAGCACCACCGGCTGCGTCCACCGCAGTACGCCCCCGGGCCGCACCCGCGCGACCACCTTCTCGGTGACCACGCTGCCGACCCCCGCGAGGATCGGCACAGCGGCCAGGAAGACGGGCAGCAGCCCGTCGGATATCCCGTACCGGTCCTGAATCGCGGGGATGCGCGTCACGAGCAGCGCGAAGGCGACTCCCTGTACGAAGAAGCTCAGCACCAAGGAGGCCCTGCCGTGCCGCAGCCGCGTCTCTGTCATGGCCGCGAGCGTAGGGCCACCGTCTACCGGTGGGTAGATGGATCAGGCGAGCAGTTCCGGGAGTTGGGAGATGTCGGAGAAGTACCCCGTCACCCCGACGAGCCGGTCCGCCGGCATCATCGACGTGAACCCGTACACGTCCATCCCGGCGGCGCGGGCGGCCTCGACGCCGAGGGGGCTGTCCTCGATGACGACACACCGCTCGGGTGCGACGCCCATCCGCTCGGCGGCGTGGAGGAACAGGTCGGGTGACGGCTTGCCCTGGCCCACATCCTCCGAGCTGAAGATCCACTCCTCCTCGAACCACTGGTCGAGGCCGGTCTTCCGGTGCCCGACCCTGATCCGCTCGTGGGTCGCGGACGACGCGACGCAGTACGCCACTCCGTCGGCGACCAGCTTCCCCAGCAGTTCCTGGACCCCGTCCACCGCCACGAGCTCGCGCTCGAAGGCGGCGAAGACGCGTGCGTGGAGCGTGTCGTCGAAGTCCGCGGGGAGCTTCTGTCCCGTCCGCTCCTCGACGAGGTCGTGCACCCGGTGCACGGCGGACCCCATGTAGTCATGGAGGGATTCCTCGTACGAGGTGGGGTGACCGAGCTCGGTGAGGTAGCCGGCGAGGATGGTGTTGGCGATCGGCTCACTGTCGACGAGCACACCGTCATTGTCGAAGATGACCAGTTCGTAGCGCATGGTTCGAGCCTAGACGCTCAGAACGCAGAAAAGCCCCGTGCCACAAGGGCACGGGGCTTTCCCGGAATAATTGTTCGGCGGCGTCCTACTCTCCCACAGGGTCCCCCCTGCAGTACCATCGGCGCTGAAAGGCTTAGCTTCCGGG
>NZ_JBWKLF010000008.1:0-433464 GCF_056430475.1 Streptomyces sp. NPDC045968 | reverse complement strand
CCCCCCCCCCCCCCCCCCCCCCCCCCCCCCCCCCCCCCTCCCCCCCCCCCCCCCCCCCCCCCCCCCCCCCCCCCCCCCCCCCCCCCCCCCCCCCCACGTGCGTGTGCGGGTGCTGTTCAGCCGCCGAGCGGCAGACCGTTCGCCGACACGCCCTTGGTGGGCAGGCCGCCGAGCAGACCGGTGACGGGGGCGGTGACGTCGCCGCCGATGCTCTGCTGGCCCTTGAGGAGCTGTCCGGCCGCGTCCTGCACGGTCGGCAGCGCCGCGCTGACGGCGTCCAGCGCGGTACCGGCGGGCACCGCGGCGGTCGCGGCGTCGACGGGCAACGCGGGGGCGGCGGAGGCCGAACCGGCGGCGGCAGCGGCGAAAGCGGCACCGAGAGCGGCGACGCCGAGAGTCCTGACAGCAGACTGCTTCATGTGAATGTCATCCTTGGGGAAGGGGATGTGAGCGGCTCTGCAACGTAGCCATCCCCTTACCCGTCCCGCAAACATGCGCAGACACGGAAAAAGGCCGGGGCATTGCCTTCCCCGGCCTTTCTCCTCATCGCTCGATCAGCCGGTCTTCGAGGAAGAACCGCTGGTCGTGACGGTCTGACGGAAAAGCCACTCGGACTTCAGCTCCGCGTATCCCGGCTTGACGACATCGTTGATCATCGCCAGACGTTCATCGAAAGGAATGAATGCTGATTTCATCGCATTGACGGTGAACCACTGCATGTCGTCGAGCGTGTATCCGAAGGTCTCGGTCAGCCGCTCGAATTCCTGGCTCATGCTCGTACCGCTCATCAGCCTGTTGTCCGTATTGACAGTGGCGCGAAAATGCAGCTTCCGGAGCAGTCCGATGGGGTGCTCGGCGTAGGACGAGGCCGCACCGGTCTGGAGGTTGGAGGTCGGGCAGAGCTCCAGCGGGATGCGCTTGTCGCGCACGTAGGAGGCCAGCCGGCCGAGGGTCACGCTGCCGTCGTCGGCGATCTCGATGTCGTCGATGATGCGGACCCCGTGACCGAGCCGGTCGGCGCCGCACCACTGGAGGGCCTGCCAGATCGACGGCAGGCCGAACGCCTCGCCGGCGTGGATCGTGAAGTGGTTGTTCTCCCGCTTGAGGTACTCGAACGCGTCGAGGTGCCGGGTGGGAGGGAAGCCCGCCTCGGCGCCCGCGATGTCGAAGCCGACGACCCCGAGGTCCCGGTAGCGGTTGGCGAGTTCGGCGATCTCCAGGGCGCGGGCGGCGTGCCGCATCGCGGTGAGGAGGGCGCCGACGCGGATGCGGTGGCCGTTGGCGCGGGCACGGCTCTCGCCCTCGCGGAAGCCCTCGTTGACGGCCTCGACGACCTCTTCGAGGGTCAGACCGCCTTCCAGGTGCTGCTCGGGGGCGTACCGCACCTCCGCGTAGACGACACCGTCCTCGGCGAGGTCCTCGGCGCACTCGGCCGCCACCCTGACCAGGGCCTCACGGGTCTGCATGACGGCGCAGGTGTGGGCGAACGTCTCCAGGTAGCGCTCCAGCGAACCGGAGTCGGCCGCTTCACGGAACCAGATGCCCAGCTTGTCGGGCTCCGTCTCCGGCAGGGCGTCGTAGCCCTGCGCGAGGGCGAGATCGACGATCGTGCCGGGGCGCAGGCCGCCGTCGAGGTGGTCGTGGAGCAGCACCTTGGGCGCACGCCTGATCTGCTCGGGATTGGGAACATTGAGGGTCTGGCTCGTCATCTGGGCACTCTAGCGCCTACGCGCGTAGAGCGCTGGCCTCCGATACGTAACAGAGACCGCGAAGTCGGGTGGAGTACACCTGCCCTTCTGACACTGTTCTGTCATGGCACAGCGCGCACTTCCCCTGCCTGCTGCGAGGCTGGGACGGGCCGTTCTCACGGCCGGAGCACCACCCGAGATCAGCGGCGTCGCCCTGCTGCTCCCGGACGGCGAAGCGGATTCGCACCGCAGGCCGTCCTCCCTGTCGTACGCGGTCCAGCTGCCGTTCGCCCGGCATCTGGCCCGCGCGGGCCGGCCGGACGGGCTCGCGGTGCATGTCGTGCGGTACCGCTGGCGCGGCTGGAACGCCACGGACGCGGCTCTGGCGGCCGACGCGGAGTGGGCGGCGGACGAGGTCGTACGGCGCTACGGCGACGTGCCCGTCTGTCTGGTCGGGCACGGCATGGGCGGGCGGGCGGCGCTGCGGGCCGCCGGGCACACCGCGGTCACCTCGGCGCTGGCGATGGCCCCCTGGCTGCCGGACGGCGCGGCGGACGAGGCCGAGCCGGTACGGCAGTTGGCGGGGCGGCGGGTGCTGATCGTGCACGGCACGAATGACGAACGCATCGATCCGGAACTGTCGTTCCGGCTGGCCGAGCGGGCGAAGAAGTCCAACCGGGACATCTGCCGGTTCGAGGTCCACTCGGACGGGCACGCCCTGCGGCAGCACCGGGCCGAAGTGGTGGCGCTGGCCGCGGACTTCGTACGAGGGTCACTGTTCGCACGCTCGTACGCCCGCCCGGTCGCCGACGCGCTGGCGGCTCCGCCGCCGTTGGGACTGCGGATGCCGTTGGCTGCGGGGTTCGGGCGGTCGTTGCGGCACTAGGGGGTGGGCGGGGGCCCCGGGTGCGGCCGGGAGCCGGCGATGGGAATCCCGGGCATTCCAAGCCCCTTCGGCGATTGAGGAGCGGGGTCCGGGGCGGAGCCCCGGGGCCTCAGTCCGGGAGGAGGTGGCCCCGGCGGGAGAGCAGGAAGCGTTTGAACGCGGCGACCGGCGGCGTGTCCGGGTGCCCGTCCAGCCACGCGACCCCGATCTCACGCGCCGCCCGCGGCGACGTGACCGTGAGCTCGACGACTCCCGGGCGCGCCACCGCGGGCGGTGGCAGCAGGGCGACGCCCAGGCCCGCGGCGACCAGCCCGCGCAGCGTCTCGGCCTCCTCGCCCTCGAAGGCGATCCGCGGGGTGAAGCCCGCTTCCGCGCAGAGGTCGTCGGTGATCCGCCGCAGGCCGTAGCCCGGTTCGAGGGTGACGAACGTTTCGTCGGCGGCCTCCGCCAGCCGCACCCGGCGGCGGGAGGCGAGCCGGTGGTCGTCGGGGACGACCAGGCGCAGCCGCTGTTCGTCGAGTCGGCGCGCGACCAGGTCCGGGGCGTCGGGGACGGGCGAGGTCAGGCAGAGGTCGAGACCGCCCGAGCGGAGGCGTTCGATCATCGCCTCGCCGTAGTTCTGGACCAGCTGGAAGCGGACCCGCGGGTGGTCGACGCGGAAGGCCCGGATCAGGGCGGGCACCGTCTCGGACCCCATGGTGTGCAGGAAGCCGAAGGCGACCTTGCCCGCCGTCGGGTCGGCGTCCGCCCGTACGGAGTCGGCCGCCTTCTCCACCTCGGTGAGCGCCCGGTCGGCGGAGGCCAGGAACGTACGTCCGGCCGGGGTGAGGGAGACCGTACGGCCCTTGCGGGCGAACAGCGCGACGCCCAGGTCCTGTTCCAGCCTGACCATCGCCCGCGACAGGGTGGACTGCGGGACACCCAGCTCGTGCGCGGCGCGCGTGACGTGCTCGTGGCGGGCCACCGCCTCGAAGTACGCGAGGCGTGGCGCGAGCACGGCGCGGATGTCTTCTTCGTAACTACTCGGTGACAGCCGGGGCTGTGGCCTGCGTTCATGCACCATGGGAACGATTATGACGACTTCGTGCATTGGACGCATGAAACCGGGCGGCCTACTTTCGACGTATGCCTCCTGCCAGTACCAAGGCGTCCATCCGAACGGTGGACGCCCCCGCACCTCCCTCTTCCCCCGCCTCCGCGCAGCGCCTGGAACCGGGTCGCCCCGGCTACCGCCGGATGAGCTTCGCGCTCTTCGCCGCCGGAGTCGCGACCTTCGCACTCCTCTACTCCACCCAGGCACTGCTGCCCGCCGTCTCCGCCTCGTTCGGCGCCACGGCGGGACAGGCCAGCTGGACGGTCTCCGCGGCGACCGGCGCGCTCGCGCTGTGCGTCCTGCCGCTGAGCGCCCTCTCCGAGCGCTTCGGACGCCGGCAGATGATGACCGCCTCGCTGACGGTGGCCGTGCTGGTCGGGCTGCTCATTCCCTTCGCCCCCTCCCTCGGCTGGCTGATCGCGCTGCGCGCCGTCCAGGGCGCCGCGCTCGCCGGACTGCCGGCGTCCGCGATGGCGTACCTGGCGGAGGAGGTACGGCCGAAGGCGCTGATCGCCGCGATCGGTCTGTTCGTGGCGGGCAACAGCATCGGCGGCATGAGCGGCCGCATCGTCACCGGCTGGGTGGCCCAGCTGTGGGGGTGGCGGGCGGCGCTCGGCGCGGTCGGACTGCTCGCCGTGGTCTGCGCGGTCGTCTTCCACTTCATGATCCCGAAGGCGCGTCACTTCACGCCTGGTTCGCTCAACCCGAAGGCCCTCGCGAAGACCGTCGGCACACACCTCGCCGATCCGCTGCTGCGACGCCTGTACGCGATCGGCGCGCTGTTCATGACGGTGTTCGGCGCGGTGTACACGGTGATCGGCTACCGGCTGGTCGAGGCTCCGTTCAACCTGCCGCAGGGGGTCGTCGGCTCGATCTTCCTGGTCTATCTGGTCGGTACGGCCTCCTCCGCCGCGGCGGGCAAGCTGGTCGGCCGGCTCGGCCGCCGGGGCGCGCTCTACCTGGCCGTCTCCACCACGGCCGCGGGACTGCTGCTGTCGCTGGCCGATCAGCTGGCGGCCGTGCTCCTCGGTCTTGTCCTGATCACGGCGGGCTTCTTCGCCGGACACGCGGTCGCCTCCTCCTCGGTGAGCCGTACGGCGACGACGGGCCGCGCCCAGGCCTCCGCGCTCTACCAGTCGGCGTATTACCTGGGCTCCAGCGCGGGCGGCACCCTCGGAGCGGTCGCCTTCCACGCCGGGGGCTGGGCGGGGACCGTGGCGCTGGGACTCTTCGCGGTCCTCGGCGTCGTGTCGATCACCCTGTACGGGACCCGGGTGGCGCGCGCCGAACGGCTGCGGGCCGTACCGGCGGTCGCGCTACCCAACTGAGACCTTCGCGCGCACAACCGGCGCTCCCCTTCGCGCGTCTAAGCAGGCGGTATCAACGCACTGCGTGCGAAGGGGAGTTGGCGCACATGGGAGTCATAGGAGACATTCGGAACGTCAGGATACGGCGGGGCGTCGCCCTGTCCGTCGCCGGCCTGATGGCGGCACCGGCCCTCGTTCTGAGTACGGGCACGTCCGCGCAGGCGGCTTCCTGCACGACGTCGACCGGGCCGTATCAGAAGAAGGTCGAGAAGTTCCTGGGCCGCCCGGTCGACGGCAGGCAGTCGGTCACCGACTGCAAGGCGATCCGGGCCTTCCAGGCCAAGCACGGCATCACACCGACCATCGGGTACGCCGGGCCGATCACCTGGCGCACGATGAACACGATGCTCGCCCAGAAGGCGGCAGGGAAGAACCCCAACAAGGCCAAGAAGTGCCCCACCAACAAGGGGCGCATCGCGTGCGTGGACCTGACCAGGCAGCTCAGCTGGATCCAGGACGGCTCCAAGCTGAAGTACGGCCCGGTGGCGGTACGGACGGGGCGCAACGGCGCGGAGACGCGTACCGGCGCGAGCAAGGTCTACTGGCGCACGATCAAGCACTGGTCGACCATCTACCACGTGTGGATGCCGTACTCACAGTTCTTCGACGGCGGCCAGGCGTTCCACTCGGTCACCAAGAGCATGTACAACCCGCCCGGTTCGGGCGGCTGCGTCAACATGCGGAGCAAGGACGCGAAGGCGTACTGGAATCTGCTGCGCAACGGCGACGACGTCCACGTGTACGGACGCAAGCCCGGAACGTGAGCGGCTTCCTCGCTTCCCGCCCGATTGTCAGTGGCCTGCGGTAGCTTCCACAGTGCTGAGTGAGTGGTGTCACAGCGCAACAGGGGTGGAGCGATGAGTGATCTGACCGTGACGGCCGATATCGACAGCCGTCTGGAGGGACACCGGGTCGAGCTGACCGGCTACTGCTACCGGATGCTCGGCTCGGCCTTCGAGGCCGAGGACGCGGTCCAGGACACGCTGGTGCGTGCCTGGCGCAACTTCGACAAGTTCGAGGGACGTTCCTCCCTGCGCTCCTGGCTCTACCGCATCGCGACCAACGTCTGCCTGGACATGCTGAACGCGGGCAACAAGCGGGCCAGGCCGGTGGATCTGACCGGGCCGACGCCGCTGGCGCAGGCCGCGCTCAACCCGCTGCCGGAGAACACCTGGCTGGAGCCGATGCCGGACGGCCGCATCCTGCCGTCGGTGGCCGATCCGGCGGAGGCCGCCGTGGCCCGCGAGTCGGTGCGGCTGGCCTTCGTCGCCGCGCTCCAGCACCTGCCGCCCAAGCAGCGGGCCGTGCTCATCCTTCGTGAGGTGCTGGCCTGGAAGGCGAGCGAGGTCGCCGAGCTGCTCGACACCTCGGTCGCCTCGGTCAACAGCGCCCTCCAGCGGGCGCGGGCGACGCTCACGGAGACGGAGGGGCGCGCCCCGGACACGGCGAATCCGCTCGACGAGGAGCAGCGCAAGCTCCTGGAGCGGTATGTGGCGGCCTTCGAGGGGTATGACATGGCGGCGCTGACCGCGCTGCTCCACGAGGACGCCGTGATGACCATGCCGCCGTTCGACCTCTGGCTCCAGGGGCACGACGACATCACGGGCTTCATGCTCTCCATCGGTGCGAGCTGCGCGGGTTCGCGGCTGGTGGCGACCGAGGCCAACGGGACCCCGGCGTTCGCGCACTACAAGCCGAATCCGGACGGCCCCGGGTTCGTGCCGTGGGCCGTGCAGGTCATCGATATCGAGGACGGGGCGATCACCGGGATGCACTGCTTCCTGGACACCCCCCGCTGGTTCCCGCTGTTCGGACTGCCGGATCACCTCGACGCCGATCCGGCGTAAGACTCCGCCGCCCGTTCGTCGCCGTCCGGGCGCGGGGCCGGTCTTCCCGATCAGGTCCCGCGTCCGCGTCAGGCCGGGTCCCGCGTCGGGTCCCGGCCTCGCAGGCCCACCGCCCCGGCCAGCCCGACCAGCTCCAGCAGGGACCGGAGCTCGGGCGGGACGTTGCGCAGCCGTAGCTCCCGGCCGCCCGCCCTGCGCGCGATCAGCCTCAGCCGGGCCACCGCCTCGACCAGGGCCAGGTCGGGGCGTACGACTCCGCCCACGTCACAGTCCACCGCGGCGACGGGCCCGGGGGCGTCCCCCGCGGTGCCGTACAGCAGCTTCTCCAGCTCGGCGCAGAGTCGCGGTACGTCGGCCCTGGTGACGCGGCCGGACACGACGAGCTCTATCGGGGTCATGGCATCCACATGAGAAAGGACCGGTGCTGCGGCCGAAACTCATCGGAGTCCGGTGCGGGGGCCCTGGAAATGACCGCCACACCCGGTCGCCGACGGGCGCAAAGCGCTGTAATTCCGCCAACTCGCGACTCATGAGCCACTTTTGTGAACCCAGCGGCCTCTTTCCCCCTCTTGAACCGTGAACCGGTGGCACTGGCAGTCACACAGCTGCCCCGGACCTGCGGTTCCGAGGAACCACTTCATTCTCCAGGGGGAGAGTTGCGCAGACACGTCAAGAGCGCATGCGTATCGACCATCGCCGCGGCGGCCGCCGTGGCACTCGCGGCCGGGATGACCACCCCGGCCGCGGCACAGCCGGACCGCCTTCCGCCGAAGGGCGAGCGGGCCGCTGCCGCGCATCACCTCACGCTCGTCACCGGCGACCGCGTCCAGGTGGACGCCAAGGGCCGGATCGTGGGCTTCGAGCCCGCGAAGGGCCGTGAGCACATACCCGTGCAGAAGCAGGTACGCGGCGGGCACACGCTCCTCGTGCCCGCCGACGCGCGCCGGCTGATCGCGTCCGGCAAGCTCGACCAGCGGCTGTTCGACGTCACGGAGCTGAACCGGCCGGAGAACCGCCGGGCCCAGCAGCAGGGTCTGCGCCTGATCGTCGGCTACCGGGGCACCCAGGCCGCCGCGGCGAAGGCCGAAGTGGGTGACGCCGGTGGCACGACCGTCGGCCGCACCCTGAAGTCGCTGAACGCCCAGTCGCTGACCACGCCGAAGGCCGACGCGCCCGCCATCTGGCAGGCGCTCACCGACACGTCCGCGGGCGGCGACCGGCGCACCACGGCGGCCGGCATCGACCGCGTCTGGCTGGACGGCGTCCGCCGGGCGAGCCTCGACAAGAGCGTCGCGCAGATCGGTGCGCCGACGGCCTGGGAGGCCGGTTACACCGGCAAGGGCGTCAAGATCGCTGTCCTGGACACCGGTGTGGACGCCACCCACGCCGATCTCAAGGACCAGGTCCTCGCACAGAAGAACTTCTCCGACGCCGCCGACGCCGTGGACCGCTTCGGCCACGGTACGCACGTGGCGTCGATCGCGGCGGGCACGGGCGCCGCGTCGGGCGGCACGCTCAAGGGCGTGGCTCCCGAGGCCGAGCTGCTGAACGGCAAGGTGCTCGACGACGACGGTTTCGGCAACGACTCCGGCATCCTGGCAGGCATGGAGTGGGCGGCCGCCGAGGGCGCCGACATCGTCAACCTGAGCCTGGGTGGCGGGGACACTCCCGAGATCGATCCCCTTGAGGCGGCGGTCAACAAACTGTCGGCCGAGAAGGGCATCCTGTTCGCCATCGCGGCGGGCAACGAGGGTGAGGGCGGGGCCTCCACCGTCGGCTCCCCGGGCAGCGCGGACGCCGCGCTGACCGTCGGCGCGGTCGACGACAAGGACGTGCTGGCGCCGTTCTCCAGCCGTGGCCCGCGCGTCGGCGATGGTGCGATCAAGCCGGATGTGACGGCTCCCGGCGTGGACATCACGGCCGCCGCCGCACCCGGCTCCGTCATCGACAAGGAGGTCGGCCAGAAGCCTCCGGGCTACCTGACCATCTCCGGTACGTCGATGGCGACCCCGCACGTCGCGGGCGCCGCAGCCCTGTTGAAGCAGCAGCACCCCACGTGGACGTACACGGAGCTGAAGGGTGCGCTGACGACCTCTGCGAAGCCGGGCGCGTACACCCCGTTCGAGCAGGGTTCCGGCCGGATCGCCGTCGACAAGGCGCTCGGCCAGACGATCGTCGCGGACCCCGTGTCGGTGAGCTTCGGGCTGCAGCAGTGGCCGCACACCGATGACACCCCGGTCGCCAAGAAGGTGACGTACCGCAACCTCGGTACGGCGGACGTCACCCTCGATCTGGCGGTGAACGGGACCGGCCCGGACGGCAAGCCCGCTCCGGCCGGTTTCTTCACCCTGGGCGCGTCGCAGGTCACCGTCCCCGCGGGCGGCACCGCCGATGTGGCGCTGACGGCCGACACCCGGCTGGGCTCCACGGTGAACGGCACGTACTCCGCGTACCTCGTGGGCACCGGTGGCGGACAGACGGTCCGGACGGCGGCGGCGGTCGAGCGCGAGATCGAGTCGTACGAGGTGAAGGTCACCTACATCGGCCGTGACGGCAAGCCGGCCTCGTACGCCGACAGCGACCTCTTCGGCCTCTCGGGCGCGGCCGACGGCGTGTGGGCCACCCCGCAGAACACCAAGGGCACCGCCACGGTCCGGGTTCCCAAGGGGAAGTACGCGCTCAACGCCAACCTGTACGTGGACCCGGACGACTCCACCAAGGGCGTCGACTGGCTCGTGCAGCCGAAGCTCGACGTGAACGGGAAGACGGCCGTCACCCTCGACGCGCGCACCGCGAAGGCAGTGAACATCACGGTGCCCGCGAAGTCGCTGACGTCCCTGCTGATGGCGCCGGACTACACCATCGGCGCCCCGTCCAACTCGTTCACCTTCGGCTGGTTCCTGGACACGTACAAGAACTTCCGGACCGCGCACGTGGGTCCGAAGGTCACCGACGGTTCGCTCGCCCAGCACTGGCTGGGCAGCTGGGCCAAGGGCGCGTCCACCGAGTACGACATCGCGCTCGGCGGCCCGGTCAAGCAGTTCGCCACCGGCTACGCACGCAAGCTCACGGCCGGCCAGTTCGCCAAGGTGAAGATCGGCATGGGCGCCCCGGCGCCGAAGAAGACCGGCGAGATCACGGCCTGGGGCACGCTCCCCAGCATGACCGGCGGTACGGCCACGTCGACGACGCAGAAGCTCCCCGGCACCCGTACGGTCTACGTCTCGACCGTCGACAAGGCCCGCTGGAACTTCGACTTCTCGCAGCTCGGCGGGGCGGACGAGGACGGCTCACCGATGTACGAGTCGCAGTACTCGCTCGGTGACCCGCGGACGTACGCGGGCGGCAAGACGTACAAGAAGTCCGTCAACACGGCGGTCTTCGGCCCGCTGTTGGGCGACGCCTACGGCATCTACCGCACGGACAACGAGATCACCGGTCTGGTGCCGCTCGTCGCCGACGGCAGCGGGAACGCCGGGTCGTCCGAGCTGACCTCGGTCAAGACGGTCCTGTACCGCAACGGCAAGAAGCTGGCCCAGAACAACGACCCGCTGTACGGCGAGACGCCGTTCACGGTGCCGTCCGGTGCCGCCGACTACACGCTGAAGACCTCGGTGCGGCGCAGCGCCACGATCGGTGCGGCCTCCACCCGGATCGACGCGGGCTGGACGTTCCGGTCCAAGAAGACGAGCGGAGCGAAGCTCCCGGCCTCCATGGTGCGCTTCACGCCCGCCGTGGGCCCGGACAGCAGGGTGGCGGCGGGCAGGACCGCTTCCGTGCCGGTCCAGGTGCAGGGTTCGGCCGCGGGCAAGAACCTGAAGTCGCTGAAGGTGTACGTCAGTTACAACGCCGGGAAGACCTGGAAGAAGGTCACGGTGAAGAAGAACGCGATCTCCGTGAAGAACCCCGCGAAGGGCAAGTCGATCTCCTTCGCGGCCAAGGTCACGGACAAGAAGGGCAACCTGTCGACGGTGGCCGTCTACAACGCCTACTACGGCAAGTAGAACCACCCCCCGCAGGACAGCGGCCCGCCCGGACGATCTCCTCGTCCGGGCGGGCCGTTCGCGTGCCGTGCCGTTACGCGATGCGCTCGCGCACCACCGGGGTCGGAGTGAACTCCGTGCCGGCCGGGGCGATGTCGTAGGCGTCGGGCAGCGCCTTCAGGGCGTACTCGAACTTCTCCGGGGTGTCCGTGTGCAGCGTCAGCAGGGGCTGGCCCGCCGT
Organism: Streptomyces sp. NPDC045968; assembly: GCF_056430475.1. Taxonomy (NCBI): domain Bacteria; kingdom Bacillati; phylum Actinomycetota; class Actinomycetes; order Kitasatosporales; family Streptomycetaceae; genus Streptomyces; species Streptomyces sp. NPDC045968. Next base: position 422,359 of record NZ_JBWKLF010000008.1, on the reverse strand, counting down.
GACGCTGTCGCCGGGCTTGGCGTGCATCTCGACGCCCGCGCCCGCCTGCACCGGGTCCTCCTTGCGGGCGCGGCCCGCACCGAGGCGCCAGGCCGCGACGCCGATGTCGTACGCGTCGAGGCGGGTCAGTACGCCGGAGGAGCGCGCGGTCACCACGTGCTGCTCGCGGGCGACCGGCAGTTCGGCGTCCGGGTCGCCGCCCTGGGCGGAGATCATGCGGCGCCAGACGTCCATCGCGGAGCCGTCGGCGAGGGCCTTCTCCGGGTCGGCGTCCTTGAGGCCGGCCGCGTCCAGCATCTCCCGGGCGAGGGCGAGGGTCAGGTCGACGACGTCCTGGGGGCCGCCGCCGGCCAGGACCTCGACGGATTCCCGTACCTCCATGGCGTTGCCCGCGGTCAGGCCGAGCGGGGTCGCCATGTCGGTGAGCAGGGCGACGGTCCGTACGCCGCTGTCGGTGCCCAGCGCGACCATGGTGGAGGCCAGTTCGCGGGCGTCCTCGATGGTCTTCATGAAGGCGCCGGAGCCGACCTTGACGTCCAGGACCAGTGCTCCGGTCCCCTCGGCGATCTTCTTCGACATGATCGAGCTGGCGATGAGCGGGATCGCCTCGACGGTGCCGGTGACGTCGCGGAGCGCGTACAGCTTCTTGTCGGCGGGGGCGAGGCCGTCACCGGCCGCACAGATCACCGCGCCGGTACCCTCCAGGACGCTCAGCATCTCCTCGTTGGAGAGGTGCGCGCGCCAGCCGGGGATGGACTCCAGCTTGTCGAGGGTGCCGCCGGTGTGGCCGAGACCGCGGCCGCTGAGCTGCGGCACGGCCGCGCCGCAGGCCGCGACGAGCGGGGCCAGGGGCAGCGTGATCTTGTCGCCGACGCCACCGGTGGAGTGCTTGTCCGTGGTGGGACGGGAGAGCGAGGCGAAGTTCATCCGCTCGCCGGAGGCGATCATCGCGGCGGTCCAGCGGGCGATCTCGGTGCGGTTCATGCCGTTCAGCAGAATCGCCATGGCCAGCGCGGACATCTGCTCGTCGGCGACCTCGCCGCGGGTGTACGCGTCGATGACCCAGTCGATCTGTTCGGGTGTCAGCTCGCCGCGGTCCCGCTTGGTGCGGATGACGGAGATGGCGTCCATGGGAGGGGAGTCCTTCCGGCCGGGGGCGTACGCAAGAGTTCTTGACTCTACGCGCATAGAGGTTTGATCGAGCACAGGGCGGGCCCGGACGGGCCCGCCCTGTGCCTGGTGAGAAACGGCCTAGGCCAGGTGCTGGGGGCCGAACGCCTGGGGCAGCATCTCGTCCAGCGTACGGAGACCGTCCGGGGTCTCCAGGACGAGTTCCGGGCCGCCGAACTCGTACAGCAGCTGCCGGCACCTGCCGCACGGGACCAGGATCGCGCCCGCCCCGTCCACACAGGTGAAGTGGGTCAGCCGGCCGCCACCGGTGGCGTGCAGCTGGGAGACCAGTCCGCACTCGGCGCACAGCCCGATGCCGTACGAGGCGTTCTCGACGTTGCAGCCGACGATCGTACGGCCGTCGTCGACGCGGGCCGCGACGCCGACCGGGTAGCCCGAGTACGGCGCGTAGGCACGGGACATGGCGTCCCGGGCAGCCGTGCGCAGGGCCTCCCAGTCGACGTCCGCGGCGGCCGTCACTTGCCCTGGCCCTTGCGGTAGCGCATGCCGTCCGCCTTCGGCATCCGCAGCCGCTGCGCGGAGAGCGAGAGCACGAGGAGCGTGACGATGTACGGCGTGGCGCTCACGAACTCGGTCGGCACCGTGTCCGTGGTGAGGTACCAGACCAGCACGGCGGCGGCGATCGCGGCGCTGATCACGCCCGGCACATAGCTCTTGCGGTAGAGCTTCCAGGCCGCGAGGCCCGCCAGCATGACCACCAGGAGCAGCAGCAGCGCGTGGACGGACTCGCCGCCGTTGCGCAGCTGGAGCGCGTCGGCGAAGCCGAACAGGCCCGCGCCCATGGCGAGTCCGCCGGGCCGCCAGTTGCCGAAGATCATCGCGGCGAGGCCGATGTAGCCGCGCCCACCGGTCTGACCCTCGTTGTAGATGTGCGAGGTGACCAGCGAGAGGAACGCGCCGCCGAGTCCGGCGAGGCCGCCGGAGGCGATCACGGCGACGTACTTGTAGAAGTACACGTTGACGCCGAGCGATTCGGCGGCGACCGGGTTCTCGCCGCAGGACCGCAGCCGCAGGCCGAACGAGGTCTTCCACAGGATGAAGAACGTGGCCACGAACAGGGCCGCGGCCACCAGCGTCAGCAGCGACACGTTGGTGACCAGGCCGCCGAGGATGCCGGCCACGTCGGAGACGAAGAACCAGTGGTGCTTCTCGACGGAGTGCAGCCAGTCCGAGAGGCCCGGGACCGTCACGGTCGTGATCTCGTCGGCGGGCGGCGACTGCTTGGGGCTGCCGCCCTTCGCCGCCGCGTCACCGGTGTTGAACCAGAGCTTGGCGAAGTAGGTGGTGAACCCGAGCGCCAGGATGTTGATCGCGATACCGGAGATGATGTGGTCGACGCCGAAGGTGACGGTGGCGAAGGCGTGCAGCAGTCCGCCGAGCATGCCGCCGACGACACCGGCGAGCACGCCGATCCACGGGTCGGTCTGCCAGCCGGCCCAGGCACCGAAGAAGGTGCCGAGGATCATCATTCCCTCAAGACCGATGTTGACCACACCGGCCCGCTCGGCCCAGAGACCGCCGAGACCGGCGAGGCCGATCGGCACGGCCATCGCGAGGGCGGCGCTGATCTGGCCCGCCGACGTGACGTCCTGGGCGCCGGTGATGGCGCGTACCGCGGACAGCGCGAGCAGGGCGCCCGCGATGATCAGGAGGATGACGGGGAACGAGAAGCGCGTGCGCCCGCCCTTGCCACCGGAAACCTTGGGGGCTGCGGGCGGCGGGGTGGAAGTCGCCGTGGCGGTCACGCCGACACCTCCTGCTGGTCGGAGTTACGGGCGGCCTGTGCGGCGAGTTCCGCGCCGACCTTGCTCTGCTGGCGCTTGAGGCCGTAGCGGCGGACGACTTCGTAGGCGATGACGACGCACAGGACGATGACGCCCTGGATGACGCCGACGATCTCCTTGTCGTACCCCTCGAACTCGAGCTTTCCGGTGCCGCGTTCGAGGAAGGCCCACAGGAGCGCGCCGAGGGCGATGCCGATCGGGTGGTTACGGCCGAGGAGTGCGATGGCGATACCGGTGAAGCCGATGCCGACCGGGAAGTCGCCGCTGTACTCGAAACTGTCGTTGAGCAGCGTCGGCATGCCGATCAGGCCGGCCATCGCGCCGGAGATGAGCATCGACGTGACGACCATCTTCTTCACGTTGACGCCGCTGGCCTCGGCGGCCGAGCCGGACTGGCCGACGGTCCGCAGGTCGAAGCCGAACCGGGTGCGCGAGAGCGCGAACCAGTAGGCGACGCCCGCCACCACCGCGACGACGATGAAGCCCCAGATCGGGGTGGGTGTGGTCGGGAACTCGAAGAAGTGCGACGACTCCGGGATCGGAGTGGTCGAGATCTTCGTGCCGGCCTTGTCGAGGTGGCCGAGCCGGCCCTGCTGGAGCAGATAGCCGATGATCGCCGTCGCGATGGCGTTCAGCATGATCGTCGAGACGACCTCGCTGACACCGCGGGTGACCTTCAGGACACCGGCGATACCGGCCCACATCGCGCCGACGATCATCGCGGTGAGGATGATCAGCGGGATCTGGAGGGCGCCGGGCAGGGTCAGCGCGCCGCCGAGGGCGGCGGCGAAGAAGGCGGCGAGACGGTACTGCCCGTCGACACCGATGTTGAACAGGTTCATCCGGAAGCCGACGGCCACCGCGAGACCCGCGAGGTAGTAGGTCGTGCCCTTGTTCAGGATGTAGACCTGGCTGTCCGACTTCATGCCGTAGTCGAACATGATGCCGAAGGCGTTGAACGGTTCCTTGCCCGTCGCGGCCAGGACCAGCGCGGTCACCAGGAAGGCGACCACGATCGCGAGCAGCGGGGCCGCGATCCCCAGGAGCAGCCGCTCCTTGTCGAACTTCTTCATCGGTCCTCTCCCCCGTCGGGGTCGTTCACGGCGCGGGTGTCGTCCGCACCGGGTGCGGCGGGATCGCCGTCCCCGGCCGGGGCTTCCAGGTGTCCGCTCGCCGCGCCCGTCATGGCGGAGCCGAGCTCCTCGGGGGTGATCGTCGCCGGGTCGGCGTCCGCGACCAGCCGGCCCCGGAACATCACGCGCAGCGTGTCGGAGAGCCCGATCAGCTCGTCGAGGTCGGCGGAGATGAGCAGCACCGCCAGGCCCTCGCGGCGCGCCTCGCGGATCTGGTCCCAGATCTGCGCCTGCGCGCCGACGTCCACACCACGGGTGGGGTGGGCGGCGATCAGCAGCTTGGGGCTGTGGCTCATCTCGCGGCCGACGATCAGCTTCTGCTGGTTGCCGCCGGAGAGCGAGGCCGCGGTGACCTCGATGCCGGGGGTACGGACGTCGTACTCGCGCACGATCCGCTCGGTGTCGGCGCGGGCCGCCTTCAGGTCGAGGAAGGCGCCCTTGCTGTTGGGGCGCTCGGTGACGTGACCGAGGATGCGGTTCTCCCAGAGGGGGGCCTCCAGGAGCAGACCGTGCCGGTGGCGGTCCTCGGGGATGACCGCCATGCCGTCCTCGCGGCGCTTGCGGGTGGCGGCGTGGGAGATGTCCGCGCCGTCCAGCGTGAGGACACCGGCGTCGAGGGTGCGCATGCCCATGATGGCGTCGACCAGTTCGGACTGGCCGTTGCCCTCGACGCCCGCGATGCCCAGCACCTCACCCTTGTGGATGGTGAAGGAGACGCCGTCGAGCACGGCACGCACCACCCCGTCCGGGTCGGTGGCGGTCAGCCGCAGGTCGTCGACGGTCAGCATGGGCACGTCGGTGACGGTGGACTCGCGGGTCTCCGGCGACGGCAGCTCGCTGCCGACCATCAGCTCGGCGAGCTGCTTGGTCGTGGTGTGCGCGGGGTCGGCTGTGCCCACCGTCGTACCGCGCCTGATGACGGTGATCTCGTCGGCGACGGAGAGCACCTCGCCCAGCTTGTGCGAGATGAAGATGACGGTGAGGCCCTCGGCCTTGAGTTCGCGGAGGTTGTCGAAGAGCGCGTCGACCTCCTGCGGTACGAGGACGGCGGTCGGCTCGTCGAGGATCAGCGTGCGCGCGCCGCGGTAGAGGACCTTGAGGATCTCCACGCGCTGGCGGTCGGCGACGCCGAGGTCCTCGACCATGGCGTCAGGGCGGACGCCGAGGCCGTACGCGTCGGAGATCTCCTTGATCCTGGCGCGGGCCCGGTCCCCGATGCCGTGCAGCTTCTCGGAGCCGAGTACGACGTTCTCCAGGACGGTCAGATAGTCGGCGAGCATGAAGTGCTGGTGCACCATGCCGATGCCGCGGTCGATGGCGTCACCCGGGTTGCTGAACGAGACCTGCTCGCCGTCCACCGCGATGGTGCCCTCGTCCGGCTTCTGCATGCCGTACAGGATCTTCATCAGGGTGGACTTGCCGGCGCCGTTCTCGCCGACGAGGGCGTGCACGGTGCCGCGGCTCACGGTGATGTCGATGTCGTGGTTGGCCACGACTCCGGGGAATCGCTTGGTGATGCCGCGGAGCTCGACGGCATGAGGACTGCTGGACGCTTTGATGGCGCACTCTCCTTGGCAGGAGCGGAGGGCGGGGGCGGTGACTGGGTACGTCGGCGGGATCAGGACGGGTCGGTGCGGGGGGCGTGGCGAAAAATACCGTGCCCCACGCACGCTACGCGCGTAGCGCCACCGAATCGTTGGCCACCTGGCGGCAGGTGGCGCAGGAGACGCCCATGGACGTCCCCGTACACGACCGGGGCCCGGCGGAGCGGCCGAAGCCGCTTCACCGGGCCCCGAATCAACGGGCTGGTCAGACGGTGGTCTTGACCTTGATGGTGCCGTCGACGATCTTCTTCTTCGCCTCGTCGAGCTCCGCCTGGATGTCCTTGAGGTGGTCACCCGTGGTGGTCAGGCTGACGCCGTTCTTGGCGAGGGAGTACGTCTGCGTGCCGGTCAGCGGCTTGCCGTCCTTGACGGACTTGGCCAGGTCGTAGACACCGGCGTCGACGTTCTTGACGACCGAGGTCATGATCGTGGACGCGTACTTCGACAGGGCCGGGTCCTTGGCCTGGTCGGAGTCGACGCCGATGGACCAGGCGCCCTTCTTGCCCGCGACGGCCTCGATGGAACCGGCGCCGGAGCCGCCCGCGGCGGCGAAGATGACGTCCGCGCCCTTGTCGAGCATGCCCTTGGCGGCGGCCTTGCCCTTGTCGGGGCTGCCGAAGCCGGACAGGTCCGAGCCCGTGGACAGGTACTGGATCTGCACCTTGGCCTTCGGGTTCGTCTCCAGGACGCCCTGCTGGAAGCCCGCGGCGAACTTCTTGATCAGCGGAAGGTCGACACCGCCGATGAAGCCGATCTGGCCGTCCTTGGACTTCAGCGCGGCCGCGACACCGGCGAGGTAGGAGCCCTGCTCCTCGGTGAAGACGATGTTGTCGACGTTCTTCGCCTCGGCGACCGAGTCGACCAGGCCGAAGCTGACGTCCGGGTACTTCGCCGCGATCTTGTCGACGGCCGCCTGGTAGGCGAAGCCGACGGCGATGACCGGGTTGTAGCCACCCTCGGCGAGCGACTGCAGGCGCTGCTCGCGGTCGGCGGGGGTCTCACCGGTCTTGGCGGTGAGCTCCTTGGTCTCGGCGTCGAACTCGGCCTTGGCCTTGTCCAGGCCGCGGGCCGCGGAGTCGTTGAACGAGTTGTCGCCACGGCCGCCGACGTCGTAGGCCATGCCGATCTTCATCTGGTCCTTGTCGGAGCCAGTGTCCTCGGTGGAGGACTCGCCACACGCGGTGGCGGTGAAGGCGAGGGCCGCGGTGACAGAACACGCGACAGCAAACTTGGATACCCGGCGCAAGGGAAGGCTCCTTCAAACCTGACCGAAGCGCCTCTTCCGGCGCTGGTTTCGCCGCGATCGTAACGCGCGTAGATGTCAGATAAGGACCTGTACGGAAGCCGTTATCGGATCGTCGCGAACAGGAGGTGGCCTGTCCGGTTACGTGCGGTTGCCATCGAGCAACGCGGCGGCGGTGAAGAGCTCCACTCCGACCGTGATCGCCTCCTCGTCCGCGTCGAAGTTTCCCCGGTGCAGGTCGAGGCCGCGCGTATCTCCGGGGGTGCGTACCCCGAGCCGTGCCATCGCGCCCGGAACGTGCTCCAGGTACCAGGAGAAATCCTCTCCGCCGAGGCTCTGCTCGGTGTCCTCGATCGCATACGACCCACGTCGTTCCGTCATCGCGGCGCCGAGGAGATCGATCGCCGACGCGTCGTTCACGACGGGCGGCACGCCGCGCACGTACTCGATCACGGTCTTGGCCCCGTACATTCCGGCCACCTCGTCGATCGCCGCGTGCACCAGGTCGGGCGCCGCCCGCCAGGCGGCCAGATCCAGACAGCGGACCGTTCCGGACATCTCGGCGTGTTGCGGGATCACGTTGCAGGCGTGACCGGTCTCCAGCCGCCCCCAGGTGACGGCGAGCCCGGAGCGCGCGTCCACCCGGCGCGCGAGCAGCGCGGGCACCTCGGTGGCCACCTTGGCCGCGGCGGTGACCAGATCGGTGGTCAGGTGCGGCCGGGCGGTGTGCCCGCCGGGCCCGTCCAGGGACACCTCCAGCCGGTCGCAGGCGGAGGTGATGGCCCCGGCCCGGAGCCCGATCCTGCCGACGTCGACCCGTGGATCGCAGTGCACTCCGATGATCCGGCCGACGCCTTCCAGCACTCCGGCCCCGATCGCGTCGGTCGCGCCGCCGGGCAGCACCTCCTCGGCCGGCTGGAAGATCAGCCGGACGGCGTTCGGCAGGAGCCCCTGGCGGTCGAGCCCGGCCAGCACGAGGCCCGCCCCGAGGACGGTGGCGGTGTGGATGTCGTGCCCACAGGCATGCGCCCGCTCGGGCACGGTGGACCGGTAGGAGACGCCCGCCTTGGTGTCCGGGATGGGCAGCGCGTCGATGTCCGCGCGCAACGCCAGCATGGGCCGTACGCCGTCCCACGTACCGACGTCGCACATCACCCCGGTCCCGGTCTCCAGCACCCGGGGCGCGAGCCCGGCCGCCTCCAGCCGGGCCTTGATGGCGGCGGTCGTACGGAACTCCTGGTTGCCGAGCTCCGGGTGCATGTGCAGATCACGCCGGAACGCGATGAGCTCCAGCCGGAGCTCGTCGGACAGGGCCCCCGGCAGGGCACCGGCCTGGGCCGCTCCCCCGGAGAGCTCGGCATCGGAGTGGGACGCGCGGGACTTCAACTGGTTCACCTGTTGAAGGGTAGAGCCCCTTGCCCCTCAACTGACCACAGATCAACAAAACTTCAGCCGCATAGAGGAACAAAAGATGGTGCGGCGGCGTGTGGCGTGAGATGGGGGTGGGTAAGCTCCTGCGCCCGTTCGGCGCCCGGGACGCCCCTCAGCGGGCGCCCTCGGCGTCTCAGGCCTCCCCCAGCGCTGTCGAGGTGACCCGCCAGGGTGCCAGGCGCTGGACGTCGCGAGCGGTCTCCGTGACCCCGCTCAGGAAGCCGTGCGCGCGGGGTGACGCCGATTCGCGGAGCCATTCCGGGGCGATGTCGCAGACCGCGACCTTCACTCCCGTGCCCGCCAGGGCCAGGGGGAGGGTGTGGACCACCGTGGAGGGGAAGCTCAGGACCGTGTGGCCGATCGGGCCGCGGCGGGCGATGAGTTCCAGGGGGAGGTCCGGGCGGACGATCTCCAGGCCGGTGGCGGCTTCCAGGGCGTGGAGCTTCTCCGCGGACTCACGGCGGTGCGCGAAGTAGCGGGTGGCGTTGTGGGCGCGGGCCAGGGCGAGGACGGCCTCCTGGTACGGGACCGGGTCGACCACGCCCGTCTCGACCAGGGAGGTGCCGACCAGGTCGGCGCCGCGGGTGATCAGGGGCGGGCCGAAGCGCGCGCGGGTCCAGCCGAAGGTGTTCGGGGTGATCACGATGCCGGGCGGAGCCTCGACCGGCATCGCGGTGAACACCTCGACCGTGTGGGTCGCCGAGGGGGTGAAGCGGCGGCGGGCGGCGGCCGTGACCGGGGCCAGGACCAGTTCGCGCGGGCCCTTGCTGCCACCCCGGCGGTGCCAGCGCACGAGGCGTTCGCCCCGGGCCAGCTGGGCCACGAACTCCATGGTGGCCGTGCCGTCGTCGACCACCGTGAGGCGCCGGGCGCGGACCATCGTGAGGAGCAGCTGCACATAGCGGGAGAACGGGTCGCCGATGACGATGTGCTCGGCCCGGCGGACGAGGCCCGCCAGGGCGCGCAGGGTCTTCAGAGGCGCGCCGGCGTCGCCGCGCGCCTCCTGCCATCGGACGGTGATGCCCTCGTCGCGGGCCAGCTCTGCCATCCGGCGCAGCTGACCGCGCGACATCGGGTCGACCGGGGGGAGGACGACGACCGTGGTGGCGGTCGCGTCGGGTCCTCCCCTTGCGTGGGTCCACTCCAGGACGTTCAGGAGCTGGACCGGGCTCTCGACGAAGGCGAGGTTCACCGGTCGGCGCTCAGACCGCGACCGGCTCGGCGGCCGTGTCGCTCTCGGCGACGACGCCCGTGACGCGGCGGAGCTTCTTCATCGGGCCGAGCTCCGACTCGTACACCTTCTTGACACCGTCGCCGAGGGAGGCCTCGATCGTGCGGATGTCGCGGACCAGGCGGGTCAGGCCCTGCGGCTCGACGGAGGCGGCCTGGTCGGAGCCCCACATGGCGCGGTCGAGGGTGATGTGGCGCTCGACGAACGCGGCGCCGAGGGCGACGGCGGCCAGCGTGGTCTGGAGGCCCGTCTCGTGGCCGCTGTAGCCGATCGGGACGTTGGGGTACTCCTGCTGGAGGGTGTTGATCACGCGGAGGTTGAGCTCCTCCGCCTTCGCCGGGTACGTCGAGGTGGCGTGGCAGAGCAGGATGTTGTCCGAGCCCAGGACCTCCACGGCGTGGCGGATCTGGCGCGGGGTCGACATACCGGTGGAGAGGATGATCGTGCGGCCGGTCGCGCGGAGGGCGCGCAGCAGCTCGTCGTCGGTGAGGGAGGCGGAGGCCACCTTGTGGGCCGGGACGTCGAACTTCTCCAGGAAGGCGACGGCCTCGGTGTCCCACGGGGAGGCGAACCAGTCGATGCCGCGCTTGGCGCAGTGGTCGGCGATCGTGCGGTACTCGTCCTCGCCGAACTCGACGCGGTGGCGGTAGTCGATGTACGTCATCCGGCCCCAGGGGGTGTCGCGCTCGATGTCCCACTGGTCGCGCGGGGTGCAGATCTCCGGGGTGCGCTTCTGGAACTTGACGGCGTCGCAGCCGGCTTCGGCGGCCACGTCGATCAGCGCGAGGGCGTTGTCGAGGTCGCCGTTGTGGTTGATGCCGATCTCGCCGGTGACGTAGACGGGGCGGCCGGGGCCCGCGGTGCGGGTGCCGAGGGTGCGCAGACGGGAGGGGTTGCTCATGGTGGTGCGTTCCTTACTTGGTGGGGGTGGAGACAGGGGTGGTGGTGAGGGTGGGGCCCAGGAGCCAGGCCGCGATCTCGCGGATGGCGCCGAACCCGCCGGGTGTGGTCGTGACGGCGCGCGCCGCGGCGCGTACCGAGTCGTGGGCGCTCGCGACGGCGACGGGCCAGCCCGCGAGGCCGAAGCAGGGCAGGTCGTTGACGTCGTTGCCGACGTAGAGGACGCGCTCGGGGGCGATGGACTGCTCCTCGCACCACTGCTTGAGTGCCTCGTCCTTGCGGTCGATGCCGTGCAGGACGGGGACCTGGAGCTTGCGGGCGCGGGCGGCGACGACCGGGTTCTGTTCCGTGGAGAGGATCAGAAGCGGCAGGCCCGCCTTGCGCAGGGCCGCGATGCCCAGGCCGTCGCCCCGGTGGACGGCGACCGTCTCGCGCCCGTCGGACTCGATGAGGACCCGGTCGTCGGTCTGCGTGCCGTCGAAGTCGAGGACGACGGCGTCGATGTCCTCACGGGTGGGCAGCGGTGAGGGGTCCAGGAGCGGCGCGAGGGCACGGGCGCGGGCCAGGTCGTGCGGGTCGTCGATCTCCAGCACCCGGGCCGGGTCGGTGCGCACCAGCGCGGTGTGGCCGAAGAAGCGGTGGCGGTGGGTGCGGAAGCCCGTCACGTCCATGGCGTACGCGGCGCCGGTCTCCAGCAGGTCCTGGGGGCGGTCCTGGCGGCGGGGGCGTACGGCCTTGTCGTGGTTGACGCCGTAGGTGTCGTCCTCGACCGCCTGGCCGTCGCGCCAGACGAAGCCGTGGAAGGGGGCGACGGTGACGGCCGTGTCGGCGCCCTCGTGGGCGACCGCGGCGGCGACACCGTCGATGTCCTCGCGGGTGACGAAGGGGCTGGTGCACTGCACCAGGAGGACCACGTCCGCCGTCCGGCCGGGCCGTTCCTCGTAGCTGTCGAGCGCGTGCAGGACCGCGGCCTCGCTGGTCGCGGTGTCCCCGGCGATGGCCGCGGGGCGCTGTACGCAGTGCAGCCGGGCGGTTTCGCCGAGCGCGGCGGCCGCTTCCGCTGCCGCTTCCGCGATGGCCGGGTCGTCGGTGGTGACGACGACGTCGGTGACCTCGGCGGAGCCGAGGCAGGCGCGTACGGCACGGGCGACCAGGGGGACGCCGCCGACCTGGGCGAGGTTCTTGGCGGGGACGCCCTTGGAGCCGCCGCGGGCGGGGATCACCGCGAGCACGGTCGGTGCCGGGGACGGGGTCGGGGTCGGCGTCATGGCAGCTCCTGAAGTGGTGGTCTCGGCGTGGGTGTCCGCGGTGCGCCCGGTCCCGGCAGGGGAGTTCGCGCGGCGCCCGGTCACAGCTCGCCCATCCGGCGGATCACCGGGGCGACGCGCTGGACGCCCTGCCGGTAGGCCCCGCGTGCCGCGTTGCGTACGGTTTCGCGCACCGCTCCCCTGACACCGCCGGTCTCCCTGGGCGTCGCCGCGCCCGGCAGCGGATGGCCGTCGGGGCCCAGGTGGTGGCGGGCGAGGATGCCGGGGAGGTATCCCGGGGCGGTGGCGGGCGTGTAGTAGGGGGCGAGGGCCGGGAGTTGGCCGCGTGCGAGCAGGGCGGTGACCGCTGCCCTCGCGGTGTCGTACGCCGTGGCGTACGTGCCGTCGGCGGCGACGCCCTGGCCGGCCAGCCACTCCTCGTCGGGCCGGGGCCGGAATCCGCCGTCCAGCCGGTCCCAGGAGGTGAGGAGTCCGGAGCCTATGAAGTGGTGGTTGCCGAGCGCCTCGCGGACGCCGAGGTCGGAGAGGACGGCGGTCGGAATCCGCCGGTGCAGGGATTCGAGCGCGGCCGTCGAGGAGACGGTGACCAGCAGGTCGGTGCGGTCCAGGACCTCGCCCATGTGCCCGTACACCAGACGGAAGTTGGGCGGGAGGCCACCCGGGAGCCGCTCCGCCAGCCGTTGGTAGGGCAGCTCCTCGATGTGCGTGGTGTGCTCGCCCGGCTTGGAGCGCAGCTTCAGCAGCACCTCGCGGCGGGGGTGCAGCCGGGCGTGCTCGACGAGCCTGCGCAGCAGGTACGTACGGTCGGCGCGGGATGCCGGTACGGAGGGCTGGGCGGCGAACACGACGGTGTCGCGGCCCTCTTCCGGCTGGTGCGGCGCGCCGCCGAGGAACGGCAGGGCGGCCTCCGTGACGGCCGAGGCGTCGGCGCCCACCCCCTCGTACACCGCGCGGAAACGTTCCGCGTCGTGGCGGGAGTTGGCGAGGACGACATCGGCGCCGTGGCGCAGGAGGAGTCCGTCCGCGAGCTTCTCGTAGACGACCCCCACATAACCGGTGACGATCACGGGCCTGCGGGGCAGGTCCAGCGCGGCGAGCCCGTGCAGCATCGCCTGGACCGCGCCCCCGACAAGGGCGAGGACGACGAGGTCGTACCCCTCGTCCCGCACCGCGTGCAGGAATTCGACCGCCGTCACCTCTCGTACGCGAGCGGCGTCGATGCCCACCTCGCCCACCTCGGCGAGCTGCCGGGGGGTGGGCGTGGCACGGCCGCGCAGCAGCAGTCCGCTGACCTCGACGGGGCGTTCGGGTGCGAGCGACGCGCCGGTGCCGGTGGTGAGGCGGCGCGCGGTGAGCGCGCCCCATTTCCACCGGGTGTCGGAGTCGGCGAGTACGGCTACGCGGAGCGCCGTACTGCCGTCGGGGGCGGTTACGGCCGGATCGGCCGAATTGCTGGTACGTGGGGGCACGTCCTAGAAGTTAGGAAGGCATTCCGAGGAGGGGCCCAACGTGGCGGCAACAAATGGTTAACAGCCCACCGACGGTTGGCGAATCACCCCGGGAAATGGCCGTTCCGGACCCGGAATTCCTTTGGAATCAACCTGGTTCACCATTCCGACATTCGCCGTTCACTCAGCATCTTCGCTGGGGACAGGGCACATGCCGGGGCCCGCCCTAGCGTGATGCGGGTGGTCAAGCTCTCCGTCATCGTGCCGTTCTTCAACGTGCAGACATACGCGCCCGACACCCTCAGAAGCCTGCGGGCCAATGCCCGGGAGGACTTCGAGTTCATCCTCGTCGACGACTGTTCGACCGACGGGACGGCGGACCTCCTGCGCCGCGCGCGGGAGGAGATCCCCGGGGTGGTGCTGAGACGGCACGAGCGGAACCAGGGTCTGGCGACGGCCCGCAACACCGGCCTCGACGCGTCGAGGGGCGAGTACGTCACCTTCCTCGACGGCGACGACTGGCTGGCCCCCGGTCACTGCGCCGGCCTGGTCGCCGCGATGGACCGCCTGGACTGCGACTTCCTGCGCACCGACCATGTGCAGTGCACCGGCAAGTCCCGCTCCGTACGCAGAGTTCCGCACGGTCTGCGGGAGGTGCGGATGCATCCGCGCGAGGCCATCCTCCCGGCCGGTCGCACCACCTGCGTCGACTATCCGTACGCCTGGGCCGGCGTCTACCACCGCCGCCTGGTCGACCGCGGACTGATCCACTTCACGGACGGGCTGCGCACCGCCGAGGACCGGCCGTGGATCTGGCGGCTGCACCGCGAGGCGGACTCCTTCGCGGCCGTCGGACTGCTCGGGGTCTTCTACCGGCGCGGAGTCGCCTCATCCCTCACCCAGATCGGGGATATGCGGCAGCTCGATTTCATTCGCGCCTTCGACCAGGTAATCGAGGAGACCGCACAGGACCGGGAAGCGGAAACGCTTCTGCCGAAGGCGGTGCGTACGTATTGCGCGGTCATATCCCACCATCTGGGCACCACGTCCGCACTCGAACCCGGCGTGGCCCGCGCGCTGCGGTCGATGAGCGCCGCCGCCCTGCGCCGAATGCCGCAGGACCTTCTGGAAGAGACGATCGACTCCATGGGCATCGACAGGGCTTCACGGCTGCGGCGGCTGCGCCGCCGTCCCACCACGGGCACGGGTGCGGCGGCATGACCACTCAGATCTTCTGCGCCTCCACCCTGCGTGGTGCGGCCGTCCTGGCCGCCGCCATCGACGCGGACCGCTTCCGCCCCTCAGGCCGGCGGATACTCCTCGTCGGCAACCACGCCGCCGTGCCGGAGGTCAGCCCCTCCCTCGACGAACTGCCCGGATTCGACGCCCTTCGCGACCGCTTCGACGAGGTGCTCTCCTGGAACGAGGCGATCGCGCCGTTCCACCCGTCGGGCTGGTCCCCCCGGCCCGGCGACGCCCCCCTGTGGGAACGCCACCTGCGCCGGCTGTGGCAACTCGGGAACGAGGACGTGGAGTTGACGGTCGAGTCCATCGAGGGCAGACCTGCCACCGCCGTCACCGGCATCTTCCTGGGCGCACCCGTGCATGTGTACGAGGACGGGCTGTCGGGCTACGGGCCCACCGGAAGCAGACTCGACCCGCTGCTGGGCACCCGCGTGCGCCGGCTCCTGCACCTGGGCCTGGTGCCCGGTGTGCGGCCGTTGCTGCTGACGGAGTTCGGCGTGGCCGCCGAGGTCATCCCGGACGACGCCTTCCGCGCGGTCGTCCGGAAGGCCGGAGCTGCCTCGCCCGCGCCCAACGTTCCGTACCGCGCCCCGGCACTCCTCATCGGCGAGGGCCTCTCGGCGCTCCCGGGCCCCGGGCCCGAGGAGGAGGAGCCGCATCTTCGGATGCTGCGCGGCGCCGTCGGCCTCGGTCACCGGAGCCTCGTCCTCGCGCCGCATCCCGCGGCGCCGGCCCACCGGAGGGGCCCCCTCGAAGCGGAGGCCGAACGGCTGGGCGTGGAACTGACCGTGCTCGATCCGTCCGTGCTCGTGGAGGCGCTGTTCGAGCAGCTGCGGCCCGCGCTCGTGGTGGGCCGCTCCTCCCCCGCACTCTTCACCGCGCGGCAGCTGTACGGTCTCGACGTCGCGTGCACCGGAACGCGGGAGGCGCTGGAACGCCTCACGCCCTTCGAGAACAGCGGCCGCGTCCCGGTGGTCCTCGCCCACACCCTGCTGCCGGAGCTGGGAGCGGGGCTCACCCGGACGCCCGGGAATCCGGACCGGCTCGTCACCGCTCTCGGGTTCGTGATGCAGCCCCGTGTCCATGCCGGGCTGCGGCCCGCCGCCACCGCGTATCTCGCGGACGGCATCACCCCCGCCGAGCAGGCGCTCTTCCCGCGCCGCAGGCTGACGGTGCTCGGCCTCCCCGGCGGTCTGCCCGGCAGGCTCGCCGCCCTCTCCCGTAACCCGGCCCTGCGCCGGGCGGCGGTACGGGCGCGCCGGCTGGGGCGGACCGTCCGGCGCTGAGCACACGGAAGCCGGGCCCGCCGCTGAGCGCGGGCCCGGCTTCCGTGCGTCATGGGCTCAGCCCAGCAGGCGGGTCAGGCCCAGACGGCCCCAGAGCAGGGCGGCTCCGAAGGACAGCAGCGTGGTCGCGGCGACGAGCCCGACGAGGGCGGCGGCTGCCGCGGCCGTCCCGAGGCCGTCGGAGACGAACCACCGCGACAGCGCGGTGAGCATCAGCAGGTGGACCAGATAGGCGCCGAACGACGCGTTGCCCAGGCGGACCAGACGCGGGCGCAGCCGCCCGGGAATCCGCAGCCGGTGCAGCGACATCAGCACGCCGCCCGTGAACAGGGCGACGAACAGGCTCCCGTACGGAATCGCGTAGTGGATGTCGTGCTGGTACCAGACCACCCCCGCGAACCCCGCCACCACCGGCAGGGCCCACAGCGCGCGCCACCGGCCCGCCGCCCCGGCCGGCAGGGCCACCAGGAGCGCGCCCGCGACCGCGTACACGAGCTGGTACGGGGCGAACGTCCAGCCGAGCCGGGGCATGTCCCAGCCGGTCAGCCGGCCCACGTCACCGAGGAACACCGGGGCGAGCGCCAGGCCCAGCAGGGCGGCGCCGAGACCCCACGGCCGCTTCCCGGACCTCACCATCACGACGAACGCCAGCAGCAGGATGACCGGCACGTAGGCGTACAGGTACCAGAGGTGGAACGCGGGCCGGACCGAGCCGAACAGCGCGTCCCGTGCCAGCTCGCCGACCGGGCCGTCGTTCGTACCGCGCCACCTGCCCCAGGCGAGGTAGATCACCGTCCACGCGCCGAGCGGTACGAGGATGCGCACGATCCGCTGACGCAGCCGCCTGCCGTCCTTCGGCGGGGCGCCGACCAGGACCACCCAGCCGGCGATCGCGAAGAAGACGGGCACGGCGAACCGGCTGGCGGAGTCGCCGACGATCCCGGCCCAGTAGACGCCCGGGCCACCCGCCTCCGTACGCCCCACGGCGTCCATGAAGGCGGAACCGGAATGGCAGAGGATCACTCCCACGGAGGCCAGCAGCCTGATCAGGTCGACGTCGTACCGGTGTTCACGCTCCGGCCGGCCGGCCGCGGCGGCTTCCGGGGTCACGGTGGTCAGGGGGACGGTGGATGACATCGGAGCCCTCAGAAGCCGAGGCCGGCACGGGTACGCCGGGCGGTTTGGCGCAGTCGGACCGCGGCGCCCTGGACGCTGCCGCCGGGCAGCGACAGCTTTCCGAGGCGGCGCCGCTTGAAGTAGTGCTGTGTGCCGCTGTCCAGCCGCTCCCGCAGCCATGCCTCGGCCTCGGCCCGCAGCCCGGGGTGGAGGCGGGACTGCATGCAGTAGCCGACCGTGCGGACCAGCGGGGCGAGGGTGTCCGGCGCGCTGCCGGGCAGGGCGGGCACCCCGTCGGCGGCGTGCTGCTCCAGGTCGGGGACGAGGTGGTCGACGATCGTCAGCGGCACCCGGTTGCTGTTCTCGTACGGGGTGAGGCGGTCCAGCAGCGGGCCCGTGCCGACGCGGGCCACGGGAATGCCGTAGTACGCCGCGGCCGTGAGCATCGCGGTGGAGAAGCAGCCGACGACGAGGGTGGGCGCGCACCGTTCGAAGAGGGTCTCGGCCAGCAGCGGGGTGTTCATCGTGGTGAGCCGGACCCCGGTGGCGGCCGCCGCGCCGTCCAGCGCCTCGGAGTAGCGGGCGGGGGCGGTGGGGTGCGGCTTGAAGAGGATCGACGTGTGGCCGGCCCTGGCCGCGCCCCGCAGCATGCGGATGTGCAGGTCCTCCTCCTCCTCGGCGGTGAGGATGCCGAGCGCGGCGAGGTACTGCCCCAGCAGTACGGCGGTGGGTGCCTGGGCCACCACCTCGGTGAGCTGCGGGTCGCCGTCCGCGGACCCGGCGATCTCACCGAGGACCTTGCGCATGGCGTCCGCGGGGACGAGCTCGGGCTCCACGTCGAATTCGGACAGGAGCATCGGCCTGAGTCCGGGGACCAGGTCGAGGTGGAGGACGCGCCGGATGCGGCAGCCCAGGGACAGCGGCAGCTTGTTGCGGGTCGGCCCGTAGCTCATGAGGCCGTCCGCGTACACGTGCAGCGGGCTCTCGGAGAAGATCGCGGCGAGTGCGCGGGCGGGGTTGACCTGGATGGATTCCAGGGCCAGTTCGACGGGCCCCTCTCCCAGGTCCCAGGCCAGCCGGAAGGCGCGCTGCCAGAGCACGGTCTCCTCGGCGCGCGGGCCCCAGCCGTTGGGGTGGTACGGGCGGATCGCCTCGTTCCAGCTGATGACGGTGTCGAAGCGGGCGGCGATGCGGTCGTACCCACGCAACTCGTCCGGGCCGGGAGTCGTCTCCGGGACGGCCGCGTTGTTGCACACCAGCAGGATGCGGCGGCTGTCCGACGGTGGTCCGAACTGTCCCGCGTCGAGCGCGGCGGCGAGCGTGGCGGCCCCGTACAGGGTCGACACCTGGAAGATCTGGGTGCGCGTGGGCATGGGTCAGACGGCCTTCTGCTTGTCACGCAGGCGCCGGAGCACTGTGCTGCGCTTGGTGTCCATCGTGTTCAGGGTGTCGTCCAGCACCTGCTGGGGCATGCGGTGCAGGGCACCGGTCGACGCGAGTCTCAGCCGGCGTGCGGTCGCGGCCTCGTAGTCGGTGGAGCGCTCGCCGTGGAAGGCGATCAGCGCGCAGTACGTACGGACCGCCTTGGGCAGCAGGAGTTCCGCGTCCCGGTCCTGCGCGAGTTCCCTGAGCAGGGTGTCGTAGGCGGGGAAGAAGTCCAGTTGGCGGGAGTCCTTGATCTGGGTCAGGGACGTGGTCACCCCGCGCCGGTAGAAGATCCCGTACAGCCCCAGCGCCGCATAGCTCCGCGCCCGCAGATGCAGCCGCCAGGTCCACAGGCGGTCCTCGGCGGTGCGCAGTTCCGCGTCGAAGCGCATGGCGCCGTCCTCGAAGAGCCGGCGGTGGTAGAGCCCGGCCCAGACGAAGGGGTAGTCGACCATCGTCTCCATGTCGGGGTACGCGATCCCGGCCCGCGGGTCGGTCGCCTCGTCCCGGACGCGGGCGGGTGCGCGACGGATGACGCGGGTGGTGTCCGTGGACTGGACGTGGTCGTGGCGGACGAAGTCGACGTCCAGCTCCTCGGCGGCGCGCAGCAGCTGGGACAGATGGCCCGGGGCGTACCAGTCGTCGCCGTCGAGGAAGGTGAGGAACTCACCGCTCGCGGCCTCGATCCCGCTGTTGCGCGCGGCCGCGATGCCCACGTTCGTGTCGTGTCTGATGACCCGGGCCTGCGGGAGCCGCCCGGCCCAGCGGTCGATGACGGACGGTGTCCCGTCCGTGGAGCAGTCGTCCACCAGCAGGAACTCGACGTCCGAATCCGTGTTGCGGGCGAGACTTCCCAGAGTGGTGTCGGCGTACGGGGCGACATTGTGGAGCGGTACGACAACGGACAGTTTTGGCACGCCGGCCCTCGCCTTCGATCATGTAGCCGCCCAAGCTAATGAAGGGCGCCGAGGACCGAGTGGCCGTTGATGCGACAGGGGATGAACTCTGGGCGACGCCGGTATGACTCCGGACGTCGGGCGCCGTACCGTGCGGGCCTTGACCTCAAGTCCGCTTGGGCTTTTACGGTTCGGGACATGGACTACTCACACGATGACGCGGGACTCGCACGGCAGCCCATCGGTTACTGGAGCTGGGCCGCTCACGAAGCCACCGTGACCCACATCCGCGCCGCGCTCGCCGAGCACGGTCTCACCCAGCCCCCGTGGTGGGTCCTCAACCAGCTCGTCGACGCGGACGAGGCGGGCCGGCCGCGCGCCGAGGTGGTCGCGATGCTCCGCGGCTATCTGCACGTCGGGGACGCGCTGGAGCCGGAGATCGACGCCCTCATCGACCGGGGCCTGGTCACCGAGGACACCACCACCCGGCTGCGGCTCACCGCCGCGGGCCACGCGCTGCGCGGAGCGGCGTACGAACGGGTCGGCCGGGCGAGCGCGGAGATCCACGCCGGCATCCCGGACGAGGAGTTCGTCGCCGCCCTCAAGGTCCTCCAGCGCATGATCCACAACGTGGGCGGCAAGGCCTGGCACCACTGAGAGCGGCGGGGGCGCCGGTCCGCGCCTACACGCTGCTGAACGACAGCTTCGCCGCGAAGCCCAGGAACAGCACGCCCGCCGCCGAAGTGGCCCCGGCCGACAGCCGCTTGCGGCGGCGGAAGACGGCGGCCAGGCGGGTGCCGCCGAATATCAGCATCGAGAGGTAGAGGAAGCTGGCGAACTGGAGCAGCGTGCCCAGCAGCAGGAAGGACAGCGCCGGGTAGGCGTAGCCCGGGTCGACGAACTGCACGAAGAAGGAGATCAGGAACAGGATCGCCTTCGGGTTGAAGAGGCTGACGACCAGGGCCCGGCGGTAGGGCCGCTCCATCGCCGCGCCCGCCGCCGGCGCCTCGGACTCCGCCGTCAGCTCCTCCACCCGCCGGTGCCGGTCGCGCCACATGGACACGGCGGCCCGGAGCATGCCGAAGGCGAGCCAGGTCAGATAGCCCGCGCCCGCGTACTTGACGAGCGCGAAGAGCAGCGGCGTCGTCTGGAGCAGGGAGGCGGCGCCCAGTGCGGACAGGGTCATCAGCACGGTGTCCCCGGTCCAGACTCCGGCCGCGGCCACATAGCCGGTCCGTACGCCGCGGCGGGCGGCCACGGACAGCACGTACAGCGAATTCGGCCCCGGCAGCAGAATGATCAGCACCAGGCCGGCGAGATAGGTCGGAAGATCGGTGACACCCAGCATGAACGGAGTGTCGCACGGGGGTACGACACTCCGTCCGGGGGTCTCACGGCGCGGGCGTCCGGCTCAGCGTCCGGCCCAGAAGCAGCCGGCTCAGAACGCGTCCGTGGGGACGTACGTCCCCCAGACCTCCCGCAGCGCGTCGCAGACCTCGCCCACCGTCGCCCGTGCCTTCAGCGCGTCCTTCATCGGATAGAGGACGTTGTCCGTGCCGGCCGCCGCCTTCTTCAGCTCCAGCAGGGCCGCGTCCACCGCGCCCCGGTCGCGTTCGGCGCGCAGTCTCGCCAGCCTGGCCGCCTGCTGGGCCTCGATCGCCGGGTCGACGCGCAGCGGCTCGTACGGCTCCTCCTCGTCGAGCTGGAAGCGGTTGACGCCGACGACCACGCGTTCCGCGCTGTCCGTCTCCAGCGCGACGCGGTAGGCGCTGCGCTCGATCTCGTTCTTCTGGAAGCCGCGCTCGATCGCGCTGACGGCGCCTCCCATGTCCTCGACCCTGAGCATGAGGTCCAGGGCCGCCGCCTCGACATCGTCGGTCATCTTCTCGACGACGTACGAACCGGCGAACGGGTCCACGGTGGCGGTGACGTCCGTCTCGTACGCGAGGACCTGCTGCGTACGCAGGGCCAGGCGGGCGGACTTGTCGGTCGGCAGCGCGATCGCCTCGTCGAAGCTGTTGGTGTGCAGCGACTGGGTGCCGCCGAGGACCGCTGCCAGGCCCTGCACGGCGACGCGCACCAGGTTGACCTCGGGCTGCTGCGCGGTGAGCTGGACGCCCGCGGTCTGGGTGTGGAAGCGCAGCATCAGCGACTTGGGGTTCTTCGCGCCGAACTCCTCCTTCATCACCTTCGCCCAGATCCGGCGGGCGGCACGGAACTTGGCGACCTCTTCGAGGATCGTCGTCCGCGCGACGAAGAAGAAGGAGAGCCGGGGCGCGAAGTCGTCGACGTCCATGCCGGCCGCGACAGCCGTACGGACGTACTCGATGCCGTCGGCCAGCGTGAACGCGATCTCCTGCGCGGGCGAGGCACCGGCCTCCGCCATGTGGTAGCCGGAGATCGAGATGGTGTTCCACTTCGGGATCTCGGCCCGGCAGTACTTGAAGATGTCGGCGATCAGCCGCAGGGAGGGCTTCGGCGGGAAGATGTACGTGCCCCGGGCGATGTACTCCTTCAGCACGTCGTTCTGGATCGTGCCGGTGAGCTTGTCCGCCGGGACTCCCTGCTCCTCCGCGACCAGTTGGTACAGGAGCAGCAGCAGGGAGGCGGGGGCGTTGATCGTCATCGACGTCGAGACCTTGTCCAGCGGAATCCCGCCGAACAGCACCCGCATGTCGTCGATCGAGTCGATGGCGACCCCGACCTTGCCGACCTCTCCCGACGCGAGGGGCGCGTCGGAGTCGTGCCCCATCTGGGTGGGCAGGTCGAAGGCGACGGACAGGCCCATCGTGCCGTTGGCGATCAGCTGCTTGTAGCGGGCGTTCGACTCGGTGGCGGTGCCGAAGCCCGCGTACTGCCGCATCGTCCACGGACGGCCGGTGTACATGCTGGGGTAGACACCACGAGTGAAGGGGTACGCGCCCGGCGCGCCCAGCTTCTCGGCCGGGTCCCAGCCGTCGAGGGTGTCCGGTCCGTAGACCGGCTCGATGGGCAGTCCCGACTCGGACTCACGTGTCATGTGCTGTGCCTCCCGTGCATGCCGGCCAGGGGTATCGAGGTTCGCGACGGACTTTAGCGGCGGCCGGGCGGGCGGCGGAGGGCCACCGGCTGGGACCTTGCTCACAGGGCCTTCCCCCCGTCCCCGACCGACGCTCCCCATCATGTGCGGGATTCGGCAACCGGGCAGAGCGGGAATCCGTCCAAGGAGACACCGGAGCAGTGGGCGAGCCCAGGGGGCAGAGGATGAGACGAACCAGCGTGAACGCGAAGGGCGGCCGGACGCGTACCACCGCGGCGGTCGTTGCCGGGATGCTCGCCGTCACCGCCCTGGCCACCGGCTGCACGCCGGAGACGGCCGGCGGGGCCCAGCGGGTGTCGCCCCCGGCGACGTGGAGCGCCACCAGCGACGCGAAACCGGGCAGCGGCGCGAGCGGCCCGGCCGCGAGCCCGTCCACGGCCTCACCTACGCCGTCCCCGGCGAAGAGCACCGAGGCGCCTCCGCGGCCGAAGGCCCTGATGGCGACGGGCTCCCAGGGAACGCAGGTACGGGAGCTCCAGGCCCGGCTCCGCCAGATCGGCCACTTCGGCCGCACCCCTACGGGTTACTACGGGCCCGTCACCGTCACCGCCGTGCAGTCCTTCCAGGGCAAGCGGGGTCTTCCCCGCACGGGCGACACCGACACCGTCACCTGGCAGAAGCTCCTCGCGATGACGCGGAGGCCCACGGCCTCCGAGCTGACCCCGCCCACCGAACGCCCCGCGGCCAAGCCCGACGAGCGCTGCGTGAAGGGCCGCGTCCTGTGCATCAGCAAGAACAGCCGGACCCTCTCCTGGATGATCGACGGACAGGTCCTCTCGTCGATGGACGTGCGGTTCGGCTCGCAGTACACGCCCACCCGTGAGGGCACGTTCTCCGTGTACTGGAAGTCCCGCCACCACGTCTCGACGCTCTACGACACCCCTATGCCGTACGCGATGTTCTTCAGCGGCGGCCAGGCGGTCCACTACTCCCCGGACTTCGCGGCCCGCGGCTACAGCGGCGCATCGCACGGCTGTGTGAACGTCCGGGACGAGGGGAAGATCGCCTCGCTCTTCGCCCAGGTGAAGAACGGCGACAAGGTCGTCGTCCACTGGTGAGCGGGGGACGGCTGCGCGGTGGGAAGAGGCGCGGGCGGGACCGGGGGAACGTGTCCCGCCCGCGCCAGATGCGCTGAGCCGAAGGTACGGGGGGAACCCCGGCTCATTGCGCGGCCGATGACCAGTCGGCTCACTCACTACTGCGTCCGGCCGCCGAAAAATGTCACACCTGTGGTCCGGGCGGTCGCCCGGGGAGGTGAACGGGTCTCAGCGGGAAGCCGGCGCGGAGGTGACGGACGCCGCCGGAGCGGAGCCGGCGCCCGCGTCCAGGGACGCTTCGGGAGATGCGTCGAGGGACGCGTCGGGGGACAGCGGGGCCGTGCGGAACGAGATCGACGGGAGCGATCCGGAGCCGCCCTCGCCCTGTTCGCCACCACCACCGTCACCGGAATCGGAACCGCCACCGTCACCGGAACCGTCGGCACCGTCGGGACTCCCGGCACCGCCGTTCTTGCCGCCCTCGTCGTCCTTGTCCCCTTCGCCGCCCTTGCCGTCCTTGCCGTCGAGGCGCGCACAGAACCGGTCCAGGTTGTCCTCGCTCCTGGCCATCTCGACGAGGCGCCGCCTGGCGGCCCGGTCGAGCGTGCCCTCGCGGTACTCCCGGCACGCCTGGGCGGCCTTCTCGTACACCTCGCCGGTGTCGGCCTCGCCCGGTTGCTCGGACGCGTCGTCCCCACCAACCACGTCCCCGGGACGCCACGTGCCCCCGGGCCCGTCCGGACCGGTGTCGCCGGTGCTCGGCCCTTCGGTGGGTCCGTCGTCGCCGTCGTGCCGGCTGTGACCGCTTCCCGGCGTGGTGCCCTCGGACGGGTCCGAGGTGCGCGGGCCGGGGTCCGTGCCGGGCGGAGTGAGGGAGGGGCCCCGGTCCTGCGGGAGTTCGGAGGCCAGTTCGTCCGGGGTCGCCGCCGCCGATACGGAGGCCGCCGGGAGCGGCGCGCCCTGGCCGCCGAACGGTCCGGGGAACATGCCGGCGCCGGAGGCGACCGCCACCCCGCCGAGCGCGCAGCCCGCGAGCGAGAGAACGAGGCCGTAACGGGCGGGACGGCTCCAGCGCGGGCGGCGCCCGGCGGGCCGACGCCCGCCCCCGATCCGTACGGAGGGAAGCCTGTCCTGCCATGCGGCGGGCTGCCCGGCCCTGGTGTCCTGCGCCTCGGCGGTGACCCGTCCCGCACCGGCGCCGCTCGTGCGACGGGTGTGCGCCGCCTCGCGGAACGCGGCGAGGACGGCGGTCTCGCCGGGCAGTTCGCCCTCGGCGGGCGGCAGGGTCCTGGCCGCATCCAGTGCGGCGGCGAGCCGCAGGGCGTCGGAACGGGCGCGATCGTCGGCGGGTTCGACCGGCTCGCCGCGGAGCAGTTGCTCCGCCGCGTCCTTGTCGAGCCACTCGTACCGCTCGTCGGCCATCACATGTCCTTCTGCGTCCACGGACGCGAATGCGTCACACCGTGGGTAACACCGGCGGGGGCCGCCACACCGTTGCGGGCCGGGCGCTGCGAGGGTACAGCTCCGAGCTCCGAGCCGGGTGCGCCGCCTTCCGGCGGCTCACCCTCCGCGCCGTGGTCCGCGCCCACCAGCTCCGCCAGCCGCTTCAGTCCGCGGTGCGCCGCGGTGCGTACGGCGCCGGGGCGCTTGCCGAGCGTCTGCGCCGCGCTGTTCGCGTCGAGGCCGACGACGACCCGCAGGACGACGGCTTCGGCCTGGTCCTGGGGAAGCTGGGCGATGAGGGACATGGCCCGGCCGGTGGCCAGCGCCTCGATCGCCTCGTCCGCCGTATCGGATTCGGCCGGTTTGCCCGTCAGTTCGGTTTCGTCACCGCCGATCGCGGGGCGCCTGCTCCGCATCCGCAGGTGATCGAGGGAGCGATTGCGCGCGATCCGGGCCGCCCACCCTCTGAAGCGGTCGGCGTCACCGCTGAACCGGTCGAGATCCCGGGCTATCTGCAGCCAGGACTCCGACGCCACGTCCTCGGCGTCCGGGTCCCCGACCAGTGTCCGTATGTAGCCCAACAGCCGTGGCTGCACAGCGCGGTACACAGCACGGAAGGCGTCCTCGTCCCCGTCCTGTGCCGCGAGCACCGCGGCAGTCAGCTCCGCGTCGTCCCCCAGCACTCCCTCAACCCGCCCTGCTGTCATGAATCGCAGCTGGTCACCACTGCTGCGCCACTCTGCGCGACTCAGCACGCTACGTGCTCGCCCGGTGCCGCGTCCATGACTTGTACAACCCGCAACAGTCAGCCGACACCATGCGGTGTGACAGAAAACGCACTCACGACGCTGAGATGAGTACGGGGCCGTTCCGCGGCCTCGTGGAAGACGGCCGGGGCCTCTCCTGTGGGGGGTGGCGGCCCCGGTCGTCGTCCCACCCCTCTCCGCGTGCCGCGCACGAGCCGTCGCGGCCGCTCCCCGCCGGCCGCCCGAGGGCCGGTCAGCCGCAACCGGACAGCCGGCGCCGGCCGTCCGGCAACCGGTCAGCCGCCGTCCGGTCCGCGCCTGCCGCCGCTCGCGGCCCCGCTGGTGCCACCGCCGGAGGCTCCGGCCGGGCCCTCGCTCCCCGCACCGCCCTGCGTGCTCTTCTTCGGCTTGTCCTGGCCGCCCGGATCACCCGTGGCGTCCTTCGGGCCCGGTGCCGGCCGGCCGAGCAGCCCGTCGCAGTAGGCCGTCACGGCCGCCTCCGACGCCCCGCCCGCGGCTGCCTCCAGACGGGCGAAGGCGGTGGAGTCCGTGGCCTTCCCGCTGTCCCGGTTCTTGGCGTACAGCCGGCAGAGCGCGGCATGGTTCCGCCGCCCGTCCGTACCGGGTGAAGGCGGTTCCGCGGGGCCGGGCGCGGCCGTCGCCTTCTTCGCCGTACCGTCTCCGTCCGGCGCCGGAGCGCTCCCGCCCGAGCGGTAGCCGCCGGGGGTCGCCGGGTCGCCGTGCGGGGTACGTACGGAGTCCGGCGCGCTCTTCCTTCCGTCACCGAACGGCGTCGGCAGCGCCCCGGTGCCCGCGGCCACCGCCACCCCGCCGAGCGTCACCGCCGCCACGAACCCGCCGACCATCACCCGGGCCGGGCGCGCACCTCGCCGCCCCTTCGCCGGACGCCAGTCGTCGCGCCGCCGCCACCACGGGGACCGCACGGCGTGGGCTCCCCCGTCCCGCGCGGCCACGAAGGCGGCGGTCGCGCGCAGCTCGCCGTCCGCGTCGGGAGTCTCCGCGCGCCGGGCCACCGCGAGCAGCGCGGCGAGTTCGGGTGTCTCCGGCGCCTTCGGCTGCCGCTGGGATTCGTTTCTCATGCTTCATCCCTCAGCGTACGGCGCGTCCTGTTTGTCACAGCGCCCGTCCCGCCCGGGGACAACTGCTCGGCCAGTCTCTTGAGTCCGCGGTACGCGGAGGTGCGGACGGCGCCCGAACGCTTGCCGAGCACGCGCGCCGTCGCCGCTCCGTCCAGACCCACCACGACCCGCAGGAGGACCGCTTCGGCCTGTTCGCGCGGCAGCGTGCCGATGATCTCCAGCGCCGCTTCGGTGGAGAGCGTCTCCAGGGCCGCGGCGGCGGTGTCGTGGCCACCGGGCAACTGGAGGACGTCCTGTTCGAGCAGGGTGGTGCGGGGCCGCCGCTTCTGCTTCCTGAGATGGTCGAGCGCGCGGTTGCGGGCGATCATCGCGGTCCAGCCGCGGAACCCGGCACCGTCGCCGCGGAACCGTCCCAGATCGCGGGCTATCTCCAGCCACGCGTCGGAGGTCACGTCCTCGGCGTCGTCGCCCACCAGCCCGCGCACATAGCCCAGAAGGCCGGGCTGCACCAGCCGGTACGCGACGGCGAATGCTTCCTCGTCCCCCCGCTGGGCCCGCTCGACGGCGTCGCCGAGCTCGGCGTCGTACATCTCCCTGCGGCGCTGTTCCCCGCCCGTGCCCAACACTTCCCTAATCAACGCCTGTTCCGGCACTACCGCCGTGCCCGTGCTCCCGTAGGGGCGGCGCCCCTACTTCCCGTTCTGCGCCCGCGGCCACAGAAACGTCACAGGATTCCTACCGGCGGAATCGAACAGGCTACCCGCAGAAGGCATTTCGCCGGCCCGAGCGGCCGTGCATGAGGAGATACAGCCGCTGCACCGACTCCTCGGGGCCCGACTCGAAGCGGTTGACCACCTTGCCGAGCGGATTCCACACCCGCCCGTCGGGCATGCGCACCCCGACCGTCTGACGGAACAGCTCCCGTTGCGCGGCGTCGAAGTCCACCCACACACCACCGGCCCTGCGGACGATCACCTCGCCCGTGTACGCGCCGAGGCCCAGCAGGATCCCGTCGACCTGGTCCCGCCGGGGCCGGTCGCGCCGCAGGCCGTCGACGACGAGGTCCACGAGCCGGAGGCTGGCGACGGAGTAGTCCAGAGGTAACCGGTTGCGCGCGGTGAGCCCGGTGACGAACGCCGATGTGTAGGCGCGCATCGCCGAGGCCCCGGGCAACGGCGCCCGCTCGTCCCCATCCATGATTCCCCCTGCCCCTCGCCGTGCCGGCGATCGCCGACACTGACCCAGCGACGGGGAGCCCCGAAACATCACGCGAAGAGGACTGTGTTCGTTCTCACGAGCCAGGGCTCAAGGAACCGCTCACATACGTACAACCATTCGCCCACCTCGTACGTCACTCTCTCCGCACCCGAAGCAGGCCCATCGGCCACCCCTGTGAGGCGCGTCACCTTCACGGGTTTCGGTGTGACGTTTGAGCCCCGGGCCTCGCTGGGTACCCCGGGCCGCCGCTGTGGCGGGTGGGGCTCGATGGACTTCTGGGTACTTGAACTCTCTTGAGGGGTGGGGCATTTGAGCCCGCGCAGTTCGCATGCGTACAGACCGATGAACTTGAAGCGTCGCGCCTGGCTGACCATCGGCGCGGTCGTGCTCGGTGGCGCGGGGGCGGTCACCGTCGCCATAGCCAATCCCGAGGCTCCCGAGGATCAGGGGGCGAAGGTCCGCAAGGCATCGGTCCACGAGCTGACCCTCAAGGGCACGGGCGACTCCAAGCGGGCCCTGCCGCGCACCGACACCGCCCCCTTCTCGATGGTCGGCGTCGTCTGGGCGGACCCGGAGGCGACGGTCGACGGCACGGCGGAGGTACGCACCCGCAGCCGTGAGACCGGCCTGTGGAGCAACTGGCTGGAAGTGCACCTGGAGCAGCACCTCGGCGCGGAACGTGACGACGACGAGGCGAAGCTGCCCGGTATGTCGGAACCCCTGTGGGTCGGGCCCTCCGACGCGGTCGAGGCGCGGGTCCTGCGGGCCGACGGCACGGCAGCCGACGGGCTGCCCAAGGGACTCGAACTGTCCCTGGTCGACCCGGGCGTCACCGCCAAGGAGGCCGCGGCCCCGGGCGCCGACGCGCAGAGCGCGTCGTTCGCCGTCGAGGAGACCCTGACACCAACCCCGACGGACACCGAGACGGCGACCGCGACACCGAGCGAGACTCCGAGCGAGACCGCCACGGAGACCGCGACGCCGACGGAGACGGCCACCGAGACGGCGACCGCCACACCGACGGACACCACCTCGCCGACCGCGACCCCGACCGACACCCCGTCGCCCACGCCGACCGTCCCGACCGCGCCGCCCTCCACGGTGAACCGGCCCGCGATGACGCTGCGCGCCGGCTGGGGCCCGGACAAGTCGCTCGCGACGAACTACAGCGACCCCGAGTACATCGAGAAGATCCAGGCCGTGTTCGTCCACCACACGGTGGGCTCGAACGACTACAGCTGCGCCGAGTCCGCCGCGCTCGTCCGCGGCATCTACGCGTACCACGTCACCCCGCGCGGCAAGGACACCGCGACGACCGCCGACGACTACGAGGGCTGGAAGGACATCGGTTACAACTTCCTCGTCGACAAGTGCGGTCAGATCTTCGAAGGCCGTGAGGGCGGCGCCGACCTGCCCGTCCTCGGCGCGCACACGTACGGCTTCAACTCCTACTCCACCGGCATCGCGCTGCTCGGCAACTTCGAGACGGGCAAGCCCACCCCGGCCGCCCTCGACTCGGCCGCCCGGGTTGCCGCGTGGAAGCTCGGCCAGTACGGCGTGAGCCCGAACACCTCGGTCACCCTGACGGCGGCCGCCGACACCGGTGTGTACAAGAAGGGCGCGAAGGCCACGCTCAGGACCATCTCCGGTCACCGCGACGGCTTCGCCACGGAGTGCCCCGGCATCAACCTGTACAACAAGCTGCCCGCGATCCGTGCCTTCGCCACCGGAGCGGGCCGCAACTCGGCCATCGCGACCGACGACTTCAACCGGGACGGCATCAGCGACCTGATCGTCGGCCTCCCGAAGGCGTCGGGCAGCGACGGCCGGATCACCGTGCTGCCGGGCAGCCAGGCCGGCCCCGACGCCGCCACGAAGCGCACCCTCGACCAGGGCAGTGCCGGTGTACCCGGCGGCTCCGAGGCCGGTGACAACTTCGGCTACTCCAACGCCTGGGGCGACCTGAACGGCGACGGATACGCGGACCTGGTCATCGGCTCGCCGGGCGAGAACATCACGCAGGCGGACAACGGCACGGTCATCGCGATGTACGGCCCCGCCCTGAACACCGGCAAGGGCCACGCGATCACCAGCTCGTCCCGCGTCGGCGGCGACAAGCTCGGCTTCTCGGTCGCCGCGGGCGACTTCAACGCCGACGGCATGGACGACGTCTTCTCCGTCGCCCCCGGAAAGCCGGGCCGCTGGTGGGCCTGGGACAGCAGGACCGGGGCCCCGAAGGCGGGTTACCTGGGCTCCTCCGCGTACAGCGGCGCCGTCGGCTACCCGACCTCCGCCACGGGCGACTTCAACAAGGACGGTTACACCGACGTCGCCGTCAGCTTCCGCGACCCGGGCGGTATCGGCCGGCTGCTGTGGCTGAAGGGCTCCGCGACCGGTCTCCAGCGGGTCGGCGTGCTCGACGCGCGCGGCGGACGCTCGCTCGCCGCGGGTGATGTCAACGGCGACGGCGCCACCGACCTCGTGGTCGGCCAGCCGTACAACAGCGAGTCCGGCCACACCGCCAAGGGCGGCGCCGTCAGCGTCGTGTACGGCTCCTCGACCGGTCTCACCTCGACCGGCCGCAAGCTGTACCACCAGGACACCTCGGGTGTGCCCGGCGGCGGCGAGAGCGGCGACAACATGGGCTGGTCGGTCTCCGTGGGCGACGTCAACCTCGACGGTTACGCCGACATCCTCGCCGGTGTCCCGGGGGAGGACGTCACCCGGTCCGGCGCGCTCCGCAGCAACGCCGGCACCGCCCTCCTGGTCCGTGGCACGGCCACCGGGCCCACCAGTTCGGGGGCGGTCCTGATCGGTCAGGACACCACGGACATCCCCGGGACCAGTGAGACCGACGACCGGCTCGGTTCGTCCGTCTCGCTGGCGGACGTCACGGGCGACACCCGGGCGGACATGACCCTCGGTGCGGACGGCGAGGACGCCAACAACGGCACGCTGCTCCAGCTCGACAACCACGTCACCAAGGGCATCCTGCCCTCGACGACCGTGTACTACGGGACGTACCAGCTGGGCGCACCCAAGGGCCTCCGGATCGGACTGACTCCGCTGGCCCCGTAACGCCCCGTCACACCCCACCGGTGCGCGTCACCTCGCGCCCACCGACACCGGAGCCCCTCGGCCTGACCCGAGGGGCTCCGGCCTGTGTCCGGGGCTGTACGGTCGGGCAGGCGAGCCGGGCCGGGAGCCTCGTCGGTCAGGACCTGCCGCGCGCCCGGCGCGACATCACCGCGCGCAGCACACGCCGGCCCTCGGTCGCCCGCTCCAGGGCGCCGCGCAGTCCGCTCGCGCCACCGGCCGGGTCCGCGGGCTCCGCGAGGGTCTCCAGGATCTCGGTCTGGCGCCGGAGCTCGCCCGCCACCAGGGGCCCGGCATCCCGCACGTCACCCGCGCTCCACCGCGCCCGCCGCTCGTCGGCGTCCTCGCCCGTGTCCCCGCCGACGGCCATGTCGAAGCGGCCGTGGAACTCCAGCGAGAGCAGCGAGCAGGTGCGCGCCCACTCCCGCAGCGGTTCGGCGGCCCAGTCGGACGGGGCGGCGTCGAGCATCTTCCGTACGGGCGAGGCCGGCTCGTCCTCGCCCCCGTCCGTCATCGCCGCACGAGCCGCAGTCAGACGGGCGGCCCATTCCCGGCCGTCCGCGCAGCTCGCCCAGAGCGGGCGCAGCGGTTCGGATGCGCCGTCGGCGGCGGGCGGCGAGCAGCGTTCGAGGCAGGCCAGCGCGCTCGCGGCCAGCCCCCGCTCGTCCGCCTCGGCGATCCGTTCCAGCAGGCTCATCGACGTCTCCCTCGTTCGGGGCATGGCATTGCCCTTGCCCCGTACTGCGCCGAGTGGCTGAAAATCGTCACTCGTCCGGAAGTGTTCGCTGCCGGGGTGGGAGTACACCGGGAGACGGACGGCGAATTCAGGTCATCGCGGAACGGTGCCGAGCGCGGCTCGCTCCCCCTGCATCCGGGTCAGCGTCCGGACGAAGAGGATCGCCAGCGCCGCGGCCACAATGTCGAGTGCGTCGGACGCGAGGACCAGTCCGGCCGCGTCCATGATCTCCTGCGGCAGCTCGGCCTTCTCGTACCGCTTGGAGGTGTAGCGGGTGAAGAGCACCGAGACGACCCACACGCCCCACCAGAGATTCATCGGCGCCTGCGAGACGGTGCGCCAGCTGCCGTCGGCGTTGGTCTGGGCGCTCGCGGTCCAGATGCCGCCCGCGATCCTGCGCGGCAGCCAGAGGTTGGCGATCGGGACGAACCACGCGCCGATCGACCAGCCCGGCTTCATCGGCTGTGCGCCCGCGTCGAACACCTCGGCGTTCAGCCGCACCCGGTGGAACCAGATGACGAAGACGACGGCGGTGGCCAGCAGCGCGAGGACCTGGAAGGCGCCCGCGCCGGTGTAGAGCAGGTCGGCGCGGTCGGCGGCGGCCTCGTCGAAGGTCTCGAAGTCGTCCGCGATGGCGTCACCGAGCAGGCCGCGGACGTTCAGCCCGGCGGCGATGGCCACCACGTCCGTCACGATGACGAGGGCGAGCAGGCTCACGACGGCCTTGGCGAGCCCCTCCGGGGAACGCAGCCGATGCCGTGCCTCGGCCATCGGCACCGGCATCGGGGCCATGAGGCCGTGCGGCGGGGCCGTGCTGGTACCGGCACAGAGCGCGCAGCGCCCGTCAGCGGTGACGGACGGTCTGGTGCCGCATGTGGTGCAGAGCATGCTGTGGAAGCCCCCCAGGGCGTGGTGCCGGCGTATGAGCCGACGCCCCTCCCCGGAGCGCACGGCATGCGGAACCTAGCCGTCGGCGCACGAGCCTGTCCATGGGGTTGCCGGTCAGCCCGTCCGGTCGATCTCCCGGGCCAGGTCCTGGAACCGCGCCCAGCTCAGCTTCGGCGTCCGCGGGTCCCACAGCTTCTGGCTGACGGCGCGCAGCGGCATCCGGATGCCCTGCGCCACCTGCTCCGCTGTCTGCGCGTTCGGCAGGTCGCCCCAGACGGCGAACCGGCCGCCCAGGATCTGGTCGGAGTAGCGGGAGTCCACCGGCCGGGTGCCGCGCAGGACGAGCGGGGTCCACTGCTCGTAGATCCGCTCCCCGGTCGGGTAGACGAACTGGTTGGGCTCGCCGAGCACGTAGTAGAGGTACTCGTCGTTGAGGTTGACCACGCGCCGCCCCTCGCCCAGGTACTCCTGCGGCTCCCGGGCGCCGATCTCCTTGCCCGTCCAGTACTCGACCTCGATGTCCTTGTCCGCGGCGACGGTTCCGCCGCGGAAGAACCCGTCGTTCCACGCCTTCGGCGTCCTGTCGTCGCCACGGACCACCGCGGCGCGGTCGTTGAGCCAGCCGGTGGCGAGGTCCTCGATGTCGGCCTGCGCGCCGTACTTCTGCTGGGCGGCGCGCAGCAGCTGCGGGTACGAGGCCGCGGGGTTCTGCACCGTCAGCGCCCGGTATTCGTCGGCGCCGAGGTGGAAGTACGAGCCGCCGAACAGCTTGGTGTACTCGTCGATCAGCTCGTCGATGATCTTCGCCGCTCCGGGCTTCGAGATGTCGAGGGAGCCGGTCGACGCCACGCCCTGCGCGTTGCGCAGCTGGAGATCGGGGTGGGCGCGGAGCACGGCGCCGAGATGTCCCGGTGAGTCGATCTCGGGGACGATCTTGATGTGCAGGGAGCGGGCGAGGTCCACGATCCGCCGCACCTCGGCCTGGGTCAGGTGATCCGCCGAGACGATCTCGGGGTGGGACTGGGACTCGATACGGAACGCCTGGTCGTCGGAGAAGTGCAGGCCGAGCTGGTTGAGCTTCAGGTCGGCCATGTCGCGCAGCCGGTCCTCGATCCAGTCCGCGGTGTAGTGCTTGCGCGCGATGTCGAGGTTGAGTCCCCGCTGGGGCCGGTCGGGTTCGTCACGCACCTCCCCCTCGGGCACGACCCCTCCGGTGCGCAGGGCCTGCTTCAGGGTGCGGGTCCCGTAGAAGACACCCGCCTGGTCGGGTCCGCTGATCGTGACGCGCCCGTCACCCGTCTTCAGGGTGTACGACTCGGGGGCGCCCTTGCCCGCGGTACCGAGCGCCAGCTCGACATCGCCCGCGCGGGCGGGAACCTCGCCCCGGTAGCTGATCTTCAGCTCCTTGGCGAGGAGCTCGGCCTCGTCCTTGAGCGCGTCGCTGCCGTCGGCTATGACGACCGCGCTGCCGCGTCCGGGCTGCCATCCCGGCCCCCGGGCCGCCTCGTGCTCGCGTACGGCGGGGATGGTGCGGGGCTCCGAGGAGAGCGGGTAGCTGCGCGACGGGGAGGGGGAGGGAGTGGCACGGGCCGGTGACGCCGCCGTGCTGCCTCTGCGCTCGTCGTCGGAGTCGTCCGGCCAGACGACGACCGTGAGGGCGACGGCGGCGGCAGCCGTGACAGCCGCACCGGTCAGAAGCGCACCGCGTGAGGGCGACATCGGTCAGTACCTCCGAAATAGGGGACAACGGGTCATATGTGAGGGTAAAGCGGTCTGCCTGATTCCGGATCGTTCCATCGGGTGTCCAGAAGCCGCACAGCAGTGGTCCGAAACTCTGCCGTCCGGGTGATTTTCCGCCGCACCCCGGACGGCCGTCGCCCTCTCTCGCTAGCGTTACGGCACATTCGCCTCTCCCTTCACCTTCTTCACTCTCTCCACCCATGCAACCTCGTTGCCCTCCGCCCCCTCTTCAGGGGCACAGATGCCATCCGTTCGAGGAGTCCACGCTGTCCAGGTCCAGCGAGTCCCACGCCGGCCTGCCGAAGCGACCGCCGCAGCGGGCCGGGCGGGCGGCCATACCGGTCCAGAACCGGCGTCCCGCACCGGCGCCCGCACCGGCGGGCGACCACTCCGCGGGCCTCACCCGCTTCAACACGGCGCCGCGCGACGAGGCCGAAGCGGCCCTCCTGGAGTGCTGCGGCAGCCACCGCTGGGCCCTGCGGATGGCCGCCCACCGCCCGTACCCGGACCTCGGCGCCCTGCTCGCCGCCTCCGACGAAGCGGGCTACGACCTGTCTCCCACGGATATCGCCGAGGCGCTCGCCGGAGAGACCGCCCCCTGCCTCCACCACGCCGCGCCGCGCGCCGCCCACCTCGCGCTCCGGGCCGCCCACGCCGCGTACGAGAGCCGGTTCGGCCATGTCTTCGTGATCAGCCTGGACGCCCACCGGCCCTCCCAGCACGTGGATCAGGTGCTCGCCGGGATCAGGGCCAGACTGGCACACGACCCGGACGAGGAGCGGGCTGTCACGGCGGACGAGATGCGGCGGCTGGCCCGGGCGCGCATCATCGAGCTGGTGACGGACGAGGATCCGACGAGGGGCCCGCTTCCCGGTGTGCCATTTGGGATGCTCTAGCCCGTCCGTGCCTGTTTGATTGCCACTTTGATCACACCAGAGGCCCCGGGGCGAACGAACCGACAAAGCGTCGCTACGATGGCCGGGGCCGGTGGACCGTACCCGGCCGGGTCAGACCGACAGTCAAGCCGGCCGACCCTAATCCCCGCTCCCGGAGGGTTCTTCCGTGCCGGCTGGAACGCTGTACCGCGGCCGGGAAGGCATGTGGTCGTGGGTGGCTCATCGAGTCACCGGTGTCCTCATTTTCTTCTTCCTGTTCGTACACGTCCTGGACACCGCTCTTGTCCGCGTCTCCCCCGAGGCATACGACGAAGTCGTGGCCACGTACAAGACGCCGCTTGTCGCGCTCCTCGAATACGGCCTCGTGGCCGCCATTCTCTTCCACGCGCTGAACGGTCTCCGCATCGTCGCCGTGGACTTCTGGGCCAAGGGCCCGCGCTTCCAGAAGCAGATGCTCTGGACCGTGCTGGGCATCTGGGTCGTGCTGATGGTCGGGGCGCTGTATCCCGTCCTCGGCCACGCCGTACGCGAAGTCTTCGGGAGCTGATGCCAATGTCCACCGAGAGCACTTCCGCGATCGGCGATGTCGAGGGCGTGAGCCTCTACGATGTCGACCATCCGGCCCCGGTCATCGAGCCGCCGCGCAAGCGGACCGGCAAGACGCCCAAGGGCTCGCGCACCAACTTCGAGATGTACGCCTGGCTCTTCATGCGCCTGTCGGGCATCGTGCTGGTCGTTCTGGTCCTCGGCCACCTGCTGATCCAGCTCGTGCTGGACGGCGGCGTGTCCAAGATCGGCTTCGCCTTCGTGGCGGGCCGCTGGGCCTCGCCGTTCTGGCAGGTCTGGGACCTCACCATGCTGTGGCTCGCCATGCTGCACGGTGCCAACGGCCTCCGTACGGTCATCAACGATTACGCCGAACGGGACAACACCCGGTTCTGGCTGAAGATGCTCCTGTACACCGCCACGGTGTTCACCGTCCTGCTGGGCACGCTGGTGATCTTCACCTTCGACCCGAACATCCGCTAGGCGCCGGGACAGAGGGACCAGAGGAAACCATGCAGATCCACAAGTACGACACCGTCATCGTCGGCGCCGGCGGCGCCGGCATGCGCGCGGCCATCGAGTCGACCAAGCGCAGCCGCACCGCCGTGCTGACGAAGCTCTACCCCACCCGCTCCCACACGGGCGCCGCGCAGGGCGGCATGGCCGCCGCGCTCGCCAACGTGGAAGAGGACAACTGGGAGTGGCACACCTTCGACACGATCAAGGGCGGCGACTACCTGGTCGACCAGGACGCCGCCGAGATCCTGGCGAAGGAGGCCATCGACTCCGTCCTCGACCTGGAGAAGATGGGCCTGCCGTTCAACCGCACGCCCGAGGGCAAGATCGACCAGCGCCGCTTCGGCGGTCACAGCCGTAACCACGGCGAGGCCCCGGTCCGCCGGTCCTGCTACGCCTCGGACCGCACCGGCCACATGATCCTCCAGACGCTGTACCAGAACTGCGTCAAGGAGGGCGTGGAGTTCTTCAACGAGTTCTACGTCCTGGACCTCCTGCTCCAGGAGGACCCCGAGACCGGCCTGAAGAAGTCCGCCGGCGTCGTGGCGTACGAGCTGGCCACCGGCGAGATCCACGTCTTCCAGGCGAAGTCGATCATCTTCGCCTCCGGCGGCACCGGCAAGTTCTTCAAGGTGACGTCGAACGCCCACACCCTGACCGGTGACGGCCAGGCCGCCGCGTACCGCCGTGGTCTGCCGCTGGAGGACATGGAGTTCTTCCAGTTCCACCCGACGGGCATCTGGCGCATGGGCATCCTGCTGACGGAGGGCGCCCGCGGTGAGGGCGGCATCCTCCGCAACAAGGACGGCGAGCGCTTCATGGAGAAGTACGCGCCGGTCATGAAGGACCTCGCGTCCCGTGACGTCGTGTCCCGCTCCATCTACACGGAGATCCGTGAGGGCCGCGGCTGCGGCCCCGAGGGCGACCACGTCTACCTCGACCTCACGCACCTCCCGCCGGAGCAGCTGGACGCGAAGCTCCCGGACATCACCGAGTTCGCGCGTACGTACCTCGGCATCGAGCCCTACACGGACCCGATCCCGATCCAGCCGACCGCGCACTACGCCATGGGCGGCATCCCGACCAACGTCGAGGGTGAGGTCCTGGCGGACAACACCACCGTCGTCCCGGGCCTGTACGCCGCGGGCGAGGTGGCGTGCGTGTCCGTGCACGGCGCCAACCGTCTGGGCACCAACTCGCTCCTCGACATCAACGTCTTCGGACGCCGGTCGGGCATCGCCGCCGCCGAGTACTCCGCGAAGAACGACTTCGTCGACCTTCCCGAGAACCCGGCGCAGCTCGTCATCGACCAGGTCGAGCGCCTGCGGAACTCGACGGGCACCGAGCGGGTCGCGACGCTCCGCCTGGAGCTGCAGGAGTGCATGGACGCCAACGTGATGGTGTTCCGCACCGAGCAGACCATCAAGACGGCCGTCGACAAGATCGCCGAGCTGCGCAAGCGCTACCTGAACGTGTCCATCCAGGACAAGGGCAAGCGGTTCAACACCGACCTCCTGGAGGCCATCGAGCTGGGCAACCTGCTCGACCTGGCCGAGGTCATGGCGACGTCCGCGCTGGCCCGCAAGGAGTCCCGCGGCGGTCACTACCGCGAGGACTACCCGAACCGCGACGACGTCAACTTCATGCGCCACACCATGGCGTACCGCGAGGTCGCCGACGACGGCACCGAGTCGATCCGGCTCGACTACAAGCCGGTCGTCCAGACCCGCTACCAGCCGATGGAGCGTAAGTACTGATGGCTACCCCCACCCTGGAGAAGTCCGACAAGGCTCCCGAGCCCGAGGCCGGCTTCGCCGACTCCCCGTACATCACGGCCACCTTCCGGATCCGCCGCTTCAACCCCGAGGTCTCCGAAGAGGCCCAGTGGCAGGACTTCCAGATCTCGATCGACCCGAAGGAGCGTGTTCTCGACGCCCTTCACAAGATCAAGTGGGAGCTGGACGGCACGCTGACCTTCCGCCGTTCCTGCGCGCACGGGATCTGCGGTTCCGACGCGATGCGGATCAACGGCAAGAACAGGCTCGCCTGCAAGACGCTGATCAAGGACCTGAGCCCGGAGAAGCCGATCACGGTCGAGGCCATCAAGGGCCTCACGGTCCTCAAGGACCTCGTGGTCGACATGGACCCGTTCTTCCAGGCGTACCGCGATGTCATGCCCTTCCTCATCACCAAGGGGAACGAGCCGACCCGCGAGCGTCTGCAGTCCGCCGAGGACCGTGAGCGCTTCGACGACACCACCAAGTGCATCCTGTGCGCCGCGTGCACGTCCTCGTGCCCGGTGTTCTGGAACGACGGGCAGTACTTCGGCCCGGCGGCGATCGTCAACGCGCACCGCTTCATCTTCGACTCGCGTGACGAGGGCGGCGAGCAGCGCCTGGAGATCCTCAACGACCGTGACGGTGTGTGGCGTTGCCGCACGACGTTCAACTGCACGGACGCCTGCCCCCGTGGCATCGAGGTCACCAAGGCGATCCAGGAAGTGAAGCGCGCGCTGATCACGCGTCGCTTCTGATCCCCTCCTGGTTCACGGAGTGCTCAGAGGCCCCGTTCTCCACCGCGTCCCGGTGGAGAACGGGGCCTCCTGCTGCGCCCGCCACACGTGGGCGGTACGGTCATGCGGAGCTTGTGACGAAAAGAGAACGGGGAATGCTGTGAGCGATCCGAATCCGTACGCGGACGACTCATACACGTGGGGACCGCCGCAGCAGCAGCCCGGCAACCCGCCCACGATGCCGGACGGGCAGGGTTACGGCTATCCGGCGGGCGGTGCCACTCCCGGCTACGGCTACCCGCAGGCCCTGCCGGACAACGCGGCGCAGCCCGGCCCCGGTTACGGCTACCCCGCGGCCGGCCACGGCCAGCCGACGATGCCGGGCCACCACCTTCAGCAGCCGATGGGGATGCAGGGCGGGGTGCCGATGCTGGCGTTCGGCGACATCACCGTCATGAACGACTCGATCGTCACGCCGTCCGGGACCATGCCCCTCAAGGGAGCGGTGTGGACGGCCACCGACATGTCGCGCACGGAGGAGAAGATCCCGACCGTCGCGATCGTGCTGGCGATCGTCTTCGCACTGCTGTGTCTGATCGGCCTGCTCTTCCTCCTGATGAAGGAGAAGAAGACCACCGGCTTCATCCAGGTCACGGTCACCAGCGGTGGCAGGCACCACGCGACGCTGATCCCGGCGACGGGCCCCGAGACCTTCCCGATGGTCATGGCCCAGCTCAACTCGGCGCGCTCGATGAGCGCCTGAGCAGAGGCCCCGTCAGTCCCGGTCCTCGGCGACGAGCATGACGCGCCGCAGCATGTCGTTGAGCAGGACCCGTTCGTCAGGTCCGAGCACGCCGAGCAGCCGGGACTCCTCGTTCCCGAGGAAGCCCATCGCCCCCAGCCACGTCGAGTGGCCCTCCTCGGTGAGCTGCACGACGACCCTCCGCCGGTCCGTCGTGGACGGTGTCCGCCGTACGAAGCCCCGGCGTTCCAGCACGTCCAGGCGGCCGGTCACGGAGGCCGGGGCGAGGTCGAGGTCCGCGGCGAGTTCGGAGGGGGCGGCCGTGCCGCCGCGCCCGGCGAGCTTGTGCAGGGTGTCGAACTCCTGACGGTCCAGCTCGAAGTCGAGCAGGGCCTGTTCGCGTAGTCCGGTGCGCCACCCAGGTGTTCGTCGGCGTCGAACTCCTCGGCGGCACACCGCAGCTGTGGCAGCTCGCGGTCGCCGAGGCGCTCGGCGGCGCCGCCGGCGCCTTCGCCATGCCGACCGCGGCGCCGCTGATCCGGGGCACCGTGGCGCCCCCGGGGCTGCTGCGCGCCAACTCCCTGATGGCCGTGGCCGGCAGCGCGACCCGCCTCGGCGGCCCGGCGGTCGCCGGAACCCTGATCCTCACCGTGGGCCCCGGCTGGGCCTTCGTACTGGACGGCGCGAGCTTCGCCGTCAGCGCCGCCCTGCTCGCCGTCATCAAGGTCCGGCACGTGCCGATCCCCCGGCGCTCCCTGCTCGCCGACCTCAAGGAGGGCTGGGGCGAAGTGCGTTCGCGCGACTGGTACTGGACCAGCCTGCTCGCCCACGCCGCCTGGAACGGAGCGGCGGCGGTCCTGATGACACTCGGGCCCGCCCTCGCCCTCCGCGAGCCCGGCGGCCGGGAGATCTGGATCACGCTGCTCCAGGCCGGCGCCGTGGGCCTGCTGCTCGGCTCACTGCTCGCGGGCCGGGCCCGGCCACGCCGCCCCGTCCTCGCCGCCAACCTCGGCCTCGCCACGTACGCCCTCCCCCTGGCACTGCTCGCCGCGTCCGCGCCCGCCTGGCTGCCGATCACCGCGTACGGCGTCGCCCTGGCCGGACTGGGCTTCCTGGGCCCGGTGTGGGACACCTCGGTCCAGTCGGCGGTGCCCGCTCACGCGCTGGCCCGGGTGACCTCGTACGACTGGCTGCTCTCGCTCGGCGCGATGCCCCTCGGATACGCGCTCGCAGCATCCAGCCGTCTTGAACATGTTCAAAGTTAGGTCTACAGTCCATGACAACAGCTTTTGAACACGTTCAAGGGAGCTCGGGGCATGGATCTCACCGTTGTCGCCTACGTCATCTACCTGCTGATCAGCGTCGCCCTCACGATCTGGGTCGCCCGTACGCTCAGCCGCAACGGCAAGGTCTTCCTGGCCGACGTCCTGCACGGGAACGAGAAACTGGCCGATGCCGTCAACCACCTTCTGGTGGTGGGCTTCTACCTGGTGAACCTGGGCTTCGTGACGCTCTACCTGAAGAACGCCGACAGCGTGACCGACGCCAGGCAGCTCTTCGACGCGCTGTCGACGAAGGTCGGGGTCGTGCTGCTGGTCCTCGGAGCGATGCACCTGGGCAACGTCTACGTACTCAACAAGATCCGCCGCCGCGGTCTGATGGAGCGCAGGCAGACCCCGCCCGTACCGCCGCAGGGCTGGACCGGACCCGCGAACCAGGGCCCGTGGGCCGCACCGGCCGCCGGGAGGTGACGGGTGACCACCGCACCGCACATCCCGGTCGCGCGCCTCACCGTGCTGTACGACGCCCAGTGCTCGCTCTGCGTCCATGTGCGGCACTGGCTGCTGAATCAGCGTCAGCTCGTCCCGCTCGACCTCGTGCCGGCCGCCTCCGAGGAGGCGCGTCGGCGCTTCCCCCGGCTCGACCACGCGAGCACGCTCACCGAGATCACGGTGATCGGCGACCGGGGCCAGATCTACCGCGGGACCTCCGCGTGGATCGTCTGCCTCTGGGCGCTGGCCGAGCACCGGCACCGGGCCCACTGGCTGGCCACCCCTGCGGGCCGGCCCTTCGCCCGCGCGATGGTGCTGGCAGCCGCGAAGTACCGCTCGGTCACGGCCGCTCCGTGCGGCGACGAGGGCTCGGCCTGCGAGGTCCCGGCCCCGGGCGGCGGGGCGGGCGGCGGGGCGGGCGCCAGGACGGGCGGCTAGCCTTGGGGCCGTGGCGAGCGACGAGCGGGACGAGACGGACGAGCCGGGCGTGACAGTCGAGCAGGGCGGGAAAGAAGCCAAGCCGGTCAAGGCCCAGAAGAGCGAGCAGACCCGCACCCTCATCCTCGAAACGGCGCTCCGGCTCTTCCAGGAGCGCGGGTTCGACAAGACGACGATGCGGGCCATCGCCAAGGAGGCCGGGGTCTCCGTCGGCAACGCCTACTACTACTTCGCCAGCAAGGAACACCTCGTCCAGGGCTTCTACGACCGGATCGGCGCCGAGCACGGGGCGGCGGCCCGCGAGGTCCTAGACAAGGAGACGGACCTGGAGACCCGGCTCGCCGGGGTGCTGACGGCCTGGCTGGACATCGCGGCGCCGTACCACGAGTTCGCGGCGCAGTTCTTCAAGAACGCCGCCGATCCGGAGAGCCCGCTCAGCCCCTTCTCCGCCGAATCGGAGCCCGCCCGCGAGGCGTCCATCGCGATCCACCGCGAGGTGCTGGCCGGCTCGAAGGCGAAGATCCCCGCGGAGCTGGAGGACATCCTCCCCGAGCTGATGTGGCTCTCCCAGATGGGGCTCGTCCTGTACTGGGTGTTCGACCGCTCACCGGAACGCGAGCGCAGCCGCCGCCTCGCGGCCCGGGGCGCCCGCCTCACCACCCGGGGCGTCGCACTCGCCCGGTTCCGGGTGCTGCGGCCGCTGGTCCACGAGGTGCACGAGCTGTTCACCGACTTCCTGCCGGGCATGGCAGAGACGGCAACGGCCCGCAAGAGGTCCTAGTCCCTGCCCGGTACACGCGGAGCGGCCCCGCACCTTCCTTCGGGGGAAGGTGCGGGGCCGCTTCGCTTACAGACCGGTCAGATCCAGTCCAGTTCCCACAGGCGCCAGATTCCGGTGCCGTCCGAGAGGTACTGCGAACCGGACACGTCCGTCTTGCTGACGACGTAGTCCTTCTTCTGCCACAGCGGTACGAGCGGCACGTCCTCGCCGACCAGCGCCTGGAGCGCCTTGAAGTCGGACGAGGTGCGGCTGCGGTCGCTGTACTGGAGCGTCGACGTGATCAGCGAGTCCATCTGCTTGCTCGTGTAGCCGTTGTGGAGGCTGTTCTCGCGGCCGACCAGCGGCTGGCTGAAGGTGTCGGGGTCCGGGTAGTCGGGGAGCCAGCCGACGGTGTACGCGTCGTAGTCGCCCGCCGCGTACCCCTTCTGGAAGTCCTCCCACGCCACGGCCTTCACCGAGACCTTGAACAGACCGTCCTTCTCCAGCTGGCGGCGCAGCTCCGCGGTCTCCTTCGTGTACGCGGAGTCGGCGCGGTAGGCGAAGTTGATGTGCAGCGGCGTCTGCACGCCGGCTTCCTGCATCAGCCGCTTGGCGCGCTTGGCGTCGGGCTGGGGGTACGCGTCGAAGAACGGGGTGCTGTGCCCGATGTAGCCCTGCGGGATCAGCGAGTAGAGCGGTTCGACGGTGCTCTTGTACACGTCGGTCACCAGCGGCCCGCGGTCGATGATCGACGCGATGGCCTGGCGGACCTTCTTGTTCGCCATCGGGGAGCCCTCGCGGACGTTGAAGACCAGGTTGCGGATCTCGGCGCTGTCCGCCTCGGTGATACGCAGGTCGGGGTCGCCCGGGTTCAGCTCGGCGAGCCTGGAGGGCGGCAGCTGACGGTGCGTGACCTCCAGCGCGGAGGCGTTCCACGCCGTCAGGAGCTCTTCGGACCCCTTGTAGTAGCGGACGGTGACCGGCACCCCGGTTTCCTTCAGCGCGCCCTTGTACCTGGGGTTGGGCACCAGTTCGGCGCTCACACCACGCTCGTACGCCTTGAGGACGTACGGCCCCGAACCGTCGACCTGGGTTCCGGGGCGCAGCCTGTCGGCCGGGTACTGCTCGCGGTCGACGATGGAACCGGCGCCCGTCGCCAGCTTCTGCGGGAACGTCGCGTCGCGCGCGGAGAGGTTGAAGGTGACCGTCCGGCCCTCGGCCACGACGGACTCCAGGCTCGGGAACAGCACCGAGGGGCCGACGTCCGTCTTGATCCTGAGCATCCGCTCGAAGGAGTACTCGACGTCCTTCGCCGTGATCTTCCGGCCGTTGGAGAACGTCAGGTCGTCGCGGAGCTTGCACTGGTACGTCTGGAGCTTCTGCCCGATGAAGCCACAGCTCTCCGCGGCGTCGGGCTCCGGCACGATCGCACCGGACTTGAAGGTCATGAGGGACTGGTACAGGTTGCTGTAGATGGCCCAGGAACCCGCGTCGTACGCACCCGCCGGGTCGAGCGAGGTGACCGAGTCCGTCGTGCCGACCGCGATGGGGTCCTTCTTCACCTCGTCCGAGGGAAGCAGTTGCCAGGCGCCGACGCCTGCGATGACCAATACCGCGAATATCGCGAGAATCCGTACCCGGATCGACCGCATTGCCGTGCTCTCCCTTACCAGCCCCACCTCGGCAGATGTGCTCAGACGCGCACATCACCGCATGCTCGCGCCTACCCAATCACACGATTTTCACATCTGGAAGAGTAAATCGGACACTCACAGCCTTTTGTTCGGCGCTTGAAACCAC
Source organism: Streptomyces sp. NPDC045968 (assembly GCF_056430475.1). Classification (NCBI taxonomy): domain Bacteria; kingdom Bacillati; phylum Actinomycetota; class Actinomycetes; order Kitasatosporales; family Streptomycetaceae; genus Streptomyces; species Streptomyces sp. NPDC045968. Next base: position 378,093 of record NZ_JBWKLF010000008.1, on the reverse strand, counting down.
TCGGGTCCGAAATGGCTGAATTAGGGCCCCGAGCCAGGAGATTTCGTCGCTGACCGTGATGGCTCTGTGTGTTTTTTGCGCATACCCCGGCGGGTGCTACGCCTGCCGGGAGGCGAGCTCCACGACGGTGATGTCGGACGGCGCGCCCACCCGCACGGGCGGACCCCAGGCCCCGGCGCCGCGCGAGACGTAGAGCTGGGTGTCGCCGTAGCGTTCGAGCCCGGCGACCGTCGGATTGGCGAGCTCGGCAAGGAGGTTGCCGGGCCAGAGCTGACCGCCGTGGGTGTGCCCGGAGAGCTGGAGGTCGACGCCGTGTTCGACGGCGTCGTGGATGACGACGGGCTGGTGGGCGAGGAGCACGGAGGCACGGCTGCGGTCCCGGTCGCCGAGTGCGCGTACGAAGTCCGGGCCCTGGCCCTCGCTCTCCCCCGCCACGTCGTTGACTCCGGCGAGGTCGAAGCCGTCGATCTCCACCCGGGCGTTCTCCAGTGGGTGCAGGCCCAGCTCCCGCACGTGGTCGACCCATTGGGCGGCGCCGGAGAAGTACTCGTGGTTCCCGGTGACGAAGTAGCTTCCGTGACGGGCTTCGAGCCCGGCCAGGGGCTCGGCCGCCGTGCCGAGGTCGGCTACGGAGCCGTCGACGAGGTCTCCGACGACAGCGATCAGATCCGGCCGCGTCCGGTTGATCGTGTCGACGATCCGCCGGGTGTGGGCGCGCCCGAGGACGGGTCCGAGGTGGATGTCACTGACGACGGCGATCCGGTAGCCGTGCGCCGAGCGCGGCAGCTTGGCGAGGGGCACCGTGACCCGCTTGACCCGGGGGCCGCGCAGCACACCGTAGGTGCCGTAGCCGACGGTGCCGAGCCCGGCGACGGCCGCTGCGCCGCCGACCGCGCGGGCGACGAACAGCCGCCGTGAGGGCGACGCGAGGGAGGGGGCGGCGACGGGCCCGGGGCCCGCGGCACTGTCCGGCCCGGGGGCCGTGGATGTGTCCGGCCCGGGGGCCGCGGCGGCACTGTCCGGCTCGGGGGTCCGGGGTGCGCGCGCGGGCGCGCCGGACGGGACCAGGGCGTCGTCACGGGTCCTGGTGTCGGCGCGCGGCTCGGTGCCCGGCTCCGTACCCGTACCCACCACTCCGGTTTCCGTCTGCCGCTCGGCCACCGCGGCACGGTCCCGGCGGTCCAGCACCCCGCGCAGGACAGGCCGTACGGCCTCGCCGACGAGCAGGGCCAGCGTCAGGTACAGCAGCGCCGCCAGCCACAGGAAGCCCGGCCAGGCCAGCACCTGCTGTAGCCAGAAAGGGAAACCCGCGCGGCCGGATACCAGCGCCCCGACGGACAGCAGCGGCAGGACGAAGGCCGCCACCGTGCCCGCCCTGCGCGGAGCACTGCCCGGCACGGTCGTGTCACCGACGAAGCGCCGCCACACATAGCGGTGCACGCCCGCGAGCAGCGCCAGTACCGCGACCGCCACCAGCACGAAGACCACTGCCACTTCCGCTCCCCCACCCACACGTCGGCCGGAACCCGCTCGCGCCCCGGCTTGCTGCTCGTCCCCGGCTGGTTATGTGCGCTCCGCGCGCAAAGCCCTGACGCCACGGAACCCGATCACGCCGACTGCCGTCCCCAGGAGAAACGAGGCGATGGCCAGCAGCAGATGCACCCAGAAGTACGCCGTTGGGTCGCCCGAGTCGTCGAAGGCGAGCCCGCTGCCGTCCTTCCAGAGGTTCTTGACGAAAGTGATCCAGATGAACCAGCTCCACACCCCGAACGCGAGCAGGAACCAGGAGACGGGGCGGCTGAGCTTCATGGATTCAGTATCGCCTTCGCCCGCCGGACGGCTCGCCCGGGGTGCGGACCGCGAAGGGGGTCCGGCCGGTGCCCCGGGTGGGCTGTCCCGGCGGTACGCCCGGCGGGTCAGAGCATCGGGGTCCCCATCCAGAACTTCGCCCTGTACGTTTCCGACCGTGTCTGCACTGAAAAAGATCGTACTGACGGTCACCTCCGCCGCGTTGTTGTCCGCCGTTGTCATCAGCCCCGCTTCCGCGGCCGACAAGGACAAGACCGACGACAAACAGCCGAAGCCCACCAAGCGGATGTCGCAGGTCGGCGGGGAGCAGCTGGGACGGGTCGGCACGCAGGTGAACCTGGGGCCCGGCGCCCCGGTGCTGCCGAAGAAACTCACCGGCCGGTCGTGGATCGTCGCGGACGCGGAGAACGGCCAGGTACTGGCCGCGCACAACTCCCACTGGCGGCTGCCACCCGCCTCGACGCTGAAGATGCTCTTCGCGGACACCCTCCTGACGCAGCCGGAGCTGCTGCCGAAGACCAGGAAGCACACGGTGCTCGGGCCGGAACTCGCCGACGTGGGCGAGGGAAGCAGCCTGGTGGGCCTCAAGGAGGACCAGGACTACACGGTGCACGACCTGTGGCTCGGTGTGTTCCTGCGCTCGGGCAACGACTCGGTGCACGTGCTGTCGTCGATGTTCGGCGGCGTTCCCAAGACGGTGGACGCCATGCAGAAGCACGCCGACGAGTTGCAGGCCCTCGACACGACGGTGGTCTCGCCCGACGGCTACGACTCCCCCAGGCAGGTCTCCAGCGCGTACGACCTCACACTGTTCGCCCGCAGCGGGCTGCAGAAGCCGGACTTCCGGGAGTACGCCGCGACGGCCACCGCCACCTTCCCCGGCGAGAGGAAGAAGGGGAAGAAGCGCGAGACCTTCGAGATCCAGAACACCAACCGGCTCATCACCGGTGACATCGGCGTGGACCCGTACAAGGGCATCGCGGGCGTCAAGAACGGCTACACGACCCATGCGGGCAACACCTTCACCGGTGTCGCCGAGCGCGACGGCAAGGTGCTGCTCGTCACGGTCATGAATCCGTCGTCCGAGGAGAGCCACGCCGTCTACAAGGAGGCGGCGAGCCTCCTCGACTGGGGCTTCGCCGCGAGCGGCAAGGTGACACCGGTCGGCGAGCTGGTCCCCCCGAAGTCGGCGGACACCGGCCCCGGGAAGGGTGCCCAGCCCGCCAGTGGCGCCAACACCGCGGAGCAGGACGGGAAGGACGCCAAGGCGGTCGCCGCCGAGGCCGGCTCCAGCGGCGTCGGGATCGCCCTGGCGATCGTCGGCGGGCTGCTGCTGGTGCTGTCGGCCGGGGTGTTCCTGGTCAACCGGCGCTGGCCGCTGCCCGACCTGGTCCGGCGTCTCCCCCGCCGCTGACGTCCCTCGCCGCGTCCGACGCCCCGTCGTCCTGCGCCCCGTCCGGTTCCCCGGCCTGTTCCTGGCTCCGCGTCGCCGTCCAGGCGGCGCAGAAGAGCAGGAGTTTCGCGCTGAAGTTGATCCACAGGAGCAGGGCGACCGGCACGCCGAACGCGCCGTACATGCTCTTCCCCGCGACGCCCCTCATATAGCTGCCGAGCAACAGTTTGAGCAGCTCGAAGCCGACCGCGCCGATCAGCCCCGCGACCACCAGCCGGCGCCTGGGCGGCTCCACGCCGGGAAGCAGCGTCAGCAGGTAGAGCAGCAGCAGGAAGTCGGCGAGCACCGCCACCGCGAGGGCGGCCACCTGCAACACCACACCGCCCCAGCCGTCACCCGGAATGCCCAGCCGGTCGGCGGTCCAGCCGACCGCCGTGGACCCGACCGCTGAGACGGCGAGCGTCAGGAGTGCCGCGCCGCCCAGCCCGACGAGCACCCCGGCGTCCTTGAGCTTGCGCAGGACCGGGTTGCCCTCGTCCGCGTCGTCGATGCCCCAGACCGCCCGCAGGCAGTCGCGCATCGAGCCGATCCAGCCGATGCCGGTGAAGAGCAGCAGCACACCGGCGACCAGTCCGACCGTGCCCGCGTGCGCCACCAGGTTGTCGATGCCGAGCTGGTCGGAGATGCCGGGCACCTGGTCGGAGATCTTGTCCTCGATCTTCTTCAGCTGGCCGTCGGAGAGCAGCGCCGCACCGATCGCCGCGCCGACCGCGATCAGCGGGAAGACCGCGAGAAAGCTGATGAAGGTGATCGCCGCGGCGAGCCGCGTCCAGTGGGCGCGGTCCAGCGTTTCGTACGAGCGAAAGGCGTGCGTCAGCATCAGCCGGGAGGCGAGCGGCCCGATGACGGGAAGTTTCTTCAGCCAGTCCATCATCTACGCGTACCCCCCGGGCCACGGAAAATCGGGCGCCCCTCTCCGGCGACCGACGAAAGTTTCACCTCAGCGGACCGTGACACCCACTCAATCCCCCATTTCGGTGAGGCGTTGTAACAAATCCCTCAAAGGTGTTTTCTCGGGCGATAACGTCACCATCATGTCTGTCGACACCGTCTCCATGACCGGCTGGGGCCGCACCGCCCCGACGACCGCACTGCGGTTCCGGCCCCGTACGTACGAGGAGGCGGTGGCCGTGGTGCGCGGCTGCGGACCACGCGGCTCCATCGCCCGCGGCCTCGGCCGCGCCTACGGCGACGCCGCGCAGAACGCGGGCGGCTCCGTCCTCGACATGACCGCCCTCAACCGCATCCGCACCGTCGACCCCGTCGCCGGCACGGTGGTCTGCGACTCCGGGGTGAGCCTGCACCGGCTGATGCACGCGCTGTTGCCGCTCGGCTGGTTCCTGCCGGTCACCCCGGCGACCCGCTACGTCACCGTGGGCGGCGCGATCGGCGCCGACGTCCACGGCCGCGACCAGCACGTCTCCGGGTCCTTCTCCCGGCACGTACACGCCCTGGAGCTGCTGACCGCCGACGGCGAGGTGCGTACGGTCCGCCCCGGCACCGCCCTCTTCGACGCGACGGCGGGCGGCATGGGGCTCACCGGCGTCATCCTCTCCGCCACCCTCGGCCTCCGTCGCGTCACCACCTCACTGATGTCGGTCGACACCGAACGCGCCACCGACCTGGACGATCTGATGGCCCGTCTCACGGCGAGCGACCACCGCGCGACGTACACGGCCGCTTGGATCGATCTCCTGGCGCGCGGCCGGTCCACGGGGCGCGCCGTACTCACGCGCGGGGAGCACGCGCCGCTGGACGCACTCCCGGCGCGCGCCCGGCGCACCCCCCTTCTGTTCCGCCCCTCGCACCTGCCCGCCGTCCCTCCGTACGTACCCGAAGGGCTGCTGGGCCGGGCGTCCCTCACCCTGTTCAACGAACTCCGTTACCGCACGGCCCCCAGGCGCCGTACCGGGGAGCTCCAGCGGATCTCCTCCTTCTTCCACGCCCTCGACGGTGTCCCGCACTGGAACCGTCTGTACGGCCGCAGCGGATTCGTGCAGTACCAGTTCGTCGTCGGGCACGGCCGGGAGGAGACGCTGCGGCGCATCGTCCGGCGGATCTCGCTGCGCCGCTGTCCCTCGTTCCGGGCCGTGCTCCAACGGTTCGGCGAGGGCGACCCGGGCTATCTGTCGTTCCCCATGCCCGGCTGGACCCTCGCCCTCGGCCTGCCCGCCGCTCTCCCCGGTCTGGCGGGCTTCCTTGACGGACTCGACGAGGAGGTGGCCGCCGCCGGCGGCCGCGTCCATCTGGCGAAGGACTCGCGGATGCGCCCGGAGACACTCGCCGCGATGTATCCGCGGCTGCCCGAGTTCCGCGCGCTTCGGGCGGAACTGGACCCGGACGGAGCGTTCCGTTCCGACCTGTCCCGCCGTCTGGCCCTCTGATGTCCGGTCTTCCCTCCGCCACGACCAGGAGTGTTTCCATGAAGGACGCCTTCGGTGCTCCGCAGTCCCTGCTCGTCCTCGGCGGCACCTCGGAGATCGGCCTGGCCACCGCGCGCCGGCTGATCGGCCGCCGCGCCCGCACGGTCCGGCTGGCCGGGCGGCCGTCCCCCGCTCTGGAGCAGGCCGCCGCCGGTCTGCGGGCGCTCGGCGCCGACGTCCGTACGGTCGCCTTCGACGCCCTGGACCCGGCGTCGCACGAGACGGTGCTCGGCACGCTCTTCGCCGAGGACGACATCGACATGGTGCTGATGGCGTTCGGCGTGCTCGGCGACCAGGCGCGCGACGAGGAGGAACCCCTCGCCGCGGTCCGGGTCGCCCAGACCAACTACACGGGGGCGGTCTCGGCCGGGCTGGTGTGCGCCGGCGCGCTTGAGGCGCAGGGCCATGGCTCGCTGGTCGTGCTCTCCTCGGTGGCGGGCGAACGCGCCCGGCGCGCCGACTTCATCTACGGGTCGAGCAAGGCGGGCCTGGACACGTTCGCCCAGGGCCTGGGGGACGCGTTGCAGGGCACGGGGGTCCAGGTGATGGTCGTGCGCCCCGGCTTCGTACGGTCGAGGAAGACGGCCGCCATGCCGCAGACACCGCTCGAAACGACACCGGAGGCGGTCGCGGACGCGATCGTGACGGGGCTGCGGCGGCGCTCGGAGACGGTGTGGGTGCCGGGGACGCTACGGGTCGTGATGTCGGCGCTGCGCCACGTACCGCGTCCGCTGTTCCGACGGCTCCCGGTCTAGCCGGTGCGCTCGCCGGGGCCGGGTCAGGTGTGCAGGGACGTCTGGTCGACGGAGCTGCCGCCCTGGGCGGGCACGGCGGGCGCCGCGCCCCCCGCGCCGAACGGGAACTCGTTGATCTTGCGCCAGACACTGTCGGCGCCCTGCTCGTACAGAGCGAAGGAACCGCAGGTCCAGGCCGCCTCGTAGACGGACAGCTCCTCGTAGGCGCGGTCCATCGCCTCCTCGGCGATGCCGTGCGCCACGGTCACATGCGGGTGGTACGGGAACTGGAGCTCGCGCACCAGCGGCCCGGAGGCGTCCCTGACCCGCTTCTGGAGCCAGGAGCAGGCGGAGGCACCCTCCACGACCTGGACGAAGACGACCGGGGAGAGGGGGCGGAAGGTCCCGGTCCCGGACAGCCGCATCGGGAAGGGGCGGCCGGCCGCCGCGATCTGCGCGAGATGCGCCTCGATCGCGGGCAGGTCGGCCGCCTCGGCCTCGGTCGGCGGGAGAAGGGTGACGTGGGTGGGAATGCCATGTGCGGCAGGGTCCCCGAAGCTCGCGCGCCGCTCCTGGAGCAGGCTGCCGTAGGGCTCCGGGACCGCGATCGAAACGCCAAGCGTTACGGTCCCCACGTCGTTCTCCTCAGTCTTCGATGGTCGATTTTCGGTCGTTCCGACGCCAGTGTGCCGCCTGGGACCGCGTTCTCGCCAGGGTCCTTGGACTCAGTGCTTGGCGGGCAGAAGGCCCATCCGGTCGTAGGTCTGTGCCAGGGTCTCGGCGGCGACGGCCCTGGCCTTCTCCGCGCCCTTGGCCAGGATCGAGTCCAGCGTCTCAGGGTCGTCCAGATATTCCTGCGTCCGGGTACGGAAGGGGGTGACGAACTCCACCATGACCTCCGCGAGGTCGGTCTTCAGCGCACCGTAGCCCTTGCCCTCGTACTTCTGCTCCAGATCCGCGATACCGGTCCCCGTCAGGGTGGAGTAGATGGTCAGGAGGTTGCTGACGCCCGGCTTCTTCTCCGCGTCGAAACGGATGACCGTGTCGGTGTCGGTGACCGCGCTCTTGACCTTCTTGGACGTGACCTTCGGCTCGTCCAGGAGATTGATGAGGCCCTTCGGCGTCGACGCCGACTTGCTCATCTTGATCGCCGGGTCCTGGAGGTCGTAGATCTTCGCCGTCTCCTTGAGGATGTACGGCGCCGGGATGGTGAACGTCTGCCCGAACCTGCCGTTGAAGCGCTCGGCGAGGTCGCGGGTGAGCTCGATGTGCTGACGCTGGTCCTCGCCGACCGGGACCTGGTTCGCCTGGTAGAGCAGGATGTCGGCGACCTGGAGGACCGGGTACGTGAAGAGGCCGACGGTCGCCCGGTCGGCACCCTGCTTGGCGGACTTGTCCTTGAACTGCGTCATGCGGGACGCCTCACCGAAGCCGGTAAGGCAGTTCATGATCCAGCCGAGCTGGGCGTGTTCGGGGACGTGGCTCTGGACGAAGAGCGTGCACCGCTCGGGGTCGAGACCGGCTGCCAGCAGCTGCGCGGCCGCGAGCCGGGTGTTCGCGCGCAGCTCCACCGGGTCCTGCGGCACGGTGATCGCGTGCAGGTCCACCACCATGTAGAAGGCGTCGTGGGATTCCTGGAGCGCCACCCACTGGCGGACCGCACCGAGATAGTTGCCGAGGTGGAACGAGCCTGCGGTGGGCTGGATTCCGGAGAGCACGCGGGGGCGTTCAGAGGCCATAACACTCATTGTCTCAGGTGCGGAACCGATCTCCGGCAACCGGTGTATGAAAGGCGTGAGGACGCGGGAGGGGGCTCTGCACCAGGGGCCGGAGGGGGCCGCACCGTCGACGGCGGCGCCGGGGGCGGCGCCGTCCGCCTCCTCCAAGGCCGATCAGGTCTTCGGGCGTTTCCTGGGTGGTGCGTCGTTTCGTCCATGATTGTTACGGATCGTCGTGAATGAGACGAGAAACACAGTGCGGTCGGCGGGCTCGACGCCACTCGGGGACTGGGGGCGCGCCGCGCGGAGAAGGTTTCCTCGTCAGGTAACCGACCGACGATACAAAGTGAGCACGCCGCCCGCCCCCGCCGCACGACGAACGGAGATCCCGTGTCGATCACGGAAACAGCCATCGCCTCCACCGAGGCGCACAGTGCGCACAACTACCACCCCTTGCCCGTGGTCGTCGCCTCGGCGGAGGGTGCCTGGATGACCGATGTCGAGGGGCGCCGCTACCTCGACATGCTCGCCGGGTATTCGGCGCTCAACTTCGGCCACGGCAACCGGCGGCTGATCGACGCCGCCAAGGCCCAGCTGGAACGCGTGACGCTCACCTCCCGCGCCTTCCACCACGACCGCTTCGCCGATTTCTGTACGCGGCTCGCGGAGCTGTGCGGGATGGAGATGGTCCTGCCCATGAACACCGGGGCGGAGGCCGTGGAGACCGCGGTGAAGACCGCCCGCAAGTGGGGGTACCGGGTCAAGGGCGTGCCCGACGGCATGGCGAAGATCATCGTCGCCGCCGACAACTTCCACGGCAGGACGACCACGATCGTCAGCTTCTCCACGGACCACGAGGCGCGCGCGGACTTCGGCCCGTACACACCGGGGTTCGAGATCGTGCCGTACGGGGACCTCACCGCGCTCCGTGCGGCGATGACCGAGAACACCGTGGCGGTGCTGATGGAGCCGATCCAGGGAGAGGCCGGGGTGCTGGTGCCGCCCGCCGGGTATCTCGCCGGGGTCCGTGAGCTGACCCGCGAGCGGAACGTGCTGTTCATCGCGGACGAGATCCAGTCGGGCCTGGGGAGAACCGGCAGGACCTTCGCCTGTGAGCACGAGGGCGTGGTGCCCGACATGTACGTGCTCGGCAAGGCACTCGGCGGGGGCGTCGTGCCCGTGTCGGCGGTGGTGTCGTCGGCGGCGGTGCTGGGGGTGTTCCGACCGGGTGAGCACGGTTCGACGTTCGGCGGGAATCCCCTGGCCTGCGCGGTCGCGCTGGAGGTCATCGCGATGCTGCGCACCGGTGAGTTCCAGCAGCGGGCGACCGAGCTGGGCGACCATCTCCACCGCGAACTGGGCCTGCTGGTGGGTCAGGGGGCGGTGGAGGCCGTCCGTGGCCGGGGCCTGTGGGCGGGTGTCGATGTCTCCCCGGCCCACGGGACGGGCCGGGAGATCTCGGAGAAGCTGATGGATCGCGGCGTGCTGGTGAAGGACACCCATGGGTCGACGATCCGCATCGCCCCGCCGCTGGTGATCAGTAAGGAGGACCTGGACTGGGGCCTGGACCAGCTCCGCGGCGTCCTCCGCGGCTGAGCCCCGGGCCGCGCCCGCCCTTAATGCTCGGCCCGCCGCCGCCCTCCCGGGGTCAGGGCAGTACGCGGCAGAGGGCCTCCAGCGTGCCCGACCAGGCGCTGTCCGGGGGTGATCCGTAGCTGATCACCAGGGCGTCGCGTCCCGGCGCCGCCTCCGGGTGCCGGTAGCGGGACACACCTTCCAGGGCCAGGCCCTGGAAGGCGGCGGCCTGGGTCACCGATCGTTCGGTGCCTTCGGGGAGTTCGAGCACGGCGTGCAGGCCGGCGGCGATACCGCTGACCCGGATGTCCGGCGCGCGTTCCGCGAGCGCGGCGACGAGTTGGTCGCGCCGACGCCGGTAGCGCAGCCGCATGGACCGGACATGGCGGTCGTACGCCCCCGACGCGATGAACTCCGCGAGGGTCAGCTGATCCAGTGCGCTGGTCGCCCAGTCGGAGACGCCCTTCGCCTCGGCCACCTCCCCGGCCAGCGCTTCCGGGAGCACCATCCAGGCCAGCCGCAGGCCGGGGGCCAGGGACTTGCTCGACGTACCCAGGTAGACGACGCGTTCCGGATCGAGGTTCTGGAGCGCGCCGACCGGCTGCCGGTCGTAGCGGAACTCCCCGTCGTAGTCGTCCTCCAGGATCAGGCCCCCCGAGGAGCGCGCCCAGTCGACCGCGGCGGCCCGCCGGTCGGGGTGGAGCGAGACGCCCATCGGGAACTGATGGGCGGGAGTCATCAGGACCGCGCCCGTTCCCTTCATCGCCGCCAGCTCATCGGTGCGCGAACCCAGTTCGTCCAGCGGCAGGCACGGGGTGCGCAGCCCCGCTTCCCTCAGGAGATTCCAGTGCACATCCAGCCCGTACGACTCGACGGCGACGTCCCGCACCCGGCGCTTTCGCAGCACCTTCCCCATCAGCATCAGGCCGTGGACGAACCCGGAGCAGATCACGATCCGTTCGGGGTCCGCGTGCACGCCGCGGGCCCGCGAAAGATAGTCGGCCAGCACCGTGCGCAGCTCGATCCGCCCGCGCGGATCTCCGTAACCGAGGGCTTCGTTGGGCGCCGCGGTCAGTGCGCGCCGGGCCGCCTTGAGCCAGTCCGCGCGGGGGAAGGACGAGAGGTCGGGGGTGCCGGGGTTGAGGCTGTAGGCGGGCCGGCGCCGTACCGGCCGCGATCTCGGCGCCTTGGTGGCCGCGCGGCGCGGGACGGCCCGCTGGGCGACCGTGGTGCCCGAACCCTGCCGGGCGGTGAGCCAGCCCTCGGCGACGAGCTCGGCATAGGCGTCGGCCACGGTGTTCCGGGCGACCCCGAGATCGGCGGCGAGCGCACGGGACGACGGCAGCCGGGTGCCGGGAGCCAGCCGTCCGCTGCGCACCGCCTCCCGCAGCGCTTCCATGAGCCCGCTGCGCAGGCCCCCGCCGAGCGGTTCGATATGCAGGTCGGCCCCGAAAGCCGTCCCCGAAGTGGCCCAGGAATCCGTCATGGAAATGGACCATACCCGTGTGCCACCTAGCCCGTAGCGTCATACCCATGACGATGCACGAGCACGGCCGCACCTCTGCCGACTACGCCCCCGAACACCCTGCCCGCCTGCCCTGGGCCCAGCTCGCCCCCGAGGTCTACAAGGCCATGGTCCGGCTGGACGTCGCCTCCCGTAAGGGTCTCGACCCGAAGCTGGTCGAGCTGGTGAAGATCCGGGCCTCGCAGATCAACCACTGCGCGTTCTGCCTGGACATGCACACGAAGGACGCGCTGGCGGCGGGCGAGTCCGTCGAGCGGATCATCCAGCTCAGCGCCTGGGAGGAGTCGCAGCACTTCTACACGGAGAAGGAGCTCGCGGCGATCGAACTGGCCGAGGCCGTGACGGTCCTGACCGACGGTTTCGTACCGGACGAGGTGTACGCGAAGGCCGCCAAGCACTTCGAGGAGGCGGAACTCGCCCAGCTGATCGCCGCGATCACGGTGATCAACGCCTGGAACCGGTTCGGTGTGGCAGCCCGGCTGACGCCCGGCCACTACACCCCCGGCGACACCAAGCACTGACCACCTCACGCACCGTCCGCACCGTACAAGCCCCGCCACGCCGCGCCCGGACCATCCCCGTCGGCCGCCTCCCTGGGAGTCCTCTCATGTCCACGACCGATCCGGTCTCCGCTTTCCGCGCACTGCACCAGGGCCGCCCGGCCGGCGACCCGCTGGTCCTTCCCGGCCCGTGGGACGCCGCGAGTGCCCGCGCCTTCGAGGAGGCCGGCTTCCCCGCGCTCGCGACGCCGAGCGCCGCCGTCGCGGCCTCGCTCGGTTACGAGGACGGCCGGACACCCGCCGCCGAGATGTTCGCCGCCGTGGCCAGGATCGCGCGGTCGGTGTCCGTTCCCGTGTCCGCGGACATCGAGGCCGGTTACGGTCTCGACCCGAAGGAGCTCGTGGAACGCCTCCTGGAAACAGGCGCCGTGGGATGCAATCTGGAGGACTCCGTGGACGGTGTCCTCGTCGACCCGCACCGGCAGGCCGACCGGCTGGCGGAGGTGCGCTCCTTCGCGGGCGACCGTCTCTTCGTCAACGCCCGCGTCGACACGTACCTCCGCGGCGTCCCCGCCCCGGAGACCGAAACGGTCGACCGCGCCCGCCTCTACGTGGCGGCCGGCGCGGACTGCGTCTACCCGATCACCGCACCCCCGGCCGCCCTCCCCCGGCTTGCCGCGGCGATCCCGGTCCCGCTCAACGCCCACGGTTCACCCGACGACCCGCAGGCCCTGCGCCACCTCGGTGAGCTGGGGGCCGCGCGCATCACCTTCGGCCCCCTGATGCAGCGACAGGCCACGGCGGCGGTACGGGAGATGGGCGGGAGGCTGCGCCACCACTGACGCCCGTACAGCGAAGCGCCCCCGGCAGCGTGTGCTGCCGGGGGCGCTTCGTCGAACGTCCAGTCCAACGGAAAGGCCGAACGGGTGGAACCGGTCAGATCAGACCGAGCTCGCGCACCGCGTCGCGCTCCTCGGTGAGCTCCTTCACCGACGCGTCGATGCGCGCACGGGAGAACTCGTTGATGTCCAGGCCCTGGACGATCTCGTACGTGCCGTTCGCCGTGGTGACCGGGAAGGACGAGATGATGCCCTCGGGCACACCGTAGGAGCCGTCCGACGGGATACCCATCGAGGTCCAGTCGCCGGCGGCGGTGCCGTTGACCCACGTGTACACGTGGTCGATGGCGGCGTTGGCGGCCGAGGCGGCGGAGGACGCGCCACGGGCCTCGATGATCGCGGCGCCGCGCTTGGCGACGGTCGGGATGAAGGTGTCGGCCAGCCACGCCTCGTCGTCGACGAGCTCGGCGGCGTTCTTGCCGGCGATCTCCGCGTGGAAGATGTCCGGGTACTGGGTCGCCGAGTGGTTGCCCCAGATCGTCAGCTTCTTGATGTCGGAGACGGCGGCGCCGGTCTTGGCGGCCAGCTGCGAGATCGCGCGGTTGTGGTCCAGGCGGGTCATCGCGGTGAAGCGCTCCGCCGGTACGTCCGGGGCGGCGGCCTGCGCGATGAGCGCGTTGGTGTTGGCCGGGTTGCCGACGACGAGGACCTTGATGTCGTCCGCGGCGTTGTCGTTGATGGCCTTGCCCTGCGGCTTGAAGATGCCACCGTTGGCGGAGAGCAGGTCGCCGCGCTCCATGCCCTTCGTGCGCGGGCGGGCGCCGACGAGCAGAGCAACGTTCGCACCGGCGAAGCCGACGTTGGGGTCGTCCGTGATCTCGATGTTCCGCAGCAGCGGGAAGGCGCAGTCGTCGAGCTCCATCGCGGTGCCCTCGGCCGCCTTGAGGCCCTGCGGGATCTCGAGGAGTCGCAGGTTGACCGGCACGTCCGGGCCGAGCAGGTGGCCGGAAGCGATGCGGAAGAGCAGCGCGTAGCCGATCTGGCCGGCTGCGCCGGTCACGGTGACATTCACGGGAGTGCGGGTCATGGCGATCTCCGTTAGACAGCTGGCGGTGGGGGTCCCTGCCCCTGGTGCTGGATACCTCTGAATCTTGACGTGAAGAGATATCCAGCGGTCAGGCTATCGGACCCGGGGGGCCACGGCCGCCCGCCCCCCTGTGGGACAGCGCACAGGCGCCACTAGCGAGGCGCCGTGCAGCCCTTCGCGCCGGAGGCGAGGGTCGCGCAGGCCGTGGCGTCGGCCGGCTTCCTCGTCTCGACCATCGGGGTGTACGCGTCGGTGTCGGCGGCCGTCCGCGTATCCGCGCCCGCGTCCACCGTGCCGTTCTGCCCGCCGGCTCCCGCAGTGATCCGTACGGAGTCTCCCGGCGCGGCCTTGGTGATCCGGGCCCACGAGGCCGCGCAGGTCTCGCTGTACCGGACCTCGACGAGGCTGCCGCCGACCGTCGCGCTGGCCACCGTACGGGCGAGTTCGCCGCCGCAGCCCATGGCTTCCGGGTCCTGCCCGGTGCAGTCGGCGCCCGCGCACTCGACACCCGCGGGAAGGACCGGCGCCTTCGTCGTCGGCGAGGCGGACGGCGTCGCCTCGCTCGCCCTGCCCTCCTCGCCGTCGCCCTGACCGGCCAGCAGCACCGCGCCGACGGCCACCACCAATGCCCCGGCCACGCCCACGAGAAGCATCGCCGGCTTGCGACGGCCTGCGGGCACCCGGACCCCCGCGCCGGCCGCTCCGGCCCCGAAGCCGTCCGGGCCGTGCGGTGGCACCCCGGTCCCCTGGCGCGGAGGCTGCCGCGGGGCCGCGTGCATCGGACCGCGCTGGAGCGGTACGGACGGCAGCCGGATTCCGTCGAGCACCTCGCCTCCTCGGCCGGTGCCCGCGCCGGGGGCGGTGGACACCCCCGTACCGGCGCGGCCGCCCGGCCCCGCGGTGGCGGACTCGGCGAGTGCGGCGCGTGCCTGGGAGATCCGGATGGCTTCCATCGTCATGTCGTGGCGCATCTCGGCGCGGCTCCAGGCGCGCTCCGCCAGCTCCCACATCGTCGTCAGATGGTTCTGGTGGGTGCCCGTCACCTCGGCCAGCGCGACGATGGCCCCCCTGGGCGCGAGCAGCCGGCCGTTGAGATAGCGCTCCCACGACGTCTTGCTGTAGCCCGTGCGGTCGGCGACCGCGGCGAGGCTCAGGCCGCTGCGGTCGACGATCCCGCGCAGCTGGTCCGCGAACTCCTTGACCTGCGGGTCGAGTTCCTCCGGTAGTGCCTTCCAACGAGGCATTGCTCCCCCTTGTGTTCCCCCGAACGTGCCTGATGTGCCCCGCTCCGCGACGCCGGCCCCGACGCCCCCTGCCCCGATCCGGCGGTCTTCCGTTCTGGGCTACCCAAGAGGATGCGCGGCGCCCGGCGCCCAGTTCCTGGGAAGGGAGCGCACGGGAGCATTCGGTACGTCAGTGCGCTCCGTCGAGCGCCCCGGGCCGGATGCCGTGACAGTCTGCCACCGTTGCGCGGCGATCACACCGTGGCGGAATGGTCACTTCCGTGCCACAGGCGCCAAGCATCCCTTGTCCCACCACGACATGTCCATGACCCTGGATTCCGGACGGGGCAAGGCCGCTCAAGTCGCCGCGTTCCGGGGCTTACCCCACGGAATCCCCGTCCTCGGGTGTCCGTCCCTTCTCGGGGGAGGGGACGGACACCCTCAGCACAGCGCGGCCGACCGGGCCTAGCGGATGGTGAAGTGGACCGCGTCCTCAAGGATCGGGACGTCCAGCCACGGCTTCGGCTGCGCCATCAGCGCGAGCAGCACGATGAGCGTGCCCATCAGCCCGTACGTGACCATGTCGGTGAACCGGGACCGTACGGCGAGCATGCCGACCGACGGGACCACCCAGCGCAGCACGGCGCCCGTGATCAGGGCGATCCCGATCAGTGCCGTACCGATCCGGAATGCCTGGTCGAAGGGATCGGCGGCGACGATCAGCAGCCCGGCCCCGGCCATGCAGAGCACGGTGAGCAGCGGCCACTGACGGGCGGGGGCGGGCGCATCGCCCGGCGCCGCCCGTCCGCCGCCCTCGGGCCGCGCGGTGTCACGGGTCAGCGAGGGGAACCGCCGGGAGCGCGGAGCGACGGTCTCCCCCGCGTCACGGTCCGCACCCGGTTCACCGTCCGCGCTCGATTCCTCGCCGGCCCCCGGTTCGCTGTCCGCGCCCGGTTCGCCGTCCGCGCTCGATTCGTCCGTCGCCTCCCGGCGCGTCGAACCGCTCGTCGGCTCCGCGAGCGGCTCCTCCGTCGGCTCCCCGGCGTCCGGGGCGGGCGTCACCGGTGTCTCCCGGTCCTCGGACTTCGGGTCGGCGGAGTCCTGGCCGGCCGGGCTGGTACCAGCACCCATGACGTTCCTTCCGGGGGTCGGGTCAGCCGGAGACGGCAGCGGCGTCGGCAGCGGCACGTTCGGCTGCCTCGACCACGTTGACCAGCAGCTGGGCGCGGGTCATCGGGCCGACGCCACCGGGGTTCGGGGCGACCCAGGCGGCCACCTCCGCGACTCCCGGGTGCACGTCGCCGACGATCTTGCCGTTCTCGTCGCGGCTGACGCCGACGTCGAGCACGGCGACGCCCGGCTTCACGTCCTCGGGCTTGATGAGGTGGGGCACTCCCGCGGCGGCGACGATGATGTCGGCCTGCTTGAGGTGGGAGGCGAGGTCACGGGTGCCGGTGTGGCACTGGGTGACGGTGGCGTTCTCGGACTTACGGGTCAGCAGCAGCGGGATCGAACGGCCGATGGTGACACCCCGTCCGACGACCACGACGTGCGCGCCGTTGATCTCGACACCGTGGGCGCGGAGCAGCTGGACGACTCCCTGCGGGGTGCAGGGCAGCGGGCCGGTCTCGTTCAGCACGAGCCTGCCCAGGTTCATCGGGTGGAGGCCGTCGGCGTCCTTGGCCGGGTCCATGAGTTCCAGGACGCGGTTGGTGTCGATGCCCTTGGGGAGGGGAAGCTGCACGATGTAACCCGTGCACTCGGGGTTGTCGTTGAGCTCGCGTACGACCTCCTCGATGTCCTCCTGGGTGGCGGTGTCGGGGAGTTCGCGCTGGATCGAGGCGATGCCGACCTGTGCGCAGTCACGGTGCTTGCCGTTCACGTACCACCGGCTGCCCGGGTCGTCGCCGACCAGCAGGGTCCCCAGGCCCGGCGTGATGCCCTGCGCCTTGAGGGCCGCCACGCGGACGGTCAGATCGGATTTGATCGCAGCTGCGGTGGCCTTGCCATCGAGAATCTGGGCAGTCATGGGACACATCCTCGCGGATGACCCCGCCCGCATACCAATTCTGGGTGCCGAGGATGGACGCGAGATTGCACTTGCACAACACATTCTGCAATCGGCTGGACAAAAACCCGATGTCAAGACCACGATGAGGCGCGCATACCGCGGACAGTGTCGGGGGGACAAACCGTTCAATTTGCGTGCAATTCCTCCGCCCGGACCGCGTCGTCCCCGCAATTTCCAACGGAGGAATCTCGCCATGAGCTTCGGCGACCCGAACAACCCCTACGGCCAGCAGCAGCAGGGCGGGCAGCCGGGTTACGGCTACCCCCAGCAGGCCCCCCAGGGTGTGCCGCCGCAGGGCCAGCAGCCCGGCTACGGCTACCCCGCCGCCCCGCCCGTCCAGGCCGGTTACGGCTTCCCGGGCGCACCCACCGAGATGCCCGGCAGCGTGAAGGCCGCCCGCGTCATGCTGTACGTGATCGCCGGCCTCCAGCTGATCGGCGTGATCCTCTTCGCCCTCTCCGCCGTCGCCGTGAACGCGGCGAAGAACGACGCGGCGCTCCAGGACGACGTCCAGTTCCAGCAGCTCGCCGACTACTCCGGCGGGGCGCTGTGGGGCCTCACGGTCGTCGTGCTCCTCTGGGGCGTGTTCGCCGTGTTCCTCGCCGCGAAGTTCGGCAAGGGCGGCAACGGAATCCGTATCGCCGCCATCGTGTTCGGTTCGATCACCGCTCTGCTCGGTATCTACCCGTTCATCGTGGTCGGCCTCGTCCACACGGTTCTCGCCATCCTGGTCATCGTCTTCGTGGCGAAGTCCGACGGTGGCGCCTGGTTCAACCGCCAGCAGCAGCCGCAGTACTGACCGGTCGGGGCCGGCTCCGACCGGCCCCCCGCCCGTACGCGCGAAGGCCGTAACCCCGCTCACCGCGGGATTACGGCCTTCGGCCTTTCCGGGGCCCGGTACGGCCCGGCCGCCCCGTCCGCTCAGCGGCCGTAACCCGCCGGTGCGGGCGAGGTCCGCTCCAGCACCACGAACGACCCCGACCGCTGCTTCAGCCGGTAACGGGCCTCCGGGTGGAGCTGCTCCGCGTACGCCGCGGGGTCCTCGATCGGCCGCGACCAGCTGAAGTCCAGGTTGACGGCGACGATGTCGGGCGCCGTGCCCGGTGCTCCGCCGATCCAGTAGACCGTGCGGTCGCCGGTCAGGTGCGCCATGAGCGTGATGTCCGTCTCGACGCGCGCCCCGGCGGGGATGGCCTCCAGCGCCTCCCGGGCCGCGTGGGTACGGGCGTCGGTGCGGTAGCTCTCGGGGCGCAGCAGGTCACGCAGCGGCAGGTGCTGCGTGAGGGCCACGGCGATCGCCGTGGCGACGGGCACGGCGACCTTCGCGTACGAGACGAGCCAGGGCCGCGTCGAGCCACGGCTGCGGCGGACGCCGTCGGCCATGGCGAGGAAGAGCACCGGCATCAGGATGGCGCTGTAGTGCCAGACCATGCCCCAGTGGTTGGAGTCCTGGGACAGCAGCCGCCAGCCGATCGTGGGCACGACGAGGAGGGTCAGCGGTGAACGCAGTGCCATGAACGCGGTGATGCCGACGAGGAAGACCAGCATTTCCAGCTTGACGGCGGAGTTGAGGATGCCGAGGACCGAGTCGATCAGGGAGACGTCCTGCTCGCCGTTCTTGTCGATCTTCTGCCAGTAGTCGTACGTCCCCTGGCTGCTGGCCGCCGGTATGAGGACCAGCACGGTGAGGGCGAAGGCCAGCACACCGAAGGCGGCGAGCAGGGCGCCCTGGAGGCGACGGCCGTAGAGGAAGAGCAGGAAGCCGACCACCGCGACGGTGGCGCCCAGGTCCTCCTTGACCAGTACCAGGGGCAGCGACCAGAGGACGGCCGCCGTCCAGCGCCGGGTGAGCAGGGCCCGGCAGACGAGCGCGAGCAGCGGCACAGCGAACGCGATCTCGTGGAAGTCGGACTTCACCGCCTCCTGGAGGCCCCAGGACAGCCCGTACGCGACGGTGACGCAGAGCCCCGAGCGGCCGCCGAGGAGCTGCTGGGTGGTGCGGCCCACGACGACGGCGGAGACGGCGAACAGCGCGGCCTGGGCGAACAGCAGGGCCAGGGCCGACGGCCAGATCCAGTAGAGCGGCACGAGGAGCGCCACGACCGGGCTGAAGTGGTCGCCGAGTATGAGATAGCCGGGGCCCTTGATGTCCACGACCGGAGCGTTCAGTCCGGCGTAGGCGCGGACCTCCTGCTCGAATATCCCCAGGTCCCAGGAGGGCGAGCCGAAGTTCCTGTACTGGAGGTACGAGTACAGGAAGTACAGCGCGCACAGGACGGCCGCCGCGATCAGATACGGGCGCAGTGGGACACGGTCCCCGGGCACCCCGGGACCGGTCGCCGACGCGGGAGCCGGAGGGCCGACGTCCGTTTCGGACCGGTCCAGTTCGCTCTTGTTCAGTTCGAGCACAACGCCCCCGCAACGGAATCACTGGCCGTTAATTAGAACAGAGAGCCGAAGCGGAGCGGCACGCCGGGACGCGGCGCAGGCCGCACCCCGGTGTACGGGGTACGGCCTGCGCGGTACCGGCTACGGGCCCCCGGGGGCGCCGGAGACGGCTCGGTGGACGGTGCCGGAGCGGCTCAGTGGAAGAAGTGGCGCGTACCGGTGAAGTACATCGTCACGCCGGCCTTCTGCGCCGCCTCGATGACCAGCTCGTCGCGGACCGACCCGCCCGGCTGGACCACGGCCTTGACGCCGGCCGCGGTCAGGATCTCCAGGCCGTCGGGGAACGGGAAGAACGCGTCGGACGCGGCGTAGGCACCCTGCGCCCGCTCCTTGCCCGCCCGCTCGACGGCCAGCTTCGCGGAGTCCACACGGTTGACCTGGCCCATGCCGACGCCGACCGATGCGCCGTCCTTGGCGAGCAGGATCGCGTTGGACTTCACCGCGCGGCACGCCTTCCAGGCGAACGAGAGCTCGGCGAGCTCGTCGGCGGACAGGGCCTCACCCGTGGCGAGGGTCCAGTTGGCCGGGTCGTCGCCGTCGGCCTGGAGGCGGTCGGTGACCTGGAGCAGCGCACCGCCGTCGATCGGCTTGACCTCGACCCGGGCGGCCGGGGCGTCGGGGCAGCGCAGCACCCGGATGTTCTTCTTGCGGGCGAGCACCTCGACCGCGCCGTCCTCGTAGGCGGGGGCGACGATGACCTCGGTGAAGATCTCCGCGACCTGCTCCGCCAGGGTGACGGTCACCGGGCGGTTGACCGCGATGACCCCGCCGAAGGCGGACAGCGGGTCGCAGGCGTGCGCACTGCGGTGCGCCGCCGCGACGTCGTCGCCGATCGCGATGCCGCACGGGTTGGCGTGCTTGATGATCGCGACACACGGCTCGGCGTGGTCGTACGCGGCCCGGCGCGCGGCGTCGGTGTCCGTGAAGTTGTTGTACGACATCTCCTTGCCGTGCAGCTGCTCCGCCTCGGCGAGGCCACCGGCCCCCGAGGTGTAGAGGGCGGCGGGCTGGTGCGGGTTCTCGCCGTACCGCAGGACGTTGCCGCGCTCGTACGTCGTACCGAAGAAGTCGGGGAAGCCCGAGTCGTCGGCGGCGGCGTAGTCGGCCGCGAACCAGGACGCCACGGCCACGTCGTACGCGGCGGTGTGCTGGAACGCCTCGGCGGCGAGGCGCTTGCGCGCGGTCAGGTCGAAGCCGCCCGCCTTGACCGCGGCGAGGACGTCGGCGTAACGCTCCGGGCTCGTGACGACGGCCACGGACGGGTGGTTCTTGGCCGCCGCGCGGACCATCGAGGGGCCGCCGATGTCGATCTGCTCCACGCACTCGTCGTCGGAGGCGCCGGAGGCGACGGTCTCCTTGAACGGGTACAGGTTGACGACCACGAGGTCGAAGGGCTCCACACCGAGCTCGGCGAGCTGCTCGCGGTGGGCCTCCAGGCGCAGGTCGGCGAGGATGCCGGCGTGCACACGGGGGTGGAGCGTCTTGACCCGGCCGTCGAGGCACTCGGGGAAACCGGTGAGCTCCTCGACCTTGGTGACCGGCACGCCGGCGGCGGCGATCTTCCCGGCGGTGGAGCCGGTGGAGACGAGCTCGACACCCGCTTCGTGCAGACCGCGCGCGAGGTCTTCGAGCCCCGTCTTGTCGTAGACACTGACCAGGGCGCGACGGATGGGCTTATTCACCGACATGACCGAGATGAACCTTTCGTCCCTCAATGCGATAGCCGTCGCGGGCGAGCCGCCCCACGGCCTCGACGAGCAGCGTGCGCTCGACTTCCTTGATGCGTTCGTGGAGGGCGGCTTCGCCCTCCGGGGTGTCCTCTTCGGTCACCTCGACCACGCCCTGCGCGATGATCGGACCGGTGTCGACGCCGTCGTCGACGAAGTGGACGGTGCACCCGGTGACCTTCACGCCGTACGCGAGAGCGTCACGCACTCCGTGGGCACCGGGAAAGCTGGGAAGCAGGGCGGGGTGGGTGTTGACGACCCGGCCGCCGAACTCGGCGAGGAACCTCTTGCCCACGATCTTCATGAAACCCGCCGACACCACGAGGTCCGGGCGGTACGCGGCAGTGGCCTCGGTGAGCGCCGCGTCCCACTCCTCGCGGGTGGCGTGGTCGCGGACCCGGCAGACGAAGGCCGGGAGCCCGGCGCGCTCGGCGCGTTCCAGACCGGCGATACCGGGGCGGTCCGCGCCGACGGCGACGACCTGGGCCCCATAGCCCTCGGGGTCGTCACCGATGGCGTCGAGCAGGGCTTGGAGGTTCGTACCGGAACCGGAGACCAGCACGACCAGGCGGGCCGGAGCGGCGGAAGGGGGCGGGGAGGCCACGGCTGGGCCCTTTCTCGCGTGGTAACGCAGGTGCGAATGCTTGCGGTGCTACTTGTACGGTCGTACGAAAGAATCTCGCCCCTTGATACGGGGAACTCTACGAACGGTCCGACCGTCAGCAACGATACCGGCACACCCAGCGGCCCCCACGGGACGGGGGCGTGGCCGGGGGGTAGCGTCTGGGGACAGCGAACCGTCCGCCGGGCGGGAAACGACGAGATGGGGAAGACGTTCTTCACATGCCGGACCGACGCCGCCGCACCGCCTTCCGCCTCCCGCTGCCCGAGCGGGCCCCGATGATGCTGCGGGAACGCCAGTCCTCCTCGCCGGGCTCCTCCTCTTCTTCCGGGTCCTCCGGCTCCTCCGGTTCCTCGGGCTCCTCCGGGTCCTCGGGCGCCGGCGGCGGAGCCCCGGCCTCCGCCGGACCGCAGGACGACAACCCGTTCGCGGCGCCGCCCGAGAACCGTCCCGACCAGCCCTGGCAGCCGCGCCACCCCGCGCAGAGCGGCGGCGGCAACGGGAACGGAAACGGGAACGACGGCGACGACGACACGTCCGGCGGCTCCGGTGACCGCCCCGCCTGGGGCAGCCAGTGGAGCAACCAGCAGCCCGGCCGGCAGAGCGGCGGCTTCGGCAGCCGGCCCGGCAGCCCCGGCCCCGGCGAGGGCGGCGGAAAGGGCGGCCCGGACGGTGGGTCGGGCGGCATGCGCTGGGACCCGACCGATCCCGCTCAGCGGCGCGCCCGCTACGCCGTACTGGGCGGCATGTGGGCCTTCTTCTTCGCTCTCTTCGACTTCCCCGAGATCGCACTGCTCCTCGGCGCACTGTCGGTGTACTGGTCGATCAGCGCCCTGCGGGCCAAGCCGAAGAACCCGTCCTCCACCTCGACCTCCACCTCCACCACCACCCGCGCCACCGCGGAGGACGTCGCGGGGATCGCGCGACCGACGGCCGACGGCGACGCGGCCGCGCCCACGGGCGGGGCCGCGCCCGGCACCGGCCGCGCCGGTTACGGCAGGCCGCAGACGACCGCCGCGGTCAGCGGCCTCGTGACGGCCCTGCTCGCGCTGTCGATCGTGGCGACCACGTTCACCGTGCAGCTGGTCTACCGCGACTACTACACCTGCGTGAACGACGCGCTGACCAAGTCCGGCGCGCTGGCCTGCAACGATCTGCTGCCCAAGCCGCTGGAACCCTTCTTCGGCGTCAAGAAGTAACCCGCCCCGGAGCCGGCCCCCGAGGGGATCCGGTTCTCAGGACGCGGTATCCCGGCCGGGCTCCGGAGGCTCCGACGCCTCCGGAGCCCGGCCGTTCCGCGTGGCCTCGGCGACCGGAAGGTCCGCCGTCGGCGCCCCCGGAGCCGGGAAGTCCGCCATCAGCCCGCCGGAGTCCTTCTTGAGCGAGGCCCAGCGGACCTCCCTTGCCGTCTTCTCGTGCCACGGGCCGGCCGGCAGGAAGTCGTACGGCTCGAAGGCCGCGCCGTCGTCGTCGGCCCCGGACACCGGGGCCGGGACGGCCGGGCCCACCGCGGCGGCCACGGCCGCGTCGCCGTCCGCTCCCCGCCGCCACCACCGCCTGCCACGACTCCGCTCCGGCTCCCCGGCGGCCTCGGTCTTTCCGTCCGCCGCGGCCGGGGCCTCGGCCGCGGCTTTCGCGTCCGGTCCGGTGTCCGCGCCCACGCGGTCCCGGCGCCACGCCCAGCCGCGCTCCCGCAGCCGCCACGACCTCAGCAACAGCGCCACCGGTACGCCGATCAGGGCCGTCCAGGCGAGCGCTGCCGGGCCCACCAGCCACCACACCGGGCCGAACTCCGCCAGCGTTCCCGAACCGAGCGGACCTCCCGACGCCGCCGTCAGCAGCGCCGTACCGGCACCGCAGCCCACCGCGGCCAGCACCGCCACCAGAGCCGTCTCGCGCCCGCTCCAGACCTCGTCGCGTGCCGCCTGGACGGGAGCCGCCCGCCCCGCTGTGAACCAGCCGGCCGTCAGACCGGCCGCGAGAGGGACCGCCAGGGCCGCCCAGTCGGCAGCCGTTCCCGGACCCGGCGACGGCACGCAGGCGAGCAGGGGGAAGTCCGGAAGCGCCGGGCGCCCCTCGACGGCGTACGGCGTGACCGTCGACGCCGCACCGAGGGCGAAACCCGGTCCCAGACCGTAGGCCGCACCCCACATCGCCGCATTCGGTACGAGGGCCAGGGCCAGCAGCAGCACGGCGGCCCGCCCCGACCAGTCACCGGCGAGCGACAGGAACGAATCCTGGGCAGCCTGGACATGCCACACCAGGGCCACCGCGACCACCAGCGCACCGCCGCCGAGCAGCACCGCCACCCCGGCGGCGGCGGACCGGAACGCGGCTTCCACCCGGGTACGGAACAG
The DNA here is from genome assembly GCF_056430475.1 of Streptomyces sp. NPDC045968. Classification (NCBI taxonomy): domain Bacteria; kingdom Bacillati; phylum Actinomycetota; class Actinomycetes; order Kitasatosporales; family Streptomycetaceae; genus Streptomyces; species Streptomyces sp. NPDC045968. The sequence goes on along the minus strand of NZ_JBWKLF010000008.1, from coordinate 353,982 downwards.
GGTCCGCGCCACGCCTTCCTGAAGCCACAGCGGCGCCCAGGACGGCAGCGGGCCCAACGGCCGGCCCAGGGCCGTCCACACCCCGGCGGCCGCCGAACCGGCCACCACCAGGGCGAGCGGAAAGCCGAGCGAGAAGCGGACCGGGGGCATGGGGCCGCCCCGCGCGTAGGCGGCGACACCTGCGGCGACCAGCAGGTATCCGGCCGTCACCGCGCAGAACACACCACCGGCCGAGGGGACGGAGCGCCCCTCCTCGGGCTCCAGCGCGTCACGGGCCGCCCGGTGCGTCAGCCACACCGGGCCGACGACGAGCAGCAGCGGGACGGTGGCGACGGGGGCCGGAATCCCACTGAGGGTGTCGGTCCTGACCAGCTCGGCGCCGTGCGCGAGCAGCCAGAGCCCGGCCGCGACGTGGAGGGCGCCGCCGGGGCCGCTGTCCGGGTACGGGGAGCTGATCCACAGCACCGTGACCAGCACGGCGAGCGAGCCGAGCCCGAGACCTGCCGCGATCACTCCCCGCAGGAAGGAGGAGGCCAGCACGACGGTCCGGCTGCGCTCGGCCGACAACATGGGGCTGCGCTCGGTCACTTGGGTCACGCCCGCCATGCTCCCAACGACACGCGCTTATTCCGCGTAACAGGCGAACAGCCGTTGTGTCGCTCAATATACGTTTATGTACTTTTTCACCCAGTGGAGCGCTCCCGGGGGCGCCTCATGACTCGGAGCACCGCCGCGTCCGGCGCCGCCACGCCGCTGCCCTCCCCCAAGGAGCGGCGCAGGCTGCGCGAGGAGCAGTCCCTGAGTGAAGAGCAGGTGGCGACCGCCGTCGGCGTCACCCGTGCCACCGTCCGCTCCTGGGAGGCGGGCCGCGCGAGCCCCAAAGGGCGCAAGCGTGCGGCGTACGCCCGGCTGATCGGCTCCGCCGGGGAACCACAGCCACCGGAGCAGTCCCCACCGTCGACAGTGCCCCGCACCCCGGTGCGGGGCACACCGCAGCCCTCCGTCGAAGCCCCCGGGAGCACCACCATGTCCCCGACCGAGCCCGACACCGGTACCGATGCCGAGCCCCTCACCACGGCCGAACCCCTCACCACGGCTGATCCTCCTGAGGCCCGGGAGGCCCCCGAGGTACCTCCGGCACCCCAAGACCCTCCGGCACCCCAAGAGCCTCAGGCACCCCAAGAGCCTCAGGCACCTCAGGAACCTCAGAACGCCGAGACCTCGACCGACTCCGCCGGCATCTCGGCCGAAGAGGCATTCGACGCGCTGTACACCCACACCGCGCCCGGGCTGGTCCGCCAGACGTACCTGCTGACCGGCCGGCGCGGTCTGTCCCGGGAGTCCGTCGAGCGCGCGTTCCAGGTGGCCTGGCAGCGCTGGCCCGAGGTGGCCGTGGACCGTGACCCGGCGGGCTGGGTACGGGCCGCCGCGTACGAGTACGCGATGTCGCCCTGGCACCGGCTGCGCCGCGCCCACCGGCACCCGGACCCGCCGCCGACCGAGCCGCGACGCCGGGCGCTGTTCGAGGCGCTGCTCGACCTGCCCCCGGCGTACCGCCGCACGCTGCTGCTCTACGACGGGATGGGCCTGGACCTCCCGGAGACCGCTGCCGAGACCGAGGCGAGCACCCCGGCGGCAGCGGGCCGGCTGATGACCGCGAGGGCCGTGGTCGCCGAGCGGCTGCCCGAGCTGGCGGACAGCGTGTCCTCCGAGGAGCAGTCGGCACTGCTGCGCGACCGGCTCGGCGCGCTCGCCCTCGCCGAGCACGTACCCACGCCGGCCGCGGCGCGCGCCGTCCGGACCGGCAGCGAGCGCAAGGCCGCACTGTGGACCCGGGCGGCCATCGCCTTCGTGGCGCTCCTCGTCGGCGTCACGGCCCTCACGCTGCACACGGCCCCCACCCAGTACGAACAGCCGCTGGCGCCCGCCGAACGGGTCGGCGGCGTGCCGCCCCGAGGCGGCCCTCAGCAGCTCACCCCGCAGGACCTGGAACTGCAGAAGGCGCTGCGCGGCGAGCTCGCGCACGGCCCGGAGCGGCTGGTGCCGCGGATTCCGTGACGCGTTCCCCACCCGGCGCACACGAAAACGGCGTGGGCCCGCACCCTTCGATCAGGGTGTGGGCCCACGCCGTCTGTGCGGTGACGCGGTGGCGCGGCGACGGTCCGCCGCACCGTGGCAATCAGGCGCCGAGGATCTCGCGCGCCAGCTTGGCGGTCTCGGTCGGCGTCTTGCCGACCTTCACGCCGGCGGCCTCGAGGGCCTCCTTCTTCGCCTGGGCGGTGCCGGAGGAGCCGGAGACGATGGCGCCCGCGTGGCCCATGGTCTTGCCCTCGGGGGCGGTGAAGCCCGCGACGTAACCGACGACCGGCTTCGTGACGTTCTTCGCGATGAAGTCGGCGGCACGCTCCTCGGCGTCGCCACCGATCTCACCGATCATCACGATGAGGTCGGTCTCGGGGTCGGCCTCGAACGCCGCGAGGGCGTCGATGTGCGTCGTACCGATGACCGGGTCGCCACCGATGCCGACGGCGGACGAGAAACCGATGTCCCGGAGCTCGTACATCATCTGGTAGGTCAGCGTGCCGGACTTGGACACGAGACCGATGCGGCCGGGCTTGGTGATGTCGCCCGGGATGATGCCGGCGTTGGACTGACCGGGGGTGATGAGGCCGGGGCAGTTCGGGCCGATGATCCGGGTCTTGTTGCCCTTCGAGCCGGCGTACGCCCAGAAGGCGGCCGAGTCGTGGACGGCGATGCCCTCGGTGATGACGACGGCCAGCGGGATCTCGGCGTCGATCGCCTCGACCACGGCGGCCTTCGCGAAGGCCGGCGGCACGAAGAGGACGGACACGTCGGCGCCCGTCTTCTCCATCGCTTCCTTGACGGAACCGAAGACCGGAACCTCGGTGCCGTCGAAGTCGACGGTCGTGCCGGCCTTGCGCGGGTTCACGCCGCCGACGATGTTGGTGCCGTCAGCCAGCATGAGCTTGGTGTGCTTCATGCCCGTGGCGCCGGTCATCCCCTGGACGATGACCTTGCTGTCCTTGGTGAGGAAGATAGCCATGGTGTTGGAGTCCCTCGTCCCTTACTTCGCAGCCGCGGCGAGCTCGGCGGCCTTGTCGGCCGCGCCGTCCATGGTGTCCACACGCTGCACGAGCGGGTGGTTGGCGTCGGAAAGGATCTTGCGACCCAGCTCCGCGTTGTTGCCGTCGAGACGCACGACCAGCGGCTTCTCGACCTTCTCGCCCTTGGACTCGAGCAGCGCCAGAGCCTGGACGATGCCGTTGGCGACCTCGTCACAGGCGGTGATGCCACCGAAGACGTTGACGAAGACGGACTTGACGTCCGGGTCGCCGAGGATGATCTCCAGGCCGTTCGCCATGACCTCTGCGGAGGCGCCGCCACCGATGTCGAGGAAGTTGGCGGGCTTCACGTTGCCGTGGTTCTCACCGGCGTACGCGACGACGTCCAGGGTCGACATGACCAGACCGGCACCGTTACCGATGATGCCGACCTCGCCCTCGAGCTTGACGTAGTTGAGGTTCTTGGCCTTGGCGGCAGCCTCGAGCGGGTTGGCTGCGGCCTTGTCCTCGAGAGCCTCGTGGCCGGGCTGGCGGAAGTCGGCGTTCTCGTCGAGCGAGACCTTGCCGTCCAGCGCCAGGATGTCGCCGTTGGCGACCTTGGCGAGCGGGTTCACCTCGACGAGGAGCGCGTCCTCGGCGACGAAGGTGTCCCACAGCGTCACCAGGACCTCGGCGACGCTCTCGGCCACCTCGGCCGGGAACTTCGCCTGCGCGACGATCTCGCGGGCCTTCTCGATCGTCACGCCGTCGACGGCGTTGACCGGGACCTTCGCGAGGGCCTCGGGGGTCTTCTCCGCGACCTCCTCGATGTCCATGCCGCCCTGCACCGAGGCCATGGCCAGGAAGGTGCGGTTGGTGCGGTCGAGGAGGTACGAAACGTAGTACTCCTCCAGAATCTCCGGCGCGGTCTCGGCGATCATCACCTTGTGGACCGTGTGGCCCTTGATGTCCATGCCGAGGATGTCGGTCGCACGGGCGACCGCCTCGTCGGGGGTGGCGGCCAGCTTGACGCCACCGGCCTTGCCTCGGCCACCGACCTTCACCTGCGCCTTGACGACAGACTTGCCGCCCAGCCGCTCGGTCGCCTCGCGGGCTGCCTCAGGCGTGTCGATGACTTCACCGGCCAGCACCGGTACACCGTGCTTGGCGAAGAGGTCCCTCGCCTGGTACTCGAACAGGTCCACGCGCGTCCGTCCCTTTTAGTGGTCTCGCGGTTCGTTCTTCTGCGTGGGCAGTGCCGCGAAGGGCAACGTGACTGCGCTGTCACCAGGGAGGCGCACACGGTGTCCGAGTACGCGGCATGTCCATCCGGCAGGTTATCTCCGCGCTCCGCAGGACCCTAAATCGCAGATCACACCTGGGCGGTGATAACTGTCACAGATCACCCTCCGGGCCGAGTCGCGGTGGACAGAACGGCGGGTGGCGACCCCGCACGTGACCGGTCACCGGACCCGGGACCCCGGCATACGGACCGGGTCCTGAAGTCCGCCCTCACTGACAGGTCTCCTTGTCCGGTACGGGCAGCGGGCGCCTTTCGATCGCCGCCGCCATGATGTCGGGGAAGAGGTCCGGAGTGCAGGCGAAGGCGGGAGCGCCGAGTGCGCCCAGGGCGGCGGCATGGTCCCGGTCGTACGCGGGCGCCCCTTCGTCGGAGAGTGCGAGCAGCGTCACGAACTGCACACCGGACGCCTTCATCGCGGCGACGCGCTTGAGCATCTCGTCGCGGATGCCGCCCTCGTAGAGGTCGCTGATGAGGACGACGACGGTGTCGGCGGGGCGGGTGATCTTCGACTGGCAGTAGGCCAGGGCCCGGTTGATGTCCGTGCCACCGCCGAGCTGGGTGCCGAAGAGGACGTCGACCGGGTCGTCGAGCTGGTCGGTGAGGTCGACGACGGCCGTGTCGAAGACGACGAGCCGGGTCGCCAGGGTGCGCATGGACGCCAGCACCGCCCCGAACACCGAGGCGTAGACGACGGACGCCGCCATGGAACCCGACTGGTCGATGCAGAGGATGACGTCCTTCTTCACGGCCCGGGACGCTCGCCCGTACCCGATGAGCCGCTCCGGAATGACCGTGCCGGCGCCGTCTCCTCCCGGGAGGGGCAGATAGTTCTTGAGGTTGGCCCGGATGGTCCGGTCCCAGTCGATGTCCCGGTGACGCGGCCGGCTGATTCTCGCCGACCGGTCCAGGGCGCCGGTCAGTGTCGCCTTGGTGCGGGTGGAGATCCGCTTCTCCAGGTCCTCGACGACCTTGCGCACGACGGCTCTCGCCGTCTCCTTCGTCGTCTCGGGCATGGCCTTGTTGAGCGAGAGCAGGGTGCCGACGAGATGGACGTCGGCCTCGACGGCCTCCAGCATCTCCGGCTCCAGCAGCAGCGCGGACAGCCCGAGCCGCTCGATCGCGTCGCGCTGCATGACCTGGACGACGGAACTGGGGAAGTACGTACGGATGTCGCCGAGCCAGCGGGCGACGGACGGGGCGGACGCGCCGAGTCCGGCCGAGCGCTCCTGGCCACCGCGCCCCGCGGGCCTGCCTCCGCCGCCGTACAGCGCGGCCAGTGCGCCGTCCATCGCGGCATCGCGGCCCGTGAGGGTGTGGCCGGTGCTCTCGGCGCTGTCGCCGCCCAGCACCATCCGCCAGCGCCGCATCCGTTCGTCGTGGGCGGATGTCCCCGTCGTCGCCTCCCCGTCGTCCGGCTTCTCCGATGCCGTCGTCGTCACGGTCCGGGTGGTCATGCCGTCGCCCCCAGCGGTCGCTCGGTGTGGTCGTCGCGTGAAACGGGCTCGGTGTCGAGGCCGAGCAGCAGGCGGAGCACCGGCACCACCGCGTCCGCCCGCCGCTCGTCGAGTCCGGGCCCGAAGCCTGACCGGGATGCCTCCGCGCTGCCGCGGTGCTGCCCCTCGGGAACCGGGCCGCGGCGGACCAGCTCGCCCAGGGTGCGTCGTACACCCGGCTCGTAGGCGGAGAAGGTGCGCCGCAGCAGGGGCAGCACATCGGTGAACGCCGATGCCCCCACTCCGGTCAGCCAGGTGTCGATCAGGCTCAGCAGCCGCTCGTCGTGGACGAGCAGCATGCCGCCGCCCGCCGCCCCGCCGACGAAGCCCTCGATCCAGGCCGCGGCGTCGGTGGGAGGGGTGCCGGGTGAGAGTGCGAGGCCCATGAGCCGCGCCGCCTCGTCCTGGGTGAGCTGTCCGTCGTCGAGCAGGAGCCGGGCCGCGCGGCCCCGGATGACGCCCGCGACGGTGTCCCTGGCGGCCAGCTTGCGCAGCACGGCCGCCCAGCGCCCGCGCAGCCCGTCCGCGTCTCCGGCTTCTCGGGTTCCGGTTCCGGCTCCGGCTCCGGCGAGGAGCCCGATGGCGGTGTGCACGCCGTCGATACGCCGGCGCAGCTCCGCGGCTCCGTCCGCGTCGAGACCGGTGCAGGCCGGGGGCAGGCCGACGCAGATCCGCTCGGCGAGTCCGATGGCGACCGCTCCGAGCGAGGCCGTGTCCGTGGCCCGCACGTCCCCGTACCGCAACGAGCGGGCCAGGGCGGGCAGCGCCTCCGCCAGATGACTGACGTCGGCGTCCAGAGCGGCCCGGTCGGCGAGGGCGTTCATCACGACGGGAAGCGCCTCGGACAGTTCGGCGAGGAGGCAGCGCTCGGCGAGGGCGGTGACTTCGGCGAGCGCGGTCGCCGAAACGGCCTCCGACTCGGCCTTGGCGGTCGCGGCGGAGAGCACCGTGGTGCCCCAGACGCCGGCCTCCGCGACCCGTACGTACAGCTCGGGCTCCCAGCGCAGTCGCCAGGTCTCCCGGAAGGTGCCCGTGCTCCCCCGGCCGGCGGCGCGGTCGCCCCAGCCCACGTCGAGGAGGCGGAGCCGGTGCAGGAGTCTGCTGCGGGCCGCGTCGGTGTCCTTGCGGAGGTCGAGCTCCAACTCCCGCTCGGACGCCTCCGGTTTCAGCCTGAGCGTGCGCTGCTGCCTGCTCAGGTCGCGTTGCAGCGGGACGGCGGGGGCGCTGTCCGGCACCTCTCCGAGCGTCTCGCCCACGACGAGCCGGTCCTGGACGAGGGCCAGGGGTACGTCGGAGCCCTCGCACATCACGGCCCGGACCGCGTCGGTCGTCTCGGTCAGGCCGGGCAGCGGACGGCCCCGCACGGCCGCCAGCCCTCTGGCCAGCCGGACGGCTTCGATGACGTGGGCGGAGGAGATGAACCGGTCCTCGTCGCGCAGGAGTCCGGCGACCTTCGTCATCCACCGCTCGACCGGCCGGTCGGGGGTGCCGAAGAGGTGCCCGTACCAGCCGGGCGAGTCGATCCCCGCGCCGTATCCACTGTGCCGGGCGAGCCTGCGGTGGGTCCACGGCACCCAGGTCAGCTCGGTTCTGACCTTCGGGACGCCCTTGAGGAGCGCCTTGTCGGCGGCGAGGGTGGTCCGCGCGGCGAGGGCGGGGACGTGCCAGGCGCCGCAGACGACGGCGATGTCGTCGCCGAACTCCTTCCGGGCGGCGCGCAGTTGGATGCGCATGTACGCCTCCCGGACGGCGTCCCTGGGGTGGCCGCCGTCCCCGTACACCTCGCGCAGGGCGGTCATGGCGTCGGCGAGGACGGCGAACGGTGCCAGTGGGTCGCCCGCGCCGCCGTCGGGGGCCCGGTGCTCGACGACGTCCTCCCACCAGCGCTCCGGGTCGTCGTACCCGGCGGTCTCCGCCAGCACGCCGATCGGGTCGACGGCGGGCGAGCCGGGCGGCTCCTCGGGCACGGCCTCCGTGAGGGCCAGGGAGTGCGTGGCGGGGAGGTCGATGAAGCGTGCGGGGACCTCGTGCGCGAGGGCCCAGCGAATCGCCACCCATTCGGGTGAGAACTCCGCCATCGGCCAGAACGCGGCCCGCCCCGGATCGTCCACGGCATGGGCGAGCAGCGCGACCGGCGGCTTCATCTGCTCGTCGGCGGCGAGCGGCAGCAGTGCGTCACCCTCGGGCGGGCCTTCGATGAGGACGACCCGCGGCCGGGCGGCCTCCAGCGCGGCCAGGACCGCGCGGGCGGACCCGGGGCCGTGGTGGCGCACCCCCAGGAGCAGCGGCCCGGCGGACGCGGTGACCCCCGTCATGCGGAGACCTCACGGCAGGCGCGGTAGAAGTCCTTCCAGCCGTCCCGCTCCCGGACGACCGTCTCCAGGTACTCCTGCCAGACCACCCGGTCGGCCGCCGGGTCGCGGACGACCGCGCCGAGGATTCCCGCCGCCACGTCGCCCGGCCGCAGCACGCCGTCACCGAAGTGCGCGGCGAGCGCGAGCCCGTTGGTGACGACGGAGATGGCCTCGGCCGTGGAGAGCGTCCCGGAGGGCGACTTGAGTTTGGTGCGGCCGTCGGTGGTGATGCCGGCGCGCAGCTCGCGGAAGACGGTGACCACGCGGCGGATCTCCGCGAGGCCGTCGGGGGCCGCCGGCAGGTCGAGCGAGCTCCCGATCTGGTCGACGCGGCGGGACACGATGTCCACCTCGTCCTCGGGGGTGGCCGGCAGCGGCAGGACGACGGTGTTGAACCGGCGGCGCAACGCGCTGGACAGCTCGTTGACCCCGCGGTCGCGGTCGTTCGCCGTGGCGATGAGGTTGAAGCCGCGCACCGCCTGGACCTCCTGCCCCAGCTCCGGCACGGGGAGCGTCTTCTCCGACAGAATGGTGATGAGCGCGTCCTGCACGTCGGCGGGGATACGGGTCAGCTCCTCGACCCGGGCGGTCATGCCTTCGGACATGGCCCGCATGACGGGGCTGGGGACCAGCGCGTCACGGCTGGGCCCGTGGGCGAGCAGCTGGGCGTAGTTCCAGCCGTAGCGGACGGCCTCCTCCGGGGTGCCCGCCGTGCCCTGGACGAGCAGCGTCGAGTCGCCGCTCACGGCGGCGGCGAGGTGCTCGGAGACCCAGGTCTTGGCGGTGCCCGGCACGCCGAGGAGAAGCAGGGCCCGGTCGGTGGCGAGCGTGGTCACGGCGACTTCGACGAGACGGCGCGGACCCACGTACTTCGGTGTGATCACTGTCCCGTCGGCGAGCATGCCGCCGAGCAGATAGGTCGATACGGCCCACGGCGAGAGCTTCCAACGGGCGGGCCTCGGCCGGTCGTCGGCGGCGGCGAGCGCCTTCAGCTCGTCGGCGAAAGCGTCCTCGGCATGCGGTCGCAGCGCCTCGTTCGCGACGGCGGCGGTGGTTGCGGACACGGTCATGGATCCCCCTCCAGATCGTTCGACCCGATGTGGTTCCCACCGTGCACCATGCCACTGACAATCAGGCTCCGCCGCAGGTCAGAGGCGATTGTCAGTGGTGCGCCCTACCGTCGTACCCATGCTGCTATCTCACGGGGGAGAACCCTTGCGCACCGCTGGTCCGGTGGTGCGCTGGACGGTGGAGCAGGTACAGGCCCTGGCTCCTGACGAAGCATCACGCAAGGCCGGCAACAAGCTGAGTTCGGCGGGTCCGTGGTCCGAGACGGGCCATGAGGCCTCGGGCGCGGTGTGGGGGCTGTGCAAGGGCAGCGGCAGCAAGCCGTACCGAACGGTGATCGACACGGCCGGGCCCGCGTACAAGTGCAGTTGCCCCAGCCGCAAGTTCCCCTGCAAACACGCGCTGGGACTGCTGCTGCTCTGGGCGTCCGACGGCGCGGCCGTCCTGCCGGGCGAGGCGCCGGACTGGGCGCGGGCGTGGCTGGACGGCCGGCGCGAGCGCGCCGCGGAGCAGTCGGCCGGGAGCGGGGCTCCTGCCCCCGGCCCGGCCGATCCGGAGGCGGCGAGGCGGCGGGCCGAGCGCCGGGCGGCGCGGATCACCGCAGGCGCGCAGGAGTTGGAGCAGCGCCTCACCGACCTGCTGCGCGGCGGGCTCGCCGCCGCCGATCAGGCGGGGTACGGGCTGTGGGAGGAGACCGCGGCCCGCATGGTCGACGTCCAGGCCCCGGGACTCGCTGCTCGCGTCCGGGAGTTGGGGGCCATACCCGCCTCCGGACCCGGGTGGCCGGTGCGGCTCCTGGAGGAGTGCGCCCTGCTCCACCTGCTGGACAGCGCCTGGCTGGGCGTCGACCGGCTGCCGGACCCCCTGGCCGCGACCGTTCGTACGCGCGTGGGGCTGACGGCCTCCGCCGACGGGGCGCCGGTCCGTGACCACTGGCTGGTCCTCGCGCAGTACGACACACCGGACGGCAAGATCGTCACTCGCCGCATCTGGCTGTACGGGAGGGAGTCGGGCCGCACCGCGCTGCTGCTCTCCTTCGGGGCGGCGGGACGCTCCCCCGGCCAGGCCCTGCCGGTGGGCCTGACGATCGACGCCGAGCTCACGCCGTATTCCGGCGCCGGTCAGCCACGGGCCGAGCTGGGGCGGCAGTTCGACCCGCCCGCCACGAGGGGGACGCCACCGGCGGGGGGCGCGACGGCCTCGGCGGTCGCGGCGTACGGGCACGCGCTGCGGGACGATCCATGGCTGGACTCCTGGCCGGTGACGCTGCGCGATGTCATACCCACGCCGTCCGAGGGCGGCTGGCAACTGGCCGACGCGGACGGCACATCGGCCCTTCCGCTCGCGGCGTCGGCGCTGTCCGGACCGGGGCTGTGGAAGCTCGTCGCCCTGTCGGGCGGCGGCCCCGTGACCGTCTTCGGCGAGTGCGGCCACCGCGGTTTCGCCCCGCTCGCGGCCTGGACGACGGGCGAGGACGACGACAGCGACGGTCGGCCCGTTCCGCTCATCTGACACCTGCGGCCCTGCGAACCCTGGACCCGTGAACCGGATATCCGGCTCCGTGACTCCCTGACACCTGGACGGGACCGATGACCCCACCCGACACGAACACCGTCACCACCACAAGGGCGGCCACGCCGATGGCGTGGGAGGAGCTCGTCACCTCGGCGCTGCTCGGCACCGACCGCCGCCCGCCGGACCCCGGACCCGCGGGCGCCGACGGCCCGGTCGCCCTGCTGGACGCGGCGGCGCTCCACACCGTTCGCCGCAGAGCCGGGCTGCTGCCGGCCGTGGCGGCCGAGCGGCCGGACCCCGCGCCCGCCGATCCACGTCCGCCACTGCCCGCCGCCGCCCGGCGCAGGCTCGTCCAGCTGCTCTCCGACCGGTCCGCGCCGTCCGGGGGCGGCGGGCGGCGCGGCACGGCTCCGAATCTCACGGAGCTCCTTCCGCAGTGGCTGGCCGCGGCCCATCAGCACGGCTTCCGGGCGCCCGCGGTCGTCCTGCCCGCTCTGCTGGACGCGGCGCGGGCGCGCACGGACCTCCGGGCGCATGTCCTCGCTTTCGCGGGTCCGCGCGGGCTCTGGCTCGCCAGGCTGAACCCGGAGTGGAAGTTCGCGCTGCGCGGCGCTCCTGGCGGCCCGCCCCCGTCCGTCGCGACGGACCCGGACGCGGTGCGGCGCCTGTGGGAGGAGGGCCTGTTCGCCGAACGGGTCGCGCTGCTCGGAGCCGTACGGCGGCAGGAGCCGGCTGCCGCGCTCGTCCTGCTCTCCACCACGTGGTCGACGGAACGCGCCGAGGACCGGCTGATGTTCCTCGACTCGCTCCGGACGGGTCTCTCCGGCGCGGACGAGGCGTTCCTGGAGCAGGCCCTCGCCGACCGCAGCCGCAATGTCCGCGCGACGGCCGCCGAGTTGCTGTCCGCGCTGCCGCATTCGGCCCTCGCCGAGCGCATGGCCGCCCGCGCCCTGTCCTGCGTGAACCCCGACCGTACGGGCGGGGTCGCGTCCATCGCGGTGGAGGCCCCGCACGAATGCGACGCGTCGATGCAGCGGGACGGCGTGGTGCCGGTGCCGCCGTCGGGACGGGGGGAACGGTCCTGGTGGCTCGGCCAGCTGGTGGAGGCGACCCCCCTGGCCACCTGGCGGGAGCGGTTCGGCGGGCGCTCCGCACGGGAGATCGTGGGACTGCCGGTCGCCGACGGCTGGACCGAGGAGCTGCACGCCGCGTGGTGCCGGGCGGCGGTGCGGCAACGGGACGCGGAGTGGGCCCGCGCCCTGCTCGGCGCCCCCTCGACACCCCCGGCGAACGGTCCGGGGACGGCCTCGCTGGCCGAGCGTTCGAAGCTCCTCGCCACCCTGCCGAGCGAGGAACGGGCGGTCTGGGTGGCCGACTTCATCGCGGCGCACGGATTGTCGGAGGCGTTCCAGCTGCTCGGCGTCTGTGCGGTGCCCTGGGCGGAGCCGCTCGGCCGCTCGGTGGTCGACGCCCTCGACATAGCCCGGGACGCCGGGAGTTACCCATGGAGTTTCAGCGGGGTGATGGGCCTCGCCGAACGCTGCCTGAACCCGGCCGAGGCGGACCGCCTCGAAGTGCTCACCACCACCCCGGACGAGCCGGAGGGCGCCTCACCAGGAGCGGGGGGCTACTGGTCGGAGGCGTTCCAGCGCCTGGTCTCCACCTTGCGCCTGCGCTCGGCCATGGACAGGGAGCTGGCCTCCGGGGCGCCGTGAACAGGACGTGCCGCCCCGCGCGGCCGACGGACCCGGGCGGTCCGTCGGCCGTGAGCGGTCGGGTCAGGCCCCCGCCGTCTGTCGCACGTTGGCGTTCACCCAGTCGACGATCGACGTCGTCGTCGCACCCGGGGTGAAGATCTCCGCGACACCCTGGTCCTTCAGCGGCTCGATGTCCGCCTCGGGGATGATGCCGCCGCCGAACACCTTGATGTCCTCGGCCTCGCGCTCCTTCAGCAGCTCGATCACCTTCGCGAAGAGCGTGTTGTGCGCACCGGAGAGGATCGAGAGACCGATCGCGTCGGCATCCTCCTGGATCGCCGTGTCGACGATCTGCTCGGGCGTCTGGTGGAGGCCGGTATAGATGACCTCCATACCGGCGTCCCGCAGCGCCCGCGCGATCACCTTGGCTCCACGGTCGTGGCCGTCGAGTCCCGGCTTGGCCACCACCACACGGATCGGACCGGTCACACCCATCACTGCCTCCACATGGATCTCCCGCGCCTGAAGGGCCGGGGATGTGAACGAACGTTATCTCCAGCATCCCGCAAGCCGCCGTTTCGCGGTGGACGGGGAGGGGGAAATCACACATGGGACATGTTCGCTACGCGTCGTTCCCGGCCGAGGCGGCCCATCCGTCTCGCCGGGGGCAGCCGCACAGGGAGCCGCTGCGAGGTCGCCGTACCACCGCGCCGTCAGCCGCACGGCACGGTGGTACGGCCTCACGGCCGATCATCCGACGATCGCCGCCTCGCACCGACACCCCATGAGGGCATACGGGACCGGAGCCGCTCCTGTGTGTCATTGCAGGAGGTCGGCCATGAAGGTCCTGTCCTTCCTTTCCCCATTGCTGCGCACGCCCCTCTCCCCGCTGCTGCGCACACCCCTTCCCTCACTGCTGCGCACGCCCTGCACGCTCCCCGCCCGGCTGTCATCGGCGCTGGTCAAAGCCACCGTGCTGGAGCTGGCGATCCTCGCCGGGCACATCCTCATCTACCCCTCCGGCATCACCCCTGAGCGCCGGGACCCAACGCCGGCCCCCCTCCCGGAACCGGGCCCCGACGCGGACGCGGACGCCCCGGGGCGGACCGGCACGAAGCCCGCAGGACCCGCCGCCCTGCTCGCGGGCGGGGGCACCGGCGGGGGAAGCGGCCGGCCGCCCGTCGTGCTGCTGCACGGGTTCATCGACAACCGCTCGGTGTTCGTCCTGCTGCGGCGCTCGCTCGCCCGGCACGGCTGGCGCCACCTGGAGTCCCTCAACTACTCGCCGCTGACCTGCGACGTCCGCACGGCGGCCGAGCTGCTGGGCCGGCACGTGGAGGAGATCTGCTCCCGCACAGGACACCGTGAGATCGACATCGTCGGACACAGCCTCGGTGGGCTGATCGCCCGCTACTACGTGCAGCGGCTCGGCGGTGACCAGCGGGTGCGGACCCTGGTCACGCTCGGCACCCCGCACAACGGCACCTCCGTCGCCCCGCCGGCGAGCGCCCACCCCATCGTGCGGCAGATGCGCGGCGGCTCCCCTCTCATCGCGGAACTGCGCCTGCCCGCTCCCGGCTGCCGGACCCGGTTCGTCAACTTCTGGAGTGAACTGGACCGAGTGATGGTGCCGGTCGAGACCGCCTGCATGGACCACCCCGACCTCGACGTGGTCAACGTGCGCGTCACCGGAATCGGCCATCTCGCCCTGCCCGTGCACCCGACGGTCGCCGCCGGTATCCGAGGCGCCCTGGAGGCCCAGGACGCCTCCAGCAGCGGATCCGGGGCCGCTTCGGTGGCCTGAACAGGCGCATGACCGGCCTGAATTCGGACACGCAAATAGAACTTATTTCGAACGTACCGCCAAGGCTGCGCCTGCTCTCCACCGAAAGGCGGCCGATTGCCCGTTTCCTGAACGGCTGGAACCCGGCGAAGATTGTCGTCGTCACGTACCGCCGGGTACAGTCGCGGCCACTGCTTTCCCCTGGAGTCCCCCACGGACACCGGAACAGGTCCTGCTGCCGAGGCGAGAGAGAAGTTGGTGAACGACCAGCACCCCCACGCCGGGTACGTCGACTACGACAACAACCCCACCGGCAGCTTCGCCACCGATCCACTCTTCGGCGCTCTTCCCGGTCAACACGACGGCAGTTACGACAGCGGTTCCACCCACGGCTACGAGGCCGGCGGCGGTTACGGGAGCGGTTACGACACCGCCCAGGGCGCCACGTACGGCTACGACCAGGGTTACCCGGCCGCCGGGCAGGGCCACAGCGGCGAGTACGACTCCACTCAGTGGGACACCGGCGCGCATCAGACCGCCTCGTACGACGCGTACGCCGCCCACCCGCACGAGCCGCACGAGCACCAGCAGCAATACGACAGCACCGGGCAGTGGGACACCTCCGGATGGGCCCAGGCGGGCCAGACCGGTCAGGCCGAGCAGTGGGCGACGACCGACACCGGCGCGTTCCCCACCACCACCTTCGACGCCACGAGCTACGAGACCGGCGCGTACGCCACCACGGCATTCGTGGACGCGGGAGCCGACACCGGCGCCTACGACGCCACCGCCTGGAACTCCGGCGCCACGCCCGAGAACGCGCCGTACGAGCCCGAACAGCTGTCGTACTCCTCGTACGAACAACAGCCGGCCGAGCAGCAGGCCGCTTACGAGCCGTACGCGACAGCCGAGTTCAGCACCGTGGACGCGGACACCGACGCCGACACCCGCCCGCACCCCGAGGCCCACGAGACCGCGGCCGATCCCGAATCCGAATCCGGGACCGACGAACCCGAGCTCCTGACCGCGGCCTCGCACTCCACCACCACCCCCCGCCCGGCCGGCCGAGCGCCCCGCGGCGGCGCGGGCAGCCGTGGCCGACGCCGTACCCCCGCCAAGCGGTCCGCACTCCTGACCGTCGCCGTCCCCTCGGCCTGCGTCATGAGCGTCGCGGGCATCGCGGCCGCCTCGGTCAGCGGAATCTCCGCCGGCGAGGAGAAGAAGGACACCACCACCTCGGTGGCGGCGGCCGACCCCGCCACCGTCAAGCCGGTGGCCGCCAACAACGAGCTGGACACCCAGCTCGCCAACCTCAGCGCCGACGCCGACGACTTCGCCGACCGCGCCAGCCGCACCCAGGAGCGCATCGACCTGCGGGAGCGGCAGGCCGCCGAGAAGAAGCAGCGCCAGGAGGAGGCCGCACGCCGCGAGGCACTGCGCCCCAAGTTCGCGCTGCCGGTCACGCAGCACGGTCTCAGCGCGTACTACGGCCAGGCGGGCGTCAACTGGATGTCCGTGCACACGGGCGTCGACTTCCCCGTCGGGTACGGCACTCCGGTGATGGCCGCGACCGACGGCACCGTCCGCACCCAGTTGAACAGCGCCTACGGCAACATGGCCATCGTGACGGCGGCCGACGGCACCGAGACCTGGTACTGCCACCTCAGCAGCATCAGAATCCGCTCGGGCACGGTGCAGGCGGGCGACACCATCGCGTACGCCGGGGATTCCGGGAATTCCACCGGCCCGCACCTGCACTTCGAGGTCCGGCCCGGCGGCGGCTCGGCGATCGACCCGATGCCCTGGTTCCGGAGCCACGGCCTCAACCCGAACTGATCACCACAGGGTGGATTGGCTGTGGCCCCGTCCAGGAGGACGGGGCCACAGCCAATCCGCACGAGCGCCGCGGAACTACAGCTTCTCGACCGGCGCGTAGCGCAGCAGGAGCTTCTTCGGCCGCTCGTCCCCGAAGTCGACCGTGGCCTTCGCCTGATCGCCGAAGCCCTCGACCGCCGTCACCGTGCCCAGACCGAACTGGTCGTGCGTGACCCGGTCCCCCACCACCAGCGTGACCACCGGCTTGTCCGCGGTGCGCCGGGTGGCGAAGCCCGAGGGACCGGACTTCGAGCGCGAGGACGACAGCGAGGACGTGATCCCCGACGTCGGTCCGGCCGGAGCGGCCATCGGGCCCTTGCGCTTCCACTCCAGATGCTGGTCCGGGATCTCCTCCAGGAACCGCGAGGGCGGGTTGTACGAGGGCTGGCCCCACGCACTGCGCATCGCGGCCCGGGTCAGATACAGCCGCTCGCGGGCGCGGGTGATGCCGACATAGGCGAGCCGCCGCTCCTCCTCCAGCTCCTTGGCCTGGCCGAGCGCCCGCATGTGCGGAAAGACGCCGTCCTCCATGCCGGTGAGGAAGACGACCGGGAACTCCAGCCCCTTGGCCGTGTGCAGCGTCATCAGCGTGATGACGCCGGAGCCTTCCTCGTCCTCGTCGGGGATCTGGTCGGAGTCGGCGACGAGTGCGACCTTCTCCAGGAATTCGGCGAGCGTGCCCGCGCCCTCCTCAGCCGCCGCGCGCTCCTGCTCGAATTCGAGGGCGACGGCCGCCAGTTCCTGAAGGTTCTCGATGCGCGTCTCGTCCTGCGGATCGGTCGACGCCTGGAGCTCGGCGAGATATCCGGTGCGCTCCATGACCGCTTCCAGGACGACCGCGGGGCCCGCCCCCGACTCGACGATGGTGCGAAGCTCCTCCATCAGCGTGTTGAAGCGCTTCACGGCGTTCGACGAGCGGGCCGCCATGCCGTACGCCTCGTCGACGCGGCGCAGGGCCTGCGGGAAGGAGATCTTCTCGCGCATCGACAGGGCGTCGATCATCGCCTCGGCGCGGTCACCGATACCGCGCTTCGGCACGTTCAGGATGCGGCGCAGCGGGACGGTGTCCTCCGGGTTGGCGAGGACCCGGAGGTAGGCCAGGACGTCGCGGACCTCCTTGCGCTCGTAGAAGCGCACACCGCCGACGACCTTGTAGGGCAGGCCGACCCGGATGAAGATCTCTTCGAAGACACGGGACTGCGCGTTCGTACGGTAGAAGACGGCGACGTCGCCCGCCTTCGCGTCACCGGCGTCGGTGAGCCGGTCGATCTCGTCGGCGATGAACTGCGCCTCGTCGTGCTCGGTGTCCGCGACGTACCCCGTGATCCGGGCGCCGGTGCCGGCGTTCGTCCAGAGGTTCTTGGGGCGGCGGCTCTCGTTGCGCTCGATGACCGCGTTGGCCGCGGACAGGATCGTCTGCGTGGAGCGGTAGTTCTGCTCCAGCATGATCGTGGTGGCGTTCGGATAGTCCTCCTCGAACTGGAGGATGTTGCGGATGGTCGCGCCCCGGAAGGCGTAGATCGACTGGTCCGCGTCACCGACGACACACAGCTCGGCGGGGGCGTCGGCCTCACCGGCCGGGCCCACCAGCTCGCGTACGAGGGTGTACTGCGCGTGGTTGGTGTCCTGGTACTCGTCGACCAGGACGTGCCGGAAGCGGCGGCGGTAGTGCTCGGCGACATCGGGGAACGCCTGGAGCAGGTGCACCGTCGTCATGATGATGTCGTCGAAGTCCAGGGCGTTGGCCTCGCGCAGCCGTGCCTGGTACATCGCGTACGCCTGGGCGAGGGTCTTCTCGAAGCCGTCCGCCGCCTGCCCGGCGAAGGTCTCCTCGTCGATCAGCTCGTTCTTCAGATTCGAGACCTTGGCCGTGAACGACTTCGGCGGGTAGCGCTTCGGGTCGAGGTCCAGATCGCGGCAGACGAGCGCCATCAGCCGCTTGGAGTCCGCGGCGTCGTAGATCGAGAACGAGGAGGTGAAGCCGAGCCTCTTGGACTCGCGGCGCAGGATGCGTACGCACGCGCTGTGGAAGGTCATGACCCACATGGCGTTGGCGCGCGGCCCGACGAGCTGCTCGACCCGCTCCTTCATCTCGCCCGCGGCCTTGTTGGTGAAGGTGATCGCGAGGATCTGGCCGGGGTGGACGCCCCGCTCGGCCAGCAGATGGGCGATCCGGTGGGTGAGCACGCGGGTCTTGCCCGATCCGGCACCGGCGACGATGAGCAGCGGCGAACCGGCGTGCACGACCGCGGCACGCTGCTCGGTGTTCAGCCCGTCGAGCAGCGCGGCGGCGTCGATGACCGGACGGGGGGCACCGTCGCGGTAGTACCCCTCGCGGGGCGGCGGGGGCGCGTCGAAGACGCCCTCGAAGAGACCCTCCGGCACCGCTTCGGGTGCGTGGTCCTCGGGAGGCGGCGGGGGCCCTTCCTCCGAGTTCTGGAGGCCGGTCAGGAAGCTGTCGTCAAAGAGGCTGCTCATCGCTTGACGAGTCTAGGCGGCCCCACTGACACCCCGGGGCCGCATTCCGCAGGAAGGCGTCCGGGGCATGCGCGCACGGAGACCGGGCGGCCACACGGCGTGAGGGCGGCGAGGGCCTTCGACGGTCCGGCCGTACCGCTTCCCGCAAGGTCACGAAAATGTATCGGGCATATCGAACATCAACCTTCACAGGGACGCCACGGGTTGGCTAGCGTGCGTCGTCGGGCGGCCCGTACTCCCTTGAGGCGAACCACGCCGAGCGGGCGCCCACGCCGAATCCAGCTGCCCCCAGGGGCATTCGGAACCGGGGACCCACACGCAGCACCGGGGTGAATCGGTCCACAGCCCTCACGTGGACCGTAGGGCAGCCTTCCGTTCCGCCCGAACCCGACAGCTAACCCGGTAGGCGGTCCACGGAAGGAGATGCCGGCCTTGTCGTCGCATCGCAAACCGCGCACCCGTATGCGCACCACCTCACACGGCATCGGACTCACGACGGCCGCGCTGGCCTCTGTGACGCTGATCTCCACGCAGACCGCGACGGCCGCGCCCGCTGCGCCCCGGCCGAGCATCGAGGACGTACAGAAGAAGGTCGACGACCTCTACCGGCAGGCCGGCACCGCGACCCAGCAGTACAACAAGGCGAAGTCCGCCTCCACCCAGCAGCGCGCGAAGGTCGACGGGCTGCTGGACGCCGCGGCGAAGCGCGCCGAGAAGCTGAACGAGACGCGGCGCGAACTGGGGCGGTTCGCGGCGGCGCAGTACCGCAGCGGTGCGGTCGCGCCGACGGCCACGTTCTTCCTCGCGGACGACCCGCAGTCGTACTTCGACCAGGACCAGCTGATGGCGCGGATGACCAGCCAGCAGCAGAAGACGGTCTCGGACTTCCGTACGCAGCAGAAGGCGGCGGCGAAGAAGCGCGTCGAGGCCACCAAGAGCCTGGAGACGCTCACCGAGGCGCAGACCACGCTGCGGGCCAGCAAGCAGCAGGTGCAGGAGAAGCTGACCGAGGCGCGCAGCCTGCTGTCGGAGCTGACCGCCAAGGAGAAGGCGCGGCTCGCGGAGCTGGAGCGCGAGAAGGAGGCGGAGGCCGAGCGCAAGGCGCAGGAGCTGGCCCGTCAGCAGGCCGCCGCCGCGGAGGCCGAGCGCCAGGCCCAGGAGGACGCGGCGAAGGAGGACGCCGGGCAGCCCGACAGCGGCACGGACACCGGGACCGGGAGCGGTACGGACGCGGACAGCGGCTACGCGGCGAAGGCGGAGAAGGTCCTCGCCTTCGCACGGGCCCAGATCGGGAAGCCGTACGTCTGGGGGGCGACGGGCCCCGCCTCGTACGACTGCTCGGGGCTGACGCAGGCGGCCTGGAAGGCGGCGGGCGTCGACCTGCCCCGTACCACCTGGGACCAGGTGGAGGTCGGCACCCGGGTGGCCACGGCGGATCTGCGGCCGGGCGACCTGGTCTTCTTCTACGACGACATCAGCCACGTCGGCATCTACAAGGGCGACGGCATGATGATCCACGCGCCGAAGCCGGGGGCGAACGTGCGCGAGGAGTCGATCTACTACATGCCGATCTACGGGAGCGTGCGGCCGGCGTGACGCCGAGGCCCCCGCACCCGTCCCGCTCACGTCAGGACCGGCCGTAAGGCCCGCCTGAACCGGGCAGTCGCCCCGCGAACCGCTGTGGGACCATCCGCATGACGACCCCTGGGGGGGGCGAAGCGGTGGTGGACACGAGGAGTTCGGTGTGAACACGGGTGGGGAGCGGGGCGGTTCGTCCGTGCCTGACGAGGAGTGGGAGCGATTCCTCCGGGAGTCGGCGGAGGGCACGGCGGACGCACCCGAGGAGCCGTCGGCGCGGGCTCGCCTCGTGGCGCGGCGGCTGCGCGAGGAGTCCGCGTCTCCGGAGGCGTGGCGCGCGTACTCCCCGGCCCGGCCGCGGCGGAAGGCGGGCTGGTACGCGGTCGGCCTGGTGGTCGTACTGGCCCTACTGGTCGTGGCGGTGGCTCCGGACCGGGTGACCGGATGGTTCGGCGGGGACGGCGGAGCCGGCGAGCCGCTCGCGGCGGAGTCGGAACGCCCGGACCAGCCGCCTCCCGGGAATGCCGGTACGGGGGCCCAGCGGCCCACGCGCGAGGAACCGTTCAAGGGCTCTCCTGCGGCGCGCTGGGCCGGCGGCACGGCCGGGATCACGGTCCCCGCGGCCAGGGCGACCGGGTGGATGAACACGGCGCAGGTGGAGGAGGCTCTCGGGCGGACCCTCGACTTCCTCGACGCGTCCGGTCTGGAACCGGGCGTGCTGCGGGGTGAGCACCCGGACAGGGCGATCGCGCTGATCAACCCCCACCAGAAGGACGTCCAGGCCTATCTGGCGGCCGCGTTCCGCACTCCGAGCAGGAAGAACAACCCGCTGCTGCTCTTCAGCCGGTTCGAGACGTCGCACGCGCGCCTGGTCGGGGACGTGGTCAGGACCCGGGGGCGGATGACGTACCGGGAGGGCGAGCGCGGAGCCCTTCAGGTGACCACCGACGTCACGTACGTGTATCCGGTCGCGCGGGCCGCGGACAGCGACGAGATCGCGCGCACGATCGTGCGCCGTGAGCTGGTGCTGAACTGGGACGACCCCGCGAAGGTGGTCACCGAGCCGGGCACCTTCTCCCTCGTCTCGTACTCGGCCGACACGGCCAACGGCGGCTGCGAGACCTTCAACGGCTACCTCACCCCGGCGTTCGGCGCGGGCCGGCCGGACACCGGAGCGGGTGACGAGATGGACCCCTACGACCGCAGTACGCCAATGGCCGAGCGGATGAAGGCCGGGGACGAGGGGTGCGGAATCGCGACGCGGTCCTGAGCGGGGCCGGGGCCTCGCTCGGGACTCAGGTCCAGAGGGTGGCGATGAAGATGTTGGCGACCGTCAGACCGCCGACCGCCGCGAACTCGCCCTTTCCGGCCCGCTCCTCGTCCCGCTTGACGTAGACGATCCCGAGGATCACGACCAGGATCAGCAGCTTGACGCCGATCTTGATGTTGTTCACGGTCTGGTCGTCGGCCTGGTTGAGGCCGACCAGGGCGACTCCCGTGACCAGCATGGTCAGCGCGCCGTGCAGCATGGCCGGTACGAAGCGGGCCGTGCCGGCACCCATCGCCTTCATCTGGGTCAGGAAACCGCCGAGCAGCGAGGCGATACCGATGATGTGCAGGGCGACGAAGACATTGATGAGTACGTCCATGACCCGGCAGCCTAGCCGGGCCCTTATCACCCCAGGACGGCCAGGTACCACGTCCCGGCCACTTCGCTCGCGCCTGTACGAATTGCCTGATTCCGGCGCTGTTTTTCCGGTCGCACAGAGGTAGCGAAACGCCACATCAAGGCAATAGTTGTCATGACGACCCTTTCCCGTGTCCTGGGTTTAGCGTCCCTTCCCAGGCCCGTCGGCAGCTCCCGGCGGGCAGCCGAACAGGAAGGACGCGGCCCTCGTGGCAGCACACCGGAAAGCCGCTCACCGAAAACCCAAGCAGCGCCCGTTCACCGGCCCTGCTGCCCGTACAGCGGCGACCCTGGCCTTCGCCGGGGCCGCGACCGCCACCGCCTTCGACGGGGCCGCGCACGCCGAACCACAGCTCACCCCGGCCCAGGTCAGGGCCAAGGTCGACCGGCTGTACCACGACGCCGAGGTCGCCACCGAGCGGTACAACGGCACGAAGGAGAAGGCGACCGCGACCGCGAGATCCGTGGACGCGCTGCGCGACGAGGCCGCCCGCAGGACCGAACGTCTCAACTCCGCACGTCACACCCTCGGTTCGCTGGCCACCGCGCAGTACCGCTCAGGCGGCCTCGACCCCGCCGTACAGCTGGCGCTCTCCTCCGACCCCGACCAGTACCTGGAACGCGCGTCGTTCCTGGACCGGGCCGGCGACCGCCAGGCCAGGATGCTCAACGGAATCCGCCGACAGGTCACCGGCGTCGCCCAGCTCCGCGCGAGGGCCGAGGACGAGCTGGCGACGCTCACGGCCCGCCGGGCCGAACTGACGAGGCACAAGGAGACGGTCCGCACCAAGCTGGCCGACGCCAGGCGCCTCCTCGACACCCTGACCGACGCCCAGCGCACCGGCTACGAGCGCGCGGCCGACGCCGGGCACGGCGGCGCGGCCGTGCGAGCCGACCGCAGCACTCCGCGCGGAGCGGTCGGCGCCCCCAACGCCCGTGCCGCGCAGGCCGTCGACTTCGCGTACGGGGCGCTCGGCAAGCCGTACGTCTGGGGCGCCACCGGCCCCTCCTCCTTCGACTGCTCCGGCCTCACCCAGGCCGCCTGGCGCTCCGCGGGTGTCTCGCTGCCCCGCACCACGTACACGCAGATCAACGCAGGACAGCGCGTGTCCCGCTCCGAACTCGCCCCGGGGGACCTGGTGTTCTTCTACTCGGGCGTCAGTCATGTCGGCCTGTACATCGGCGGCGGCCAGATGATCCACGCACCGCGCCCCGGTGCCCCCGTCCGTATCGCGCCGATCGACGAAATGCCCTTCGCGGGAGCGACCCGGGTGGCATAGGCTCCCGGCGCCGCCCCGGCCGGGGCGGGACCTGGAGAAGGGCACATCCACCACATGGCCATGGACATCGACGTCCAGACATACGCGCGTACCCTCACCCTCCGCTCCCCCGACCACTACCGGGTCGGCCCGTTCACCGTGCGCCACAACCCGGGCTGGGAGCTGAAGTACGCCAATTACGCCATTCCCGACCAGGGCGCCGAACCGACCGCCCTCGACGTGGCGGATCTGATCACCGCCTTCCGTGAGCGGAACCGTCTCCCGCGCCTGGAGTACCTGCCCAACTGGGCCCCCGCCGTCGAACCGGCGCTGCTGGCAGCCGGTTTCACCATGGAGAACCGGGCCCCGCTGCTGGCCTGCTCACCCGGCGACCTGCTCACGCCCAAGCCGGTGGACGGCCTCCGGATCGCCGTGCCGGTCACCGAAGCGGAGTTCACCGAGGCCGCCCGCGTCCAGCACCACGGCTTCGGCGGTGAGGGCGAGCCCGACGGGGGCATGACCGACTGGCTGCGCACGGCGGCGTCCGAGGGCGGGGTCGCCGCCCTGGCCGTCCTGGACGGGGCCTCCGCCGGAGCGGGCGGCTGCTCGGTCGCGGTGGACGGCCTCAGCGAACTCGCCGGACTCGCGGTCGCCGAGAACGTCCGCCGCCGCGGCGTCGGCGCCGCGCTCTCCGCGTGGCTGACGGACAGGGCCTTCGCCCAGGGCTGCCGGGCGGTGTGGCTGGAGCCGGGCGGCCCCGACGTGGAACGGATCTACGCGGGCATCGGTTACCGCCGGATCGGCGAGAAGCTGAACATCTCGCTCGACCCGGCCTGAGCACCGGAGCGGCCGGACCGGCCCCGGACCGGCCTCCGCGCGAGCCGGACCAGCGTGAACGCCCGCGCGATCAGACCAGCCTGCGCGCCGTCGCCCACCGGGTCAGCTCGTGCCGGTTGGACAGCTGGAGCTTCCTGAGCACCGCCGAGACATGCGACTCGACCGTCTTCACCGAGATGAAGAGCTGCTTGGCGATCTCCTTGTACGCGTACCCCCGGGCGATCAGCCGCAGCACCTCGCGCTCACGCTGGGTCAGCCGGTCCAGGTCCTCGTCGACCGGTGGTGCGTCGGTCGAGGCGAAGGCGTCCAGCACGAAGCCGGCCAGCCGGGGCGAGAACACCGCGTCGCCGTCCTGCACCCGGAAGACCGAGTCGACCAGGTCCGTACCGGTGATCGTCTTGGTGACGTAGCCACGGGCGCCGCCGCGGATGACGCCGATGACGTCCTCGGCGGCGTCCGAGACGGACAGCGCGAGGAAGCGCACCGGATTCTCGGCCGCGCCCATCATCGGGGCGCAGCGGCGCAGTACCTCGGCGCCGCCGCCGCCCGGCAGATGGACGTCGAGGAGGACGACCTCCGGGCGGGTCGCGGTGATGACCGTGACCGCCTGGTCGACGTCGGCGGCCTCGCCGACGACCTCGACGCCGGTCTCCTCGGTGCGGCCGATCTCGGCCTGGACCCCGGTACGGAACATCCGGTGGTCGTCGACGAGCACGACCCGTACCCGCCGCTCCGGGCCCCCGGTCGCTTCGGTGTTCTCGGTCATTCGCCCGTCCTCTCCATCTCCAGCTCGACTTCCGTGCCCCCACCGGGCACCGAACGCAGCCGGGCCGTACCGCCGTTGCGCTGCATCCGGCCGATGATTGATTCTCGTACGCCCATCCTGTCGCCCGGGACCGAATCCAGGTCGAATCCCGGACCTCTGTCCTTCACGGAGACGAAGACGGTGCGGCCCTCGACTTCCGCGTACACCTGGACCGCGCCTCCCTCGCCACCGTACTTGGCGGCGTTGACCATGGCCTCGCGTGCGGCCTGCATCTGGGCGGCCAGCTTCTCGTCGAGCGGGCAGTCGCCGACGACGACGACCTCCAGGGGCACGCCGTGCTTGTCCTCGACCTCGGCGGCGGCGCGCTTGACCGCTTCGGCGAGGCTCGACGGTTCGTCGTCCTCGTCCTTGCCGGTGCCCTCGGGGTTGTACAGCCAGTTGCGCAGCTCGCGCTCCTGGGCACGGGCCAGTCTGCGGACCTCGCCGCCGTCGTCCGCGCTGCGCTGGATCAGGGTGAGGGTGTGCAGGACCGAGTCGTGGACGTGCGCGGCGACCTCGGCGCGCTCCTGGGCGCGGATGCGCATGAGCCGTTCCTCGGAGAGGTCCTGGGTCATCCGCACGAGATAGGGGCCGGCCAGCAGGGCGATACCGGTGAGCACGGCGATGGCCGCGGTCAGGACGTTGCCGAGCTGGGCCGCCGAGCCGCGGACCACCATGAAGACGGCGAGGCCGAGACCGACGAGGGCCACACCGGCCAGGCCGCGGGCCAGGTGCAGCACCCGGCGGTGGCGGCCGACCTCCATCCAGCGGGCGCGCCGGGCGTTGTCGGCCTGGCGCCAGACCAGTACGGAACCGGCGCCGATCAGGAGCGTCGGCCAGATGTAGCGGTCGGCCTCGCTGCCCATGTCGACGTTGCCGACGAAGACCACGGCGCCGATGAGCAGCGCCACGAGCGCGAAGAACTGCCCCTTGTCCGGTTTGCGGAGCCGTCGCCGGCCGTCCGGAGCGGTCTCGAAGACGGAGCGCGGCGCGTCCACACCGCCGATGCCGAGCGGGACGACGATCCAGAACACGGCGTACAGCAGGGCGCCGAGACCGTCCGCGAAGAACAGTCCGAGGAAGAGGAACCGCACCCAGGCGACGGGCAGCCCGAGATGGCCGGCCAGCCCGCGCGCGACGCCGCCGAGCAGCCGTCCGTCGGCGCTGCGGTACAGCTTGCGTACGGGCGGCTCCTCCGGGTCGGAGACGAGGGAGCTTGCGGCTCGGGTCGTGGCGGCTGGCATACGACGATCGTCACACGTACGCACCGGCCGTGGCATCAGGGTCGGCCCCTACTCGACCCTGACGCCCGCCCGGGAGCGCGTCGCGGCCCCCAGGGGTCCTGGGAAGGCAATATCAGGGACCGGCCAGGGTCGGGGCGGGTGCCGCGCGGGCGTACGGACCGTCACCATGGGGACATGACCGCTACCCAGGACGCCTCCCCCGGTGTCACGCCGCCCCCCGAGCCGAAACCGCAGCTGCACCGCAGCTCGCGGCAGAAAGTGGTGGCCGGGGTGTGCGGCGGGCTCGGCCGGTACTGCGACGTCGACCCGGTGATCTTCCGGATCGTGCTCGGCGTCCTCTCGGTGACCGGCGGCATCGGACTGATCTTCTACGGCTTCGCCTGGCTGCTGCTCCCGCTGGAGGGCGAGGAGGAGAACGAGGCGCGCAGACTGCTGTCGGGCCGGGTCGAGGGCGCCTCGCTGATCGCTCTCGTGCTCGCGCTCGTCGGCTGCGGGCTGTTCCTCTCCATGCTGCACAACGGCGGGATGCTGGCCTTCGCCGCGATGCTGTCGCTCGCCGTCATCGGCTCCACCGTCTGGGCGCGGTACCGCAGGACGGCTCCGCCCGACCCCCCGCTCGACACGGCCGCGACGCAGACGGCAGGGCCCACGGCGGGCCACGGGGCGCCGCCGGAGGTGAAGGCTCCGCCTACGCCGGGCAGCCCCTCCTGGTGGCGCGACCCGATCGTCAAGGACGGTACGTCGGGGCCGGTCGGACCCGGCTACCTGTGGGGCCCGCAGGACGCACAGACCTCCTCCCGGGCGCCAGGAGCCCGGACGGCGACGGCGGATGCCCCGTACAGCGCCCCCTACCGTCCGCCGGGGACCCGGGGGCCGCGCTCGATCGGCGGCCTGGTCTTCTGCCTCGCGATGGTCGCGGGCGGCGTCGGCACGGGCCTGAGCTGGGAGAACCATCCCCTCGGGACGAGCCTTCAGATCGGTCTCTGCGCCGCGCTCATGGTGTTCGCGCTCGGACTGGTGCTCAGCTCGTTCGTGGGCCGGACCGGGTTCGGCACGGTCTTCCTCACGGTCGTCACGGCCGGACTGCTGGCCGGTGCGTCGGCCGTACCGAAGGACATCGGCACCGACTGGGTCCGCACGGAGTGGAGTCCCGCCTCGGTCGCGGCGGTCCAGCCCCGGTACGAACTGGGCACCGGCGTCGCCCGGCTCGACCTGTCCGGGGTCGTCGTCCCCGCGGGCGACACCGTCGTCACGGAGCTGGAGGTCGGCGCGGGCCGCGCGGTCGTCGTCGTACCGGAGGGAGTCACGGTGAAGGTGAACGCCGAGGCGGGCCTCGGGGACATCCAGCTGCCGGCCCAGAAGCCCGACGACGTGGACGTGGGCCCGGACCAGCGACGGAAGCAGACCATCGCGCCACCCAGGGGCGCCGAACCGGCCGGCACGGTCGAGCTGGGACTGGAAGTCGGCGTCGGACAAGTGGAGGTCATCCGTGCTGCGTCATGAGTTCCGGCCCGGCCGCGCGGTGGCGGGCGTCGTGATGCTCGCCCTGGCCGCCGGTTACGCGGCGGACGCGGCGGGAGAGTGGGACGCCCCGTGGACGTTCTTCCTCCCGCTGTTCTTCGGCGGTCTCTGGCTGGCCGCCACGGCGACGTGGGTCAGTTACAGGGTCCGCCGCCGGCGCGCCGCGAGGAAGTCGTCCGCGGAGAACGCGGCGGCGCCCGCCAGCACCAGCGGCAGCCAGGCCATGAGGTAGACCAGGTCGTTGCCGTAGTAGTACGGCTCGGTCTGCCAGCTCACGGTCAGCCACAGGCTGAGCGAGATCAGCGCGCCGCCGAGCGCGGCGAGCCGTGCGAACAGTCCGGCGAGGGTGGCGATCCCGACGGCGAGCTCACCGATGGCGATGGCGTAGCCGAAGCCGACGGGGCTCTTCAGCGCGAGGTCCACGAGGGCCGGAATCGCGGAGGAGTCCCGGACCGCGTTCATCATCTCGCCGATGGAGCCGGAGCCGTCGGCGGACATGAAGGCGCTGTCGGTCAGCTTGTCCAGACCGGCGTAGACGAAGGTGACACCGAGGAAGATCCGCAGCGGCAGCAGCGCGTGCTCCCGCGCCCGCTCGCGCAGGCTCCTCGGTTCGCTCAGTCCGTAGCCGTTGGTTCCGTAGCCGCCCATGGCCGTCCTGCCTTCCCTTGACCCGTCACCCGACCATACGTACGCGCTGATCGCGCTGCTCACCGGGTGCGCGGCCGGTCAGCAGCAGTCCGCGGCCCGGGGCACCAGGGCCCACGCCTCGGCCACCGACGTGGCCACGTCGGGCACCTCCAGACCGAGCGCCCGCAGCCGGCCGGCGATGTCCGTGACGGTCGTGGAGAGGCGGTGGGCGCAGAGCAGGAGGTGTTCCAGGCTCACGGGTTCGCCGAGGGGCAGCCACTCACCGTTCTGGGAGGCGTCCTCCCGCAGCAGGAGCAGTTCGTCCGGACGGGGCGGCTCGTGCGGATGGTCGTCGGGCGCGATGTCCGCGCCCGCGGCCCGGAGATAGCGGGCGACGTCGTACGGGGAGAGGCGGGTGAGCCGCGAGACGATCCGGACGTAGGCGGGGCGGACGGAGAGGTCGTCGCGGATACCGCTCTTGGGGCCGGTCGACGCGGCGAGGTAACCACCGTCCAGGATCTCGCCCATCCAGTGCTCCTCACGGAAGCCGTCCTCGTCGGTGGTCAGCGTCTGGACGGTGACGCCGAGGGCCTCCAGCCGGGAGCGGACCTCGTCCACCGTCATCCCCGCCGCGTCCGCGGCGGGGACCACGTGGAGGAAGGACACGTCGTCGAGCGGGCCCAGCCAGGCGCTGTGCCGGTCCCCCTCCTGCTTCAACAGGATCTGGTCGGTGTCCTGTGTCTCGGGCAGGGCGTCGGCCCAGGCTCCGGGCATCGGCAGCCCTCTGGCCCGCATCGCCTCCACGGTGGCTTCCAGCTCCCAGCCCATCTCGGCGGAGACCTGGATGACATGACCGAACGGGACCATGTCGTCCCCGGCCTCGTCACCGTACGGAATCCAGGGACCGGCCAGGACCCGTTCCGTCCGCTCGTCGAAGAGGACGGGGTGGGGCTGGGGCAGTTCGGCGACCGTCATGCCCCGGGCGCACAGCTGGTCCCGTACGTCGGTGAGGGGCCGGCCGAGACGGCCGGCCATGATCGTCAGATGGGCGACCGGCACCGGGACACGGGGGTCGAGACCGTGGCGGTGGGTGCTGTCCGAACTGTGGGCATCGGCCAGCACCACGAGGTCGTCCCGGTGGAGGGTCTCCGGCAGTTCTCCGGACGGGACCTCGACTCCGAGGGAGCTGAGCCGCCGGGCGACCTCGGGAAGCGGCAGATGTGCCTCCTTCCCCAGGGCGTGCAGGTCCAGGAGCGTCGCCGGCTTCCGCAGATCGAGCCGCCGCCCTCCCGCGGCCGGGAGCACCAGCAGTTCGGTGTCGACCGGTGAGGGCTCGGCGCCTTCGGGGATCTCGGCGGGGACGGTGCAGCCGAACGCCTCCAGGAGCCGGGCCGCCCGGTCCAGCGTGCATTCCTTCACCCGCGCCATGCGGTGGACGTCCGCGAGGGAGGCCACCGTACGGCGTTCTCCCGGGACCGGCCGGGTCATCCGCCAGCCGTCGCTGAGGTTGGCCAGCTCGGCGTGGCTCGGTGTGTTGTATCCGTGCTCCGAGAGGATCCTGAGCACCTCGGGGACGGGCAGCCCACGCTCTTCCGCCAGGTCCACCATGTGCTCAAGGCCCGTGCTCACGAGGAGCCAGGAGGCACGACGCGGGGTCCGCTGCGCGTAGGCGCGGATCAGTCCGCACTCGACCGAGTCCGGCTCCAGGAGTGTGGAGCAGGGCGAGGCGTCGTAACCGAGGTCGCTGAGCAGTTCCAGCACCTCGGCCAGCGCCTCCGGCTCGAAGTCCCCGCACACGCTTATCAGCTGGCCCGGTCCCACCCGCTCGCCGGGGCGGATCGACGGTCGCTGACCGTCGGTGTCCGCGCTGGTCAGCCGGGTCAGTTCGGAGGGGGTGAGCACCGTGGCCCGGTCGGTCAGCGGCAGTCGCAGCCCGAGTTCGGCCAGGCGGGCGGCGGCCCAGGCGGGTGATTCGTGCAGCTCCTCGGCACGCTGGTACAGCAGCCCGGGCGCGACCCACGCGTCCCAGGTGGCGAAGGTCCCGCGCGTGCCCTTCCAGCTGTGTCCGAGGAGGACGGAGTCCGAGGGCGCTGCCGGGCACAGACGCGCGGTGCCGAGATCGTCCGGGCACACCTCGCCCAGGGCCGCGCGGACCTCGTCCGGGAAGTGGGCGGTGTAGCGCCAGAGCGCGAGGTGACTGGGCAGGTGGGACGCCAGATCCCGCAACCGGTACTCCGCCCTGGGCCGTGCGCGGGGCCAGTCCCCCGCCCACAGGGCCCGCAGTTCCCGGTCCCCCACCAGGTAGCCGGTCCGGGAGAGGTCGGCGACGCCATCCGCGTAGGCGAGTTTCGCGCCCACCCTGACCAGACCGGCCACGATCGCGTCGGCGATCCGGACCTGGTCGTGCGCGATCTCCTCCAGCCACGCCTCCGTGAGCAGTCCGCCGGCGCTCAGTGCCTCGGCCGCGTCCCTCTTGCTCAGCAGCGAGAACACCGTGGGCGCGACCTCGTCGAGGATCTCGGACCGGTTCACCGAGAGCCGCGGCAGGGCCTTCTTCCCCGAGGACCGGATCACCGGACCGCGGAGATTGACGACGGCTCCTCGCACCACCAGCG
Organism: Streptomyces sp. NPDC045968; assembly: GCF_056430475.1. NCBI lineage: Bacteria > Bacillati > Actinomycetota > Actinomycetes > Kitasatosporales > Streptomycetaceae > Streptomyces > Streptomyces sp. NPDC045968. Next base: position 323,181 of record NZ_JBWKLF010000008.1, on the reverse strand, counting down.
GCCCCGACCTGCTCCGCCCCCCGGCCCCGTCCCCCCGGAACCACTGCCCCTGCACCGAGATGCCGTCGACCAGCAGCGCCCCGCCGCGCTCGCACCAGAACACCAGTCCGCCGTCGACCGGCACGACGGCGCCCTCGGCCCCGATGACGGGGTCGGCGCCCGTGTCGGGCTTGCTGCCGTACTCGTCCGGCTCCCAGGTCTCCGCGTCGCTGCCGGCGTGCTCCGCCACCGTGTGGAACCGGGCCACGCCCAGCACCGAGCGCAGCACCTTCACGCACGAGAAGTTCTTCAGGTCCTCGCGCAGGTAGAGGCGGATACGGGTGCCGCAGTCGTCCCCGTTGAACGCCGTGTCCTCCTGGTGCTGTGCCACCTGGAAGAGATGCTCGGGGCCGTCGATCGTGACGCGCAGCGCGGTGGCCTCCGGGGTGCCGTCACGCTGGAACTTGCGGGTCACCACCTCGATCTCGTCGGCGATCATGAAGTAGCTGAGGACGCCGATTCCGAAACGGCTGTTCTGCTGGAAGGAGATGCCGCGCTTCTGCCATTCGAGCATCTCCTCCTGGAACGAGTTCAGATGGGAGAGCCTGACGCCTCCCTGGGCGAAGGAGTGGAGCAGTTCGCCGCGTCCCATGCCCGAGCCGTTGTCGACGCAGTCGACGTACCAGCGCCCCCGCGTCCGGTCGAGTTGCTGCGTGAACTGGATGGCGCCCCGCCAGTCGGGGGTGTCACCGTGCTTCAGCAGGGCCAGTTCCCTGGCCTGGCGGACCTGGCAGGCGTCCATCGCGTTCTGGTACAGCTCGCGGACGGCGAGATGACGGTCCCCGTACAGCGCCTCGCCGGTGAGCAGGTCCCGTACGCGGGTGGCGTCGAGGCCGAACCGGGTGGCGACCGGGTAGAACCGCTGCTCCCCGGTCTCCGGGTCCTTCTCCGGCCGTACCTCGACGTCGGAGGCCCTGCTCGGCAGATCGGCGAGCCCGGGAATCCGCAGATTGCTGCAGAACAGCCCGTCCAGGGCCTGCACCTGCTCCTGGAGCGCGACCATCAGCGCCTGGTGGCCGCACTCCGCCGCGAGCGTCAGGGTGCCCCTGCTCTCGGTCGGCATGGACCACCGGGCCCCGTCGACGGAGAGCCGGACGCGCACCAGCCCGATGGGCTCCCGGCCGCCCAGGTGCTCGACCAGGACGGAGGGGAGTTCGCTGCGGTCGAGCGCCATCAGGCGGGCGACGCACAGCATGAGCCCGACCCGCTGGTAGTTGGGTTCGTCCTTGCGCGCCTGCGCCGCAAGGGCCGGCGGCTCGGCCAGCACACCGCCGCCGTGCCGCATGGCGCGGAACAGCCAGGACACGACCGGCGGGCTGCACTCGTCGTCGAGCTCGTCGGTGCCGTCGAGCACCGTGCGGAGGAAGTTGACGAGTTCGCTGAGGTGGTCGTGGGCGTTGCCCGGATCGCAGCGGGTCTGGTGCAGCACCCACGCGCCCGCCACCTTGCGGTCCCTGAGCGGGCTGCCCGGCCCGGCCCCGGGGTCGGTCTGGCGCTGGAGGCGCGGGTACTGATCCCACTCCGTCCGCAGGTCCCGGTGGTCGGCCCGCGCCGCCAGCCGGACCCGGAAGCCGAAGTACAGCGCGGGCGCCACGGCCAGCAGCGCCGCCTCCGCCGGGGTGAACGCGGCGACCTCGGGGCGGTCCACCAGTTCGGCCAGCCGCGCCGAGGCCCGCAGGTCCGACTCCCAGTCGAGCCACGGGTCGTCCCGCAGCCCCTGCCGCTCGGCGGTCAGCTCACGGTCGAGCGTGCGGACCACGGTCTCCGCCTGCTCCCGCCACTCCTTGGCCTCCAGCGGGTCGGCGACCTTGCGCCACACCGGGTGCTCGCGCACCAGCCGGACCCGCCGGCCCGCGGTGGACCGTTCGGGCAGCACGACGAACCGGGGCGCGCCGGTCTCACCGCCGAGCCGGGGGACCTGCGGGGGCGGCGGGTTCGACTGCCGGGTGCGCAGGTCGGCCATCGCGGATTCCAGCAGGGCGCACAGACGGTCGGCGAGGAGTTCCCCCTGGGCGTCGGCGAGCACTTCCCGCATGGCCTGCGTGAAGAGGCTGAAGCGGGCCCCGTCCGGTCCGGCGACGGCTGCGGGCCGGTCGGGCTCGCACGCCATCAGATAGCCGAGTTTGTCCGTGCCCGCCGGCACCTTGAACGCGTTCCCGTCGTCCACGAGGCGGTCGCGGCAGGCGTCCACGACGAAGAGGACCTGAGCGGCCGCACTGCGCCCGGCCTGATCCGCCCAGTCGCCTTCCAGGTTGAGGTTGGTCGTCGAGAGCGCCTGCTCGCTCCAGGTCTCCACGCAGGAGTCCGTCCCGGCGAACCAGTGCTGCCCGGAGTGGTGAAATCCGTGGCCGCTGAGGTAGACCATCAGATGGTCGCCTTCGCGCGCGTCGGCCATGAACCGGCCGATCGCCCGCACGAGTTCCTTGCTCTCGGACTTCCGGCAGCCGCTCGCCGGGTCGATCGCGTACCCCTGGTCGGTGAGCGCGCTCCGCAGATCGCGGTACTCGTCGTGGAGGTAGTCCAGCGGCTGCCAGGCCGTGGAGGCGTACTCCGGTACGAACAGGAGCAACGCCCGGCGCGAAGAGCGTGTCCCGGTCGGAGGTGCTGTTGAGCTGTTCACTGTCATACCGGTCACGCATCCCGTCGCCGCCGCCTGCCCGACTCCTGGAATCGTACTGGCGGCGGGCCAACCGGAGTGCGCCCTCGCGTCGTTGTCAGTCCGTCACGTCGATGGCGACCCGGTTGGTCTCCACCCCGGCCGCGGTGACGACCTGGACGTCCACGACACCGGGCTCCACCTCCACGGGCACCGGCACGGTGAGCACGGTGTCGGTGGGGTTGGCGAAGCCTCCGGCGACGGGGATCAGCGGGACGTGGACATGGACCCGGCCGATCCTGACGACCATCCGGGCCAGCCGGTCCGGGCTTCCCGCCCCGGGCGGTACGAAACCGGCGCCGCGGATCTCGATGTCGTCACCGGTACGGATCGGGGCGTCCAGGTCCCCGGCCTCGCGGGTCCGTACGACGGAGAGGATGACGGGACGGCCGCCCTCCGCGTACTTCCCCGCGAAGTACGTCGCCGCGGAGACCGCCACCAGCAGCGCGAGACCCCAGGGCAGGTCGGGCAGTTGCTCGGGGCGGCGGGCCAGGCGGACCGCGGCGAACAGTACGGCGACGGCGCTGACGAGCACGTACTGCACATCCGTGAAGCTGCCGCGCCCGGAGTCGTCCGTGAGCAGATCGGCGGCGCGCGGCCGCTCGGCCTTCAGCTTCTGCAGGCGCTGCGCCAGGACACGTACGGTCACCACCCGTCGTACGAGGACGGCGACGGCGCACACCAGCGCGAGCACGGTCAGCACCCCGGCCGAGCGCACCAGGTCCAGGCCCTCGATCAGCTCGTCGCGCTCCGCGTGCGCGGAGGCGCCCGCCAGCTGGAGCGCGAGGACGAGTACGGAGAAGACGGCGAGGAGCACCCAGGACGCGGCGACGGTGCGGGAGGTGGAGAGCCGGTTGTCCTCGCCGATCAGCGGGGCGAGGAGACCGCCGCGGCCCCGGTGGAAGCGGGCGGCGCCGGTCAGCAGGCCCGCGGTGAGGAGTCCGGCGACCAGACCGGCGGTGCGGGCGGTGGACCAGCCCGCGCCGATGGCGGTGGCGGTCTCACCGATGACGAGGGCGATGACCCCGCCCCAGACGACGAGCAGCGTGCGCCGCCAGACCTGGAGGAGCCAGGCGTCGCCCGCCTCACGGCCGCGGTCGGCGACGGCGCGGGCCGATTCGGTCAGCTCGTCCGAGACCCACTGCCGGGACGCGGAGGCCGACTGGGCGACCCCCGCGGGAAGTCCGTTGCCCGCGGCCAGTTCGTCCCGTTTGGCGAGGAAGGCCGCGACCGCACGCCTGTGACCTTCGCGTGCTCCGTGCGGGCAGTCGCCGCACGTACAGCCACCGCCGTGCGTGCTGCTCTTTCTCGCCTCGTCCAACGCCACGGAGAACGCCGCCCTTTTCGCTCGGTTCCGGATCAACTCGCCTACGATTCCTGCGAATTGTGCCGCACGGGACGGCTGGGTACCGCATCGGGGCGAAGGGGCAGCGTGTTTCGTCAGAATGTGCGACTGATCCGCTGCCACAGGGGCTGGTAGTTGATCCAGGCCACGAGGTCGCTGCCGAGCTGTTCACGGGTGGCCACGGCGTCCCGGTGCTCGATCGGCACGGGCTTCCCGGCGGCCCGCGCGGCCAGCTGGACCTGGCAGGAGCGCTCCATCGTGAGGAACCACCAGGCCGCCGCGTCCACCGAGTCCCCGACGGTCAGTAGCCCGTGGTTACGCAGGATGATCGCCTTGTGGGGTCCGAGCGCGCTGGCGATCCGCCGGCCCTCGGCCTCGTCGACGACCACGCCCGTGTACGCGTCGTAGAGGGCGTGGGCCTCGTAGAAGGCGCAGGCCTCCTGGGTGATCGGTTCGATGAGTTCACCGAGCGTGGAGAGCGCCCGCCCGTGCAGGGAGTGGGTGTGCGCGACGGCGACGACGTCCGGGCGGGCCCGGTGCACCTGGGCGTGCACGGCGAACGCCGCCTGGTTGACGTGGAAGTTGCCCTGGACGACCTGGCCGTCGCCGTTGACCAGGATCAGGTCCTGCGGGGCGATCCCGTCGAAGGGCGCCCCGAACGGGTTGACCCAGTAGCAGTCCGGGTGCTGCGGGTCCCGCGCGGTGAGATGCCCGGAGACGCCGTCCTCGTACCCGTACTCCCCGAACAGCCGCAGCGCGCCCGCCAGCCGCTCCTTGCGGTACGCGCGCTCCTCGTCGGCCGACGCGTGCGCGGGCGGCATCGCGAACCGCAGCTGCTCCACGGGCACGGGGGCGGGTACGGAGGCGGCACGGACGGGCGTGGCGGCGGGCTCGGACACGGCGGCTCCTCTGGCTCCCGGGGCGTACGGAACCGGAAGGTACCGCCGGTCGCCCCCGGTGGCCAGAGTGCTCACGCCACTGATTCGGTACGGGTCAGGTGCTCAGCACGAGGTAGGCGAGGCCGAGCGTTCCCCGGTAGCCGCCGTAGTAACCGGTGCGGCGGGCGTCGACGGCGGCGACGACTCCGTCGTGCAGCGGGTGCGTGGGGTTCGCCAGGGCCCAGCGCTCGCCCCGCCCGATGTTGGCGTTCGACTCGAAGAGGTCCCATTCGCGCTGGTCCGCGACGGTCACCTGGAGCGGGCGCAGCCCGGCGGCCTCGGCCTGCCGGATCAGTTCGAGCAGGGTGGGGAAGTCGCCCGGTTCGGCTTCCAGCCCCTCCAGCACGGCCGCGGAGGGCTCCTTCTCCCAGAACCCGTCGCCGAACAGCACCCGGCCGCCGGGCCGCACGGCCGCACGCAGGGCCTTCAGCGCCTCCGGGGTGGAACCGGGCCAGGCGTGCGCGGCACCGATCGACACGGCCAGGTCGTAGTCGCCACCGGTCCAGTCGGCCGCGGGCACCTCGTGGAACCGGACCCGCTCGGCGAGGCCCCGCTCCCGCGCGAGGCGCCGGCCGCGCTCCACGGCCTCCGCGTCGGTCTCCACGCCGTCACCGGTGGCGCCGGGGGCGGCCTCGACGAGCCGCATCAGCAGCTCGCCCCAGCCACTGCCGAGGTCCGCGATCCGCGCACCCGCGGCGGGTGCGCAGGCGGCGATCAGCTGGGCGGCGTGCTCTTCCGAGAGCGGGGTGTTCCAGGTCAGACGGTCGTTGTGGGCGGCGGACATGAGCGCGCGGATCTGTTCTGAAGACATGAGCGCGGAGCTTCCCACGGGCGCGCGCGCACCGCCACCGGTTTTTGGATCTTCCTCGGAACGCGGCGACGCCGCCGCCCTCCGGGGAGGGCGGCGGCGTCGGCCAACGGGTCCGGGTGGGACTACTCCCACTCGATGGTGCCCGGCGGCTTGCTCGTCACGTCGAGGACGACGCGGTTGACGTCGGCGACCTCGTTGGTGATGCGGGTGGAGATCTTCGCCAGCGTCTCGTAGGGCAGGCGCGACCAGTCGGCCGTCATCGCGTCCTCGGAGGAGACCGGGCGCAGGACGATCGGGTGGCCGTAGGTACGGCCGTCGCCCTGGACGCCGACGCTCCGCACGTCCGCGAGGAGGACCACCGGGCACTGCCAGATGTCACGGTCCAGACCGGCCGCGGTCAGCTCCTCGCGGGCGATGGCGTCCGCGTCGCGCAGCAGGTCGAGCCGCTCCTTGGTGACCTCGCCGACGATCCGGATACCGAGACCCGGGCCGGGGAAGGGCTGGCGCTGGACGATCTCCTCGGGCAGGCCGAGCTCCTGGCCGACCATCCGGACCTCGTCCTTGAACAGCTGGCGCAGCGGCTCGACGAGCTCGAACTCGATGTCGTCGGGGAGGCCGCCCACGTTGTGGTGCGACTTGATGTTGGCGGTGCCGGTGCCGCCGCCGGACTCGACGACGTCCGGGTAGAGCGTGCCCTGCACGAGGAAGGCGACCTCGGGGCCGTCCTCCTGGAGGATCTCCAGCTGGGCCTGCTCGAAGACGCGGATGAACTCGCGGCCGATGATCTTCCGCTTCTGCTCCGGGTCGGAGACGCCGGCCAGGGCGTCGAGGAAGCGCTTCTCCGCGTCGACGACCTTGAGCTTCGCCCCGGTCGCGGCGACGAAGTCCTTCTCGACCTGCTCGGTCTCGCCCTTGCGCATCAGGCCGTGGTCGACGTAGACGCAGGTCAGCTGGGAGCCGATGGCCTTCTGGACGAGGGCTGCGGCGACCGCGGAGTCCACACCGCCGGAGAGGCCGCAGATGGCGCGCTTGGTGCCGACCTGCTCGCGGATCAGCGCGATCTGCTCCTCGACGACATTGGTGGTCGTCCAGGTCGGCTCGATGCCGGCGCCGCGGTAGAGGAAGTGCTCCAGGACCTGCTGGCCGTACGTGGAGTGCATGACCTCCGGGTGGTACTGGACGCCGTACAGCTTCTTCTCGTCGTTCTCGAAGGCGGCGACCGGTACGACGTCGGTGGACGCGGTGACGGTGAAGCCCTCGGGGGCGGCGGAGCAGGCGTCGCCGTGCGACATCCACACCGGCTGCTCGGTGGGCGTGCCCTCGAAGAGCGTGGAACCGCTCTTGGAGACGGAGAGCGGGGTACGGCCGTACTCACGGGCACCGTTGTCGTCGACGGTGCCGCCGAGCGTGGTGGCCATCAGCTGGAAGCCGTAGCACATACCGAAGACGGGGACCCCGGCTTCGAACAGCGAACGGTCCAGGGTGGGTGCCCCCTCCGCGTACACCGAGGACGGGCCGCCCGACAGGATGATCGCGCGCGGGTTCTTGGCCAGCATCTCGGCCACCGGCATCGTGGACGGGACGATCTCGCTGTAGACCCGCGCCTCACGGACACGGCGGGCGATGAGCTGGGCGTACTGCGCGCCGAAGTCGACAACGAGAACCACGTCGGTGGTGGTGTCGGGGGCGGCGGGGGGTGCTGCTGGCACGGGGCGGCCTTCCGGCGGTGGAGAGGGGGTCGGTATTTGTCGATTCTACCGGCCGTGGAACCCCTCCCCCCGCCCGGCGGATTCCCGTTCACCGTGAAAAGCGCACCGAGCCCGTGAGAAGCGCGAGCCGACGCTCGGCGCCCGCCCGCCGTCTCACCATCCGGGCCGGGCTTTGGCCCGGAGGCCGGGGCCGGGCCATACTGGCCCCATGCGTCAGCACACGACCTTCGTCTTTACCTATGGCACCCGGCCCGCCGGCTGCCATGGTCGTGCTGCTTGAGCTACTGACAAGCAACGTTCCAGGCGCCCCGGGCCGACAGGCCCGGGGCGTTCTGGCGTTCCGGGCCTGTCGCTCCGGGGGGCCGCACCCCACCAGGAGTCACACCATGAGCAGCACCGCCCCCGCCAAGACGGCCACCGAGCAGACCGGCGCGCACACCGAGGAGGCCGCCTCGCTGATCGGCGACGCCCGCAGCCGCATCGACATGCTCGACGACCGGATCATCGGCCTCGTGCAGGAACGGATGGCCGTCTCGGCGGTCATCCAGGAGGCGCGGATCACCTCCGGGGGGCGCCGGGTGAACCTCTCCCGCGAGATGGACGTCCTCAGCCACTACAGGGAGGCGCTCGGCAAGCCGGGCACCTCGCTCGCCATGACGCTGCTGGAGCTGTGCCGCGGCCGGGTGTGAGGTACGGGGAGGCTGTACGGCCGGATCTGCGTTCGGGCCGGGTCTCACCCGTACGGCGCGTGACCGGGGCCGCACCGGCTTCGTTGGTCCGGGTGTCCGTGCCAACCAGGGGCGGCATCGTCACAAAACCACGCGTGGCTCCGCCGGGGTGTGTGACGTACCGCAGGTACGTCGTGGGACCGCATCCCGGCGCGCGTGACCGGTCGGCAGGGGACAGCAGCCCGGTCACCCCAAGTGCGGTCGGTTTCGGGGACGCCCGAACCGGCCGCATCCGGTCCCCCGGTTGCGCGGGCCGCAACCCTCCCGCTCGACGCCCAGGGCAGGTCCCCCACTGTCCCCGCCATCCGCGCACCGCTGCTGCCCCGGGCACCCTCACACCTGCGCACCCGTACCCGCGGCGCTCCCCCCGGCGCCGCTCACCGGTTCGCGGCGCGCCCGCGGCCAGGGCTGCCGCGGGCGCGCCGGAAACACTCCGTGCGGGACCGCTACCGCTTCGCCTTCGGCGGGACCGGGGGGATGCCCAGGAACGGCAGCCTCAGCGCTCCGAACGCCTCCTTCGGCACCGCCGGTGTCCGCGGCTCGACCGCCGCCAGCCGCTGGTACGCCTCGCCCTGCGCCGGACGCGGGTCCGTCTCGCCCTTGTTGGGCCAGAAGGACATGGCGCGCTCCGCCTGCGCGGTGATGGTCAGCGAGGGGTTGACGCCCAGGTTCGCGGAGACCGCCGAGCCGTCGACGACCGAGATCCCGGGGTGCCCGTACAGCCGGTGATACGGGTCGATGACGCCGCTCTCCGCGTCCGCGCCGATCGGGCAGCCGCCCAGGAAGTGCGCGGTGAGCGGGGTGCCCATCAGCTCGCCGATGTTCGAACCGGCGAAGCCGTTGATCTCCTCGGCGAGCAGTGTCGCCCCGCGCGTCGCCGCCTCGATCTGCGTGGGGTTGGGCGCGCCGTGCCCCTGACGTGCGGTGAGCAGGCCCTTTCCGAGGCCGCCCGGCTTGCGGTAGGTCGTCAGCGAGTTGTCCAGCGACTGCATGACCAGCCCGATGATGGTCCGCTCCGACCAGCGGCGGTTGGAGAGCGAACGCGCGGCCAGCAGGGGGTGCCTGACCATGCTGCCGGCCCAGCGCAGGACCCGCCGGCTGCCGTACGGCACCTGGAGGATGGTCAGCGCGCCCATGGCGTTGGAGCCCTTGCCGTAGCGGACCGGCTCGATGTGGGTGTTCTCGTCGGGGTGGATCGACGAGGTGATGGCGACGCCCCGGGAGAAGTCGGCCTTCGCCGCGCCGTGCTTCTTGCGGTACCTGCGGTCGCTGGTCTGTGAGCCGACCAGGCCCTCGGAGTTGGTACGGGTCAGCTCGCCGAGCCGGGACGAGAGCCGGGGCAGCAGCCCCCGGTCCTTCATCGTGTGCAGGAGGGTCTGCGTGCCGTACGTACCCGCCGCCACGATCACCTTCCGGGCGCGCAGCCGGGTGGGCTTCGCCTTCCTGCGGCGGTCCGTGGGGACGGTCGATACGAGGTAGCCGCCGTCCGGGTCGTCCGTGACGGCGACGACGGACGTCATCGGGTGGATGACGGCGCCGCCCTTCTCCGCGAGGTGGAGGTAGTTCTCGTTGAGGGTGTTCTTCGCACCGTGCCGGCACCCCGTCATGCATTCGCCGCACTCGGTGCATGCCTTGCGGTCGGGGCCCACGCCACCGAAGTACGGGTCGGCGACCACCCCGCCCGGCCGCGCCTTCGCCGTACCGTCGGCGTCCTCGCCGTCCCCGAAGAAGACCCCGACCGGGGCCAGGTGGAAGGTGTCACCGACGCCCATGGCCTGCGCGACCGCCTTCAGGTGGACGTCGGACGCGGTCGTGGTCGGGTTGAGCCGCACGCCCAGCATCCGCGTGGCCTGGTCGTAGTACGGCTTCAGCTCGTCCTGCCAGTCGGTGATGTCCGCCCACTGCCGGTCCTGGAAGAACGGGGCCGGCGGAACGTACAGCGTGTTGGCGTAGTTGAGGGAGCCGCCGCCGACGCCCGCACCCGCCAGCACCATCACATTGCCGAGCAGATGGACGCGCTGGATGCCGAAGAGGCCGAGAGCGGGGGCCCACAGGAAGTTCTTGATGTCCCAGGAGTTCTTGGGGAGGGTCGCCGGGGTGAAGCGGCGGCCCGCCTCCAGGACCCCGACCCGGTACCCCTTCTCGGTCAGCCGCAGCGCCGACACCGCGCCGCCGAAACCCGAACCGACGATCAGGACGTCGTAGTCGAACGCGGCGTCGTCGTCGGCCGCTCCGTCGTGCACGGACCGCTTCTGGGCAGGGCTGTCCTGGGACATGGCTCTCCTCGGTACGAAAAGGAAGAAAGTGCTGCGGTGTGACGGGCCGGTCAGCGCAGGCGGAACGCCTTCATCGCCTTCAGGCTGACGCTCATGAAGGCCGCGTGCTTCTCGTCGTCCATCCCGAAGGACGGTGCGAGCGGGATCAGCCGCTGCTGGGCGACGGTCTGGGCCTCGGTGTACTTGAGGATGCCCTCGGAGCCGTGGCGGCGGCCGAGGCCGGAGTCCTTCATGCCGCCCATCGGGGACTGGACGCTGCCGTAGGCGGGCGCGTAGCCCTCGTTGATGTTGACCGTGCCGGTCCGCAGCCGGGCGGCGATCTGGTGCCCGCGCTTTCCGTCCTTGGTCCACACGCTCGAATTGAGGCCGTACGGGGTGGCGTTGGCCAGCTCGACGACCTCGTCCTCGTCGCTGAACCGGTAGATGGAGACGACCGGTCCGAAGGTCTCCTCGTTGCAGACGGCCATGGGCTCCTGGACGCCGTCGAGGATGGTCGGCTCGTAGAAGAGCGGGCCGATGTCGGGCCGGGCGACACCGCCCGCGACGAGCCTGGCGCCCTTCTCGACGGCTTCGGCGACATGCCGGGTGACGGTCTCCAGCTGACGTTCACCGACGAGCGAGCCCATGTCGGCGCCGTAGGCGAGGGAGTTGCCGAGCCGCATGGCCTTGGTGCGCGTGGCGAAACGCCGCACGAAGTCGTCGGCGACGGACTCGTGGACGTACAGCCGCTCGATGGAGATGCAGAGCTGACCGGCGGAGGAGAAGCACGCGCGGACCGCGCCCGCCGCCGCCTTCTCCACGTCCGCGTCCTTCAGGACGAGCATGGCGTTCTTGCCGCCCAGCTCCAGGGAGACCCCGACCAGCCGGGCGGCGGCGCCCTGGGCGACCTGGCGTCCGGTGCCGGTCGAGCCGGTGAACGACACGTAGTCGGCGTGCTTGACGACCTCGGGACCGACGACGGGGCCTTCCCCGAGCACGACCTGGAACACCTCGGCGGGCAGCCCGGCCTCGATGAGCAGGTCACGGGCCCACAGGGCGGTCAGCGCGGTCTCCGTGTCGGGCTTCATCACGACGGCGTTGCCGGAGACGAAGGCGGGCAGGGCGTCGCCCACGGACAGTTCCAGCGGGTAGTTCCACGGGGCGATCTGACCGATCACCCCACGCGGCTGCCGCAGTTCGGTCACCTTGGTCAGCGTCGGGATGACACCCGTGTGCCGCTTGGGCTTGAGGTACGAGGACGCCTTGCGGCCGTAGTGCCGGGCGGCGACGGCGACGGCCTGGACCTCCTCGTGGGCGTGCAGCCGGGCCTTGCCCGTCTCCAGCTGGATGAGGTCGAGGACTTCGCCCTGACGCTCCAGGACGAGGTCGTGGAAGCGCAGGAGCACGGCGGCCCTGGTGCGTACGGGCGTCGCGGCCCATACGGGCTGGGCGGCGCGGGCCCGCTGGAAGGCGGTCGCCACGTCCTCGGGGGTGGACTCGGGCAGGTCGGCCAGCTTCTCCCCGGTGAGGGGGGTGTGGTTGGCGGTGCGGCCGGAACCGACGACGCCACGGGTCAGCTGGGCGATCACCTCGGGGGTGACCACGTCGGCGGCGGTGCGCGCGCGCGCCGGGGCGGGGGCGACCGGGTTCGTGCCCAGGGAGGCGCCGGGGGTGGCCGTGGGTGCCTGCGAGTCCGTCATGAGGGCGAGAGTATGTGCAGCCGCACTCTTTGGGTACCCGTCGGTAATAGGTTTTCACCATCCCCACAACCGCCCCGTGAGCGGCCACGCCTCCGCATCGCCAACCGAGCCAGTGATCGCTGGCCACATAAGTGCTGATCAGCGGCTATCCCCGCACCGACGGTCCGCGCCCGCGGCCGGAAAGCGCACCCGCGCGGGCCTGCTCCGCGCTCACCGGAAATCTTCGTGGCGTCAGTCGCCGTCGCCCGGCGGCTGCCAGCTGCGCAGCATCGTGTCGAACCGCTCGCGGCTGGCCGGCCAGTCCTCCTCGGGGCCCGTCATATAGAGCGCGTACTCCGGTCCGCCGGTCTCCGCGTAGTACATCTGGTCCAGCCCGTGCCGCGGGCCCGGGTGGTCCTTGGACTCGACCCAGGTGAATTCCCAGAGGGACCCGGGGCGGTCCCGGTAGATGTTCGAGTGGAGGGCCAGACGCGTGTACCCGGGCAGCCGCTTCCGGAGGTCCTTCTCGATGTTCTGCGTGTGCGCGAACGCGCTCTCGAAGTCCGGCTCCGGATCGATGCTGATCCGGATGCGGTGCCTGCCGTTGTCCGGGGTGTAGTCGATCTGGCTGCCGTCCGTCTGCCGCTGCCAGTCGACCGGTACGACGAGACTGAAGCCCGCCGGGTCGTTGATCCGCTTCCAGCCGTCGGGGACGCCGGGTATCTCGTCGGCGGACGGCTTCGGGTCCTCGACGGGCGCCTGCGCAGCCGTGGTGGGCGTGCGGGTGACGGGCCCCGAGGCGTCCGTCGCACGTGAACCCTCCTCGCCGCCCCCGTACTTCGTCGCCACGAGACCGGCCGCCGCACCGAGCACGACGACGACGGCGAGAGCCGCGAGCCACCGTCCACCGCGCCGGCCCGGGGACGAGGGAGCGGGGCCCGCCGCGGTGTCCGCCGGAACCGGCTGCGGCAGTCGGGCCGTCGACCCGTCGGGCACGGCGAGTCCCCGCAGGACCTCGTCGGGAACCCGCTGGGTCGGTACGAAGGCCTGCGCCGCCCGGGGCTCGCGGCCCTCCATGGCGTCCAGCAGCATGCGTTCCGTCTCGGCCGCCGTCGGCCGGTCCCCGGGCTCCTTGCGCAGCAGCGCGGTGATCACGGGGGCCAGCGGACCCGCCCGCCGGGGCGCGGAGGGTTCCTCGATGACGACGGCCTGCATGGTGGAGATGGGCGACGTCCTGCGGAAGGGCGAGCGCCCTTCGACCGCCGTGTAGAGCGTGGCACCGAGCGACCAGAGGTCGGAGGCGGGCCCCGGGTCGCCGCCGCGTACCCGTTCGGGCGCCAGATAGTCGATGGAGCCGACGAGTTCGCCGGTCCGGGTGATGGTGGAGTCGCCCTCGATCGCGGCGATCCCGAAGTCGGTGAGCAGCACCTGCCCGTCACGGGCGAGCAGGACGTTGCCGGGCTTCACGTCACGGTGCAGCACCCCGGCACTGTGCGCGGCCCGCAGGGCGCCCAGCACATGGAGGCCGATCCTGGCCGCCTCCCGGGGTTCGATCTCGCCGGACTCCTTGGCGGCGTCGGCGAGCGAGGGCCCGTCGACGTACTGCATGACGATCCAGGGCCGGTTGTCGTACTCGATCACGTCGTGGACGGTGACGACCCCGGGGTGGGTGATCCGGGCCGCCGCGCGCGCTTCCTTCTGCGTACGGGCGTGCAGCACGGCCCGGTCGGCCTCGGCCACGTACAGCCCCGCGGTGAGTTCCTTGACGGCCACGGTCCGGTGCAGCACCTCGTCGTGGGCGCGCCAGACCTTGCCCATGCCGCCCCGTCCGAGGACCTCACCGAGCCGGTACCGCCCGGCCAGTACGAGTCCCGCGCCAGTGCCCTGCGAATGTTCCACGTGTGTCCCCGCCCCGTTCCTTCGGGTGCCAGGTTACGGAGGGGACGGACGGCCATGGAACCTCGCACCGCTCACGAGACCGCACTGTGATGCTTGTCGCCCCGCCCGCCGGTGCGCCGGCCGCTCACGGAGCAACACGGTAGGAGGCGATGGCCTGTTCGTAGATCTCGGTGACCCGGTCGCGCTCGTTCTCCGGGCCGATGGCCTGGATGGTGTGGAAGCGGCCGTCGACGATCATCACGAGGTTGCGGACGTAGACCTCGCGGCCGCCGCTCTCCTGCCAGGTGAACTGGCCCTCCGCCATGGCCTGTCGGCCGACGTCGACCCGGCGCAGCCCGGTCGAGGAGGACCAGCTGGACTCGCGGAACGGCTGGAGCTCGGGCTCCTTGTCGCGCTGGTAGTCGAGCGGATCGCTGCCGTTGGCCTTGACCGTGTCCCGGCCCGGTACGACCAGCAGGCTGAACCCGTCGCTGCCGTAACGGATCTGACGGTCCGCGTTGGCCGGGCTGCGCCGCCACTCCTTGGGCACCCCGATCTCGAAGCCCTCCGCGTCCTTGCGGAGCGCGTAGCCGGGGGCGAGCGCGACGGCGGAGCGGCTGGTCTGCGGCTGCTGCGAACCGGCCGGTTCCGAGGCGTCGTCGGACGGCGGCCGGCTCCCCGGCTCGCTCGGGGCCGCCGAACCGGACGGGGCACCCTGACTCCCGGTGTCCTGGTCCGGCTCGGTCTTCGGCATGAACATCAGGGCGTAGGTGACGGCGGCGGCCATGACGAGCAGGATGAGCACCAGCAGCAGACGTCCCAGCCGTCGCGGCGAGTGCCCGCCGTCCCGGCGGGGCGGGGGCGTGCGCAGCGCCTTGGGCCCCTTGGGCTCGCGGGGCAGCCGGGGCTCACGCTGCGGCTTCTCGTACCGGGGCCGCTCGTACCGCTCCTTCTCGTACCGCGGCTTCTGCTTCGCCTGACGGTGGCGGCCGTGTGCGGCGCCGCCCGACCGGCCGCGGCGCCTGCGGACCAGTTCGCCCCGGCGGCGTACGACCGGCAGCCGGGTGTCGTCGGGCGACGGCAGCGGTACGACGTCGGTGCCCGCCTCCGGCTCGGGCGCCGAGCGGATGAGGGAGCGCAGCCAGCCGCGCAGTTCCTCGAAGTCGGGCCGCTCGGTGGGGTCCTGACGCAGCAGGGACTCGACGACCGGGCGCAGCGCCCCGCACTCCTCCGCGAAGGCGGGCGGTTCGGCGCAGACCATCTGGACGAGCTCGGCCGCGTTCTCCTCCGGGTACGGGGCGTGGCCCTGGACGGCCCGGTAGAGGAGGGCGCCGAGTGCCCACAGGTCGGTGGAGGGGCCGATGGGCGGCGCGAGCTGCCAGTTCTCGTGGACCGGGCCCGCCTGCTCGGGCGCCCAGCGCTCGGTGACCGCGCCGACGACGGCGATGCGTGCCTGGCGTGCGCGCTCGGCGGCGAGCGGTGTGGCGGGGCCTCGGTAGGCCGGGGTGTCGCGGCTGCCCGCGACGACCTCCTCCCAGCGGCCCGAAGGGGCCGCCGCGCCCACGGGCCGCGGCTGCCGGTCGCGGTGGTCCTGGGGGGCGCCGGCGCCGAGACGGCGGGAGTCGGCGCGCAGTGCGTCCTCGCCGGAGCCGCCGGCGGGCACGGGGCGCCCGGCGCCGGGGCCGTCGCCCCAGGTGCCGGCCAGGTGCACCCGTCGGCCGGGCGGCTCGTCCGGGCCGCTGTCCTCGTCCTCGTCGTCCTCGTCGTCGTACGGGTCCTCGGCCGTGGAGCTCCACGCTCCGGGCAGGAGCGTCCGCTCGGCGGGAGGCCGCTGGACCGGGAGGGCGTCCCGCCCGTCCTCGTCGCCGGCCGGGGCGTCCGCGCCGTCGTCCCGCTCCTCGTCGACCCGGCCCGCGGCACGCGCGGCGCCCGCGCGATAGGCCGCGATGGCCCCGGCGCGCGCGGCCCGCAGATGGGCGGCGCTCCCGGCGCCCGGCTCGGCGACGGGGACGGCGGGGTGCGCGGGGCGGGGCACGAGCTCCTGGCCGTCGGCCGCCGTCGGTGCGGACCCGAACGGCGGGGCGACCGGTGGGTCGAGCTCCGCGGGGGCCCGGGAGGCCGGGACCTCGGCGGCGGGCGCGGGGCGGTACGGCTCCGGGTCGGCCGGCGGTACGTACGGGCCGGTGGGACCGGACTCGACCGCCGGGGCGGCGTAGCCGTCCTCGTCGTCGAACTGCGGTGCCGGGACATACCCGCAGAGCGCTTCCTCGGCCGCCCCGGCGGCCAGCCCGGTCAGCACGACGCGGCCGTCGTCGCAGATCAGCACCGTACGGACGGTGATGTTCCGGTGGGTCCAGCCGTGCGCGTGGAGCACCCGCAGGGCCGTCAGCACGTCGGAGCCGATCTCGGCGGCCCGGTACGGGTTCAGGGGCCGCTCCGCGAGGAGCGCCGCGAGTGGGCGGGCGGCGACCAGTTCGCTCACGATCCAGAGCGATCCCGCCTCGGCGAACACGTCGAAGACCTGGTCGAGTCGGGGGTGATCGGGGACCTGGGCCGCGGCCTGCGCCGCCTCGATCGCACGCCGCACCGCGGGGTCCGTGGACCTGCGCACCGTACGGCCCGTGGCGCGTCTGGCGGCGGGGGGCGGTCCCTCCGCGCGGAAGTCGCGCGGGTCACGGCCGTCGTCGAGCACTTCGGCGTCCACGACCTCCGGCAACGGCACCTGCCGCACCAGGACTTCCTGGCCGCTGTATGTGTCGAACGCCCGGGTCTCGACCAGTTCGTACTCATCGGACGGAGGCAGCGGAAGGCGGTAGCGGTCGGCAAGTACCCGACCCGCGTAGTCGTCCACGACGCCTCCCCAGAGCGCGCTGTCCCCCGGTCACCGAGATCACATAAAGCCGTCAGTTCCGGTCACTTGCCGTGCAATTGACCCATCGTTCCGGCTGCGTACGGTCCTCGGCCTCTCACGATACGTGGCAAGTCCCGGCCGCGCGGCCGGGTCACCGCAACCCGGCCGTTCCGCCGCACCTCAGTCGGTCGGTTCGAAGGTGGCGAACGCCGTCTCGCGGAGCGTCCGGCACTCCTTGCCGTTCCACTCGCTCGCCTTGCAGCTGATCATGATCGAGTAGCCGTGCGTGGCGTCGACCTTGAAGCCCCGGTTCAGGACCCGGATGCGCTGCCCCTGCTGATCCCGCTCGAACTTCCAGTCGGCGACGGTCGGATAGCCGTTGAACTCGACCGTGTCTATGCCGAGGTGCTTGTAGCCGTCGCTGAAGGCGCGGGTTCCCGCCACGGCTGCCGACCAGGCGGCAGCGGCGTCGTCCTTGGGGGAGCTGTTGTAGTCGACCTGGACGCGCGGGAAGCCGCCGTCGACGTTGTAGATGCCGCCCGAGTTGCTGCCCGCTATGTCGTTGCGTCTGAAGTCCTCGGGCATCGCCATCGTGAAGTGGAACCGCTTGTCGGTAACCTCGCGGTATCCGGCGGGCAGTGCGTCGGCCGGGTCCGGCTTGTCGGTCTTCGGGTCCTCGGACGGCTTGTCCGACGCCTTGTCCGTGGGCTGGCCCTTGTCCTCGCCGTTCTTTCCGCTCCCGTCCGTGGCCTTGCCCTTGTCCTCGCCCTTGCCGGAGGCGTCGGAGCCGCCCGCGGCGGCTCCCGCCGAAGCGGACGTGTCGCCCCCGGTCGAGCCGCCGCCCTGGGTGTCCTCGTCGCCGCCGAGGCTGAGCGCGAGGACGGTGCCGATCACGGCGAGCACGACGATGCCCGCGATGACGGCCAGCGTGCGGCGCGGCACCACGTCCGTGAGCGAGGCGCGGGTCTGGGTGGTGGGCGAGGTCGCCGGACGCTGCGGGGGCACGCCCGCGGCCGAAGCCGTCGCCGCGGCCGCCGTGGGCGCCGTCTTGGCGTTCCGTACGGAGCGCAGCGCGCCGCGCAGCCGGTCCCGGGCGCCGTCGACCGATCCGCCGGCGGCGCCGGCCGCAACCGATGCCGACTTGGCGGCGGGCTTCGGGACGGACTTCGACGGAGCCTTGGGGGTCCGCTTCGGCGGAGCCCCGGCACCGGCCGCGACGTCGGCGGTCGTCGGCAGGGCCATGACCTGCGTGGAGTCGGCCGGCGGCGGCACGGGCCGCTCCGGCTGCTGGGGAGCGTTGATCACATCGTTGAGCAATGCCCGCGCACCGGCGTCGTCGAGCCGCTGGTCGGGGTCCCTGGCCAGCAGGCCGTAGATGACCTCCTCCAGCGGTCCCGCGTTCTTGGGCGGGTCGAGCGGTTCGGTCATCACGGCGGTCAGGGTGGCGATCGCCGACCCCTTGTCATAGGGCGGGCAGCCCTCGACGCTCGCGTACAGCAGTCCGCCGAGCGACCAGAGGTCGGCGGGCGGTCCCGGCTTGTGTCCCCGCGCCCGCTCCGGCGAGATGTACGAGGGGGCGCCGACGAGCATGCCCGTCGAGGTGACCGACGGGTCGCCCTCGACCTGGGCGATCCCGAAGTCGGTCAGCACGACGCGGCCGTCCTCGGAGATCAGCACGTTGGACGGCTTCACATCGCGGTGCAGGATGCCCTCGCGGTGCGCCTGGCGCAGCACGTCGAGGATGGCGAGACCCACCTCGGCGGCGCGTTTCGGCGTCAGCGTCCCGTCCTCGCGGATCGCCTCGGCGAGGGATTTGCCCTCGATGAGCTCCATGACGATCCACGGCCGGTCGTCCTCGTCGACGACGTCGTAGACCGTCACCGCGCCGTTGTTGCGGATCCTGGCGATCGCCTTCGCCTCACGCAGGGTGCGCGTGATCAGCCGGCGCTTCTCGTCCTCGTCGATGGCCGAAGGGAACCGCAGTTCCTTGACCGCCACCGTGCGGCCCAGCGTCTCGTCGACGGCGCGCCAGACCGTGCCCATACCGCCCCGGCCGAGCACCTCCCCGAGCCGGTAGCGCCCCGCGAGAAGACGGTCTTCCTTGTCCCGTTGGGGCTCCCGTGCCTGCTCCGCCTCCGACATGCGTCCCCTCTGCGATCAACCCGCCCTGGCAGAGCGTTCATTGTCCCTCACCCCGGGACCGGTCCTGGTGCCGGGTCCGGCGAGGCTGCCCAGCGAACCACACTCGGCCCCCGCAGCGTCCCACCTCTCCCGGTCGGCCGTCAGGGGCGGCGGCCCTTCTGCCCCGTAACAGCGCCTACCCTCCGTACGACTTCTACTCCTCGGCCGGTTCCAGGGGCTGATACGGGGTCACGGCATTAGATCGGCACGATGTCCGGTGCCCCCAGCCGTGCCGCGTCGGCGGTCTGGTCGTCCGGCTGGCGCTGCGACTCCCGTTCCGCCTCCACCCGCTTCTCGTAGTGCTCGACCTCCCGGTCGATCTGGCCGCTGTCCCAGCCCAGCACGGGAGCCATCAGCTCCGCGCAGAGCCGTGCGCTGCGGGTGCCCCGGTCGAAGGTCTCGATGGAGATCCGGGTGCGGCGCGTCAGTACGTCGTCGAGGTGACGTGCCCCCTCGTGCGAGGCGGCGTAGACGATCTCCGCGCGCAGATAGTCGTCCGCGGCGGGCAGCGGTTCGCCCAGCGAAGGGTCGGCCGCGATCAGGTCGAGGAGTTCCTCGGTCAGCGAGCCGTAGCGGTTGAGCAGATGCTCCAGCCTGGCGACATGCAGCCCCGTCCGGGCCGCGATCCTGGCCCGCGCGTTCCACAGGGCCCGGTAGCCCTCGGCGCCCAGCAGTGGAATGTCCTCGGTGACACAGGCCGCCACCCGCTGGTCGAGCCCGTGCACCGCCTCGTCCACCGCGTCCTTCGCCATCACCCGGTACGTCGTGTACTTGCCGCCCGCGACGACGACGAGCCCCGGCAGGGGGTGCGCCACCGTGTGCTCGCGGGACAGCTTGCTGGTCGCGTCCGACTCCCCGGCCAGCAGGGGCCTCAGCCCGGCGTAGACCCCTTGCACGTCGTCCCTGGTCAGGGGCGTGGCGAGTACGGAGTTCACATGCTCCAGCAGATAGTCGATATCCGCGCTGGACGCCGCCGGGTGCGCCTTGTCCAGGTCCCAGTCGGTGTCCGTCGTGCCGACGATCCAGTGCCGGCCCCAGGGGATCACGAACAGCACGGACTTCTCGGTCCGCAGGATCAGCCCGGTCGAGGAGTGGATGCGGTCCTTCGGTACGACCAGATGGATGCCCTTGGACGCGCGGACGTGGAACTGCCCGCGCTCGCCGATCAGCGCCTGGGTGTCGTCCGTCCACACCCCGGTCGCGTTCACCACCTGTTTGGCCCTGACCTCGTAGACGCCACCGGCCTCGACGTCCTCCACCCGCGCGCCGACGACCCGTTCACCCTCCCGGAGGAATCCGATGACCCGCGCCCGGTTCGCCACGTGCGCGCCGTAGATCGCGGCGGTGCGCACGAGCGTGGTCACATAGCGGGCATCGTCCATCTGGGCGTCGTAGTACTGCAACGCCCCGACGAGGGCGTCCCTCTTCAGCGCGGGGGCGACCCGCAGGGCCTGGCGGCGGGAGAGATGCCGGTGGGCCGGCAGTCCGCGTCCGTGCCCCGAGGACACGGACATCGCGTCGTAGAGGGCCACGCCCGAGCCCGCGTAGAGCCGCTCCCAGCCCTTGTGCTGCAAGGGATAGAGGAACGGCACCGGCTTCACCAGATGCGGCGCCAGCCGCTCCAGCAACAGCCCGCGCTCCTTCAGCGCCTCCCGTACGAGCGCGAAGTCGAGCATCTCCAGATAGCGCAGACCGCCGTGGATCAGCTTGCTCGACCTGCTCGACGTGCCGGACGCCCAGTCACGCGCTTCGACCAGACCGGTGGAGAGCCCTCTGGTGGCCGCGTCCAGTGCGGTCCCGGCGCCGACCACGCCCGCCCCCACGACCAGCACGTCCAACTCGCGCTCGGCCATCGCGGCGAGCGCCTCGGCGCGCTCGGCGGGTCCCAGTGTCGCTGTCCTCACTGCTGCCTCCCGGTAGATCGGGTGTCCGGCACGGTGCCGCGGTCGGCGCGGGTGGCCGGCCGACTGTGCCCACGCCTCGATTCTGTCCGCGGACCGCGACTTCAGCCACCGCCTGTGGACAACACCCCGGCGACTGGAGTCACGCAATGCGACATATAGGTCATATTTACGCTTAGTCTGACATTGCGCTGTCCCCAGCAGTTGCGCTTTCCGGCCTCATGGTCTTAGGGCGCGTGCCTGGCCCTGCGAGCCCGGCATGATCCACACGACAGGCCCTAGGGAAGGACGACCATCCACATGCCCGCAGACCTCGCTGTCATCGGACTCGGTCATCTCGGCCTGCCCCTCGCCCAAGCCGCCGCGGCAGCCGGTATCGAGACCGTCGGCTACGACACCGATCCCCGGTCCTTCGCCGAACTCTCCGCAGGCCGCAGCCCCGTCGAGGGCTCGCTCACGGCCTCGGACATCCGCCGGATGCTCTCCGGAGGATTCCGGCCCACCACCAATGCGGCTGAACTCGGCCGGGTCCGTACCGCCGTCATCTGCGCCCCCACCCCTCTCGGCGCGGACCGCACCCTCGACCTGGGCGCCCTCGGCGACGCGGCCCGCGCCCTCGCCGCCCGGCTGCGCCCGCACACCACCGTGCTGCTCGAATCGGCCGTGCCCCCCGGCACCACCGAGAGCTTCCTGCGGCCCCTGCTGGAAGAGGGCTCGGGGCTGCGCGCCGGGCGCGACTTCCACCTCGCCTACTCCCCCAGCCGCCTCGACCCGGGCAGCCGCACCCACGTCTACGCCAACACCCCCAAGGTGATCGGCGGCCTCACCCCGGCGTGCACCGAGTCGGCCGCGGCGTTCTACGGCAGGCTCACCGACAAGGTCGTCCGGGCCCGCGGACCCCGCGAGGCGGAGATGACGAAGGTCCTGGAGACCAACTTCCGGCACGTCAACATCGCGCTGGTCAACGAGATGGCGGTGCTCTGCCACGACCTCGGTGTCGACCTCTGGGACGTCATCCGGTGCGCCGAGACCAAGCCCTTCGGCTTCCAGCCCTTCCGCCCCGGCCCCGGCGTCGGCGGCCACGGCGCCCCCGTGGACCCCGGCTACCTCCCGTACAACAGCCGCACCCCGGGCCACCCCCTGCGCATGGTCTCGCTCGCCCAGGAGATCAACGACCGGATGCCCCAGTACGTGATCCAGCGCTGCGCCACCCTCCTCAACGAACACGGCAAGTCCGTCCGGGGCGCCCGCGTGCTGCTCCTCGGGGTCACCTACAAGCCGGACCTCGCCGACCAGGAGGCGTCCCCAGCCCGCGAGATCGCGGGCCGGCTGATGGACATGGGCGCGCAGATCGGTTACCACGACCCGCACGTCCTGGACTGGCGCGTACGCGAACTGCCCGTCCCGCGCGCGGACTCGCTGTACGAGGCAGCGGCCGGCGCCGACCTGACGGTGCTCCTCCAGCACCACCGCACGTACGACCTCCAGGGCCTCGCGGTGAAGGCCCAACTCCTCCTGGACACCCGGGGAGCCACCCCGGCGGGGGCCGCGCACCGGCTCTGACACCGGCCACCCGCCCAATCCCCGCAAGGGATTTTGGTGGGCGATGTCCGAGGGGACTGCTAGCCTGCGGCGTCGCTTCTCGCACAGTCGTGCGCATCCGTCCCAGGGGGAAATCCACCATGAGCCAGCCCGTGCCGCCGAACCAGCCCCAGCAGCCCTACGGCGGCCAGCCGTCCGACGGCAACCCGTACGCCCAGCAGCCGGCTCAGCCCGGTGCGCCGACCGGCAACCCGTTCGCGGGTCAGCAGCCCGGCCAGTTCGGTGCCGGCGCCCCGTTCCCCCCGGCGCCCCCGGCCCGTAACAACCTCGGCCTCGGCATCCTGACCGCGCTCGGCACCGCCATCGTCGCGGCCATCCTCTACGGCGTCATCGCCGGCTCCATCGAGCGCGAGGTCGGGTACGCGGCGGTCGGCGTCGGCTTCCTGGTCGGTTTCGCGGCGACGAAGGTCGGCGGCACCAACCCGATCGTGACCGTCGCGGGCGCCGCCTTCTCCCTCGGCGCCGTCTACCTCGGCCAGCTCGTCGGCATGTCGATGATCCTGGCGGACGCGTCCGGCCTGTCGTTCTCCGGCGTCTTCTTCGACCACTTCGGCGACGTGACGAAGATCTGGAAGGAAGAGGCCGACTTCATGACGTACCTCTTCCTCGCCCTCGGTCCGATCGCCGCGATCGGTGGCGCCCGCAAGGCCGACTAGTCGCCGCGCCGCACATGACGGGAGGGCCCGGACCACAGGTGTGGTCCGGGCCCTCCCGTCGTGTCCGGATGTCCGGGCGGGATCAGCGGCGGTGCTGCGAGTCCGCCACCGTCACCTCGACGCGCTGGAACTCCTTGAGGTCGCTGTAGCCCGTGGTGGCCATCGCGCGGCGCAGGGCGCCGAAGAGGTTCATCGAGCCGTCAGGGGTGTGCGAGGGGCCCGTGAGGACCTCCTCCGTCGTCCCGACGGAACCCAGGTCCACCAGCTTGCCGCGCGGCACGTCCTCGTGGACGGCCTCCATGCCCCAGTGCCGGCCGCGACCGGGCGCGTCCGTCGCACGGGCCAGCGGGGAGCCCATCATCACGGCGTCCGCGCCACAGGCGACGGCCTTCGGGATGTCACCCGACCAGCCGACGCCACCGTCCGCGATCACGTGCACGTACCGGCCGCCGGACTCGTCCATGTAGTCCCGGCGCGCCCCGGCCACATCGGCGACCGCGGTCGCCATCGGGACCTGGATGCCGAACACGTTGCGCGTGGTGTGCGCCGCGCCGCCGCCGAAGCCGACGAGGACACCGGCCGCGCCGGTACGCATCAGGTGCAGCGCCGCGGTGTACGTGGCGCAGCCGCCGACGATCACCGGGACGTCCAGCTCGTAGATGAACTGCTTGAGGTTCAGCGGCTCGGCCGCGCCCGAGACGTGCTCGGCGGAGACCGTCGTACCGCGGATGACGAAGATGTCCACACCCGCGTCGACGACCGCCTTGGAGAACTGGGCGGTGCGCTGCGGGGAGAGCGCGGCGGCGGTGACGACACCGGAGTCGCGCACCTCCTTGATGCGCTGCCCGATCAGCTCCTCCTGGATGGGAGCGGAGTAGATCTCCTGGAGCCGGCGGGTCGCGGACTCGACGGGCATCTCGGCGATCTCGTCGAGGAGCGGCTGCGGGTCGGCGTGCCGGGTCCACAGCCCTTCCAGGTTGAGAACGCCCAGGCCGCCGAGCTCGCCGATCCGGATGGCGTGCTGCGGAGAGACCACGGAGTCCATGGGGGCGGCCAGGAACGGCAGCTCGAACCGGTAGGCATCGATCTGCCAGGCGATCGAGACCTCCTTCGGGTCCCGCGTACGACGGCTCGGTACGACGGCGATGTCGTCGAATGCGTACGCCCGGCGGCCGCGCTTGCCGCGCCCGATCTCGATCTCAGTCACGATGGTGTGGCCTTTCCCTCTACGTCTGCCATGCCAGTATCCCCGACACACGTCGGAGGGGCGGCCCCGGGAACCCCCCGGGGCCGCCCCTCGGGCGACGGTGCGGCTACTTCCTGCTGTAATTCGGTGCTTCGACCGTCATCTGGATGTCGTGCGGGTGACTCTCCTTGAGACCCGCCGAGGTGATCCGTACGAAACGGCCGTTGTCCTGGAGCTCCGGTACCGTCCGGCCGCCAACGTAGAACATCGACTGGCGCAGACCGCCGGTGAGCTGGTGGACGACCGCGGAGAGCGGGCCCCGGTAGGGGACCTGCCCCTCGATGCCCTCGGGGACCAGCTTCTCGTCGGAGGCGACGCCCTCCTGGAAGTAACGGTCCTTCGAGAACGACTTGCGGTCGCCCCGGGTCTGCATCGCGGCGAGCGAGCCCATGCCACGGTACGACTTGAACTGCTTGCCGTTGATGAAGAGCAGCTCGCCCGGCGACTCCTCGCAGCCCGCGAGCAGCGAGCCGAGCATCACGGTGTCGGCGCCGGCCACCAGGGCCTTGGCGATGTCGCCGGAGTACTGGAGGCCGCCGTCACCGATGACCGGGACACCGGCCGCCTTGGCGGCGAGCGAGGCCTCGTAGATGGCGGTGACCTGCGGGACGCCGATGCCGGCGACCACACGGGTGGTGCAGATGGAGCCGGGGCCGACGCCGACCTTGATCCCGTCGACGCCCGCGTCGATCAGTGCCTGGGCACCGTCACGGGTGGCGATGTTGCCGCCGATGACATCGACCGTGGAGTTCGACTTGATCTTGGCGACCATGTCGCCGACGAGCCGGGAGTGGCCGTGCGCGGTGTCGACGACGATGAAGTCGACGCCCGCCTCGACGAGCGCCTGGGCCCGCTCGTAGGCGTCGCCCGCGACACCGACGGCGGCGCCGACCAGCAGCCGGCCTTCCTTGTCCTTGGCGGCGTTCGGGTACTTCTCGGCCTTGACGAAGTCCTTGACCGTGATGAGGCCCTTGAGGATTCCGTGGTCGTCGACCAGCGGAAGCTTCTCGATCTTGTGACGGCGCAGCAGCTCCATGGCGTCCACGCCGGAGATGCCGACCTTGCCGGTCACGAGCGGCATCGGCGTCATGACCTCGCGCACCTGGCGCGTACGGTCCGGCTCGAAGGCCATGTCACGGTTGGTGACGATGCCGAGGAGCTTGCCCGCCGCGTCGGTGACCGGGACACCGCTGATGCGGAACTTGGCGCAGAGGTCGTTGGCCTCCAGCAGCGTCGCGTCCGGGTGCACCGTGATCGGGTCGGTGACCATGCCGGACTCGGAACGCTTCACCAGGTCGACCTGGTTGGCCTGGTCGGCGATGGAGAGATTGCGGTGCAGCACGCCCGCGCCGCCCTGACGGGCCATGGCGATGGCCATGCGCGCCTCGGTGACCTTGTCCATCGCCGCGGAGAGCAGCGGGATGTTCACCCGGACGTTCTTCGAGATGTACGAGGAAGTGTCGATCTGATCGGGCGCCATGTCGGACGCGCCCGGCAGCAGCAGCACGTCGTCGTATGTCAGCCCGAGCGTCGCGAATTTCTCGGGCACTCCGTCGACGTTTGCAGTCATGACACCTTCCCCAAATGGCCTTGATCGGTGCGGATGTCCATGCTAACGGGCTTCCGGGGTGTCTCATTCCACGATCAAGATCGGTAAGCGGTTCTGTACGTTCCTACGTGAGCGCGGGCGGGCGCGGCTACTGTCCCGCGAGGGCGCGCAGCCTGCTCAGCGCGCGGTGCTGGGCGACGCGGACGGCGCCCGGGGACATCCCCAGCATCTGTCCGGTCTCCTCGGCCGTCAGTCCGACGGCGACCCGGAGGACCAGCAGCTCGCGCTGGTTCTCCGGAAGGTTGGCCAGGAGCTTCTTGGCCCAGGCCGCGTCGCTGCTGAGCAGGGCACGCTCTTCCGGGCCGAGCGAATCGTCGGGCCGCTCCGGCATCTCGTCGGAGGGAACGGCCGTCGACCCGGGGTGCCGCATGGCGGCGCGCTGGAGGTCGGCGACCTTGTGACCCGCGATGGCGAAGACGAAGGCTTCGAAGGGCCGGCCTGTGTCCTTGTACCGGGGCAGCGCCATCAGTACCGCGACACAGACCTCCTGCGCCAGGTCCTCCACGAAGTGACGGGCATCACCGGGCAGCCGGTTCAGCCGGGACCTGCAGTAGCGCAGCGCGAGGGGGTGGACATGCGCCAATAGATCGTGGGTGGCCTGCGCGTCGCCGTCGACGGCACGGTGCACCAGAGCACCGATCACCGTCGTCTCGTCGTCGCGCATCGAACCATGGTGCCTTGGTGCCGCCGGATCTGCGGCACCGCGTCCTGAGTTGTGCACCGAAGCGTTATGAGCGGGTGCGCCGGATGTCATGTCCTGCGCCCTCCCCTTCCGCTCGACCGAATCGTTCCCGAGGAACTCCACGTCTCAAGGATGCGTCATCGGCCGGGAAGCGTCACATATCGCTGGTCGGAGCGGCCGGATCGCGGGCCCGCCACCCCACCGTCACCGTCACCCCGCCCGCCGTTGCGCGGACGGGGGTGGATGCGGCCGTCGGCCGTGGCCCGGTATCAGCGGACCAGGCCCCAGCGGAAGCCGAGCGCCACGGCGTGGGCGCGGTCCGAGGCGCCGAGCTTCTTGAAGAGGCGCCGCGCGTGCGTCTTCACCGTGTCCTCGGAGAGGAACAGCTCGCGTCCGATCTCGGCGTTGGACCGGCCGTGGCTCATGCCTTCGAGCACCTGGATCTCACGCGCGGTGAGCGTCGGCGCGGCACCCATCTCGGCGGACCGCAGCCGGCGCGGGGCGAGACGCCACGTCGGATCGGCCAGGGCCTGCGTCACGGTGGCCCGCAGCTCGGCGCGCGAGGCGTCCTTGTGCAGATAGCCGCGGGCACCGGCGGCGACCGCGAGCGCGACACCGTCCAGGTCCTCGGCGACGGTCAGCATGATGATCCGGGCCCCCGGGTCGGCGGAGAGCAGCCGCCGGACCGTCTCCACACCCCCCAGACCGGGCATGCGTACGTCCATCAGAATCAGATCCGAACGGTCGGCCCCCCAGCGGCGGAGCACTTCCTCGCCGTTGGCCGCCGTCGTCACGCGCTCGACACCGGGCACGGTGGCAACCGCGCGGCGGAGCGCTTCTCGGGCAAGCGGGGAGTCGTCGCAGACGAGGACGGATGTCATGACCGTCCTCCGCAGCTGATGCGCGTCACCTTGAGCCTCCAGGCTGATACAAGTCGTCACCTGTGCGGTTGACCCCCTCGGACATCTGCCCGAGCTCGTTCTTCGTCAACCGCCTCCGCACTCTCAACGATGGTCACTCGAAAGAGTTACGGGTCGGAAGGTCGAGTTCGGCACTCTACGTGAGGGGCCGCACACGGAGGAGAGCGGCGCGGATCGTCCGGGCGTCAACGGAAACTTCACCTAAAGGTATGCCCCATTTAGCGGGTTTTCTTCCCTTTCGAGGGTGTCTGTGGCTAGATTCGCAATCAGTCATATTTACATCTACTAGCACCGTAGATGTACGGTCGGGACTCCGGTCACCGACGATCAACAACGGTCGAGGATGCCGTTTCCGACGCAGCACGGTTTCGAGGGGACAAGCAATGGCAGATTTCTCCCGCCTTCCCGGACCCAATGCAGATCTGTGGGACTGGCAGCTGCTGGCCGCCTGCCGAGGGGTGGACAGCTCGCTGTTCTTCCATCCGGAGGGTGAGCGCGGGGCGGCCCGGAGCGCTCGCGAGACCTCAGCGAAAGAGGTGTGCATGCGCTGCCCGGTACGGGCCGAGTGTGCGGCACACGCCTTGGCGGTACGGGAGCCCTACGGCGTGTGGGGCGGCCTGACCGAGGACGAGCGCGAAGAGCTCATGGGCCGGGCGCGCAACCGGCTGATCACGGCCCACTCGGGCCTCGCGGCCGGGCCCGGACACGCCTGACACCGGCGCCCCCACCCAGACAGAGAAACGTTTCTTCGTGAACGTTTCCCCACACATCCACCGACGCGGGCAGCTTCAGGCCCATGGGGCTGCCCGCTTCAGCGCGCGGCAGCCAGGGACAGCTGGTCCAGGGTGGCCGCCACCGCAGGCACCTGGGCCAGGTCCGGGAGGGTCAGCGCGACGATCTCGCGCTCGATGGCGGGTTCGACCGTGACGGTCCGGGCCCCCTTCGGGCGTACCGACTCGATGGCGAGCTCCGGCAGGACGGCCACTCCGAGGCCCGCCCCCACCAGTCCGACCACCGCGGGGTAGTCGTCGGTGGCGAAGTCGATCCGGGGGGTGAAGCCGGACGCCTCGCAGACCTCCACGAGCTGCCGGCGGCAGCGGGGGCAGCCCGCGATCCACGGCTCGTCGGCCAGCTCCGCGATACCCACGGCCGCCGCGCCCGCCAGCCGGTGCCCCTCGGGGACCAGCCCGATCAGCCGGTCGGCCAGCAGCGGGCGGACGACCAGGTCGTCCCATTCGCCGCCCGACGCCCCGTAACGGAACGCCAGCGCGATGTCGCAGTCGCCGTCCCGGAGCATCTCCACCGAGCGCGGCGGCTCCGCCTCGACGAGCGAGACCCGGGTGCCCGGGTGGGCGGCGCGCAGGGCCGCGAGCGCGCCCGGTACCAGGGTGGAACTGCCGCTGGGGAACGAGACGAGCCGGACCCGGCCCGCCCGCAGTCCGGCGATCGCGGCGACCTCCTCCTCGGCGGCGGTCAGTCCGGCGAGGATGCCCGACGCATGACGCACCAGGGCCTCGCCCGCCTGGGTGAGCCTCATCTCGCGGCCCGTGCGGATCAGCAGCGTGGTCCCCGCCGATGCCTCCAGGGCCTTCATCTGCTGGCTGACCGCGGGCTGGGTGCAGCCCAGTTCACGCGCGGCGGCGGAGAACGAACCGGTCGTGGACACGGCGCGCAGGACTCGGAGATGACGGGCTTCGATCACCCTTCCACCATAAGCGACTCTTGTAGCAGGTGCGAATAATTGCT
This sequence comes from Streptomyces sp. NPDC045968, assembly GCF_056430475.1. NCBI lineage: Bacteria > Bacillati > Actinomycetota > Actinomycetes > Kitasatosporales > Streptomycetaceae > Streptomyces > Streptomyces sp. NPDC045968. The sequence continues at coordinate 293,749 of NZ_JBWKLF010000008.1, read as the reverse complement.
GTGCGTCTTTGGGTGACGACTCGCTAGCGTGTACGCCATGAAGCTGCTGACCGTGAACCTGGGCCGCCCCAGGGCGTCCGAACACACCAATGGCCCTGATGGCCTCACCGGTATCGACAAGCACCCGGCCGATGGCCCCGTACAGGTCTCGGACCCGGGCCCCAAGGGAAGCGGCGGCAGCGGCCTGGCGGGTGACGCGGTGTGCGATCTGCGGCATCACGGGGGCACGGACCAGGCGGTGTACGCCTTCGCGCGCGAGGAGCTCGACGCCTGGGAGGCGGTGCTCGGCCGGGACCTGGCCAACGGTGCGTTCGGGGAGAACCTCACGACCCTGGGGATCGATGTGAGCGGGGCCAGGATCGGGGAACGCTGGCGGATCGGCTCCGCCCTCGTCCTGGAGGTGACCACGGGGCGCATTCCGTGCCGTACGTTCGCCGGTCATCTCGGTGAGAAGGGGTGGGTCAAGCGGTTCACCCAGGAGGCGGCACCCGGCGCGTATCTGCGGGTACTGGAACCGGGGACGATCAGCGCCGGGGACCCGATCGAGATAGTGCACCGGCCGGACCACGACGTCACCGTCTCCCTGGTGTTCCGGGCCGTCACGACCGAGCGGAAGCTGTTGTCCCAACTGCTCGCGGCGGGGGACGCGCTGCACCCCGAGGCCCTGCGTGACGCACGGGCGTACGTGGAGAAGCACGGGGTCTGACGGCCGACGGCCGCAGGAGTTGACGGGGGTTGCGGACTCGTCGGCCGCGGGCGCACGCGGGGCACTAACGTGCCGCGTATGACGACTGCACTGATTACAGGCGCGACGGCGGGGATCGGGGCCGCCTTCGCGCGGCGGCTCGCGGGCGAGGGACACAACCTGGTGCTGGTGGCCCGGGACACCGAGCGGCTGCGGGTACAGGCCACCGAACTGCACGACCGGCACGGCATCGAGGCCGAGGTCCTGACGGCCGACCTCTCCCAGGACACGGGGATCGCGGCGGTCGAGGCCCGGCTCGGGGACCGCCACCAGGCTGTCGACCTCCTGGTCAACAACGCCGGGTTCGGCAACAAGGGGCGCTACCTGGAGGTCTCCATGGCCGATGAGCTGGCGATGCTGAAGGTGCACTGCGAGGCGGTGCTGCGGCTTACGTCCGCCGCCGCCGCCGGGATGAAGGAGCGCGGGCGCGGCGGAGTCATCAACGTGGCCTCCGTCGCCGCCTTCGTGCCGCGCGGGACGTACGGAGCGTCCAAGGCGTGGGTCGTGCAGTTCACCCAGGGAGCGGCCAGGGACCTGTCCGGGTCGGGGGTGCGGCTGATGGCCCTGTGCCCCGGGTTCGTACGGACGGAGTTCCACGAGCGGGCCGGAATGGGTACGGACAGCATCCCCGGCTGGATGTGGCTCGACGCCGACAAGCTGGTGACGAGCGCGCTCTCGGATCTGGCGCGCGGCAGGACCGTGTCGGTGCCGGACGCCCGGTACAAGGCGCTCATGGGTCTGGTGAAGGTGGCGCCTCGCGGCCTGCTCGGAGGTGTCAGCTCCCGGACAGGCCGCAAGTACGGTCCCCAGTAGGGCGTTACGGAAGCCCGGGGCCTTCGTAGGCGCCCAGGTTCGGGGCGGTGTCCGGCAGCGGGTTGCCGAAGTAGTCCTTGCCGCCGTTGTCCTCGACGACGGCCCCGGCGCCGATCGCGGGGGAGCCCGTGCCGAGCCTCCAGTCCTCGCGCAGCAGCGGGTTCACGGTGATGCCGCCGGGGTTGGGGCGGGTCATCGTGATGCCGTGGAAGGCGTTGTGGTCGAAGGACAGACCCGGGGTGGGGTTGGTGAAGCCGTATCCGCCGGTGCCTTCGCTGACGAAGACGTTGTTGCGGATGGACTGCTCGTGGACGGTGGCGGACGGGTTGCCGTTGTCGTCCTGCACCAGATAGGCGGGGATCTTCTCCTTGTTGTAGAAGGAGTTGTTGTAGATCTGGGTGTTGAGGATGGGGCCCCAGCAGTTCTGGAAGAGCCGGGCCCCGTCGTTGCGGCTGACGTTGTACCGGACGACCGTGTTGAGGGTCTTGGCACCGCTGTACGGGCAGACCAGCAGGAAGCCGCCCTTGTTGTCGTGGCTGTAGTTGTACTGGAAGACCGTGTGGTTGGAGGCGCCATCGGCATCGAAGGACATGCCGTCGTGGGTGTTTCCGCCACCCGAGACCTCGTTGTACTCCACGGTCGTGTCGTCGGTGTTGAAGGTCCAGATGCCCGCGTTGGCGGAGGGCGAGCGCAGTTGGAAGCCGTCGATGCGGTTGTGGTCGACGCGGGCGCCCGCGGTGGTGTCCAGCTTCATGCCGTCGCCGGCCAGCGACCTGAGGGTGTTGTGGTGGATACGCACGCCGGTGGACGGGGTCCAGGCGCCCGGGTAGACGTTCGGGTCCTGCTGGTTGCCGACCAGCGCGCGCTTGGAGAACGTCGACTTGAAGTAGATGCCCTCCCGGTCGACGTCCTCGATGAGGTTGTGGTGGATGTCGACCCCGTCGTACCTGCTGGCCTTCGCGGTGCCCTGGACAGCCACGTGAATGGCGCTGGAACCGGTGACGGTCTTGTAGTCGCCGCCGCGCACGTCATGGATGTACAGGTGGTCGATCTCGAATCCGCGGGCCGTGCCGTAGTCCGTCAGACGCAGCCGTACGGCGTTGCGTTCGCTGCCGGGGTTCGCGGCGTTGGTGATCTCCAGCCTGGTCAGCCGGACGTGTTCGGTGTCGGCGAGGAGCACGGCATCGTGGGCGCCCGCCCCGTCGATCTTCGCGCGCCGGGGGCTGTCGCCGTAGTCGGCGATGGTGAAGGGGGCGTCGGCCGCGCCCGCGCCCCGGGGAGCGAGCGTCCCGGTGCAGGTGGTGCCGCGCTTGAAGAGCAGCCGGTCGCCCGGGCCGTACGTGGCGGCGTTGGCCTCGGCGAGGGTCGTCCAGGGGCGCCGCGCGCTTCCGTCCCCACCCTGCGCGGTGGCGGAGCAGTCGACGCGGAAGGTGCGGCCCGCGGGCGCGGCCTGCGCGGCGCTCTGGGCCGTGGCCGTCAGACCGGCGGCGGTCAGGGCGGCGAGCACTGCCGCGGTGAGGCGATGTCTCACAATTCCTCCGTACGAAGAGTCAGAGTCGGATCGGACCGGCATCGCCCGGAATCCTGGACTCGCACTGATCGAACGTCAATGGAAAGCGTTTGAATGATCGAAACTCCCGTCGTTCGATCATTGTGGTCTAGGGTCGGGGACACCTAAGTCGAGGGGACTGCTGCCGTGCGCGAAAGTGCTGCTGAACGTCATGACCGCCTGCTCGGGCTGGTACGGGAACGGGGCTCCGCCCGCGTCTCCGATCTCGCCTCCCGGCTGGGGGTCTCACCCGTCACGGTGCGCCGGGACGTGGAGGACCTCGCGGGCCGGGGCCTGCTCGACCGGGTGCACGGCTCGGTCTCCTGGCCGCAGGACCGTACGGCCGCGGCGCCCGAGGGCGTGGGCGGGGCGGGCGGCGGGCTGGTTCTCGGCATGCTCGCGCCCTCCGCGACGTACTACTTCGCCGAAGTGATCCGCGGGGCGCACGAGGCGGCGGCTCGCTCCGGTGCCCGGCTGATCCTGCGGATCTCGGACTACCGGCCCGAGGAGGACCACGCCCGCACCCAGGGTCTGCTCGCCGCCGGCGCCGAAGGGGTGCTGGTCGCGCCCGGCTGGCGGCGGCCCGGGGACCCGGCGGCGTTCGGCGACTGGATCACCTCGCTGCCCGTGCCCACGGTGCTCATCGAACGGCAGCCCGCCGCCGGCTCGCCGCTGGACGCCCTGGACCGCGTCTGCTCGGACCACCGGCACGGAGTGCTGCTCGCCCTGCGTCACCTGGTGGGTCTGGGTCACGGGGCGCCGCTTCTGATGGCCCGCGCCGACTCACCGACAGCCGTCGCGGTGCGGTCCGGGTACGAGGAGGCGCTCGCCGTACTGGGGCTGCGCGCACCGCAGGACGTGATCGGTTCCGTACCGGCCGACCAGGCGCCGGACGCCTTCGAGGAGGCCGTGCAGGCCCTGCGCGAGGCGGTGGTCTCCGGGGTGGCGACCGCGGCCCTGATCCATAACGACGTGGACGCCATCCAGGTGGTGCAGCGCCTGGCCGAGCTCGGCGTCCGCGTGCCGCAGGACCTGGCGCTCATCGCCTACGACGACGAGGTGGCGGCGCTCGCGGACACCCCCCTCACCGCCGTGGCACCGCCCAAGCGGGACGTGGGAAGGCATGCCACGGAGCTGCTGGTGGAACGCCTCACGCAGGCCCGGGACACCGGTGCCGGGCCGCCCCGGCGCCATCTGACGCTGCTCCCGCAGCTCCGGGTCCGGAGCTCGTGCGGTGACCCCCTGACGTAACCCTCCGGGCCTCTTCCGTACATAACCGTTCTGATCTTTTTTCGATCAATCAATCTTTCGCTCTTGACTTCGGTCACCACTGGTTCAAGGATCACGGCCAACGCCCCATGTCGCCGCCTGTTCAGGAGCCTCGCTGTGAGCCGCAGTTGGAGCAGAACGTCCCACGTCATAGTCGGTGCCGCCACCGCCCTCGCCGTTCTCACGGCGTGCGGCGGCAGCGGTGAGGACGAAGCCGCACCCGGAAGCGACGGCAAGCCCGTCAGCATCACCTTCTGGGGCTGGGCGAAGGGATCGAAGGAAGTCGTTGACGCGTTCAACGCCTCGCACAAGAACGTCAAGGTCGTCTACGAGGAGATCCCGTCCGGTAACGCGGGCGGTTACGCCAAGATCTCCAACGCGGTGAAGGCGGGCAACGCCCCCGACCTCGTCAGCATCGAGTACCCGCAGCTGCCCGAGTTCGTCAGCCAGGGCGCGGTCCAGGACATCAGCGCGTACGTCACCGGCGACATCAAGAAGAAGCTCCTTCCGCAGGCGGTGGAACTGACCACGCTCGGCGGCAAGAACTGGGCCGTCCCGTTCGACGCCTCGCCGCAGGCGTTCTACTACCGCAAGGACCTCTTCGAGAAGTACGGCGTCGAGGTGCCCAAGACCTGGGACGACTTCCGCAAGGCCGCCGAGAAGGTCAAGCGGGCCGACAAGAAGGCCCGCATCGGCACCTTCTTCCCCGACGACCCGACCACCTTCCAGGCGATGGCCTGGCAGGCCGGGGCGCAGTGGTACAAGGCCGAGGGCGACACCTGGAAGGTGAACACCACCGACCCGGCGACCACGAAGACCGCCGACTACTGGCAGGGCCTGCTCGACGACGACCTGATCAGGGCCAACGCCTCGTTCAGCCCGGAGTGGACCAACTCGCTCAAGAGCGGCGGCACGGTCGGCTACCTCGGGGCCGCCTGGGGCGCCGGCGTCCTGAAGGGCACGCTGCCCGAGCAGAGCGGCAAGTGGGCGGTCGCGCCGATGCCCAGCTGGGACGGCACACCGTCGAGCGGCATGCTCGGCGGGTCCACCTTCGCCGTGTCGAAGAACAGCAGGAAGGCCGAGGCCGCCGTCGAGTTCGCCACCTGGATGTCGACCACACCGGAGGGCATCAAGGCCCGTATCGCGTCCGGCACATCGAGTGCCTTCCCGGCCGCGGCCGAGCTGCGCCCGGTGGCGAAGGCCGCCTTCGACGCGAGTTACTACGGCGGCACGGACATCTACCAGGTCTTCGAGGGCGCCGCGACGTCCATCCGGCCCGACTGGGCCTGGGGCCCCACGACCGGCACCTCCAACACGATCATCAAGGACCAGTTCGGCAAGGTCGCGAGCGGCGACACGACGATCGCCGAAGCGGTGAAGGCCGGCCATGACGCCACGGTCGCCGAGCTCAAGAAGCGCGGCCTGAAGGTCGAGGACGCCGGCTGATGAAGCGCGCCCGGACAACCAGAGCCGCCGCAATCCTGCTGGGCCCGTTCTTCGCACTGTTCACCGTGGTCATGGTGGTGCCGATCGGTTACGCGGTCTGGCTCAGCCTGTTCACCGAGAAGCAGTCCGGACTGGGCTTCGGCGGCACCGAGACCGTGTTCAGCGGCCTCGACAACTACGCGGCGGCGCTGGGTGACCGGGCCTTCCGCGAGGGCTTCGCCGTCCTGCTCGGATACTGCCTCTTCTACATTCCGCTGCTGCTCGTCGGAGCCCTCGCACTCGCTCTGCTGCTGGACTCCACACTCGCCCGCGCGCGCCGGTTCTTCCAGCTCGCGCTCTTCCTCCCGCACGCCGTGCCGGGCATCATCGCCGCGCTGATCTGGGTCTACCTCTACACGCCCCAGCTCAGCCCGGTGGTCAGCGCCATGGAGTCCGGGGGAATCGGCTTCGACTTCTTCTCCTCCGAAGGCGCCCTTCCCTCCATCGTCAACATCGCGCTGTGGGAGTGGCTCGGCTACAACATGGTGATCTTCTACGCCGCGCTCCAGGCCGTCGACCGCTCCGTGCTCGAAGCGGCCACGGTGGACGGCGCCGGGGCCTGGCGGATCGCCTTCTCCATCAAGGTGCCGCTGATCCGCGCCTCGGTCGCGATGGTCGCACTGTTCACGGTCATCGGCTCGCTCCAGCTCTTCACCGAGCCGCTGATCCTCAACAAGGGAACCGGCTCCGCCGTCTCCTCCACCTGGACGCCGAACATGTACGCGTACACCGCGGCCTTCGAACGCAACGACTACGGGCTCGCCGCCGCCGCCTCCATCCTGCTGGCCCTCACCGCCGCGCTGCTGTCCTTCGTCGTCACCCGCTTCACCGGACGCAAGGGCAGGAAGGCATGAACTCCTCAAGCTCCTCCACAGCTCCCTCGAAAGCTCCCCCGACCCGCTGGATGTCGAAGACCGCCGTCAACGGCTTCCTGCTGCTCGCCGTCGTCTACATGCTCTTCCCGCTCGTCTGGCTGGTCACCGCCGCCACGAAGGACACCGGCGACCTCCTCGCCGGCAACGCCTTCTCCTTCGACGGCTTCAAGCTCGGCGAGAACCTGTCGGGCCTCGCCGCCTACGGGGACGGCATCTACTTCCGCTGGTACGTCAACAGCCTGCTATACGCGGGCGGCGGGGCGCTCGTCTGCTCCCTGATCTGCGTCGCCGCGGGCTACGCCTTCAACACGTACGAATTCCGGGGCAAGGAGAAGCTGTTCGGCCTCGTCCTGATGGGTGTGCTGGTGCCGACCACCGCGCTCGCCCTGCCGATGTATCTCCTGGCCTCGAAGACCGGACTGGTCAACACCTACTGGTCGGTGCTGATCCCCGTACTGGTCAACCCGTTCGGTGTGTATCTCGCGCGGGTCTTCTGCTCGGGATACATCCCGAACGAGGCACTGGAGGCCGCCCGGATCGACGGCGCGGGTGAGCTGCGCACCTTCTGGTCGATCGGTCTGCGCATGGTCATGCCGGGCTTCGTGACGGTCTTCCTCTTCCAGTTCACCGCGATCTGGAACAACTTCTTCCTCCCCCTGGTGATGCTTTCGGACCGCGAGCTCTTCCCGCTGAGCCTCGGCCTCTACTCCTGGAACACCAACACCCATGGCGAGCCGAGCTTCTATCCGCTCGTCGTCACCGGTTCCCTCCTCGCCGTCATCCCCCTGATCGTCGCCTTCGTCTCACTGCAACGGCACTGGAAGGCGGGACTGACGGCCGGAAGTGTCAAGTGACCGTCAGGCGAGCCTCAGAGGAGTCGAGTTCCACCATGCACCACGCCACTGACAACCGGCCCCGCGCTCTGCTGGCGATGGGGCCCGGCATCGCCGGCCGGCTGTTCGCGGAACGCCACCGCACCAGGCTGGCCGCCCTCACCCGCACGGACCCCGGCCTCGTCGCCCACGATCTGGCCGCCCCCGGCCCGGAGGTGGCCGCCGCGCTCGCCGAGGCGGACGTGCTCCTCACCTGCTGGGGCGCCACCCCGCTGACCGCGGAGATCCTGGCCGCCGCCCCTCGGCTGCGCGCCGTCGTGCACGCGGCCGGGTCCGTCAAGCACCACATCACCGACGCCTGCTGGGAACGCGGCATCGCCGTCACCTCGGCGGCCAACGCCAACGCCCTGCCCGTCGCCGAGTTCACCCTCGCCGCGATCCTCTTCGCCAACAAGCGGGTCCTGCACGCCGCCCAGCGCTACCGCGCGCTGCGGGCCGACCACGACTGGCTCCGGGACCTCGACGCCAGCGGCAACTACCGCCGTACGGCCGGAATCATCGGCGCGTCCCGGATCGGCCGCCGGGTGATCGAGCTGCTGCGCCCGTTCGACCTGGACGTGCTGCTCTACGACCCGTACGTCTCCCCCGCCGAGGCCACCGCCCTCGGAGTGCGGGCGGTGACGCTGCCGGAGCTGTGCGCCCGCAGCTCGGTGGTCTCCGTCCACGCTCCCCAGCTGCCCGAGACGCGCCACCTCATCGGGGCGGCGGAGCTGGCGCTGATGCCGGCGGGGGCGACGCTGATCAATACGGCGCGCGGTTCTCTGGTCGACGAGGACGCGTTGCTCGCGGAGCTGGTGAGCGGGCGGCTGCACGCGGTGCTGGATGTGACGGAGCCCGAACTTCCGGTGCCGGATTCCCCGTTGTACGACCTGCCGAACGTCCTGCTCACTCCACATGTCGCGGGCTCGCTGGGCAACGAGCTGCACCGCATGGCGGATCAGGCGCTGGACGAGCTGGAACGCTTCGCCCAGGGACGGCCGTTCGCGGACCAGGTGACTCCGGAGGCGCTGGGCCACTCGGCGTGACCCGCCCCCGGAAAGCACTGAGGCCCGGTACCCCCGCGACGGGGGTACCGGGCCTCAGTGGTGTACCGGGTGCGTACTAGTGGGAGTGCCCGTGGCCGTGGCCGGCCTCGGCCTCGTCGTCGGCCGGCTTCTCGACGACCAGGGTCTCGGTCGTGAGCAGCAGCGACGCGATGGACGCGGCGTTCTCCAGGGCGGAGCGGGTGACCTTGACCGGGTCGATGACGCCGGCCTTCACCAGGTCGCCGTACTCGCCGGTCGCGGCGTTGAAGCCCTGGCCCTTGTCGAGCTCGGCGACCTTGGAGGTGATGACGTAACCCTCCAGGCCGGCGTTCTCGGCGATCCAGCGCAGCGGCTCGACGGCGGCGCGGCGCACGACCGCGACACCGGTGGCCTCGTCGCCGGTCTTGCCGAGGTTGCCCTCGAGGACCTTGACGGCGTGGACCAGAGCGGAGCCACCACCGGAGACGATGCCCTCCTCGACCGCGGCGCGGGTCGCGGAGATGGCGTCCTCCAGACGGTGCTTCTTCTCCTTGAGCTCCACCTCGGTGGCGGCACCGACACGGATCACGCACACGCCGCCGGCCAGCTTCGCGAGGCGCTCCTGGAGCTTCTCGCGGTCCCAGTCGGAGTCCGTGGAGTCGATCTCGGCCTTGATCTGGTTGACCCGGCCCTTGACGTCGGCGGAGTCGCCGCCGCCGTCGACGATGGTCGTGTCGTCCTTGGAGACGGTGACGCGGCGGGCGGTGCCCAGCACGTCGAGACCGGCCTGGTCGAGCTTGAGGCCGACCTCTTCGGCGATGACGGTCGCACCGGTGAGGGTGGCGATGTCGCCGAGCATGGCCTTGCGGCGGTCACCGAAGCCCGGGGCCTTCACCGCGACGGCGTTGAAGGTGCCACGGATCTTGTTGACGACCAGGGTCGACAGGGCTTCGCCCTCGACGTCCTCGGCGATGATCAGCAGCGGCTTGGAGCCACCCGACTGGATGACCTTCTCCAGCAGCGGGAGCAGCTCCTGGATGGAGCCGATCTTGCCCTGGTGGATCAGGATGTACGGGTCGTCGAGGACGGCCTCCATACGCTCCTGGTCGGTCACCATGTACGGCGAGAGGTAACCCTTGTCGAAGGCCATGCCCTCGGTGAACTCGAGGTCCAGACCGAAGGTGTTGGACTCCTCGACGGTGATGACACCGTCCTTGCCGACCTTGTCCATCGCGTCCGCGATGAGCTCGCCGACCTGGGTGTCCTGCGCGGAGAGCGCGGCCACGGCGGCGATGTCGGACTTGTCGTCGATCGGGCGGGCGGTCGCGAGGAGCTCCTCGGACACGGCCTTGACCGCGGCGTCGATGCCCTTCTTCAGGGCGGCCGGGGAGGCGCCCGCGGCGACGTTGCGCAGACCCTCGCGGACGAGCGCCTGGGCCAGGACGGTGGCGGTGGTGGTGCCGTCACCCGCTACGTCGTTGGTCTTGGTCGCCACCTCCTTCACCAGCTGGGCACCGAGGTTCTCGAACGGGTCGTCGAGCTCGACCTCGCGCGCGATGGTGACACCGTCGTTGGTGATGGTGGGAGCGCCGAACTTCTTGTCGATGACGACGTTGCGGCCCTTGGGGCCGATCGTCACCTTCACCGTGTCGGCAAGCTTGTTGACGCCGCGCTCAAGGGCGCGACGGGCGTCCTCGTCGAACTTCAGAGTCTTCGCCATGGGCTGTTTTCTGTCCTCTCAAAACGAACTGCGCCCCAGACCACCCGGCTAGTTATTTCGCAGGGGGCCAGGGGCGCAGAACAGAAGCAAACGTGGGTGAATTACTTCTCGACGATCGCGAGCACGTCGCGAGCCGAGAGGACGAGGTACTCCTCGCCGTTGTACTTCACCTCGGTGCCGCCGTACTTGCTGTACAGGACGACGTCGCCGGTCTTGACGTCGAGCGGAAGGCGCTCGCCGTTCTCGAAGCGGCCCGGGCCCACGGCCAGGACGACGCCCTCCTGGGGCTTCTCCTTGGCGGTGTCGGGAATGACCAGGCCGGAGGCCGTGGTCTGCTCGGCGTCGAGCGGCTGGACCACAATGCGGTCCTCAAGCGGCTTGATCGCAACCTTGGAGCTGGTGGTCGACACGATCCGGTCTCCCCCTTCGGAGATCTCACGGGGTTTAACAGTCTTTGGGGTGGCGACCAGGTCGATCCGTCGTCGCGGGTGCCGGACCTGCCCTGTCGCGCGGTGGTGCTGGCACTCTCCAGTGGGGAGTGCCAGCACTGAGACTATGACCGCGATTAGCACTCGGTCAAGCGGAGTGCCAATTCACCACCCCCGCGTGGCGGACCGGCCGCTCTCCCGTGTCAGACGTAGTCCTCCAGTCTGGCGACCGCGTACCCCTTGTCCGTGATCGTCTTCATGACCCGTCGGATCATGTCCGGCATGGAGCCCTTCCAGTCCCCGGGCCCCCGGAAGTGGGTGAGGATGATGTCGCCCGGGTGCAGGTCACGGTCCCACTCGCGCCATTCCATGTGGTCGGGGAACGCCTCCGAGGACCACAGCGGCACCGCCTTGATGCCGCAGGACTTGGCGATGCGCAGGGTGTCGCGGTTGTAGTTGCCGTACGGCGGCCGGAAGAGCGTGGGCCGTTTCCCGAAGTGCTTCGCGATCTTGTCCTGCTGGCCGCAGATCTCCCGCTTCTGCTCGGCGTACGACAGACCGGGCATATAGCGGTGGTTCAGCGTGTGGTTGCTGAGGGTGACACCGCGGGCCTGCATCTTCTTGAAGTAGCCGTAGTCCTCCCTGACCAGGTAGTCACTGAGGAAGGCGCTGTACGGGATGCCGAGCTCCGTCATCATCCGCAGCAGCGCGGGGTCCTTCTCGGCCCCGTCGTCCATCGTCAGGAAGACGATCTTCTCCTTGGTCGGCACGGTGGTGAAAACGGGCGGCAGCGCGTCCCCGCCGGTGACCTCGAAGCCCTTGCGGGTGGTGATGCGCGGCTTGGCGGCCGGGGGCTCGGGGGCGATCAGCGGGACCTTCGCCAGCCGCCACTTCCTGGCCGCCGCGACCCGCGCCGCCTGCTTCCGCTTCAGCTTCTCCGCGTACACGGACAGCGCCCCGGCCGGCGCCTCCTTCAGCGCGGGCGGCCCCTCCCGGCCCGCGGCGGGCGCCGCCGGATGCTTTCCGCCTGCGGCACTGTCCGCGCCTTCGGCGGCGCACCCGGAGGCGACGGCGGTGACGAGGAGGGCGATCAGGACCGCACGGACCGGCTCACGGAGGAGGCGGCCGGTTCCGTGCCGCTTCATGGCGGATTCTTCCGTTTGTCGTACTAGCTGCATGGCGCCGCATCCTGCCAGTGCGTGCCCGGACGCCGGGCCCGACACCGCCGCCGGGCCCGCCCGGTCCCCCGGCTGGCTCACAATGGGCCGGGTGAACGCTCTCCCGCCCTCCGATGCCCCCGACCCGCTCGCCGGCTTCCATGCCCTGCTCGCCCCCGAGGGCGCGGCGCTCCTGGCCGAGCTGCGCGACCACGACCCCGCCCGGGAACTGGCCACCGCGACCCGGCTGCGCCGCAGCCACCCGGCCGACCTGGTGTCGGCGGCCCTGGGGCAGGCCCGGCTGCGGCAGCGGGCGGTCGCGAAGTTCGGCGCCGAGGACGCGTACCGGATGTTCTTCACCCCCAACGGTGTCGAGCAGGCCACCCGCACCTCGGTCGCCGGCTACCGGGCACAGCGGTTCGCCGGACTCGGGGTACGGAGTGTGGCCGACCTGTGCTGCGGCATCGGCGGCGACGCGATCGCGCTGGCGCGTGCGGGCATCGCGGTGCTGGCCGTCGACCGCGACCCGCTGACCGCCGAGGTCGCCCGCGCCAACGCCGCGGCGCTCGGCCTGGAGGCGCTGATCGAGGTGCGGTGCGCCGATGTCACCGAGACCGACACCGCTCCGTACGACGCGGTCTTCGTCGATCCGGCCCGGCGCGGCGGCCGCGGCCGGATCTTCGACCCGGAGGCGTACTCGCCCCCGCTGTCCTGGGCGACCGCGGCCGCGCTGAAGGCCCCCCGCGCCGCGCTGAAGATCGCCCCCGGCGTCCCGCACGAGGCGATCGGGCCGCGGGCCGAGGCCGAGTGGATCTCGGACGGTGGCGATGTGAAGGAGGCGGTGCTCTGGTTCGGCGAGGGCTTCGCACCCGGCTCGTTCCGGGCGACACTGCTCCCGGCGGGCGCCACCCTGACGGCCCCGGCCCCGCTGCCCGCCCCGCCCGTCGGCCCCGTCGGCCGCTATCTGTACGAACCCGACGGCGCCGTCATCCGCGCGCATCTGGTCGCCGGCATCGTGGACCGGTGCGGCGGCCGGCTGTTCGACGAGATGATCGCGTACGTCACGAGTGACGAGGTGTACGACTCCCCGTACACGACGGCGTACGAGATCACCGACGAACTCCCGTTCAACATGAAGAAGCTCAAGGCCCTGCTGCGGGAGCGGGAGGTCGGCGTCCTGACCGTCAAGAAGCGCGGCTCCGCGGTCGAACCGGAGGAGCTGCGCCGGAAGATGAAACTCCAGGGGCCGAACGCGGCGACCGTGTTCCTGACCCGGGTGGCGGGGGCGCCTACGATGCTGGTCGGTCAGCCCCTGAAGCGGCCCTGACCGGCGGTTCGGCGGGCGTCCCGGGCGTCCCGGGCGTCCCGGGCGTCCCGACGAGCACCCGGAGCACCCAGCGGCGGTGCGCGAACGCCTTGACCACGCCGATCAGGCCGGTCAGCCAGGAGATGAGACCGAGGCCCATGAACAGGGCCACCTCCCCGTACGTCTCCTCGCCCGCCTCCGCGCCCGCCGGGACGACCACACACACGTACAGGCCGAGGGCGCACAGCGCGAAGGACGTCAGCATCCAGAGGAGGCTGACGCCGGGAATCCGCAGCCGCAGATCGCCCGCCGGGTCACGGGCCAGCGCGCCCCACTGGACGAGCAGCCTGCGGACCTGGCGGTCCCGGCCGAGCCCGACGGCGACGAACGCGACCGACGGCACCAGCAGGCAGGCGCCGATGGCGAAACCGACCAGGCCCAGCATCGCGGCGAACGGGTCGTCGGGCTCCTGGAACGAGACGATCGCCCCGCCCACGAACGACCAGCCGAGCGCCGCCAGCATCCCCCACAGCCACAGCGTCGCGAGCCGCGCGTGCCCCAGGTGCATCCTGACCAACGCGCCGAGAACCACCGCCCGGTCGGTCAGCATCGCCTGCCGGTCGGGCCAGGAGCGCAGCTCCACGGGGGGCGGGGGCGGGGGAAGCGGTGAACGACGTGGCATGGCCCAGACACTACCGACCGGGCCCGCACCCGGAGGTGACGGGCCGTGAACACCGGGGCAGGGCAGACACCATGCTGAACACGGTGAACCGGGTCGCGGTTCTGTCGGACATCCACGGGGCACTGCCCCGGGCGCGGCCGGGCCGTGTGACGGCACGGCACCGCTTCCCCCGAAAGGCGCTCAGGCGTCCCGGAGCGCCTGGATGTCCAGCTTCCGCATGCCGAACATCGCCTTCATGGCCCGCTCCGCCCTGGCCGGGTCCGGGCCGGACAGCACCTCGGGCAGTCCTCTCGGGACGATCTGCCAGGAGAGGCCGTACCGGTCCTTGAGCCACCCGCACCGGCCCTCCTCGCCGCCCTCGGTGAGCGTGTCCCACAGCCGGTCCACCTCGGCCTGGTCCTCGCAGTCCACGGAGAGCGAGATGGCCTCCGTGAAGGGGAACTGCGGGCCTCCGTTGAGAGCGACGTACTCCTGGTCCGCCAGCCGGAAGCTCACCGTCATGATCGAGCCGGGCTCGCCCGGGGCCGCCGCCCCGTAGTGGGTCACGCCCAGAATCCGCGAGTCACCGCCGAAGACGGAGACGTAGTACTGCGCCGCCTCCTCCGCCTGGTGGTCGAACCACAGGAACGTGGTGATCTTCTGCATGGTCTTCTCCTCGCCGGGACGTCGAGCGGCCGCAGAGCCGGAACGCCCCGGCCGGATGCTCTCGGAAGGTAGACCCGCCACGCCCCCGGAACTCATCGCGACACCCGGCGGGCGCGCGCCAGCAGCAGCGCCTTCTCCTGCTCGTTGCGGGTCAGCTCCGCCGCCCGTACGAACTCCGCCCGCGCCTCCTCCCCCCGCCCCAGCCGCTCCAGCAGATCGCCCCGCACGCTCGGCAGCAGGTGGTACGCCGTGAGCGCCTGGCCCGCCGCCAGCGCGTCCACCAGGGCGAGCCCCGCCGCGGGCCCCTCGGCCATCGACACCGCCACCGCCCGGTTCAGCTCCACCACGGGGGACGGGGTGAGCGCGGCGAGGCGCCCGTACAGCGTGGCGATCGCGGTCCAGTCCGTGTCCTCGTACGTCACCGCGTGCGCGTGGCAGGCGGCGATCGCGGCCTGGAGGGCGTACGGGCCCATGGCGCCCGCCGCGTTCGCCCGCGCCAGGGCCGCGAAGCCGCGCCGGATCAGCAGCTGGTCCCAGCGGGCCCGGTTCTGGTCGGCGAGCAGCACCGGCGCACCGTCCGGCCCGGTCCGCGCGGCGGCGCGCGAGGCCTGGAGCTCCAGGAGCGCGACGAGCCCGTGGACCTCGGGCTCCTTCTCCATCAGGCCGGCCAGCACCCGGGCGAGACGCAGCGCGTCCTGGCAGAGGGCGGGGCGCAGCAGGTCGTCGCCCGCGGTCGCCGCGTACCCCTCGTTGAAGATCAGGTAGATCACTTCGAGCACGGAGTCGAGGCGGGCGGCGCGGTCGGGGCCGTACGGCACCTCGAAGGGGACGCCCGCCCGGCCCAGGGTCCGCTTCGCCCGGACGATGCGCTGGGCGACGGTCGGTTCGGGGGCCAGGAACGCGCGGGCGATCTCCTCGGTGGTGAGGCCGCCGAGGAGGCGCAGGGTGAGGGCGATGCGGGCCTCGGTGGAGAGCACCGGATGGCAGGAGGTGAAGATCAGCCGCAGCAGGTCGTCGTCGATGTGGTCCGGATCGGCCGGTTCCGGGGGCGGTACGTCCTCCAGGGCCCGGCCGACCTCCGCCAGCTTGCGCGCGTAGGTCTCCTTGCGGCGTACGAGGTCGATGGCCCGGTGCTTCGCGGTGGCCGTGAGCCAGGCGCCCGGCCGGTCCGGAACCCCGGAAACCGGCCACTGCTCCAGTGCGGCGAGCAGGGCGTCCTGCGCGATCTCCTCGGCGATTCCGACGTCCCGCACGATGCGGGCGGTCGCGGCGATGATCCGCGCCGACTCGATCCGGTAGACGGCTTCGACGGCGCTGCGTGCTTCTGTCACGGCCACCCATCAGAGCAGCCGGGGGCCGGGGCGGCAAGGACCTGCCGCCCCACCCCTGTGCTGTTGCGGGGCCCGTCAGCCTTCGGCGATCTCGCGGATCTCGGAGGTCACGGTCCAGTACGGCTCGTGGACCGCGAGGAAACGCTTGGTCCACTCCAGGATCTCGGCCTTGTCCTTGGCCTGGATGATCGCGTAGCCGCCGATGACTTCCTTCGTCTCGGTGAACGGCCCGTCGGTGACGGTGAACTCGCCGTTGGACCAGGTGACCCTGGTGCCCTGCGCGGTCGGGGTGAGCCCGGCCGTGTCCAGCAGGACACCGGCCTTGGTCATCTCCTCGATCAGGGCGCCCATGCGCTGCATGAGCCCTTCGCTCGGGCCTTCGGCCGGGGCGCTGTTCTCGTCGATACGGACCATCGTCAGGTAGCGCGGCACGGTGACTCCTCGGGTCGGGGGCGGGCTGTTCTCCCGCCTCACACTCGTACGTCGAACGGGCCCGCCCCGGATCGACACCGCGAAGGATATTTCTTCCGGCGAATTCTCAGCCGACGGATTCGAAGCACCACCGGTGCACCGGGCGCGCGATCAATGCCGCGTCCGGATCGGGGAGTTCGGGCAGGTCGTCCCCGTACGCGCCCTCCCACCAGGTGATGACCAGCACCCGGTCCTGCGGGGCGCGGAGCAGCTCGCGGCGGACCGGCTCGCGGGCCAGCTCCGCCGACCGGGCCCGCGCCCACTCCAGCAGCTCGGCGCCCCGGCCCTCGGTGGCCCGGGCCTCCCACATCAGCGCGACGGTGCCGCTCATGAGTACAGGTTGTCCTTGCTGATCTCGTGCACATGGTCGTGGTCGTGCGCATGGGCACCCGGCACGTGGGGCTCCGTCACCGGCAGCGAGGAGTCGGCCGACAGCTCCAGGTCGGAGGCCGGCCGGTTGCGGGCCACCATCTCCGCGCCCAGTGCGGCGACCATCGCCCCGTTGTCCGTGCAGAGGCCGGGCCTGGGCACCCGCAGCCGGATGCCGGCCCGCTCGCACCGCTCCTGGGCCAGGGCCCGCAGCCGCGAGTTGGCCGCGACACCGCCGCCGATCATCAGGTGGCCGACGCCCTCGTCCTTGCAGGCGCGGACCGCCTTACGGGTGAGCACGTCCACCACGGCCTCCTGGAAGGACGCCGCCACGTCCCGTACCGGCACCTCCTCGCCCGCCGCCCGCTTCGCCTCGATCCAGCGCGCCACGGACGTCTTGAGCCCGGAGAAGGAGAAGTCGTACGCGGGGTCGCGCGAACCGCTCAGACCGCGCGGGAACGCGATGGCCTTCGGGTCGCCCTCCTTCGCCAGCCGGTCGATGACCGGGCCACCGGGGAAACCGAGGTTCAGCACCCGGGCGATCTTGTCGAAGGCCTCGCCCGCCGCGTCGTCGATGGTCGCGCCCAGCGGCCGCACGTCGTTGGTGATGTCCGGCGCGAGCAGCAGCGAGGAGTGACCGCCGCTGACCAGCAGCGCCATGGTCGGCTCGGGGAGCGGACCGTGCTCCAGCTGGTCGACGCAGATGTGCGAGGCGAGGTGGTTGACCCCGTAGAGGGGCTTGTTCAGCGCGTACGCGTACGCCTTGGCCGCGGAGACCCCGACGAGCAGCGCGCCCGCGAGTCCGGGGCCGGCCGTGACCGCGATCCCGTCGAGGTCGCGGGCGCTGATCCCGGCGTCCTTCAGCGCGCGTTCGATGGTCGGGACCATCGCTTCCAGGTGGGCGCGGGAGGCGATCTCCGGCACGACACCGCCGAACCGGGCGTGCGTGTCGACACTGGAGGCGACGGCGTCCGCGAGCAGCGTCGTGCCGCGCACGATGCCGACCCCGGTCTCGTCGCAGGAGGTCTCGATGCCGAGTACGAGCGGTTCGTCAGCCATCAGTCAGTCTCAGTTTCTTGTACGTGGAGGCGCATGACCAGAGCGTCGATGTTGCCCGGCTGGTAGTAGCCGCGCCGGAAGCCGATCGGTTCGAAGCCGAAGCGTTCGTACAGCTTCTGCGCACGGGTGTTGTCGACCCGGACCTCCAGGAGCACGGAGGAGCACTCGAAGGCCGTGGCGTGCTTCAGCAGATCGGTGAGGAGTTCGGAGCCCAGGCCACCGCCCCAGTGGTCGCGGGTGACGCCGATGGTCTGTACGTCCCCGAGGTCACCGGCGGCCGCGAGTCCCGCGTAGCCGACGATCCGGCCGGTGGCCGGTTCCTCGGCGACGACATAGCGGCGGGTGGCGCCCGGGCCACGGGCGTGGGCCAGCTCCGACCAGAACATCCCGGCCGACCAGGCGTCCTCCGGGAACAGCTCGTGTTCGAGCTCCAGCACCGGATCGATGTCCCACCAGCGCATCTCGCGCAGCACGGCGGTCACGGTCGCCGCACCTGCCCCATGGATCGCTCCGGTCACTTCGGGGTGACCACCTTGTAGTTCTTCGGCACCTGGGCGTCGGGCCTGCGCAGATAGAGCGGCCGCGGCGGGAGCAGCTCCTGCCCCGCGGCGAGACGTTCGGCGGCGAGAGCGGCCAGTGCGCCCGCCGAGACGTGTTCGGGCTCGCGGGCGTCGGGGAACGCCTCCGGGTAGAGCACCGCGCCCGCCCCGACGACGGGCAGTCCCGCGAGCTGTCCGGCGATGTCGGCGGGCCGGTCCACGGCGGGGTCACCCGTGCGGGTACGGGAATCCTCGTACCGCGCCCAGTAGACCTCCTTGCGGCGGGCGTCCGTGGCGACGGCGAACGGCCCCTGGAGACCGGCGAGCCCGGCGGCGTACGCGAGGCCGTCCAGGGTGCACAGTCCGTGCACGGGGACGGAGAGCGCGGAGCCGAAGGCGGCCGCCGTCACGAGGCCCACGCGCAGACCCGTGTACGGGCCGGGGCCCACGCCCACGACCAGGTCCGTCACGGCGTCGAGCTTCACCCCGGCCTCGGCGAGGACCCGGTCGACGGCGGGCAGCAGTAGTTCGCCGTGCCTTCGGGCATCGACCTGGCTCGTCGCTGCGACGACGGCTGAACCATCGTGCAGGGCGACGGTGACGGCGGGGGTGGCGGTATCCACGGCGAGCAGGAGCACACGAACAGCCTACGGCTCCGCCGACGGGGTCACCGCGCCCGTACGTCGTCCCGGTCCGCCCCTGCCCGGCTGCTACCGTCACCCGGTATACGTGTGTACGACATAAACGCTTGTACGACATGTGCCGGATGGCAGGCGAAAGGGGAGCTCAGGTGGCAAGGGGCAGCTCGGGAATCGTGGCCGGGCTCACCGCGGCGGCTGTCGTCGTGGTCAGTTTCCTCGCCTACCAGGCATCGGCGAACGCACCGGATTCGGTGGCGGTCCCCAAGAGCAAGGTCTCCAGCAGCGCTTCGGCCCAGCCCACCGAGAAGCCGAAGCAGCCGAAGACACCGCTGGCGGTACCCGAGGACTCAGGCACCGGGATGCGCGTCGTGTACGCGTTGAAGGACCGGCGGGTCTGGCTGGTGGACGCCAAGGGGAAGGCGGGCCGGACGTTCACGGTCATGCCGAGCCCCGTCAGCCCGATGCCCGGGGCCTACCAGGTGAGCTCGCGCACCGGCAGCGTCAAGGGTTCGGACGGCGTGATGATCGAGCACGTCGTGCGCTTCACGAACGTCGACGACGTGGCCATCGGCTTCAGCGCCGCCCAGGACGGCTCGATGGCGAGCCCGGACCCGACGTCGAAGACGGGTGGGGTACGGATGAAGAGGGCGGACGGCGACGCGATGTGGACCTTCGCGACGGTCGGCGCCAAGGTCGTCGTCGTTCCGTAGGGATAGACGGCGCTCTCAGGCCACGTCGCGCCGGGCAGAACGCGCCCTCTCAGGCCGCGTGGCACGCCGGGCAGAACGCGCGCGCTCAGGCCGCGTCGCGCCGGACGGGCGGCCTCGGCCGCTCCTCGCGGTCCGCCTCCGCCGCGGCCTCTTCCCCGTCCTCGCGTTCGTCACGCGGCGGCGTGGAGACCGCCGACGCGGCGGCGCAGGAGGCCAGCAGATCCTTCATGGACACCGCCGACGACGGCCGCGCCTGCGGCGACTGCGGCTGCACTTCACGCTCGGGCGTCGGCATGGATGCCTCCTGGGGCTCCGGTGGAAGGCGTGGTTAGGTAGACCTAACCAAGTCTTCTCTCCATGTGAACACGCCTGTGGCCCCGCGCGCAACAATTTACCGACGGACTGTCGGAAAGTCATGCGCGGGATACCCGCCGGGCGCCCCAGGACGTGTCCGCTACCCCTCCGGGCCCAGATCCGCCCGCAGTCCGGCCCAGCGCGGCCCGATGCCCACCAGCGTCACCGTGCGCCGCTCGTCGTCCGTGTCACCGACCGCGCGGTCGATCACCACCCGCAAGCGGTCGTCCGACAGCTCCTCGACCTTGCCGTCGCCCCACTCCACGACCACCACCGAATCCGGCAGCGACACGTCGAGGTCGAGGTCCTCCATCTCGTCGAGGCCGCCGCCCAGGCGGTACGCGTCGACGTGGACCAGCGCGGGACCGCCGACCAGCGACGGATGCACACGGGCGATCACGAAGGTGGGCGAGGTGACGGCGCCCCGCACCCCGAGTCCCTCGCCGAGCCCCCGGGTCAGCGTCGTCTTCCCGGCACCCAGCTCGCCCGTGAGCATCACCAGGTCGCCGGGGGCCAGCACCCCGGCGATCCGGCGGCCGAGGTCCTGCATCTGTTCGGGTGACTCGACGGCCACACCCAGGGTGACGGCGCCCGGTGCGGAGCTCTCCGCCGCCGGACTTTTCTGCACTGCTTCCATGCCGGTCAACGTTAGACGGTCGGGGCCGCCGTCGGCACGGCGCCGATGCGTACCAGCAGCTCCACGATGCGCCCGTTCACCACCTCGGGGTGCTCCAGCATCACCAGATGGCCGGCGTCCGGCACGATGACCAGCTCCGCGTCCGGCAGGACCTCCGCGATGGCCTCGCTGTGCGAACTGGGCGTCACCAGGTCCTTGTCACCCGCCAGGATGAGCACCGGGACATCCCGGAACGCGGGCAGCGCCCCGCTCTTGTCGTGTTCGGTGAACGCCGGATAGAACTCGGCGACCACATCGATCGGGGTGGCCTCGATCAGCCGCTCGGCGAACCGCGCGACCGCCGGGTCCACATCCCGTGACCCGAACGAGTACCGCTTGATCAGGCTCGCGAAGAGGTCGGCCGTCGCCCGCCGCCCCCGCTCCACCAGCTCCGTCTGCGAGCCGAGCGCCTTCAGCACCCCGGGCAGCACCCGCCGTACTGCGTTCACGCCCACGACCGGCAGCCCGAAATTCACCTCGCCGAGCTTCCCGCTGGAGGTACCGACGAACGCGACGGCGGCCACCCGCTCCCGGATCAGCGCCGGATACTGGTCGGCGAGGGCCATCATCGTCATACCGCCCATCGAGTGCCCCACCAGCACGAGCGGGCCCTCGGGCGCCGCCGCGTCGATGACCGCCTTCAGGTCACGGCCGAGCTGGTCCACGGTGACGGGCACGCCCTCGGCCTGCGCCCTGCCGCGCTCGGAGCGGCCGTGGCTGCGCTGGTCCCAGTGGACCGTACGCACCGGACCGCGCAGGGCGGCCCGCTGGAAATGCCAGGAGTCCTGGCTCAGGCAGTAGCCGTGGCTGAAGACGACCGTCACGGGTGTGGGCGCCCTGCGGCCGAAGAGTCTGCGCCGACGCGGACCGGAGACGCCCGTCCCGGTGGCCGCGCCGGTGCCCGTACCCCCGTCGGTCTCGACCTCGTCGACCTCGTAGTACAGCGCGGTGCCGTCGTCCGCGAGCGCCTTCCCCGGCACGCCGCGCAGGGCGCCGTAGGGCCCGGCGGCGTCCAGCGCCAGCCGGGCCTTCTTGCGCATCCCCCGGCCCACGGTCATCCGCTCGACCGCGACACCGGCCGCCGCGCCCGCCGCGATCACCCCTATCGCCGCACCCGCGAAGCCCGCCCGCCGCCAGCCGGCCGCGGTTGCGGCGGCCGTCGCCGCCACCTCCTGCGCGCTGCTCTCGCTCACCGTGCCGCGCTCCTCGTCCTCGTCAGTCGGATATCGAAGTCAGTCGGAGATCGAAACGACAGGCCCTACGGGTTCAGATGGACCCGTGGCACGCGGGCCCCGATGCGGGTGACGATCTCGTACGCGATGGTGTCCGCCGCCACCGCCCAGTCCTCGGCGGTCGGCTCGCCCCGGTCCCCCGGGCCGAACAGCACCGCCTCCGCGCCCGGCTCCGGCTCGTCGCCTTCGAGGTCGACCACGAACTGGTCCATCGCGACCCGCCCCGCGATCGTGCGGCGCCGGCCCCCGACGAGGACCGGGCCCCGGCCCGAGGCATGGCGCGGAATCCCGTCCGCGTACCCGACGGGCACGAGGCCCAGGGTCGTCTCGGCGGGCGTCGTGTAGTGGTGGCCGTAACTGATGCCGTGCCCGGCCGGCACCTGCTTGACCAGGGCGACCGACGCGGCGAGCGTCATCACGGGCCGCAGCCCGAAATCGGCCGGCGTGCCCAGCTCGGGGCTGGGCGAGATGCCGTACATGGCGATCCCGGTCCGTACGAGATCGAAGTGGGACTCGGGGATCGTGAGGGTCGCCGGGGAGTTCGCGATGTGCCGCACCTCGGGCCGGACGCCCGCCTTCTCCGCGTACGCCACCAGGTCCCGGAACACCTCCAGCTGCGAGGCGATCGACGGGTGCCCCGGCTCGTCGGCGCAGGCGAAGTGCGACCAGAGACCGGTGATCCTGACCGTGCCGCCCTCCTCGGCGGCGCGGGCCGCCGAGACCAGCTCGGGCCAGTCGGCGGGCTGGCAGCCGTTGCGGCCGAGGCCCGTGTCGGCCTTCAGCTGGATACGGGCCACGGCGCCCGCGCCGGCGGCGGCGGCGACGACCTCGCGCAGCGCCCACATGCCGCTCACCGACACATCGATGTCCGCCTCGATCGCCTCGCGCCACGGGCCGCCCGGCGTCCACAGCCAGCACATCACCCGGCCGCCGAGCCCGGCCGCCCGCAGGGCCAGCGCCTCCTGCGGGGTGGCGGTGCCCAGCCACGTCGCACCCGCTTCGAGCGCGGCCCTGGCGCAGGGCACCGCCCCGTGCCCGTACGCGTCGGATTTCACGACGGCCATGAGCTGCGCACCGGCCGCCCGCGCACGCAGGGCACGCACATTGGCGCGCAGTGCGGCGAGGTCGATCTCTGCCCGGGCTCTCAGGGTCGCTGTCTCGTTCATCGCGCCCAGTGTCTCAGAGGCGTACGACAGTTCCCCCGGTCCTCCCTCGGTACGCGCTGTCCCGGGACCGGGTCAGTGCTGGTCGAGCTCGTGCTCCAGATGGTCCACGAGCACCGGGACATGGCTGCGGGGCACGTCCTTCACCGCCGTCACCAGGGTCACCGGGCCGCCCTCGCGCAGCAGGCCGAGCAGCTCACCGACCGCCTCGGTGTGGGCCGGGTCCGCCAGCTCGGTGCGGTAGCGGTCGACAAAGTCGTCGTACCGGGAGCCGGGGTCCTGGTGGTACCAGGAGCGCAGTTCGTTCGACGGGGTGACGTCCTTGGCCCACCGGTCGATCGCGGCCTTCGCCTTGCTCTCCCCGCGCGGCCAGAGCCGGTCGACGAGAACCCGCACCCCGTCCTCGTCCTCCGGCGGCTCGTACACCCGTCGTACCCGTACGGAGCTGTCGCCCACGGCCCTTCTCCTTCCGACGCCCGCCCCCAGCGTGGCGCAGGCTCACGCGTCCCGCACATCGCGCCAGGCCGCCGGGATCGCGTCCGCGACGTCCTGCGCGGCCACCGGCGCGCCGGCGGAGGCCCGGCGGGCCGCGAGCCCGTGCAGATAGGCGCCCACCGATGCCGCGTCGCGCGGGGCCAGGCCCGCGGCCAGCAGGGAGCCGGTCAGACCGGAGAGCACATCGCCGCTGCCCGCCGTGGCCAGCCAGGAGGTGCCGGTGGGGTTGACCCGTACGGGGGTGTCCCGGGCCTCGGCGACCAGGGTCGTCGACCCCTTGAGCAGGACGGTGACGCGGTAGCGGGCGGCGAGTTCCCGTACGGCGGCGAGCCGGCCCGCCTCGACCTCCTCGCGCGCCACGCCGAGCAGCGCGGCGGCCTCCCCGGCGTGCGGGGTCAGCACGGTGGGCGCGGAGCGCGACCGTACGGTGTCGGCGTCCAGCAGCCGCAGCCCGTCCGCGTCGACCAGCACCGGCACATCGGCGGCCAGCACATCGGCGACCGCCGCCGCGGCCCGGGAACCGTCGCCGAGCCCCGGTCCCACGACCCACGCCTGCACCCGTCCGGCCCTGGACGGCGGGCCCGTGCTCACCAGCGTCTCCGGGAAGCGGGCGATCACCGCGTCGGCGCCCGGCCCGGCGTACCGCACGGCTCCGGCGCCGCCCCGCAGCGCTCCCGCGACCGCGAGCACCGCCGCCCCCGGGTACCGCTCCGACCCGGCCGCCACCCCGACGACCCCGCGCCGGTACTTGTCGCTCTCCGCACCCGGTACGGGCAGCAGCGCCGCCACGTCCGCGTACTGGAGCGCCTCCAGATCCGCGGGCTCGGGCAGTTCGGGGCCCAGGCCGATGTCGACGAGCCGCAGCGCCCCCGCCAGTTCGGCGGCCGGGTCGATCAGCAGCCCCGGCTTGTACGTGCCGAAGGTGACCGTCGCGTCGGCCCGCACTGCCGCGCCGTTGACCTCTCCGCTGTCCGCCTCCACCCCGCTCGGCAGATCCACGGCGAGGACGGGCGCCCCGCGCCCCGTGACGGCCGCCACCAGGGCCGCCGCCTCGGGACGCAGCCCGCCGCGCCCGCCGATCCCGGTGATGCCGTCGACGACGAGGTCGACGGCCCCCAGTCCCTCCGCACTGTCCAGCACCTGCCCGCCCGCGGCCAGCAGGGCGGCGAGGCCGCCGCCGTGGACCTTGTCCGGCGAGGTCAGCACCGCCCGCACGCCGGCCCCACGCTTCGCCAGCCGGGCCCCGGCGTACAGCGTGTCGCCGCCGTTGTCGCCGCTGCCGACGAGCAGAAGCACTCTGGCCCCGTAGACCCGGCCGTTGCGCCGCAGCAGATCGCCGCAGGCCACCGCGAGGCCCGCGGCGGCCCGCTGCATCAGGGCACCCTCCGGCAGCCGCGCCATCAGTGCCGCTTCGGCGGCCCGTACGGTCTCCACGCTGTAAGCGGTTCGCATACGGTCAACCCTCCGCGATCACCACGGCCGACGCCACCCCCGCGTCGTGGCTGAGCGACACATGCCAGTGCCGCACCCCGAGCTCGGCCGCGCGCGCGGCGACCGTGCCCCGCACCCGCAGCCGGGGCTGCCCGCTCTCCTCGACGTACACCTCGGCGTCCGACCAGTGCAGACCGGAGGGTGCGCCGAGCGCCTTGGCTACGGCCTCCTTGGCGGCGAACCTGGCGGCCAGCGAGGCGATACCGCGCCGTTCCCCGCTCGGCAGCGTCAACTCCCGTTCCAGGAAGAGCCGCCCGGCCAGCTGGGGCGTACGCTCCAGCGCGGCGCCGAAGCGCTCGATCTCGGCCACATCGATCCCGACCCCAATGATCACGTGCTCACTCACTCACTCGACTGTCACTGACTTCGCCAGATTGCGCGGCTGGTCCACCTCGTTGCCGCGGGCCGTCGCCAGTTCGCAGGCGAAGACCTGCAACGGCACGGTGGCGACCAGTGGCTGAAGCAGCGTAGGCGTAGCGGGGATCAGGATCAGGTGGTCGGCGTACGGGACGACCGCCTCGTCGCCCTCCTCGGCGATCACGATGGTGCGGGCTCCCCGGGCCCTGATCTCCTGGATGTTCGACACCATCTTGTCGTGCAGCACCGAGCGCCCACGCGGTGACGGGACGACCACGACGACCGGCAGATCGTCCTCGACCAGCGCGATGGGCCCGTGCTTGAGCTCGCCGGCGGCGAATCCCTCCGCGTGCATGTACGCGAGTTCCTTGAGCTTCAACGCGCCTTCCAGGGCCACCGGGTAGCCGACGTGCCGTCCGAGGAACAGCACGGTGTCCTTGCCGGCGAGCGAGCGCGCCAGCTCGCGCACGGGCTCCATGGTCTCCAGCACCCGCTCGACGGCCGCGGACATCTCGGAGAGCTGCCGCACGACCGTCCGGATCTCGTCGGCCCACTTCGTCCCGCGCACCTGCCCGAGGTACAGGGCGACGAGGTAGCAGGCGACGAGCTGCGTCAGGAACGCCTTCGTCGAGGCGACCGCGACCTCCGGCCCCGCGTGCGTGTAGAGGACGGCGTCGGACTCCCTCGGGATGGTCGACCCGTTCGTGTTGCAGATGGCGAGCACCTTCGCCCCCTGCTCACGGGCGTGCCGCAGCGCCATCAGGGTGTCCATGGTCTCGCCGGACTGCGAGATCGCGATGACGAGCGTCCGCTGGTCCAGGATCGGATCGCGGTAGCGGAACTCGCTGGCCAGCTCCGTCTCGCAGGGCAGCCGGGTCCAGTGCTCGATGGCGTACTTGGCGATCATCCCGGCGTGGTACGCGGTCCCGCAGGCGATGATGACGACCTTGTCGACCTCCCGGAGCACGCTCGGCGCGATTCGCACCTCGTCGAGGCTCAGCGCGCCCTCCTCGCCGCCGATCCGCCCGAGGAGCGTGTCCGCGACGGCCTTCGGCTGGTCGGCGATCTCCTTGAGCATGAAGGAGGCGTAGCCGCCCTTCTCGGCCGCGGACGCGTCCCAGTCCACGTGGTACGCACGGGTCTCGGCGGGCCGTCCCTCGAAGTCGGTGACGGTCGCGCCGTCCCTGCTGAGCTCCACGACCTGGTCCTGGCCCAGTTCGATCGCGGACCGGGTGTGCGCGATGAACGCGGCGACGTCGGAGGCCAGAAAGGCTTCCCCGTCCCCGATCCCCACCACGAGGGGCGAGTTCCGCCGGGCCCCGACCACGGTCTCCGGCTCGTCGGCATGGACCGCCACCAGGGTGAAGGCCCCCTCCAGCCGCCGGCACACCTGCCGCATGGCCTCCGCCAGACAGGCACCGCCCGAGAACGCCTCGGCCAGCAGATGGGCCACGACCTCGGTATCGGTCTCGGACGCCAGATCGTGACCGCGCTCGGCGAGCTCCGCCCGCAGCTCGGCGAAGTTCTCGATGATCCCGTTGTGCACGACGGCGACGCGCCCCGCGTTGTCGAGATGGGGGTGGGCGTTGGCATCGGTCGGCCCCCCGTGCGTGGCCCACCGGGTATGCCCGATCCCGACGCTCCCGGCCGGCAACGGCCGCTCCATCAGCTCCTTCTCCAGATTGACCAGCTTCCCCGCCCTCTTCGCGGCGGCGAGCCCGCCGTCCGAGAGGAGGGCGACTCCCGCCGAGTCGTAGCCCCGGTACTCCAGACGCTTGAGACCCGCGACCACGACGTCCTGCGCCGACTGTCCACCGACATAACCCACGATTCCGCACATAGCGGCACCATACGGCCGAGGGGCACGGCTGCCCAGGGGTTACGGGAAGGGTGGGCGTGGGACCGCGTGACCGAGCCCACCCCCCACGGAGTTAAAACTCCCGCAACAATGAACCCGTGATCTCTTCGCCGGCACGGACCGCCCACCGTCGCACCGAGCACGCGGCGACGCCGTACGTCGACCTGTCCCGCGCCGAGTGGAGCGCCCTGCGCGACAAGACTCCGCTGCCGCTCTCCGCGGACGAGGTGGAGCAGCTGCGCGGCCTCGGTGACGTCATCGACCTCGACGAGGTCCGCGACGTCTACCTGCCGCTCTCCCGGCTCCTCAACCTCTACGTACAGGCCACCTCGGGGCTGCGCGGCGCCCTCAACACCTTCCTGGGCGACGCCGGCAACGGCCACGGGGCGCAGCGCGGCACCCCGTTCGTCATAGGGGTCGCCGGCAGTGTCGCCGTCGGCAAGTCCACCAGCGCCCGTATCCTCCAGGCGCTGCTGGCCCGCTGGCCCGAGCACCCCCGGGTCGAGCTGGTGACCACGGACGGCTTCCTGCTGCCGATGAAGGAGCTCCAGGCGCGCGGCCTGATGTCGCGCAAGGGGTTCCCCGAGTCGTACGACCGCAGGGCCCTGACCCGTTTCGTCGCCGACATCAAGGCCGGCAAGGACGAGGTCACCGCGCCCGTCTACTCGCACCTGATCTACGACATCGTGCCGGACGAGCGGCTGACCGTACGCCGCCCGGACATCCTGATCGTCGAGGGGCTGAACGTGCTCCAGCCCGCGATGCCCGGCAAGGACGGCCGGACCAGGGTCGGCCTCGCCGACTACTTCGACTTCAGTGTGTACGTCGACGCCCGGGCCGAGGACATCGAGACCTGGTATCTCAACCGCTTCCGCAAGCTGCGCGAGACGGCGTTCCAGAACCCGTTCTCGTACTTCCGCAAGTACACCCAGGTCTCCGAGGAGGAGGCCCTGGACTACGCGCGCACGATGTGGCGGACCATCAACAAGCCCAATCTGCTGGAGAACGTGGCGCCCACCCGGGGCCGTGCCACTCTGGTGCTGCGCAAGGGACCCGACCACAAGGTCCAGCGACTGTCGCTGCGCAAACTCTGAACCCTTCCGGGAGCCCGCTCGTGCTGCATCTGCGCCTCATCGTCCCCGCCGACCGCTCGGAGGAGGTCGTGCGTCTCCTGGAGGGGACCGTCGGCGCCACCCACCTCGCGGTGCTGAGCGGCGCGGCCCGCAGCCCCGCCGGTGACGTGGTGCTCTGCGACGTGGCCCGGGAGGCCGGTGACGAGCTGATCGGCAAGCTGCGCGGACTCGGTATCGACAAGTGCGGCTCGATCACCGTCGAGAACATGGACCTCACGCTCTCCTCGCACGCCGATCAGGCGGAGGAGGACGCGCCGGGCGAGGGCGCGGACGCGGTGCTGTGGGAGGAGCTGTCGGAAGCGACCCACGAGGAGTCGACGCTCAGCATCACGTACGTGGTCTTCCTCGCCGTCGCCACGATGCTCGCCGCCTGCGGTGTGATGCTCGACAACGCGATCCTGATCGTGGGCGCGATGGCGGTGGGCCCGGAGTTCGGCCCGCTGGCCGGGATCTCCACGGCACTGGTGCAGCGCGCCCCGCGCCTGGTGTGGCGCTCCCTGTGCGCGCTCATCGGCGGCTTCGCGGTGGCGATGATCCTGACCGCGGGCTTCGCCTGGCTGATGGACGCCTTCGGGCTGTTCAGCCGCACGATGATCGACGCGCCCCGGCCCAACACGGGGTTCATCTGGCATCCGGACTGGATGTCGTTCGTCGTGGCGCTCCTGGCGGGCATCGCCGGGACGCTCTCGCTCACCTCGGCGAAGTCCGGGGCCCTGATCGGCGTGGCGATCTCGGTGACGACGGTGCCGGCGGCGGCCAACGCGGCGGTGGCGTTCAGTTACAAGGACTACGGCCAGATGTCGGGTTCCATCGGCCAGCTGCTGGCGAACCTCGGCGGCATCGTGCTCGCGGGCACCCTGACCCTGCTGGTCCAGAAGGGCCTGTGGGCCGCCCACCGCCGCCGGACGGCCCCGAAGACGGCCCCGTCCGGCAGCATGTGACGGCACATCACCCCAGGGCGGACTTCACCGCGTCGGCCAGCCGGCCGGCCACGGCCCGCGCCTGCTCGATGTCGGCGGCCTCGACCATGACCCGTACGAGCGGCTCGGTGCCCGACTGACGCAGCAGTACGCGCCCGGTGGCGCCCAGCTCGCGCTCCGCCTCCGCGACCGCGGTGGCCAGCTCGGACGAGGTGTTCACCCGGGACTTGTCGACGTCCGGCACGTTGATGAGCACCTGCGGAAGGCGCTGCATGACGCCGGCCAGGTCGGCGAGCGTACGGCCGGTGGCGGCGACCCGGGCCGCCAGCATCAGGCCGGTCAGCGTGCCGTCGCCGGTCGTGGCGTGGTCGAGGACGATGACGTGGCCGGACTGCTCGCCGCCCAGGGCGAAGCCCTCGGCCTTCATGGACTCCAGGACGTAACGGTCCCCGACGGCGGTCTGGACGAGCTGGATGCCCTCCCGCTCCATCGCCATCTTGAAGCCCAGGTTCGACATGACCGTGCCGACGACGGTGTCCTTGCGGAGCTGTCCGGCCTCCCGCATGGCGAGGGCGAGCACGGCCAGGATCTGGTCGCCGTCGATCTCCTCGCCCGCCGCGTCCACGGCCAGGCAGCGGTCGGCGTCGCCGTCGTGCGCGATACCGAGGTGGGCGCCGTGCTCGACGACCGCGGCGCGCAGCAGGCCCAGGTGGGTGGAGCCGCAGCCGTCGTTGATGTTCAGACCGTCCGGCTCGGCACCGATGGTGACGACCTCGGCGCCGGCCCGCGCGAACGCCTCGGGCGAGACCCGGGCAGCGGCACCGTGCGCCTCGTCGAGGACGACCTTCAGCCCGTCGAGCCGGTTGGGGAGTACGGCGATGAGGTGGGCGACGTACCGGTCGAAGCCCTCGGCGTAGTCACTGACCCGGCCCACTCCGGCGCCCGTCGGGCGCGCCCACGGCTCACCGGTGCGGTGCTGCTCGTAGACGGTCTCGATCCGTTCCTCCAGCTCGTCGGCGAGCTTGTGGCCGCCGCGGGCGAAGAACTTGACACCGTTGTCCGGCATCGCGTTGTGGCTGGCGGACAGCATCACGCCGATGTCGGCGCCGAGCACGCCGGTGAGGTACGCCACGGCGGGCGTGGGCAGCACGCCCACCCGCAGGACGTCCACACCCGCGCTCGCGAGGCCCGCCACGACGGCCGCCTCGAGGAACTCTCCGGACGCGCGGGGGTCACGGCCCACCACGGCCGTCGGCCGATGCCCCTCAAAGGTCCCCGCCTCGGCAAGTACGTGCGCCGCCGCGACCGACAGACCGAGCGCGAGCTCGGCCGTCAGATCCGCGTTGGCGACACCGCGCACGCCGTCCGTGCCGAAGAGTCGTCCCACTGGTGTCCTCCGAGATTGCTCCGAAACCACAAACCCAAGAAATACGAAAACGGGGCCGGCCAGGGCATGCCGCGGCGAACACCGCGCGACGGGCCCGGCCCTCGGCCCTATGAGCGTCTAATGCCGTTATACGCCCGCGAGGGGCGATAAACGAACGCCCCAGCGGCACGAGATGTGCCGCCGGGGCGAACGTGTAACGCTGAAGAGCAGGCGGTTTAGCGCTTGCTGTACTGCGGGGCCTTACGGGCCTTCTTGAGACCGGCCTTCTTGCGCTCGACCGCACGGTCGTCACGGCAGAGGAAGCCGGCCTTCTTCAGCGTGGCGCGGTTGTTGTCCACGTCCGCCTCGTTCAGCGAGCGGGCCACGCCGAGGCGCAGGGCGCCGGCCTGACCGGAGACGCCGCCACCCGAGATGCGGGCGATGACGTCGTAGCGGCCGTCGAGCTCGAGCACCTTGAAGGGCTCGTTGACTTCCTGCTGGTGCACCTTGTTGGGGAAGTAGTCCTCAAGGGTGCGACCGTTGATCTTCCACTTGCCGGTGCCCGGAACGATCCGGACGCGGGCGATGGCGTTCTTGCGACGACCCAGGCCGGCCGCGGGCTGCGGGTCGCCGAAGCGGCCTGCCAGCGACTCGGAGGTGTACTCGCCCTCGACGGGCACCTCGGATTCGAAGGTGGTCACCTCGGCGAAAACCTCTTCGCCCTCGGTGCCCTCGACGGGGGTCTCAACAGTGGTCTCGGCCACGATTCTCCTCAGATCTTTCTGTACGTCTTAGGGGGAGGCCGGAACTACTGCGCGACCTGGGTGATCTCGAACGGGACCGGCTGCTGCGCGCCGTGCGGGTGCTGGTCACCCGCGTAGACCTTGAGCTTCGAGAGCATCTGACGGCCCAGGGTGTTCTTGGGGATCATGCCCTTGATGGCCTTCTCGACAGCCTTCTCCGGGTTCTTGGAGAGCAGCTCGTCGTAACGCACGGAGCGGAGACCGCCCGGGAAGCCCGAGTGGCGGTACGCCATCTTCTGGGTCTTCTTGTTGCCGGAGAGGTGAACCTTCTCGGCGTTGATGATGATGACGAAGTCGCCCATGTCCATGTGGGGGGCGTAGATCGCCTTGTGCTTGCCGCGAAGGAGGTTCGCGGCCGTGGTGGCCAGACGGCCCAGGACGATGTCCTCGGCGTCGATGATGTGCCACTGGCGAGTGACATCGCCGGGCTTGGGGCTGTACGTACGCACTTCGTAGCCTTCGCTTCTTAGTGGATGGGGTCCAGACACACGGCACCCCTGAAGCGATCATGCAGCTGGGGCACACAATGCCGGGGACGCTGCCCGTATGCGAGCCACTGGTAACTGCTCCAGGGAACCTACGTAAGGGCCCTTCGCGTGAGAACGACGAAGCCAATACGTATAACAGTCCTCGACACTACCCGCCCCGCCCCGGACGGGTCAAAACGCGCCGCCCTACCGCTCCCGCTCGACCCGCCGCTCGTCCCACACCGGCTCCGCCGTCTCCCGCACCACCCCGTCCGACCCGAAGACCAGATACCGGTCGAAGGACTTCGCGAACCACCGGTCGTGCGTGACCGCCATCACCGTGCCGTCGTACGCCTCCAGCCCGTCCTGGAGGGCCTCCGCAGACTCCAGGTCCAGGTTGTCCGTCGGCTCGTCCAGCAGCAGCGCCGTCGTCCCGGCCAGCTCCAGCAGCAGGATCTGGAACCGCGCCTGCTGCCCGCCCGACAGCTTCTCGAACGGCTGGTCCCCCTGCCGCTCCATCTCGTAGCGCCGCAGCACGGACATCGCCGCGCCCCGGTCCTTGGCGTGCTCGGTCCAGAGAATCTCGACCAGCGTGTGCCCCAGCAGCTCCGGATGCGCGTGGGTCTGCGCGAAGTGCCCCGGCACGACCCGCGCCCCGAGCTTCCACTCCCCCGTGTGCGCCACCGACGTATCGCCGGCCAGCAGCCGCAGGAAGTGTGACTTGCCCGACCCGTTGGACCCGAGGACGGCCACCCGCTCGCCGTAGAAGATCTCCAGGTCGAACGGCTTCATCAGTCCGGTCAGCTCCAGGTTCTTGCAGGTCACCGCCCGCACCCCGGTCCGCCCGCCCCGCAGCCGCATCTTGATGTCCTGCTCGCGCGGCGGCTCCGGCGGCGGGCCCGCTTCCTCGAACTTCTTGAAGCGGGTCTGCATCGCGTGGTAGCGGTTCGCCATGTCCGGACTGTTCGCCGCCTGCTGCCGCATCCGCAGGACGAGCGCCTTCAGCCGGGCGTGCTCCTCCTCCCAGCGCCGCAGGAGCTCCTCGAAGCGGGCGAACCGCTCCTTGCGCGCCGCGTGGTACGTCGCGAATCCGCCGCCGTGCACCCAGACGTCCGACCCGGCGGCACTGGGCTCCACACTCACGATCTTCTCCGCGGCCCGGGACAGCAGCTCCCGGTCGTGGGAGACGAAGAGGACCGTCTTACGGGTCTCCTTGAGCTTCCCCTCCAGCCACCGCTTGCCCGGCACGTCCAGATAGTTGTCCGGCTCGTCCAGGAGCAGCACCTCGTCGGGCCCCCGGAGCAGCGCCTCCAGGACCAGCCGCTTCTGCTCACCCCCACTGAGCGTCCGCAGCTCACGCCACTGAGCCTTCTCGTACGGAACGCCGAGCGCGGCCATCGTGCACATGTCCCACAGCGTCTCGGCCTCGTACCCCCGCACCTCCGCCCAGTCGCTGAGGGCCTGCGCGTACGTCATCTGCGCGGCCTCGTCGTCGACGGTCAGGATCAGCGCCTCGGCCGCGTCCACGGCCTCGGCCGCCTCGCGGATACGGGGCTGGGCCACGGACACCAGCAGGTCCCGCACGGTCCGCTCGTCCCGCACCGACCCCACGAACTGGGCCATCACCCCGAGCCCGCCGCTCACCGACACCGATCCGCCGTGCGGCTGGAGCTCACCGGCCAGCAGCCGCAGCAGCGTCGTCTTGCCCGCACCGTTCGCCCCGACGAGAGCGACGACGGCGCCGTCCGCGACCCGGAACGAGGCATCGCCGAGCAGCACCCGCCCGTCCGGTAGGTAGTACTCCAGATGCCCTGCTTCGAGATGTCCCATACACAGCATTGTCACGGCCCGCGAAGCCCTGGCCCAACCAGTTTTGCCGCGGTCTAAGATTCGCCGCATGAGCTTTGGTCAAGGGGGGCCCTCCTGGGGGCCGGGGGGCAGTGACACGCCGGACTGGGCGGCGCTGGCCGAGGAGTCCGCCGCACGCGGCCGACGCAGGAAATGGCTGATGATCGGCGGCGGCGCACTGGCCACCGCGGCGGTCGCCGCGATCGTGGCGACGGCCGTGATCACCGCCAACGGCGACAACGGTCCGGCCCGGTCGGAGAAGAACGCGAGCGAGCTTCCCTCGCCCGCCGACCTGCCCTCGGAGTCGGCCGCGCCCGAGCCCTCGTTCTCCTCCGTCGCACCGCCGCCCCCGCCGGACCCGAAGGAGTACATCTCCGACGCCACGAAGGACAGGGCGCCGATCACCGCGGAAGCGTTCTTCCCCGGCAAGCGCCTGACCATGGGCGACCGCGTCCACACCAAGGGCGCGACGGCGCAGACCCGCAACTGCGCCGCCACCACACAGGGCGCGCTCGGCTCCATCCTCACCAACAACGGCTGCGACCAGGTCATCCGCGCCACCTACCGCAAGGACGGCGTGGCGGTGACGGTCGGCCTCGCGGTCTTCGAGACCGAGGCCCAGGCGAAGAAGGCCGCGCAGCAGGCGTCGGGCGGCATCGCCTCCCTCGACGGCGCGGGCGTACCCACCTTCTGCCGCGGCGGTGCGGTCTGCCGCCGCACCGCCAACTCCCACGGCCGTTACGCCTACTTCACCGTGGGCGGCTTCACGAACGGCAAGAACGTCACCAAGGCGGACAGCAACGTGTTCGCGGTCGGCGACGATCTGACGAACTTCACGTTCCGTCAGATCCATCACCGCGGCGAGGTCCAGGCGTCGGCGGCGGCCGGCGCACCCGTCTCCTGACACACCGCCCGCGGGCCTGGGCCTAGCAGCAGCCGCCCCCGGGCAACGTCCGTACGTTCCGGGCCTCCACGGCCCGTGCCGCCAGCAAGTCGTCGGCGGGGTAGGCCACTTCCTCGAGCGTCAGCCCGTGCGGCCTGACCACATGCACCGCGGGGTCCCGCACCCGGGCCGCGAGCACCTCCGCCGGCCACCGCGCGGGCCGCCGCCCGTCCCCCACGAACAACGCCGCGCCGATCAGCGCCCGCACCATGTTGTGGCAGAAGGCGTCCGCCTGCACGGTCGCCGTCATCACACCGGACGCCTCGTCCCGTACCCAGCTCAGCTTCTGGAGCGTACGGATGGTCGTCGCGCCCTCGCGCTTCTTGCAGTACGCGGCGAAGTCGTGCTCACCGACCATCGGCGCCGCCGCCTCGTTCATCGCGTCCACGTCCAACGGCCGGTCGTGCCAGAGCACATGACCCCGCAGCAGCGGGTCCACCCCGCCCGGCCGGTCCGCGACCCGGTAGGCGTAACGCCGCCACAGCGCGGAGAACCGCGCGTTGAATCCGGGCGGCGCCTCGGCGGCCCGCCAGATCCGCACATCCTGCGGCATCCGCCCGGCCATGCGCCGCAGCAGCTTCTCCTCGTGCTCGGCCCACACCTCGGCCGGCAGATCGACGTGCGCGACCTGCCCCCGGGCATGCACCCCGGCATCGGTACGCCCGGCGACGGTCAGATCGTACGTACGCGAAGACCGCGTCACGGTCCTCAGCGCATCCTCGATCTCCCCCTGCACCGTGCGCCTGCTGGTCTGCTTCGCCCAGCCGGAGAAGTCCTTCCCGTCGTACGAAAGGTCCAGCCGTACCCGTACGAAACCGGGCTCCACCTCGTCACTCACCCGCGCATCCTCTCAAAACGGAACGGGCCCGCACCGCCCCGAAGGGTGGTACGGGCCCGTCCAGCGGTCTCAGAACGCTCAGGCGTCCTTGGACTCCGCGTCGGCCTCGGCCGGCGTGGCGTCCTCGACGGACTCGGCCGGGGCCTCGTCCTTCTTGAGGGAGTCTTCCTTGACCGCGCGCTTCGTCGCGGCCTCGGCCTCACCGGTGGCCTGCTGGGCCACGGTCAGCGCCTCGACCAGCTCGATGACCGCCATCGGGGCGTTGTCGCCACGACGGTTGCCGATCTTCGTGATGCGGGTGTAACCACCGGGGCGGTTCTCGTACCGCGGGGCGATCTCGGTGAAGAGCGTGTGCACGATGCCCTTGTCCGTGATCGACTGCAGCACCAGGCGACGGTTGTGGATGTCGCCCTTCTTCGCCTTGGTGATGAAACGCTCGGCGACCGGACGCAGGCGGCGGGCCTTGGCCTCGGTCGTGGTGATGCGGCCGTGCTCGAACAGCGACTTCGCAAGGTTGATGAGAAGAAGCTTCTCGTGCGCAGCGCTGCCGCCCAGACGGGCGCCCTTCGCGGGCTTCGGCATGGTGTTTCTCCTTGTGTGCTGCACCGGCCGTATCAGGTACCGGTGTCAGTTCCCGCGAGGCGGCCGCCCCGCGGAAGAATTCAGTGCCGGACGGGCACTGCGAGCCCGTCCGGCGATCGAGACCAGACCTCAGTACCTCAGTCCCGGCCCGGGGCACCCGGAGAATCCGGGCACCCCCGCCGGAGACGGCTCAGTACTGCTCGGTCTCCACGAAACCGGCGTCCACGTCGTCGTCCGCACCGAACGCGTCAGCGGCAGCGGTCGGGTCGAAGCCGGGAGGCGAGTCCTTCAGCGCGAGGCCCATACCGGCCAGCTTCGCCTTGACCTCGTCGATCGACTTCGCACCGAAGTTACGGATGTCGAGCAGGTCGGCCTCGGAACGAGCCACGAGCTCACCCACGGAGTGGATGCCCTCGCGCTTGAGGCAGTTGTACGAACGGACCGTGAGCTCGAGCTCCTCGATCGGCAGCGCCAGATCGGCGGCGAGCGCGGCGTCCGTCGGGGACGGGCCCATGTCGATGCCCTCGGCGTCGATGTTGAGCTCGCGCGCCAGACCGAACAGCTCGACCAGGGTCTTACCGGCCGACGCCATGGCGTCACGGGGACGCATGGCCTGCTTGGTCTCGACGTCGACGATCAGCTTGTCGAAGTCGGTGCGCTGCTCGACACGGGTCGCCTCGACCTTGTACGTGACCTTGAGCACCGGGGAGTAGATGGAGTCGACCGGAATCCGGCCGATCTCCTGGCCCACCTGCTTGTTCTGGACGGCGGAGACGTAGCCGCGACCGCGCTCGACGGTCAGCTCCATCTCCAGCTTGCCCTTGCCGTTCAGCGTGGCCAGGACGAGGTCCGGGTTGTGGACCTCGACACCGGCCGGCGGGGCGATGTCAGCAGCGGTGACCAGGCCGGGACCCTGCTTGCGCAGGTACATCACGACCGGCTCGTCGTGCTCCGAGGAGACGACGAGCTGCTTGATGTTGAGGATGAGGTCGGTGACGTCTTCCTTGACGCCCGGCACGGTGGTGAACTCGTGCAGGACACCGTCGATGCGGATGGACGTGACAGCCGCACCCGGGATCGAGGAGAGAAGAGTCCGGCGCAGGGAGTTGCCGAGGGTGTAACCGAAGCCCGGCTCCAGCGGCTCGATCACGAACCGGGAGCGGAATTCGTCGACGACCTCTTCGGTCAGCGACGGACGCTGGGCGATCAGCATGAGGAGAATCCTTCAGTCGTGGGCACCCACTATTTGATGCCCGACAGATAGAACAAGGGTACGGGCGGTACGCCTCCGAAGAGACATACCGCCCGGACCCGAAAGAAACGCAACAACCGTTACCGGCCGTCGTGCGTCAGACGCGACGACGCTTCGGCGGGCGGCAGCCGTTGTGCGGCGTCGGGGTGACGTCCTGGATCGAACCGACCTCGAGGCCCGTGGCCTGGAGGGAGCGGATCGCGGTCTCGCGGCCGGAGCCCGGACCCTTGACGAAGACGTCAACCTTGCGCATGCCGTGCTCCTGCGCGCGGCGGGCGGCCGACTCGGCGGCCATCTGCGCGGCGAAGGGGGTGGACTTGCGCGAGCCCTTGAAGCCGACGTGGCCGGCGGAGGCCCAGGAGATCACGTTGCCCGAGGGGTCCGTGATCGAGACGATGGTGTTGTTGAACGTGCTCTTGATGTGCGCGTGGCCGTGAGCGACGTTCTTCTTTTCCTTGCGACGCACCTTCTTGGCTGCGCCCTGACGACCCTTGGGGGGCATGTCTTGACTCCAGATGGAGAGGGGAGGTGATCGGTCCTACAGCGAAGACCGCTGGATAGCGTCCGCTGAGGACTACTTCTTGCCCGGCTTCTTCTTACCGGCGATCGCGCGACGCGGGCCCTTGCGGGTACGCGCGTTGGTGCTGGTGCGCTGGCCGTGCACCGGCAGACCGCGGCGGTGACGGATGCCCTGGTAGCAACCGATCTCGACCTTGCGGCGGATGTCGGCCTGAATCTCGCGACGGAGGTCACCCTCGGTGCGGAGGTTGGCGTCCACGTACTCGCGGATCTTGACCAGGTCCTCTTCGGCCAGGTCACGAACGCGGGTGTTCGGGTTCACGCCGGTGGTGGCGAGGATCTCCTTGGACCGGGTGCGCCCGATGCCGAAGACGTAGGTGAGGGCAACCTCCACGCGCTTTTCGCGCGGGATGTCAACACCTGAAACGCGTGCCATTCAATGGCTCCAGTTGTCATTTCGGGGGTCTTCCACAGTGTCACTCCCGGCCGCCGACCTCTCGTACGAAGTACTGAGGTGGTACGTCCGGGTCCCCGGCCCCCGCCGGAGGTGTCGTCAGCCGTGGCTTGGACGGGCACTGCGTATGTACGTATTACGTGCGTCGCGCGAAGTCTGCGAGATGCAGGGGGTCGTGCTTCAGCCCTGGCGCTGCTTGTGGCGCAGGTTGTCGCAGATGACCATGACCCGACCGTGACGGCGGATCACCTTGCACTTGTCGCAGATCTTCTTGACGCTCGGCTTGACCTTCATGGGATGTCAGGTTCTCCGGGTCAGTGCCACCACCACGCCGAAGCGCGATGTGGGCAAGATCTACTTGTATCGGTAGACGATCCGGCCACGCGTCAGGTCGTACGGAGAGAGCTCCACCACGACCCGGTCATCCGGGAGGATACGGATGTAGTGCATCCGCATCTTGCCGCTGATGTGCGCGAGGACTTTGTGACCGTTCTGGAGCTCCACCCTGAACATCGCGTTCGGGAGGGACTCGATCACGGTGCCCTCAATTTCGATGGCACCTTGCTTCTTGGCCACGCTTCGCCTTTCGAATCGGCTACCTTGATCGACTCCGTCCTCCGCATGAGGACACACGGATGCACGAGAGCCGACGAGTCAGTCTACGTCAGCGGACCCGAAAAGACGAATCCGTCAAGTTTGCCCACCATCGGTGATCCTTAGACCTGCCGGGCGGGCCGGCCTCACCCCAGCGGGTCCGGCGCCGCCTCGATCCCGGCCCCTCCTCCACGCCGCCCTCGCGGGCTCGGCGCCGGGGCGCC
This sequence comes from Streptomyces sp. NPDC045968, assembly GCF_056430475.1. NCBI lineage: Bacteria > Bacillati > Actinomycetota > Actinomycetes > Kitasatosporales > Streptomycetaceae > Streptomyces > Streptomyces sp. NPDC045968. The sequence goes on along the minus strand of NZ_JBWKLF010000008.1, from coordinate 254,489 downwards.
TCGCAGGCTTCGGCCGGCTGTGCCGGGCTCCGCCCGCCTGAGCGCGGTCACCCCAGCGGGTCCGGCGCCGCCTCGATCCCGTACTGGGCCAGCTTCGCGCGCCCGCAGTCGGGAGCCGTCAGGACCAGCGGTCCCTGCTCCGTCAGAGCGATCGAGTGCTCCCAGTGCGAGGACCAGGTGCCGTCCGTCGTCAGGACCGTCCACTCGTCGGCGAGGACCTTCGTCTGCGCCGTACCGAGGGACACCATCGGCTCGATGGCCAGGCAGACGCCCGGGACCAGCTTGATGCCCTTGCCGCGCTTGCGGGAGACGTAGTTCAGCAGGTGCGGGTCCATGTGCATCTCGGTGCCGATGCCGTGGCCGCCGTAGTCCTCGATGATCCCGTACTTGCCGGTGGCCGGACGGGGCTGGCGGCGGATGTAGGACTCGATCGCCTTCGAGATGTCCACGAGGCGGTTGTTCACCTTCATCGCGGCGATCCCGGCCCACATCGACTCCTCGGTCACCCGGGACAGCTCCACGAGCTCCGGGGCGTGCCCCGTACCGACGAACGCGGTGTAGGCGGCGTCGCCGTGCCAGCCGTCGATGATCGCGCCGGCGTCGATCGAGATGATGTCGCCGTCCTTGAGGACCGTCTTCTCGTCCGGGATGCCGTGCACGACGACCTCGTTCACCGAGGTGCAGATGGTCGCGGGGAATCCGCCGTACCCGAGGAAGTTCGACTTCGCACCGTGGTCGGCGATCACCTTGCGCGCGACCTCGTCCAGGTCCTTCGTGGTGGCGCCGGGCACGGCCGCCTCGCGGGTGGCGGCGTGAATGGCGGCGACCACCAGGCCGGCCTCGCGCATCTTCGCGATCTGCTCGGGGGTCTTGATCTGCACCATTGCTCGGCGCCTCTCTGCGTCTGAGGGATACGGGTGCGGCGTACCCCACGATACGGCGCAAACAGTCGGCCGCGACGCCCTGAGGCGCCGCGGCCGACTGTGAAGGTGTTGCGGGAGGTCTCAGCCCTCGTCGGACTTCTTGAGAGCCTCCATGGCCCGCTCGGTCACGTCCGTGACCTTGCCGAGCGCGGAGATGGTGACCACCAGGCCCTGGGCCCTGTAGTAGTCGATGATCGGCTCGGTCTCCGTGTGGTAGACCTCCAGCCGGGTCCTGACCGTCTCCTCGCTGTCGTCGTCCCGCTGGTACAGCTCGCCGCCGCAGGCGTCGCAGACGCCCTCGGTCTTCGGCTGGTTGTACGTCACGTGGAAGACGTGCGCGCTGTCGTTCCGGCAGATGCGGCGGCCGGCGATGCGCTTGACCACCTCGTCCTCGGGGACCTCGAGGTCCAGAACCGCGTCCAGCTTGACGCTCTCGCTCCGGAGGATCCCGTCGAGAGCCTCGGCCTGTCCCACATTGCGGGGGAAGCCGTCGAGCAGGAAGCCGTCGGCGGCGTCCGGCTGGGACATGCGGTCCTTGGCCATCCCGATGGTGACCTCGTCCGGCACCAGCTGCCCCGCGTCCATGTAGGCGCGGGCCTGCTTGCCAAGGTCGGTGCCCTGGCTGATGTTGGCGCGGAAGAGGTCGCCCGTGGAGATGTGCGGAATCGACAGGTTCTTGGCAAGGTACGCAGCCTGCGTTCCCTTGCCGGCACCGGGCGGCCCGACGAGGACGATTCGCATCAGCGGAGGAACCCTTCGTAATTGCGCTGCTGGAGCTGACTCTCGATCTGCTTCACGGTTTCCAGACCCACACCCACGATGATGAGGATGCTCGTCCCGCCGAACGGGAAGTTCTGGTTGGCTCCGCCGAAGCCTGCCAACGCCATCGTCGGCACAAGAGCGATCAGACCCAGATACAGCGAGCCCGGCCAAGTGATCCTGTTGAGCACGTAGCTCAGGTACTCGGCGGTCGGGCGACCAGCCCGGATGCCCGGGATGAAGCCACCATACTTCTTCATGTTGTCGGCGACTTCCTCGGGGTTGAACGAGATCGCCACGTAGAAGAAGGCGAAGAACACGATCAACAGGAAGTACGTCGCGATGTAGTACGGGTGGTCACCCTTGACGAAGTGATCCTTGATCCATGTCGCCCAGCCCGCAGTGGAGTTGGAGAACTGGACGATCAGGGCCGGGATGTAGAGCAGCGAAGAAGCGAAGATGACGGGAATCACACCCGCCTGGTTCACCTTCAGCGGGATGTACGTGGACGTACCGCCGTAGGACCTGCGCCCGATCATGCGCTTCGCGTACTGCACCGGGATACGGCGCTGGGCCTGCTCGACGAAGACGACGAGCCCGACCATCACGAAGCCGATGAGGATGACGGTGGCGAACTCGATCCAGCCGTCCGCGAGCTTGCCGCTCGTCTTGATGGCCCACAGGGCGCCGGGGAAGCTGGCGGCGATCGAGATGAACATCAGGATCGACATGCCGTTGCCGATGCCGCGGTCGGTGATGAGCTCACCGAGCCACATCACGGCGGCGGTTCCGGCGGTCATGGTGAGGACCATGACGACCGTCGTGAAGATCGACTGGTTCGGCACGATCTGGTCGGCGACAGGGCAGCCGCTGAACAGTGCGCCGCTACGGGCGGTCGCCACCAGGCCGGTGCCCTGGAGGATGGCGAGCGCGACGGTCAGATAACGCGTGTACTGCGTGATCTTGCCCTGGCCCGACTGTCCCTCCTTCTTGAGGGCTTCGAGCCTGGGGATGACGACGGTCAGCAGCTGAAGAATGATGCTGGCCGTGATGTACGGCATGATGCCGAGCGCGAAGATCGTGATCTGCAGCAGTGCACCACCGCTGAACATGTTCACCAGGCCGAAGAGGCTGTTGTTGCCCTCGCTTGCCTGATTGACACAGGTCTGGACGTTTTCGTAGCTCACTCCCGGGACGGGAATGTGTGCCCCGAGACGGTAGAGCACGATGATGCCGAGCGTGAAGAACAGCTTCTTGCGCAGGTCGGGCGTCTTGAACGCCCGGGCGAACGCGGTGAGCACGGTGCCTCCTGCGACCCCCGCGCAATGCGTAGAGGTGACGGTCTTGAGGATCGACGATTAGGTAACAGTCAAAGGTCCCCGGGCTGGCGCCCAGGGGGTTAGCACACAACAACGCTGGCCACCTTACCGGCGACCATGCCCCCCTAGGAACGACCAACCGGGGATGCCCCATATGAGAGGCATCCCCGGTCGGATGTTCAGGCCACCAGCTTGTCCGAGTTGTCTCAGACGAGCTCGGTGACAGTGCCGCCCGCAGCGGCAATCTTCTCCTTGGCGGAGCCGGAAACGGCGTCAACCGAAACCTGCAGCGCCACGGAGATCTCGCCCTGTCCGAGGACCTTGACGAGGTGGTTGTTGCGCACAGCGCCCTTGGCGACCAGATCGGCCACCGTGACCTCTCCACCCTCGGGGTAGAGCGTCGCGAGCTTGTCCAGGTTCACGACCTGGTACTCCGTGCGGAACGGGTTCTTGAAGCCCTTGAGCTTCGGGAGACGCATGTGGAGGGGCATCTGGCCACCCTCGAAGCGCTCCGGAACCTGGTAACGAGCCTTCGTACCCTTGGTACCACGGCCTGCGGTCTTACCCTTGGACGCCTCACCACGACCCACACGGGTCTTGGCGGTCTTGGCGCCCGGGGCAGGCCGGAGGTTGTGGGCCTTCAGCGGGCTGTTCTCCGCCATGTCAGTCAACCTCCTCAACCGTCACGAGGTGGCGGACGGTGTGAACCATTCCGCGGAACTCGGGGCGGTCCTCCTTGACAACCGAGTCGTTCAGGCGCTTGAGCCCGAGCGAACGCAGTGTGTCGCGGTGGTTCTGCTTGCTGCCGATGTACGACTTCGTCTGCGTGATCTTGAGGCGAGCCATTACGCACCCGCTCCCGCACGTGCACGAAGCAGAGCCGCGGGGGCGACGTCCTCGAGGGGCAGACCACGGCGAGCCGCGATCTCCTCGGGACGCTGCAGGCCCTGAAGGGCCGCCACGGTCGCATGCACGATGTTGATCGGGTTCGAAGAACCGAGCGACTTCGACAGGATGTCGTGAACGCCGGCGCACTCCAGAACGGCGCGCACCGGGCCACCCGCGATCACACCGGTACCGGGGGAAGCAGGCTTGAGCAGAACGACGCCCGCAGCCTTCTCGCCCTGGATCGGGTGAGGGATGGTGCCCTGGATACGCGGAACCTTGAAGAAGCTCTTCTTGGCCTCTTCAACGCCCTTGGCGATGGCCGCGGGAACTTCCTTGGCCTTGCCGTATCCGACACCGACGGTGCCGTCACCATCGCCTACCACGACAAGCGCGGTAAAGCTGAAGCGACGACCACCCTTCACAACCTTGGCGACGCGGTTGATCGCGACGACGCGCTCGACGTACGCGGTCTTCTCGGCGGCGCTTGCGCCACCGTCACGGCCCTTCCGGTCCCGCCGCTCGCCGCCACCGGCACCGCTTCCGCGGCGCTGGGGTCCAGCCATTGGAATTACCTCTCTCTGTTACGTCCGCTGTGCGTAGGAACCGGGGCTTAGAACTTCAGCCCGGCTTCACGGGCGGCGTCAGCCAGAGCGGCAATCCGCCCGGCGTACTGGTTACCACCGCGGTCAAACACGACGGCCTCGACGCCTGCGGCCTTGGCGCGCTCGGCGACCAGGGCCCCGACCTGCTTGGCCAGGGTGCTCTTGTCACCCTCGCCACCACGGATGGAGGCGTCCAGGGTCGACGCCGACGCGAGCGTGTGGCCCGCGATGTCGTCGATGACCTGAGCCACCATGTGGCGGTTGGAACGCGTCACAACCAGGCGCGGCCGCTCCGGCGAACCGGAGATGTGCTTGCGGACGCGGATGTGGCGGCGCTTGAGGGCGGCACGCTTGTAGGCGTCACCCTTGGCGATCTTTACACCGTATGCCATGGCTTACTTACCCGCCTTTCCGACCTTGCGGCGGATAACCTCGCCGGCGTACTTGACGCCCTTGGCCTTGTACGGGTCGGGCTTCCGCAGCTTGCGGATCTTCGCGGAGACCTCGCCGACCTTCTGCTTGTCGATGCCCTCGACACTGAACTTCGTGGGCGACTCGACCTTGAAGGTGATGCCTTCCGGAGCCTCGATGAGGATCGGGTGGCTGTAACCCAGGGCGAACTCCAGGTTGGAGCCCTTCGCCTGGACTCGGTAACCGACACCGCTGATCTCGAGCGCCTTGCTGTATCCCGAGGTCACGCCGGTGATCATGTTCGCCACCAGCGTGCGGGACAGGCCGTGAAGGGCCTTGTTCTGACGCTCGTCGTTAGGGCGGACGACGTTGAGCACGCCGTCCTCACCCTTGGTGACCTCGATCGGCGCGGCAACGGTGTGCGAGAGGGTGCCCTTGGGGCCCTTCACCGCTACCGTGCGGCCATCGATGGTGACGTCCACACCGGCGGGAACCTGGATGGGGAGCTTGCCGATTCGCGACATGAGCTGTTCCTCCGTTCCCGACTACCAGACGTAGGCGAGGACTTCCCCACCTACGCCCTTCTTGCTGGCCTGCTGGCCGGTCAGGAGACCGTGGGACGTGGAGATGATCGCCACGCCCAGGCCGCCGAGAACCTTCGGCAGGTTGGTGGACTTTGCGTAAACACGCAGACCCGGCTTCGAGATTCGCTTGATGCCGGCGATCGAGCGCTCGCGGTTCGGGCCGAACTTCAGCTCGAGGACAAGGTTCTTTCCAACCTCGGCGTCCTCGACCTTCCAGCCGGTGATGAAGCCCTCCTGCTGGAGGATCTCCGCGATGTGCGACTTGATCTTGCTGTGCGGCATCGCGACGTCGTCGTGATACGCCGAGTTCGCGTTGCGCAGACGCGTGAGCATGTCTGCGATGGGATCAGTCATGGTCATGAGTTGGCCTTCGGCCTCTCTCGCCGGGGTTTCCTGTATGCGCCATCCCTCTCCCCACTCAGTGGCGGGACGGGTGCGGTGCGGGGACCTACGGCGTAGTAAGTCGGTCTTGGGCGGCAGGCGCCCAACCCCACAAGCCTACGGCATGTGAGGCCGGGCTCCTGCCGACCAGATGCTTACCGAGAGTCTCCGGGTATTCCCAACGCCCAAGGGGCGAAGGAGAATTACCAGGAGCTCTTGGTCACGCCCGGCAGCTCGCCACGGTGAGCCATCTCACGAAGGCACACGCGGCACAGGCCGAACTTGCGGTAGACGGAGTGCGGCCGGCCGCAGCGCTGGCAGCGGGTGTACCCGCGGACGCCGAACTTCGGCTTACGGGCGGCCTTAGCGATCAGAGCCTTCTTCGCCACGGTCAGTTCTCCTTGAACGGGAAGCCGAGGTGACGAAGGAGGGCACGACCCTCGTCGTCGTTGGTCGCCGTGGTGACCACGGTGATGTCCATGCCCCGGACCCGGTCGATCTTGTCCTGGTCGATCTCGTGGAACATGACCTGCTCCGTGAGACCGAAGGTGTAGTTGCCACGGCCGTCGAACTGCTTCGGCGACAGGCCGCGGAAGTCACGGATACGCGGAAGCGCGAGCGACAGCGTACGGTCCAGGAACTCCCACATGCGGTCACCACGGAGGGTGACGTGGCAGCCGATCGGCTGCCCCTCGCGCAGCTTGAACTGCGCGATCGACTTGCGGGCCTTGGTGACGGCCGGCTTCTGACCGGTGATCGTGGTGAGGTCCTTGACGGCCCCGTCGATCAGCTTGGAGTCGCGGGCGGCGTCGCCCACACCCATGTTGACCACGATCTTGACCAGACCGGGAACCTGCATGACGTTCTCGTAGGAGAACTCCTCACGCAGCTTGCCGGCGATTTCCTCGCGGTAGCGCGTCTTGAGACGCGGCGCTGTGGTGGTAGTCATCAGATGTCCTCACCGGTGCGCTTGGCAACGCGGATCTTGTTGCCCTCGTCGTCAAAGCGGTAGCCGACGCGAGTAACGACCTTGTTGCCGTCCTTCTCAACAACCAGCTGCACGTTGCTGACGTGGACGGGGGCCTCGGTCGTCACAATGCCACCGGTCTGCGAACCGCGAGCGGTCTGACCGGCCTTCGTGTGCTTCTTGACCCGGTTGACACCCTCGACGAGGACGCGGTCCTGAGCAGGGTAGGCAACGATGACCTTGCCCTGCTTGCCCTTGTCCTTACCGGTGATGACCTGAACCAGGTCGCCCTTCTTGATCTTCATGCTTACAGCACCTCCGGCGCGAGCGAGATGATCTTCATGAACTTCTTCTCGCGCAGCTCTCGGCCCACCGGGCCGAAGATACGGGTGCCGCGGGGGTCGCCGTCGTTCTTCAGAATGACGGCAGCGTTCTCGTCGAAGCGGATGTACGAGCCATCCTGACGACGACGCTCCTTGACGGTGCGAACGATGACGGCCTTGACGACGTCACCCTTCTTCACGTTGCCACCGGGGATTGCGTCCTTGACGGTGGCGACGATGACGTCACCGATGCCCGCGTAGCGGCGACCCGAGCCACCGAGAACACGGATGGTGAGAATTTCCTTCGCACCCGTGTTGTCGGCGACACGAAGTCGCGACTCCTGCTGGATCACGTCTATCTCCTGATCGTCTGCCGGTTCCCGGCGGGGGTCACTCCGTTACGGAGCGGACCCCCACCGAGCCTGGCGGAACTGTCCTGAGGGGAAACCCCCTCAGGGATTACTTGGCCTTCTCGAGGATCTCGACGATGCGCCAGCGCTTCGTCGCAGACAGCGGCCGCGTCTCCATGATGACAACACGGTCGCCGACGCCGGCAGAGTTCTGCTCGTCGTGGGCCTTGAGCTTGTTCGTACGGCGGATGACCTTGCCGTACAGCGCGTGCTTGACGCGGTCCTCGACAGCGACGACGACGGTCTTGTCCATCTTGTCGCTGACGACGAGACCCTCACGGGTCTTGCGGAATCCGCGCTGCTCAGTCGTCTCAGTCACATTCTTCTCGCTCATCAGACGCTCTCCACCGTCTCGATGCCCAGCTCGCGCTCGCGCATCAGGGTGTAGATCCGGGCGATGTCCTTACGGACGGACTTGAGCCGACCGTGGTTCTCGAGCTGGCCCGTCGCCGCCTGGAAGCGGAGGTTGAACAGCTCTTCCTTGGCCTCGCGGAGCTTGTTGAGGAGCTCCTCGTTGCCCAGCTCGCGCAGCTCGGACGCCTTGGTACCGGCCGACATCACGACTCACCTGCCTCGCGCCGAACGATCCGGCACTTCATCGGAAGCTTGTGAGCAGCGCGGGTAAGCGCCTCACGAGCAATCTTCTCGTTCGGGTAGGACAGCTCGAACATCACCCGACCCGGCTTGACGTTCGCGATCCACCACTCGGGAGAACCCTTACCGGAACCCATGCGGGTCTCGGCAGGCTTCTTCGTCAGGGGACGGTCCGGATAAATGTTGATCCAGACCTTTCCGCCACGCTTGATGTGGCGGGTCATCGCGATACGAGCGGCCTCGATCTGGCGGTTCGTCACGTACGCCGGGGACAGCGCCTGGATGCCGTACTCGCCGAACGCAACCTGCGTGCCACCCTTGGACATACCGCTGCGCTTCGGGTGGTGCTGCTTGCGGTGCTTGACCCTACGGGGGATCAGCATTTCGGTCAGGCCTCCGTTCCGGTGCTCTCAGCCGGAGCAGCGGCGACGGGAGCGTCGGCCTTGGGGGCCTCCGCTGCCGGCGCGGACTGCTGCGGCTTGCGGCCTCCGCGACCGCCACGCTCGCCACCACTGCGGCCACCGCGGCCGGCGGGACGCTCAGCGCCACGAGCCGGACGGTTACCGGCACGGGCCGCAGCGTTCTCGGCGCGGACCTCGGCGATGTTCTTGACGTCGCCCTTGTAGATCCAGACCTTCACACCGATACGGCCGAAGGTCGTCTTGGCCTCGAAGAAGCCGTAGTCCACGTTCGCGCGGAGCGTGTGCAGGGGCACGCGGCCCTCGCGGTAGAACTCCGAGCGGGACATCTCGGCGCCGCCGAGGCGACCGCCGCACTGGATCTTGATGCCCTTGGCGCCGGCCTTCATCGTGCTCTGCATGCTCTTACGCATGGCACGACGGAAGGAGACGCGGGAGGAGAGCTGCTCGGCGACGGCCTGGGCCACCAGCTGAGCGTCCACCTCGGGGTTCTTGACCTCGAGGATGTTCAGCTGGACCTGCTTGCCGGTCAGCTTCTCCAGCTCGCCACGGATGCGGTCGGCCTCGGCGCCACGGCGACCGATGACGATGCCCGGGCGGGCGGTGTGGATGTCGACACGGACGCGGTCGCGGGTGCGCTCGATCTCAACCTTCGAGATACCGGCACGCTCCATGCCCTTCGTCATCATGCGACGAATGGCAACGTCTTCCTTGACGTAGTCCTTGTACAGCTTGTCGGCGTACCAACGGGACTTGAAGTCCGTGGTAATGCCGAGCCGGAACCCATGCGGGTTAACCTTCTGGCCCATTACCGGGTTCCTTCCTTGCTGCTGACGACCACGGTGATGTGGCTGGTCCGCTTACGGATCCGGTAGGCACGGCCCTGAGCACGCGGACGGAACCGCTTCAGGGTCGGGCCCTCGTCCACGTACGCCTCGCTGATGACCAGCGAAGAGGCGTCGGTGTGGTCGTAGTTGTGTGCAGCGTTGGCAATGGCGCTGTCAAGCACCTTGCCAACCGGCACGCTCGCGGCCTGCGGGGCGAAACGCAGGACCGCCTGAGCCTCCGTGGCATCCATGCCACGGATGAGGTCCACCACTCGGCGGGCCTTCATGGGCGTGACGCGGATGTACCGCGCCTGGGCCCTGGCTTCCATGGTTGTCCCTTCGGTGTAAGTCATAGTCGTTTCCACCCCGCGCTTAGCGGCGCTTCGACTTCCGGTCGTCCTTGACGTGGCCGCGGAAGGTGCGAGTCGGCGAGAACTCGCCGAGCTTGTGGCCGACCATCGACTCGGTGACGAACACCGGGACATGGATCTTGCCGTTGTGCACCGCGATGGTGTGACCCAGCATGGCCGGGACGATCATCGAGCGACGGGACCAGGTCTTGATGACGTTCTTGGTGCCTGCCTCGTTCTGTACGTCCACCTTCTTGATGAGGTGGCCGTCGACGAAGGGCCCCTTCTTGAGACTGCGCGGCATCTAAACCCGCTCCTAGCGCTTCTTGTTCGTCTTGCGGCGGCGGACGATGTACTTGTTCGATGCCTTCTTCGGCGAACGAGTACGACCTTCCTTCTGACCCCACGGCGAGACCGGGTGACGTCCACCGGAGGTCTTGCCTTCACCACCACCGTGCGGGTGGTCAACCGGGTTCATCGCGACACCGCGGACGGTCGGGCGAACGCCCTTCCAGCGCATACGGCCGGCCTTGCCCCAGTTGATGTTCGACTGCTCGGCGTTGCCGACCTCGCCGATGGTGGCGCGGCAGCGGGCGTCGACCAGGCGGATCTCACCCGACGGCATACGAAGGTGGGCCATGGTGCCCTCCTTCGCCAGCAGCTGCACGGAGGCACCCGCGGAACGGGCGAACTTCGCGCCGCCGCCGGGCCGCAGCTCGATGGCGTGGATGGTCGTACCGACCGGGATGTTACGCAGCGCCAGGTTGTTGCCGGGCTTGATGTCTGCGGTCGGACCGTTCTCGACACGGTCACCCTGCGACAGGCCACGGGGAGCGACGATGTAACGCTTCTCGCCGTCCGCGTAGTGCAGCAGCGCGATGCGCGCGGTGCGGTTCGGGTCGTACTCGATGTGCGCGACCTTGGCCGGCACGCCGTCCTTGTCGTGACGACGGAAGTCGATCACTCGGTAGGCGCGCTTGTGGCCACCGCCCTGGTGGCGAACGGTCACACGACCGGCGTTGTTACGGCCGCCCTTGCTGTGCAGGGGGCGGACCAGCGACTTCTCCGGCGTGGACCGCGTGATCTCGACAAAGTCGGCGACGCTGGAGCCACGACGGCCCGGGGTCGTCGGCTTGTACTTGCGGATACCCATTTCTCAGTCCTCGTCCGATTCCGGACGACTCGACCTCCGTCAGGAGGTCGGGCCGCCGAAGATGTCGATACGGTCGCCCTCGGCGAGGGTCACGATGGCGCGCTTGGTGTCAGCGCGCTTGCCGAAGCCGGTCTTGGTCCGCTTGCGCTTGCCCTGCCGGTTGATCGTGTTGACCCCGGTGACCTTGACCGAGAAGACCGCTTCCACGGCCTGCTTGATCTGGGTCTTGTTGGAGCCGGGCGCGACGATGAACGTGTACTTGTTCTCGTCGAGCAGCGCATAGCTCTTCTCGGAGACAACCGGCTTGACGAGAACGTCACGCGGGTCCGAGTAGGTCTTGCTCGTGATGGTCGAGCTGGTAACGGTCGCCTCGCTCATCAGGCGTCGCTCCCTTCGGTCTCAGCGGTCTGGGGGCCAGACACGAAGGACTCGAAAGCGGCCTGGGTGAAGACCACGTCGTCAGAGACGATCACGTCGTACGTGTTCAGCTGGCCCGGCTCCAGGATGTGCACCTGGGGCAGGTTGCGTGCGGACAGCCACGCGGCCTCGTCGGCGCGGTCGACGACCAGGAGCAGGTTGGAGCGCTCCGAGATCTTGCCGAACAGCGTCTTGGCGGCCTTCGTGGAAACTCCACCCTCGACCACGCCGGTGACGACGTGGATGCGGGAGTGACGCGCCCGGTCGGAGAGGGCACCGCGCAGGGCGGCGGCCTTCATCTTCTTCGGGGTGCGCTGCGAGTAGTCGCGCGGCTGCGGGCCGTGGACGACGCCACCGCCGGCGAACTGCGGCGCGCGGGTCGAACCCTGGCGCGCGCGGCCGGTGCCCTTCTGGCGGTAAGGCTTGCGGCCACCACCACGGACTTCGCCGCGACGCTTGGTCTTGTGCGTGCCCTGACGGGCAGCTGCCAGCTGTGCGACAACGACCTGGTGGATCAGCGGAACGCTGGTCTTCGCGTCGAAGATCTCCGCGGGGAGCTCGACGGTACCGGCCTTGTCGCCTGCCGGCGAAAGGATGTCAATGGTGCTCATTACCTCAAGCCCCCTTGGCCGCGGTACGGACCAGGACGAGGCCGCCGTTCGGACCGGGGACTGCGCCCTTGATGAGGAGCAGACCCTTCTCCGCGTCAACCGCGTGGATGGTCAGGTTCTGGGTGGTGACGCGCTCGTTACCCATCCGGCCGGCCATGCGCATGCCCTTGAAGACACGCCCAGGGGTGGCGCAGCCACCGATCGAACCGGGGGAACGGTGCTTGCGCTGGACGCCGTGACCGGCGCCGAGGCCCTTGAAGTTGTGACGCTTCATGACACCGGCGAAGCCCTTGCCCTTGCTCTTGCCCGTGACGTCAACCTTGACGCCGGACTCGAACACCTCGGCAGTGATCTCCTGGCCCAGCGTGTACTCGCTGGAGTCAGGGGTGCGGAGCTCCACCAGGTGGCGGCGGGGGGTCACGTCGGCCTTGGCGAAGTGGCCCTTGAGGGGCTTGTTCACCTTGCGAGGGTCGATCTCGCCGAAGGCGATCTGGACCGACTCGTAGCCGTCGCTGTCGTTCGTACGAACCTGCGTCACGACGCACGGCCCGGCCTTGACGACGGTCACCGGGACAACCCGGTTGTTCTCGTCCCAGACCTGGGTCATGCCGAGCTTCTCGCCCAGGACGCCCTTGATGTTCTTGCTCATCTCGGCCCGTCCCCTCAGAGCTTGATCTCGATGTCGACGCCAGCCGGCAGGTCGAGGCGCATCAGCGAGTCAACCGTCTTCGGCGTGGGGTCGAGAATGTCGATGAGGCGCTTGTGCGTGCGCATCTCGAAGTGCTCGCGAGAGTCCTTGTACTTGTGCGGCGACTTGATGACGCAGTACACGTTCTTCTCAGTGGGCAGCGGCACCGGGCCCGCGACCGACGCACCAGTGCGGGTCACCGTCTCGACGATCTTCTTCGCCGAGGAGTCGATGACCTCGTGGTCGTAGGCCTTGAGCCGGATGCGGATCTTCTGTCCCGCCATGGCTACTAGTAGTCCTGTCTCTCAGTAACGCTCTGGAACCCGGGGGTTCTCGTAACTCCGTCTCCGACCCACGCGGTCGGGCGTGTCGCATCCCCTCTACGAAGATCTCCCGAAGGATTTCCCAACCAAGGGGGTGCGGGCCCTCAGACCTCGCGACCGGGGGCGGAACACCCACCGGGTGCCTGGTCGGCGCCCTGCCTAACTTCCCGAAAGATTCCCGTACGTCCGACCCGCATGGGGTCGACGAGTACCGTGGGACTCGCTTCCGGTCCTCCCGGCGGGAGGCGCGCAGCATTGACACTCAACCGAGCAACCTGGTCAGTGTGCCATACGGGGCACGAGCCTGGCCAATCGGGCGGAGGATCTTACCCCCCGGGGTCGTTTGGTCAAACGCGGGCACGAACGGCCGCACCTGCGGGGCTTCCGCCCGTCCCCGGGAAACTCCCCCGGTCGTGACGCGCGCCCCGACCTGGAGCACTTCCCCCTCTCCCCCGCCCACCAGGGCCACGGCTTCGCCCTGGAGTCGGAGAACCCCGTCGACGTCTTCACGGTCCGCGCACCCGGGTCCTGAGCAGGGCAACCCTTACGTCCCCGCGCCCGTCTACTCCCTCGCGGGAACGGCCCTGCCGGCCGTGACCCGCGTCGAAGCGGTGGTACGCAGCCCAGGGCATCCCTCACGCCCGCTGCGGGGGAAGCGGAATGCGAAGGGTGCGCGGCGTGACGGATCGACCTGCTCTGCCAGAAACCGGTGTCCGCAGACGGACGGCGGTGATGGCGGCCACCGGCCTGGCGGTGCTCACCGCCTGTTCCGTGCCGGCCCCCCGGCGCCGGAACCCGATGCCGAATCCGGCTCCGGGCTTCCCGATCAGCTCCTCCGGGCGGGCCCGGCTGATGCAGATCCTCGCCCACCCGGACGACGACCTGTACTTCATGAACCCGGACGCCCGGGAGACCCTCGACTCCGGGACTCCCCTGGTCTGCGTCTACCTCACCGCGGGCGAGGCCGACGGTGTCAACAAGATCCCCGGTGCGCCCCACCCGGCCCCGGACAGGTCCGCGTACTCCTCCTCGCGCCAGCAGGGGCTCCGCCAGGCGTACGCCACCTTGCTCGGCCTCGACGGGTTCACCCCCTGGCAGCGGTCCGTGGTGACGCTGCACGGCCGGCACCTGGCCGAGTGCGACGTCCTGGCCGACGGCACCCGCCGGGTCGAGCTGATCTTCCTCGGCACGGCCATGCACACCTCGCACGGCCGCCTGGGACTGCCGAGCCTCTGGCACGACCGGCACCTCGTCCTGCGAACCGTGGTCGCCGACAACTCCCCTGTCCGCAGGGCGGGTTCGTATACGTACGAGGGGCTCGTCGACGTACTCGCGGGACTGCTGGAGCGGTACCGGCCGACCGTCGTCCACACCCTGGACCCCGATCCGGACATCCAGCACAGCACCGAGGCCGTCCGCCGGCGGGACAGCGAACAGCGCGGGTACTCCGACCACGCCGACCACACCGCGGCGGCCTGTTTCGCCTGGGCGGCGATGATCCGCTGGTCGGCCCGGTCCACCCGGAGCGGCGGAACCGTGCCCGCCTTCGTCGCCAGCTCGTTCCGCGGCTACTACAACCGCCACTGGCCCAAGAACCTGCCGCCGGCCGTGCTCACCCGGAAGGCCGGCCACCTCGTCCCCTACGGCGGCTCGCCCGACTGGGAGTGCGGCAACCCGGCCGGCTGCGGGGACTACAACGTGGGCGGCGACCGGCCCCTGACCAACAGGAAGGGCTGGGTCCGCTCCACCCACCACCGCTACCCGGGGGCCAGGCCGGCCCTCGCCGCCGGACCGGACGGCCCGCTGGTCGCGTACGGCGTGCTGGGTCTGCGGGCCGTCCGGTGGCGTGAGAGCGCGCCCGGCAGCGGGACCTGGGACGCTCCCGACGACCTCGGCGGCGGCCCGCTCGCCCCCGTACTCGGCTCGGCCACCCTCACCGACGGCAGGCAGCTCCTGTTCGGGCTGCGTTTCGCGGCGCTCGGCGGGCACGGCAGTGACAACGAGCGCGAGATCGTCCTGCTGGAACAGCGTTCCCCCGGCGGCGGGTTCAGCGCCTGGCGGGGCCTCGGCAATCCCGCCCGGGGACGGGACCACGGGCGCCGGATCGGCATACCGGTCGCCCTCGCCGCCCCGGACGGACGGGTCCACCTCTTCGTACGGAACGCCGAGGGCGGGCTCAGTACCCGGGTGCGCTCCGCGGCCGGGCGGTGGAGCGGCTGGCGTGACACGGGCGGCGGCCAGGTGCAGGACGGGTTCGCCGCCGCCGTCGACGGGGCGGGCCGCGTGCATGTCTTCGCGGCGGGCCATCACGCGGTGCACCACTGGACGCAGGACGCGCCGGGGGAGGCGCTGACCGCCCGCACCCAGCTCGACGAGGCTCCGGTGCCCGGTGTGGCACCGGCCGCTCTCACGGCCGCTGACGGGTCCGTGGAGGTGTTCTACCGGGCCGAGGCGCAGGCGGGGCTGACCACCGTGCGCTCGGGCGCCGTCGTGGAGCGCGACGACTTCGGCGGGTACGGACCCGTCACCGCGGCGGCGGCGCCCCGGGGTGCCGTCCTGCTCGGCCGCACCGCGGAGGGCCGGGTCCAGCTCCGTACGAGCAGCGGACTCCACGTACGGACCCAGGGGCCCGCGGCCCTCGACGGCACCGCGCTCCACGTCGACGCCGAGGGCCGGCCGAGCGTCGTGGGCCTGGGCCCGGACGCCGTGCCCTGGATCTGGCGGCCCGCGTAGGCCGCCGGGCCCGGCCCCCGGACACACAGAAGGGCCCCGGTCCACCGCTCGCGCGGCGGGCCGGGGCCCTTCTCGGTGCTCTGTGCGGAGCAACCAGGTCAGACAGTCAGGTAATTACTTGACGATCTTGGTGACCTGGCCGGCGCCCACGGTCCGGCCACCCTCACGGATGGCGAACTTCAGGCCCTCTTCCATGGCGACGGGCTGGATCAGCGAGACGTTCATGAGGGTGTTGTCGCCCGGCATGACCATCTCGGTGCCCTCGGGAAGGGTCACAACGCCCGTTACGTCCGTGGTACGGAAGTAGAACTGCGGGCGGTAGTTGTTGAAGAACGGGGTGTGACGGCCACCCTCGTCCTTCGACAGGATGTAGGACTGCGCCTCGAACTCGGTGTGCGGCGTGACCGAACCCGGCTTGATGATGACCTGGCCGCGCTCGACGTCCTCGCGCTTGATGCCACGGAGGAGCAGACCGACGTTCTCACCGGCCTGGCCCTCGTCGAGCAGCTTGCGGAACATCTCGATACCGGTGACCGTGGTGGTGACCTTCTCGGTCTTGATACCGACGATGTCGACGGTCTCGTTGACCTTGAGGACACCACGCTCGATACGACCGGTGACGACGGTGCCACGACCGGTGATCGTGAAGACGTCCTCGATCGGCATGAGGAACGGCTTCTCGACGTCACGCTCGGGCTGCGGGATCGACTCGTCGACGGCCTTCATCAGGTCGAGGACGGTCTGGCCCCACTCCTTGTCACCCTCAAGAGCCTTGAGCGCCGAGACCTTGACGACCGGAAGGTCGTCGCCCGGGAACTCGTACTCGGAGAGGAGCTCACGAACCTCGAGCTCGACGAGCTCCAGGATCTCCTCGTCGTCCACCATGTCGGCCTTGTTCAGCGCGACAACGATGTAGGGGACGCCGACCTGGCGGGCCAGGAGCACGTGCTCCTTGGTCTGCGGCATCGGGCCGTCGGTGGCCGCGACCACGAGGATGGCGCCGTCCATCTGCGCCGCACCCGTGATCATGTTCTTGATGTAGTCGGCGTGACCCGGGCAGTCGACGTGCGCGTAGTGACGCGACTCCGTCTGGTACTCGACGTGCGCGATCGAGATGGTGATACCGCGCTGGCGCTCTTCGGGAGCCTTGTCGATCTGGTCGAAGGCCGAGGCCTCGTTCAGGTCCGGGTACGCGTCGTGCAGCACCTTGGTAATGGCGGCCGTGAGGGTCGTCTTACCGTGGTCGATGTGACCGATGGTGCCGATGTTGACGTGCGGCTTAGTCCGCTCGAACTTTGCCTTCGCCACTGGGGTCCTCCTGAGTGGTTCTGTACGCCTTGCTTCATCGGCGCCAGGTGATCTTTGCTGGGATGCCGGGGCCCGGGGACATTCGCCGCATCGCTCGCGCGTCGCGTCAAATGCCCCACCGGGCTCCGGTGATAAGCCTAAAGCGTCAACTCGGGAGAGTTACTCGCCCTTGGCCTTCGCGATGATCTCCTCGGCGACGTTCCGCGGAACCTCGGCGTAGGAGTCGAACTGCATCGAGTAGCTTGCGCGACCCGAGGTCTTGCTGCGGAGGTCTCCGACGTAGCCGAACATCTCCGAGAGAGGCACGAGGCCCTTCACGACGCGAGCGCCGCTGCGCTCCTCCATGGCCTGAATCTGGCCACGGCGGGAGTTGAGGTCGCCGATCACGTCGCCCATGTAGTCCTCGGGCGTGGTGACCTCGACGGCCATCATCGGCTCGAGGAGCACGGGGGACGCCTTGCGGGCACCCTCCTTGAACGCCTGCGAACCGGCGATCTTGAAGGCGAGCTCGGAGGAGTCGACCTCGTGGTAACCACCGTCGAGAAGGGTGACGCGGACGCCGACCATCTCGTAACCGGCCAGGATGCCGAACTGCATGGCTTCCTGGGCACCCGCGTCCACCGAGGGAATGTACTCACGGGGGATGCGGCCACCGGTGACCTTGTTGACGAACTCGTAGGACGAGTCGCCACCCTCGATGGGCTCGAGGGCGATCTGCACCTTCGCGAACTGGCCGGTACCACCAGTCTGCTTCTTGTGCGTGTAGTCAATGCGCTCGACGGTCTTGCGGATCGTCTCGCGGTAGGCGACCTGCGGCTTGCCGACGTTCGCCTCGACGCGGAACTCGCGCTTCATGCGGTCGACGAGCACCTCGAGGTGAAGCTCGCCCATACCACCGATGATGGTCTGGCCGGTCTCCTCGTCGGAGTGCACCTGGAAGGAGGGGTCCTCCTCCGAGAGGCGCTGGATGGCGACACCCAGCTTCTCCTGGTCACCCTTGGACTTGGGCTCGATGGCGACCTGAATGACCGGCGCCGGGAAGTCCATGGACTCCAGGATCACCGGGTTCTTGTCGTCACACAGCGTCTCACCCGTGGTGGTCTGCTTCAGACCCATGACGGCGACGATGTCACCGGCGCCCACCGACGCGATCTCCTCACGCTTGTTCGCGTGCATACGGTAGATCTTGCCGATGCGCTCCTTCTTGCCCTTGACCGAGTTCAGCACCGCGGTGCCGGCCTCGAGGCGACCGGAGTAGATCCGGACGAAGGTGAGCTTGCCCAGGTGCGGGTCGCTAGCGATCTTGAACGCGAGACCGGAGAACGGCTCGTCGTCCGAGGGCTTGCGCTTGACGACAACCTCGGGGTCCTTGACGTCGTGGCCTTCGATGGCCTCGACGTCCAGGGGGGAAGGCAGGTAGCGGACGACGGCGTCGAGCAGGGGCTGAACGCCCTTGTTCTTGAACGCCGTGCCACAGAACACCGGGGTGACCGTGACGGAGTCCGCGCTGCCCTTGGACGCCAGCGTGATGCGACGGATGGCGTCGTAGAGCTGGTCCTCGGTGGGCTCGATGCCCTCGAGGTACAGCTCCATCATCTGGTCGTCGTTCTCGGAGACGGCCTCGAGCAGCTTTCCGCGCCACTCCTGAGCCGCCTCGACGTGGGTGTCCGGGATGTCGACGGTGTCGTACATCTCGCCCTTGGCGGTCTCGTCCGACCAGACAAAGGCCTTCATCGTCACGAGGTCGACGACGCCCTTGAAGTCGGCTTCGGCGCCGATGGGGAGCTGCATGACCAGCGGAACCGCACCGAGGCGGTCGACGATCATGTCGACACAGCGGTGGAACTCAGCACCGGTGCGGTCGAGCTTGTTGACGAAGCAGATACGCGGCACGCCGTAGCGGTCCGCCTGACGCCAGACAGTCTCGGACTGCGGCTCGACACCAGCCACACCGTCGAACACGGTGACGGCACCGTCGAGGACGCGGAGCGAACGCTCCACCTCGACCGTGAAGTCCACGTGACCCGGGGTGTCAATGATGTTGATCGTGTGGTCAACATCATTGAGCGGCCAGTGACAGGTCGTCGCGGCCGACGTGATCGTGATGCCGCGCTCCTGCTCCTGCTCCATCCAGTCCATCGTGGCAGCGCCGTCGTGGACTTCACCGATCTTGTACGAGACGCCGGTGTAGAACAGAATCCGCTCAGTGGTGGTCGTCTTGCCCGCGTCGATGTGGGCCATGATCCCAATGTTGCGGACCTTGGCCAGGTCAAGCGAAGTGGTGGCCATAAGGCTCAATCTTCTCTCGGTCTCGATGTGGGTAGCGACTACCAGCGGTAGTGCGCGAAGGCCTTGTTCGACTCGGCCATCTTGTGGGTGTCCTCGCGCTTCTTGACGGCAGCGCCAAGACCGTTGGAGGCGTCGAGCAGCTCGTTCATGAGGCGCTCGGTCATCGTCTTCTCGCGACGGGCGCGGGAGTAACCCACGATCCAGCGCAGCGAGAGGGTAGCGGCACGACCGGGCTTGACCTCGATCGGCACCTGGTAGGTGGCGCCACCGACACGGCGGGACTTGACCTCGAGCGAGGGCTTGACGTTCTCAAGCGCGCGCTTCAGCGTGATGACCGGGTCAGCGCCGGTCTTCTCGCGGAGGCCTTCCATGGCGCCGTACACGATCCGCTCGGCGGTGGAACGCTTGCCGTCGAGGAGGATCTTGTTGATCAGCGAGGTGACAAGAGGAGAGCTGTAGACCGGGTCGATGATGACCGGGCGCTTCGGGGCGGGGCCCTTACGAGGCATTCTTACTTCTCCTTCTTGGCGCCGTAGCGGCTTCGGGCCTGCTTGCGGTTCTTGACACCCTGGGTGTCGAGCGAACCGCGGATGATCTTGTAGCGAACACCCGGCAGGTCCTTCACACGGCCACCACGCACGAGCACGATGGAGTGCTCCTGCAGGTTGTGTCCCTCACCCGGGATGTAGGCCGTGACCTCGATACCGGAGGTCAGACGCACACGCGCGACCTTACGGAGCGCCGAGTTCGGCTTCTTCGGGGTGGTCGTGAACACACGCGTGCAGACACCACGACGCTGGGGCGAACCCTCGAGCGCGGGCGTCTTGTTCTTCTCGACCTTGTCCTGCCGGCCCTTCCGGACCAGCTGCTGGATCGTAGGCACTACTTCTCCGGTTTCTGTGTGCCGTTCGTTGAAACTAACCTGGAACACACCGACCCACGCGGTCGGGTGTGTCGAATACTGCAAGCTCCTGCCCGAGGGCGGGAGAGGCGCAGATTGCGGTGGCCACTTACGGACTCGCGATGCGGTTGAGGACACGCACCCGAGCCCAGGCACACCCCAGGCACAAGGCTTGAGCGTACCTACCTCACGGACTCCGGTCAAAACAAATGCTGTCCATCACAACGGGGCCGGTCACCGCCGGTCCCGTACGAGCCGCACAGCCCCACTCCCCCACCCGTCGCGACCCCGGCCGGCCGACCCGGCGGCCGCGATCCCGCAGAGGACCGGCGGAGGGCCCTCACGACGGTACGCCGCGACGCGCCGGCCCCTGGATACGCCGCAGGGCGGCCACCCCGTACGCAACGGGGTGGCCGCCCTGCGGCCGAACGACTCGCTTACTGGTTGTACGGACCGTAGTCGTAGTCCTCCAGCGGAACGGCCTGGCCGGAGCCCGTGCCGAACGGCGAGTAGTCGATGTCGTCGTAGCCGACGGCCGAGTACATCGCGGCCTTGGCTTCCTCGGTCGGCTCGACCCGGATGTTGCGGTAGCGGGACAGACCCGTACCGGCCGGGATGAGCTTACCGATGATGACGTTCTCCTTGAGGCCGATCAGGGAGTCCGACTTGGCGTTGATCGCCGCGTCGGTCAGGACCCTGGTCGTCTCCTGGAAGGACGCCGCCGACAGCCACGACTCGGTGGCGAGCGAGGCCTTGGTGATACCCATCAGCTGCGGACGGCCGGAGGCGGGGTGACCGCCCTCGGTGACCACACGACGGTTCTCGACCTCGAACTTCGACCGCTCGACCAGCTCGCCCGGCAGCAGCTCCGCGTCGCCGGACTCGATGATCGTCACGCGGCGCAGCATCTGCCGGATGATGATCTCGATGTGCTTGTCGTGGATCGACACGCCCTGCGAGTTGTAGACCTTCTGGACTTCGCCGACCAGGTGGACCTGGACCGCGCGCTGACCGAGGATCCGCAGCACGTCGTGCGGGTTGGTCGCACCGACGGTGAGCTTCTGGCCCACCTCGACCGCGTCGCCCTCGCCGACCAGCAGACGGGCACGCTTGGAGATCGGGAACGGCGTCTCCTCGCTTCCGTCGTCCGGGGTGACGACGAGCTTCTTCGTCTTCTCGGTCTCCTCGATCCGGACGCGGCCCTTGGCCTCCGAGATCGGGGCGACACCCTTGGGCGTACGGGCCTCGAAGAGCTCGACGACACGCGGCAGACCCTGCGTGATGTCGTCCCCCGCCACACCACCGGTGTGGAAGGTACGCATCGTCAGCTGGGTACCGGGCTCACCGATGGACTGGGCGGCGATGATGCCGACCGCCTCACCGATGTCGACCAGCTTGCCGGTGGCGAGCGAGCGTCCGTAGCAGAAGGCACAGGTGCCGACCGCGGACTCACAGGTCAGGACCGAACGGGTCTTGACCTCCTCGACGCCGGCGCCCACCAGGGCGTCGATCAGGACGTCACCGAGGTCGACGTTGGCAGGCGCGATGACCTTGCCGTCGACGACGACGTCCTCGGCGAGCATGCGGGCGTAGACCGAGGTCTCGACGTCGTCCGTCTTGCGGAGCACGCCGTCGGCGCCCTTGACCGCGATCTTCAGCTTGAGGCCGCGGTCGGTGCCGCAGTCCTCCTCGCGAATGATCACGTCCTGCGAGACGTCCACCAGACGACGGGTCAGGTAACCCGAGTCGGCGGTACGCAGGGCGGTGTCCGCCAGACCCTTACGGGCACCGTGCGTGGAGATGAAGTACTCCAGAACGGTGAGGCCCTCACGGAAGGACGCCTTGATGGGACGAGGAATCGTCTCGTTCTTGGCGTTGGACACCAGACCACGCATACCGGCGATCTGACGCATCTGCATCATGTTTCCTCGGGCACCCGAGTCAACCATCATGAAGATGGGGTTCGTCTTGGGGAAGTTCGCGTTCATCGCCTCGGCAACCTCGTTGGTCGCCTTGGTCCAGATCGCGATGAGCTCCTGCGTGCGCTCGTCCTTGGTGATCAGACCGCGCTCGTACTGCTTCTGGACCTTCTCGTCCTGGTCCTCGTAGCCCTTGACGATGGCCTTCTTGGCCTCGGGCACGACGATGTCCGAAACGGCGACGGTGACGCCGGAACGGGTGGCCCAGTGGAAGCCCGCCGCCTTCAGGTTGTCGAGCGTCGCCGCCACGATGACCTTGGGGTAGCGCTCGGCGAGGTCGTTGACGATCTCGGAGAGCTGCTTCTTGCCGACCGAGTAGTCGACGAACGGGTAGTCCTCGGGCAGCAGCTCGTTGAAGAGCGCGCGGCCCAGGCTCGTCCGCAGCCGGAAGGTGTCACCCGGCTGGTACTCGGGCTCGCCCTCCTCGGCGACCGGCGGCACCCAGCCACGCGGCGGGATGGTACCCACCGGGAAGCGGATGTCGACGGACGACTGGAGCGCCAGCTCGCCGGCGTCGAACGCCATGATCGCCTCGGCCGTGGAGCCGAACGCGCGGCCCTCGCCCTTGGTGTCACGGAGCTCACCGTCGGTGGTCAGGAAGAACAGACCCAGCACCATGTCCTGGGTCGGCATGGTGACGGGACGACCGTCGGCCGGCTTCAGGATGTTGTTGGAGGACAGCATCAGGATGCGGGCCTCGGCCTGCGCCTCCGCGGAGAGCGGAAGGTGCACGGCCATCTGGTCACCGTCGAAGTCCGCGTTGAACGCGGTGCAGACGAGCGGGTGGATCTGGATGGCCTTGCCCTCGACCAGCTGCGGCTCGAAGGCCTGGATGCCGAGGCGGTGCAGCGTCGGCGCACGGTTCAGGAGAACCGGGTGCTCGGCGATGACCTCTTCCAGGACGTCGTACACGACCGTGCGGCCGCGCTCGACCATGCGCTTCGCGCTCTTGATGTTCTGCGCGTGGTTCAGGTCGACCAGGCGCTTCATCACGAACGGCTTGAAGAGCTCCAGCGCCATGGCCTTGGGCAGACCGCACTGGTGCAGCTTCAGCTGCGGACCGACGACGATCACGGAACGCGCGGAGTAGTCCACACGCTTACCGAGAAGGTTCTGACGGAATCGACCCTGCTTGCCCTTGAGCATGTCGCTCAGGGACTTCAGCGGGCGGTTACCGGGACCGGTGACCGGGCGACCGCGGCGGCCGTTGTCGAACAGCGCGTCGACGGCCTCCTGCAGCATCCGCTTCTCGTTGTTCACGATGATCTCGGGGGCACCGAGGTCAAGGAGACGCTTGAGGCGGTTGTTGCGGTTGATCACACGGCGGTACAGGTCGTTCAGGTCGGAGGTCGCGAAGCGGCCACCGTCCAGCTGCACCATCGGACGCAGGTCCGGCGGGATGACCGGCACGCAGTCGAGCACCATGCCCTTGGGCTTGTTGCTGGTCTGCAGGAACGCGGAGACGACCTTGAGGCGCTTGAGCGCACGGGTCTTCTTCTGGCCCTTGCCGGTGCGGATGATCTCGCGGAGGCGCTCGGCCTCCTCGTCGAGGTCGAATGACTCCAGGCGCTTCTGCAGAGCAGCGGCACCCATGCAGCCGTCGAAGTACGTGCCGAAGCGGTCACGCAGCTCGCGGTAGAGCAGCTCGTCGCCCTCGAGGTCCTGGACCTTGAGGTTCTTGAAGCGGCTCCACACCTCGTCGAGGCGGTCGATCTCGCGCTGCGCACGGTCGCGCAGCTGCTTCATCTCACGCTCGGCACCTTCGCGCACCTTGCGGCGTACGTCGGCCTTGGCGCCCTCGGCCTCGAGCTCGGCCAGGTCGGTCTCGAGCTTCTTGGCGCGGTTCTCCAGGTCGGAGTCGCGACGGTTCTCGACCTGCTGACGCTCGACGGAGACGTGCGCCTCCAGCGAGGGCAGGTCACGCGTACGGCGCTCCTCGTCCACGAACGTGATCATGTACGCGGCGAAGTAGATGACCTTCTCGAGGTCCTTCGGAGCGAGATCAAGCAGGTAGCCGAGGCGCGACGGGACGCCCTTGAAGTACCAGATGTGGGTGACGGGAGCGGCAAGCTCGATGTGGCCCATCCGCTCACGACGCACCTTGGCGCGAGTGACCTCGACGCCGCAGCGCTCACAGATGATGCCCTTGAAGCGGACACGCTTGTACTTGCCGCAGTAGCACTCCCAGTCCCGGGTCGGACCGAAGATCTTCTCGCAGAAGAGTCCGTCCTTTTCGGGCTTGAGCGTGCGGTAGTTGATGGTCTCCGGCTTCTTCACTTCGCCGTGCGACCAGGTCCGGATGTCGTCCGCGGTGGCAAGGCCGATCCGCAGCTCGTCGAAGAAGTTGACGTCGAGCACTTGTCGTCAATCCCTCTTTCAGGGTCGAGTGTCAAACATGGTCTGAACGGTCCGGGGCGGCCGGGGCCTCACGAGGAGGCCCCGGCCAGGCCCGTCAGACCTCTTCGACGCTGCTCGGCTCGCGCCGGGACAGGTCGATACCGAGCTCTTCCGCAGCGCGGAAGACGTCCTCGTCCGTGTCGCGCATCTCGATGGACATGCCGTCCGAGGACAGCACCTCCACGTTGAGGCAGAGCGACTGCATTTCCTTGATGAGCACCTTGAAGGACTCGGGAATGCCGGGCTCGGGGATGTTCTCGCCCTTGACGATGGCCTCGTAGACCTTCACGCGGCCGGTCACGTCGTCGGACTTGATGGTCAGCAGTTCCTGGAGGGCGTAAGCGGCGCCATAAGCCTCGAGCGCCCACACCTCCATCTCACCGAAGCGCTGACCACCGAACTGAGCCTTACCACCCAGCGGCTGCTGGGTGATCATGGAGTACGGACCCGTCGAACGAGCGTGGAGCTTGTCGTCGACGAGGTGGTGGAGCTTGAGGATGTACATGTAACCGACCGAGACCGGCTCCGGGAACGGCTCGCCGGAGCGGCCGTCGAACAGGTTGGCCTTGCCCGAGGGCTGGACCAGCCGGTTCCCGTCACGGTTCGGGATCGTGGCCTTGAAGAGGCCGGTGATCTCGTCCTCACGGGCACCGTCGAAGACCGGGGTCGCGACGTTGGTGCCGGGGGCGACCTGGTCGGCGCCGATGGACTGCAGGCGCTGGGCCCACTCGTCACCGAGGCCGGAGACGTCCCAGCCGCGGCTGGCGAGCCAGCCGAGGTGGATCTCCAGGACCTGTCCCGGGTTCATTCGGGACGGGACACCCAGCGGGTTGAGGATGATGTCGACCGGGGTGCCGTCCTCCAGGAACGGCATGTCCTCGATCGGCAGGATCTTCGAGATGACGCCCTTGTTGCCGTGACGGCCGGCGAGCTTGTCACCATCGGTGATCTTGCGCTTCTGCGCGACGTAGACGCGAACCAGCTGGTTCACGCCCGGCGGCAGCTCGTCGCCCTCTTCGCGGTCGAAGACACGGACGCCGATGATCTTGCCGATCTCGCCGTGCGGGACCTTCAGCGAGGTGTCGCGCACCTCGCGCGCCTTCTCACCGAAGATCGCGCGGAGCAGACGCTCCTCCGGCGTCAGCTCGGTCTCGCCCTTGGGCGTGACCTTGCCGACGAGGATGTCTCCGGCCGTGACCTCGGCACCGATACGGATGATGCCGCGCTCGTCGAGGTCGGCGAGGACCTCTTCGGAGACGTTCGGGATGTCCCGGGTGATCTCCTCCGGGCCCAGCTTGGTGTCACGGGCGTCGACCTCGTGCTCCTCGATGTGGATCGAGGAGAGGACGTCGTCCTGCACGAGGCGCTGCGACAGGATGATCGCGTCCTCGTAGTTGTGACCCTCCCACGGCATGAACGCCACGAGCAGGTTCTTACCGAGGGCCATCTCACCGTTCTCGGTGGCCGGTCCGTCGGCGAGCACCTGCTCGGCGATGACCCGGTCACCCTCGGAGACGACAACCTTCTGGTTGACCGAGGTGCCCTGGTTGGAGCGCATGAACTTGGCGATGCGGTACGTGGTGTACGTGCCGTCGTCGTTCGTGACGGTGATGTAGTCCGCGGAGACCTCCTGGACCACACCGTCCTTCTCCGCCTTGAGCACGTCACCGGCGTCGGTGGCGCAGCGGTACTCCATGCCGGTGCCGACGAGCGGCGCCTCGGACTTGATGAGCGGCACCGCCTGCCGCATCATGTTCGCGCCCATGAGGGCACGGTTGGCGTCGTCGTGCTCCAGGAAGGGGATCATCGCGGTGGCGACGGACACCATCTGGCGCGGCGAGACGTCCATGTAGTCGACGTCCGTGCCGGGCACGTAGTCGACCTCTCCGCCACGACGGCGGACCAGGACGCGGGGCTCGGTGAAGCGCAGCTCGTCGGAGAGCGTCGCGTTCGCCTGGGCGATGACGTAACGGTCTTCCTCGTCGGCCGTGATGTAGTCGACCTCGTCGGTGACCTGGCCGTCGACGACCTTGCGGTACGGCGTCTCGATGAAACCGAACGCGTTGACGCGTCCGTACGAGGCGAGCGAACCGATCAGACCGATGTTCGGGCCTTCAGGGGTCTCGATCGGGCACATGCGTCCGTAGTGGGACGGGTGCACGTCACGGACCTCGAAGCCGGCCCGCTCACGGGACAGACCACCCGGGCCAAGAGCCGACAGGCGGCGCTTGTGGGTGAGACCCGACAGCGGGTTGTTCTGGTCCATGAACTGCGACAGCTGGCTGGTGCCGAAGAACTCCTTGATGGAGGCGACGACCGGCCGGATGTTGATCAGGGTCTGCGGCGTGATCGCCTCGACGTCCTGAGTCGTCATGCGCTCACGCACGACGCGCTCCATACGAGCCAGACCCGTACGGACCTGGTTCTGGATGAGCTCGCCGACGTTACGCAGACGACGGTTGCCGAAGTGGTCGATGTCGTCGGTCTCGACGACGATCGAACGACCGGACTCACCGACGGTCTCGGTCTCGCCCGCGTGCAGCTTGACCAGGTACTTGATCGTCGCGATGACGTCGTCGCTGGTGAGCACACCGGCGTCCAGCGGCTCATCCGCGCCGAGCTTCTTGTTCACCTTGTAGCGGCCGACCTTCGCGAGGTCGTAGCGCTTCGGGTTGAAGTAGAGGTTCTCGAGCAGCGTCTGAGCAGCCTCGCGCGTGGGCGGCTCGCCCGGGCGCAGCTTGCGGTAGATGTCGAGCAGCGCGTCGTCCTGGCCCTGGGTGTGGTCCTTCTCCAGGGTGGCGCGCATGGACTCGTACTCGCCGAACTCCTCGAGGATCTGCTCGGTGGTCCAACCGAGAGCCTTCAGGAGTACGGTCACGGACTGCTTGCGCTTGCGGTCGATGCGGACACCGACCATGTCGCGCTTGTCGATCTCCATCTCCAGCCAGGCACCCCGGGACGGGATGATCTTCGCGGAGAAGATGTCCTTGTCGGACGTCTTGTCGATCGAGGAGTCGAAGTAGACACCCGGCGAGCGGACCAGCTGCGACACGACGACACGCTCGGTGCCGTTGATGACGAAGGTGCCCTTGTTGGTCATGAGCGGGAAGTCGCCCATGAAGACCGTCTGGGACTTGATCTCGCCGGTCTCGTTGTTGGTGAACTCGGCCGTGACGAAGAGCGGCGCGGCGAACGTGAAGTCGCGCTCCTTGCACTCCTCGATCGAGTTCTTCGGGGGCTCGAAGCGGTGGTCGCGGAACGTAAGCGACATCGACCCGGAGAAGTCCTCGATCGGTGAAATCTCCTCGAAGATTTCCTCCAGGCCGGACTTGGTGGGGACGTCTTGTCCACTGTCCAGAGCAGCCTCGACGCGAGCCTTCCAGGCGGCATTACCGAGGAGCCAGTCAAAGCTCTCGGTCTGCAGCGCGAGGAGGTTCGGAACCTCGAGGGGCTCCTTGATCTTTGCAAAAGAGATGCGCAGCGGGGCGGTGCTGGCGCCGTTGTTCGTATTCGCGGTCGAGGCGTTGCGCGAGGCGGCCAAGAGGGGGTCCTTCCGAGGGCTCGGACTCACTACGCGCGTACCGGTCCCAAGTGGACACGAAGACAGGCCGTTCCTGAATCAGCCATGAATGGCCAGGTCAGAGAGGATCGGTCATCGGTGCTCAGATTGGGTATGCCCCTGGTGACGGGCAGGAGGCAGCTAACAGGCAGCGCAAAGGGTCAGTGTAGCCAATGGCCACACTGATGTCCAGTCGGGGTTCTCAGAGACCCACGTTGCTCTCAACAGCTCTTCTCAACACCTATGCCTAGCCCTCGCGCGAAGTGCGCACTTCTTTACTGCCCTCTTCACTCTCGATCCATGCCTCGGATACGGATCGATGTGACGACGCGTCCTGAGAATTGCGCGCCGCGTGCGGTTCGTCAAGGCCCCTCAGCCGGGACGAGGTCCCGGAGGCCCGCTCCGACCGCCCCAGAACGCCTGCTGGCGGCCCCTGAGAGGCGCACGGCGAAGATCACGATACTCGTCACCGGCAGAAGAGCAAGGCAGCCGCCACGGGTACGCCAAAGGGCGACCACCCGAATGGGTGATCGCCCTTTGCGATGTGACATCCCCGCCTTGCGGCAGGGACGGTCCTGAGGAGTCAGATGACTCGCAGGGTCACTTGACCTCGACGGAGGCGCCGGCGCCCTTGAGGGACTCGGCAGCCTTCTCGGCGGCCTCCTTGGCGACCTTCTCGAGGACGGGCTTCGGGGCGCCGTCGACGAGGTCCTTGGCCTCCTTGAGACCGAGCGAGGTCAGCTCACGCACGACCTTGATGACCTGGATCTTCTTGTCACCGGCGGCGGTGAGGATGACGTCGAACTCGTCCTGCTCCTCAGCGGCCTCGGCAACGGCGCCCGGGCCGGCGGGGCCGGCGACGGCGACGGCCGCGGCGGCGGTGACGTCGAACTTCTCCTCGAACGCCTTAACGAACTCGGAGAGCTCGATGAGGGTGAGCTCCTCGAACTGGGCGAGCAGGTCTTCCTGGCTGAGCTTCGCCATGATGGCGGGTCCTTCCACTAATTCGGCAGGTGCCGGATGTATATGTCGGCGGGCGTACGTGGTGCCCGCTGGACCACCGAGTGGTTACTCGGCAGCCTCGGCGGGAGCCGGCGTACCGGCACCGCCCTGCTCGGCCTTCTTGGCGCGAAGCGCTTCCGCGGTGCGGACGAACTTCGACGGCAGAGCCTGGAAGAGCTGCGCAGCCTGAGTCTGCTTGCCCTTCATGGCGCCGGCCAGCTTGGCGAGCAGAACCTCGCGGGACTCGAGGTCCGCGAGCTTCTTGATCTCATCGGCGGACAGCGCCTTACCGTCAAGGACACCGCCCTTGATGATGAGGTTGGGGTTCTCCTTGGCGAAGTCACGAAGACCCTTCGCCGACTCCACCGGGTCACCGGTGATGAAGGCAACCGCCGTCGGACCCGAGAACAGGTCGTCCAGCGTGTCGATCCCGGCCTCGTTGGCCGCAATCTTGGTCAGCGTGTTCTTCACCACGGCGTACTGGGCGTTCTCACCGAGCGAACGACGCAGCGTCTTGAGCTGCGCCACGGTGAGACCCCGGTACTCGGTCAGCACGGCGGCGTTCGAGCTGCGGAACTGGTCCGTCAGCTCGGCTACCGCGGCAGCCTTGTCGGGCCTTGCCATGAGCGTCGGCCTCCTTCCGGGTGATGAGGACCGCTCAGAAGGAACCGGCAAAAACAAAACGCCCCGGCACAAGTGCCAGGGCGTAGCTCAACCGCACGAAGTCCGGGAGCTTTCCACAGTCACCTGCGCAGGTCGTCCGTTCTCGACGGAGCCTTCGGTCACCGGTCCCTCTTACGAGAGCACAGCAACGACCAGCGGTCTTTGGCTTCTTCAGGAGAGTACGCGACCGGGGGCACGCGGAGCAAATCCGTCCCGGTTCGAGCGGTCCGGGAGGTTTGGAACGCGGGTGTGCGGGCCGCTCGGCCACGATCGCGTCCCTGCGGATACGGGGACGGGCCCCGCACCTCGGAAGGTGCGGGGCCCGTCGGAATGCCGTGACGCGGCTACCGGATGAGCACGGGGGCTCAGACGGAGGCCGGGTCCTCCTCGACGAGGAGGTTGCGCACGCGGTTGGCGTCCAGCGGGATGCCGGGGCCCATCGTCGTGCTCATGGTCGCCTTCTTGATGAAGCGACCCTTCGCGGCGGAGGGCTTCAGACGGAGGATCTCCTCCAGCGCCGCGCCGTAGTTCTCGACCAGCTTCGTGTCATCGAAAGAGGTCTTTCCGATGATGAAGTGGAGGTTCGAGTGCTTGTCGACGCGGAACTCGATCTTGCCGCCCTTGATGTCGTTGACAGCCTTGACGACATCGGGGGTGACGGTGCCGGTCTTCGGGTTCGGCATCAGACCACGCGGACCGAGCACGCGGCCCAGGCGGCCGACCTTGCCCATGAGGTCCGGAGTGGCGACGACGGCGTCGAAGTCCAGACGGCCCTTCGCCACCTCGTCGATGAGCTCGTCGGCGCCGACGATGTCGGCGCCCGCGGCTTCCGCGGCCGCAGCACGGTCACCGGTCGCGAAGACCAGGACCCGGGCGGTCTTGCCGGTGCCGTGCGGGAGGTTCACGGTGCCACGGACCATCTGGTCGGCCTTGCGAGGGTCAACACCCAGGCAGAACGCGACCTCGACGGTGCCGTCGAACTTGGTGGCGGCGGTGTCCTTGGCGATACGGACGGCCTCGAGCGGGGCGTAGGTGCGCTCCCGGTCGATCTTGGCGTCCGCAGCGCGGAGGTTCTTGCTGCGCTTCACTTCTACTCCTGTGGTTTCAGAGTGTGGAGTCGTGGTGCGGACCAGCGCTTGGTCCTACCACTGAGGGCTTGAAGGGCTGGATCAGCCTTCGACCGTGATGCCCATGGAACGGGCGGTGCCAGCGATGATCTTCGACGCGGCGTCGAGGTCGTTGGCGTTCAGGTCGGGGAGCTTCGTCGTGGCGATCTCGCGGACCTGGGCAGCCGTCAGCTTGGCGACCTTGGTCTTGTGCGGCTCGCCGGAGCCCTTGTCCACACCCGCGGCCTTGAGGATCAGCTTGGCGGCCGGCGGAGTCTTCGTGATGAAGGTGAAGGAGCGGTCTTCGTAGACCGTGATCTCCACCGGCACGACCATGCCACGCTGCGACTCGGTCGCGGCGTTGTAGGCCTTGCAGAACTCCATGATGTTGACGCCGTGCTGGCCCAGTGCGGGGCCGACCGGCGGAGCCGGGTTGGCCGCACCGGCGTTGATCTGGAGCTTGATAAGCCCCGTGACCTTCTTCTTCTTGGGAGGCATTGCTCTCTCCGGGTCCTAGTGAGAGTTTTTCGCCGACATCCGGTCATCCGGATGCAGGCATACCGCACAACGATAACGGGTATAGCTGCGCGACCAAAAACCGAGCAGGTCAGACGGCTGCGAGAGCCTGTCTGACCTGCTCGGTAGGCATGTGTCCAGAAACCTGCGGAAGCTGCTAGTTCTTCTGGATCTGGTCGAAGCTGAGCTCGACCGGGGTCTCGCGACCGAAGATCTCGACGAGGCCCTTGACCTTCTTCGAGTCGGCGTTGATCTCGTTGATCGTCGCCTGGAGCGTCGCGAAGGGGCCGTCGGTGACGGTGACCGAGTCGCCCACCTCGAAGTCCAGCACCTGGACCTCGACCTTGCGGGACGGAGCCGGCTTGCCCTCGGCCTCGGCAGCCTCGCGGGCTGCCTTCTCCTCGGCCTCGGGGGCGAGCATCTTGACGATCTCGTCGAGGGTCAGCGGGTACGGGTCGTAGGCGTTGCCCACGAAGCCGGTGACGCCGGGGGTGTTGCGGACAACGCCCCAGGACTCGTTCGTCAGGTCCATGCGCACCAGGACGTAACCCGGGAGCTTGTTCTGACGGACGTTCTTCCGCTCACCGTTCTTGATCTGAACGATCTCTTCCTCGGGGACTTCCGCCTGGTAGACGAACTCCTCGACGTTGAGCGAGACGGCGCGCTGTTCGAGGTTCGCCTTCACGCGCTTCTCGTAACCGGCGTACGTGTGGATGACGTACCACTCGCCCGGGAGAGTGCGGAGCTCCTCGCGCAGGGCGGCGACGGGGTCGACGGGGGCGGCCGGCTCGGCCTCTTCCTCGTCGGCGCTCTCGTCGTCGGCGGCCTCGGCCACCTCTTCGTCGGCTTCGTCGGCTTCGTCGGCGAGCTCTTCGTCGGACTCCTCGTCCGCGGACTCGTCAGCGTCGGACTCGACGTGCAGGGCGGCCTCCTCGGAGGGCTCACCCGCGGCTTCGTCGGCAGCTTCGGCCTGGTCGGGCTCCACGGAGTCCGCCGCCTCAACGATGTCGAGCTCGTCCTCGGCGGACTCGACGGCGTCCACCGTAGGTTCGGCGGCGTCGTTCAGGTTCGGGTCAGACACGATGGCTGCTTCTTCCTGGATACAAATGGGTGGAACATGCGAAAGGGGCGCCTGTGAGGCGCCCTCCGCGGGATCAGCCGAAGACGTACTTGATGACCCGCGCGAATCCGAAGTCAATCACGGTAACAAGACCGATCATGACGACCACGAACACAATCACCACGGATGTGTACGTCGTCAGCTGGTTGCGAGTCGGCCAGACGACCTTGCGCAACTCGGCGACGATCTGGCGGTAGAACAGCGCGAGACGGCCCAGGGGGCCCTTCTTACCGCGCTTGCCGCCCTTCCGAGTCTTCTTCTTCGACTCAGGGACTTCATCCTCGGCATCAGGCATGTCGATGGAGCCCACGGCGTCCGTCACGCTACTCACCTGATTCCGGGTCGTGGCCGTGCCGCGCCCGGGGGAGCCGCACGACTGTGCAATGAAGTACGTACATGCGCACACATCCTGGCGAAGATGTGTGTAGCAGGGCCGGAGGGACTTGAACCCCCAACCGCTGGTTTTGGAGACCAGTGCTCTACCAATTGAGCTACGACCCTTTGTGGTTTCCACCAACCTACCGCATCCCCCCGGATGGACCGGGTGCGAAAACGGTGTGACCGGTGAAGGCCAACGACAGGTGAGTGTACGTGCTCAGGGCCGCCGCGTCGAACAGATAGGAACCGACCGGTCCTGTCCGCATGCTGTCCGAGTGCTGTCCGGTCCCTGAAACCCGTGTGCCGACGGCTTTTCCGGTCTGGGAGCATGGGCGCCATGAGCGCTGCAACTTCTCCCTCCGAGCGTCGGGTCTCCGCCCGCATCGGTGCGATTTCCGAGTCCGCGACCCTCGCCGTCGACGCCAAGGCCAAGGCCCTCAAGGCCGCAGGCCGTCCGGTGATCGGCTTCGGCGCCGGTGAGCCGGACTTCCCGACCCCCGACTACATCGTCGAAGCGGCGGTCGAGGCATGCCGCAACCCGAAGTACCACCGCTACACCCCGGCAGGCGGGCTCCCGGAGCTCAAGGCCGCCATCGCGGAGAAGACACTGCGCGACTCCGGATACGAGGTCGACGCCTCCCAGGTCCTGGTGACCAACGGCGGCAAGCAGGCCATCTACCAGGCGTTCGCCGCGATTCTCGACCCGGGCGACGAGGTCATCGTCCCGGCCCCCTACTGGACCACCTACCCGGAGTCCATCCGTCTCGCCGGCGGTGTCCCCGTCGATGTCGTGGCCGATGAGACCACCGGCTACCGGGTCTCCGTCGAGCAGCTCGAAGCGGCGCGCACCGAGCGTACGAAGGTCGTCCTCTTCGTCTCGCCGTCCAACCCGACCGGCGCCGTCTACAGCGAGGCCGACGCCGAGGCGATCGGCCGCTGGGCCGTCGAGCACGGCCTGTGGGTGCTGACCGACGAGATCTACGAGCACCTCGTCTACGGCGACGCCGCGTTCACCTCGCTCCCGGCGATCCTGCCCGAGCTGCGCGACAAGTGCATCGTGGTCAACGGTGTCGCCAAGACGTACGCGATGACCGGCTGGCGCGTCGGGTGGATCATCGGCCCCAAGGACGTCGTGAAGGCCGCGACCAACCTCCAGTCGCACGCCACCTCCAACGTCTCCAACGTCGCCCAGGCCGCCGCGCTGGCAGCCGTTTCCGGGAACCTGGACGCGGTCGACGAGATGCGTACCGCCTTCGACCGCCGCCGGCAGACCATCGTGCGGATGCTCAACGAGATCGACGGCGTCGTGTGCCCGGAGCCGGAGGGCGCGTTCTACGTGTACCCCTCGGTGAAGGCGCTGCTCGGCAAGGAGATCCGCGGCAAGCGTCCGGCCACCTCGGTCGAGCTCGCGGCGCTCATCCTGGACGAGGCCGAGGTCGCCGTCGTACCGGGCGAGGCGTTCGGTACGCCGGGCTACCTCCGGCTGTCGTACGCGCTCGGTGACGCGGACCTCGCCGAGGGCGTCTCGCGCCTCCAGAAGCTGCTGGGCGAGGCCAAGGACTGACCGCTCACCCGTCGAACAGGCAGACCCCCGGATCCGTCCGGGGGTCTGCTTTTTTGTTCGAGAACCGGCTCAAGAGGGAAAGCGGCTACCGCGACGGCCCGCCCGTACGGCAGGATCTTGGGATGGAGCGCGATGTACGGCTGTTGCCCAAGGCCCACCTGCACCTGCATTTCACCGGGTCGATGCGGCCCACGACGCTGCTCGAACTGGCCGACAAGTACGGCGTGCGGCTGCCCGAGGCGCTGACCGGCGGCGAGCCGCCGAGTCTGCGGGCGACGGACGAGCGGGGCTGGTTCCGTTTCCAGCGCCTCTACGACATCGCCCGGTCCTGCCTGCGGTCGCCGGAGGACATCCAGCGGCTCGTGCGCGAGACCGCCCAGGAGGACGTCGCGGACGGCTCGGGGTGGCTGGAGATCCAGGTCGACCCCACCTCGTACGCCCCGCTGCTCGGCGGGCTGATTCCGGCGATCGAGATCATCCTCGACGCCGTGGACTCCGCGGCCCGGGACACCGGGCTCGGCATCCGGGTCGTGATCGCGGCCAACCGGATGAAGCACCCCCTGGACGCGCGCACGCTGGCACGGCTGGCCGTGCGGTACGCGGACCGCGGTGTCGTCGGCTTCGGGCTCTCCAACGACGAGCGCCGCGGGATGGCCCGTGACTTCGACCGGGCCTTCGCCATCGCCCGCGAGGGCGGGCTGCTCGCGGCCCCGCACGGTGGCGAGCTCTCCGGTCCTTCGAGCGTGCGGGACTGCCTGGACGACCTCGACGCGTCCCGGATCGGGCACGGCGTCCGGGCCGCCGAGGACCCGCGGCTGCTGCGGAAGCTGGCGGAGAGCGGGGTGACCTGCGAGGTCTGCCCGGCCTCCAACGTGGCGCTCGGGGTCTACGAGAAGCCGACGGACGTCCCCATTCGCACCCTGTTCGAAGCGGGCGTGCCGATGGCACTCGGCGCGGACGATCCGCTGCTCTTCGGCTCCCGGCTGGCCGCCCAGTACGACCTCGTACGGCGCCACCACGCCTTCACCGACGAGGAGCTGGCCGAGCTGGCGCGGCAGTCCGTACGGGGGTCGGCGGCACCGGCGGACGTACGGGAGAAGCTGCTCGGCGGGATCGACGACTGGCTCAGCTGATTCCGCGCAGCAGGGTACGGGCGAGCGAGGCGGCGAATTCGTCCAGCGGCTGCGGTGGCGTGCCGCCGGGGGACATGTCGTAGGCGAAGGCGCGCTGGGAGCAGGCGCCGAGGAGCAGGGACGCGGCGGCGTAGGTGTCGGCCCCGGCGTGGACGCGGCCCGCGCGCTGCTCGGCGCGGAGGTAGGCGTCGACGCCCTGAATGGGCTTGTGCGGGCCGGTTCCCATCTCGCGCATGGCGGCTTCGTGCCGACGCTTGAGCCGGGGCTCGGCGTACAGCGACGCGGCCATCGGGAACGTCTGCTCGTAGAAGAGCGCGGCCCGGCGGGCGATCTCGGTCAGGTTCTCCTCGACGGTGCCCTCGCCGGGCTCGGCGGTGAGCCGGCTCAGGAGGGTGCCGAGCCTGGGCAGCCGCTCGACGAGCACGGTCACGAAGAGCTCTTCCTTGCTGCTGAAGTACTTGTACAGCGCGGCCTCGGAGCAGCCCGCCGCCTTGGCGATCTCCTTGGTTGTCGCCCGCGCGAGGCCGATGCCGAGCATGAGTTCATGGGCGGCCTCGATGATGCGGACGCGGGCCGGCTTCTGCTCCATGCGTGCTCCAACCAACCTTGACGAGCGGTGAGTGTCCACTCACTCTAGGGGTGAGTGAATACTTACCCACCCCCTGGAGGGCGTGCCATGAGACTCACAGTGTTCGGGGCCACGGGAGCCATCGGCCGGCAGCTCGTACGGCAGGCGTCGAAGGCGGGTCACGAGGTGACGGCCGTGGTCCGTGACCCCGCCCGGCTGCCGGAGGGGCTGAGGGCGGCGGACCTCCGGGCGGTCGTCCGGCTCGACGACGCGGAGGCGGTGCGCGGGGCGGTGGCCGGACGGGACGCGGTGCTCTCCGGCCTGGGCTCGCGCGGCCGGAGGGCCGACGGGGTCGCGGAGCGGCTGACCGGGCAGGTGCTGCGGGCGATGGAGGCCGAGGGCGTAGGGCGGCTGCTGGTGGTGAGCGCGGCGCCGGTCGGCCCGGAGGCGGCGGACGAACCCCTGCTGGACCGGGCCATGCGCAAGGCGATCGGGGCGGTCCTCAAGGAGGTGTACGCCGATCTGCGGCTGATGGAGGCCGCGCTGGCGCGCAGTGCGACGGACTGGACGTCCGTACGTCCGCCGAAGCTGACCGACGGACCGCTCACGGGGACGTACCGGACCGTCGTGGGCGGTACGCCCCGCAGCGGCCGGTCCATCTCACGGGCCGATGTGGCACACGCGATGCTGGCCCTGATCGACGATCCGGCGGCGCTGAAGCGGGGCGTGGGCGTGGCCTACTGAGCGAGCCCGTCCTACAGGCTGACGCCGACCGTCACGGGCTCGTTGACGAGCGTGACGCCGAACGCCTCGTGGACGCCGGCCACGACCTCGCGCGCGAGGGCCAGGAGGTCCTCGGTACTGGCGTCGCCCCGGTTGGTGAGCGCGAGCGTGTGCTTGGTGGAGATACGGGCCGGGCCCGTGCCGTACCCCTTGGTGAAGCCGGCCTTGTCGATCAGCCAGGCCGCGGAGGTCTTGGTGCCGCCGTCGGCCGCGGGGAAGGCGGGGGGCGTCACCGCGTCGCCCAGGCGGTCCTTGGCGCGGGCGAGGAACGCCTCGTACTGCTCCGGGCCGAGGACGGGGTTGGTGAAGAAGGACCCCGCCGACCAGGTGTCGTGGTCCTCGGGGTCGAGGACCATGCCCTTGCCCGCGCGGAGCCGGAGGACCGTTTCCCGGGCATCCGTCGCGGGAACGCGCTCGCCCTGCTCCACGCCCATGGCCCGGGCCGTCTCGGCGTACCGCAGGGGCGCGGACAGGCCGCCCGCGTCCTCCAGCTCGAAGCGGACACGGAGCACCACGTAACGGTCGGGTTGGGCCTTGAAGCGACTGTGCCGGTACGAGAAGGCGCACTCGGCGTTCGGGATGGTGACCGTTTCGCGGGTGCGGCGGTCGTAGGCGACGACCTCCGAGATGGTGGAGGACACCTCCTGGCCGTACGCACCGACGTTCTGGATCGGTGTCGCGCCCGCGGAGCCCGGGATTCCGGCGAGGCACTCGATGCCTGCGAGGCCGGCTTCGACCGTGCGGGCCACGGCGTCGGTCCAGACCTCGCCGGCGGCCAGTTCCAGCGTCGTGCCGGACAGGCTGAAGCCCTTGGACGCGATACGCAGCGCGGTGCCCTCGAAGCCCTTGTCACCGATGACCAGGTTGGAGCCGCCGCCGATCACCAGGAGCGGGGTGGACGTCTCGTCGGCCTCGCGCACGGCGGCGACCACCTCGGCATCGGTGGTGGCCGTGAGGAGGCGGGTCGCGGGCCCGCCGAGCCGGAAGGTGGTCAGGGGGGCGAGGGGGGCGTCGTGGAGTTCCTGCACGGGGACAAGAGTACGGTCCGCGGCCCCGCGGAACGCAGGCCGGACCCGCGGAACGCAGTAAGGGGCGCCCCTCCAGGAGGGGCGCCCCTTACTCACAGCCTCACAGCCACCGGACTCAGGCGAGCCGGACCACGGCGCGGGACATGCCCAGCACCTTCTTGCCGTCGCTCATGGCGGTCAGGTCCACCCGCACCTGGTTGTCGTCCAGCAGGGCAGCCACCTTGCCACTGACCTCGACCAGCGCACCCTTGTCGTCGTTCGGGACGACGACCGGCTTGGTGAAGCGCACCCCGTACTCGACGACCGCTCCGGGGTCACCGACCCAGTCCGTGACCACACGGATCGCCTCGGCCATGGTGAACATGCCGTGCGCGATCACGTCGGGCAGCCCGACCTCACGCGCGAACTTCTCGTTCCAGTGGATCGGGTTGAAGTCGCCGGAGGCGCCCGCGTACTGCACCAGCGTCGCGCGGGTGACCGGGAAGGACTGCGCCGGCAGCTCCGTACCGACCTCGACCGACTCGTAAGAGACCTTCGCCGTCATCACGCCTCCTCGGCGGCGCGGGCCACCAGCTTCGTCCAGGCGGTCACCACGTGCTCGCCCGCCTCGTCGTGCACCTCACCGCGGACGTCCACGATGTCGTTGCCCGCGAGGGACTTGATGCCCTCGATCGTCGAGGTGACCGTCAACCGGTCCCCCGCCCGCACCGGACGCACGTACGCGAACTTCTGGTCCCCGTGCACCACGCGGCTGTAGTCCAGACCCAGCTGGGGGTCCCTGACGACATCTCCCGCGGCCTTGAACGTGATGGAGAAGACGAATGTGGGCGGGGCGATCACATCGGCGTGACCGAGAGCGGCCGCGGCCTGCGGATCGGTGTACGCGGGATTGGCGTCGCCCACCGCCTCGGCGAACTCACGGATCTTCTCCCGGCCGACCTCGTACGGCGCGGTGGGCGGATAGGTCCGTCCCACGAAGGACTGGTCGAGCGCCATGGGCTCGTTCCCTCCTGAAGTAAAGACGAATGGGCCGGAGTGCAGCCCTCACAAACGACACGAGGCCGCCCCCAATGGGGACGGCCTCGTGTACGAGCCTGTTTAGCGGGTTTCGCGGTGCGCGGTGTGCGAGTTGCAGCGCGGGCAGTGCTTCTTCATCTCAAGACGGTCCGGGTTGTTACGCCGGTTCTTCTTGGTGATGTAGTTCCGCTCCTTGCACTCCACGCAGGCCAGCGTGATCTTCGGGCGGACGTCGGTGGCAGCCACGTGAGTGCTCCTTGGACGGACGGATGGACGGATGAACGCAAAAAAGAGTAGCCGATCGAAGGACCGACCCCACAATCGGCTACCGTAAGTAGCGGTGACCGGACTTGAACCGGTGACACAGCGATTATGAGCCGCTTGCTCTACCGACTGAGCTACACCGCTTTGATGACGAGTCCCCCCGCCGAAGCGGGGTTTCCCGATCACCAGAGCCCCAATGCGGAATCGAACCGCAGACCTTCTCCTTACCATGGAGACGCTCTACCGACTGAGCTATTGGGGCGAGCGATGAAGACATTACACGGTCTGTCGCCGTCGCCCAAATCCGTTTCCACGGCCCTCTTCCCGGCGCCGATCGGATGCGCGTCCGGCCCTTTGATCAGGGCTCTGACCAGGGCCTTGAACAGACTCCCGCACGGGCTCTTGATCGGGAAGTCGCACACGGCCCGGACCACGGAGCCGGGCCTCGGCCCGACCGGCTCCCGGGCCACTCCGCACCCTGCCGCTCACCACGGTCCCGTGCGCCTCACCAGGCCACACCGGTACGACTATTTCGCTCCTCATCGAAGCGCGCTGGACGCCCCCCTAGGCTCGACTCACTCTGTGTGACCTTGCCCCCTCTTCACAGGAGCGCGATGCCCGACAGCCAGCCGCGCCGGCCCGACGACAGCGCGGCCGACGGAACCGGCCCGGCCGGCCCCACGAGCGGCCCCGACGCGGCGCTCGTGCTCTGCGGCGCCAGGCTCACCGACGGGCGCGCCGTGGACGTACGGCTCAGTGGCGGCCGTATCGAAGCCGTGGGCACCGCGGGCAGCCTGACCGCCCGGGGCGCGCGTGTGGACCTGCGTGGCCATCTTCTGCTCCCGGCGCCCGCCGAACCCCACGCGCACAGCGACACGGCACTGACCGCCGACGGCGCCGGGCCGGACAGCACGGGCCCCGCGTCTCAACTGGCCGAGGACATCCAGCGCCGCGCCACCGAGGCGGCCCTGCTCCAGGTCGGCCACGGTGCGACCGCGCTGCGCTCCCACGTACGCATCGGGGACGTCCAGGGACTCGCCCCGCTCGAAGCCGTCCTCCAGGCCCGGCGTGCGCTGCGCGGCCTCGTCGACCTCACCGCGGTCGCCGTGCCCCGCCTGCTCACCGGCATCGCGGGCGCCGACGGCCTCGCCATGCTGCGCGACGCGGTGAAGATGGGCGCGGGCGTGGTCGGCGGCTGCCCCGACCTCGATCCCGACCCGGCCGGTTACGCGGAAGCGGTCCTGGAGATCGCCGCGGAGCACGGCTGCCCCGTCGATCTGCACACGGACAGTGACGATCCGGCGCGGCTGGCCCGGCTCGCGGCCATGGCCGGCGGGCTGCGGCCCGGCGTCTCCGTCGGCCCCTGCGGGGGCCTGTCCCGGCTGCCGGCCGACGCCGCCGTCCGGGCCGCCGACCAGCTGGCGGCCGCCGGAGTGACCGTCATCTGCCTTCCCCAGGGCGGCTGTTCCGGGGCCGAGCGCCGGTGCGCCGCGCCCGTACGGCTGCTGCGGGCCGCCGGGGTCCGGGTCGCGGCGGGCAGCGGGGCACTGCGGGACGTCGCCAACCCCGTGGGCCGCGGCGACCCGCTCGAAGCCGCCTACCTGCTGGCCTCCCAGCAGGGCATGCGGGCCGAGCACGCCTACGAGGCGGTCTCCGCGGCGGCCAGGGCCGCCATGGGGCTGCCCGAGGTACGCGTCGAGGCCGGCTTCCCCGCCGAGCTGCTCGCGGTGCGCGGGGATGGGCTCTCCGGGGCGCTCTCCCTCGCGTACAGCAGGGTCGTGGTCCACCGGGGCCGGGTGGTCGCGCGGACCAGCGCCGTGCGCGAGTACTGCGACTCGGAGGCGGCCGTCGCGCTCGGCCTCCCCCGCCAGGGCCGCGCCGAGAAGGGCCCTCCTTCGGGTGGTGCCCGCCCACCGGACGCCGGGCCGGACAAGGGTCCCTGACGAGGCTCGTGCGCACGGCCGTCCAGTGCGGCGTACGGTCGAGAGCATGCGCATTGTCATCGCAGGTGGACATGGTCAGATCGCGCTGCGGCTGGAGCGGTTGCTCGCTGCGCGCGGAGACGAGGCGGTCGGAGTCATCCGCAATCCCAAACAGGCCGACGACCTCCGGGAAGCGGGCGCCGAGCCGGTCGTCCTCGATCTGGAATCGGCTTCCGTCGAGGAAACCGCGGAGGTGCTGCGTGGCGCGGACGCCGTGGTCTTCGCCGCCGGGGCGGGCCCGGACAGCGGAACCGCCCGCAAGGACACGGTCGACCGGGGAGCGGCGGTGCTCTTCGCCGACGCCGCCGAACGGGCGGGCGTACGGCGCTATGTGGTGGTTTCCTCCATGGGCGCCGACGCCGGTCACCGGGGTGACGAGGTGTTCGACCTCTATCTGCGCGCCAAGGGGGCGGCCGACGACTACGTACGCTCGCGGCCTTCGCTGGACTGGACGATCCTGCGTCCCGGCATGCTCACGAACGACGCGGGCACCGGCCAGATCCTGCTGGCGGCCTCGACCGGCCGCGGCCCCGTCCCGCGCGACGACGTGGCGGCCTCGATCCTGGAACTGCTGGACACTCCGGCCAGCGCCGGCCTCACCCTGGAACTCATCTCCGGAAGCGTGCCGGTGACGGTCGCGGTGAAGGACATCGCGGGCAACTGACGGGCTCGCGAGGTGCGTTGCGGGCAGCGCCGCTGGAGGCCGTCCAGCGGCGCTGTGGCCGCCCGGACACGGTGCCCATGCCTGAAACGTGAGACCGGACTAAACTCGGGAAGGGGAGAAGGCCGACATCTGGAGGTCGCCGTGGAGGCTCTCCGCTTTGTGATCGAACCGGACGAGGGCAAGTCGGTCTGGCTCGGAGGCATCGGGGTCGATTTCAAGATCCGGGCCGAGGAGACCGGCAACCAGTTCTCGGTCGTCGAGCACCCGATCGAGCCGGGCCGTCTCGTTCCACCGCATGTGCACAGCCGTGAAGACGAGTTCTCCTATGTCCTGCAGGGCCGGGTCGGTGCACGGGTGGGAGACCAGGAGGCCACAGCGGGGCCGGGCTCGTACATCCTCAAGCCGCGAGGGATCCTGCACACCTTCTGGAACGCCGGACCCGAACCCGCGAGGATCCTGGAGATCCTTTCCCCCTCGGGCTTCGAGCGGTTCTTCGACGAGATGGGCACGATCGCCGAGACGGCGGCCGGTCCCGAGGAGTTCGTGCAACGGCGCGCCGAGCTGGCCACACAGTACGGACTCGAGTTCTCGGACGAATGGATCGCCGAACTGACCGACAGATACCGGCTCAAGCTCATCGGCGAGTAGCGGCAACGCAAAAGAGCCCGTGGTCAGCATCTCTGCTGACCACGGGCCCTCTCGTTCGTGTGGCGGCGCCAGGGTTCGAACCTGGGTAGGCTGAGCCGGC
The DNA here is from genome assembly GCF_056430475.1 of Streptomyces sp. NPDC045968. Taxonomy (NCBI): domain Bacteria; kingdom Bacillati; phylum Actinomycetota; class Actinomycetes; order Kitasatosporales; family Streptomycetaceae; genus Streptomyces; species Streptomyces sp. NPDC045968. Next base: position 211,838 of record NZ_JBWKLF010000008.1, on the reverse strand, counting down.
AGATTTACAGTCTGCTCCCTTTGGCCACTCGGGCACACCGCCTCGAACAGCGCCTTGGCAGTCCGTGAGGACCCCCTTGGCGACGACGTAAACGATACCTGATGACTGGGGGTGCTCCGCTACCCAATTGATCAGCTCGTTCGACGGGCTGGGATGGCTAGGCTTTGGGCGTACCCGAACACATCCGACGCAAGGAGCCACACGTCATGGCCGACTCCAGTTTCGACATCGTCTCGAAGGTCGAGCGGCAGGAGGTCGACAACGCCCTCAACCAGGCCGCCAAGGAGATCTCCCAGCGCTACGACTTCAAGGGCACGGGCGCCACGATCTCCTGGTCCGGCGAGAAGATTCTGATGGAGGCGAACGGCGAGGAGCGGGTCAAGGCCATCCTCGACATCTTCCAGTCCAAGCTGATCAAGCGCGGTATCTCGCTGAAGTCGCTGGACGCGGGAGAGCCGCAGCTCTCCGGCAAGGAGTACAAGATCTTCGCCACGATCGAGGAGGGCATCTCCCAGGAGAACGCCAAGAAGGTGGCGAAGATCATCCGCGACGAGGGCCCCAAGGGCGTCAAGGCGCTCGTCCAGGGCGACGAGCTGCGGGTCAGCTCGAAGAGCCGGGACGACCTGCAGGCCGTTCAGGCGCTCCTGAAGGAGAAGGACCTCGACTTCGCCGTGCAGTTCGCGAACTACCGGTAGTGCGGTGACTGCCGCGCGGCAGTCACGGACGGGGCGGGCGTGCCGGTCGGTGCGGTCGCCCCGTATGCGTGTCCGGTCGGTTTGGGCGCCGGACGTGATGTCCGAATACCGCCGGTCGTGAGGCGGTGCGGGTCGCAGACTCGGCAGGGCAGGGCAGGAAGCGGTACGGGCAAGGAGTGTGACGGTCATGACGATGTACGCGAAGGTCGGCAGTCCGCTGGGCGAGCTGCTGCTCGTCGGGGAGCGGCCGGGGGGCGCGGCAGATGACTCGCCCGGAGTCGCTCTGGTGTCACTGTCCCTCCCGGGCCAGAAGGGCGGTGCGGCGGTCCAGGAGGGGTGGCTGCACGCCCCGGAGGCGTTCGCCGGGATCGCCGGTCAGCTGGCGGCGTATTTCGACGGGCGGCTGACCCGCTTCGACATCGCGTACGCCGACGGGGTGGGCACGGACTTCCAGCGGCGTGTCTGGAAGGCGCTGGACTCGATTCCGTACGGCGCGACGGTGTCGTACGGCCACGTGGCCGAGCAGGTCGGGTCCCCGGGGCCGGGGGTCCGGGCCGTGGGGACGGCGATCGGGCGCAATCCGCTGCTGATCGTGCGGCCGTGTCACCGGGTCATCGGCGCGGACGGGGCCCTGCGGGGCTACGCGGGCGGACTGGAGCGCAAGCAGCGGCTGCTGGGGCTAGAGGGTGCTCCGGTGGCCGGGCGGTGAGCAGGGTGTGCGGGGCGGTGCTTCCGCACGGGTGAAGGGTGGTGTCCCGGTGTCAGGTCTCTTTCCCCGGCCCCGGACCGTCGTCGCTCCGGGTGCGGTCCATGTGCCCGAGTGGCTCTCCGTGGAGCAGCAGCGGGAGTTGGTCGAGGCGTGCCGGGAGTGGGCGCGGGGGCCCGTGCCGCTGCGGCACACGGTGCTGCCGGGTGGCGGGGTGATGTCGGTCCGGACGGTGTGCCTGGGGTGGCACTGGCAGCCGTACCGCTACGCGCGTACCGCCGATGATGTGAACGGTGCACGGGTGGCCCCGTTCCCCGGCTGGCTCGGCGACTTGGGCCGGGCGGCGGTGGCCGAGGCGTACGGGGACGAGGACGCGGCCGGGGCGTACGCGCCGGACACCGCGCTGGTCAACTTCTATGACGGGGCCGCGCGGATGGGCATGCATCAGGACAAGGAGGAGCGCTCCGGGGCTCCCGTGGTGTCGCTGAGCATCGGTGACCGCTGTGTGTTCCGCTTCGGGAACACCGAGGACCGCGGACGGCCGTACTCGGACGTGGAGTTGGCCTCGGGCGATCTGTTCGTGTTCGGAGGCCCGTCGCGTTTCGCGTTCCACGGGGTGCCCAAGGTGTATGCCGGGACGGCCGAGCCCGCGAGCGGCATGCGTGGCGGCCGGCTCAATCTGACCCTGCGCGAGACCGGGTTGTAGGTCCGCGGCGGGTCGCCCGACGATCCCGACGGGTGCTGCTACCGGGCGGCGAACGGCTGGTCCGTCCGGACGATCTCCTTGCCGAACGGCATCAGGGAGACGGGGATGAGCTTGAAGTTCGCGACGCCCAGCGGGATGCCGATGATCGTGACGCAGAGGGCGATGCCCGTGACGATGTGGCCGAGGGCGAGCCACCAGCCGGCGAGAACCAGCCAGAGGACGTTTCCGACACAGGAGGGGCCGCCCGCGTCCCGGCGGTCCACGACCGTGTAGCCGAAGGGCCAGAGGGCGTAGACGCCGATCCGGAACGCCGCCAGCCCGAACGGGATGCCGATGATCGTGATGCAGAGCAGGAGCCCCGCGGCCAGATAGCCGAGGAACATCCAGAAGCCGCAGAGGATCAGCCATATGACGTTCAGAATTGTCTTCATGGGCGGTGACCTGCCATCTGCTCGAGTCGGGCAATACGTTCGGCCATCGGCGGGTGGGTCGAGAACATCCTGGACATGCCGGGGCCGGGACGGAACGGATTCGCGATCATCATGTGACTCGCGCTCTCGATCTTCGGCTCCGGCGGCAGCGGAAGCTGTTTCGTACCGGCGTCGAGCTTGCGCAGGGCGCTGGCCAGGGCCAGCGGGTCTCCGGTGAGCTGGGCTCCCGAGGCGTCCGCCTCGTACTCCCGGGAGCGGCTGACGGCGAGCTGGATCACCGAGGCCGCGAGCGGGCCGAGGATCATGATCAGCAGCATGCCGAAGAGTCCGGGGCCCTCGTCGTCGTTGGACCGGCCGATCGGAATCAGCCAGGCGAAGTTCACCAGGAACATGATGACGGAGGCGAGCGCCCCCGCGACGGACGAGATCAGGATGTCGCGGTTGTAGACATGGCTGAGCTCATGTCCCAGAACCCCCCGCAGCTCCCGTTCGTCGAGGATCTGGAGGATGCCCTCGGTGCAGCACACCGCCGCGTTGCGCGGGTTGCGGCCCGTCGCGAACGCGTTGGGTGCCTGGGTCGGGGAGATGTAGAGCCTCGGCATGGGCTGTCGGGCGGCGGTCGAGAGCTCACGGACGATGCGGTAGAGCTGTGGTGCCTCGAACTCGCTGACGGGCCTGGCCCGCATGGCGCGAAGGGCGAGCTTGTCGCTGTTCCAGTACGCGTAGGCGTTGGTGCCGATCGCGACGACGAGGGCCACGATCAGACCCGTACGCCCGAAGAAGCTGCCGATGACGATGATGAGTGCTGACAGGCCCCCGAGGAGTACGGCGGTTTTCAGCCCGTTGTGCCGGCGGTGCACGGTACGCCCTCCAGATGGTGCGGCAGGGGAACCCTTTGCTTGGTGGTGCTCCACTCCTCAGTGGAGCCTCCCGTACTGGTCAACGCCAGGCGAGGAGAGCTAGTTCCCTTGTGCGCGCGGGGGCGGGCGTAGGCCGTCCGGGTGGCGGGCCGGTGCCTGTGCCGTGTTCGGAGGGCGTCGTCGCGACTGTCTCAGCGCTGGGCGGGAAGATCCGCGAGCGTCAGGGCCTCGTGGTCCGGCTCGACCTCGCTGGTGCAGTGACCGCAGCGGGAGGCGACGGCCGGGATCTCCGAGAAGCAGCGGGGGCAGTCGCGCAGGGCGGCCTTGATGTCGGCCTTCGCTTCCTCTTCCTTGGTGGTGAAGCGGTTCTGCACCTTGGCCATGGGGACGACGACGAGGAAGTAGAGGACCGCGGCGGTGATGACGAAGGCGATGGCGGCGCTGATGAAGATGCCGTACGGGAACGTCACGCCGTCGACGGTGAACGTGGCCTTGCTGAAGTCTCCGGTGCCGCGGGTGAAGAGGCCGATCAGCGGGACGATGAACGCGTTGCTGAAGCCGGTGACGACGGCCGTGAACGCCGCTCCGACGGCCAGGCCGATGGCCATCGAGATGACGTTCCCGCGCAGGATGAAGTCCTTGAAACCGTTCAGCACCGCTGTTGCTCCTCTTGCTCAATACGTGACGTAGCAGGCAAGACCATGCCGTGTGCCGACTGCTCCGGGCAAACCGATCTTGGGCGGCTGGAGGTCAGAAGAGGTTGACGGCGGCGAACCGGAGAACCAGCTGCGGGGCGCCGGAGAGGACGATGCCGGCGACGGTGGTGAGGACGATCGCGGTGGTGAGAGGGGCCGGGATCCGCAGCCGTGGCGCGGCGGGGGCCTCGGTGGCGCCTTCGGTGGCCTCCGGCGCCCGGAAGAGCGTCGCGGTCCAGTGAAGGTAGTAGTACAGAGCGATCACCACGTTGACGGCCATCACGACCGCGAGCCACCCGAGCCCCGCGTCCACGGCCGCCGAGAACACGGTGACCTTGGCGAAGAGGCCGATGATGCCGGGCGGCAGACCGGCCAGGCACAGCAGGAAGAAGCCCATCGCGAACGCGGCGAGGGGGCGGGTGGCGTACAGGCCCCGGTAATCGGAGATCCGGTTGCCCGGGTGCGTACGGGCCACCAGGGCGGCCACCGCGAAGGCGCCGAGGTTCACGACGGCGTACATCAGGGCGTACGCGACGGTCGAGCCGATCTGTTCGTCGCTGGAGTACGCGGCGGCCGCGATCGGGACCAGGAGGTAGCCGGCCTGGCCGACGGACGACCAGGCGAGCAGGCGTACGGCGCTGCGGGCGCGGGTGGCGCTCTGGCGGAGTGCGGCGACGTTGCCGATGGTCATGGTGAGCGCGGCGAGGACGGCGACGGCCGGTCCCCAGACGTCGGCGTACGACGGGAACGCGATCACGGTGACGAGGATGAGGCCGGAGAAGCCGACCGCCTTGCCGACGACGGAGAGATACGCGGCGATGGGCAGCGGCGCGCCCACGTAGGTGTCGGGGACCCAGAAGTGGAACGGGGCGGCGGCCGTCTTGAACGCGAATCCGACGAGGGTGAGGACGACACCCGCCTTGACGAGGGTGTCGAACTGGCCCGGTACGTCGTCGAGGCGGGCCGCGATCTCGGTGAGGTGCATGGTGCCGGTCGTCGCGTACACGAAGCCGACGCCCAGGAGCATGACGGCGGTGGCGACGACGGAGGACAGGAAGAACTTCAGCGCCGCTTCGGACGAGCGCCGGTCGCCGCGCTTGATGCCGACGAGCGCGAACGCGGGGAGCGAGGCGACTTCGAGGGCGACGACGAGCGTGGCGAGGTCGCGGGCGGCGGGCAGGAGGGCGGCGCCGGCCGCGGAGGAGAGCAGCAGGAACCAGTACTCGCCCGCGGGGAGCTTGCGGGTGTCGTCGAGGGAGAGCAGGGCGGTGAGCAGGGCGCCGCCGAGTACGAGGGCCTGGATGACCAGGGCGAAGTGGTCGGCGGTGTAGCTGCACGCGTCGGCGGGGCCCGCGACGCAGAACGTCGAACGGTCGCCGGCGCGGATCGGTACGAGGAAGGCGAGGGCGGCGACGAGTCCCGCGATGGAGACGTAGCCGAGGAGCGGCTTGTGCCGTTCGCTGATGAAGAGGTCGGCGACGAGCACGCCGAGGGCCATCGCGGCGGCGATGACGGGGGGCGCGATCGCGAGCCAGTCGACGGACTGGACGAGGCTCGTGGTGCTCTCGGCCGCGGTGGTGACGACGGCTGCGGTCACGACTTGCCTCCTGCGAGGAGCTTCTGCACGGCCGGGTCGGTGAGGCCGAGGAGGACGGCGGGCCAGAGTCCGGCGAGGACGGTGAGGGCGACGAGCGGGGTCCAGGCGGCGAATTCGTAGGTCTGGATGTCGGCGATGGTGTGCGGCTGCTGCTTGGCGGGTTCACCCATGCACACCCGGCGTACGACGAGCAGCATGTACGCGGCGGTGAGCAGGGTGCCGAGTGCGCCGATCGCCATGAAGGTGCGGAAGGCGGGACGGCTGAGTCCGTCGGCGGGGTCGAACGCGCCGAACAGGGTGAGCATCTCGCCCCAGAATCCGGCGAGGCCGGGGAGTCCGAGCGAGGCGACCGCACCGAAGGCGAGAAGGCCGCCGAGGCGGGGGGCCCGGCCGTAGAGCGCGGCTCCGGTCGCACCGGCGAGGGTGTCGAGATCGGCGGTGCCGTACCGGTCCTTGACCGCACCGACCAGGAAGAACAGCAGGCCGGTGATGAGGCCGTGGGCGATGTTGGCGAACAGCGCGCCGTTGACCCCGGTGGGGGTCATGGTCGCGATGCCGAGCAGCACGAAGCCCATGTGGCCGACGGAGGAGTACGCGATCAGGCGCTTGAGATCGCCCTTGGCGCCGGGGCGGACGAGGGCGAGGCAGGCGAGCGATCCGTAGATGATGCCGACGACCGCGAACGCGGCGAGGTAGGGCGCGAAGGTGCGCATCCCGTCGGGGGCGACGGGGAGCAGGATGCGTACGAACCCGTACGTGCCCATCTTCAGCAGCACCCCGGCGAGCAGGACGGAGCCGACGGTCGGGGCGGCGGTGTGGGCGTCCGGGAGCCAGCTGTGCAGCGGCCACATCGGGGTCTTCACGGCGAGGCCGATCCCGATGGCCAGGACCGCGATGACCTGCACGGACGAGGTGAGTCCCCGGCCGTTGTCAGTGGCGAGTGCCACCATGTCGAAGGTGCCGCTCTTCAGACCGATGAGGAGCAGGCCCAGCAGCATGACCACTGAGCCGAGCAGGGTGTAGAGGATGAACTTCCAGGCGGCGGCCTGCTTCCTCTCGCCGCCCCAGCGGGCGATGAGGAAGTACATCGGGATGAGCACCATCTCGAACGCCAGGAAGAACAGCAGCAGATCGAGGACGGCGAAGGTCGCGAGGGTGCCGGACTCCAGGACGAGGACCAGTGCGACGAATGCCTTCGGGGACGGGCCCTTCGGCATTTTGAAGTAGCTGTACAGCGCGCAGAGGAAGGTCAGCAGCGCGGTCAGTACGAGAAGGGGGAGCGAGATGCCGTCCACACCGAGGTGGATGCGGACGTCGAGTGCCGGAATCCAGCTGATGTCCGTGGTGGCCTGCATCTTCGACGGCTGGTCGTGGTCGAAGCCGATGGCCAGGACGATCGACGCGAGCAGGACGACGCCGGTGACGGTCACCCCGTGGCGGAGCACGGCCTGGCCGGGGTTCCTGCCCTTCAGTCCGGGCGGGGCGGGGAGCAGGGCCGCGGCGGCGCCGAGGAGCGGGCCGACGACGATGAACGCGAGAAGGAACTGCATCACGGATTCGCTGATATCGATCACGGTCACGACCCGGCGTTGACGTTGGCAAAAACGACGGCGGCGATCGCCAGGACAAGGGAACCGGCCAGCAGAGCGCTGAGGTAGGTCTGCACGTTGCCGGTCTGGGCGCGGCGGACGGCGGTGCCGAGCCAGCGTGCGCCGGTGCCGGAACCGCGTACGTAGGTGTCGACCACCTCGCGGTCCAGGAAGCGGACGAGGCGGGCGGCGGCCTCGACGGGCCGGACGAACAGCGTCGCGTACAGCGCGTCGAGGTGGAAGCCGGCGGCGGCGTGGTGGTGGAGCGGTCCGAGCAGCAGCCGGCCGGGGTCCGCGGGGTCGGGGGCGTCACCTGCGGCACCGTAGGCGGCCCTGTGCGCGGTCAGTGCCTCGATCTCGACAAGCGCGGGTTCGGCGTCGGGGTGGGCGACGACCATGCCGGCCGGCGTGCGGGCGGCGAGGGCGGTGGTGTGCCGCCAGGCGCCGTAGGTGACGAGGCCGCCGACGAGTCCGACGCCCGTGGAGAGGACGGCGGTGGTGACGGAGGGGGTGAGGCTGTGGCCGTCGAACCAGTCGGTGATCACGCCGACGGTCAGTCCGAAGCCGATGGTGGGGACGGCGAGGAGCCAGAGGACGGAGGTCATCGCGGCGGGCTGCCTGCCGTGGTCGGGGACCTCGGGGCCACGCCCCTTGAAGGCGAGGAGCCAGAGGCGGGTGGCGTACGCGGCGGTGAGGACCGCGGCGAGCAGTCCGGCGACGAGGATCGTCCAGCCCGCGGCGGCCGGGGCGACGTCACGGTCGCCGAGTGCGGTGTGCTCGGCGGCGACGAGGACGGCTTCCTTGGAGAAGAAGCCGGCGAACGGCGGGATGGCGGCCAGCGCGAGGAGGGCCACGGTCATCGTCCAGTAGGCGTCCGGGATGCGCTTGGCCAGGCCGCCCATACGGGACATGGCGGCCAGCGAGTTGGTCCCGGCGGCGTGGATGACGACGCCCGCGGCGAGGAAGAGGACGGCCTTGAACGCACCGTGCGAGATGAGGTGGAAGACGGCGGCACCGCGGTCGGCGACGGCCAGGGCGCCCGCCATGTAGCCGAGCTGGCCGATGGTCGAGTAGGCGAGGACGCGCTTGATGTCGTCCTGCGCGAGGGCGGCGAGTCCGGAGCCGATCATCGTGACGGCGGCCATCACGGCGAGGACGACCAGGGCCGCGCCGGATGCGGCGAAGACGGGGAGGAGCCGGGCCACGAAGTAGATACCGGCGGCGACCATCGTCGCCGCGTGGATGAGCGCGGAGACGGGGGTGGGACCGGCCATCGCGTCGGGCAGCCAGGTGTGCAGGGGGAACTGCGCGGACTTGCCCGCGACGCCCGCGAGGAGCAGCAGGGCGATGAGGGTGGGGTGGTCGAGGCCGCCGTTCGCGACGGCGCCGAGGATGCCGGTGATGCGGAAGGTGCCGGTGTCGGCGGCGAGCGCGAAGAGCCCGATGAGGAAGGGGACGTCGCCGAGCTTGGTGACCAGGAAGGCCTTGAGGGAGGCGGCCCGGGCTTCCGGGGTCTCCCAGTAGTGGCCGACGAGGAAGTACGAGCAGATGCCCATGATCTCCCAGCCGACCAGGAGCACCATCAGGTCGCCGGAGTAGACGACGAGCAGCATCGCGGAGGTGAAGAGGGAGACGAGGGCCGCGTACGAGGGGTAGCGGGGGTCGTCGCGCAGGTAGGCGGTCGAGTAGATCTGCACGCATGTGGCGACGAGTCCGACGAGCACGGCCACGAGGACCGCGAAGCCGTCGAGGTGCAGGGCGAGATCGATCGGGACGGAGCCGGTGGGTGTCAGCTGGGTGGCGGCGTCGATGGCCCGGCCACCGCCCTGACGTGCGGCGACGACGACGGCGAGCACGGCGGCGGCGAGCGTGGGCAGTACGGCGAGGGGGCGCACGAACCCGGGGGCCGAGCGTCCGAGGAGCAGGCCCGTCGCGGCACCGAGGAACGGCAGGAGGGGGACGAGAGCGGCGAGGGTCGTGGTGGTCACGCGGTGGCCTCAGCCTTCTTTGCCTTCCCTGCCGGAGCAGTGGCCTGGTCTTCGGTGCCGTGGATGTCCTCGTCACCGGGGAGCGTCTCGGCCGCGTCGGTCTCGGCGGTGTCGCGGAGGCGGTCGACGTCGGAGGTGCCGCGGTTGCGGTGGACGGCGAGGACGATCGCCATGCCGATGCCGATCTCGGCCGCGGCGATGGCGATGGTGAAGAGCGTGAGGGCCTGGCCGGAGTGGAGCGCGTCGCGCAGCCACACGTCGAAGGCGACCAGGTTGAGGTTGACGGCGTTGAGCATCAGCTCGACGGACATCAGGACCAGGATCGCGTTGCGGCGGGCGAGGACTCCGTACAGCCCGGTGCAGAAGAGGAGGGCGGCGAGCACGGCGGGATAGGCGAGGTGCATCAGCTCTTGTCCTCTCGGTGGCTCTTGCCCTCTCGGTCCTTGCGGGACAGGACGATCGCGCCGATGAGGGCGGCGAGCAGCAGGACGGAGAGCGCTTCGAAGGGCAGCACCCAGTGCCGGAAGAGGAACTCTCCGGTGGCGTCGGTGGAGCCCTGTGCCGGTCCTTCGAGGTCGATCCAGGTGGTACGGAAGGCGTCCACGACCACCCAGACGAGGGCGGCGGCAGCGGCGGCGGCCACGGCCAGGGCGGCCCACCGGTTGCCCGAGTCGGCGTCCGGGGAGCGGCCGATGGGGGCCTTGGTGAGCATCAGCCCGAAGAGGAGGAGGACGACGACGGAACCGACGTAGATCAGTACCTGCACCCAGGCGATGAACTCGGCGGTGAGCAGGAGGTACTCGACGGCGATGCCGCCGAGCGCCACGACGAGCCAGAGTGCGGCGTGCACGAGCTGCTTGGTCGTGACGGTGATGACGGCTGCGCCGAAGGTGGCGAGGCCGACCAGGAGGAAGGCGATCTCCACGCCGGTCGGGGAGAGGAATCCGGGGTGGGAGGCGGCGGACGCGGCGGCTGCGGCGGGTGCTGCGGCTGCGAGGGTCACTGCTGGCCCTCCTGTCCGGGTTCCTGGGGCTGCTGGGGCTGTGGGGCTTCTTGCGCCTGCTGGGATTCCTGGGCCTCTTGGGCCTGCTGGGTCTTCAGCTTTTCCGCCGTCTTGCGGGCGGCGGCGAGTTCCTTCGGCTCCTCGGCGCCCGGGTCGAGCGCCGGCGGTTCCGGCACGGTCCACATCCACTCGCGGAGCTTGTCGCGCTCATGGGTGAGTTCGAGGATGTCGGTTTCCGCGTACTCGAACTCCGGCGACCAGAACAGCGCGTCGAAAGGACACACCTCGATGCAGATACCGCAGTACATGCAGAGGGCGAAGTCGATGGCGAAGCGGTCGAGGACGTTACGGCTGCGCTCGCGGCCGCCCGGTGCGGCGGCGGGCACCGTCTCCTTGTGGGAGTCGATGTAGATGCACCAGTCGGGGCACTCACGGGCGCAGAGCATGCAGACCGTGCAGTTCTCCTCGAACAGTCCGATGACGCCCCGGCTGCGGGGCGGCAGTTCGGGCTGGACGTCGGGGTACTGCGCGGTGACCGTGCGCTTCGTCATGGTCCGCAGCGTGACGGCGAGACCTTTGGCCAGGCCGGAGCCGGGGATCGGAGCCATTAGTTGATCGCCACCTTCACGATGCCGGTGAGCGCGATCTGCGCGAGGGCGAGCGGGATGAGCGTGGTCCAGGCGAGCTTCTGCAACTGGTCCTCGCGGAGCCGGGGGTAGCTGACGCGCAGCCAGATGACGACGAAGGCCAGGACGGCGGTCTTGAGGAGCGTCCAGACCCAGCCGAGTCCGTCGGCGCCGAGCGGGCCGTGCCAGCCGCCGAGGAAGAGGACGGTGGTGAGTCCGCACAGAACGACGATGCCCGCGTACTCGGCGAGGAGGAACAGCGCGAAACGCAGACCGGTGTACTCGGTGTAGGCGCCGAAGATGATCTCCGAGTCGGCCACCGGCATGTCGAACGGGGGGCGTTGCAGTTCGGCGAGGCCGGCCACGAAGAAGACCAGGGCTCCGACGATCTGCCAGGGCAGCCACCACCACTCGAAGGCGTTGAGGATGCCGGGAAGGGAGACCGTGCCCGCCGCCATGGCCACGGAGGCGGCGGCGAGCAGCATCGGCAGCTCGTACGCGAGCAGTTGCGCGGCGGTCCGCAGTCCGCCGAGGAGGGAGAACTTGTTGGCCGAGGCCCAGCCCGCCATGAGGGCGCCAAGCACGCCGACGCCCATCACGGCGAGCACGAAGAAGATGCCCGCGTCGACGACCTGACCGACCGCGCCCTCGCTGGGGCCGATGGGGATGGCGACGAGCACGAGGAGGTACGGGAGGAGGGCGACGGCGGGGGCGAGCTGGAAGACGCGCCGGTCGGCTTCCGCCGGGACGATGTCCTCCTTCTGTACGAACTTCACGCCGTCGGCGGCGAGCTGGGCCCAGCCGTGGAAGCCGCCCGCGTACATGGGGCCGAGGCGGCCCTGCATGTGGGCCATCACCTTGTGTTCGGTCTGGCCCACGATGAGGGGGGCGAGCATGAAGACCGCGAAGACGATGAGGAGCCGGAGGGCGACGTCGAGTACGTCGTTCACGCGGGGTCGCCTCCGGTGGGGTGGTGGGGGTCGGGGGTGGTGTCGGGCTCGGGGCCGGGGTCGGGGGTGCTGGGCTGTGTGCCGGTGGGCGCGGCGGCCTCGGTGGACGCGTTGGGGTCGGCGGCCTCGGTGGACGCGTTGGGGTCGGTGGCCTCGGTGGACGCACTGGCCTCGGTGGAGTCCGGGGTGGTGGCCGGGCCCTCCCCCTCGCCCCTTCTCGGTGTCTTCGTCTCGGTCTCCGGTGCGTCGTGCCAGGGGGCGTCCGGGCTACGCGGCGGGTTCTGGCTTGCCGAGCCCTGGGACACGCTGCGGCTGCGGCGCGCGGGGGCGGCCGGGGGCGTCGTCGCTTCGCCCTCCGGCGTGGGGGCGGTCCGGCGGGCCGGGCGGTCGCCTGCTGGGCGGGCCGCTCGGGCCGGGCGGGCCGGGGCAGGGGGGAGCTGGCCCTTCAGGGGGCCCCACTCGTTCGGGTCGGGGACGCCCGGCGGCAGCATGGTGCGCCGCTTGGGGCCGCCGTGTTCGGACTCGCCCGGCTCCTTCGCGCCGGGCCAGGCCTTGGCGACCCGGGCGGCCAGGACGAAGTCCTTGCGCAGCGGGTGGCCCTCGAAGTTCTCGGGCAGCAGCAACGGGACCAGATGCGGGTGGCCCTCGAAGGCGATGCCGAACATCTCGTGCGTCTCGCGCTCGTGCCAGTCGGCACCCGCGTATACGCCGCGGGCGGTGGGAAGGGAGGGCGCGTCGTGCGGGACGGTCGTACGGAGCAGCAGGCGCCGCACCCGGCCCGCACCGGGGGCCGCGACATGGGCGCAGACCCGGAAGCCCGTGTCCGCTTCGTCGACCGCGCTGAGCCAGTCGAAGTAGCTGAGGCCCAGCTCGTCCCGGGCCGTTTCGAGGGCGGCGGTCCAGGAGGCCGCCGGGACGTCGACGGTCAGCAGGTCGTAGGCGGACTCGCCCGTGGCCCCCTCACCGAAGATCTCGGTGACGGCGTCGGGGAGCCGGTCGTACGTGTCGGAGGCGTCCGAGGCGGCGGGGTTCGCGGCGCCGGAGGGGATCGCGGCGTCGGAGGCGTCGGAGGTGTTCGCGGTCATGCCTGCTTCTCCCCGGATGCCGTCGGTCCCGTGGGGACCGCCGGTGCCTCGATCAGGCCGCTGCGGAGTGCGGCGGCGGAGGGGCGGCCCGCGTCGGCCGTGCCGTACCGCTCGGCGAGCGACTCGCGGGCGATCTTCTCCTGGAGCTTGATGATGCCCTGGAGCAGGGCCTCCGGCCGGGGCGGGCAGCCCGGTACGTACACATCGACCGGGATGATCTGGTCGACGCCCTTCGTCACGGAGTACGAGTCCCAGTAGGGGCCGCCGCAGTTGGAGCAGGCCCCGAAGGAGATGACGTACTTCGGTTCGGGCATCTGCTCGTACAGCCGCTTCACGGCCGGGGCCATCTTGTCCGTCACCGTGCCGGACACGACCATGAGGTCGGCCTGGCGAGGGCCAGGAGCGAACGGGATCACGCCGAGCCGCATGAAGTCGTGCCGTGCCATGGACGCGGCGATGAACTCGATGGCGCAGCAGGCGAGCCCGAAGTTGAAGACCCAGAGGCTGTAGCGCCGGCCCCAGTTCAGGACCACCTTCATGGGTTCGGGTGCGAGCCGGGACAGCACACCGAGCTTCTTGGGCTCCAGCAGCGTCGGGTCCGGCAGCGCGACGGGTCCGGGCTGCGGTTCGCTCGTCACGCCCATTCGAGGACGCCCTTCTTCCATGCGTAGAGCAGTCCTACGGCCAGGAAGCCGAGGAAGATGAACATTTCCACCAGCGTCGTCGCCCCATATCCGGGTGCGGCGAATACCGTCGCCCACGGGAAAAGGAAGATCGAATCGACGGCGAAGATCACGTACAGGAAGGCGTAGACGTAATAACGGACTTGAGTGTGCGCCCAGCCCTCTCCCACAGGGTCGACACCGCACTCATAGGTGAGGAGTTTCTCCGGCGTCGGGACGACGGGCCTGAGCAGTCGGCCGGCCCCGAAGGCGACGGCAACGAACAGCACGCCGATGACGGCGAGCAGTCCGACCACTGAATAGCTCTCGAAGTACTCCGACGCGAGAACGGTCGATTCCGGCACGCTCCGCACGTCCGCCACGTCCGCCCCTCGCTCCCTCGAACCTGTTCGACGATCTGTACGCACGGGAGTCTAGGCCCTGCTAATGGGACGGTAAGCAGCCGCGTCGGACAACGGTGGGGTTATCCCTACTTCACCCCACCCACGTACCCCATGGCGTGCGCCGGTCGCGCCCGGCAGGCTGGACCGTATGACCATGAGCCCTTCTGTGCCGGACAACGACCGGCCGCCGCCCGCCCGCTTCGCCCTGGGCCCGTGGGCGTGGAAAGAGATCGCTTACCTGCTGGCCAATCTCCCGATGGCGATTGCCGGTTTTGTTTACACAGTGTTCATGATCGGTGTCGGCGTGGGGCTTTCGGTCACCGTCATCGGTCTGCCGGTGCTGGTGGCCGGTCTCCAGGGCGCCCGCTGGATCGGCCGGATGGAGCGCGGCCGGGCGCGGGCGATGCTCGGGGTGCGGATCGATGAGCCGAGCGCCATGACGCGCGGCCGTCGCGAGACGGGGTTCTTCTCCTGGCTGTGGGCGGGGCTGAAGGACCCGGTGGGGTGGCGTTGCCTGCTGTACGCGTTCATCCGGCTGCCCTGGGGCGTACTGACGTTCGCGGTCGCGCTGGTGAGCCTGTTCGTCCTGTGGCCGGTGCTCCCCTTCATCGCCCGTGGCCTGACCAATGCCGACCGGGCCATGGCGCGGGGGCTGCTCTCCCCCTCCGACGAACTGGAGCGCAGGATCGCCGAGCTGGAGTCGGACCGGGGTGTCGTCGTGGACACGGCCGCCGCCGACCTGCGCCGCATCGAACGCGATCTCCACGACGGAGCCCAGGCACGCCTCGTCGCCCTCGCCATGGGACTCGGCCTGGCGAAAGAGAAACTGACCGACGACCCCGAGGCCGCCGCCCGCATGGTCGACGAAGCCCACGGCGAGGTGAAAGTCGCCCTCCAGGAACTGCGCGACCTCGCCCGGGGCATCCACCCCGCCGTCCTCACCGACCGCGGCCTCGACGCCGCACTCTCCGCCATCGCCTCCCGCTGCACCGTCCCCGTCACCGTGGGGGTCGGACTGCCGGAGCGGCCGGCGGAGGCGATCGAGGGCATCGCGTACTTCACGGTGTCGGAGCTGCTGCAGAACGTCAGCAAGCACAGCGGTGCCCGGTCGGCGTCCGTCGACGTGTGGCGGACCGGCGACCGGTTGATGATCCGGGTGCGGGACGACGGGACCGGCGGCGCGCGGATGGACGGCGGTACGGGCATGGCCGGGCTCGCGGAGCGGCTCGGGGCGGTCGACGGGGTGTTCGTCCTCGACTCGCCGGAGGGTGGTCCGACGACGGTCACGGCGGAGCTGCCGTGGCGGGACCGCGTGGGCGTGGCGCAGAAGCAGAAACAGGAGCAGTAGCCGTAGGAGCAGCGGTGCGGCAGGCCCCCGGGGTGGGGAAAACCCCCGCCCGGATACGGCGACCGGCCTCATGGTGCGGGGCGCCGCCGCACAGCATTCTTGGGAACGAACAGCCCGGTGAGACGCACAGAGCCCGCTGAGAAGAATGAGAAGGAACGGACGGCGCCCATGGCCACGGCATACGGACCGGATACCCGGGACCACCAGAGGTACGGGTCCGGTTCCGGGGACCACCCCCCGACGAAGCACTTCTTTCCGGCGGCACTGCGCGCGCCCTTCGAGGGGCGGACCTGGCGCGAGTTCGGCTATCTGATGCTGAGCCTGCCGATCAGCGCGGTGCTGTTCAGCTTCGCGATCGCCATGACCTCACTGGGCGTCGGCATGCTGATCACCTTCCTCGGGATTCCGATACTCGCCGCCGGTCTCGCCCTGTGCCGGGGCTTCGGCGCACTGGAGCGCACCCGGGCGCGCGCGCTGCTGAACCTGGACGTGGCGGATCCGGCGCCGGCGCGCGGCAGGACGGGCGGCCTGATGTCCTGGGTCGGCGCGGTCCTGAAGAGCGGCGTGTCCTGGCGGCATCTGGTCTACGCGGTGTTGCACTTCCCGTGGGCGGTGTTCGCCTTCTGCGTCTCGCTGACGTTCTGGGCGTACGGGTGGAGTGCGCTCACCTATCCGCTGTGGCGCTGGGTCTTCCCGGTGTACGCGGGGGTCGACGGCATCCAGCTGTACGGGGACAGGGGCCATCAGGTCTACCTCGACTCCCCCTTCGAGCTCGCGGTGACCAGCGCCGTGGGTCTGTTCCTCGTCATGATCACACCGTGGATCATCCGCGGGCTGACGACCGTGGACCGTGTGATGGTGCTCGGCCTGCTGGGCCCGTCCAGGCTGGCGACCCGGGTGACCGAGCTGGAGTCGGACCGGGGTGTCGTCGTGGACACGGCCGCCGCCGACCTGCGCCGCATCGAACGCGATCTCCACGACGGGGCCCAGGCACGCCTGGTCGCCCTCGCCATGGGACTCGGCCTGGCGAAGGAGAAACTGACCGACGACCCCGAGGCCGCCGCCCGCATGGTCGACGAAGCCCACGGCGAGGTGAAAGTCGCCCTCCAGGAACTGCGCGACCTCGCCCGGGGCATCCACCCCGCCGTCCTCACCGACCGCGGCCTCGACGCCGCACTCTCCGCCATCGCCTCCCGCTGCACCGTCCCCGTCACCGTCGATGTGGACCTGGACTCCCGGCCCGCTCAGGCGATCGAGGGCATCGCCTACTTCACCGTGTCGGAGCTGCTGCAGAACGTGAGCAAGCACGCGTCCGCGACCCGCGCCTCGGTGGACGTCTGGCGCGCGTCGAACCGGCTGATGCTCCAGGTCACCGACGACGGCCGGGGCGGCGCCGACGCGGCGGCCGGCAGCGGACTGGCCGGTCTGACCGAGCGGCTGGACGCGGTGGACGGCATTCTGGTCGTCGACTCCCCGGCCGGCGGCCCCACGAAGATCACGGCCGAGCTGCCCTGGCGTGGCTGAACCGGCCATTTTCCCCGCGTACCCCTCCGGCCCCCTGTGTGCACGGCCCGAAAGTGTCCCGGCCCCGCCCACGGGGGCGCCGATCCTGGGATGCTGGACCCGCAAGGGCCAGGACATGGGCCAGGACACGCGTCAGCGGACGCATATCAGCGCGTACACATCAACAGGTCGCGCGCACAGCAACAGTGGGGGGACACAGCGTCGTGGAGGACAGGGTGCGGGTGGTCATCGCCGAGGATTCGGTGCTGCTCAGGGAAGGACTCACCCGGCTTCTGACCGATCTCGGGCACGACGTCGTCGCGGGGGTGGGAGACGCCGAGGCACTGATCAAGACCGTGGCGGACCTCGCCGCGCAGGAGACGCTGCCCGATGTGGTGGTCGCCGATGTACGGATGCCTCCGACCCACACGGACGAAGGGGTGCGGGCCGCCGTACGGCTGCGCAAGGACTACCCGGAGATCGGGGTGCTGGTCCTCTCGCAGTACGTCGAGGAGCAGTACGCCACCGAGCTGCTGGCCGGCAGCACCCGGGGCGTGGGTTATCTGCTGAAGGACCGGGTCGCCGAGGTCCGGGAGTTCGTGGACGCCGTGGTCCGGGTGGCGCAGGGCGGTACGGCGCTGGACCCCGAGGTCGTGGCGCAGCTGCTGGGGCGGAGCCGTAAGCAGGACGTCCTGGCGGGGCTGACGCCGCGCGAGCGGGAGGTCCTCGGCCTGATGGCGGAGGGCCGGACGAACTCGGCGGTGGCCAAGCAGCTGGTGGTCAGCGACGGGGCCGTGGAGAAGCACGTCAGCAACATCTTCCTGAAGCTGGGCCTGTCGCCCAGTGACGGGGATCACCGGCGCGTTCTCGCGGTCCTGACCTACCTGAAATCGTAAAAAGCTGATATTCCGTCAGGCGTCGGCGGAGACGGGGAAGAGGCCGGGAAGACCTGGATCCGAAGAATGAGCGCACGGCGTCTTCGACGAACGGCCGGGGGGCCTGTTAACTATGACGAACCAGGACAAACGCGCGTCTCAAAATGACGTCCACCATATGATCGGTCCAGGGAAGGCGACCCTTACCGAAGTAGGGTGGGTTGCGGGACCGCCGGTGGGCCGGCCGGTCCCGAGCCGCCGCCCCGAGGGAGGTCCAGTTCAGTGACCCAGGTCAGTAGCCCAGCCGAAAAGGCCGACGAGGCCAGCGAGGCTGTCGTGGGGGAACAACGAGCCCCCGTGTCCGGCAGTGCGGGCGGCGCAGGCGAGAAGGAGATCCGCCGCCTGGACCGGGTGATCATCCGGTTCGCGGGTGACTCCGGTGACGGTATGCAGCTCACCGGCGACCGCTTCACCTCCGAGACCGCGTCCTTCGGGAACGACCTCTCGACGCTGCCCAACTTCCCCGCCGAGATCCGGGCCCCCGCAGGCACCCTGCCGGGCGTCTCCTCCTTCCAGCTCCACTTCGCCGACCACGACATCCTCACGCCGGGTGACGCGCCGAACGTGCTGGTCGCGATGAACCCGGCCGCGCTCAAGGCCAACATCGAGGACGTGCCGCGCGGCGCCGAAATCATCGTGAACACCGATGAGTTCACCAAGCGCCCGATGGCGAAGGTCGGTTACGAGACGAGTCCGCTGGAGGACGGGTCACTGGAGGCGTACAACGTCCATCCGGTGCCGCTCACCACGCTGACCGTCGAGGCGCTGAAGGAGTACGGGCTCTCCCGCAAGGAGGCCGAGCGCTCGAAGAACATGTTCGCGCTCGGGCTGCTGTCGTGGATGTACCACCGCCCGACCGAGGGAACCGAGACGTTCCTGCGGCAGAAGTTCGCCAAGAAGCCGCAGATCGCCGAGGCGAACGTGGCGGCCTTCCGGGCCGGCTGGAACTTCGGCGAGACCACCGAGGACTTCGCGGTGAGCTACGAGGTGGCGCCCGCCTCGCAGGCGTTCCCCACGGGCACGTACCGCAACATCTCCGGCAACCTCGCCCTCTCCTACGGACTGATCGCCGCAGGTCAGCAGGCTGATCTGCCGCTGTATCTGGGGTCGTACCCGATCACGCCGGCCTCGGACATCCTGCACGAGCTCAGCAGGCACAAGAACTTCGGCGTGCGGACCTTCCAGGCCGAGGACGAGATCGCGGGCATCGGTGCCGCGATCGGTGCCGCGTTCGGCGGTTCGCTCGCGGTGACGACCACGTCCGGTCCCGGTGTGGCGCTCAAGTCGGAGGCCATCGGGCTCGCGGTCTCGCTCGAACTTCCGCTGCTCATCGTCGACATCCAGCGCGGCGGCCCCTCCACGGGGCTGCCCACCAAGACCGAACAGGCCGACCTGCTCCAGGCCATGTTCGGGCGCAACGGCGAGGCCCCGGTGCCGATCGTGGCGCCGCGGACCCCGGCCGACTGCTTCGACGCCGCGATCGACGCGGCGCGCATCGCCCTGCGCTACCGCACCCCGGTGTTCCTGCTCTCCGACGGCTACCTGGCCAACGGTTCCGAGCCGTGGCGCATCCCCGAGGTCGACCAGCTCCCCGACCTGCGGGTGCAGTTCGCCATCGGGCCCAACCACGAACTGGCCGACGGCACCGAGGTGTTCTGGCCGTACAAGCGCGACCCGCAGACCCTGGCCCGCCCCTGGGCCGTGCCCGGCACCCCCGGCCTCGAACACCGCATCGGCGGCATCGAGAAGCAGGACGGCACGGGCAACATCTCGTACGACCCGGCCAACCACGACTTCATGGTCCGCACCCGCCAGGCCAAGGTCGACGGCATCGAGGTCCCCGACCTGGAGGTCGACGACCCCGCGGGCGCCAGGACCCTGGTGCTCGGCTGGGGTTCGACGTACGGGCCGATCACCGCGGCCGTCCGCCGGCTGCGGGCGGCCGGAGAGCCCATCGCCCAGGCCCACCTGCGCCACCTCAACCCCTTCCCGAGGAATCTCGGTGAGGTGCTGAAGCGTTACGACAAGGTGGTCGTCCCGGAGATGAACCTCGGTCAGCTGGCGATGCTGCTCCGGGCGAAGTACCTGGTGGACGCCCACAGTTACAACCAGGTCAACGGAATGCCGTTCAAGGCCGAGCAGCTCGCCACAGCTCTCAAGGAGGCCATCGATGCCTGACACCAACGAGCTTCTTCAGCTGGTGCCCAAGGCCGAGGCGAAGCAGTCCATGAAGGACTTCAAGTCCGACCAGGAAGTGCGCTGGTGCCCGGGGTGCGGTGACTACGCGGTCCTCGCCGCCGTCCAGGGCTTCATGCCCGAGATGGGCCTGGCGAAGGAGAACATCACCTTCGTCTCCGGCATCGGCTGCTCCTCCCGTTTCCCGTACTACATGAACACGTACGGGATGCACTCCATCCACGGCCGCGCCCCCTCCATCGCGACCGGGCTCGCCACCTCGCGCCGCGACCTGTCGGTCTGGGTCGTCACCGGTGACGGCGACGCGCTGTCCATCGGCGGCAACCACCTGATCCACGCGCTGCGGCGCAACGTCAACCTGAAGATCCTGCTGTTCAACAACCGGATCTACGGGCTGACGAAGGGCCAGTACAGCCCCACGTCCGAGGTCGGCAAGATCACCAAGTCGACGCCGATGGGCTCGCTGGACGCGCCCTTCAACCCGGTGTCGCTGGCGATCGGCGCGGAGGCGACCTTCGTCGCCCGTACCGTCGACTCCGACCGCAAGCACCTCACGAGCGTGCTGCGCGCGGCGGCCGACCACCCGGGCACGGCCCTGGTGGAGATCTACCAGAACTGCAACATCTTCAACGACGGTGCCTTCGAGGTCCTGAAGGACAAGGAGCAGGCGCAGGAGGCGGTGATCCGGCTGGAGCACGGCGAGCCGATCCTGTTCGGCGCCGAAGGCTCCAAGGGCGTCGTACGGAACAGCGTCACCGGCGATCTGGAAGTGGTCGCGGTCACCGAGGAGAACCGGTCGCAGATCCTGGTCCACGACGCGCACGCCGCGTCACCGGCCACGGCCTTCGCCCTCTCCCGGCTCGCCGACCCGGACACCCTGCACCACACCCCCATCGGGGTGCTGCGCAGTGTCGTCAGGCCGGTCTACGACACCCTGATGTCCGACCAGCTGGACACCGCCATCGAGCGGGACGGCAAGGGTGACCTGAGCGCGCTGCTCACGGGCAGCGACACCTGGACGGTGGTCGGCTGACCGGCCGCCACCCCCATACGCACCACCGAGGCCCGGAGCCGACCCCGAACGGTCAGCTCCGGGCCTCGTCGTATGCCTCGCGCGCGGCCTGGACGACCGGGACCTGCCGCTCGGTCCAGCGCGCCAGCGCCCACACCTGTTCGGCGGCCTCCCGGCCGAGCGGGGTGAGGGAGTAGTCCACCCGCGGCGGGATCACCGGCTTGGCGTCCCGGTCGACGAAGCCGTCGCGCTCCAGGGTCTGGAGGGTCTGGGCGAGCATCTTCTCGCTGACCCCGCCGACCGTGCGGCGCAGTTCGCTGAAGCGGTACGAGCGCTCCAGCAGCGCGGCGAGCACCAGAACGCCCCAGCGGCTCGTGACGTGTTCCAGCACCAGGCGGGAGGGGCACATCGCCTGGTTGACGTCGGGGACTTTGTCGCTTGCACTAACGGTCATGCCAGTACCTTACTTCAAAGTGGGTACTTTCTCTAGGTTAGTACCCCCCGTACAGTGAGCGACGGAAAGCCGGACAACGGCCCGAAGAACCACCGAAGGAGCAGCCCCCATGAGCATCGTCGTCACCGGAGCCACCGGAGCGCTCGGCCGCCTCGTCATCGACCAGCTGCTCGCCACCGTCCCCGCCGGGTCGGTCGCCGCCGTCGTCCGCGACAAGGAGAAGGCCGCCGGCCTGGCCGCGCGCGGAGTCGAGCTGCGCATCGCCGACTACGACCGCCCGGAGACGCTGGCCGAGGCCTTCCGGGCCGGTGACCGGGTGCTGCTCGTCTCCGGCAACGAGGTGGGCCGGCGGATACCGCAGCACACCGCCGTGATCGACGCGGCGAAGGCGGCGGGCGTCGCCCAGCTCGCGTACACCGGAGTGCTCGGCGGGCCCGACGCCGACTTCCAGCTGGCCGCCGAGCACCAGGTCACCGAGCAGCTGATCCTCGACTCGGGGCTGCCGTACACCTTCCTGCGCAACGGCTGGTACACGGAGAACTACACGGGGAATCTGGCACCGGTCCTGGAGCACGGCGCCGTGGTCGCCAGCGCGGGCGAAGGCCGCGTCGCCTCCGCCGCGCGCGCCGACTACGCGGCGGCCGCCGCGGCCGTGCTCACGGGCGAGGGCCACCTGGGCGCCGCGTACGAGCTGAGCGGCGACGTCGCCTGGTCGTTCGCGGAGTACGCGTCGGTGGTCGCCGAGGCGACGGGCAAGGAGATCGCGTACCAGAACGTCCCGGCCGCCGCGCACCAGGAGATCCTGGTCGGCGCGGGGCTGCCCGAGGGCTTCGCGGCGATCCTGGTCGATGTCGACGAGGCGATCGGGCGGGGGCTGCTCGCGGGGACCAACGGCGACCTGTCCCGTCTGATCGGCCGTCCGACGACGCCGCTCGCGGACTCGGTGAAGGCAGCGGTCGCGGGCGTCTGACCCGCCCCGCCGGGGCCGGGGCGGCGCTCAGGGCCGGACGGACCGGGCCACGCGGAAGCCCACGTCGTCGATCCGGAAGGTCGGGTGGCTGCGTCGCCGCACCGAGGCCCGGCAGCTCCAGGGCTCGTCGAACCAGCCGCCGCCCCGCAGCACCCGGTAGGTGCCGTAGACCTCGGCGTCGTAGACGTCCCAGCACCACTCCCAGACGTTGCCGAGCATGTCGTACAGGCCCCAGGAGTTGGGCTCCCTGCCGCCCACGTCGTGGATGCGCTCCCCCGCGTTGCCGCGGTGCCAGGCGATGGCGTCGAGCTGCCCGTACCTCGCCCCGTCCGTGCCGGCGCGGCACGCGTGCTCCCACTCGGCCTCGGTCGGCAGCCGGTACCCGTCGGCCGCCGTGTCCCATGCGACGGTCTCGGGCCGACCCGGCTCGACGGCGTACGCGGGCGTGTACCCCTCCTGCCGCGACAGGGCGTTGCAGAAGCCGACGGCGTCCAGCCACGAAACGCCCTCGACGGGCACCTGGTCACCCGTCGCCGTGCCGGGCCGCAGACCGGTGACCTCCGCGTACCGGCCCTGGGTCACCGGACACGCGGCGAGCCGGTAGGGCGCGAGCTCCACCGGCCAACTGCGCTGCGTACGCCGGTCGGACAGCGTCACCCGTCCCGCCGGTACGGCGACCATCTCGTTCTCGGTGCTCAGCTCCATGGCCGGAGAGCCTAGAGGGGTGTCGCGGGTGTCACGACCGTTTCCCTGAGACGGCCATGACACGGCACCCCCGGCGGCGCTACCGTCGTCAGGTCGGCCGTTCCGTCGACGCGGACACAGGGAGGGCCCGTGACGGGGAAGAACGAACAGCGGGCGGGACTGCTGTACGGAATCGGCGCCTACGGGATGTGGGGCATCGTCCCCCTCTTCTGGCCGCTGATGAAGCCGTCCGGGGCGGTCGAGATCCTCGCCCACCGGATGGTCTGGTCGCTGGGCGTGGTCGGCATCGCCCTTCTCCTCGTACGCCGTTGGGCCTGGGTCGGCGAACTGGTCAGGCAGCCCCGGAAGCTGGGGCTGATCGCGATAGCGGCGGCCGTCATCACGGTCAACTGGGGGCTCTACATCTGGGCCGTCAACAACGGCCAGGTCGTCGAGGCCTCGCTCGGCTACTTCATCAACCCGCTCGTCACCATCGCCATGGGCGTCCTGCTCCTCGGTGAACGGCTGCGGCCCGCGCAGTGGGTGGCGGTCGGGACCGGATGCGCGGCGGTGCTGGTACTGGCGATCGGGTACGGGCGTCCGCCCTGGATCTCGCTGACGCTGGCGTTCTCCTTCGCCACGTACGGTCTGGTGAAGAAGAAGGTCAACATGGGCGGCCTGGAGTCGCTGGCCGCCGAGACCGCGGTGCTGTTCCTGCCCGCGCTCGGATTCCTGCTGTGGCTGGGGGCGACCGGCGAGGCGACGTTCACCGCCGGAGGCGCCTGGCACGGGGTGCTGCTCGCCGCCACGGGCATCGTCACGGCCGCCCCGCTGGTCTGCTTCGGCGCGGCGGCGATCCGCGTACCGCTGTCCACGCTGGGGCTGTTGCAGTATCTGGCGCCGGTCTTCCAGTTCATGCTCGGCATCCTCTACTTCCACGAGGCGATGCCGCCCGAGCGCTGGGCCGGATTCTCGCTGGTGTGGCTGGCGTTGACGCTGCTGACCTGGGACGCCCTGCGGACGGCGCGACGGACGAGGGCGCAGGCGGTACGGCTGGCCGGGGCGGCGGCGGGCGGTTCGGTTCCCCTCACGCCCCCTGTGGAAGCCGTTCCGCCGGGGCGTACGATGTCGACTTAGCCAAGCCTTACCAAACCTAGAACCGGTGAGCGTTCGGCGCCGACCCGAACCGCCCCACCCGAAAGGCACCTCATGTCCCGCACCTCTCGCCGCGCCCTCACCGCGGGCGCGCTGGCCCTGACCGGCGCGCTGGCCCTGTCGGCCTGCGGCTCGTCGGACCCGGACGGCGGCCCCACCGCCGCTCCGGCGAAGACCCGCACGGTCGAGACGGTGATGGGCGACGTGAAGGTGCCCACGAACCCCGAACGGGTCGTGGTCCTGGACACCGGCGAGCTGGACTCCGCGCTCTCCCTCGGTGTGCGGCCGGTCGGCGCGACGCACGCGGCGACCGAGGACGGCTTCCCCTCGTACCTGCCGAAGGACGAGGTGGCGGACATCAAGGTGGTCGGCGAGATCGCCAACCCCAACCTGGAGACGGTCGCATCCCTCCAGCCGGACCTGATCCTGACGAGCAAGGTCCGTGACGGCGCTCGTTACGAGCAGCTCAGCGCCATCGCCCCGACCGTGATGACGGAGTCCACCGGCACCGCCTGGAAGGAGAACTTCCAGCTGCACGCGGACGTGCTCAACAAGAAGGCCGAGGCCGAGAAGGTCGTCGCCGCCTACGACGCGCACGTGGCGAAGGTACGGGAGGCGATCGGCGGCAAGGAGAAGGCGGCGGCCACCGAGGTCAACTTCGTCCGCTTCGTCGAGGGCGCCGACATCCGTATCTACGGCAAGCAGAACTACATCGGCACGCTCTTCGCCGACATCGGTGTGGGCCGCCCCGCGATCACCGACAAGGCCAAGGACGGCTTCTCCTACGACGTGAGCCCCGAGAAGATCGACCTCGCGGACGCCGACGTCATCTTCACGTCCACGTACGGCGACCCGGCGAAGGCCAGGACGACCGAGACGATGAACAGCGGTCTGTGGAAGGGCCTGAAGGCGTCCAAGGACGGCAAGGTCGTCGAGGTCGACGACCGTCTGTGGATCGCGGGCATCGGGTACACGGCCGCGGACAAGATCCTGGACGAGTTCCAGGCGGACATGACCTCCTGACCTCGCGCCGTCAGCGCTCAGCACCCGACAGCGGGCCCCGGACGATCCGGGGCCCGCTGTCGTGTCACGCGTCCCCTTCGGCGGCCGCCGTACGCGCCCGGTGGGCCCGCACCTTGTGGCGGTTTCCGCAGCGCTCCATCGCGCACCAGCGCCGCCTGCCGGGGCGCGAGGTGTCCACGAAGAGCAGCGCGCAGTCGTGGGACCCGCAGACGCGCACCCGCTCGGCGAACGGACCGGTGAAGAGGTCCACCGCGTCGCGGGCGACCGTCGACAGCAACGCGGTGCCGGTCGCACCCGGCGCCCACGCGCGGCATCCGTCGGCGCCGATCCGGGCCACCAGGGGCGGCGCGGCGGCCACGGCGTTTACCACGTCCAGATCCTCGGGGCCGGGCTCCCGCCCCTCCGCACGGCTCCCGGCCAGCCTCCAGAGAGACGAGCGCAGTTCCCGCGCGCGCTCCAGCTCCGCCGTACTCACCGAGAGCGCGAGACCTGCGGGCAGCCTGCTCTCCCCCGCCCACCGGACCAGATCGCCGGGCTCGTGCAGCACCTCGTACACCGCGTAGGGCCCGATTCCGCCGGTGGGCAGCAACTCCAGGCACAGGGTGCCCGGATCGAAGCGGAACGGGCGCCCCTCCCGCGGACGGAGCAGCAGCCCCGGCGTGTCTGTTGCCACCTCGTCCATGTAACCACTATAAACGGTTTCCATGACTCTGGACTGGAAAGTCGTCATCGACGCCGCCGACCCGCACGCCCAGGCCGACTTCTGGGCCGAGGCCCTGGGGTACGTGGTCGAGGACCACAGCCCCCTGATCGAGGAGCTGCTCGGCCTCGGGGCCGTGCCCGAGGCGGCGACCACCGAGGCACACGGCCGTCGCGCCTGGCGTGACCTCGACGCGGCGCGGCACCCGGACGATCCGTACGAGGAGAAGTCCGGTACGGGTCTCGGGCGCCGACTGCTGTTCCAGCGCGTAGCGGAGCCCAAGACGGTGAAGAACCGGGTCCACCTGGACCTGCACGCCGGCCCCGAGCGCCGGGAGGCGGAGGCGGCCCGGCTGGTGGAGCTGGGTGCGAGCGTCCTGCGCACCGTCGAGGAACAGGGCGGGACCTGGGTGGTGCTCGCCGATCCGGAAGGCAACGAATTCTGCGTGCAGTAGCGGCGTGTGCATCACGCTTCTTGAGGCCGCCCCCGAGTGGACGCCGCCGGCCCACACCCCGCTGAACCACACGGACTCGGTCGCCACGGTCTTCGCCGGCGCCGACTGCGAAGGCCCCTTCTTCCACCTCCGCGCGAACGGCGGGCACGCGTCGGAGCGGCTCAAGGTCCGCTCCGTGGTCTTCAGCTGACCCGCCGCCTCCCGGCAGACCGCGAGCCCCGGTACGCACCGCGACAGCGGTCGTACCGGGGCTCCGTTCACTCCATAGGGTGGCCCTCATGCCCACCCCACCCGCACCTTCATTCACTCTGGTCGCCACAGATCTGGACGGCACGCTGCTGCGCCCCGGCGACCTCGTCAGCCCCCGCTCCCGCGCCGCGCTCGCCCTCGCCGCATCGGCCGGCGCCCGGCATCTGGTGGTCACGGGCCGCCCCGTGCCCGGCATACGCGGGCTGCTCGCGGTACTGGGCTCCGACGGCCCGGTCGTCTGCGGGCAGGGAACCCAGCTGTACGACGCCGGGACCGGCCGCCTGCTGCGTTCCGTGACGCTCGACCGGGAGCTGGCCGCGACCGCGCTGGGCAAGATCGAGGCGGAGGTCGGCGCGGTCTTCGCGGCGGTGGACCAGGACGGTGTCGAGGGCCGGACGCTGATCGAGCCGGGCTATCTGATGCCCCACCCGACCCTGCCCGCCGCACGGACACCCCACCGTGCCGCCCTGTGGGCGAGCCCCATCATCAAGGTGCTGGTGCGCCACCCCGAGCTCTCGGACGACGCCCTGGCGTCCGCCGCCCGCGCGGTCGTGGGCGATCTGGCCACCGTCACCATGGCGGGCCCCGGCACGGTCGAACTGGCACCGTACGGCGTCGACAAGGGCACCGGACTCGCTCTCGCGGCCGAAGCGCTCGGCCTGGACCCGGCCGGTGCGATCGCCTTCGGTGACATGCCCAACGACCTGCCGATGTTCAGGCGGTCCGGGCACGGGGTGGCGATGGCCAACGCACATCCCGAGCTGAAGGCGGCGGCGGACGAGGTGACGTCGTCGAACGAGGAGGACGGAGTGGCCGAGGTCCTGGAGCGGGTGTTCGGCCGAGGCTGAGGGCACCGAGGCCGGGGCGGGGCCAGGGACGGGGCAGGGCACGGAGCAGGTGTTCAGGAAGCGGCCGTGTCCGCGTCCTCGGCCGGTTTCACGTCCTGCTCGGTCCACAGCGCCTTGCCGTCGCGGCTGAACCTCGTACCCCAGTGGGTGGCCAGCTGCGAGACGATGAACAGCCCGCGTCCGCCCTCGTCGACGGTGCGGGCATGCCGCAGATGCGGCGCCACCGAACTGCTGTCATGGACCTCGCAGGTGAGCGTGCGGTCCAGCAGAAGCCGCAGCTGGAGCGGCGGAGTGCCGTACCGGACGGCGTTGGTGATCAGTTCGCTGACGATGAGTTCGGTCGCGTAGACCGACTCCTCGTCGAGCCCCCAGGCTTCGAGCTGTTCGCGCACCAGCCCGCGCGCCACGCTCGGGGTCGTACGGTCGTGCGCCAGCTGCCAGGTCGCGACGTGCTCGGCGGGAACCGTGCCGGTGCGCGCCAGCAGGAGCGCCGCGCCGTCCGGGTGGGAGTCGGCGGGCAGGGTGTAGACGACGCGGTCGCACAGCTCCTGGAGCCGCGTATCCGGGTGGGCGAGCGCCTCCTGGATACGTGTGGCCGAGCCGGTGCCGGTCAGGAACGCACCGGTGAAGAAGGCGAGGACACTGCCCTCTTCGAGGGTGAGGGAGGTGGGCGCGAAGGGCGCGGCGTCGTCCGAGAAGAGGCCGGGGCCCTCGGGGACGTCGGTCTCCAGCGGGGTGCCGTCGGGGCCGACGACCACGGGTTCCGGGTGACCGGCCCGGGCGATGGTGCAGGTGCGGGCGAACGGGTCGTAGACGCCGTACATGCAGGTCGCGGTCAGCGTCTCCTTCTGCAGGGAGTCGCCGGGCGGCAGCGCGGCCCGTTCCTGGGCGAGACGGTCGGCGGTGTCCTTGAGCCGGGCCAGCACCTCGTCGGGTTCCAGGTCGAGACCGGCCAGCGCCTGGATGACCGTGCGCAACTGGCCCATGGCGATGGCCGTCTGGAGGCCGCGTCCGGCGACCGTGCCGATGACCAGGGCGGTGCGCGCCCCGGACAGCGCGATGGTGTCGAACCAGGAGCCGCTGTTGCGCCCGGCCAGCAGGACGTGCGCCGTCTCCACGGCGGTCCGGGGGCCCTGGTCCTGCGGGAGCAGCCGGCGCTGGACCGTCGAGGCGATCACATGGTCGCGCTCGTAGCGGCGGGCGTTGTCGATGCTCAGCGCGACCCGGGCGCCCGCGGCCCGCGCTAGGCTCTCGTCCTCCTCGTCGAAGGGTTCCGCCCCCTCGCACCGGTAGAGGCTCAGCAGCCCGAGGACCGTGCCGCGCAGCGTCAGCGGGACGACCATCAGCGAGCGGGCGCAGGTCCCCTCGATCAGCCGGGCCGCGTCGGGGTCGGCCTCCAGCCACGGGGTGTTCTCGTCGAGCCGGACGACACGGACCGTGAGGTCCGAGGCGGCCAGGGCGTACGGGGTCCGGGGGGCCAGCCGCCGCATCTCCGGGACCCGCATCGCCCCGCCCCCACCGGCCCTGCCGGCCTCTGAGCCCTCGTCGCCCGACGGGTCCTCCTCGCCCACGTCTCCCTCCTCGGCCCCGAAGCCCCGGAACCCCGTACCGGCCGCCCGCCTCAGCGTGACGTCGGGGCCCAGCGGCCCCAGCGGCGGATCGGCGCCGCGCAGCACGTCGTCGACCACCTCGATGACCGCGAAGTCGACGAACTCCGGCACCACGGCGTCGACGAACGCCTGGCAGGTGGCCGCCACGTCCAGGGAACTGCCCACCCGTTCCCGGATCGCGGTCAGACACCTCTCCCGCGCCTGCACCCTCTCCCGGTCGGTGACGTCCACGACGGCTGCCAGCAGACCGATGGGCAGGCCCGCCTCGTCGTCCAGCCGGTACACGGACACCGACAGGCTGCGCAGGGGGCCCTCCGCGCCCGTGAACCGTCCGCGGAGCAGCCGTCCCAGCACGGGGACTCCGGTGCGCAGCACCTCCCGCAGCAGCTCCGCCGTCTCCTGCGGCTCGTCGATGCGGTAGACCTCGTCGAAGCGGCGGCCGAGCAGCCGGTCGACCGGTCCCATGTCGGTGAGGAGGTTGACCCGCACGAGCCGGAGCTCGGTGTCGAGCACGTGCAGGCCGACCGAGGACTGGTCGAAGAGGGTGTTCAGGAGCGCCGCTCCCAGGCCCTCGGGGGCCTCGCCCCACACCCGGGGCCCCGGCCCTCCCGTACCTGCGTCCGCCACGGATTCACCCCACGTCGATGGCTCGGCGCACCTCGCGCCCCGGCCTGCTTCAGACCAGCATCGAGCCACCCCGCCCGCTCCGCCACCGGATCACGGCGGCGGGGTCAGGCCTCCGGTGCCCGCAGCGAACGCAGCACGTGGTCGACGAGCGCGGCGACGGTGGCGTCGTCCTGCGGCGGTTTGCGCAGCACATGGCGGTAGTAGACGGGTCCGTAGAGCATCTCCACCGCGAGCGGCAGGTCCGCGTCCGCGGGGATCTGCCCCTGCTCCTGGGCCTGGCGCAAACGCGCCACAGCGCGTGCGAAGCGCGGTTCGACCAGGTCTTCCCTGACGGCCTTCGCGAGGGCGTCGTCGTGGTGGACCTCGGAGAGGATCCCCGCGTAGGCCGGGCCGAACGGCGAGGTGGACAGGAGTCTCACCGCGGCGCAGATGTGTGTACGCAGGTCGGCGGCGATGTCGCCGGTGTCGACGAACGGGGTGGCGTCGACGAGACCCTCGGTGAAGGCCTCCAGCATCACCGCGCCCTTCGACGGCCACCAGCGGTAGATCGTCTTCTTGCTCACGCCCGCGCGGGCGGCGATGGCCTCGACGGTGACGCGGGCATAACCCTTCTCCGCACACAGGTCGAGTGCGGCCTGAAGCGTGGCCTTGCGTGATCGCTCGCTCCTGCGCTGGGAACTCGGCGATGTGATCATTCGGTGAGCATAGGTGGATTCGAGCCATTCCTTGTTGACAGCGTGTCGTCAGAAGTCGAACAATAACCACGCGGAAACGGAACGTGCCGTGTCGCCACGTTCCTGCTGTTCGCACCGTTCGTGCCGTCGTGCCGCGGCGAGCCGATCGGGGGACGGCTCGACCGGCCGACGGCACGGGCGACCCTTCCCCGCGCGCTCATGTGGTGATGTCCTTCGCCGTGAAGCGTGCCCAGGCGGCCGACCCGAACACCGCCGCGTACAGCCCCTGCAGCGTGAAGTTCCTGATCAGCCCGTCCCAGTGGACCGGCTCGCGCAAGAGGTCCGCGAAGGACAGCCAGTAGTGCGGGAAGAGATACGGATGGACTCCGTCGAGCTGCGGGATCGTGTCCACGATCTGCGCGGTGATCAGCACCCCGACGGTGGCGGCCATCGCCGCGACGCCGCTGTTGGTCAGCGTCGAGACGAACAGGCCGAGCGCCGCGAATCCGATCAGTGACGCCGCCACCGCGACAGCGATCAGCCCGGCGCGCACCAGCCCTTCCCCGAAGCCGATCCGGGTCCCCGAGATCGTCGTGACGTCGCCGACCGGGAACAGCAGCACCCCCACGGCCAGCGCCGACGCCGCCACGACCAGCGTGGCGACCAGGCAGAAGGCCAGCACGGACGCGTACTTCGCGAGCAGCAGCCGGGTCCTGCCCGCCGGGGCGACCAGCAGATAGCGCAGCGTGCCTCCGCCGGCCTCGCCCGCGACCGAGTCGCCCGCGACGACACCCACCGCCATCGGCAGGAAGACCGGAAGTGTGGCGGCCAGCGAGGCGAAGACCAGGAAGAGGCCGTTGTTGGTGACCTGGGCGAGGAACGCCGGTCCCGCGCCGCCGTCGGGGCCGCCCGGATGGCCACCGCCCCCGCCCGTCTCGATCCGCACCGCGATGCCGATCAGTACGGGCACCGCGGCGAGCACGCCGAGCAGGGCGAACGTACGTCGGCGGCGCAGGGTCGTGGCCAGTTCGGAACGAAGGATTCCGAACGTCCACAGGGGGTTGCGGCGCGTGGTGACGCCGGTGAGTTCAGCCCGCGACATCGAATCCCTCTCCGGTGAGTGCGAGGAAGGCGTCCTCCAGCGAGGCCCGTTCGACCCCGAAGGACCGTACGCGGACCCCGCCCCGTACCAGTGCCGCGTTCAGCTCGGCCGGGTCCCTGCCGAGCTGCGGGGCGTCGGCGGTGACCCGCTGCCCGTCGGCCACCAGGCCGGTGACCCCGTGCTCCTTCAGGATGCGGGCGGCGTCGCCCGGGTCCGGGGTGGTGACGGCCAGGCGGGCCCGGGACCCCGCGGCGAGTTCGGCGACCGGGCCCTGGGTGATGAGCCGGCCGCGCGCCATGACGGCGGCGTGCGTACAGACCTGCTCGATCTCGTCGAGGAGGTGGGAGGAGAGGAAGACGGTGGTGCCCTCCGCCGCCAGCTCCCGGATCAGGGAACGGATCTCGCGCATGCCCTGCGGGTCCAGGCCGTTGGTCGGCTCGTCGAGTACGAGGAGGCGGCGCGGCCGCAGGAGCGCGGCGGCGAGTCCGAGGCGCTGCTTCATGCCCAGCGAGTACGCCTTGGCCCTCTTGCCGGCCGCCGCCGCGAGCCCGACGCGGTCCAGGGCGTCCTGGACCCGGGTGCGCCGGGTGCGCGGATCGGCGGTCGGGTCGGCGGAGTCGAACCGCGCCAGATTGTCCCGGCCCGTCAGGAAGCCGTACAGCGCGGGCCCCTCGATCAGCGCGCCGACCTGCGGGAGGACGGTACGGGCCCCGGCGGGCATCGGCCTGCCGAGGACATGCGCGGTGCCGGAGGTCGGGTCGATGAGGCCCATGAGCATCCGGATCGTGGTGGTCTTGCCCGAACCGTTGGGCCCGAGGAAGCCGAAGACGCTCCCCGCGGGGACCCGCAGGTCGAGCCCGTCGACGGCGAGCTGACCGCCTCGGTACCGCTTGGTGAGACCCCGGGTCTCGATGACGGTCGCTTCCCCGTCCCCTGCGTCGGTCATACACACTCCCAGTAACCGTCCCGGCCGCCCGTCCGCCGGGACGCGCGGATGGCCCCACCGTACGGAGCCGCCCCGCCGTACGGAGCGTACGGCGGGGCGGTTCGCGCAGCGGTGACTACTTGGCGGTGTCCGCCGCGCGCACCAGCGCGTCCTTCGTGACCGCGCCGACGTAGACCTTGCCGTCGTCCGTCATCAGCGCGTTCACCAGGCGGGTCTTGAAGACCGTGCCCGAGCCGAACGTGCCGGTGACCCGGTCGCCCAGCGCGTCCAGGAACTGCTGCGCCTCGGCCGGGACGCCTTCGGCGCCCTTCGTGGGCAGCCCGGCGCCGCCCGGCATCTCGATCTGGGCGACGGAGGCCCAGCCCTCGCCGATCACGTTGAGCCCCTGGAAGCCCTCCAGCGCGCCGAGTTCCTCGGGCGCCCTGTCCGCCTTGCCGTTCTTCTCCGCCTCGGCCTCCAGGTCCTCGGCCTCGGTCACCTTCGCACCCTTGGGCGGGGTGAAGGTGAAGGAGGACGCGTCCGGCTTCCCGAAGTCCACCTTGGTGAAACCGGCGTCGATCACGGCCTTGCCGCCGCCGGACGGGGCCAGGGTGAACTTCAGCGGTACGCCGTTCTCCGCGTCGACCGCGATCGTGACCGAGCCGATCGTCGAACCGGACTGCTTCGGCTTGATCAGCAGCTGGTACGCATCGCGTCCGGCCACCTGCGCCGTGCCGTCGACCGTGACCGACGTGGTGTCACCGGCGGCCGTGAGCGCTTCCTCGGCCAGCTCCTTGGGCGTGGTCGGCACGCCCTTCGGCGCCTTGTGCTCCTCGGCCTTCGAGGTGTCGCCCTTGGCGTGGTACACCTCGTCGGACTTGCTGTCGTACGCCCAGACCTCGCCCTTGTTGTGGATCAGGCTGTACTCGGCGGCGTCCCCGAGGATCGACAGCCGCTGCTTGTCGGGGCCGTCGGCCGCCAGCCGCAGCGTGTGCGTACCGGAAGTGAGCTCCATCAGTTTGGCCTGCGGGTCGGCGGAACCGCCGTCCCCCTTGCCCGCGCCGCCGCCCGGGGCGAAGGAGCCGGCGAGCCCGCCGAACGACGGCAGGCCGAGGTCGGCGGTGACCTTCATCGTGCCGGACAGCTGCTGCTGGTCCGAGGCGGCGATCTTCTCGACGAGTTCCTGCGCGGTGATCTTCGGCAGCTCCGGGTCCCCGGAATCCGCCAGCGCCGGGACGAGCCCGATCGTCGCGGCGGCCACCCCCGCGACCGCGACGGGGACGATGTAGCGCGCTGCCTTGCGGCGGCCCACGACCGTGCCCGTGGTCCCGCCGGTGGTCTCCGCGCTGTCGTTCGGTGCCATGTGTGCCCTACCTCCGTGGTCGGCGGCTTCCATCCGCACTGGGCCACTCCCTGCCGCCCTGCTCACCCGATGTGGTCAGGAGTGGTTGTTCTCCATCTGACCAAATCGGGCGGCGACAAGCGTCAGCCCGCGGGATCAACTCCGCGTACTGCTCCGGTATGACACCGAGCCGCCCGGGGTCACCCTTCCAGTAAGGGTTGCCGTGCGGGGCCCGGGCCGAAACCCGGACGAGCGGGTGTCAGCCCGCGCGGTGCACCACGGCGTCGCAGAGCTCTTCGAGCGCGGCCTTGGCGTGGCACTCGGGCAGCGGTGCCAGCGCGGCCCGCGCCTCCTGCGCGTAACGGATGGTGTCCCGTCGCGCCTGGTCCAGCGCCGGGTGGGCGCGCAGCCTGCGCAGCGCCTCCGCCAGCTGGGCGTCGTCGCTCAGGTCGCCGTCCAGGAGCTCCACGAGCTCCAGGTCGTCCGGCTTGCCGTCGGCCGCGGCCTGTGCCCGCAGCAGCAGGACGGGCAGGGTCGGGATGCCCTCACGCAGGTCGGTGCCGGGAGTCTTGCCGGACTCGTGCGAGTCGGAGGCGATGTCGAGTACGTCGTCGGCGAGCTGGAAGGCGACGCCGAGCCGCTCGCCGTACTGGGTGAGGATGTCGACGACCGCGTCGTCGGCGCCGGACATCATCGCGCCGAACCGTCCGGACACGGCGATCAGCGAGCTGGTCTTGCCGGCGATGACGTCGAGGTAGTGGCCGACCGGGTCGCGGCCGTCGCGCGGGCCCGCGGTCTCCAGGATCTGACCGGTGACCAGGCGCTCGAACGCCTCGGCCTGGATACGCACGGCCTCCGGGCCCAGGTCGGCCAGGATGTGCGAGGCGCGGGCGAAGAGGAAGTCGCCGGTCAGGACGGCGACCGAGTTGCCCCAGCGGGTGTTGGCGCTGTCGACCCCGCGGCGCACGTCCGCCTCGTCCATCACGTCGTCGTGGTACAGCGTCGCCAGGTGGGTCAGTTCGACGACCACGGCCGAGGGCACGATCCCCGGTGCGTCGGGGTCACCGAACTGGGCGGCCAGCATCACCAGCAGCGGGCGGAACCGCTTGCCTCCTGCGCGGACCAGGTGCTGGGCGGCCTCCGTGATGAAGGGCACCTCACTCTTGGTGGCTTTCAGCAGCCCCGCCTCGACGGCGGACAAACCGGCCTGGACATCGGCCTCAAGAGCCTGGTCCCACACGCGCAGTCCGAACGGCCCGACGACGGTCACGAGGGGGTCTCCTGTCTGCTGACGATCACACGGAATGTCGATGTGTCGCTGTCTTCACTCAAGTCAGCGTATCCGGTCCCCTTTGGATCACCGTGGGCGCCTTCCCGCGACCGCCGGTATGTTCGGGATCAGCTCATACGATCAGGAGTTGTCGCTTTGTCCCACACCGCCAGCGCCATCGAGCCGGCCCAGCCGCCGCCGGAGGACGACCGCGCCTTCTTCGGTCAGCCGAGGGGTCTGATGACCCTGTCCGGTCTGGAGGTCTGGGAACGCTTCTCGTTCCTGGGTATGCAGGCGATCCTCGTCCTCTTCTTCGCCGACACGGTGTCCAACGGCGGCATGGGCATGGACGCGGGGACGGCCGCCTCGGTCTCCGCCGCCTACGGCACCCTGGTCTACCTGGTCTCCGTCGCGGGCGGCTGGCTGGCCGACCGGATTCTCGGCTCGTACCGCGCCGTCCTGTACGGCGGCATCCTGATCGCCTGCGGCCACTACTCGATGGCCGTGCCGACGGACACCATGACCTGGGTCGGCCTGGGGCTGATCAGCGCGGGGACGGGCCTCCTCAAGCCCAATGTCGCCTCGATGGTCGGCAAGCTCTACCGCACCGACGACGACCGGCGCGACGCCGGATTCGCCCTCTACTACATGGGCATCAACATCGGTGCCTTCGCCGGACCGCTGATCACCGGCTGGCTCGGTGAGCACGCCGGCTGGCACTGGGGCTTCTCGGCGGCCGCGATCGGTATGACGTTCGGCCTCATCCAGTACGTGGCCGGCCGGCGTCACCTGGCCGGACGTAAGCACGCGGCCGAGTTCGCCCTCGCCCCTGAGCCGATGCGGCGCGCCCTGTGGCTCATCGTCGTCGGCGTCGTCGTGTTCGCCCTGATCGCCACCGCGCTGGCCCTGGCGGGCTGGCTGACGATGGACCGTTTCGTCGACCTGCTCACCCTGATCTCGGTGATCGCGCCGGTGGTCTACTTCGTGGTGATGTTCCGCAGCCCCCGGGTGACCACCGAGGAACGCGGGCGGCTGCGCCCGTACGTCGTGCTCTTCCTGGCCTCGGTCGCCTTCAACTTCATCCTGTTCCAGGCGTACTCGACGATGATGCTGCTCGCGTCGACCAACGCCCGTACGGAGATCTTCGGCTTCCACTTCCCGGCGAGCTGGTACGCCTCCGCGCTCGGTGCCTTCGAGGTGGCGCTCGCGCCCGTCGTGGCCGCCGTCTGGGCCCGGATGGGCCCGCGCCAGCCGCACGCCTCCAACAAGATCGCGATCGGGGTCGTACTCGGCGGTCTGTCCTTCCTCCTGATGGTCCTGCCGACCTCCGGGCACGCCGACGCCACGTACGAGATGGCCGCCTGGTGGATCGTCGGCTCATACCTCCTGCTCGGACTCGGTGACGTCCTGCTGGAGACCTCCGGCATGTCCGCCACCACCAAGCTCGCCCCCAGGGCGTTCGCCAGCCAGACGATGGCGCTGTGGTTCCTGTCCCTGGCTCTCGCCAACGGCATCCAGGCCCAGATCGTGAAGCTGTACGGCGAGGTCTCCAACCCCGCCTACTTCGGTGTCAATGGCGCGATCGCGGTGGTCGCCGGGCTGGCCGTCATGGCCGCCGGACCCTGGCTCAAGCGCACCATGCACCCCGTCCACTGAGGTACGCCATGCACATCCGCACCGAATTCCCGTACGAGACGACCCGCGAGGACCTGTACATCCCGCTGCCGGACGGCACGCGGCTGTACGCCCGCGTCTGGCGGCCGGTCACCGACGAACCCGTGCCGGCCCTGCTGGAGTACCTCCCCTACCGGCTGAGCGACTGGACGGCTCCGCGGGACTGGCAGCGCCATCCCTGGTACGCGGGGCACGGATACGCCTCCGTGCGGGTGGACGTGCGCGGGCACGGCAACAGCGAGGGGATGCCGGGCGACGAGTACGACGCGACGGAGCTGGCCGACGGGGTCGCCGTCATCCACTGGCTCGCCCAGCAGGAGTGGTGCTCGGGCAGCGTGGGCATGTTCGGCATCTCCTGGGGCGGCTTCAACTCGCTCCAGCTCGCCGCGCTCGCCCCCGAGCCGCTGAAGGCGATCGTCACGGTCTGCTCGACGGACGACCGCTACGACAACGACGTCCACTACATGGGCGGCTCGGTGCTCGCCGTGGACATGCACGCCTGGGCGGCCACCATGCTGGCGTTCGTCTCCCGGCCGCCGGACCCCGCGCAGGTCGGCGACGTATGGAAGGAGATGTGGCTGAACCGGCTGGAGGCGGTCGAACCGTTCATCCACACCTGGCTGGAACACCAGACCCGCGACGCGTACTGGAAGCACGGCAGCGTCTGCGAGGACTACGGCGCCATCAAGGCGCCCGTGCTCGCGGTGGGCGGCTGGCACGATCCGTACCGCGACACCGTGCTGCGGCTGGTCGAGCATCTGGACCCCGCGCAGGTGCGCGGGCTGATCGGCCCGTGGTCGCACCAGTACCCGGACCGCGGGCTGCCCCCGGGGCCCGGCATCGGCTTCCTCCAGGAGACGCTGCGCTGGTGGGACCACCACCTCAAGGGCGCGGACAACGGGGTGATGAACGAGCCCCTGCTGCGGTCCTGGATCAGCGGTTCGCATCCGCCCGCCACGGTCTACCGGACCCTGCCCGGGCGCTGGGTCGGCGACGCGAGCTGGCCGTCGGAGAACGTCGTGCCCGTCGTGTACGCCCTCCAGGGCGGCCCGCAGATCGTCCTGTCGCCGCAGCAGACCGGGGTGGACGCCGGCCGCTTCTTCCCCTTCGGCAACGACGGCGATCTGCCGCCCGACCAGCGCGACGAGGACGCCAAGTCCGTCTCGTTCGAATTCCCCGTCGAGGACGCCCCCATCGAGATCCTGGGCCGTCCGAAGGTGAAGCTCCACATCCGGATGGACGTGCCGCGCGGCCAGGTCATCGCCCGGCTCTGCGACGTGGCACCCGACGGCTCCTCCACCCTGGTCACCCGCGGCGTCCTCAACCTCTCCGCGCGGCACGGGCGCGACCGGTGCGACGACTGGCCGGCCGGGGAGACGGAGGACGTGACCTTCGAGCTGAACGGCATCGGGCACACCTTCCCCCGCGGCCACCGGATCAGGCTCGCGGTCTCGTCCTCGTACTGGCCGTGGATCTGGCCGCAGGCCGGTTCGGCGGGCTTCACCCTGGACGCCGTGGGCAGCTTCGTCGAACTCCCGGTGCGCCGCCACACCGAGGACAACGGCATCTCGTTCGGCGAACCGGAGCAGTCCGAGCCGCTCGGCGTCGTGTACCCGGCGACACTCGACGAACAGCGCCCGGAGCGCCTGGTGGTCCGGGACGTCGCCAAGGGCGAGTGGCGCATGGAGGTCGACCCGCGCTACGGCGGCACCCGCGTCTACCCGGACGGGCTCGAATTCACCGAGGACGCGGTGGAGACGTACACGATCCAGGAGCACGACCCGCTCTCCGCCCGCACCCGCTCGGACTGGACGATCCGCCTGCACCGTCCCGAGATGGCCTGGGACGTGGAGATCGAGACCCGCTCCGAGATCGGCGCGGACGCGGAGGACTTCATCACCTCCAACGAAGTGATCTGCAAGGACAGCGGGGAAGTCGTCTTCCACCGGACCTGGGAGAAGCGCATTCCGCGCACGGCGGGCTGATCCGGACATGTTCGGCCGTGGGGTCCCCGGGAAACCGGGGACCCCACGGAACTTTCCGGGCATTACGCATAGTTGAGACACTCCCGCGGGGTAGCAACACCGACGTAACGTGTCCTTCAAGTGACCTGGAAAGCGAGGCAGCAACACATGCCCGAGCAGAGCAGCCCGCTCGATCTGGCCGAGGGCGACCCCTTCGGTCCGCACAACCTTCCGTACGGCGTGTTCTCCACCCCCGACCACTCCGGCCACCGCAGGGTCGGTGTCCGCATCGGCAACCACGTACTGGACGCCGGTGCCGCGGCTCACGCGCTCGGCTCCCCCTACGCACAACTGCTCGCCCAGCCCAGCCTGATGCCGCTGCTCGCGGCCGGCCGCACCGCCTGGCGCGATGTGCGGCGCGCGCTGACGGCCTGGGTGACGGTCCCGGCGCACCGTGCGGACATCGAGCCGCTGCTGCACCCGGTCGATTCCGTGACGCTCCATCTGCCGTACGAGGTCGCGGACTACGTCGACTTCTACGCCAGCGAGCACCACGCCACCAACGTCGGCAGGATCTTCCGGCCCGACGGTGACGCGCTGACCCCCAACTGGAAGCACCTGCCCATCGGTTACCACGGGCGGGCCGGCACGGTCGTGGTCTCCGGCACGGACGTGGTGCGTCCCTCGGGCCAGCGCAAGGCGCCTTCGGACCCGGCACCGGTCTTCGGCCCGTCCGTGAAACTGGACATCGAGGCCGAGGTCGGCTTCGTCGTGGGCGTGCCCTCGGAGCAGGGCACCGCGGTACCCCTCGGTGACTTCCGCGAGCACGTCTTCGGGCTCTGCCTGCTCAACGACTGGTCGGCGCGGGACATCCAGGCGTGGGAGTACGTGCCGCTCGGCCCGTTCCTCGGCAAGTCCTTCGCCACGTCCGTCTCGGCGTGGGTGACACCGCTGGAGGCACTGGACGCGGCCCGTACCCCGCCGCCCGCCCGTGACTTCCCGCTGCTTCCCTACCTCGACGACGCGGACGAGGAGGAGCACGGCGGCATCGACCTGCGGATCTCGGTCGCGATCAACGGCCACCTCGTCTCCGAGCCGCCGTTCGCGTCCATGTACTGGACCGCGGCCCAGCAGCTCGCGCAGATGACGGTGAACGGCGCCTCGCTGCGTACCGGCGATCTGTACGGCTCCGGCACGGTCAGCGGCGCCGAACCGTCCCAGCGCGGCTCCCTCCTGGAGCTCACCTGGAACGGCCGCGACCCGCTGGACCTCCCCGACGGCAAGCGGACCTTCCTGGAGGACGGCGACACGGTCACCCTGACCGCGTGGGCCCCGGGCCCGCACGGGACGCGGGTGGGTCTCGGAGAGGTGACCGGGCGGATCGTTCCCTCGTAGCCCCCCGGCCGACGGCCACGCCGGCGCTCCTCGCGCCGGCGCCGGCCGCGGTCACGGCTCACTCGTACTCGGGCGGTTCCTCGTCCCAGCCGAACTCCGGGTCCGGGGCCGGATCGGGAGACGCGGCCTGGGCCGGGGCTTGGACCGGGGTCGGGGCCTGGGCCTGGGCCGGCGATGGGGCCCCGGCCGCGACCGCGGCCCGCTCGGGCGCGGGCTCGTCCGCGGGTGCTTCCGCCGGGCCGAACGTCGCGAGGACCTCCAGCACTCCTTCGCCGTACGTGGCGAGCTTCTTCTCGCCCAGGCCGCTGATCCCGCCCAGCTCGGCCGGTGAGCCAGGACGCAGTGCGGCGATCTCCCGCAGGGTGGCGTCGTGGAAGATGACGTACGCCGGGAGCCCCAGCTCCTTCGCCTGGGCTCCGCGCCATGCGCGCAGCGCCTCGAAGACCGGGACGGCCGACTCCGGGAGCTCCGCGACGGCGGCTGCCGCCTTCCCCCTGCGCTCGCCCTTCGAGGAGGACGAGGACCGGGACGTGGGCTTCTTCGGCTCCTTGCGGAGCAGCACCTCCCGCTCACGGCCGAGGACGGCGGCGCTGTCGTCGGTCAGCACCAGCGTGCCGTACTCGCCCTCGACGGCCAGGAGGCCCTGGGCCAGCAGCTGACGCACCACGCCCCGCCATTCGGCCTCGGCCAGCTCCTCGCCGATGCCGAACACCGACAGCTGGTCGTGATCGAACTGGATGGTCTTCGCGGTCTTCCGGCCGAGCAGGATGTCGATGATCTGGCCCGCGCCGAACTTCTGGCCGCGCTCCCGCTTCAGCCGCACCACCGTGGAGAGCAGTTTCTGGGAGACCACCGTGCCGTCCCAGGTCTCGGGCGGGGTGAGACAGGTGTCGCAGTTGCCGCAGGCCGACGCTCCGGGCTCCTGGCCGAAGTACGTCAGGAGCTGGGCGCGACGGCACTGCACCGTCTCGCACAGGGCCAGCATCGAGTCCAGGTGGGAGCCCGCGCGGCGCCGGAACGCCTCGTCCCCCTCGCCGCCCTGGATCAGCTTGCGCTGCTGGACGACGTCCTGGAGCCCGTACGCCATCCAGGCCGTGGAGGGCGCGCCGTCACGGCCGGCGCGGCCGGTCTCCTGGTAGTACCCCTCGACCGACTTGGGCAGGTCGAGGTGGGCGACGAAGCGGACGTCGGGCTTGTCGATGCCCATGCCGAAGGCGATGGTCGCGACGACGACCAGGCCCTCCTCGCGCAGGAAGCGCGACTGGTGCAGCGCGCGCGTCCCGGCGTCCAGGCCCGCGTGGTACGGCACGGCCTCGATGCCGTTGCGGCAGAGGTATTCGGCGGTCTTCTCGGTCGAGTTGCGTGAGAGGCAGTAGACGATGCCCGCGTCCCCCGCGTGTTCTTCCTGGAGGAAGGTCAGCAGCTGCTTCTTCGGGTCGGCCTTCGGCACGATGCGGTACTGGATGTTGGGCCGGTCGAAGCTGGCCACGAAGTGCTTGGCGGCCGGCATCCCCAGGCGCTGGGTGATCTCCTGGTGCGTGGCGTCCGTCGCGGTCGCCGTCAGCGCGATGCGCGGTACGTCGGGCCAGCGCTCGCCCAGCACGGAGAGGGCCAGGTAGTCGGGGCGGAAGTCGTGGCCCCACTGGGCCACGCAGTGCGCCTCGTCGATGGCGAAGACGGAGATCTCGCCGCGGGCGAGCAGCGCGAGGGTGGAGTCCAGACGCAGCCGCTCGGGGGCGAGGTAGAGCAGGTCGAGCTCGCCCGCGAGGAACTGGGACTCCATCGAGCGGCGCTCGTCGAAGTCCTGCGTGGAGTTGACGAACCCGGCCCTCACGCCGAGCGCCCGCAGGGCGTCGACCTGGTCCTGCATGAGGGCGATGAGCGGGGAGATCACGATGCCGGTGCCGGGCCTGACCAGGGCCGGGATCTGGTAGCAGAGGGACTTGCCGCCGCCGGTCGGCATGAGCACGACGGCGTCGCCGCCCGCCACCACATGGTCGATGACGGCGCCCTGCTCGCCGCGGAACGCCTCGTACCCGAACACCCGGTGAAGCGTCTGCTGCGCTTCGCTCTCGGTCACACTCATGGTCCCGCCCGTCCCGCTCATCTGCTCTGTCCCCCGTGGTCCGCCCTGTCCGGCCTGGTCCCGTCCCCCACCACGATAGGTGGCGCCTACGACAACGCCGGACGGGCTCGAAGACGAGCCCGTCCGGCGTCGGGGACAGTGAGTGCCTCCGCGGCTACCGCACGAACACACCGGCCTGGCTCGCCAGGTCCAGGAAGTACTGCGGGGCCAGGCCCAGCACCAGCGTCACGGCCACGCCGACCGCGATCGTCGTCATCGTCAGCGGGGACGGGACGGCGACCGTGGGGCCGTCCGCCTTCGGCTCGCTGAAGAACATCAGGACGATGACCCGGATGTAGAAGAACGCGGCGATGGCCGAGGAGATCACACCGACCACGACCAGACCGCCCGCACCGCCCTCCGCCGCCGCCTTGAACACGGCGAACTTGCCGGAGAAGCCGGAGGTGAGCGGAATGCCGGCGAAGGCCAGCAGGAACACCGCGAAGACCGCGGCGACCAGGGGCGAGCGACGGCCGAGCCCGGCCCACTTCGACAGGTGCGTCGCCTCGCCGCCCGCGTCGCGCACCAGGGTGACCACGGCGAAGGCGCCGACCGTCACGAAGGAGTACGCGACCAGGTAGAAGAGGACCGAGGAGATGCCCTGAGGCGTGGTGGCGATCACACCCGCGAGGATGAAGCCCGCGTGCGCGATGGAGGAGTACGCGAGGAGCCGCTTGATGTCGGTCTGGGTGATCGCGACGATCGCGCCGCCCAGCATCGTCACGATGGCGACCGCCCACATGACCGGCCGCCAGTCCCAGGCGAGGCCCGGCAGCACCACGTACAGCAGACGCAGCAGCGCACCGAACGCGGCGACCTTCGTGGCCGCGGCCATGAACCCGGTGACCGGGGTCGGGGCGCCCTGGTAGACGTCCGGCGTCCACATGTGGAACGGGACGGCACCGACCTTGAAGAGCAGACCCGTCACGATCATCGCGCCGCCGATGAGCAGCAGCGCGTCGTTGCCCATGGTGTCGGCGAGCGCCGGGTCGATGCCCTGGACGGAGCCGTCCACCACGGTGGCGATGGTGGCGTACGAGACGGAGCCCGCGTACCCGTAGAGCAGCGCGATCCCGAAGAGCAGGAACGCCGAGGAGAAGGCACCGAGCAGGAAGTACTTCACCGCGGCCTCCTGCGACATCAGCCGCTTGCGGCGGGCGACGGCGCACAGGAGGTAGAGCGGGAGGGAGAAGACTTCCAGCGCGATGAAGAGCGTCAGCAGATCGTTGGCTGCCGGGAAGACCAGCATGCCCGCGATGGCGAAGAGGACCAGCGGGAAGACCTCGGTCGTGGTGAATCCGGCCCGGACCGCGGCCTTCTCGCTGTCGCTGCCGGGCACGGAGCCGGCCTGTGCGGCGAAGGAGTCGACGCGGTTGCCGTGCGTCTCGGGGTCCAGGCGCCGTTCCGCGAAGGTGAACACGGCGACCATGGAGACCAGGAGAATGGTGCCTTGCAGGAACAGCGCGGGGCCGTCCACGGCGATGGCGCCCATCGCCGCGATGTGGGCCTTCGTCGTGCCGTACCCGCCGGCCGCCAGGCCGATGACGGCGGCGAAGGCGGCGGCGAGTGCGACGACGGTCAGGAACACCTGCGTGTGGTACCGGCCCCTGCGCGGGACGAACGCCTCCGCCAGGATGCCGAGGACGGCGGCGCCGACGACGATCAGGACGGGCGCCAGTTGGGCGTACTCGATGGTCGGCGCCGTGAACTTCTCGTCCGGAGCGGCCGAGGTCACCCCGCCCACCGTTGTCCACAGGCTGTGGACAGCTGTTGCGCTGCTCACTTGGCGGCCTCCACCTCGGGCTGGGGGTCCTGCTTCTGTACGTCCTGCATGGTGTGCTGGACCGCGGGGTTGACGACCTCGGTCAGCGGCTTCGGGAAGACGCCGAGGAAGATCAGCACGGCGATCAGCGGAAGGGCGACCGCCAGCTCCCGGACCTTGAGGTCGGGCATGCCCTGGACCTCGGCCTTGACCGGCCCGGTCATCGTCCGCTGGTAGAGGACGAGGACGTAGAGCGCGGCCAGCACGATGCCGGAGGTGGCGATGATGCCCGCCGCCGGATACGCGCTGAACGTGCCGACCAGGACCAGGAACTCACTGACGAACGGTGCGAGACCCGGCAGGGAGAGCGTGGCCAGACCACCGATCAGGAAGGTCCCGGCCAGGACGGGCGCGACCTTCTGCACCCCGCCGTAGTCGGCGATGAGCCGGGAG
The DNA here is from genome assembly GCF_056430475.1 of Streptomyces sp. NPDC045968. Lineage (NCBI taxonomy): Bacteria > Bacillati > Actinomycetota > Actinomycetes > Kitasatosporales > Streptomycetaceae > Streptomyces > Streptomyces sp. NPDC045968. The sequence goes on along the minus strand of NZ_JBWKLF010000008.1, from coordinate 167,387 downwards.
CCGCGCCGTGTGATCAGGAATCCGGCGACCAGCATCAGCGCGGCCGTCGAGATCCCGTGGTTGACCATGTAGAGCGTGGCGCCGGACTGGCCCTGGCTCGTCATCGCGAAGATCCCGAGGATGATGAAGCCGAAGTGCGAGATCGAGGCGTACGCGATCAGCCTCTTGATGTCGCGCTGGCCGACCGCGAGCAGTGCCCCGTACACGATGGAGATCAGCGCGAGCACGATGATCACCGGGGTCGCCCACTTGCTGGCCTCCGGGAACAGCTGGAGGCAGAAGCGGAGCATCGCGAAGGTGCCGACCTTGTCGACGATCGCGGTGATGAGCACGGCGACCGGCGCCGTGGCCTCGCCCATGGCGTTGGGCAGCCAGGTGTGCAGCGGCCACAGCGGGGCCTTCACCGCGAAGGCGAAGAAGAACCCGAGGAACAGCCACCGTTCGGTGCTGGTCGCCATCTCCAGCGAGCCGTTGGCCCGGGCCTCGGCGATCTCGGAGAGCGAGAAGCTCCCCGCGACCACGTACAGACCGATGACCGCGGCCAGCATGATGAGCCCGCCGACCAGGTTGTAGAGGAGGAACTTCACGGCTGCGTACGAGCGTTGCGCCGCGGCGTTCTCGTCGCTGCCGGAGTGCGCCCGGTCCCCGAAGCCGCCGATGAGGAAGTACATCGGGATGAGCATGGCTTCGAACAGGATGTAGAAGAGGAAGACGTCGGTGGCCTCGAAGGAGAGGATCACCATCGCCTCGACCATCAGGATCAGGGCGAAGAAGCCCTGGGTGGGACGCCAGCGGGAGGACTTCGTCTCCAGGGGGTCGGCGTCGTGCCAGCCGGCCAGGATGACGAACGGGATCAGCAGCGCGGTGAGCGCGAGGAGCGCCACCCCGATGCCGTCCACACCCAGCTCGTACCGCACACCGAAGTCCGCGATCCAGGCGTGGGACTCGGTCAGTTGGTACCGGTCGCCGCCGGGCTCGAAGCGGGCGAACACGAGGCCCGCCAGGACGAGGGTGCCGAGCGAGAACAGCAGGGCCAGCCATTTGGCGGCGGTGCGCCGCGCGGCCGGGACGGCGGCGGTGGCGATCGCTCCGATCGCCGGAAGCGCCGCCGTCGCTGTCAGGAGGGGAAAGGACATGGTGATCAGACCGCCCTCATCAGCAGGGTCGCGGCAATGACAACTGCCGTACCGCCGAACATCGAGACCGCGTAGGTGCGGGCGTAGCCGTTCTGCAGCTTGCGCAGCCGGCCGGAGAGCCCGCCGACCGAGGCGGCCGTACCGTTGACGACGCCGTCGACCAGGCTGTGGTCGACGTAGACCAGCGAGCGGGTGAGGTGCTCACCGCCACGGACCAGGACCACGTGGTTGAAGTCGTCCTGGAGGAGATCGCGGCGGGCGGCCCGGGTGAGCAGCGAACCGCGCGGGGCGACGACCGGGACCGGCCTGCGTCCGTACATCACCCAGGCGACGGCGACACCGATGAGGAGCACCACCATGGTGGCGCCGGTGACGGTGGCCGCGCTGACCGGGGCGTGCCCGTGGTCGTACTGGGTGACGGGCTCCAGCCAGTGCATGAACCGGTCTCCGATGGAGAAGAACCCGCCCGCGAACACCGAGCCGAAGGCCAGCACGATCATGGGGATCGTCATCGACTTCGGGGACTCGTGCGGGTGCGGCTCGTGGCCCTCGGCGTCGGGCTGCCAGCGCTTCTCGCCGAAGAACGTCATCAGCATCACGCGCGTCATGTAGAACGCGGTGATCGCGGCGCCCAGCAGGGCCACGGAGCCGAGAATCCAGCCCTCGGTGCCGCCCTTGGCGAAGGCGGCCTCGATGATCTTGTCCTTGGAGAAGAAGCCGGACAGGCCGGGGAAACCGATGATCGCGAGATAGCCGAGGCCGAAGGTGACGAAGGTGATGGGCATGTGCTTGCGCAGGCCGCCGTACTTCCGCATGTCGACCTCGTCGTTCATGCCGTGCATGACCGAACCGGCGCCGAGGAAGAGCCCGGCCTTGAAGAAGCCGTGCGTCACCAGGTGCATGATCGCGAAGACGTAGCCGATGGGGCCGAGGCCCGCGGCCAGGATCATGTAGCCGATCTGCGACATCGTCGACCCGGCGAGGGCCTTCTTGATGTCGTCCTTGGCGCAACCGACGATCGCACCGAACAGGAGCGTGACCGCGCCGACGACGACCACGGCCAGCTGGGCGTCGGGAGCGGCGTTGAAGATCGCGCCGGACCTGACGATCAGGTAGACCCCCGCGGTCACCATGGTCGCGGCGTGGATGAGGGCCGAGACCGGGGTCGGGCCCTCCATCGCGTCACCGAGCCAGGACTGCAGCGGTACCTGGGCCGACTTGCCGCAGGCCGCCAGGAGGAGCATCAGGCCGATCGCCGTCAGCTTGCCCTCGCTCGTCTCGCCGGTCGCCGCGAGCACCGGACCGAAGGCGAAGGTGCCGAAGGTGGTGAACATCAGCATGATCGCGATCGACAGACCCATGTCGCCGACGCGGTTGACCAGGAACGCCTTCTTGGCGGCGGTCGCCGCGCTGGGCTTGTGCTGCCAGAAGCCGATGAGCAGGTACGACGCCAGACCGACGCCCTCCCACCCGACGTACAGCAGAAGGTAGTTGTCGGCCACGACGAGCAGGAGCATCGCGGCGAGGAACAGATTCAGATAGCCGAAGAAGCGGCGACGTCGTTCGTCGTGCTCCATGTAGCCGATCGAGTAGATGTGGATCAGCGTGCCCACACCGGTGATCAGCAGGACGAACGTCATCGACAGCTGGTCGAGCTGGAAGGCGACATCGGCCTGGAAGCCCTCGACCGGAATCCAGCTGAACAGATGCTGGCGCATCGTCCGTGCCTCGGTCTCGTACCCCAGCATGGCGCTGAAGAGCACGACACCCACGGCGAACGAGGCGGCGGCCAGCAGGGTGCCGATCCAGTGGCCGGCCCGGTCGAGCCGACGGCCGCCGCACAGCAGCACCGCCGCTCCGAGCAGAGGCGCCGCGACCAGCAGCGCAATCAGATTCTCCACGATTCCGACCCCTTACAGCTTCATCAGGCTGGCGTCGTCGACCGAGGCCGAGTGGCGGGAGCGGAACAGCGACACGATGATCGCGAGCCCGACCACGACCTCCGCGGCGGCGACGACCATCGTGAAGAAGGCGATGATCTGGCCGTCGAGGTTGCCGTGCATGCGGGAGAACGTGACGAGCGCGAGGTTGCACGCGTTGAGCATCAGCTCCACGCACATGAACACCACGATCGCGTTCCGCCTGATCAGCACCCCGGAGGCGCCGATGGTGAACAAAAGGGCCGCGAGGTAGAGGTAGTTGACCGGGTTCACTTGGCGACCTCCTCTTCGTCGTTGTCACGGCCCAGCCGCGCCCCCGAGCGCTGTTCCAGCGCCTTGAGGTCGGCGAGTGCCTCGTTCGACACGTCACGCATCTGGCCGCGCTTGCGCAGCGTCTGCATGACGGTGAGTTCGGACGGGGTGCCGTCCGGGAGCAGACCCGCGATGTCCACCGCGTTGTGCCGGGCGTAGACGCCCGGCGCGGGCAGCGGCGGGAGGTGGCTGCTGCGCACGCGGTCCTCCGACATCTCCCGCTGCGTCTTGGCGCGTTCGGTGCGCTCGCGGTGCGTGAGCACCATCGCGCCGACCGTCGCCGTGATCAGCAGGGCGCCGGTGATCTCGAAGGCGAAGACGTACTTGGTGAAGATGAGGTTGGCGAGCCCCTCGACGTTCCCGCCGTGTGCGGCGTTGGCGGCGCCGAGCCCGTTGAAGTTGTTCAGCGAGGCGTTGCCGATGCCGGCGCACAGCAGGATGCCGAAGCCGAGCCCGCACCCGACGGCCAGCCAGCGCTGGCCCTTGAGCGTCTCCTTCAGCGAGTCCGCCGCCGTGACACCGACGAGCATGACCACGAAGAGGAACAGCATCATGATCGCGCCGGTGTAGACGACGATCTGGACGACCCCGAGGAAGTACGCCCCGTTGGCGAGGTAGAAGACCGCCAGGATGATCATCGTCCCGGCGAGCGACAGCGCGCTGTGCACGGCCTTCTTCATCAGGACGGTGGAGAGGGCGCCGATCACGGCGACCGTGCCGAGGATCCAGAACTGGAAGGCCTCGCCGGTCGAGGTGGAGGCCGCAGCGGCCAGGCCGGTCATGCGTCCACCTCCTCGTCCGCGGTGGCCTTCTCGTCCTCGCCCTTGGAGACCGCGGCCTGGCGCTCCGTACCCGGCGCCGCCCCGGTCACCAGGCCCCGGTAGTAGTCCTGTTCGTCCATGCCGGGGAAGATCGCGTGCGGGCTGTCGACCATGCCTTCCTCCAGCCCGGCGAGCAGCTCGTCCTTGGTGTAGATGAGGCTCTCGCGGGTGGTGTTGGCGAGCTCGAACTCGTTCGTCATCGTCAGTGCCCGGGTGGGGCACGCCTCGATGCACAGTCCGCACAGGATGCAGCGCGCGTAGTTGATCTGGTAGACGCGGCCGTAGCGCTCACCCGGGGAGTAGCGCTCCTCCTCGGTGTTGTCCGCGCCCTCCACGTAGATCGCGTCGGCCGGACACGCCCAGGCGCACAGCTCGCAGCCGACGCACTTCTCCAGGCCGTCCGGATGACGGTTCAGCTGATGCCGGCCGTGGAAGCGCGGCGCCGTCACCTTCTGCGTCTCCGGATACTGCTCCGTCAGCCGCTTCTTGAACATGGCCTTGAAGGTCACGCCGAAGCCGGCCACAGGATTCTGGAACTTCTCCCCTGAGGGCTCTGATGACTCAGACACCGTCAGCCTCCTTTCCGTCACTCGAATTCTCGTCACTGTGAGTATCCGACCCACCACTGACAACGAGCTCGCGCTCACGTCGCGATCTGCGCCGCGGCACCGGCGGCAGGGTCTGTCCGGGCAGTGGCGGCACCGGGAACCCGCCCGCCATCGGGTCGAACGCCGGCTCCGGTTCCGCCGCCGCGTCCGCCTCCTTGGCCTTGCGGTCGCGGAAGATGTCGACGACGAAGGAGATCAGCAGGATCGCGATCACGGCTCCGGCGACGTACAGGACGATCTTCGAGAAGTCGTAGCCCTCGTTGCGCAGCGCCCGGACGGTGGCGACCAGCATCAGCCAGACCACCGAGACCGGGATCAGGACCTTCCAGCCGAGCTTCATCAGCTGGTCGTAGCGCACGCGGGGCAGCGTTCCGCGCAGCCAGATGAAGAAGAACAGCAGCAGCTGGACCTTGATGACGAACCAGAGCAGCGGCCACCAGCCGTGGTTCGCGCCCTCCCAGAAGGTGCTGACCGGGTACGGAGCCCGCCAGCCGCCCAGGAACAGGGTCACGGAGACCGCGGAGACGGTGACCATGTTGACGTACTCGGCGAGCATGAACATCGCGAACTTGATCGACGAGTACTCGGTGTTGAAGCCACCGACGAGGTCGCCCTCGGACTCCGGCATGTCGAACGGGGCCCGGTTGGTCTCACCGACCATCGTGACGATGTAGATGATGAAGGAGACCGGCAGCAGGATGATGAACCAGCGGTCCTCCTGCGCCTCCACGATCTTCGAGGTCGACATCGACCCGGAGTAGAGGAAGACCGAGGCGAACGCGGCGCCCATCGCGATCTCGTAGCTGATCATCTGGGCACAGGAACGCAATCCGCCGAGCAGCGGGTACGTCGATCCGGAGGACCAGCCCGCCAGCACGATGCCGTAGATGCCGACCGAGGCGACCGCGAGGATGTAGAGCATCGCGATCGGCAGGTCGGTCAGCTGCATCGCCGTACGGTGCCCGAAGATCGACACCTCGTTGCCCGCGGGGCCGAACGGGATCACCGCGATCGCCATGAACGCCGGGATGGCGGCGATGATCGGCGCCAGGACGTAGACGACCTTGTCCGCCCGCTTGACGATGACGTCTTCCTTCAGCATCAGCTTGATGCCGTCGGCGAGGGACTGGAGCATGCCCCAGGGTCCGTGCCGGTTCGGTCCGATGCGCAGCTGCATCCAGGCGACGACCTTGCGCTCCCACACGATGGAGAAGAGCACGGTCACCATCAGGAACGCGAAGCAGAAGACCGCCTTGACGGCCACCAGCCACCAGGGGTCGGTGCCGAACATCGAGAGATCCTCGGCGGCGAGCACCGCGCTGTGCGGTGCCGCGGCGAGTTGAGCGAGGCCAGTCACGCTCGCACCTCCGGTGAGTCTGCGGGGGCTCCGGCGGCCGGGCCGATCCGGACCAGTCCGCCGGGCCGGGCGCCCGTGTCGGCGGGGACACCCCTGCCGGCGGAGTTCAGCGGCACCCAGACCACCCGGTCCGGCATGACGGTGACGGCGAGCGGGAAGGCGACGGTGCCGGTGGGGCCGGTGACGGCCAGCAGGTCGCCGTCCTTCACTCCGGTCTCCGCCGCGGTGGCCGCCGACAGCCGGGCGACGGCCGCGTGCCGGGTCCCGGCCAGCGCCGTGTCACCCTCCTGGAGCCGGCCCAGGTCGAGCAGCATCCGGTGGCCCGCGAGGACCGCCTCGCCGTCGCCGGGCCTGGGCAGCGGCCGGCTGCTCGCCGAAAGGGAAGGGCCGTGCGGGTCGTCCGCGTGATCGCCCTGACGGCCACCGAGCCGGTCCAGTTCGCGCCGGGCCGCCCGCAGATCCGGCAGTGCGAGAGGTACGTCGAGCGCGTCGGCCAGCATGTGCAGCACCCGCGCGTCGCTCGGCGCGAGCGCCCGCGTCATCTGCTCGGGCTTCAGCGCCGCCTCGAACATGCGGGCCCTGCCCTCCCAGTTGAGGAAGGTGCCGGGCTTCTCGGCGACCGCGGCGACGGGGAAGACCACATCGGCGCGCTCGGTGACCTCGCTGGGCCGCAGCTCCAGCGAGACCAGGAAGCCGACCTGGTCCAGTGCCTCCAGCGCGCGGGCCGGGTCCGGCAGGTCCACGGTCTCCACACCGGCGACGAGCAGCGCGGCCAGTTCGCCGGTGGCCGCGGCCTCCACGATCTGACCGGTGTCGCGGCCGTAACGGGAGGGGAGTTCGGCGACGCCCCAGACGGACGCCACCTCGTCCCTGGCCCGCGGGTCGGTCGCCGGGCGTCCGCCGGGCAGCAGCGACGGCAGTGCGCCCGCCTCCACCGCGCCCCGTTCGCCGGCCCGCCGCGGAATCCACACGAGCGTGGCGCCGGTGGCGGCGGCGGTCCGTACGACGGAGCTCAGCGCGCCCGGTACTCCGGCCAGCCGCTCACCGACGATGATCACCGAGCCGGTGCCGCGCAGCGCCTCGGCAGCCGCGGCTCCGTCGCCGTCCAGGCCGACACCGCCCGCGAGCGCGTCGAGCCACTCGGTTTCGGTGCCGGGGGCGGCGGGAAGCAGCGTGCCGCCCGCCTTCGTGAGACCGCGCGTGGCGTGCGTGGCGAGGGCGAAGGTCCGCTGACCGTGCTTCCGATGGGCCTTGCGCAGCCGGAGGAAGACGCCGGGCGCCTCCTCCTCGGACTCGAAGCCGACGAGCAGGACGGCCGGAGCCTTCTCGAGCGAGGTGTACGTGACACCGCTGCCGTCCAGGTCACGGCCGCGCCCGGCCACGCGGGCGGCCAGGAAGTCGGCCTCCTCGCTGCTGTGGACCCGGGCCCGGAAGTCGATGTCGTTCGTGTCGAGGGCGACCCGCGCGAACTTGCTGTACGCGTACGCGTCCTCGACGGTCAGCCGGCCGCCGGTGAGGACGCCGGTACGGCCCCGGGCCGCGGCGAGCCCGCGGGCCGCCGTCTCCAGTGCCTCGGGCCAGCTCGCGGGTTCGAGCACGCCGTCCGCGTTGCGTACGAGCGGCGTGGTGAGCCGGTCGCGCTGCTGGGCGTAACGGAATCCGAAGCGGCCCTTGTCGCAGAGCCACTCCTCGTTGACCTCGGGGTCGTTGGACGCCAGGCGCCGCATGACCTTGCCGCGCCGGTGGTCGGTACGGGTGGCGCAGCCGCCCGCGCAGTGCTCGCACACCGAGGGCGTCGACACCAGGTCGAAGGGCCGGGAGCGGAACCGGTACGCCGCCGAGGTCAGCGCCCCGACCGGGCAGATCTGGATGGTGTTGCCGGAGAAGTACGACTCGAAGGGGTCGCCCTGTCCCGTACCCACCTGCTGGAGCGCACCGCGCTCGATCAGCTCGATCATCGGGTCGCCCGCCACCTGGTTGGAGAACCGGGTGCAGCGCGCGCAGAGCACGCACCGCTCACGGTCCAGCAGCACCTGGGTGGAGATCGGAACGGGCTTCTCGAACGTGCGCTTCCTGCCGTCGAACCGGGAGTCGGTGTCGCCGTGCGACATCGCCTGGTTCTGCAGGGGGCACTCACCGCCCTTGTCGCAGACGGGGCAGTCCAGCGGGTGGTTGATGAGCAGGAGCTCCATCACACCCTTCTGGGCCTTCTCCGCGACGGACGACGTGAGCTGCGACCTCACGACCATGCCGTCCGTGCACGTGATGGTGCAGGACGCCATCGGCTTGCGCTGGCCCTCGACCTCGACGATGCACTGGCGGCAGGCGCCCGCGGGGTCGAGGAGCGGATGGTCGCAGAAGCGCGGGATCTCGATGCCGAGGAGCTCGGCGGCCCGGATGACGAGGGTGCCCTTGGGCACGCTGATCTCGATGCCGTCGATGGTCAGCGTGACAAGGTCCTCGGGAGGAACCGCCGCCTCGCCGCCCCCGGAGGGCGCACTCGTGGTGACTGTCATGCGTTCACCCCCCGGTGAGCGTTCTTGTCGTCGGCCCAGACGGTCGACTTGGCGGGATCGAAGGGGCAGCCCTTGCCCGTGATGTGCTGCTCGTACTCCGCGCGGAAGTACTTCAGCGAGGAGAAGATCGGCGAGGCGGCCCCGTCGCCGAGGGCGCAGAAGGACTTGCCGTTGATGTTGTCGGCGATGTCGTTGAGCTTGTCCAGGTCCGACATCCGGCCCTTGCCCGCTTCGATGTCGCGGAGCAACTGGACCAGCCAGTAGGTGCCTTCGCGGCAGGGTGTGCACTTGCCGCAGGACTCGTGGGCGTAGAACTCGGTCCAGCGGGTGACGGCCCTGACCACACAGGTGGTCTCGTCGAAGCACTGGAGCGCCTTGGTGCCGAGCATGGAACCGGCGGCGCCGACGCCCTCGTAGTCGAGCGGGACGTCGAGGTGCTCCTCGGTGAACATCGGGGTGGACGATCCGCCGGGGGTCCAGAACTTCAGGCGGTGTCCGGCCCGGATGCCGCCGCTCATGTCCAGGAGCTGGCGCAGGGTGATGCCGAGCGGGGCCTCGTACTGGCCGGGGCTGGTGACGTGCCCGCTGAGCGAGTACAGCGTGAAGCCCGGGGACTTCTCGCTGCCCATCGACTTGAACCAGTCCTTGCCCCGGTTCAGGATCGCGGGAACGGACGCGATGGACTCGACGTTGTTCACCACGGTGGGGCAGGCGTACAGACCGGCGACCGCGGGGAAGGGCGGGCGCAGCCGGGGCTGGCCGCGCCGTCCTTCGAGCGAGTCGAGCAGGGCGGTTTCCTCACCACAGATGTACGCGCCGGCGCCGGCGTGCACGGTGAGTTCCAGATCGAGCCCGGAGCCCAGGATGTTCTTCCCGAGGTAGCCGGCCTCGTAGGCCTCGCGGACCGCCTCGTGCAGGCGCCGCAGTACGGGGACGACTTCGCCGCGCAGATAGATGAAGGCGTGGGACGAGCGGATCGCGTAACAGGCGATCACCATGCCCTCGATGAGGCTGTGCGGGTTGGCGAAGAGGAGCGGGATGTCCTTGCAGGTCCCGGGCTCCGACTCGTCGGCGTTGACGACGAGGTAGTGCGGCTTGCCGTCGCCCTGCGGGATGAACTGCCACTTCATCCCGGTGGGGAAGCCGGCGCCGCCGCGTCCGCGCAGACCGGAGTCCTTGACGTACGCGATGAGGTCGTCGGGCGACATGGCGAGGGCCTTGCGCAGTCCCTCGTATCCGTCGTGACGCCGGTAGGTCTCCAGGGTCCAGGAGTCCGGCTGGTCCCAGAAGGCGGACAGGACCGGCGCCAGAAGCTTCTCGGGACTGGTCCCGTTCTTGTCGATTTCGGCGGCCAACGTCATCACTCCCCCTCCTCGGCGGCGGGACCGGCCGGGTGGTCCGGGTCGGATGCCGAGGTCTGCTGTGGCGCGTCGTGGGAGCTGAGGTGCTCGGCGCCCTTGTGCGGTTCGTCCCGGGGGAACTCTCCGCGCGGTCCGACCACGCGCGCGTGCGGGGCCTCGCCCTTGGCGAGCTTCAGCCCGATCAGCGAGGCGGGGCCCGCCCCGCCGGTGGCCGCGACGGCGCCGGGGCGCTCGTCGGGGAAGCCGGCCAGGATGCGGGCCGTGTCCTTGTAGGTGCACAGCGGAGCGCCGCGGGTGGGCTCGACGGTCCGGCCCGCGATGAGGTCGTCGACGAGTCGCGTCGCGCTCTCGGGCGTCTGGTTGTCGAAGAACTCCCAGTTCACCATCACGACGGGGGCGAAGTCGCAGGCCGCGTTGCACTCGATGTGTTCGAGCGTGACCTTGCCGTCTTCGGTGGTCTCGTCGTTGCCGACGCCCAGGTGGTCCTTGAGCCGGTCGAAGATGGCGTCGCCGCCCATGACCGCGCACAGGGTGTTGGTGCAGACACCGACCTGGTAGTCGCCGCTCGGCCGGCGGCGGTACATCGTGTAGAAGGTCGCGACCGCGTTCACCTCGGCGGTGGTGAGGTCGAGCAGTTCGGCGCAGAAGGCCATGCCCGTACGGGAGACGTACCCCTCCTCGGACTGCACGAGGTGGAGCAGCGGCAGCAGCGCGGAGCGGCTGCCGGGGTAGCGGGCGATCACCTCCTTCGCGTCCGCTTCGAGCCGGGCGCGCACCTCGGCCGGGTAGCCGGGGGCGGGGAGCTGCGGCATCCCCAGACTGACCTCTTGATTGATTCCGGTCACCGGTCGACGCCTCCCATCACGGGGTCGATGGACGCGACGGCGACGATGACGTCGGCGACCTGGCCGCCCTCGCACATCGCCGCCATGGCCTGGAGGTTGGTGAAGGACGGGTCACGGAAGTGGACCCGGTAGGGGCGGGTTCCGCCGTCCGAGACGACGTGCACGCCGAGCTCGCCCTTGGGCGACTCGATCGCGGTGTACGTCTGTCCGGCCGGGACCCGGAAGCCCTCGGTCACCAGCTTGAAGTGGTGGATCAGGGCCTCCATGGAGGTGCCCATGATCTTCCTGATGTGGTCGAGCGAGTTGCCGAGGCCGTCCGGGCCGAGCGCGAGCTGCGCGGGCCAGGCGATCTTCTTGTCGGCGACCATGACCGGTCCCGGCGCGAGCCGGTCCAGGCACTGCTCGATGATCCGCAGCGACTGGCGCATCTCTTCCAGGCGGATGAGGAAGCGGCCGTAGGAGTCGCAGGTGTCCGCGGTGGGCACGTCGAACTCGTAGGTCTCGTAGCCGCAGTACGGGTCGCTCTTGCGCAGGTCGTGCGGGAGTCCGGCGGAGCGCAGGACGGGACCGGTGGCGCCGAGCGCCACGCAGCCGGTCAGGTCGAGATAGCCGACGTCCTGCATACGGGCCTTGAAGATGGGGTTGCCGGTGGCGAGCTTGTCGTACTCCGGCAGGTTCTTCTTCATGGTCCTGACGAACTCGCGCAGCTGGTCGACCGCGCCAGGGGGCAGGTCCTGGGCGAGTCCGCCGGGCCGGATGAACGCGTGGTTCATCCGGAGGCCGGTGATCAGCTCGAAGAGGTCGAGAACGAGTTCACGATCGCGGAAGCCGTAGATCATGATCGTGGTCGCGCCGAGCTCCATGCCGCCGGTGGCGATGCACACCAGGTGGGAGGAGATCCGGTTGAGCTCCATCAGCAGGACGCGCAGGACGGTGGCCCGGTCGGGGATCTGGTCCTCGATGCCGAGCAGCTTCTCGACGCCGAGGCAGTACGCCGCCTCGTTGAAGAACGGCGTCAGGTAGTCCATGCGCGTGACGAAGGTGGTGCCCTGCGTCCAGTTCCGGAATTCGAGGTTCTTCTCGATGCCGGTGTGGAGGTAGCCGATGCCGCAGCGGGCTTCGGTGACGGTCTCGCCGTCGATCTCCAGGATCAGCCTCAGCACGCCGTGTGTGGACGGGTGCTGGGGACCCATGTTGACGATGATGCGCTCGTCGTCGGCCTTGAGCGCCGACTCGACGACCTCGTCCCAGTCGCCGCCGGTGACTGTATATACAGTCCCCTCGGTCGTGGCCCGGGGAGTGGCGTGGGGAGTCGCGTGGGGAGTGGTCATCAGGAGTACGACCTCCGCTGGTCCGGAGCAGGGATCTGGGCGCCCTTGTACTCGACGGGGATGCCGCCGAGGGGGTAGTCCTTGCGCTGCGGGAAGCCCTGCCAGTCGTCCGGCATCATGATCCGGGTCAGGGCCGGATGCCCGTCGAAGACGAGCCCGAAGAAGTCGTACGTCTCGCGCTCGTGCCAGTCGTTGGTCGGGTAGACCGCGACGAGGGACGGGATGTGCGGATCGCTGTCCGGGGCCGACACCTCCAGGCGGATCAGCCGGCCGTGGGTGAGCGAGCGCAGGTGGTAGACGGCGTGCAGCTCGCGGCCCGCGTCCCCGAGGAAGTGGACGCCGCTGACGCCGGTGCAGAGCTCGAAGCGCAGGGCCGGGTCGTCGCGCAGGGTCCTGGCGACCTGGACGAGGTGTTCCCGGGCGATGTGGAAGGTGAGTTCACCCCGGTCGACGACGGTCTTCTCGATGGCGTTGGCGGGAAGCAGGTCCTGTTCCTCCAGGGCCCCTTCGAGCTCGTCGGCCACTTCGTCGAACCAGCCGCCGTACGGGCGGGCCGTGGGGCCCGGGAGGGTCACGGTACGGACGAGGCCGCCGTAGCCGGAGGTGTCGCCGCCGTTGTTGGCGCCGAACATCCCCTTCCGTACGCCGATGACCTCGCCGGTGTCGTCGCGCGGGGCGGGCACCTGACCGCTGTTGGTGTTCAGCTCGTCGCTCATCGCAGCAGCCCCTTCATCTCGATGAGGGGGAGTGCCTTGAGGGCCGCCTCCTCCGCCTCGCGGGCGGCCTCCTCCGCGTTGACCCCGAGCTTGGTGCCCTGGATCTTCTGGTGGAGTTTGAGGATGGCGTCGATCAGCATCTCGGGACGCGGAGGGCATCCCGGCAAATAGATATCAACCGGCACAATATGATCAACACCCTGCACAATGGCGTAGTTGTTGAACATTCCGCCTGATGATGCGCAAACCCCCATGGAGATGACCCACTTGGGGTTCGGCATCTGGTCATAGACCTGCCGCAGGACGGGCGCCATCTTCTGGCTGACCCGTCCCGCGACGATCATCAGATCCGCCTGCCGCGGCGAGCCGCGGAAGACCTCCATGCCGAAGCGGGCCAGGTCGTAGCGCCCGGCTCCGGTCGTCATCATCTCGATGGCGCAGCAGGCGAGGCCGAAGGTGGCGGGGAAGACGGAGGACTTCCGTACCCAGCCGGCGGCCTCTTCCACCGTCGTCAGCACAAAGCCGCTTGGCAGTTTCTCTTCGAGTCCCATGGTGCCCCTAGCCCCTCAGTCCCATTCCAGGCCGCCGCGGCGCCACACATACGCGTAGGCGACGAAGACGGTGAGCACGAAGAGCAGCATCTCGACGAGCCCGAAGATCCCCAGGGCGTCGAAGGTGACCGCCCAGGGATAGAGGAAGACGATCTCGATGTCGAAGACGATGAAAAGCATCGCCGTCAGGTAGTACTTGATGGGGAAGCGGCCGCCTCCGGCCGGAGTGGGGGTGGGTTCGATACCGCACTCGTACGCTTCGAGCTTTGCCCGGTTGTAGCGCTTGGGGCCGATAAGCGTGGCCATGACCACGGAGAAGATCGCAAACCCTGCCCCGAGGGCGCCGAGCACGAGGATGGGCGCGTAGGCATTCACGCTCCTCGCTCCTTCCAGTCGTCCTTGACCGTTGGACCGCATCGGGCGACCGGCTCGCCACCTCACCAAGATCGTGCACATGTGAGGCAGTTCACAAGCCCGACTGCCCCGCATCCTATGCCTGCCGTCCTGTGATCTGCGACACGGGGTGCGACAACGTCTTTGTGATCTCCACCACCTGACGAAGGATCATGAAGCCGGATGAGCAGTGATCTTCGTACGCGAAGCGGCCGAGTGATCACGAGACGTGACATCTGATGCGGTTACCGCTGGTCAAAGGGGTGCCGCAGTATCAATCGGGCGGGCGCTCAGGCAAATTGGAGATGGACGACGCGGGGTGATAAAGGGATCGGCGGCATCTCGTGCTCACCCGGAAGAGGGGCCCGCGGGGTGCGATGTGGACATGTGCATCCATTCACGAACTTCCGGACGCGCGAGCGACGCACACCCTGACGCGTCGCCCGAGCGAACCCCCACCCTCCGAGCCCCTCCCGAGCCCCTCCTCGACACCGCCCCGAGCCGCTCCCCGGCGACCCCTCGACGCCGCCCCGGCCCGCCCCGCCCTGACCCACCGTCAGTCCGCACGGCGCGCTCCGGCCGCGGCACGCGTCGCCGGGTCGCGCGGTTGCCCGTCACGGTGGACTCACGCTGTGACCTGCATCACTCCACGTAGGCTTCAACTAAAGCGGGCTTGGCCATCGGTGTGAACGGGTGGTAAGCGCCGGGCAATTCGGGCGTATTGCTGAAAGTCCGTGATCACAGCACGGATGACGCATGCCCGATTTGCCCGTTACGGCGTCAATAAAGGCCCACAGGAAGCGGATTCACAGGTTCCGGACGTAACTGTGTCGCAACACACGTTTCTTGAAGGGACCCCTGATGCCCTGATAGCGCTAGTTCTCATGTCCCACACCGCTCACATACCCAGCCACCGGAAGCCCCGCCAGAGTGCCTCGAAATCGGCACTGCGAGCCGGGGTTGCCGGTGGCGTCCTCAGCACCATCGCGGTCGCCGGTGCCGCCGGCCCGGCTCAGGCCGAGCCGGTGACGCAGACCATCGAGATGCCCACCATCACCTCCGGGCTCTCCCCCGCCGTCGCGGCGTCCGCCGAGGCCACGCAGCAGGTCGCCCTCGACCTGGAGACGCAGGCCTACGAGGACGCCGCAGCGGAGACCGCCGCCAAGAAGGCCAAGAAGGCCAAGGCGGAGGCCGTACGCAAGGCCGAGGCGGAGAAGAAGGCGGAGGCCGCCGCCAAGGCGAGGGCCAAGGCGGCCGAAGAGGCCGCCGACCGCGCCTCCCGTACCGCCGAGCGCACGACGCTCAGCGCCTCCACGGGCTCTTCCGCCTCCTCCGCGCCCTCGTACTCCTCGTCGAGCGCCACGGGCTCCGCGGGCGCCATCGTGGCCTTCGCCAAGGCCCAGGTCGGCGACGCGTACGTGCCCGGCGGCACCGGCCCCAACTCGTGGGACTGCTCCGGGCTCGTCCAGGCCGCGTACGCCTCGGTGGGCATCGACCTGCCGCGCGTCTCGCAGAGCCAGTCGACGGCCGGCACCCAGGTCTCGCTGAGCAGCCTCCAGCCCGGCGACATCCTGTACTGGGGCAGCGCGGGCAGCGCGTACCACGTCGCTGTCTACGTGGGCGGCGGCCAGTTCGTCGGCGCGCAGAACTCCGGCACGGGCACCGTGCAGCGCTCGCTGGACTACGACATGCCGACCGGCGCGGTCCGCGTTCTCTGATTCACCGGCGCGTCCGCGCACTTGAAAACGGCTGAGGGCCGTCACTCCCCCGCTCGGGAGTGACGGCCCTTCCGCGTGCGGTCACCGGCCGCCCGTCTCACCCGGCTGCCACCCTGACGGGGCGCCGACGCGTGAGCACCGCTGTCAGGGCAACCGCCGCTCCCGTCAGAAGCACGCTGACCCAGACCGGTGCGCGGAAGCCGAAGCCCGCCGCGAGGGCCAGGCCGCCCAGCCACGGGCCCAGCGCGGCGCCCACGTTGAACGCGGCGGTGGCGAACGCGCCGGCCAGCGTCGGGGCGCCGGGCGCCAGCTGGAGGACCCGGGTGATGAGCACCGTCCCGGTCGCGAAGGCCAGTGCGCCCTGGAGGAGCACCAGGGCGAGGGCCGCGACCGGGTTGCCCGCCGTGAGCGCGAGGACGGCCCAGCCGAGGGCGAGCGCGGTCGTACCGGCGGCGATGAGCGCGGCGGGCCGGGTTCCGGCGATGCGGCCCGCGACGGTGACGCCGATGAACGAGCCCACGCCGAAGAGCGCGAGGACCGCGGGCACCCACCCGGCGCCGAACCCGGTGACGCGGGTGACCAGCGGCTCCAGATACGAGAACGTGCAGAACGTCGCCCCTTGGACGAGCGCCATGACGAGCAGGGTGAGCAGGAGCCGCGGGCGGCCCAGGGACCGCAGTTCCTCGCGCGCGTCCGTCGCCCCGCCGGCGGACGGGCCCGCCGGTACGGCTCCGGCGAGGGCGACGAGCGCCGGTACGGAGACGAGCGCCACCGCCCAGAACGCCGACCGCCAGCCCCACAGGGAGCCGAGGGCCGCCCCGGCGGGGACTCCCACGACGCAGGCGACGGTGACCCCGCCGACCACGACGGCGGTGGCCCGCGCCCTGGCGTGCGGCTCGACCATCCCGATCGCGGTCGTCAGGGCGACGGCCCAGAACCCGGCATTCGCCAGCGCCCCGATGACCCGTGTGGCGAGCAGCACCCCGTATCCCGGGGTGAGCGCCCCGATCACATGGACGGCGACGAAGACGGAGAGGAACAGCAACAGCGCGCGGCGCGGCGGCCAGGTGCGGCTGAGCAGTGCGGTGAGCGGCGCCCCGATCACCATCCCGACGGCGAAGGCGGAGGTGAGCAGCCCTGCCGCGGGCAGGGACACCCCCAGGTCGGTGGCGATACCGGAGACGAGTCCGGACAGCATGAACTCCGAGGTGCCCTGGGCGAATACCGCCAGCCCGAGCACGTGGACAGCGAATGGCATGAAGAGGACCCCTTGGACGGAACCGTCGGTGGAACGACCGGTGTACGAGGGGGTGGGCCGCGCCCGCGAAGCCGACGGTGGTCGGCGGCCCGCGGCGACGCGGAGGAATGCCCGGGCCGCCGGGGCGGTCGGACATGACTCGGCCATGCGTACGGACGGCATGGCGAGGAGAGAGGGAGACGCGCGGCCCACACCGCGAGGGTCCGGCCGTGGGCGGGGTGCCGTCGCCGAAGTCCGCGGCCGTGCGGGCCGTCGGTTCGGTCAGTGCGGCAGAGGTCCGGCCACCGGCGGACCGGTGGCTACCGTCTGTCCGACTCGGGGGTGGACATGGACCGGACGCTACCAGTGCGGCGCCCCCGGCCTCCACCGCTTTCGGCCACGGAAGGATCAGGCCACAGTCGGCGACGAGGGCACCCACGGTTGGCATGAGCAGGCAAACTGTGGGGCATGGCCGACAGCGCTCTCTGGATCGCCTCGCTCACCGCGGGCACCGCAGTCCTCGCGAGCTGGGTGACCAGCCGGGGTACGGCTCAGGCCGCCAGGACCCAGGCGGACGCCGCCGCGAGCACGCAGCGGTCCGTCCGCATCCGGGAGACCCGCAGGGCCGCGTACGTGAATCTCATCGAGCAGGCCCACCGGATGGCCGACCTGTACTGGCGGGTGTCGGACATCCACGCGTCCGGAACCCTGGAGGCCCGGGCCCCGGAACTGCGGGAGGTCCGGCTGCGCCTGCGCGAGGAGTACAGCAAACTGCGCCACTTCGTCTGGGTCGTGGCGCTCGAAGGCCCCGACCACGTCGCGGAGGCGGCGGAGCTGTTGCGGCTCGCGACGCAGCCGCCGTTCAGGGCGCTCGAGGCGTCGATCGCGGGTGATACCGACGCCGTCCGCGCGTTCGACGCCGGCTACGACCCGTTCTGGAAGTCGGTCCTGACCTTCGTCGCCACCGCGAAGACAGCGGTGCACGACATGTGACGGCCCGGCCGCCGTCAGGACTTCGGCGACACCTTCGACAGGCCGTTGATGATGCGGTCCATCGCGTCGCCGCCCGTCGGGTCGGTCAGGTTGGCGAGCATCTTCAGGGTGAACTTCATCAGGACCGGGTGGGTCAGACCGCGCTGCGTCGCGATCTTCATGACCTTCGGGTTGCCGATGAGCTTCACGAAGGCGCGGCCCATCGTGTAGTACCCGCCATAGGTCTCCTTGAGGACCTTCGGGTAGTTGTTCAGGGCCAGTTCGCGCTGGGCCGGGGTCGAGCGGGCGTGCGCCTGGACGATGACGTCCGCCGCGATCTGCCCCGACTCCATGGCGTACGCGATGCCTTCGCCGTTGAACGGGTTGACCATGCCGCCCGCGTCACCGACGAGCAGCAGGCCCTTGGTGTAGTGCGGCTGGCGGTTGAAGGCCATCGGGAGCGCGGCGCCCCGGATCGGCATCGTCATGTTCTCCGGGGTGTAGCCCCAGTCCTCCGGCATCGACGCGCACCATGCCTTGAGGACCTCGCGCCAGTCCAGCTCCTTGAAGGCGGAGGAGGAGTTCAGGATGCCGAGACCGACGTTGGACGTGCCGTCGCCCATGCCGAAGATCCAGCCGTAGCCCGGCAGCAGCCGGTCCTCGGCGCCGCGGCGGTCCCACAGCTCCAGCCAGGACTCCAGGTAGTCGTCGTCGTGGCGGGGCGAGGTGAAGTACGTACGCACCGCGACGCCCATCGGGCGGTCCTCGCGCCGGTGCAGGCCCATCGCCAGGGAGAGCCGGGTGGAGTTGCCGTCGGCGGCGACGACGAGCGGGGCGTGGAAGGTGACCTCGGTCTTCTCCTCGCCGAGTTTCGCGTTGACGCCGGTGATGCGGCCGGTGCGGTCGTCGAGGATCGGGGCGCCGACGTTGCAGCGCTCGTAGAGCCGCGCGCCCGCCTTCTGTGCCTGCCGGGCCAGTTGCTCGTCGAAGTCGTCACGCTTACGGACCAGCCCGTAGTCCGGGTACGAGGCGAGATCCGGCCAGTCCAGCTGGAGGCGGACGCCACCGCCGATGATGCGCAGGCCCTTGTTGCGGAGCCAGCCGGCCTCTTCGGAGATGTCGATGCCCATGGAGACGAGCTGCTTGGTGGCGCGGGGGGTGAGGCCGTCGCCGCAGACCTTCTCGCGCGGGAAGGCCGTCTTCTCCAGGAGGAGTACGTCCAGTCCGGCCTTGGCCAGGTAGTACGCGGTCGTGGAGCCGGCTGGGCCCGCCCCGACGACGATCACATCCGCGCTGTGTTCGGAGAGGGGCTCGGTCACGGTCGGATCTCCCGAAGACTCGAAATCGCGTGCCGCTCGGCACAGGTCCCGTGCAGTCTATGGGGGCATGCCGGTCAACTTTCCGAAGGGCTCCCCGATGCCGATCGCGCCTGGTCCGACCCCCGCCGTACGTCTGCGTGTCCCGACCGACGAGGATGCCGTCGCCTGGCACCGGGTGTTCGCCGACCCCGAGGTGATGAAGTTCCTGGGCGGCGGGCCGGCCGAGTTCTCCGTGTACGAGGAGCTGACCGCACGCCAGCGCCGCCACGACGCGGAGCTCGGCCACTGTCTGTGGACCGTGCTGGACGACGCGGACGGGGTGCTCGGCTTCACCGGCGCGCAGCCGTGGCCGCACACCGGCTACGGCCCGGTGGGCGAGATCGAGATCGGCTGGCGGCTGGGGCGGGCGGCCTGGGGCCGGGGTTACGCGACCGCCGCCGCCCGCACCACGCTGGAGCGGGTCCGGGCGGCGGGGGTGACGGACGTGGTCGCGATGGTCGACTCGCGCAACACGCGCTCGCTCGCGGTCGCCAGACGGCTCGGTATGCGGCAGGCCGAGACCTTCACGACTCCGGTTCCCGGGCAGGAGGCGTACTGCTTCAGGCTGGCGCTGTGAGGGCCGGGGGGCCTGCGGTGCGGGTGCGGGCCCCCCGGCCCCGGGTCAGCGGCGTACGCCCCGGTGCAGCGCCACCACTCCACCGGTGAGGTTGCGCCAGGCGACGTCGGACCAGCCGGCCTTCCGCAGCAGGCCGGCGAGGCCCGCCTGGTCGGGCCAGGCGCGGATCGACTCGGCGAGGTAGACGTACGCGTCGGGGTTGGAGGACACCGCGCGGGCGACCGGCGGCAGGGCGCGCATCAGGTACTCGGTGTAGACCGTGCGGAACGGCGCCCATGTCGGCTGGGAGAACTCGCAGATCACCACGCGTCCGCCCGGCTTGGTCACCCGGTACAGCTCCCGCAGCGCCTGCTCGGTCGCCTGGACGTTGCGCAGCCCGAAGGAGATCGTCACCGCGTCGAAGGTCTCGTCGCGGAAGGGCAGTTTCGTCGCGTCGCCCGCGGTGAAGGGCAGCCAGGAGTTGCGCTTCTTGCCCTCCCGGAGCATGCCGATCGAGAAGTCGCACGGCACGACGTACGCACCGGTCGCGGCGAACGGCAGCGAGGACGTCGCCGTGCCTGCGGCGAGGTCGAGGATCTTCTCGGCCGGCCGCGCGTGCACCGCCTTCGCGACCTCCTTGCGCCACAGCCGGGCCTGGCCGAGCGAGAGCACATCGTTGGTGAGGTCGTACTTGGCCGCCACGTCGTCGAACATCGAGGCGACTTCGTGCGGCTGCTTTTCCAGGGAGGCTCGGGTCACCCGTCCATTCAAGCAGCCCGGCCCGTCCCGCCCCGCAGCGGCCGGACGGCTTCAACCTTTTGGGCTTGTACGTCAGGAGGCGCGGAACACCAGGCGCCCGCCGAGGACCGTGGCGACGCAACTGCCCGCCCCCGCCCCGGCGAGCTGCTCCGCGTCCCGGACCGCGAAGACCGCCAGGTCGGCGGGGGCGCCGACGGCCGGCGCCCCGGCGAACGCGTCCGCCACCTCCCGTACGCCCGCCAGCGGGTCGAGCGAGAGGCGGCCCGTTCCGTCCGCCGGGCGCGGGGCGTGGAGGCGCAGGCCCGAGCGGGCGACCACGGTGCGCACGGCGGGGCGGGTGAAGGTTCCGGCGACGGCGGTCGTGCCGTGGCGCAGCATCCGTTGCAGTCCGCGGCGGGCGCTGGCGCCCCAGCGGGCGTCGTCCATGCCGAGCGCGGTGACCGCGTCCCCGGTCAGCGGTTCGGTGCCGAGGGCGTCCGCCTCGCGGGGGTCCGGGTGGTAGGCCGTCTCCAGCAGGGCGGTGGCCGTCACGTTCACGAGGCCCGGGGTGAGCAGTCCTGACCAGCGCCGCACCCGGGCCTGCGGGCGGGCGGCGGTCAGCTCCGCGTACGGGCCGACGGCGACGACCACACCGCCGTCCACGGCCACGGCGTCCGCCCCTTCCGGGGCGCCGAGGACCGCGTCGGCGGCGTGGATCGTCAGCACGGGACCGCTGCTACTTGGCGCTGAGGAGCTTCAGCTCCGGGTGGGCCGTGCCGCCCGCGATGGCGGTGGACGAGATGTGCGAGGCGACCCGCTCGTCGACCGGGTCGTTCGCCGGGTCGTCGTGCACGATGAGGTGCTCGTACGTCGTGGCGCGCTGGGCCGGGACCCGGTCCGCCTTGCGGATCAGGTCGATGATCTCCATGCGGTTGGATCGGTGCTTCGCACCGGCGGAGGAGACGACGTTCTCCTCCAGCATGATCGAGCCGAGGTCGTCCGCGCCGTAGTGCAGGGAGAGCTGGCCGACCTCCTTGCCGGTGGTCAGCCAGGAGCCCTGGATGTGGGCGACGTTGTCGAGGAAGAGCCGGGCGACGGCGATCATCCGCAGGTACTCGAAGAGCGTGGCCTGCGTCTGTCCCTTCAGCTTGTTGTTCTCCGGCTGGTACGTGTACGGGATGAACGCGCGGAAGCCGCCCGTGCGGTCCTGTACGTCGCGGATCATGCGCAGGTGCTCGATGCGCTCGGCGTTGGTCTCGCCGGTGCCCATCAGCATGGTGGAGGTCGACTCGACACCGAGGCCGTGCGCGATCTCCATGATCTCCAGCCAGCGCTCGCCGGACTCCTTGAGCGGGGCGATCGCGGTGCGCGGGCGGGCGGGCAGCAGTTCGGCGCCCGCGCCCGCGAAGGAGTCGAGACCGGCGGTGTGGATGCGCTGGATGGCCTCCTCGGCCGACACCTTGGAGATCCGGGCCATGTGCTCGATCTCGGAGGCGCCGAGGGAGTGGATGACCAGCTGCGGGTACGCCTTCTTGATCGCGGAGAAGTGCGCCTCGTAGTACTCGACGCCGTAGTCCGGGTGGTGGCCGCCCTGGAACATGATCTGGGTACCGCCCAGTTCGACGGTCTCCGCGCAGCGGCGCAGGATGTCGTCGAGGTCGCGGGTCCAGCCCTTGTCCGTGTCCTTGGGCGCCGCGTAGAACGCGCAGAACTTGCACGCGGTGACACACACGTTGGTGTAGTTGATGTTGCGCTCGATGATGTACGTGGCGATGTGCTCCGTACCCGCGTAACGGCGGCGGCGTACGGCGTCGGCCGCAGCTCCCAGCGCGTGCAGCGGTGCCGACCGGTAGAGGTCGAGCGCCTCCTCCGGGGAGATCCGCCCACCCTCGGCGGCGCGGTCGAGGACGGTCTGAAGGTCGGCCTTCTCGGTCACCGGGCTGTCACCTTTCGGCGGTTTTACAACGAATCCACGGACCGATCCAGCCTACGCCAGCCCCTGTCGGCGTCAGTCGCCGGACCGGGTGAGCGTGCCGCGCGGTGTCCCGGCGCCCTCCTCGTACGACCGGTAGGCGAGGGTGCCTTCCGGTGTCAGGGTGAAGGTGAGGTCGGCGGCGTCGCCGGTGCACAGGCCCGTGCTGCTCGGGGTGTCCGGGTCGGGACGCTCGCGGATCTTCACCACCCGGTCGGTGGCGGAGGAGAGCGCTCCGATGCTGTGGCAGGTGACGGTGGTGCCGAGAACGGTGAGCGACACCTTCATCCGTGCCACGTCCGCGCCCTTGCGCCCCTGCGTGAGCACCGCGGTCAGCGTGCCGTGCGGGGCGCCGCTCCGTTCGGTCAGGGGGCCCTTCCAGGTGCCGGCGAACGCCTTCGGGAGCGCGCCCACCTGACCGGGCGTCGCGCCCGCCGAGGGTGCGGCGGAGCGGCTGGGCGAGGACGGTGCCGCGCCCTCGTTCCGCTTCGTGCTGTTGCTGTCCGGCAGCAGGTCGGACAGCACCCCGCTGCCCACGGTCACGGCGGCGAGCGCGCCCGCCACGGCCAGTGCGACGGTGCAGCTCACCCGCCGGCCACGGCGGGCGCCGGGCCGCGAGTCGGCGTTGACGGTGACGGAGAACCGGGGGTCGGAGGCGCGGGGCGCGGGTACGCCGCTGCCGCCAGGGCCGCCGCCCGGTACGCCGGCCGACGGCGGGACGGTCGGCCGGGGCGGCGCGGCCGCGATCGGCGGGCCGAACGCACCCAGCACCGGATTCCCCAGCGACGCGTTGCTGAACGGCACGGGCCCCGACGGCTCCGGGTCGTCCTGCGGTTCCAGGTCCAGCAGTGCCACGGCCGCCCGGCTGACCTCACGCACCAGCGGGTTCGGCAGCCAGCCCGACGACACCATCGCCGCCGCGCCACCGGGCGCGAGCCGCCGGGCCAGGTCCGACGGATCGGGCCGGCCCGCGGGGTCCTTCGCCAGACACCCGGCCACCACGTCCCGCAGTTCGCCCTCCAGGTCGCCCAGCTCCGGTTCCTCGTGGACCACCTTGTAGAGGAGCACGGCGGAGGAGTCCCCGGGAAAGGGGGCGTTGCCGGTCGCGGCGTACGCGAGGACCGCGCCGAGCGAGAAGACGTCGGCCGCACCGGAGATGTCCAGACCGCGGATCTGCTCCGGCGCCATGTAGCCCGGCGAGCCGACCGAGACCCCGGTGGAGGTGAGCGAGACGGTGGCACCGGTGGCGCGGGCGATACCGAAGTCGATCAGCCGGGGGCCGTCGAGGGCGAGCAGCACGTTGGACGGCTTCACGTCCCGGTGGATGAGGCCCTCGGCGTGGACGGCGGCCAGCGCTTCGGCGAGCCCTGCGCCCAGGGTCCGCACGGCGTACTCGGGCAGCGGCCCGTGCGTGGTGACCGCCTGGGACAGCGGGGGCCCCGCCACGTAGCCGGTGGCCACCCACGGCACGGCGGCGTCCGGGTCGGCGTCCAGGACCGGGGCCGTCCACTGCGCGCCGACCCGTCGGGCCGCCTCGACCTCGCGGCGGAAGCGGGCGCGGAACTGCTCGTCGAGCGCGAAGTGCGGATGCACGACCTTGACGGCGACGGTACGTCCGCCCGCGCTGCGTCCCAGATAGACCCGGCCCATTCCGCCCGCACCGAGCCTGCCGAGGAGCCGGTAGGCGCCGATGGTGTGTGGTTCGCCGGCTTCCAGCGGCTGCATATGGACTCCCCCTGTGGACCGTCCCGACCTGCGACCCGAAGCCTAGGCGCATGGGTCACCCGGTCACAGGGAAACGTTCTGCCGATTTCACCCCTATAGGGAACGAACGGCGGTTTTCGCCACGGCGAAAGGCGTGAATGTGTCGTTGATCCGGTCGATACCGGGACGTGAGCGGGACTCCCGCCGGATGCCGTCGCCTATTCGACGCCCCGGTACACCGGACGGACGCCTATCCCTTTCGCTCCATTCACCGGAAGGGAATGCCCCGGCCCGCCCCCGACGGTAAGGCGATAAACATCCCGAGGGCCCGGGATTCCCCCATTCCCGGACCCTTACCCCGCACCGCCGTTCGGGGCCGCGCGGTCAGCCGCCGAGCAGTTCGACCTTCACGTCGGCGGGGAAGCCGGTCGTCGCGCCGGTGCGCCGGGCGAACTCCCGCACACCCTTCAACTGGTCCGGGCCGAAGCGGAAGTCCAGCGTCGTGAAGTACCGCTCCAGGAGCTCCGCGTCGAACGCCTCCCAGCGCGCCGCCTGTTCCGCGACCTTGGCGACCTCCTCCAGGGAGACGTCCCGCGAGGCCAGGAACGCCTCGTGGACCTTGGTCACGTACTCGGGGTGCGCGGCCAGGTAGTCCTTGCGGGCCGCCCAGACGGCGAAGACGAACGGCAGCCCGGTCCACTCCTTCCACATCTGCCCGAGGTCGTGGACCTGGAGGCCGAGGCGGGGCGCGTCGTGCAGGTTGGCGCGGAGCGCCGCGTCGCCGATGAGGACGGCGGCGTCCGCCTCCTGCATCATCAGACCGAGGTCGGGCGGGCAGGTGTAGTAGTCGGGCTCGACGCCGTACCGCTCGGAGAGCAGCAGCTGCGCCAGCCGTACGGAGGTCCGCGAGGTCGAACCGAGCGCCACCCGGGCCCTGTCGAGCTGCTCCAGCGGCAGCTGGGACACGATCACGCACGACATGACGGGGCCGTCGCAGCCGACCGCGATGTCGGGGAAGGCGACCAGGTCGTCGGCGTTGCGGAGGAACTCGACCAGCGTGACGGGGCCGATGTCGAGGTCGCCCCTGATCAGTTGCTCGCTGAGTCTCTCCGGGGTGTCCTTCGAGAGCTCCAGGTCGAGCAGGGTCCCGGTCCGTGCCAGTCCCCAGTACAGGGGGAGGCAGTTCAGGAACTGGATGTGGCCGACGCGCGGCCGGCTGCGACGGTCGTCGCCTTCGACGGGAGAGACGGTTGAATTGTCCACATCGCGAGGCTAGACCCGTACCCGCCGACCGGCATCAGCGGGTCGTCCCGGGCGCTCCCCCGGGCGCGCCCGCCACCCTTCGCCGGGCCACTCGCCCGCCCCTCCCCGGGTCGCCCGCCGCTCTCTCCCGGAGCCCCTCTCCGTCGCCCCGTCCGGGCTTCTAATCAAACTTCCAGGTGAAGTGATCTTTGCCCCTACCGCTCCCCGCAGAGTGCGTGCTAGGCTCGCCGCAAGTTGCAGTTTGGTTTCCCTTGCAGTACAGAGCCTGCGGAGCATGTAACCCGCAGGCTTTTGTAGTTTTCAGACTTGTTTGCAGGTTCTGGAGCAGGGCAACCCTTTGGCCCAAGGAGGGCTTATGGCTACCGGAACCGTCAAGTGGTTCAACGCTGAAAAGGGCTTCGGCTTCATCGCCCAGGACGGCGGCGGCCCGGATGTCTTCGTTCACTACTCCGCGATCAACGCGTCCGGGTTCCGCTCCCTCGAGGAGAACCAGGTCGTGAACTTCGACGTCACTCAGGGACCCAAGGGTCCGCAGGCTGAGAACGTCACCCCGGCCTAGTTGCCCGGGTCGGTCGATCGCGGCCGGCATAGCAGTACCCAAGGAGCCCCGCTCCTCCGCCTCGGCGGGGAACGGGGCTCCTGCCTTTTTTCCTGAACGGGGCCACCTGCTCGTCCCTGACGTTGACCTTGGCCTTGACCTTGACACCGTGTGAGGCCGTGCACTCGGAGACATCATGTTCACCATCGGAGACTTCGCCAGGTACGGGCGGGTGTCGGCCCGGATGCTGCGCCATTACGACGCCATCGGGCTCCTGCGCCCCGACCGCACCGACCCCGCCACCGGCTACCGCTTCTACGGCGCCGCCCAGCTCGCCCGCCTCAACCGTGTCATCGCGCTCAAGGACCTCGGCTTCACGCTCCAGCAGGTGGGGGCCATCCTCGACGAGCAGGTCGGCCCGGAGGAACTGCGCGGGATGCTGCGGCTGCGGCGCGCCGAGCTGGAGGCGGCGGTGTCCGAGGCCGCGGCCCGGCTGGCACAGGTCGAGGCGAGGCTCCGGTCGATCGAGAGCGAGGGACACATGTCCACAGACGATGTCGTCATCAAGCACGTGCCCGCCGTACGGGTGGCGGAGCTGACCGGGACCGCGGCGAGCTACCGGCCGCAGGCCATCACCCCCGTGATCGGTCCGCTGTACGACCGGCTGTTCCCGCTGCTGGAGGCGGCCGGG
Source organism: Streptomyces sp. NPDC045968 (assembly GCF_056430475.1). Taxonomy (NCBI): domain Bacteria; kingdom Bacillati; phylum Actinomycetota; class Actinomycetes; order Kitasatosporales; family Streptomycetaceae; genus Streptomyces; species Streptomyces sp. NPDC045968. The sequence goes on along the minus strand of NZ_JBWKLF010000008.1, from coordinate 140,753 downwards.
ATCAGCCCCACGGGCCCGGGTGTCGCACGGTACGAGGACGCCCCGGCCGGCGAGGGCGCGATCACCGTGCACGCGGGGGTGACGGTCTCCGCACCGGCCGGCCCGGTCGGTGACACCGGCGTCACGGTGGTCGACCTGCCCGCGTTCGAAGCGGCGACCATCGTTCACCGCGGTTCGATGGACGGGGTCCTCGCCACCGAGCAGACGCTGGCCCGCTGGCTGGACGCCAACGGGTACCGGCCGCTGGGCTACACCCGGGAGATCAACCTGGAGTGCCCCGCGGACCGGGACGCGTGGGTGACGGAGCTCCAGGAGCCGGTGACGAAGGCCTGACGCCCGCCCGAAGGGGGTCACCGCCCGCGGTGGCCCCCGTCGTCGCGTGCGCGCCCCCGCCCACGGGCCGCGTCCACGCCCCGCGAGGCGCCGCGTTCACGCCCCCGCCCACAGCCCGTCGTCGGTGAGCCCGAGCAGGTCGATCGCGTTGCGGCGCACGATCCGGTCCACGACGTCCGCGTCCAGGTGCCCCATCTGCGCCTCCCCCACCTCGCGCGAGCGGGGCCAGGTGGAGTCGGAGTGCGGGTAGTCCGTCTCGTACAGCACATTGCCGACACCGATCGCGTCGAGGTTCTTCAGCCCGAAGGGATCGTCGAAGAAGCAGCCGAAGACATGCTCCGCGAACAGCTCGGAGGGCGGCCGGTGCACCTTGTCGGCGACTCCGCCCCAGGCCCGGTTCTCCTCCCAGACCACGTCGGCGCGTTCCAGGATGTACGGAATCCAGCCGATCTGCCCCTCCGCGTACATGATCCGCAGGTGGGGGAAGCGCTCGAACTTGCCGCTCATCAGCCAGTCGGCCATCGAGAAGCAGCAGTTGGCGAAGGTGATGGTGGACCCGACCGCGGGCGGCGCGTCCGCCGAGGTGGACGGCATCCTCGACGAGGAGCCGATGTGCATGGCGATCACCGTCCCCGTCTCGTCACAGGCCCGGAGGAACGGGTCCCACGCGTCCGTGTGGATGGACGGCAGCCCGAGGTGGGGAGGTATCTCGGAGAACGCCACCGCGCGCACGCCCCGCGCGGCGTTGCGCCGGACCTCCTCCGCCGCGAGCTGGGCGTCCCAGAGCGGCACCAGGGTCAGCGGGATGAGCCGGCCCCGCGCGTCGGGGCCGCACCACTCCTCCACCATCCAGTCGTTGTACGCGCGCACGCCCAGCAGCCCCAGTTCGCGGTCCTTCGCCTCGGTGAAGGTCTGACCGCAGAAGCGCGGAAACGTCGGGAAACAGAGCGCGGACTGGACGTGGTTGACGTCCATGTCGGCCAGCCGCTCGGGCACCGAGAACGAGCCGGGGCGCATCTGTTCGTACGTGATGACCTCAAGCTTGATCTCGTCGCGGTCGTAGCCGACGGCGGTGTCCAGCCGGGTGAGCGGGCGGCGCAGATCCTCGTACACCCACCAGTCGCCGATCGGCCCGTCGTCGCCCTTCTCCCCCATGACGGGCGCGAACTTTCCGCCCAGGAAGGTCATTTCCCTGAGCGGTGCCCGGACGATCCGCGGACCGGAGTCCGCGTACTTGGACGGGAGCCGGTCCCGCCAGACATGAGGGGGCTCCACCGTGTGGTCGTCCACCGAGATGATCTTCGGGAAGGTCTCCATGCGTTCCACGGTAGCGCCGATCTGACGAACCGTCAGCTATCTGTGCGGGCCGCCGGTTCCGAATCGTTGTCGAGGGGTTGTGCAGAGCGTCACCCACTGCTGACGACTCGGCCCAAAGCAAGGCAGACTGTTGACCGCGATACCAGTGGTAAGGAGCGATCCGGGTGCACGCCGTACATCACCACACAGGCGGGCATACCGAACAGGCGTGACGGGCAGGACCGGCGGGGCGAGCAGGACAGGGGGCATCAATGGACCGTGACCACGGGCCACGCGTGCGCGTTCCGGAGCAGCGTGCGCCGCAGAGCGGGGATTCCGGCGGCGCGCTGCGTTTCGCCGTGCTCGGACCCGTACGCGCCTGGCGCGGCGGGGAGGCGCTGCCCTCCGGTTCACCCCAGCAACGGGCCCTCCTGACGGCGCTGCTCCTGCGCGACGGCCGGACGGCGACGGCGGCGGAGCTCATCGACGCGTTCTGGGGCGAGGACCCGCCGTCCCAGGCGCTCGCCACGATCCGGACCTACGCCTCCAGGCTCCGCAAGATCCTCGGCCAGGACACCCTGGTCAGCGAGTCCGGCGGGTACGCGATCCGGATCGGCCGCGACGCCCTCGACGTCACCCTCGCCCAGGATCTGGCCGCCGAGGCGGAGAAGGCCCGGGTGGCCGGGGACCGGCACCGGGCCCGTGCGCTGATCAACAAGCTGCTGGGCCTGTGGGACGGCGAGGCGCTCGCTTCCGTGCCCGGGCCGTACGCGGAGAACCAGCGCACCCGTCTGGAGGAGTGGCGCCTCCAGCTCACCGAGACGCGGCTCGACCTGGACCTGGAGGTCGGCTGCCACGCGGAGGCCGTCTCCGAACTGACCGCGCTCACCGCCGCGCATCCGCTGCGGGAGCGGCTGCGCGAACTGCTGATGGTCGCCCTGTACCGCAGCGGCCGGCAGGCCGAGGCGCTCGCGGTGTACGCCGACACGCGCAGGCTGCTCGCCGAGGAGCTGGGCGTCGACCCGCGCCCCGAGCTGGCCCAGCTCCAGCAGCGCATCCTCACGGCCGACGAGGAGCTGGCCCGCCCGCCCGACGAGCCGGCCCCGGCGCCCTCCGCGGTCCGCCCGGCGCAGCTCCCGGCGACGGTGCCGGACTTCACGGGGCGCGCCTCCTTCGTACGGGAACTGGGCGACCGGCTCGCCACCGCCGAGGCCTCCGTCATGGCCGTCTCCGCGCTGGCCGGCATCGGGGGCGTCGGCAAGACGACGCTCGCCGTGCACGTCGCCCATGAGGCGCGCCCGCACTTCCCGGACGGCCAGCTGTACGTGGACCTCCAGGGCGCCGGTGGGCGGGCCGCCGAGCCGGAGACGGTTCTCGGCGCGTTCCTGCGCGCCCTGGGCACTCCGGACTCCTCGATTCCGGACTCCCTGGACGAGCGGGCCGCGCTGTACCGCTCCACCCTGGACGGCCGCCGCATCCTGGTCCTCCTGGACAACGCCCACGACGCGGCCCAGATCCGTCCCCTGCTTCCCGGCACGGCGGGCTGCGCGGCGCTGGTCACCAGCCGGGTGCGCATGGTCGACCTGGCGGGCGCGCACCTCGTGGACCTGGACGTCATGTCCCCCGAGGAGGCCCTCCAGCTGTTCACCCGCATCGTCGGCGACGAACGCGTCAACTCGGAGCGCGACGCGGCCCTGGACGTGGTCGCCGCCTGCGGGTTCCTCCCTCTGGCCATCCGCATCGCCGCCTCCCGCCTGGCCGCACGCCGCACCTGGACGGTCTCGGTGCTCGCAGCCAAACTCGCCGACGAGCGCCGCCGCCTGGACGAGCTCCAGGCGGGCGACCTCGCGGTGAAGGCCACCTTCGAACTCGGCTACGGCCAGCTGGAACCGGCCCAGGCCCGCGCGTTCCGCCTGCTGGGCCTCGCGGACGGCCCGGACATCTCCCTGGCGGCGGCCGCGGCCCTGCTGAACCTGGAGCCCCACACGACGGAGGACCTCCTGGAGGCCCTGGTCGACACGTCCCTCCTGGAATCGGCGGCCCCGGGCCGCTACCGCTACCACGACCTGGTCCGCCTCTACGCGCGCGCATGCGCGGAACGCGACGAGCAGCCGCCGGTGGAGCGGGAGTTGGCGTTGTCGCGGCTGCTGGACTTCTATCTGGCGACGGCGGCGGGCGTGTACGCGCTGGAGCGGCCAGGAGACCGGCTCGTGGACCACCTGGAGGCGACGGCGTACCCGGGGCTCTCGTTCGCGAACCGGCACGCGGCCCTGGACTGGCTCTACACGGAGGCGACCAATCTGCTCGCGTGCGTGGGCCAGGCGGCGTCACGGCCTGCCACTCTGCGCCGCGCCGTCGATCTCCTGTACGCCGCTCTCGACCTGGGGGAGTCGGGCGCCAACTCCAAGCAGTACGAAGCGGCGGCGCTCACGGTCCGGGAGGCGTCACGGGGGTGCGGTGACCCCAGGGCGGAGGGGCGGGCCGTCATGTCCCTGGCCAACGTGCACCAGCTGGCGGGTCGGTTCGACCACGCCGATCGCGAGGCCCAGGAGGCCCTGCGGCTGGCCGGCATCGTCGACGATCCGCTGCCGGCCTGCTGGGCGTCCAATGCCCGGGGCATCATCGCCCTCTACCAGAACCGTCACGACGACGGCGAAGACTTCCTGACGCAGGCCATCGAGGCGTTCCGGAGCGACGGGAACCGTCCGGGCGAGGCAAGCGCACTCTGCAATCTGTCGCGCATCCATCTCGCCACCGGGCGGACGAAGAGCGCGATCACTCTGGCGCGCTCGGGGATCGAGATCTACGACTCGCTCGGCCATGCGCTGCGCGGCGCGAACGGCCGATACGCGCTGGGCCTCGCCCTCACGCAGAGCATGCAGCTCTCAGCCGCGGCAGACCAGCTCAACGATGCTCTCGAAGTCTTCCGTGACAGCCGCCAGCGGCTGTGGGAGGGCATGACGCTGTTCCGCCTGGCGGAGGTCGACATCGCTTCCGGCCGCTCCGCGCAGGCCGCCCAGTACTCGGAGTCGGCGCTCACGGTTCTCCGGGGCATCGGAGGTGAGTGGCGGCGCGGCAACGTACTGACCGTGCTCGGCCGGGCACTTGACGGCATAGGACAGACCGGACGCGCCCAGGTGTGCTGGCGCGAAGCGCTCGGCATCTACGAGGAGCTCGGTTCTCCGGAAGCGCACGACGTGCGGTCGCTCCTGGCTCCCGCCTCGGCCGCCTGACGAACGGCGCGTTCATCGTTCGTTTATCGCCACGCGCCACTCTCCTCTTAGTCAATCCGTCGCGTCGGGGGGCAGACGGGGGGACAGGCGGCCACACCACTAAGGTGAGCGGCCCCGAGAGGCCCGTCCGGCAGTCCACGGGGGAACAGCCGGACGGGCCTCACCAACCCATCGCTTACCGCACCAGAGACGGAGTTCACCACCATGGCCGACGCAGTGAAGAAGGACCCGATCCTCAAGCCGGCAGACCAGCACGCCACGGGTGAGCCGGAGACTCCGATCACCACACAGGACCAGCACGCCACGGGCGATGAGCTGACCACTCTGGACCAGCACGCCACCTCGGAGCCGTTCAAGCCGCTCCCGTAAAGACCTGACCCGCACGGGGAGCGGCCGCGGCGGCGCGGAGGGGGAGCCGTCGCGGCCGCTGCATTTCCGCGTGCGGGCCCGCGCCGCGGGTGCCCGTCGGCGTCCCGGTGCCCTGGCGCGCGGCGCCGTCTATCCCCTCCCCCGCAGCTCCCCCTTCAGCACCTTGCCGCTCGCGTTCCTCGGGAGTTCGGTCACGAATTCCACCGTCCTCGGGACCTTGTAGTTCGCCATCTCGCGTCTCGACCAGGCGATCAGGTCGTCCGCGGTGAGGGTGCTGCCCGGGCGGCGGACCGCGTACGCCCTGCCGACCTCGCCGAGCCTGGGGTCCGGGACTCCGATCACCGCCACGTCGGCTATGTCCGGGTGCAGGCCCAGGAGCTGTTCGATCTCCGCCGGATACGCGTTGAAGCCGCCGACGATGTACATGTCCTTGATGCGGTCCGTGACGCGGAGGTTGCCCGAGGCGTCCAGGACGCCGATGTCGCCCGTGCGGAGCCAGCCGTCCGGGGTGATCGTCGCGGCCGTCGCGTCCGGGTCCTCGAAGTAGCCCGCCATGACGTGGAAACCGCGGACCAGGATCTCGCCGGGGGCGCCCGGGGGCGCCAGGACGCGTACCTCCGTGCCGGGGATCGCCCGGCCCGAGGTGGAGGCGATGACGTCCGCCGGGTCGCCGGTGCGGCACATCGTGACGATGCCGCTCGCCTCGGAGAGACCGTACGCCGTGAGGACGGTCGCGATGCCCAGTTCCGAGCGCAGGCGTTCGACCAGCTGGAGGGGGACCACCGCGGCGCCGGTGACGACCAGGCGGAGGGCCGAGAGGTCGTGGGCGGTGCGGGACGGGTGGTCCAGCAGGGACTGGTGGAGCGTGGGCGGGCCCGGCAGGACCGAGATGCGTTCGGCGGCGATGTTCGCGAGGACCGTGTCCACGTTGAAGACGGGCTGCGGGACCATCGTGGCGCCGCGCGTGAGGCAGGCGATGATCCCCGCCTTGTAGCCGAAGGTGTGGAAGAACGGGTTCACGATGAGGTAGCGGTCGCCCTCGCGGAGGCCGGCCAGGTCGCTCCAGATCGCGTAGCACCGCAGCGTCTGGCCGTGGGTGATGACCGCGCCCTTGGGGCGGCCCGTCGTGCCCGAGGTGTAGATGATGTCGGAGGGGGCGGAGGGAGTGATCGCGTTCGCCCGTTCCCGTACCGCGGCCGGGGACACCCCCTCCCCCGCGGCCAGGAAGTCCTTCCAGGTCAGATAGTCGTCCGGGGCGCTGTCCGCCAGCACCACCACCCGTTCCAGGGCCGGCAGCCGGACCTCGGACCGGCGCAGGGACGCCACGTACGACGTACCCAGGAAGGTGCCGGTGACGAACAGCAGCTTCGCCCGGCTCCGTCGCAGGATGTGCGCCGCCTCCGTGCCCTTGAAGCGGGTGTTGAGGGGGACGAGGACCGCGCCCGCCGTGACCGCTCCGAGTGCGGAGACGATCCAGTCCAGCGTGTTCGGCGCCCAGATCGCGACCCGGTCGCCCGGCCGCACGCCGGAGGCCATGCACGCCGCCGCGGCCCGTTCGACGCGTTCGCCGAGTTCCGTGTACGAGACGCGGGTGCGGCCCTCGACGACCGCCTCGCGCTCCCCGTACCGTTCGGCCGCCGCCCGTACGAGCTCCGGGATGGTGGACCATTCCTCGTCGCCGCGCATCTCGGGCCCTCCTGTACGCAGGTAGCTGACTATCCGTCAGATTAGCTGTAGCCTCTGCCGCTGTCAGCAGTCATGACGGTCCCGGAGGTGGCGGTGGCGACGCTCAAAGACGTGACAGCGATAGCCGGCATAGGACAGACGGCCTTCGCGAAACAACTCCCCGAGAGCGAGAAGACGCTGGCCTGCCGGGCCATCGTCGCCGCCCTCGACGACGCCGGGATCGCGGCCTCGGAGGTCGACGCCTTCGCCTCGTACACGATGGAGGAGACCGACGAGGTCGAGATCGCCAAGGCCATCGGGGCGGGCGATGTCACCTTCTTCAGCAAGGTCGGCTTCGGCGGCGGAGGTTCGTGCGCGACGATCGCACACCTCGCGGCGGCCGTCGCCACGGGCCAGGCGAGCGTGGGAGTCGCCTGGCGGTCACGGAAGCGCGGCTCGGGGCCCCGGCCCTGGAAGAACACGGCCGTCCAGCTGCCGACTCCCGCCCAGTGGACCCGGCCGTACGGGCTGCTGCGGCCGGCGGACGAGATCGGGATGCTGGCGCGGCGCTACATGCACGAGTACGGGGCCACCCGCGACCACCTCTTCAACGTCGCCCTCGCCTGCCGCAACCGCGCCAACCAGAACCCCGCCGCGGTGATGTACGAACGGCCCCTCACCCGCGAGATGTACATGACCTCCCGCTGGATCAGTGAGCCGCTCTGCCTCTTCGACAACTGCCTGGAGACGGACGGGGCGCTCGCCTGCGTCATCGTCTCCGCCGAACGCGCCCGCGACTGCCGGCAGAAGCCCGTCCACATCCACTCCGTCGCCCAGGGCCTCCCCGCCCAGCACCACGGGATGGTCAACTACTGGAACGAGGACCCGCTCACGGGACCGGCGTGGACGGCGGCCCGGCAGCTGTGGAAGCAGGCCGACTTCGGGCCCGCCGATGTCGACGTCGCCCAGATCTACGACGCGTTCACCCCGCTCATCCCGCTCTCCCTGGAGGGCTACGGATTCTGCGGGCGCGGCGAGGGAGCCGCGTTCACGGAGGGCGGCGCGCTGGAGACCGGCGGCCGGCTGCCGATCAACACGGGCGGCGGCGGGCTCAGCGAGGCGTACGTGCACGGCTTCAACCTCATCACCGAAGGCGTGAAGCAACTGCGCGGCACGTCCACCGCCCAGGTCCCCGACGCCGCGACCTGCCTGGTCACCGCCGGGGAGGGCGTCCCCACCTCCGCCGTCCTGCTGAGGAGCTGAGATGAGTTCCCTGCTCGTGCCCGTCGCCGACGAGGACGGGGCGCCCTTCTGGGAGTACACGGCCCGCGGCGAGCTCCGGGTCCAGTCCTGCGCCGCCCCCGGCTGCGGCGCGCTCCGATTCCCGCCCCGGCCCTGCTGCCCGCGCTGCCAGTCCTTCGACAGCGAGTGGCGGCTGATGAGCGGGCGCGGGCGGATCTGGTCGTACGTCGTGCCGCATCCGCCCCTGCTGCCCGCGTACGCCGAACAGGCCCCGTACAACGCCGTCGTCGTGGAGCTGGCCGAGGCCCCGGAGATCCGGCTGGTCGGGAATGTGGTGAGCGGCCCGGATGCGGCGCTGAACTCCGTCGATCCGGAGAGACTGCGGATCGGGGCAGCGGTGAAGGCGGTCTTCTGCCCGGCCGGTCCCGATGCTCCCGACGCCCGCGGCGTGACCGTGGTCCGCTGGCTGCTGGAGCGGTGAGCGGCGGTGCTGCGTACGGAGACGGATCAGGGGACCGGGGTCGCGCTCGTCACCCTCGACCGGCCGGAGAAGCTCAACGCGATCGACCTGGCGACGGCGGCCGGACTCGCGGCGGTGTGGCGGGAGTTCCGGTACGACGAGAGCGTGCGCGCCGTCGTCCTCACCGGGGCGGGCGGGCGTGCCTTCTGTACCGGGATCGACCGGGGGGCGGAGGTTCCGCAGCCCCCTTCCCCGTACTCCATCGACGATCCCCTGCTCACGATCGGGCCCAAGGCGAACGATCTGTGGAAGCCCGTGATCGTGGCGGTGGAGGGGATGGCGTGCGGCGGGGCGTTCTATCTGCTGGGTGAGGCGGAGTTCGTCATCGCCTCCGAGGAGGCGACCTTCTTCGACCCGCACACGACGTACGGCATGGTCAGCGCGTACGAGGCGATCTCGATGGCACAGCGGATGCCGTTCGGTGAGGTCGCCCGGATGTCGCTGATGGGCACCGCCGAACGGGTCACGGCCCGGCGGGCGTACGAGACGGGGCTGGTCAGCGAGGTCACACCGGTCGGCGGCGCGGTGGCCGCGGCGCTCCGGGCGGCGGCCGTCATCGCCGCGTACCCGTCGGCCGCGGTCCAGGGCACGGTACGGGCGGTGTGGTCGGCGAAGGAGGCGGCGCGGACGCAGGCACTGGCCCACGCCCCGCAGCTGATCGCGCTCGGGAATCTGGCGCCGGAGCGGCAGGCCGAACTGTTCGTGAAGCGGGGCGGAGGCGGGGGCGCGGACGGGACGTACCGGCTGCGGTGAGGGGGCTGGCGGCCCCGGTCAGTAGCGGGGTTCCGCCGTGACCTGGCACTTCTTCACCTTGGACACCTTGCGGGGGCTGTCCATGCGGACGGTGAGGCTCTTGACGTCGCCGTACGCCAGCTCGGTGGTGGTCTCGCCGGTGTCGACGGTGTTCCCGAGGGCGTCCAGGAAGGTCACCTCGATGTCGTACGTCTTCGCCGTGCCGGACGCCGTGGACCTGATCTGGACGACGGACGAGGTGACGGCCCTGCGCTTGCCCTTGCGGGCCTGGGCGCAGCGGATGACGCGAACCTCGGGGGCGTCCGTCGCCGTGGAGACCGGCGTCGGCGTGCCGTAGTCGGTGCCGCCGGAGGAGCTGCTCGACGAGTCGTCGTAGTCGTCGTCGTCGTAGTCGTAGTCGCTGTTGCTCTTCTTGGAGCTGGAGCAGCCGCCCCCGCCCGAGCCGCTGCTCTTGCCGCTGCGGCTCTTGCCACCGCCCTTGCCTCCGCTGCTGGAGGTCGAGAATCCGGTGAGCGCGAGCACCACCACGACCAGTACCGCCGCGAACCTCATACGTCGCCGCATCATCGATGCAGCCCCCCTTGCGTTGGTGACACGTCCTTCGGCCGTCGAGCGGACCGCGCGACACCGTAACGCACAGCATTCCGGCCACGACCGTCAGCCCGGTCATGACCCTGTCACGGTCTTGTCATCGTCCGCGCCGCCCGCCCCCGGGGAGGCCCGCCGGATCCCCTGGGAGGGTGATCGGCTCCGGTCGCGGGCGTGTTGGGCCCGGCGTAGCGTCGGACTTCCGGAGAGGTGCGTACGCCGGCCGGCGCGCGCCGCGCGCTCCGCGGGAGGCCGCTGATGATCCGCAACGTCCTTGGCTCCGTCATCGCGCTCGTGGGGGCGGCGGCCGCCGTCGTGAGCCCTTTCCGTGACTGGTACGAGGGGAGGCTCGGGCGCGACTACCGCGTCCAGGACCTGTTCGAGGGCATCACAGCCGCGGGGTCCGCCGTGCTGCTCTCGATCCTGTTGCCGTTCCTCGTCGCCGCGGTGATGGCCGTGGCCGGGGTGCTGCTCCGGTCGCGGATCGTGGTGGCGCTCGCGGGCGTGGTGGTACTGGGCTTCACCGTGCTGTGGATGATCCGCCAGGGCCAGCAGGCGGGCGGCCTGGCGGTGGGCGGAGAGGGTTCCGGGCTCCAGCAGGGGGTGGCGATCGCGGGGGTGGGCGGGCTGTTGCTGCTGCTGGGAGCGCTGTTGATGTCGGGGCGGCCGGCCCGGACGCGGCCGGAGCCGTATGCGGCGCCGGGGTCGGAGCATCCGGATACGTGGCCGCCCACGCAGGAGCCGGGGCCCGCCGCGCAGACGTCTCCCTGGCCGGAGCGGGAGACGGACCCGTACGTGGGTCCGAGCCGTCACGAGAACGAGGAGACCCGCTCGTACCCGGCGCAGGACGAGCCCCATGGCCGGCGCGGTCCCGACGAGCCCCACGACCGGCGCCGTCCCCCACGGGACTGACGCCCGCCCGCCGACAAGGCCGCGGCCTCGAACGCCGGGCGGGCCTGCGACTTCGAACGCCGGGCGGGCCGGAATCCCGCCCGCTACGCGCGGGCCCGGTTCCCCGTGCCCGTGCCCTTCAGCGCGTCCAGCGCGTACACGCAGCGGTCCTTGCTGCACGCGTACACCACACCCGCCTGGGCCACCGGCGACCCCGTGATCTCGCCGCCCGTCGCGAGCTTCCAGCGGAGCTGGCCGCCCGCCGCGTCCAGCGTGTAGAGCACATGGTCCGCGGAGCCGAAGTGCACCCGTCCGTCCGCCACCACCGGCGCGCCCACCACCTCGCCGCCCGCGGCGAACCGCCACTTCGGCGTGCCCGTCACCGCGTCGAGCGTGTACAGCGCGCTGCCGCTGCCGACATGGACGTTCCCCGCCGCCACCAGCACCGGCTCGATGGACTGGCGGGCCTCCGTGGCGATCCGCCAGCGGTCCTTGCCGGTCGTGGCGTCGAGTGCGTACACCGTGCCGAGGTAGTCGGCGAGGTACACCCCGCCCCCGGTCACCGCGGGCCCCGGCACGAACGTGGGCGGGGAGAGGAAGACGGCCGGTGACTCGAAGTGCCACCGCACATGGCCGGAGACCGAGTCCACGGCCAGCACCCGGGTCCCCGCGGACACGTAGACGCAGCCGTCGGCCGCCGGCGCCACCCGTACCGGCACACCGCCGCAGGACGCCGCGTCACCGATCGGGTACGACCACCGCTCGCCACCGGTACGGGCGTCGACGGCCCGCAGCCGGGCGTCCTGCCACAGATAGACCGTTCCGTCGTGTATCGCGGGGCCGGCCTCCGGCGTCTCGAAGTCCGTCTGGACGCCCGACGTCTCCCACAGCTTCTCGCCGCTGGACGCCTCCCACGCCTGTACGCCTCCGCCCCGCGTCGCGGTCACCACGGTGCCGCGGTCGGCCTTGAGCGCGTAGACCCAGGCGTCCGTCTGCAAACGCCACCGCTCAGCGCCGGTCGCCGCGTCGAGCGCGTACAGGGAGGGGCCGTCCGAACCGTGTATCCGGCCGCCGTCGACCGCCATCGCCCAGGCCACGTCCCGGGTCTTGAACTGGCGCCTTCCGTTGCCCACATCCAGTGCGTGGACCTCGAAGGACGTCACGTACAGCAGGTTCCCCGCGACGACAGGCGTGCCCCAGACATCGTTCGACATGCGGAAACGCCAGGGCCGCCAGCGGTCCGGCGCGGCCGGCGGCGCCTCCGGTGCCGGCGCGGGGGCGGGCACCGGCGCGGTCGGCGGGGTGACCCCGTTCACCCCTGCGGGCGGGCGCACCCAGCCGGTGGCCGGATCGGCGTGCGCGGCCGCGGCCCCGCGGATCTCGCCGGGCCGCGGCCCGGGTCCGATCGGCACCTTCGCCCCGGCCAGCCGTACGGGCCCGCCGTCGGGCGAAGGACCGGGCGACGGGGAACGGAGATCCGCGCCGCTGCGCCAGTCCGCGCCCTGCCGCGGCTGCGGCGGATTCGGCGGCGGCGGGGGCACGGCCACCGGCGCGGCGGCGTGCGCCGGAGCATGCGCGGGGACCGGCGCCGCCGGAGCGACCGTGCGGCCACCGCCGCGCCGCTGCTCGATCATCGCGGTGGCCCGGTGCGGCAGCCACGCCGACGCCGTACCGCTGTCGTCACTGCCGGAGGCGAAGAGGTGCGGGGCGAGCTGGGACTGAAGATCGGCGGGACTGGGCCGCCGGGTGGCGTCCATCTGCATACAGGACTCGATGAGCGGCCGCAGGTCGTCGGGCAGGCCCTCCGTGTCGGGGCCCTCCCGGAGCAGCATGAACACCGTCTCGACGGGGTTGGCACCGTGGAACGGCGCATGCCCGGTCGCCGCGAACACCAGCGTCGAGCCGAGCGAGAACACATCGCTGGCCCCGGTCACGCTCCGCGAGTCCCGCGCCTGCTCGGGAGACATGTAGGCGGGGGTACCGACCGCCACGTTCGTCATGGTCAGCCGGGTGTTGGAGACACCGGACGCGATCCCGAAGTCGATCACGCGCGGACCGTCCTCGACGACCAGCACGTTGGACGGCTTCAGATCGCGGTGGACGAGGCCCGCACCGTGGATGGACTGGAGCGCCTCGGCGATCCCGGCCGCCAGCCACCGCACCGCCTGGGTCGGCATCGGCCCGCACTCATTCACTATCTCTTCGAGCGAGGGGGCCGGTACGTAGGCGGTGGCCAGCCAGGGCACCGCCGCACGGGGGTCGGCGTCCACCACGGCGGCCGTGTAGAAACCGCTGACCGCGCGGGCGGCCTCCACCTCACGCGTGAACCGGACCCGGAACAGCTGATCCTCGGCGAGCTCCGTGCGTACCGTCTTGATCGCCACCCGCCGGCCCGACGCCGAGCGCGCGAGATAGACCAGCCCCATGCCGCCGGCCCCGAGTCGTCCCAGCACCTCGAACGGGCCGATCCGCCTCGGGTCGTGTTGCGTCAGCTGCTCCACCACTTGCCTGCCACCTCCCCGTACGGACCTCAGTGACAGAAGCCCGCGAAATCCCGCCATGTGCAGCGTCTCACCCCTGGGCACCACCTGGCGGTGCGCACCCTGATTCTTCCTGTCGGAGGCCCCGGTTGCGAACCCGGGGGCGGATCGGGGCGTGTCTCATGTCACTTCGTCCCGTACCGGGACACCGGGGATGCGGGACGCGGACGCGACCGGGTGGCGTGTCAGGGCAGGAGCTCGGTCGGCTGGAGCACGGCGAAGGCGGCGCCCTGGTCGTCCTGGACGACCGCCATCCGCCCGTAGGGGATGTCGAACGGCGGTGCGGTGACCCGGCCGCCCAGGTGGACGACGGTCTCGGCGGCCCGGTCGCAGTCGGCGACCGCGAAGTAGGTGAGGAAGTAACTGGGCAGCTCGGCCGGGAAGGCGTCCGTGATCACGCTGCGGCCGCCGACCGCCGTGTCGGGCCCCGGTTCGGTGCCCGCGGGCGACCACATCCGGAAGTCGATGCCGGACTCGGCCGTGCCGGTCACGCCGTCGGCGGGCTCGTCCAGATCCGTCCCCCGGAAGCCGAAGACCCGCTCGTAGAAGGCGTCCACCGCTTCCGGCCGCCGGGTGTAGACCTCGGTCCAGCAGAAGGCACCCGGCTCGTTCTGCTTCTCGAAGCCCGCCCGGTCGCCCGCCTGCCACAGCCCGAATACCGCGCCACCCGGGTCGGCGGCCTGGGCCAGCACCCCGGCCCGGCCCGCCCGCACCGGGTCCGTGATCACCTGGCCGCCCGCTTCCCTGATCCCCGCCACCGTGGCGGTGATGTCGTCGGTGGAGAAGTAGACGCCCCACGCGGTGGGCATCCGGCCGTCCTGTTTGGCGGCGAGCGCGGCGACGAGCCTGCCGTCGCTGAAGGCGTCGGCGAAGGGCAGGCCGTCGCCCGCGCGGAAGGTCCAGCCGAAGAGCCCGCCGTAGAAGCGCTTGCCCGCTTCGAGGTCGGAGAGCTGCACATCCACCCAGCACGGCACGGAGTGCGGGAATGCGGCCATGGGCCCGGGTCCTTCCGTAGCGGTGGCGCTCAGCAGTGACGCCCGTCACAGTCAACGTAACGGCGGGTGCGGCGCGGCGCGCCCTGGCGCACCCATATAGAACGTTCGCCCCCCTCGTGAAGACCCTGTGCCCGGCGTGGACAAAGTTGTCCACCGAAGTTGTCCACAGGCTGTTGATAACACTGGTCGCCGGGCGCGGGACAGCGCGGCGACCCGAGCCGTCGTCATGGCCGAAAACCCACCACACACCCCGCCGGTCCTGCGGCGTTCCCCATTTGCAGTCGGCCGAATCGCGCTCCGATCACCCCTCGGTAAGCTGACGGCATGACAGGACAAGTACGCACCGTCGACGGCCGCGTGGCCGGTCGACGCGGTCAGGCGACGCGGCAGAAGCTGCTCGACTGCCTCAGCGAGATGCTCAGCTCCTCGCCGTACCGGGACGTCAAAGTCATCGACGTCGCCCGGAAGGCGGGGACTTCACCCGCGACCTTCTATCAGTACTTCCCCGACGTCGAGGGCGCCGTCCTCGAAATCGCCGAGGAAATGGCCAAGGAGGGTGCCGGGCTGACCCAACTGGTCGCCGGCCGCTCCTGGGTCGGCAAGGCCGGCTGGCAGACCTCCGAGGAACTGGTCGAGGGATTCCTCGACTTCTGGCGCCGTCACGACGCCATCCTCCGGGTGGTCGACCTCGGCGCGGCCGAAGGTGACAAGCGGTTCTACAAGATCCGCATGAAGATCCTGAACTCGGTCACCAACTCCCTTACGGAGTCGGTGAAGGAGCTCCAGGCCAAGGGCAAGGTCGACAAGGACGTCAGTCCTGCGGCGATGGCGGGTTCCCTGGTCGCGATGCTGGCCGCCGTGGCCTCGCACCAGAAGGGCTTCACCACCTGGGGCGTCAAGCAGGCCGAACTCAGGCCCAACCTGGCCCTGTTGGTGCATCTGGGCATCACCGGCAAGAAGCCGGTCAAGTAGGCGCGGCGCCGGATACCCCTCACACGCTGGGCGCTCAGCCGCAACCCGGGCACCCACGTCGTCCTGTCTCACCGACGGCGGACCACAGCTGTACCTGTGGTCCGCCGTCGGCGCCTGCGGCCCCTGAACCACCGGAGGGCCTGAACCGGCCAAGGCGCCTGGACCGCCGGACGGGCCCGGAATCGCCGGGCCGCGCTCAGTCCCGGCGCTCCAGCCGGAACAGCCGGATCTCCCGCTCGATCCTCGCCTGGTACGCCGCGTAAGGCGGCCAGAACCGCAGCGCCGCCTCCCACACCTCGGCCCGCTCCGCCCCCTGGAGCAGTCGCGCGCGCACCGGAACGTCCCGGCCCTTCCAGCTGACGACGGCCCCGTCCGGGCAGCCGAGCAGATTGGCGGTCCAGGCCGGATGCCCCGCCCGGCCGAAGTTGCTGCCGACCAGAATCCAGCTCTCCGGCGGCCCTTTCTGCGGCATGCAGGCCAGGGGCACGGTCCTGAGCCGCCCGCTCCTCGCACCCCGCACGGTGAGGACGAGACCCGGCAGCATCCGCGCGCTGAGCATCACCCTGCCCCGGGTGAGGCGGTGCACCGTACGGTCCATGACGGGGATGACGTGCGGGGCGATCCTCGCGAAGGCGCGGGTCGAGGAGATCTTCTGGACCAGCCGGACACCGGGCGCCATCAGACGGCCACCTCCGCCCCGGCGCCCCCGGCCAGGAACAGCCCGGCCTGCTGCGCCGCGCGGTCGCGCAGCCGGTGGACGGGGCCGAAGAGCAGGGCGTCGGCCGTGGCCCGCTTGAAGTAGAGGTGCGCCTCGTGTTCCCACGTGAACCCGATGCCGCCGTGCAGCTGTATCGCCTCGGCGGCGGTGATCCGCAGCGCCTCCAGCGCCTGCGCGAGCGCCAGACCGGCGGCCGCCGGGTCCCAGGCCGCGTAGTACGCCGCCGAGCGGGCCGCCTGCACCCGTACGTACGTGTCCGCCAGGCGGTGCTTCACCGCCTGGAAGGAGCCGATCGCGCGGCCGAACTGTTCCCGCGCCTTCACGTACTCGACCGTGCGGTCCAGCGCGCTCGCCGCCGCCCCGGCCGCTTCCGCCGCGAGCACCGCGGCGGCCGTGCGCCCGGCCGCCGCCAGCGCCGCGGACGTCTCGACGGGGTTGTCCGCACCGAGGAGTCCGGCCTCGGTGTCGCGCAGTTCGATACGCCCGAGCGGCCGTGTCTCGTCCATCGAGGTCTGCCGGGTGCGGACGAGCCCGGTCGCCGTCTCCGTACGCACGAGGAAGAGGAGCGTACGGCTGCGCGGGAAACCGCCCGTGTGCGCGGCGACCACGAGCAGTCCGGCGCTGTGGCCGTCGAGGACCTGCGCGGCCTCGCCGTACAGCCGCCAGCCCTCCCCGCCACCGGCCCGCCTCGCCTGTACGCCGCCGGCCCGGCCGCCGCCCGCCCAGTCGCCGCCGACGCCTCCGTTACCGCCACCGTGGCCGTCCTCCTCGCCGGCCTCGTCGCGGCTCTCGTCGCCGGTGAGGCCGAGGGCCGTGGAGAGGCCGGTGCCGGGGACGGCGAGGGTGGCGGTCAGTTCCCCCGAGGCGAGGCCCGGCAGCAGGGCGGTGCGCTGGGCCTCGGTGCCGAGCGCGGTGATCAGGGGGGCGGCGAGGGCGGCGGTGGCGAGCAGCGGCGAGGGCAGCAGGGCCCGGCCGGTCTCCTCGCAGGCGAGGGCGAGCTCGGCGGTCCCGCAGCCGACACCGCCGTACGCCTCGGGGATCGCGAGCCCCGGCAGCCCGAGGTCGCGGGCGAGCTGCCGCCACAGGTCCGTGTCGTACCCCTCGGCGGTCCGTACGGCGGCCCTGACCTCGTCGGGGCCGCAGCGTTTGGCCAGCAGCTCGCGCAGCGTGCGGCGGATCTCGTCCTGTTCCGCGGTGAAGGCGGCGTCCATCCTCGGGCTCCTTCCCCTCGGTCAGGGATCTGCGCCCCGACCTGACGGCCCGTCATGCTAGGCGCGGTGGCCCGAGAAGCCCAGAGCCGCGACGCACCCCCGGCACTCACCGACCCCCTCCCCTCCCGCGCTTTCTGATGTACCGTCAGATTCATGCCCTCCTCCCTCTCCATCACCCCGCGCCGGGTCGCCGCAGTCGGTATAGCGCTGGCGGACTGCGGACGCGTCGACGAGGCCACCCCGTACGCCCTGCACGCCCAGGCCGCCCGCCGGGCGCTCGCCGACTCGGGCCTGGACCGGTCCGTCATCGACGGCTTCGCCTCCGCGGGGCTCGGGATGCTCGCACCCGTCGAGGTCGCCGAGTATCTCGGCCTCACCCCCACCTGGGTGGACTCCACGGCGGTCGGCGGTGCGACCTGGGAGGTCATGGCGGCCCACGCGGCGGACGCCATCGCCGCCGGTCACGCCGATGTCGTCCTGCTGGTGTACGGATCGACGGCCCGCGCCGACATCAGGGCGGGGCGCCGGACCTCCAGTCTCTCGTTCGGGGCGCGCGGCCCGCTCCAGTTCGAGGTGCCGTACGGACACTCGCTGATCGCCAAGTACGCGATGGCGGCTCGCCGCCACATGCACGAGTACGGGACGACGCCGGAGCAGCTCGCCGAAGTGGCGGTCCAGGCGCGGGCGAACGCGGCGGCCAATCCGGACGCGATGTTCCGGGACCCGATCACGGTGGACGAGGTCCTGGCGGGGCCGATGGTCGCGGACCCGTTCACCAGACTGCACTGCTGTATTCGCAGCGACGGCGGATGTGCTGTCCTGCTGGCCGCCGAGGAGTACGTACCGGACACGGCGAAGGACCCCGTGTGGATTCTCGGTACGGGTGAGTACGCCTCGCACTCCACGATGTCCGAGTGGGAGGACTTCACGGTCTCCCCCGCGGCGGTCTCGGGCCGGCTGGCCTTCGAACGGGCCGGGGTGCGTCCCGCCGACATCGACCTCGCCGAGATCTACGACGCGTTCACCTATATGACGCTGGTGACGCTGGAGGATCTGGGTTTCTGCGCGAAGGGCGAGGGCGGGGCGTTCATGGAGAAGGGCCGGACGGGTCTGACGGGAGAGCTCCCGGTGAACACGGACGGCGGTGGGCTCTCGGCCTGCCATCCGGGGATGCGGGGCCTGTTCCTGCTGGTGGAGGCGGTACGGCAGCTGCGGGGCGAGGCGGGTGAGCGCCAGGTACGCCGCGCGGGCGGCCGGCTGCCGGAACTGGCGGTGGCCTCGGGGACGGGCGGCTGGTTCTGCTCCTCGGGGACGGTGGTGCTGGGAAGGGGGTGAGTGGCCTGCGGGGCCGCCCTCCGCACGCCGTTCCCGCCGGATCCCGCTGCACAATGGCCGCATGCCCGACGCACACAGCACCTTCCTGGACCTGCTCCACGCCCAGCGCGTGTGGGACATCGGCCTCCCGGCCTTCGACCCGGCCACCGCGCCGGGTGATCCGGTCACCCTCTTCCACACCTGGTTCGCCGAGGCGGTGGCCGCCGGGCAGCCCGAGCCGCACACGATGTCCCTCGCCACCGTCGACGAGGAGGGCCGCCCCGACGTCCGGACGCTGATGCTGCACGACGCGGACGAGCACGGCTGGCACTTCGCCTCGCACGCCACGAGCACGAAGGGCCACCAGCTCGCCGCCCGTCCGCACGCCGCGCTCGGCTTCTACTGGCCGGCGCGGGGGCGCCAGGTACGCGTACGCGGCCCCGTCACCGCCGCGAGCCCGGCCCGGAGCCTGGCCGATCTGCACGCCCGCTCGACGGGCGCGCTGGCGTCGGCGCTGGTGGGCCACCAGAGCGAGGTCCTGGAGTCGAGGGACGAGCTGGTCCGGGCCTCGGAGTCGGCCTGGGCGCACGCCCGGTCGGCCCCGGACGCGGAGGTACGGAGCTGGACCCGGTACGTGGTCGAGCCCCGGGAGGCCGAGTTCTTCCAGGGCGACGCCCGACGGCAGCACGTACGCCTGCGCTACCGCCGGGACGGCGGGTCATGGGTGCGGGAACTCCTCTGGCCCTGAGCCGCGGCGGTCAGGACGGGCGGCGGTGAAGACCGGGACCGATTCCCTGCCCTCCTCGTGGCGGAACGTGACCGTGAGCGGCATGCCGATCGTCAGGATCGACGGGTCGCAGTCCACGAGTTCGGTCATCATGCGCGGGCCCTCGGCGAGGTCGACGACGGCCGCGGTGTACGGAACCCGGGAGCCGAACGGCGGGAGGTCGTTCCGGTGGACGACGGACCAGGTGTAGAGCGTGGCGTGGCCGCTCGCGCGTTCCCAGGTGACGTCCTCGCTCCAGCAGCGGGGACAGAACTCCCGGGGGTAGTGGTGGGCCCGGGCGCACGCGCCGCAGCGGCGCAGCAGCAGGTGTCCCTCCGCCGCGGCGTCCCAGTAGGGACGGGTGAAGGCGTCCGGCTCGGGGAGGTCGTAGCGCGCGGCGGCCACCGCGGGAGGCGAAGGAGGGACAGGCGTCGCAGAAGTCCCGGGAGTCCTGGGAGTCCTGGGAGTCGCAGCAGTCACAGGAAGAGTCCGATCGCCTTGTCCAGCGACCACGCCTGCCAGGACATGGCGAACAGCGCGACGAGCGAGATCAGCGCCATCATCGCGTTCTGCCCCTGCTCGGCCCAGTCGTGGATCATCAGCACCAGGTAGAGGAGGTTGAGGAGCAGCCCGGCGACGAGCGCGACCGGGGTGAGGAGACCGAGGACCAGGCCCAGCCCCAGGGCGAGTTCGGCGTAGACGACGACGTACGCCATCAGTCGGGGGCGGGGAGCGACCACGCGCCTGAAGCCGGTGCGGACCACCGGCCAGCGATGCTTCCGCGCGACGTCCGCCGCCCAGGCGATGCCCGTGCCGCGCTCGAACCAGCCCTTCCTGTCCTTGTGGCGCCAGCTCTCCAGCCACCACAGGCCGAGCCCTATGCGCAGGACGGCGAGCCACTCGGCCCCACCGAGCACGATCGTCCGCATCGGTGCTCCTTCCGGTCACGGCCAGGGAATCTGACGATACGTCAGTTCACCTGATCCGGGCCTCCCCGCGCAAGACGTGTGCGCCGTGATCAATTCGCAACCGATTCCCACCTTGACCGAGACCCATCAAGTGAGCGCGCGATTACGCTCCATAACCATGTCCGAACGTGCACTGACCGACCCGCGGCCCGTCTATGTCGTCGGCGGTGGGCCGGGTGGTCTCGCCGTCGCGGCCGCCTTGCGCGAGCACGGCGTACGGGCCGTCGTGCTGGAGAAGTCCGGGAGCGTCGGGGCCTCCTGGCGCCGCCACTACGACCGGCTCCGTCTGCACACCACCCGGCGCTGGTCCGCACTGCCGGGACTGGCGATGCCCCGTCGGTTCGGGCGCTGGGTGTCCCGTGCGGACGTGGTGCGCTATCTGGAGAAGTACGCCGAGCACCATGAGCTCGAAGTGGTGACCGGGGTCGAGGTCTCCCGTATCGACCGGGCCGCCGACGGCACCGGCTGGCAGCTGACCGCCACCGGCGGCCGGGTACTGACCGGGCGGGCCGTCGTCGTCGCCACCGGCTACAACCACACGCCGCGCGTACCGGACTGGCCCGGGCGCGAGACGTTCACCGGCGAGCTGCTGCACGCATCGGAGTACCGCGCCCCGGCCCCGTACGCCGGCAAGGACGTCCTCGTCGTCGGCATCGGCAACACGGGGGCGGAGATCGCCGTGGACCTGGTGGAGGGCGGCGCTTCCCGGGTGCGCATCGCGGTACGCACCGTTCCGCACATCGTGCGCCGCTCCACGGCGGGCTGGCCCGCACAGGCGACCGGCATCCTCGTACGCCGGCTGCCGGTGCGGCTCGTGGACCGGGCGGGCAGGGTCATGGCGAAGCTCGCCGTCCCGGACCTCTCCGCCCAGGGGCTGCCACGCCCCGCCACGGGCCTGTACTCCCGCGTCAAGGACGGGGCGATCCCCGTCCAGGACGTGGGCCTGATCGACGCGGTGAGGACCGGCCGCGTGGTACCTGTGGCGACAGTGGAGTCCTTCGACGGTGACGCGGTGGTCCTCGCCGACGGCACCCGGATCACCCCGGACGCGGTGATCGCCGCGACCGGGTACCGGCGGGCCCTGGAGGGCCTGGTCGGCCACCTCGGCGTCCTGGACGCGCGGGGCCGGCCGGTGGCCCACGGGGGACGTGCGCCGCAGAAGGCGCCGGAGCTGTACTTCACCGGGTTCACCAACCCGATCAGCGGCATGTTCCGCGAAATGGCCCTGGACGCCCGCAAGATCGCCAAGCGGCTGGCGAACAGCGCCTGACCTCCGGCCGGTTACGACCAGACCCCCGTCGCCGCGATACGCCGGGCCCACGGGGCCAGGTCGGCCGGTTCCCGTCCCAGGACCTGTTGGACCCCGTCGCCCAGGGCCGCCGAACCGCCCGCCCGGTGCAGGGCGAACAGGGCGCCCAGGGCGTTGGCCGCGGTCTCGGGCCAGCCCTGGCCGAGGAGTTCGGTGCGGTACGCGTCCGGGGTCAGTTCCTCGTAACGGATCGGGCGGCCCGCCGCCCGGGCGATCGTCTCCGTGGCCTCGGCGAAGGTCAGCGCGCGGGGGCCCGTCAGTTCGTAGGTCCGGCCCGCGTGGCCGTCGTGGGTGAGGACGGCTGCCGCGACCTCGGCCACGTCCCCGGCGTCGACGAACGGCTCGGGCATCGCGCCGATCGGCAGGGCCAGGCGGCCCGCCCGCAACGGTGCCTGCCACAGGTCCTCGTCGAAGTTCTGGAAGAAGTTGCTCGGCCTGAGAATCGTCCACTCGGCGCCGGATTCCCGTACGGCCGACTCCCCCGCCAGCATGCCCTGCCCGAAATCGTCTCCGGTCGCCTCGATGCCGTGGCCGGACAGTGCCACGAAACGGCGTACGCCCGCGTCCACGGCCGCCGCGACGAACTTTCCCACGGGGGCCGGGTCGTCGGGCGTCACCAGGTAGACGGCCGTGGCGCCGTTCAGCGCGGGCTCCCAGGTCGCCGGGACCGTCCAGTCGAAGGTCACCTCCCCGGAGCGCGAGGCCGCCCGGACCCGGGCCGTGCCGGTGTCGCGCAGGTGCCGGACGACCCGGCGGCCGGTCTTGCCCGTGGCGCCCAGGACGAGGATGCCGGATGAGGTGGGCCGTGTGTTCCGCGGTGTCTTCGTCGTCATGGTGGAAGTCCATCGCGCGACGGGGCCCGGAACCATGGCCGTCCGTCCGCGGTGCATAGGAGATCGTCCGTAACGCCCGGACGTCTGCCTATCGTTGCGCCATGGATGTGTTCGATGAGCTGTTGGGTGGCGTCCGGGGCAGGGGTGCGGTGTTCGGCCGTTCGGTGCTGTGGCCGCCGTGGTCGCTGCGGTTCACCGACGGCGCGTATCTGACCCTGTGCGTGCCGCTGCGCGGGGCCGGGTGGATCGTCCCGGAGGGTGGTGCGCCGCTGCGGGTGCGGCTCGGTGAGGCCGCGATCGTACGGGGGCCGGCGCCGTTCGTCTTCACCGACGACCCGGAGCCGGCGGGGGACGCGGTGGGGTCGCGGGCCCCGGTACGGGACGTGCGCTGGTTGTCCGGTACGGGCGGCGGGCAGGACCCCGCCGATGAGATCACCGGCCCCACCGTGCTGCTGGCGGCCGCCTACGACGTACAGGCCGAAGCTCCGCAACGGCTGCTGCGTGTCCTGCCACCGGCGCTCGTCGTACCGGACAGCGACGACTGCGCGCCGATGCGGGACTACCTGGAGGCGCAGATCACCGGGGCCAGGCCGGGCCGGCAGATCGTGCTCGACCGGCTGCTCGACTGGTTGCTGGTGTGCACCCTGCGCGACTGGTTCGACCGGCCGGAGGCCGACCCGCCCAAGTGGTACCGGGCGCTCGGCGACGAGGTGGCGGGGCCCGCCCTGCGCGCGATGCACGAGGACCCGGCGCACCCGTGGACGACGGCGGAGCTGGCCGCCCGGGCGGGGGTGTCGCGTACGACCCTGGCCAAGCGGTTCACGGAACTGGTCGGAGAGGGGCCGGTGGCGTATCTGACGGAGTGGCGGATGACCCTCGCCGCCGATCTGCTGACGCGCCCCGAACTGACGGTGGCGTCCGTGGCGCGGCGCGTGGGCTACGCGGACGCGTTCGGCTTCAGCGCGGCGTTCAAACGGCTGCGGGGCGAGAGCCCCAGCGCCTACCGCCGGGCCGTGCCCGAGGCCCGCCGGGAGCGCGAGGCCCCGGCGGGCTGAGCCGTGGGGGCGCCCCCGGCGGGATGAGCAGCGGGTACACGCCCCGGCGCCCTGTCGGGAGGCCCCGCCGACGTACCTTCAGCCCTGCCAGGCGCCCCCCGCCGCCGCGTCCCGTACGAAGTCGGAGAAGTCGCGGGGCGCGCGGCCGAGTGCGCGCCGGACGCCGTCCGTCACTGCCGCCTCCCGGCCGGTCCGCAACGGTTCCAGCGCGAGGGTCCAGAGTTCGGCCTCGTCCTCGGGCACCCCCTGGGCGACCAGGCGCGAGCGGAACGCGTCCGCGCTGGTGGGGACATAGGCCGCCCGGCGGCCGGTCGCCTTCGCGATCTCGGCGAGTGCCTCGTCGACGGTGAGTGCCCGGGGGCCGGACAGTTCGTACACCTGGCCCGTATGGCCTTCCCCGGTCAGTGCGGCGACGGCCACCGCCGCGATGTCGTCGGCGTCGACGAACGCGGCGGCGCCGTCCGCGGTGGGCAGCGAGAGTTCACCGGCGGTCACGTCGTCCAGGAAGACGCCCTCGCTGAAGTTCTGGGCGAACCAGCCGGGCCGCAGGACCGTCCAGTCCACGCCGGAGGCGCGTACGGCGCGCTCGCCTTCCATGTGCGGCCCGTCGCCGTCGTAGGACTCCCCGAAGTAACCGGGCACGTCCACCCCTCGGGCGGAGAGCAGCACCAGCCGCCGCACCCCGCTCGCCACGGCCTCTTCCACCAGGGCGGGCGTCGGGGAGGGCGAGGTGTCGAGCGGGACGACATAGGCGGCGGTGGCCCCGGCGAGGGCGGGCCGCCATGTGGACCGGTCCGCCCAGTCGAACGGGGTCTCCCCGGACCGCGAGGCCACCCGCGTCTCCACCCCCTGTGCGCGGAGCAGGGCCACGACGCGGCGCCCGGTCTTGCCGGTGCCGCCGATCACCACTACGGATTCGTTTGTCATGATCCGAGCGTGCACCGGGGCACCGGCCCGTGCCCATGTCCCACCGTCCGCGAGGGATGTCCGGGCGTCCGCCGCGTGCGGGTGCTACGCCTTGGGCGTCGGGTTCACCACGACCTTCGCCGTGTTGTTGCGGGTGTTCGGGTCGAACGCGAACGCGGGCAGGCCCGGGCTCTCCGGGCGCAGGTAGACGCGGCCCTTGGCGTCCGGGACCACCTCGTCGACGCGCAGCTGGAAGGGGAAGGCGCGCTTGGCGTTCTCCGACACCCAGTACGGCATCGCGCAGGAGTAGCGCGGGGCACCCAGGTGCTGCGGGTGGTACGCGCCCGACAGGGTCCTGGCCTCGCAGCCCTCGGGTGCGCCGGTGACGGTCACGCCGCGCGGGACGGTGAAGTCGACGACCGCGGCCGAGTCGCCGGAGCCCAGGTTGCCGACCCAGGCCGGTCCCTTGTTACGGAAGGTGAGCGTGGCGGCGACGGTGTCACCTGCGGCGCCCGCGACGCGTGCGCCACGTACGGCGAAGTCCGCCGTACTGGCCGCCTCGAAGGCGACGATGCCGTAGTTGTCCTCGCCCGAGAGGTCCGTGGCGCCGGCGCCGGGCTCGATGCTGATGTCCAGCCGCTCGTCCATCGCGTGCGCGGCGAGCGCGAGCTTCAGTCCTTCGGGGAGCGCGAACGACGCACCCGGCTCGATGACCTGGCCGAACGTGCAGTCCACGTGGGTCATGGGCGCGCTCTCGCCCTCCGTTTCCCGGTAGGCGCACTCGGGGTGCCGCGCGGCGAAGCCGAGACCGTACGAGGCGGACATCCGGAGGGAGAAGCCGTCGGAGCGTTCGTTGCCGTTGTTCGTCACGGACAGCGGGACGTCGTGGACGGTGCCCGGGAGGGTGTCCATGACCGGGGCGAGTCCGCCGAGGGCGAGGTCGGGGCCGGACGCGACCGTCAGGGTCGTGTCGAACGAGTCGAGCGGGGCCCGCATCTGGCCCGACGGGCCGGTGGCGACGGCGGAGTAGATGATCCGGCCCTGCGCTCCGGCGGCGGCGCCGTCCGCCGCGCGGACCGTCAGGTGCACCTGCGGGGTGTAGTCGCCCCAGCCGACGGGGACGTCGGGTACGCCGCACACGGCGGTGGTGCCGCTCGGGGCGCAGTTCTCGGGCCAGGTCACCTCGGCGATCCCGGCGATGCCCGCGATGTCGACCGTGAGACGGCCGTCGGTGACGGCGTAGTTCTCGTTGTCGTGCGTGAGGCCGATGTCGAGCTGTCGCTCCGCCGGTGCTCCGCCGGCCGTTCCGAGGGGCAGGCTCAGCTCGCTCGGAGCGTTGATCCACAGCGTGTCGCTCCCGGCGGCGGCCGGGGTGGCGAGGACGCCCACCAGGAGGGCGGCGGCCGCGGCGGCACAGGTGCCGAGGTAGGCGGAGCGTCGGGTCGGGACAGGTCTCATGAGATCCCCCATGGGTAGTGCTCTGACGGGCGGCGCCGGAAGCCGGCACCCCGTTGGACCAGCCAGGACGGTGCGAGGTTGTAGGCGGACCGGATCATGTGTGATCTCCGGGCGCGATGCCCTGGAGGCGTGTCCGCGCCGTGCAGCACCAAGCCCGTCCGGCGATTGAGGGCCCACGCGGCTCCCCTCTCTCGCAGGCTTTGCCTGCACACCCATTCCTGACGGGCCGTCAGTTCAGTAACCTGACAGAACGTCAGCTATGAAATGCGGGGGCTCGGACGACTCCGGGGGTCCCGGTCGGACACACCGCGCAGGATCGGACACATCGAGCAGGAGTGGGCGGAACGATGCTTGGATCGACTCACGGCACCCTCACCACACACTTCCGCGCCAGGGTGGACGCCTGCGGCGAGGAGCCGCACGCCGCCGTCCACAGCAGGGCGACAGCCACGGCGGAGGGCGCTCTCGACGTCAGCGGACGGCCGCTGCACGCGTCCGTACCCGATCTGGACCGGTTCTTCCGGCCCGAGTCCGTCGCCGTCGTCGGCGCGTCCGACACCGAGGGGCGGCCGAACACCGGGATCACCCGGCAGCTCGTCGCCTGGGCCGAGCGGGTCGGGGCGCGCCTGCACCCGGTGCATCCCACGCGGGAGTCCGTCTTCGGGCTGCCCTGCTCCCCTTCCGTCGCCGAGCTGCCGGAACAGGTCGATCTGGCCGTACTGCTGGTCGCCGACCCGCTGCCCCTGATCGAGGAACTGGCCGCGTCCAAGGTGAGGTTCGCCGTCGCCTTCGCCTCCGGCTTCGCCGAGACCGGTGAGGAGGGGGCAGCCGCCCAGACACGGCTGTCGGCCGCGGTCGAGCGGTCGGGGCTGCGCCTGCTGGGGCCGAACACCAACCTCAACGCCTTCGAGTCGTTCCGGGAGGACCTGGAAGGCCCGGCCATCGCGCTGATCACCCAGTCCGGGCACCAGGGCCGCCCCGTCCACACGCTCCAGGAGCTGGGCATCCGGCTCTCCCACTGGGCGCCCACCGGCAACGAGGCCGATCTGGAGACCGCCGACTTCATCTCGTACTTCGCCGGGCGCCCCGAGGTCGGGGCCATCGCCTGCTACGTGGAGGGGCTCAAGGACGGCCGCTCCTTCCTGCTCGCCGCCGACCGGGCGGCGCGGGCCGGTGTGCCGGTCGTGGCGGTCAAGGTGGGGCGTACGGAGAGGGGGGCCAGGACGGCCGCTTCACACACCGGAAAGCTGACCGGCACCGACCAGGTGGTGGACGCGGCGATGCGGCAGTTCGGTGTGATCCGGGTGGACGGGCTCGACGAGCTCCAGGACACCGCGGCCCTGCTGGCCCGCGCGCGCCCGCCGCGCGCCGAGGGTGTCGTCGTGTATTCGATCTCGGGCGGCACGGGAGCGCACTTCTCGGACCTGGCGACCGACGCCGGGCTCTCGCTGCCCACCCTGTCCGAGGCGAAGCAGCGCGAGCTGCACACCTGGATACCGGACTACCTGAACGTGGCGAACCCGGTCGACAACGGCGGCCACCCGGTCGGCGACTGGCGCGGCCGGAAGATCATCGACGCGATCCTCGCCGATCCGGACGTCGGCGTACTGATCTGTCCGATCACGGGCCCGTTCCCCCCGATGAGCGACCGGCTCGCCCAGGACCTGGTGGACGCGGCGGAGACCACGGACAAGCTGATCTGTGTGGTGTGGGGCTCGCCCGTCGGTACGGAGGAGGCGTACCGCACGACCCTGCTCGGCTCGTCCCGGGTCGCCACCTTCCGCACCTTCCGCAACTGCATCGGCGCCGTGAAGGCGTACCTGGACCACCACCGCTTCACCGCGTCCTACCGCTCGCCCTTCGACGACGCGCCGCGCACGCCGTCGCCCTCGTTCCGCAAGGCGCAGGCCCTGTTGCGCCCCGGTCACCGGCTGAGCGAGCACGCGGCGAAGCAGCTCCTTCGGGCGTACGGCATTCGCGTACCGCGTGAGCAGTTGGTGACCAGTGCGGCGGCGGCGGTCCGGGCGGCCGCGCTGGTCGGCTACCCGGTCGTGATGAAGGCGTCCGGCACCCGGCTCGCGCACAAGACCGAACTCGGCCTGGTCAAGGTCGGGCTCACCTCCGCCAGCCAGGTCCGCGACGCCTATCGCGAGCTCACCGACATCGCCCGCTTCGAGTCGGTCGACCTGGACGGGGTCCTGGTGTGCCAGATGGTCGAGCGGGGCGTGGAGATGATGGTCGGCGTCACCCAGGACGCCCTGTTCGGGCCGACGGTCACGGTCGGGCTCGGCGGCGTGCTCGTGGAAGTCCTGCACGACACGGCGGTCCGCGTGCCGCCCTTCGGTGAGGACCAGGCGCGGGCCATGCTCGGCGAGCTGCGCGGCCGGGCCCTCCTGGACGGCGTACGCGGCGGGCCGCCCCTCGATACCGACGCGCTCGTCGAAGTGGTCCTGCGGGTCCAGCGGATGGCCCTGGAACTGGGCGACGTCCTCGTGGAACTGGACATCAACCCCCTGGTGGTCCTCGGGCGCGGCCAGGGCGCGGTGGCCCTGGACGCACTCGCCCTCTGCCGCTGAGCAGCCGGTCACCCCACGAAGGAGCTCCTCCATGCCGTCCCCCTCCCCCGACGCGGACCAGCTGTCCGGCCCCCTGGAGTCATGGGTACTCCACCGCACTGACAACGGGGTCTCGTGGATCACGCTCAACCGGCCCGAAGCGATGAACGCCGTCACCTGGGACCAGCGCGAACGCGTCATCTCCCTGCTCGCCGAAGCCTCCGCGGACCCGGCGGTGCGGGCCGTCGTCCTCACCGCGACCGGCCACGGCTTCTGCGCGGGCGCGGACCTGCGCTCCGGCCCGGCCACCGGCGGGGAGCGGGTCGCGGGCGATGTCGCCCGTACGATCCGGCTCGGCGCGCAGCGGCTGATCTCGGCGGTCCTGGACTGCGAGAAGCCGGTGATCGCCGCCGTGAACGGCACGGCGGCCGGCCTCGGCGCCCATCTCGCGTTCGCCTGCGATCTGGTGCTGGCCGCCGAATCGGCGCGGTTCATCGAGGTCTTCGTACGCCGCGGCCTGGTCCCGGACGGCGGCGGCGCCTATCTGCTCCCCCGCCTGATCGGCCCCCACCGGGCCAAGGAGCTCCTCTTCTTCGGCGACGCGCTGCCGGCCCGGGACGCGGAACGCCTCGGCCTGGTCAACCGGGTCCTCCCGGACGCCGAACTGACGGCGACGGCCCGGGAGTGGGCACAACGCCTGGCCGAAGGACCGACCCGCGCCCTGGCCGGCACGAAGCAGCTGGTGAACGCGTCCCTGGACAGCGACCGGGCCACGGCGTTCGCCGCGGAGGCGATGGCCCAGGAGATCAACATGACCACGCACGACGCGCAGGAGGGCGTACGCGGCTTCGTGGAACGCCGCCCGCCGACGTACCTGGGGCGTTAGGTCAGGGGCCGGCCGTCGTGGCGACCGGAGGCACGAACCCGATACCCCTTCACAACTGACGGTCCGTCAGTTTCAATGGAACGGTGATGGGACACGCAGGCATGGCCGCAACCGCCGTCCGCTACCTCCGCTCCGTCGGCGCCGCCACGGTCGCAGGGCCGGCGGCGCCCGTCGAACCGCTGCCCCGCCCCGACCTCAGAGCCGTCGGTGCCGACGAGCGGCCGCCCGTCGAGGCGGCTGAGTTCCGGCGGGTGCTGGGGCACTTCGCCAGCGGGGTCACGGTCGTCACCGCGCACCGCCCCGACGATCCGGACGGCCCCGCGGGCTTCGCCTGCCAGTCGTTCGCGTCGCTCTCCCTCGACCCGCCACTGGTGGCGTTCATGGTGGCCCGTACGTCGACGACCTGGCCGCGGATCGCCCGCGCCGGGGCCTTCTGCGTCAACATCCTGGGCGCGGACCAGGGCGCCCTGTGCCGGGGGTTCGCGGTGAGCGGGGCCGACAAGTTCGCCGGGGTCGCGTACGGGGCGGCGCCCGCCACCGGATCCCCGCTCCTGGACGCCGTGCCCGCCTGGGTCGACTGCCGCGTCCAGGCCGTCCACACGGGCGGCGATCACCTGATCGTCGTGGGGCGGGTGGAGGCGCTCGGCACGGCCGACGGGAGCGCCGGTCCCCTGCTGTTCCACCAGGGGAGGTTCGGCGGCTTCAGAGGCTGACCGGCACCTCGCGCCGCCGGACCATCAGCGCCATCATGGCCGCTGTCGCGCACAGCGCCCCCGCCGCGTACCAGACCACGTCGTACGAGCCGAACACATCGCGGGCCACCCCGCCGAGGAAGGCCACCGCCGCCGCTCCGACCTGGTGCGAGGCCAGGACCCAGCCGAAGACGATCGCGCTGTCCTCGCCGTACTGCTCGCGGCACAGGGCCAGCGTCGGCGGGACCGTGGCGACCCAGTCCAATCCGTAGAAGACGATGAAGAAGATCATCGGCGGGTGCACCGACGGAGCCATCAGCATCGGCAGGAACAGCAGCGAGACGCCGCGCAGCGCGTAGTAGACGGCGAGCAGGCGGCGGGCGTCGAAGCGGTCGGTGAGCCAGCCGGAGAAGATCGTGCCGATGACATCGAAGATCCCGATGACGGCCAGCAGCGAGGCCGCGGCGGTGATCGGCATGTGGTGGTCGGCGGCCGAGGGCACGAAGTGCGTACGGATCAGGCCGTTGGTCGACGCCCCGCAGATCGCGAACGTGCCGGCCAGCAGCCAGAACGGTCCGGTACGCGCGGCGTCGAACAGGACCCGTACGGTGCGTGCCGCCGCCCCCCGGGCGGGCGCCGGCTTCTCCACGTACGCGCCGCCGTACGGGGCCAGGCCCACGTCGGCCGGGTGGTCGCGCATCAGGAACCACACGAACGGGACGACGACCAGGGCGGCGAGGGCCACGGTCACCGAGGCGGGCCGCCAGCCGTGTTCGTCGACGATCCAGGCGCACAGCGGCAGGAAGACCAGCTGGCCGGAGGCGCCGGCCGCGGTGAGGATGCCGGTGACCAGACCGCGCCTGGCCACGAACCAGCGGTTGGTGACCGTGGCGGAGAACGCCATCGCCATGGACCCCGTGCCCAGGCCGACCAGCAGGCCCCAGTAGATCATCAGCTGCCAGGACGCCGTCATCCAGACGGAGGCCACCGCCCCGGCGGCGATCGCGCTCAGCGCCACCACGATCACCCGGCGGATACCGAACCGGTCCATCAGCGCGGCGGCGAACGGTGCGGTGAGCCCGTACAGCGCCATGTTGATGGAGACCGCCAGACCGATCTCCCCGCGCGACCAGCCGAACTCCGTGTGGAGCGGATCGATCAGGAGACCGGGGAGGGAGCCGAAGGCCGCGCCACCGATGATCGTCACGAACGTCACGGCGGCGACGATCCAGGCGCGGTGGATACGCGGGCGGGAGGTGCGGCCGGGCTTCAGCGGGCCGACCGCGGGGGCCGTGGAGTCGGTTGTCTGGGTCACGTCACCCAGCATCGGGTCCGGGCCCTGGGGCGTACGAGTGGCCGGACGGACACGGTTCGCAGGGATCGGGCCAGCACGGGTGGGCTCACCACCCGGTGGCCCCGGCCGTACGACGGCGGACCGCCCACGCGTGCGCGCCCCCGGCAGCGGCCGCCCCCACCCCGTACCAGAAGAGGTCCGGGGCGTTGAAGGTCGAACCGAGCACCAGCCGGGCCACCACACTCCTGGCCGACAACTCCGCCGGAAAATCCGTGAGTTGAGCGAACTCCACGGCCCAGCTGAAGGCCAGCGCCGCTCCGGCGGCCACCGGCGGCCCGGCCCGGGGAGCGATCAGCACCACGAGTGCGCAGATCAGCACCGTGTACAGCGCGTCCCCGGCGTACTTGGCGACGTCCCCGCCCGCCACCGCCCGTACGCCGAGCCCGGCGGCCACGGTCAGCACCGCCGCACCCGCCGCCGCCCACCGCACACGCCCCGGCCCCGTCATCCGATCCTCTCCAGCCGTCTGATCGGCCGCGCCGCCAGCAACACGGCCACCGCCAGCATGTTGATCACCGCGCCCGCCAGCAGCACCTCCGGCGCCCCCACCGCCTCGGCGACGGGTCCGGCCAGCGCGCGGCCCGCCGCGAGCATCAGGAGCGAACCGGCCACGTCGTAGGCGTGCAGCCGGTTCAGGGCCTCCGGCGGCACATGGGTCTGCACCGTCGTCGACCACATCACCAGCCAGAACGCGAACACCGCACCCGCCACGAACTGCCCCGCACCGAGCGCGAGCACCGGCAGGTCGAACCCCAGCACCAGCAGGTTCAGCGCCACTCCCGACAGGGTGACCGCACCCGCCGCGAGCGGGCGGCGGGGCCGCAGCCGCAGGGCGAGCAACCCGCCGAGCACGCTGCCCGCGCCGTTGACCGCCATCATCACGCCGTACGTCGCCGAGCCGTGCCCCTCCGTGACGAGGACGGCGGTGAGCGGGAGCATCGGACCGAGGACCGTGAATCCGTACACCGTCCAGATCGCGATCACTCCCCACAGCCACGAGCGGGCCCGGAACTCCCGCCACCCGTCGACGAGTTCCGCGACGAACGTGCCGCGCTCCGCCTCGTCGGACGGGGCCGGGGCGAGGCGCAGCAGGAACAGGCAGACGCCGGATACGGCGAAGGTCGCCGCGTTCGCCGCGTAGACCGCCCCCGCGCTCGCCAGCCCGACGAGCACCCCCGCGAACGCCGGGCCCGCCATCGTCATCAGCGCCTCGGCGACCCTCAGCACGGCGTTGGCGCGCTGCACGTCGGAGGCGACCCGGGGCACGGTCGAGGCGACGCCCGGCTGGAAGAGGGCTGCGCCGACCCCGGCCACGGAGCTGAGCGCGTACACCGCCCAGAGCGGCGGACTGCCCGCCGCGAAGGCCACGGCGAGCACGGCCGCCCCGACCAGGCGCAGCACATCGGCGATGATCATCATCCGGCGCGGGGTGAAGCGGTCCGCGAGCACACCGCCGAAGAGCACGAAGAACGCGAGCGGGCCCATCCAGGCCGCCAGCGCGAACCCGACGGAGGACGCCGGGCGGCCCGCGCCCAGCAGACCGGCGGTGAGCGCGACGGGGATCATGCCGTCACCGAAGAGGGCGACGGTGCGGGCGACGAAGAAGAGCCGGAAGTTACGGTTCCAGAGCTCCCCGGTCCGGCCGTCCCCCTTCATCCCGGCGGTTCCGGCGGCCCCGGTGGCCCCGGTGGCCCCGGCGCCCCCAGCGGCCCCGGCCGGTGGCGGGAGGGGCGGTTCGGGGTCACGTACCGCGTCGGGAATGCAGGCGCTGTCTGCTGGCTTCTCCATCACAGCGGTGACATGTATCAGCTTTTGGTCTATACCAGCTAGTAGCGAAGGGAGTCCGCCGTGCCGCACCGCATCGTCGTCCTGGCTCTCGACGGGCTGCTCCCGTTCGAACTGGGCATCCCCCAAAGGATATTCGGCCGCCCACAGTCCGACGGAACCGACGGCCGCGCGCGGAAGCTCTACGACGTCGTGACCTGTTCCGTGCGCCCGCCCGGCGCCGTCCGCACGGACGCGGACTTCACGATCACCGTCGCACACGGCCCGGAAGCCCTCGCGGGCGCCGACACGGTGATCATCCCCGCTTCCTACGAGCTCGGCCCGGTCTACACGGAGGGCAGACTCACCGAGGAACTGGCCGCCGCGTTCGCGTACATCAGGCCCGGCACCCGGATGGTCTCCATCTGCAACGGCGCGTACGTCCTCGCCGCCGCCGGATACCTCGACGGCAGGCCCGCCACCACGCACTGGGCCGCCGCCGACCACTTCCAGGAGCTGTTCCCGCAGGTCCGCGTCGATCCCGACGTCCTGTTCATCGACGACGGTGACGTCCTCACCTCCGCCGGGGTCGCCGCCGGAATCGACCTCTGCCTGCACATCGTGCGCCGCGACCACGGCGCCGCCGTCGCCAACGAGATCGCCCGCCGCACCGTCGTGCCTCCGCACCGGGACGGCGGCCAGGCCCAGTACATCCAACGCCCGGTCCCGGAGGCGCGGTTCGCGACCACGGCCGCCGCGCGCGCCTGGGCACTCGACCGGCTGGACAGGCCGATCCTGCTGCGCGACCTGGCGCAGCAGGAGTCCATGAGCGTGCGGACGTTCACCCGCCGCTTCCGCGAGGAGGTCGGCCTCAGCCCCGGCCAGTGGCTGACCCTGCAACGGGTGGAACGGGCCCGCCACCTCCTGGAGTCGACGGACCTGTCCATCGACCAGGTGGCCCGGGACGCCGGCTTCGGCACCACGACCTCCCTGCGCCAGCACCTCCAGTCGACGCTGGGAGTGCCGCCGACGGTGTACCGCAGAACCTTCCGGGCATCGGCCGGCCAACGGCACTGAGGTCAGAACACCAGCACCCCGCGCGCCACCCGCCCGTGGTGCGCGTCGTCCGCCGCCTTGGCGAAGTCCTCCACCGGGTACGTCTCCGTCACCAGCTCGTCGAGCAGCAGCCGGCCCTCGCGGTACAGGTCCGCGTAGAGCGCGATGTCGCGCTGCGGGCGCGACGATCCGTACCGGCAGCCCAGGATCGACTTGTCGAGATACATGGACGAGACCAGGAACGACGCCTCCGCCGTCGCCGCCGGAACCCCCAGCAGGACCGCCTGCCCGTGCCGGTCCAGGAGATCGATCGCCTGGCGGATCAGTTCGGTACGGCCCACGCACTCGAAGGCGTGGTCGGCGCCGGTCGGCAGGATGTCGCGTACGCCGTCCGTCGAGGTCAGGAAGTGCGTCGCGCCGAACTGGCGGGCGACCGCCTCCTTCGCCGGATTGGCGTCGACGGCGACGATCGTCAGGGCGCCCGCGATCCGGGCGCCCTGGATGACGTTGAGGCCGATCCCGCCTGTGCCGATCACGAGGACCGTCTCCCCGCGGTCGACCTTCGCCCGGTTCAGTACGGCTCCGACTCCCGTCAGCACCCCGCAGCCGATCAGGGCCGCGGAGGTCAGCGGCAGGCTGTCCGGGATCTTCACCGCCTGGACGGCGCGGACCACCGTACGCTCCGCGAAAGCCGAGTTGGAGGCGAACTGGAAGAGCCGCTCACCGCCCCGGGAGAACGGCCGGCCCGGCATCCCGATCGCCTTCCGGCACATCGTGGGCCTGCCCCGGTCGCACTGCGCGCAGGCCCCGCAGTTGGCCAGGGTCGACAGCGCCACATGGTCGCCGGGCTTCACATGGGTGACGCCCGCGCCGACCGCCTCGACCACACCCGCGCCCTCGTGCCCCAGGACCACCGGCACCGGGAACGGAATCGTCCCGTCGATCACCGAGAGGTCGCTGTGGCACAGCCCCGCGGCGGCGACGGCCACCAGTACCTCTCCGGGGGCCGGGTCGCGTATCTCCAGATCGTCGACGACCTCGGTCCGTGTGCCGTCGAAAACGACGCCCCTCATCCGGTCTCCCTCGGTAGGCCGAGCACCCGCTCGGCGATGATGTTCCGCTGGATCTCGTCCGAGCCGCCGTAGATGGTGTCGGACCGGGTGAACAGGAACAGGCGCTGTACGTCGTCGAGTTCGTACGGCGACTCCGGCGTCCAGGCCCGGGGGCCGACGGCGGCGGCCGCTCCCCTGACCTCGACGGCCAGTTCGCCGAGCCGCTTGTGCCAGCCGCCCCAGAGCAGCTTGGCGACGCTGGGCGCGCCGGGGCCGCCCGTCCCGCCGAGGGTGCGCAGGGCGTTCCAGCGCATGGTCTTCAGTTCGGCCCACTGCGTGACGAGGCGGGCGCGCAGGACGGGGTCGGTGACCGCGCCGCCGTCGACGGCGGCGCGGAGGACCCGGTCGAGTTCGGCGGCGAAGCCGATCTGCTGGACGAGGGTGGAGACACCGCGCTCCAGGGCCAGCAGGCCCATGGCGACCGTCCAGCCGTCGCCCTCGCCGCCCACGGCCTCCACGGCTCGCGCGCCGTCGAAGAAGACCTCGTTGAACTCGCTGGTCCCCGACATCTGGCGGATCGGCCGCACCTCGACGCGGCCCGGCTGGTCCATCTCCACCAGGAGGAACGACAGCCCGTGGTGGCGGGCCGAACCGGGCTCCGTACGCGCGAGGACGAAGCACCAGTCGGCGTCCTGGGCGAGCGAGGTCCAGATCTTCTGGCCGGTGACGGTGTACCCGCCGCGCCGGGTGTCCCGCACGGCGGCGGTCCGGACCGCGGCCAGGTCCGATCCGGCGCCCGGTTCGCTGTACCCCTGGCACCAGAGCGCCTCGCCGCGGGCCACCGGGGGCAGGAAGCGGTGGCACTGCTCCTCGGTGCCGTACGCGATCAGGGTGGGGGCGAGCAGGTTCTCGCCGATGTGGCCTACGCGGGCGGGGGCGGCGGCGCGGGCGTACTCCTCGGCCCACACGACCTGCTGGGCCGGGCCGGCCCGGCGGTTGCCGTAACCGGGGCTTTCGGCACCCTCCCACCCGAGCCCGATCCACCCGTCCCTCCCGAGCTCACGCTCCCAGGCGCGGCCGGTGGCCGCGCCGCCCGTATGGGCCTCCAGCCAGGCGCGGGCCTCCCGGCGGAACGCGTCGTCCTCGGGACCGAAGCGGAAGTCCACGGTGCGGCTCCTGTTCGTCGTCGTGCGCCGGTCCGAACTCCGGGGGCTCCGCTCCTCGATCACCGGAGGGGGGCTTGATCTGTCCCCCGTCGCCCCTCAGGTGTTCGGGCGGGCGCGGGACGCCGCGGCCGCCGCCATCTCCGCCACCCGCTCCAGCATCGGCATCGGGTCCATCCCCACCGTCCCGGGCAGGAAGTCCGCGATCCGCTCCGGCGTCCACGCCCCCTCGGCGTACCCCGCCCGCAACTCCCGCGGCTGCGCCCAGACCGCGATCTTCGGTCCGGCCACGGTGTACACCTGTCCCGTGATCCCTTCCGCGCGGGCCCGCTCGCTCAGCAGGTAGACGACGAGCGCGGCCACGTCCTCCGGCTCACCGATCTCCTTGAGCTCCATGGGGACGTTCGCGGACATCCGGGTCCGCGCCACCGGCGCGACCGCGTTCGCCGTGACCCCGTACTTGTGCAGGCCGAGCGCCGCGCTCCGTACCAGCGAGATGATCCCGCCCTTCGCCGCGCTGTAGTTGGCCTGCGCCACGCTCCCCTGGTGGTTGCCACTGGTGAAGCCGATCAGCGTGCCGCCGCCCTCCTGTTTCCGCATCACCGCCGCCGCGGCCCGGAAGACCGTGAACGTGCCCTTGAGGTGCGTGGCGACCACCGGGTCCCACTCCTCCTCGGACATGTTGAACAGCATCCGTTCCCGCAGGATCCCGGCCACGCAGACGACCCCGTCGATGCGCCCGTACCGTGCGAGTGCCGTGTCCACGATCCGCTGGCCGCCGGCCATCGTGGAGATGTCGTCGGCGACCGCGACCGCTTCGCCGCCCGCAGCCTCGATCTCCTCGACGACGGATGCGGCGATCTGACTCGTCGGCTCGCCTCCCTCCACGGAGACCCCGTAGTCGTTGACGACGACCTTCGCCCCGTCGGCGGCGGCCGCGCGTGCGACGGCCCGCCCGATGCCGCGGCCCGCCCCCGTGACGGCGACCACCTTGCCTGCCAAGAAGTTCCCCATGCCCGGCCCCTTCCCGCGGTTTCTGACGGACCGTTAGATTTTACGGGTAGTCCGATGCCCCGGCACAAGCCCCAGGAGGCCCCCATGTCCTTGCCGCCCGAGTTCCACGCCATCGCGAAGCGGGTGAACAACTGGGGCCGCTGGGGCGCCGACGACGAGATCGGGACGCTCAACCTGATCACCGCCGAGGTCGTACGGGAGGCCGCGGCCACCGTCCGCACGGGCCGCCGGATACCGCTCGCGCTCCCGCTCCAGCAGGACGGCGTGCAGAGCGGACTGATCCCGGGGCGGGTCAACCCGCTGCACACGATGGTCCAGATCAACCAGGAGCTCTTCGGGCCCGGGACCGTCGCCACCAGCGACGACGCCGTGACCATGGGCCTCCAGTCGGCCACCCACTGGGACGCGCTCACCCATGCCTCGCACGGCGGGAAGATCTACAACGGGCGCCCGGCCGGCACCGTCACCGCGCACGGCGGAGCGCAGTTCAGCTCGATCGTCTCCGCGCCGCCGCTCGTCTCGCGCGGGGTCCTGCTGGACGTCGCCCGCGCCCACGGCGTCGACCGGCTGCCCGGCGACCACGCAGTGACACCGGAGGACCTGGACGCGGCGGAGGAGTTCGCGGGCGTCCAGGTCCGGGCCGGTGACATCGTGCTCGTACGGACGGGACAGATCCAGGTGTACCTGGCGGGCGACAGGCACGCGTACGCCTACCCGTCACCCGGTCTCTCGGTGCGCACGCCCGAGTGGTTCCACGCGCGGGATGTGGCCGCGGTCGCCAACGACACCCTGACGTTCGAGATCTTCCCGCCGGAGATCGAGAATCTCTGGTTGCCGGTGCACGCCCTCGACCTCGTCGAGATGGGCATGCTCCAGGGTCAGAACTGGAATCTCGAAACCTTGTCCACAGCCTGTGCGCAGGACAGGCGTTACGCGTTCCTGCTCTGTGCGATGCCCGAGCCGTTCACCGGCGCCACCGGCACTCCGGTCGCCCCGGTCGCCGTCATCTGAACACCGAACGACGTTCCCGGCACCACCACGGGCACCGCCGGGACCACGGCCGCCGGTGTCGTCAGCGGCACGCAGCTGTCGACCTCGCACCAGATCTGCTTCCCGGCGCCTTCCGGCTGCCAGCCCCAGCGGTCCGCGAGGCCGTCCACCAGCTCCAGGCCGCGGCCGTTGGTGTCATCGCCCTCGGCGTGCCGCGGCCGTGGCGGGCAGCCGCTCGCGTCGGCGACCTCGACCCGGACCGTCCCCGCGGCTCCGGTCGAGCCGAAGAGCATCCGCAGCACGGCCGGACAACCGGTGTGGACGACCGCGTTGGTGACCAGCTCCGAGATCAGCAGAATGAGCGTCTCCGCGAGTGGCTCGTCGTCTCCTATTCCGGACCCGACCAGCCTCGACCGCGCCCATCTGCGGGCCCGCCCCACTTCCGCGGGATCCGGCCCGACCTCCAGCTGAACCTGAAGCACCTGCACCGCTCACACCATCCGAACCGGCGGACACATCGCCTCGCGCCTCCTCAGGGTCACGGAACGTGATTCCCTTGCGAGACAGCATGGTTGACGTACAGTCACCGCAACAAGCGCTTCGGGCATATTCCAGCGCGAAGGAGTACGCGTGCTGCATACTGTGCGACGCGCATTGCGGGGAGTCGAACAGGAGAGCACCGGCATCCTGGGAATCGCTTCCCGGC
This sequence comes from Streptomyces sp. NPDC045968, assembly GCF_056430475.1. Taxonomy (NCBI): domain Bacteria; kingdom Bacillati; phylum Actinomycetota; class Actinomycetes; order Kitasatosporales; family Streptomycetaceae; genus Streptomyces; species Streptomyces sp. NPDC045968. The sequence continues at coordinate 101,586 of NZ_JBWKLF010000008.1, read as the reverse complement.
CAGTCCCGGCACAGCTCCTCGGACCGCGAGCAGGGCACCGCACCCGAACCGGAGTCGCCGCACAGGCAACACCCGGATCGTCCGGTTCCACAACCACTCGCATCCAACGGAGCGTACCCGAGCCCGGCGCCGACTCCGGCCGGTGACGAATCACGCAAAGGACACAACCCGGTATCGACGCGGACCGGCTGCACTGCGTGACAGCCCACCCCAAAGCCCGGTCATGATCCACCGGACGCCCCTCAGCCCTGTTCCGCCCGGTCCGCAGCGCCCAGATCGCCCGCCAGAGCCTCTTCCGCTTCCGCCGCGGTCAGCCAGCTTCCGGAGCGGAGCCAGGCCCGCTTGAGATGCAGGTGAACATCTGCCTCCCAGGTGAAACCCATGCCGCCGTGCACCTGGAGGCAGTCCCGGGCGTTGCCCACCGCGGCCTCGTCGGCCAGCAGCTTGGCGGCCGCCGTCTCGACCGGGTCCCCGGTCACGGCCGCCGCGTAGACGGCCGCGCGGGCCAGTTCCGTACGGACCAGCATCTGGGCGCAGAGATGTTTGACCGCCTGGAAGGAACCGATCGCGGCGCCGAACTGTTCACGCCCACGGGCGTGTTGCACCGCCGTTTCCGTGGTCCGGGCGGAGCTGCCGAGCTGTTCGGCGGCGGTGAGCAGGGCGCCTTCGTACCGCAGGGCGGGCAGGGAGAGCGCGGGCTGCGGCTCAGCGCCGGCCAGGGGCCGGGCCACCCGGTGCAGCGTCGTGAGCGGATCGAGTGAACGCAGGGGAACCGCCGCCCGCACGGCGTCCCGCAGCGGCTCCCCGGCCACCAGGGAAACCCCGTCCCCCAGCACCAGCAGCGCGTCCGCGTCCCCGAGCGCGGCCACCGGCCCGTTCCCGTCCGCGACCGACACCACGACCCGGCCCTCCGCCGCACCCTTCACCACCCCGGCGGCCAGCTGCGTGGCGACAAGGGGCCCGGGCAGCAGCATCCGCCCCGCCTCCTCGAACAGCAGTACGGATTCGGGCAGCCCGAGCCCCACCCCGCCCTCGGCCTCCGGCAGCCGCAGCGCGAAGAACCCGGCCTCGCCGAGCTCCGCCCACAGCCCCCGGTCGACACCTCCCCCACACTCCACGGCCGCCCGCATCCGCTCCCTGCCGAACCGGCCGCTGAGCAGCTCCCGCACCCCCGAGCGCAAGGCCCGCTGGTCCTCCGACAGCGAGAAGTCCACAGTCGCTCAGCGCCCCTTCGGCAGGCCGAGTATCCGCTCGGCGACGATGTTCCGCTGGATCTGCGAGGTGCCGGCGGCGATCGTGTACGAGAGGGAGGAGAGCCGGTCCAGCACCCATTCCCGGTCCAGGTCCCAGGCATCCGCCCCGAGCACCTCGGCCGCCGCCTCGTACAGCTCCTGGCGCGCCTGCGAGTAGCGCAGCTTGAAGACGGAGCCCCCGGCGCCCGGCACACCACCGCTGCGCTGCGCCTCGCTGACGTTCCACTGGGTGAGCCGCCACAGGGCCCGGAATTCGGCGTTCAGCCGCCCGAGCCTCCGGCGCAGTACCGCGTCGTCCCACCGCCCCGACGCACGGGCCGCGGCGGCCAGGTCCGCCAGCGTGCGCCGGCAGGCGACGACCTCGCCGACGAACGCCGTACCGCGCTCGAACGAGAGGGTGACCATGGTGATCCGCCACCCGTCGTTCTCCTCGCCCACGCGGTGGGAGACCGGCACCCGCACCTCGTCGAGGAACAGCTCGGCGAATTCGGTGGACCCGGCGAGCGTCCGCAGCGGGCGGACGGTGACGCCGGGCGCGTCCATGGGCATCGCGAGCCAGCTGATGCCCCGGTGTTTCGGCGCGGCCGGGTCCGTACGCACCAGCAGCTCGCACCAGTCGGCGACCTCCGCGTGCGAGGTCCAGATCTTCTGGCCGCTGACGACGTAGTGGTCGCCGTCGCGCACGGCGCGGGTCCGCAGCGCCGCCAGGTCGGAGCCCGCTCCGGGCTCCGAGAAGCCCTGGCACCAGATCTCCTCGCCCCGCAGGACCGGCGGCAGCCAGCGGGCCCGCTGCGAGGCGGTCCCCTCCGCCGCCACCGTCGGCCCGGCGTGCAGCAGCCCGACGAAGTTCGCCCCCACATAGGGGGCCCCGGCCTTCTCCGTCTCCTCCAGGAAGATCAGCTGCCGGGTCGGCGTCGCCCCCTGCCCGCCCGCGTCGACGGGCCAGTGCAGACCCGCGTACCCGGCGTCGTACAGCATCCGCTGCCAGGCCGTGTCGTACGCCCGTCGCCCCGGCCAGTCGTCGGGCGAGGGCTTCGGGGGCAGCCCGGGGAGCACCCCGGCGAGCCACGCCCGCAGCCGCGCCCGGAAGTCCTGCTCCTCCTCGCTGTACGACAGATCGGTCACCGGTCGAGGTCCAGACCCAGCATGCGGATGGCGTTTCCGCGCATCAGTTTGTAGACGGTCTCGTCGTCCAGTCCCTTGACGTGGTCGAGCGCGACCTCCTTGGTGTGCGGGAACGTGGAGTCGACGTGCGGGTAGTCCGTCTCGAAGGTGGCGTTGTCGCGCCCGACGACGTCGAGGGACGCCACTCCGTGCTTGTCGCGGAAGAAGCAGCAGAACATCTGCCGGTAGTAGTACGTGGAGGGCGGCTCGGGGATCAGGTCGCGCACCCCGCCCCAGGCCCGGTGCTCCTCCCACACGTCGTCGGCGCGTTCGAGCGCGTACGGGATCCAGCCCATCTGGCCCTCGCTGTAGGCGAGCTTCAGCGTCGGGAACCTCACCAGCACCCCGCTGAACAGGAAGTCCATCATCGAGGCCATCGCGTTGTTGAAGGAGAGAGCGGCCTGCACGGCGGGCGGTGCGTCGGGGGACGCGGCGGGCATCTGCGAGCTGGACCCGATGTGCATGTTCACGACCGTGCCGGTCTCCTGGCAGACCGCGAAGAACGGGTCCCAGTAGCCGCTGTGGATCGAGGGCAGCCCCAGGTGCGTGGGGATCTCGGAGAAGGTCACCGCCCGCACCCCGCGCGCGGCGTTGCGCCTGATCTCCGCGACCGCCAGGCCGATGTCCCAGAGCGGGATGATGCAGAGCGGGATCAGCCTGCCGCCGCTGTCGCCGCACCACTCCTCGACCATCCAGTCGTTGTAGGCGCGGACGCAGGCGAGGGCGACCTCCTTGTCGTGCGCCTCGGCGAAGGTCTGGCCGCAGAAGCGGGGGAAGGTCGGGAAGCAGAGGCTCGCCTCGACGTGGTTGAGGTCCATGTCCCTGAGCCGTTCGGCGGGGTCCCAGCAGCCGCGCCGCATCTCCGCCCGGGTGATGCCCTCCAGCGTCATGTCGTCGCGGTCGAAGCCGACCGCCGCGATGTTGCGCTTGTACGGGAACTTCAGGTCCTCGTAGATCCACCAGTCGGTGGGCGGTCCTTCCGGGTCCATCGTGATGACGTACCTGCCTCCCGTGTACGCCAGCTCACCGATGCCGGCGGTGAGCGGCCGCGGCCCGCGTTCGCGGTACTTGGCGGGCAGCCAGGTCGAAAAGAGGTGCGGTGGCTCGATGACGTGGTCGTCGACGCTGACGATCCGGGGCAGTTCCGTCATGGTGTTCCCTCCGGCGCGCACTGCACGTATCTGATGGGTCGTCAGATTCAGTCACGGCTCCCAGGCTAGCCCCGCACCCCTGGACCGACAAGGCGCGGAGTCCTACGCTCTCCGCACTATCTGACTTACCGTCAGCTACGAGGGGACCGTCGTGACCGACACCGCACACGCCCTGGGCGCCTCCCGCACCTTCTGGGAACTGATCGAACGCAGGGCCGCCCTGACCCCGGACCGCCCCGTGCTCCTCCAGGACGACCGCACCCTGACCTTCGGCGAGCTCCGGGACCGGTGCGAACGCGTCGCGGCAGGCCTCCACGGGCTGGGGGTGCGGCCCGGCAGCGTCGTCGCCTGGCAACTGCCGACCCGGCTCGAAACGGTGCTGCTCTCCTTCGCCCTCACCCGCCTCGGAGCCGTACAGACGCCGGTGATCCCCTTCTACCGGGACCGCGAGACGGGGTTCGCGCTGCGCGAGTCGAAGGCCGCGTTCTTCGCCGTACCCGGCACCTGGCGCGGCTTCGACCACACCGCGATGGCCCACCGGCTGGCGGCGGAGCTCGAACGCCCCCCGCTGGTCTTCGAGGCGTACGCGTCACTTCCGGACGGCGACCCCGCCGTCCTGCCGCCCCCGCCCACCGAGGGCACTGCGCCGCGCTGGATCTACTGGACCTCGGGCACGACCTCCGACCCCAAGGGCGTGCTGCACACCGACCGCAGCCTCATCGCGGGCGGCTCCTGCCTGGCCCACGCGCTGCGCCTGACGGCGGACGACGTCGGCTCGGTCGCGTTCCCGTTCGCCCATATCGGCGGACCCGACTACGCCGTGATGCTGCTGCTGTACGGCTTCCCCGCCGTGCTCTTCGAGCAGTTCGCCCTGCCCGGCGCGCTGGCGGAGTACCGGCGCCACGGGGTGACGGTGGCCGGCGGCTCGACGGCGTTCTACTCGATGTTCCTGGCCGAGCAGCGCAAGGACCCCGGCCGCCCGCTCGTCCCGACCCTGCGCCTGCTCGCGGGCGGCGGGGCGCCGAAGCCGCCCGAGCTCTACCACGCGGTCGTACGGGAGATGGGTGTGCGGCTGACCCACGGCTACGGGATGACCGAGGTCCCCATGATCACCATGGGCACCCCGGACGACACGGCGGAGCACCTCGCCACGACGGAGGGCCGGCCGCCCGCCGGTATGGAGATACGGATCACGGACGGGGAGGGCACACCCCTGCCGCACGGCACGGACGGCGAGGTACGGCTGCGGGGCGAGGCCGTCTGCCAGGGGTATCTGAATCCGGAGGCCGCCGCCCCGGTCTTCGACGCCGAGGGCTTCCTGATCACCGGCGACCTCGGCCATCTGCGGGAGAGCGGACATCTCACCCTCACCGGCAGGATCAAGGACGTCATCATCCGCAAGGGCGAGAACATCTCCGCCAAGGAGATCGAGGACCTGCTGCACTCCCACCCCGGGGTGGGCGACGCGGCGGTGATCGGCCTGCCGGACCCGGAGCGCGGGGAGCGCGTCTGCGCGGTCGTCGAGCAGCCCGCCGGGGCCGCGCCGCTGACCCTGACGGAGATCACCAGCCATCTGCGGGCCCAGGGCCTGTCGGTGCACAAACTGCCCGAACAGCTGGAAGTGCTGGACGCGCTGCCCCGCAACGAGGCCCTGCGCAAGGTGCTCAAGTACAAACTGCGCGAAAGATTCGCCTGAGAACCCTCCCGGCCCGCGGGCGGGGCCGCCCGGCCCCGCCCGGCGCCCCCGCTACGCGTCCGGCAGGATCACCGTGAAGTACGAGGCGAACGCGTCGACCGCCTCCGCCTCCGCCACCCGGCCGTCCTGGTCGGTGTCCAGCTGCCGGGCGGCGCTGCGCGCGGTCTCGGCGTCGGCACCGAGCACCCGCAGCGCCCGCTCGACGGCCGCGACCGACGCGGCCCCGTCGTTCTCGTTGTCGGCGACGGCGATCGCCGCGCGCAGGAAGGGGCGGGCGATCTCCGCGAAGCGCTCCGGACTGTCACGCAATCGCTTCACCGCCCCGCCGACGAACTCCTCACGGTTGACCCGCTGGTCCCCGTCCACGTCCGCGATGCCCGCCATGCCCTGCCAGAAGGCCTCGGCCCCCGTATAGAGCGCCTGGCCCTTGTCGCAGCGGGCCGTCGTACCGAACTCGTTGAGCAGCCGGGCCGCTGCGGCGTTGAAATCGGCGCGATCGATATAGCCGTTGCCGTCCTGGTCGAAGGCGGCGAAACGGTGCGCGATCTTGCGCTCGTACTCTGCGCTGTCCATGCGGGGAGCGTACGACGCCGACAGGCGTCACGTGTCACTAACGGAGGCTGCCGGTGTTACAACATGGTGTTGAATCGGAGTGTCACGCCGAGAGCGGATGGGCTTCGTCCACGATCGCCGCGGCCGCGTCGGGGTAGACCTCGAAGAGCCTGCGCACTCCCAGGGCCCCGAGCACCTTGTTGACGTGGGAGCCGTCCTCCGCGCCGCGGGCCGGGAGGACCAGCCGCAGCCGGCCCCCGCAGGACTTCATCAGGCGGCGGGAGGCGATCAGCACACCGACGCCGCTGGAATCGCAGAAGAACACCCCGGTGAGATCGAGCACCACATCGTGCTGGCCCTCCGCCACCGCCCCGTGGACGGACTGGCGTACGACGGGTGAGCTCACCAGATCGAGTTCACCATGTATGCGCAGCACGGTCCACGCGCCCTGCTCGGTCTCGTCCACCTTCAACGTCACGCGACTGGACCTCTCCTTCAGGGAGCCCGGCGATCCGGAAGTTTCAGTTCCTTATCGCGGCTGCCCATCTCTACCACCACGAAACGCCGAATGCGCACAGTTTCCCTATCATCCGGGGCCGCAGCGGGGGGCGTACTTGGGCTTACTTGGTGCAAAGGCCCGTCCCGGACGGTGCGCGCGACTACATTCGACGTGACGAGGGGCACAGGGCTGGGGGATTCATGGCAAAGGACGCACCACCCCGCTGGGACCGCCGGATGCAGCAGCGGCTGGCGCGGGGCGAGGCGGCGGCCCTCGGCGAGCTCTACGACCGTTTCGCCTCACTCGTCCACAGCCAGGCCCACCGGATGCTGGACGACGAGGACGCCGCCGACCTGGTGACCCGCGAGGTGTTCGGCTACGTCTGGGAGAACCCGGACGCCTACGACCCCAAGCAGGGCTCGATGAGGTCCTGGGTGACCCGGCTCACCCACCGCCAGTCCGTGCAGCGCCTGCGCGAAGCGGAGGTCTCCCCGTACGGGACCTCCGAGGACGACGAGGCCGGCGCACCGGGACCGGAGGATCTGGAGGAGCGGGTCCGCAGGGCCACGGCCGCGGCCCGCGCCGACTACATCGTGGCCTCCATGCCCGCACCCCTGCGCGCCGCCTTGGAGCTCGCCTACATCCAGCGCCGGGACTACCGCCAGACCGCCGCCGACCTCGGAGTCACCGAGGACGAGGCCAGGCGACGGCTGCGGCTCGGCCTCCAGCTGCTCTCCACCGCGAACACCCGCCCGCTGGAGGGGTTCTCCCCGCCGGGATACGGGCGGTCGCTGTGAGCGGCCACGAGGACAGCGGTCATGACGGCGCCGGCCGCGAGGGCGAGGAGCGGGACGAGGAGGTCAGGGACGCCCGGCGCATCCCCGGTCAGCGGGCCGCCGCCGACGACCTCGACCCGGCCTCCGCACCCTCGCTCCCCCAGCCTCCCGCCGCCCCCGCCTCCCCTCCCGAGGAGCGCACCCCGGCTCCGAGACCGGAACCGGAACACTCCGTGGCATCACCGTCGTCGCCCGCCCTCTCCCACCGGGTCCTCAAGGCCCTGCTGGGCGCCTGGGCCCTGGCCGCCTGCTCCGCCGAGGAGACAGCGGCCGTCGAGGAGCACCTCACCGGGTGCGCGCCCTGTGCGGACGAGGCCCTGCGGCTGCGCGACGCCGTGGGTCTCCTGCACACGGACCGCAGCCTGGACCTCGACCCGCTGCTCCGCTCCAGGGTCATCGAAGGCTGCCTGGGCCGTCGGCCGGCCAGGATCCCGGTGCCCGCCTGGGCCACTCCGTACGACGCGGAGACCGCCCGGCTCGACGCCCTGCTCCGCGACATCGGGGACGCGGAGTGGCACGCCCCGGTCCGGCTGAGGTGGTTCGAGGGCGAGCGTGCCGTGAACCGCAAGACGACGGTGGCCGGAGTCATAGGGCATCTGATGACCGTCGACGGTCTGGTCTCCACGGCGCTCGGCCTCGAAGACCCGCTCGGCAGCGGTGAACGGCCCCGGTCGCCCGCCGAGCGGACCGAAACATACTGGGCAGCCGCTTATCGGCCGTTGACCCGCACCGTCCGCGAGCCGTGGCGCGACCAGACCCACACACTCATCCGGACGGTGTCCTTCGCGGGCCGCGGCGTCGCGGAACTCTCCGTCCCGTACGGGGACTTCGCCCTGCCGCTCCAGGACTCCCTGCTCGACCGGGCCTTCGAGTGCTGGGTGCACGGCGGTGACATCGCGGCCGCGGTGGACTATCCGTACGAGGCACCGTCCCCGGCGCACCTCCACCGGATGATCGACCTGTCCGCCCGGATGCTGCCGGCCGCTCTCGCCGAGCGCCGGCGCACGGGCCTGGCGGAACCGGCCCGCCACCTCGTCACGGCCGGTTCCCCGGGCCGCTCGCTCCACCTGGAGATCGAGGGCCTCGGCGGTGGTGACTGGTACATCGCCCTGGACTCACCCGCGGCGGTCGGTTCCCCCGCCCATGTGGTCGCGCAAGTGGCCCTGGACGGCGTGGAGTTCTGCCAGCTCGTCGCGGGCCACATCTCCCCGGTGGAAGCGGCGGCGGGCCAGGAGGGCGACCGCGAGGCGATCCGCGACGTACTCTTCGCCGCCGCGTCGCTGAGCCGCCTGTAGCGACCCCGCGCCCCCTCTACGCGAAGACCACCGTGCGGCGGCCGTTCAGCAGGATGCGCCGTTCCGCGTGCCACTTCACCGCGCGCGCCAGCGCCTGGCACTCCACGTCGCGGCCCACGGCGACCAGCTGGTCCGGCGTGACACCGTGGCCGACCCGCTCGACCTCCTGCTCGATGATCGGCCCCTCGTCGAGGTCGGCCGTCACGTAGTGCGCGGTCGCGCCGATCAGCTTCACACCACGCGCATGCGCCTGGTGGTACGGCTTCGCACCCTTGAAGCTCGGCAGGAACGAGTGGTGGATGTTGATGATCCGGCCGCTCAGCTGCTTGCAGAGATCGTCCGAGAGCACCTGCATGTAGCGGGCGAGCACGACCAGCTCGACGCCCTCCTCGCGGACCAGCTCCAGCAGCTGCGCCTCCGCGTCCGCCTTCGTCTCCTTGGTCACCGGGATGTGCCGGAAGGGCACACCGTACGAGGAGACGAGCTCCGCGAAGTCCTTGTGGTTGGAGACGACGGCCGCGATCTCCACGGGCAGCGCACCGCTGCTCGAACGGAACAGCAGGTCGTTGAGGCAGTGCCCGAACCTGCTCACCATCAGCACGATCCGCATCCGGTCCGACGAGCGGTGGATCTGCCAGTCCATCCGGAACGAGTCGCCGATCGCGGCGAAGCTGGCCCGCAGCTTCTCGGCCGTCACCCCGGCGTCCGCCGAGAAGTGGACGCGCATGAAGAACAGACCGGTGTCGTGGTCCCCGAACTGCTGGCTGTCCTCGATGTTGCAGCCGGTCATGAAGAGATAGCTCGACACGGCGTGCACGATGCCCTGTTTGTCAGGGCAGGAGAGCGTGAGGATGTACTGCTCGGACTCGGCGTCCGAGGCAGCGGCGGGGACGGAATCGGCAGGCTGCGGCGCGGTCATGCCCGTAGGGTGCCACACCCGCCCCCTCTCAGGCCGATCTGGTCATGATGCGGAGCACGTCCAGCGAGCGCGGCGGAGTGTCCGGGTCCTCGCCGTCGTTCGTGGCGAGCATCACATGGGCCTCGCGGGCTGCCCGTACGGCCTCCGGCCAGCCGTGGTGCTCCAGATAGGCGGACACGGGGGCGTCGGCGCCGACCTGGTGCATGATCCGCAGCACGCGGAGCGCGGCGACGTCCACGAGGGCGGCCTCGGCGGAGTCGCGGAAGATCGTGCCGACGTATTTCTCGGCGGACCAGTTGTCCAGCCAGGTGTCCTCGACCAGGCGGTACACGGCGTCGGTGACGTCGCCGTACCCCTCCCGGCCCGCCAGCCAGCACTCGTGGTGGAAGACGGGGTCGGAGAGCATGTGCAGCGCCGAGCGCACGTTGCTGCGCCAGCGCCACCAGGGCATGTCATTGAGCGGCATGCCGCCCATGGTGGAGGAGCGACGGCCGCGACGGGAAGAGTTCTCCGAACCTTGCTGCACGGTTGTCGATCGTACGTTCCCTTTCCTTGTGTGCGGACGGCCCCCCGTAATTCACCTGGACGTCACCGAGCGTTGCGCGCAGCACACAGCGGCGTTACCCCGGGACCGGAAATGTTCATTCCCATGACCGGACGGCGATGCCTCACCCCACTCCGCCCCTTCCGACTCCTGACCGCCACGGCCGCCGCCGGGGCGCTGCTCACCTCCGGCTGCGGTGTACTCCCCGGGGCCTCGGGGAGCTCAGCGGAGACCGTGACCGTGATGACCTGGGCCCCCGACCGCGCGGCGGACGGCTCGCCCCAGAAGACGGCGGGCGTCACGGCCATGGCGACGGCATACGCCCGCTGGGTCAACGACCAGGGCGGCATCGACGGGCACGAGCTGCGGGTGGTCACCTGCGACGAGGGCGACACCCTGCTCGGCGCGGGAAGGTGTGCCCGGGAGGCGGTCAAGCAGGACGCGGCGGCGGTGGTCGGCTCGTACAGCCGGCACGGGCAGGCGTTCATGGCCCCGCTGGAGGCCGCCGGAATCCCGTACGTCGGCGGATACGGGGCTTCCAGCGAGGAGTTCACGAGCTACAACTCCTACCCGGTCAACGGCGGCCAGCCCGCACTGCTGGCGGGCAACGGCAAGCAGCTGGCGGCCGGTTGCGAGCGCGTCTCCCTCGTGCGGCCCGACTCGATCAGTGGCGACGGAATGCCGCCGCTCCTCAACACCAGCCTCGCCGAGTCCCGTCGGCCCAAGTCCGTCGACATCCTGGCTCCGGAGGAGGCCACGTCGTACGACGAACAGGCCGCCGAGGCACTGGAGAAGGCCGGCGACGGCTGCGTGACGGCGGTGCTCGGCGACCGTACGGAGACGTTCTTCGACTCCTTCCGCAGGCTCGAACCGGAGGGCAGCCGGGTGCGCGTCTCGTCCGTCCTCGGCAGCGTCGGCCAGCCGCTCATCGACCGCACGGGCGGGCGGAACAGCCCGTTCGAGGGTGCGTACGTCACCGGCTGGTACCCGGACTCGAACGACTCCCGCTGGGCCGAGATGCGCCGGGTGATCCGCCAGTACGCGTTCGCCGACAACCGGGTCGACCCCGAGGACACCGGTGTGCAGACCACCTGGATCGCGTACACCGTGCTGAGGGCCGTCATCGAGGAGATCGAGGAGCCGCGGATCACCTCGGGAAAGGTCTCGGCCAGCCTCAACCGGGGCACCGAGGTGGACACCGGCGGGCTCACCCCGGTGCTGCGCTGGCGGTTCAACGACATGCTCGGCACCTCGACGTACCCGCGCATCGTCAACGGGCAGGTGACGTTCCAGGTGGTACGCGACGGTCGCCTCGTCGCCGACAGGAAGGGCTTCGTTGACGTCTCGAAGACCCTGTCGGACGCCCGCAGCGTCAGCTGACACCGCTGACGCCTGCCGGTTCGCACGGAAGGCCCGGTTCCGGATCTCCGGAACCGGGCCTTCCGCATCACTGCCTCAGAGCTCCTGCGGGGTGCGCTTCGTCAGCCCGTACTTCGTCGCGACGGAGTTCCACAGCCCGGACGCCTGCCGCTTGGCCGTGGTGGCCTCGCCGCTGCGCACGGTCGCCTGCGCCGTCTCGTTGGTCGACCTGGCGTGGCCGCCCTTGCAGATCTTCTTGTTGTTCTTGGCCTGAACGGCCCAGGCGGCGTAGTGGTCGTCGGCGGAAGCGGACGCCTGCCAGGCCTTCGTCAGCGAGGACGCCAGCTCGGTGTGCTGCGGCAGCTGGTCGATCGTGAGGTCCTTGAGCCGGGTCACCAGGTCGCGGCGCTGCTGGGCCGCACCCTTCAGATCGTTCGCGGCCTGGTCCAGGGCCTGGCACGACTTGATCTTCTCGACCGCGCTGATCACGGCCGCCCGGCTGTTGTTGCTGTCGGCGAGCAGCTTGTCGAGTGCCTGCGCCTGCGGCTCGGCGGGGTCCGCCGGCTGCGTGCTGGGCTGCTCGGCCGCCGAACTCTGCGAGGCCACCGGCTGCGTGTCGTCCGGCTTCTCCTCGCCGCCGCTCATCAGGGCGCCCGCCCCGAGTCCGATGACGGCGCAGCCGACGACGACCGCAGCGATCAGCGGGATGTGCGCGGACCGCTTGCGCGGCGGCTCGTGGTCCTGCTGCGGCTCCGGCATGCCCTGGGCGCCCTGTACGCCCTGGAGTCCGGACTGATAGCCCTGGGGGCCGTGGGGCGGCTGGTGCGGCGCGTGCTGCTGCTGCGAGGGATCGAAGTGCGGCATCTGCTGCGTCGCGCCCGAAGGGGCCTCGCTGCGAAACAGGTTGTCGAACTCGGCGGGCGGCGGCCGCTCACCGGGCGTCCCGGGTCTGATCCCGTACGGAGCCCCACCGGGCACCGGGGGTATGAGCTGGGTCGCTTCGGCCTCACCCGGCGCCGCCTGCCCCAGGAACCGGGTGGAATCGGCGGGGCGCTCGGGCGGCAGCCCACCGGGACCGCCGGGCACGGGCGCGATGAACTGCGTGGCGTCCGCGTCCCCGCCGGCCGCCGGCGCGAGACCCGGAACGGCCTCCGGGGGCAGCGGCTGCGCGTACGGCAGGGGCTGCGACGGGTTCTGCGCGTGAGGCTGGGGCTGGTAGGCGCCATCGGGCTGCTGCTGGGTCGCGTACTGGCCGTGCTGCGGCCCGTACGGCCCCTGCTGCTGGTACTGGCCGGGCTGCGGGTACTGGCCCTGCTGCTGGTACGGCCCCGGCTGCGCGGGATACGCCCCCGGCTGGGGCTGCGACGGCGCGTTCCCGTACGGACCGGGCTGCCCGCCCGCGTACGGCTGTGCGGGCGGCAGCTGTCCGTCCTGCCGGGCCGGCGGCAGCTGCCCGGGGGCCGGAGCGTCCGGGGCCTGCGGCTGGCCGCCCTGGGGGCCCCAGGGCGATCCCCACGGCTGCCCTCCCGCGGGGACGGCCTGATCGGCCGGCCCTGCCGCGGGCGGGCCCGCGGTCCAGGGCGCACCGCCCTCCGCGGGCAGCACGACACCTTCGTGCGCGGGCCGTACAGCAGGGGACTGCTGTTCGTCACCCTGTCCGCTCTGCGTCACCGGGACTCCTACGTGTCAACCTACGGAATCGTCGGCCCACGCTATCGGGTGGTTGCCGCACTCCGCCAAGCGCGTGATACCGCTCACCACCCCTTCACATGGGACCCTGCGCCCCGCTGTCCCGGTTCATCCCGGCGGGCGGCCTCCCGAAGGCGTCGCTACGCGGCCTGGAGCTCCAGCCGGGCGCCGAACTCACGCACCGCGGGCTCGTCCCCGTACGGCAGGAGCCGCTGCTGGAGGTCATCGAGATACTCCGCACCCCGGCTGGAACGCACCGTCGCCAGCAGGTCCACCGCCCGGTTTCCCGTATGGCACGCCTGCTCCACCTCTCTCATCTGCACCTGCGCGCTCGCCAGCAGCACCAGCCCGATGCCCCGGCGCCGGGCCTTGGACTCCGGCAGCGCGGCCAGGGCCTCCGTCGCCCGGCGGGCGGCCGCCTCGCCCTGCCCCAGATCCCGGTGGCAGTGCGCCAGTTCGTCCGCGAGGTAGCCCGCGTCGAAGTGCGCGATCCACGGCGGGTCGTCCCCGCTGTCCGACTCCGCGTGCTCCAGCGCCTTCAGCGCGCGGCCCGCCACCACCTGACAGGTGCGGGCATCGCCCATCAGCGCGTGCCCGCGCGCCTCCGCGGCGTGGAACATCGCCTCCGCCCGCGGGGTCACCCGCCCCCGCGCACCCTCCTGCGCGGCCCGCGCGAGCTGCGCGATCTCCCTCGGATTGCCGAGCTGCGCGGCGAGATGGCTCATCGAAGCGGCCAGCACATAGCCGCCGTAGGCGCGGTCGCCCGCCGCCTGGGCCAGCCGCAGCGCCTGGATGTAGTACCGCTGGGCGAGCCCCGGCTGACCGGTGTCCACCGCCATGTACCCGGCGAGTTCGGTCAGCCGTGCCACGGCCCCGAACAGCTCCCGGCCGACCGCTTCGCGGTACGCCCCCGAAAGCAGCCCGGACACCACGCTGTTGAGGTAGTGCACCAGGACCGGCCGCACGTGTCCGCTGCCGAACCGGTGGTCCAGGTCGACGAGCGCGGCCGTCATCGCCCGCACCGCCTCCACATCGGGCATACCGACGCGGGCGCCCGCGGCCCGGGCCACCTGGGGGTCGGCGCCGGTGATCAGCCAGTCGCGGCTTGGTTCGACGAGGGCGGAGGCGGCCACCGCCGATCCGGTGAGCAGATCGCGCCGCCCCACGTCGCTGCGCCACAGCTCGCAGACCTGCTCGATCGCGCCGAGCACGGTGGGGGCGAACTGGAGGCCCACGCCCGAGGCGAGGTTCTTGCCGTTGGCCATGCCGATCTCGTCGATCGTGACCGTACGGCCGAGCTTGCGGCCCAGCGCCTCGGCGATGATTCCCGGTGCCCTGCCCCGTGGTTGCTGTCCGCGCAGCCACCGGGCGACGGACGTCTTGTCGTAGCGGAGATCGAGCCCGCGCTCGGCTCCGACCATGTTGACGCGGCGGGCGAGGCCGGCGTTGGAGCAGGCGGCCTCCTGAATGAGCGTCTGGAGCCGTTCGTTCGGCTGGCGGGCGACGAGAGGTCTGGCTGCCATGTTTCCCCCTGAGACCGCAGTGATCGGTGAAGGCATCACTGCCCGGCAGATATACAAGAAATGCGCATATTCATCGGCATTCGGTACGAGCTGTCGCGGTTTCTCGGCACGGGTCGTCACACACTCCTGTATGTGGCTACCCGCACATCGATGCACTGCCGCACGCGCGCCCCCGTCCATGCCTCGATGCGCCCCATATGCAGGATCGATGCACCGTGACCGGGCGCGCCGCGCCCGTAACCCCAGGTGGCGGCGGGAGTTGTGTTGTTCGTGGAAGAGCCCATCGGAGTCACGGAAACCGCACAGGTCCCCCAACAGCGAGGTGAGCAACTGCTCGACGCCGCAGTGAGGTATGCGGAAGAGCGGCACTGGGACGTGTTCCCGGGCACCTGGCTCGAAGCCGTCGAGGGGGTGGAGCGCTGCTCGTGCGGGGACACGGACTGCGTCGCGCCAGGAGCCCACCCCACCCGTCCGGACTGGGCGGGACAGGCGACAGGCAGCGCGGCCGCGGCCCGCAGGATGTGGTCGAAACAGCCGACGTCCTCGATCCTCCTGCCGACCGGACGGACCTTCGACGCGATCGACGTCCCCGAGTCGGCCGGCTTCCTGGCCCTGGCCCGGATGGAGCGGATGGCGCTGACGCTCGGACCCGTGACCTGCACCCCCGACCGCCGGATGCTGTTCTTCGTCCTGCCCGGCGCCGCCGCGAAGGCCGCCGACCTCGTACGGAGCCTCGGGTGGAACGCCGACGCCATCGATCTCGTGAGCCGCGGCGACGGTCATTACGTGGCCGGTCCGCCGACCCGTGTCGGCGGCCGCGGAGCGGTGCAGTGGGCCCGGCGCCCCACTCCCGCCAACCGGTGGCTGCCGGACGCGGAGGAGCTGATCAGCCCGCTCGCCTACGCCTGTGCGCGGGAGGCTGCCGACGCCAAGGCGCGCCTTTCGTAGGGTGGTCCCCACAATCGGGGATATCGAAAGGCAGTGCCATGCCTGACCAGGCAGACACCACAGCAGAGAACAGGGCCGCGGCGCACGGAAGTGCGGGCGCCGGAGGGGTCCTTGAGGCGGGCGGTGCGCGGACAGCGCCGCCCGCCGTGCGCGTTCAGGGGCTGTGGAAGCGGTTCGGGGAACAGACCGCGGTCGCGGGGATCGATCTGGAGCTGCCCGCGGGCAAGTTCATCGGACTCGTGGGACCCAACGGTGCGGGGAAGACCACCACGCTCTCGATGGTGACGGGACTGCTCCGGCCCGACATGGGGAAAATCGAGGTCGGCGGCCACGACGTGTGGCTGGACCCGGTCGAGGTGAAGTCCCGGATCGGGGTGCTTCCGGAGGGCCTGCGCCTCTTCGAGCGGCTCTCGGGGCGCGAACTCCTCGCGTACACGGGCAGGTTGCGCGGGCTTCCGGGGGCCGAGGTCGACAAGCGGGCCACCCAGCTGCTCGACGTGCTGGACCTGGCGGGCTCGCAGCACAAGCTCGTCGTGGACTACTCGACCGGGATGCGGAAGAAGATCGGGCTCGCCGCCGCGCTGCTGCACAACCCGGAAGTGCTCTTCCTCGACGAGCCGTTCGAGGGTGTCGACCCGGTGTCCGCACAGACGATCCGCGGGGTCCTGGAGCGGTACACCCGGTCCGGCGCGACCGTCGTCTTCTCCAGCCATGTGATGGAACTGGTCGAGTCGCTGTGCGACTGGGTGGCCGTCATGGTGGCGGGCCGGATTCGCGCCCAGGGCACGCTCGCCGAGGTACGGGGCGACGCGCCCTCCCTCCAGAACGCCTTCCTCGAACTGGTCGGCGCGGGCGGCCGTGACACCGGGGACTCCCTGGACTGGCTGGGCGGCACCCGATGACCGTGCTCGACGCCCCTGTGGGGACCGCCGCTCCGGCCGGCCGGAGCGAGGGGATCGTCTCCGTCTTCGTACGGCTCAAGCTGACGCTGCTGCGCAACGGACTGCGCCAGTCGTCCGGCCGGAAGGCCGCGTACATCTCGTCCATGGTGTTCGCGCTGCTGCTGGCCGTCGCCCAGGTGATCGGCCTGGTCGCCCTGCGCGGCACCGCCCACGCGGACGCCCTCGTGGTGCTGCTGACCGGCCTGCTGGCGGTCGGCTGGGCCGTGATGCCGCTGTTCTTCCCGAGCGGTGACGAGACGCTCGACCCGAGCCGTCTGGTGATGCTGCCGCTGCGGCCCCGCCCGCTGATCGGCGCGCTGCTGGTGGCCTCGCTGATCGGCATCGGGCCGCTGTTCACGCTCTGCCTCGGCCTCGGCTCGGCCGTCGCCGTCGCGCACGGGGCGGCGGCCGCGGTGACCGGGGTGATAGCGGTCCCGCTGACGCTGCTGGTCTGTGTCGCGCTGGCACGGTCCGTCGCCACGGCCAACGTCCGGCTGCTGACCTCCCGCAAGGGCCGTGATCTGGCGGTGCTCAGCGGGCTGGTGATCGCGGTGGGCTTCCAGTTCGTCAACTTCGGCATGCAGCGGCTCGGCCGGGCCGGTGGGCTCTCCTCCCTGGAACCGGCCGCCGACGTCGTGGGCTGGCTGCCGCCCGCCTCGGCGATCGGCGCGGTGGGCTCCGCGTCGGAGGGGGCGTACGGGCGGGCCGCCCTTCAGCTGCTGATCTCCGTACTCGCGCTGGTCGCCCTGGTGTGGATGTGGCAGCGGAGTCTGACGAAGCTGATGACGGCACCGGACGGCTCCACGCTCGCGGCGGCCGAGCCGGCCCGCACGACGTCCGGACCGGGCCGTTCCGGGCTCTTCGCGCTGCTGCCGGAGGGGCGCACGGGCACGGTGATGGAGCGCAGCCTGCGGTACGTGGCACGGGACCCGAAGACGAAGGCGGCCTGGGTGACGGCGCTGGCGATCGGCCTGATCGTCCCGCTGCTCAACGCGCTTCAGGGCACCGGCTCGGTGTACTTCACCAGCTTCGCGGCCGGGATGCTGGGCATCCAGATGTACAACCAGTTCGGCCAGGACACCTCCGCCTTCTGGATGGTGACCCTGACGATCTCCTCGACCCGGGACGCCTATGCGGAACTCCGGGCGCGGGCGCTGGCGTTGCTGCTGATCACGCTGCCGTTCACGGTCCTCGTCAACGTGCTGACGGCCGCGGTGCTCGGGGACTGGGGGGCGTTGCCCGGGGCGCTGGGGGTGTCCCTCGCCGTACTGGGCGCGATGCTGGCGACCGGTGCGCTGGCCTCCGCGATGTTCCCGTACTCGATCCCCCAGGACGGCGCGTTCAAGAACGCGGCGCCGGGGCAGGCAGGGCTCGCCTGGATCTCGGTCCTCGGCGGGATGGTGTCGGCGGCGCTGCTCTGCGCACCGGTCCTCGCCCTCACGATCGCGCTGCACGTGAGCGACCAGCAGGGCCGGCTGTGGCTGGTGCTGCCGGTGGGGGCGGTGTACGGGGCGCTCATCGGCTGGGCCGGGGTACGGCTGGCCGCGCCCCGCACGGCGCGCCGGCTCCCGGAGATCCTGACCGCGGTCAGCAAGGGCTGACCGCGGGGGGGGTTACGGCGAGACCGGTTCGCGGTCCTCGCGGAAGTCCTCGGCGAGCTGCTCCAGGAAGGGTTCCACCGCGGCCCGCCAGCCCTCCGGCCGGTCGTAGTGGACGAGATGGCCGGCGTCGGCGACCTCCGCGTACTGGCCACGCGGCAGGACGCGGACCATCTCCTGGGCCTCCGCCCTTCCCAGCTCGCCGTCGAGGCCGCGCAGGACCAGGGTCGGGCAGCGGACCTGGGCCAGCTCGTCCCAGTGCGCCTCGAAGACCCAGGTCGCCCGGGACTCCAGCATCTGCCGACGGGAGAAGACGGGGCGCCAGCCGTCGGCCCGCTCCGCCATCACCTCGGCGAAGAACTCGCCGCGGGCGGGGTTGGGCCGCTCCACCCAGGGGTCGTCCTCGCCGAACCACTTGCGTACGTCGGAGAGCGTCGCGAAGGGGACGGGCCAGGCGTTGAACCAGTCCTCCCACTCGCGCTGGGAGGCGGCCCCGAGGGCGGAGGCCCTCATGTCGCAGATGACCAGGGCCCGGACGAGATCGGGGCGCTTCGCGGCGAGCTGCCAGGCGGTGAGGGCGCCCATCGAGTGTCCGACGAGGGTGACGGGGGCGAGACCGAGCTGTTCGATCGCGGCCTCGGCGTCCGCGACGTAGGCGTCGCGGGTGTACGGGCCTTCGGCCGGCTTCTCGCTGCGGCCGTGCCCGCGCTGGTCGAGCCCGAACGCCCGGTGGCGCTCGGCGAGCCAGCGGGCCGTGGAGGCCCAGTGGGCGGCCCGGCCCATCAGTCCGTGGAGCATTAAGATCCCGGGCGCTCGCGCCGCCTCCGCGCTCTCCTTGGGCGGATCGGCGAATTCCCACGCCGCGAGACGTACACCGTCGTATCCGGTCACATCGATGCGCCGCACCATAGCCCTGGCACCCCCTTCTCGTTCCCGATCACCGCGTGGTCGCGTCACGCCAGGTTATCGAACTCGTATTCGAAAACCGGGTTCCGGCACACAACACCCCTCGTTCGAGTGACGACCCTCAAGGATTGGCGTCCGCCGCCCTGGGGAGATCTTCCCCGGGGGGCGGACCGCTCGGGGAAAACGGTCCGTCGGGGCCGACCTTGAGAGCTCGGGGCTCCAGGTCGGCGAAGGGGAGGACGGGCCCCGGTGCCAGTGAGCACCGGGGCCCGCCCCTGTTCCGGAGCGGGTCCTTCCGGCGCCGTGCGCGCGGGGCGGGGCGCTCACCAGGTCCGTGGGCGCGGCAGTCACCTTCTGGTGCACATGCCAGTACGACGGGCGCATTCCCTGCTCCCTCCCCGACCGCGCGGCCCGGATCGATCCGATCCGGCCGACACCCTCAGGTCATATGCCTGGCCACAGCCTGGCACGCGATTCGTCCGGGCGCTGCGATTCCGGACGGAAAACAGAAAGCGGGCGTTACGGTCCGGTCACCGAACCTCCGGCACACCGTCGCCGTACCGCCACGCCACCGCTTCGGGGCGCGCTCAACGCCCCTTCCTCACCTGGTCAGCGCTTCGCGACGAAGACGTGCGAAGCCACCTCGGCGTCCAGCTCGGCCGCCTCGCCGCTGGACCCGACCAGCACGCCGCCGGGCGAGGCCGTCACGCTGACCACCGAACCGGGCTGCACGCCCGCGCGCCGCAGCGTGTACATCAGCTGGGCGTCGGTCTGGATCGGCTCCCCGATCCGGCGCACGACCACGGTCTTCCCGTCGGCGCCGGGGTCCAGCTCGGAGAGGCTCACCATGCTCTCGTCCAGGAACGATTCGGCCTCGGCCTTCTCGCCCAGCTCCTCAAGGCCCGGGATCGGGTTCCCGTACGGCGACTCGGTGGGGTGCCTCAGAAGCTCCAGCACCCGGCGCTCCACGGCCTCGCTCATGACGTGCTCCCAGCGGCACGCCTCCGCGTGGACCTGCTCCCACTCCAGGCCGATCACGTCGACGAGCAGACACTCGGCGAGCCGGTGCTTGCGCATCACGCGGGTGGCGAGGCGGCGGCCCTCGCCGGTCAGCTCCAGATGGCGGTCCCCCGCGACCTGGACCAGCCCGTCGCGCTCCATGCGCGCCACCGTCTGGCTGACCGTCGGACCGCTCTGGTCCAGCCGTTCCGCGATCCGGGCGCGCATGGGGACCACGCCTTCCTCTTCGAGCTCGAGGATGGTGCGGAGATACATCTCCGTGGTGTCGATCAGTCCGGACATACGTGCCCCTCGATGCTGTGACATGAAGTCGTCGTGCGATGGCCCTGCACCAATTCTGACGCATACCGCTGGCAACCGTGCCGCGCCGACCGAAGAGTGGGCGGTGCGGGCTCCCGCGCGGTATTGACAGTCCACTGGTCCAGACCGCAACGTGATCGGCGGCACGGACATTCCATCCCGCTGAAAGGGCCCTCCTCGATGAGCGACAGCACGTTGGCCGGTCAGTTCTTCGACGCAGCGATCGGCCTGCTGGAGCGCGTACGCGACGAGGAGTCCGAGAGCATCGCCGCCGCGGGCGCCGCGATCGCCGACACGGTCGCCTCGGGCGGCAGGCTCTTCGCGTTCGGCGCCGGGCACTCGTCACTCGCCGCCCAGGACGTCGTGTACCGGGCGGGCGGCCTCGCCCTGATGAACCTGCTCGCCGTGCCCGGCACGGTGGGGGTCGACGTCATGCCGGCGACGCTGGGGTCCGCGCTGGAGCGGGTGGACGGACTGGCCGGGGCGGTGCTGGACTCCAGCCCCGCACGCTCGGGCGACCTCCTCGTGATCATCTCGCTCTCCGGGCGCAACGCGCTGCCGGTGGAGATGGCCCAGAACGCGCGCGCCCTCGGGCTGACGGTCATCGGTGTCACGTCGGTGACGTACGCGGAGGGAACCAGGTCCCGGCACGCGTCGGGCGGATTCCTGCGCGACCACTGCGACATCGTCCTCGACAGCAAGATTCCGATCGGCGACGCGGAACTGACGACGAAGGGCGTCGAGGCGCCGTTCGCGCCCGCGTCGACGGTGGTCACCAGCGCGGTGATGCAGGCGATGATGGCGGCCGCGGCGGAGGCGCTGGTGGCTCGGGGGATCGAACCGCCGTTGCTTCGCTCGGGGAATGTCGATGGCGGGCACGAGTGGAACGGGCGCGTGATGACGGAGTACCGGGACCGGATCTTCTACCGGCACTGAGCGTCGCCCGGGGTGGGGCCCGGCGAGCGGGCCAGATCCACCGCTGCGGCGACCCTCGCGGCCACCGTCTCCGCGTAGGCCGCGTCCGGGCGTTCGAAGGCCGTGCGGTGACGCGTACGCAGGAACGTGACCACTCCCAGCGTCCGGCCCCGGCTGCGCAGCACCGCGCACAGGGCGTGGACCGAGTCCCCGGGCCACCGCCGTTCCAGCGCCCACGCCTCGGCTCCGGCACCCGCGCTCGCCCGTACCGAGCCCTCGCGGTCCAGCGACTGGAGGGCCGGGTGCCCTGCCGCGTACCGCACGGGGACCGAGCCGCCGGAGACCGGCAGGCACGGGCCGGGACCGTCGGCGGGCGTCGACAGGGTGCGTACGGGGCGGGGATCGCCGTCGGCCGGCAGCAGATCCACCACCACGTGGTCGGCGAATCCGGCCAGGGCGTAGTCCAGCGTGGACGTCGCCGCCTCCATGGGGTCCTCGCACTCGGCCGCCGAGACGGCGGCCCTGTGCAGCTGGTTCGACCTGAAACGCAGCCGGTCCGCCTCCCGCTCGGCCAGTTTCGCCGCCGTCACGTCCTGGAACAGCCAGCCGACGCCGAGCGGAACCGGTTCCTCCGCGAGCGGTGAGGCCAGCCGCAGGAAGCCGCTGCGCCAGCAGCGCCGCCGGTCCCCGTCCGGGGCCCGCAGCGTCACCCACAGTTCGGCGGGCGCGGGTGGCGGCCCCTCGGCCAGAACGTGGCGCAGCGAGCCCTCCAGGTCCTCCACGCCCTGCACGATCAGCTCACCCAGCGGACGGCCCAGCAGCGCCCCGCGTCCTCCGCCGAGCGCGCGGGCCGCATGGGCGTTGACGACGGTCGGGCGCAGATCGACGTCGACGAGGACCACACCCCACGACGCGTCCTCGAACAGCGCCTCGCTGAGCGCGATCGCCCGCTCCAGATCGATCTGCGCGTGCACCTCGCCGAACGCGCAGTACACCCCGGTGGGCCGCCCGTCGGCTCCCCGCACCCCAGCGGACTGGGTCCGTACGAGCACCCGCCCGCCGCCCTTGCGCAGCAGCGCGAACTCGTGGACCTGACGCCCCGGGGCGCCCATGGCGGCCATGAGCCGTCCCTGCACGTCCGCCGCGTCCGCACTGCGCACCGCCCACCCGGCGAATCCGCTCCGCCCCACCGCCTCCCCGGCGCTCCAGCCGAGGATGCGTTCGGCCTCGCGGTTCCAGTGGGTGATCGTGCCGTCCGCGTCGAAGGCGCAGAGCGCGGCGTCCATGCCGTCGAGCAGGGCCGCGAGCAACTCCGCCCCGGGCTCCGGCTCACCGTCGGAGCCGAGGGCGTCCGTGGTCCCCCTGCTACTGGAAGCGCTCATTCCGTACCCCCTACGGGAGGCGTTCGCCAGTGCCGCACGTCGCACTATTCAACTCGAACGTGACCCAGGGCACATCCCGTTCCCGGGAACTTCCCGGAACTTCCCGGAAATCGGGAGGCTCGTTAAATCGGTTGTGCGGAGCCGGAGACGTTCCTACGGTGTACGTACACGTTGAAAGGAGGTGATCCGAAAAGTGCAGTCTTATCGGATTCGTGAGGTGGCTGCGGGCTGACAGCCCGTCGTCGCACACTGTGCACCTCGGCAGGCTGTCTGCCGAAAACCAAGCAGTCACCGACCCGCAGGCTCGCCGGTAAGTCCGGCCGGCTCCTCCGCAAGGAGGGACCAGAGCCTGCGGGTTTCTGCGTGTCCGGGCAGGGAAGCCGGGCCTGTCCTACGGGCAGAGGCGTTCCACGTGCCAGGCGGCCGGGTTCTCCGTGGAGCGTACGTAACGCAGCCGGTCGTGCAGGCGGTTCGCGTGGCCCTGCCAGAATTCGATCGAGTCCGGTACGACGCGGAAGCCGCCCCACTGCGGGGGCGCCGGGACCTTCTCGCCCTCCGGGTAGCGGGCGGCCAGTTCCTCGTAGCGGTCGACGAGTTCCGCGCGTGAGCCGATCACCGTCGACTGCTCGCTCGCCCAGGCGCCCAGCTGGGAGCCGTGCGGGCGGGTGCGGAAGTAGGCGACCGTCTCTTCGCGGCTCACGCGGGCCGCTCTGCCGGTGACGACGACCTGGCGGGCCATCGGGTGCCAGGGGAAGAGCAGAGAGACGTACGGGTTGGCGGCCAGTTCGCGGCCCTTGCGGGAGCCGTAGTTCGTGAAGAAGACGAAGCCGCCGTCGTCGTACTGCTTGAGCAGCACGGTGCGGGAGGACGGACGGCCCTCGGGTGTGGCCGTGGAGACCACCATCGCGTTCGGCTCGTGGAGCACACCGCCCGCTGCGACCTGGCTGAACCAGTGGGCGAACTGGTCCATGGGATCGGCGGCGAGGTCCTTCTCGGTGAAGTCCTCGGAACGGTAGTGCTCGCGCATCACGGCCGGATCGGTGGTGCAATCGTGACGAGGGGTGCGAGCGGAGGAGGGTGAGGAGTCTGGGGTGGGCACGGGGCCATCCTGCCGCAGGGGTCGAGTCTGCCCGGCGGGGAGGGGCCGTAACCGTCCACCGGGGAAATGGGGCCCTGTGCCGGATGTCACGCTTCCCCGCGTCGTGGGAACCCGCCAATATCTTGGATCAGGCGTCTGTGGCCTTCGGCCTTCGCACAGCCGTTCAGCAACCAGTCGCCGCACAGCCGCCGGACCAGCCGCCGATCTGAGGGAGCCGCCCCATGTCCGCCTTCGTACCCGGACTCGAAGGAGTCGTCGCGTTCGAAACGGAGATCGCCGAACCGGACAAGGAGGGTGGCTCGCTCCGCTACCGCGGTGTCGACATCGAGGACCTCGTCGGCCAGGTCTCCTTCGGCAACGTCTGGGGCCTGCTGGTGGACGGGGCGTTCAACCCCGGCCTGCCGCCCGCCGAGCCGTTCCCGATCCCCGTGCACTCCGGCGACATCCGGGTGGACGTGCAGTCCGCCCTGGCGATGCTCGCGCCCGTGTGGGGCCTCAAACCGCTGCTGGACATCGACGAGCGGACCGCGCGCGACGACCTGGCGCGGGCCGCCGTGATGGCCCTGTCGTACGTCGCCCAGTCGGCGCGCGGGCAGGGGCACGCGATGGTCCCGCAGAGCGAGATCGACAAGGCGGAGTCCGTCGTCGAGCGCTTCATGATCCGCTGGCGCGGTGAACCGGACCCCAAGCACGTCAAGGCCGTCGACGCCTACTGGACCTCGGCCGCCGAGCACGGAATGAACGCCTCCACCTTCACCGCCCGTGTCATCGCCTCGACCGGCGCCGACGTGGCGGCGGCGCTCTCCGGCGCGGTGGGCGCGATGTCGGGTCCGCTGCACGGCGGCGCCCCGTCCCGGGTCCTCGGCATGATCGAGGAGATCGAGCGCACCGGTGACGCGACGGCGTACGTGAAGCAGGCCCTGGACAAGGGTGAGCGGCTGATGGGCTTCGGGCACCGCGTGTACCGGGCCGAGGACCCGCGGGCGCGCGTCCTGCGGCGTACGGCGAGGGAGCTGGCCGCGCCGCGCTTCGAGGTCGCCGAGGCGCTGGAGAAGGCCGCGCTCGAGGAGCTGCACGCGCGGCGCCCCGACCGGGTGCTGGCGACGAACGTGGAGTTCTGGGCGGCGATCGTGCTGGACTTCGCGGAGGTTCCGGCGCACATGTTCACGTCGATGTTCACGTGTGCCCGTACGGCGGGCTGGTCGGCGCACATCCTGGAGCAGAAGCGCACGGGCCGGCTGGTGCGGCCGTCCGCCACGTACATCGGTCCGGGCTCGCGCGACCCCCGTGAGATCGGCGGGTACGACCAGATCGCGAACCTGGGGAACTGACGGCGGGTTGTCAGTCCAGTACGCCGTCCAGCAGGGCCGCCCACTGGGCGACGACCCTGCGGCGGCGGGCCGCGTCGTCCGTCAGCAGGTTGGCGAGCCCCAGGCCGCGGGCCATGTCCAGGAGGCCCTGGACCGTCTCCCGTACGCCCGGCTTCTCCTCGTCGGCGCCGAGGAGTCCGACGGCGATGCGGTGGGTCTCGCGGCCGACGCGGGCTTCGAGTTCGGTGACGCGGGGGCGGAGCTGCTCCTCGTTGGACGCGGCGACCCAGAGCTGGAGCGCGGCGCGGAAGAGCGGGCCGGTGTAGAGGTCGACGAGGGCGGCGACGACCTCCGTGCGGCCCTGGACGGGCAGGGCGCGCAGGGCGGCCGAGCGTTCCTCGGCGACGTATTCGACGGCCGCGGTGAACAGGTCCTCGCGGGTCGGGAAGTGGTGCTGGGCCGCGCCCCGCGACACCCCGGCGCGTTCGGCGACGACGGAGACCGTGGAGCCCGCCCAGCCGTGTTCGGCGAGGCAGGCGACCGCGGCTTCGAGGAGGCGCAGGCGCGTGGCGCGGCTGCGGTCCTGCTTCGGTGTCTTCGGGGGTGTCACAACACCCATGCGGGGTCCCGTCGTTCGAGGAAGGCCGTCATCCCTTCCCGTGCCTCGGCGGAGGTGAAGAGGGCTGCCGAGCGGGCGATGAGGTCTTCGGCGTGCTGATCGAAATTCTTCAGCACAGTAGCCGTGACCAGTTCCTTGGATGCCCGCAGACCTTGCGGCGAGGCCCTGCGCAGTCCGTCCAGTACCGGTTCGAGTGCCTTGTCCACGTCCTCGGCGGCCAGGGTGACCAGACCGGTGCGGGCGGCTTCCGTCGCGTCGAAGCGTTCGCCGGTGAGGAAGTAGCGGGCGGCGGACGCCGGGTCCATGCGGGCCAGCAGCGGCACCGAGATCACGGCGGGGGCCAGGCCGAGCCGGGACTCGGTGAGGGCGAACGAGGCGCCGGGCCCGGCCACCGAGATGTCGCAGGCGCTCAGCAGCCCGAGGCCGCCGGCCCTGACGTGTCCGGTGACCCGGGCCACGACCGGCTTCGGCAGGGCGACGATCCGGCGCATCAGCGCGACGAACGCCGCCGGGTCGGGTGGCCCCGTGAGGTCCGCGCCGGCGCAGAACGTGGTGCCGGTGTGGGTGAGGACGATGGCCCGTACGGTGTCGTCGGCCGCGCAGGCGTCCAGGGCCTCCCCGAGCGCGCCGACGAGCCGCGCGGAGAGCGCGTTGCGGTTCGCCGGTGAGTCGAGGGTGAGGGTCGTGACGCCCTGGACGTGCGTCGGGTCGGCGAGGGTCATGCGGGGCTCTCCTGGTGGGGTGCGGCGGGGTCGGTGAAGTCGGGGTCGGCGGGGCCGGCCGTGGCGGTCTTCTCGCGGTCGCGCAGTTCGCGCCGGAGGATCTTCCCGGAGGCCGCCCGCGGTACGGCGTCGATGAACTCGGCCTGCCGGACCTTCTTGTACGGGGCGACGCGCTCGGAGACGTACGCCATGACGTCCTCGACCGTCAGCGTCTCCTCACCGGCCCTGCGTACCAGGTACGCCTTCGGGATCTCGTTGCCGTCGGCGTCGTACACCCCGATGACCGCGGCGTCGGCGATCCGTTCGTGGCCGAGCAGCAGCGCCTCCAGTTCGGCGGGGGCGACCTGGTAGCCCTTGTACTTGATCAGTTCCTTGACCCGGTCGACGACGTACAGCCAGCCCTCGTCGTCGACGCGCCCGATGTCCCCGGTGTGCACCCAGCCATCGCTGTCGATCATGTCGGCGGTGGCCTCGGGGCGTCCGAGGTAGCCCTTCATCACCTGGGGGCCGCGGATGAGCACTTCGCCGTCGGTGCCGGTCCCCGCGTCCTTGCCCGGGTCGTCCAGGGCCACGATCCGCATCTCGGTGTTGGGGAGCAGCTTCCCGACCGCTCCGGGGGGCGGGTTCTCGGCGGACAGCGGGACGACGTGGGTGCCGGGTGAGAGCTCGGTCATGCCGTACGCCTGGCGGACGGGCGGCAGTCCGAGCCGGGTGGAGCAGGCGGTGGCCAGACCGGCGTCCAGAGGGGCGGCGGCGCTGACGATGTAATCCAGCGAGGACAGGTCGTACTGCCCGACGGCGGGGTGCTTGGCGAGGGCCAGGACGATCGGCGGAGCCACGTACAGCCCGCTGATGCGGTACTTCTCGATCGCGCCGAGGAACTGGGCGAGCTCGAAGCGGGGCAGCACCACGACCGTGGCGCCGCAGCGCAGCGGGGCGTTCATCAGAGCCGTGAGCCCATATATATGAAAAAAGGGCAGCACCGCAAGAATGGTGTCTCCAGGACCCATGGGGATGAAGGGGTGCAACTGCTCCAGGTTGGTGCCGATGGAGCGGTGGGTGAGCATGACGCCCTTGGGGGCGCCGGTGGTGCCGGAGGAGTACGGGAGGGCGGCGACGTCCTCGGCGGGGTCGATGGTCACGTGCGGTTCGGGTGCGGTGGAGCCGAGCATGTCGAGGACGGAGGTGTGCCCTTCGGCCTGGTCGCAGACGAAGATCTCCCGGACGGAGCCGGCGAGCGCCGCCGCCTTGCGCGCGGTGTCGAGGAGCGGGGACACGGTGACGATCCACCGTGCCCCGGAGTCGCCGAGCTGCTTGGCGAACTCCTCGACGGTGGCGAGCGGGTGGACGGTGGTGACGGCGGCCCCGGCCCGGGTCGCCCCGTAGAAGACGGCCGGGTAGGCGATGGTGTTGGGGCTGTGCAGGGCGAGGACGTCGCCCTTGCGCAGCCCCGCCTCGGCCAGGGCCGCCGCGATGCGCCGGTGGAACGTGTCGAGCTGGGCGTACGTGACCGTGAGGCCGTTCGTCCCGTCGACCAGGGCGACGGTGTCGCCGTATGCGGCGGCCCGTCCGAGTACGGCTTCGTGAATGGGCACTTCGAGGGCCGGAACGTCTGCGTACTCGCTGCTGAACACCATGGCAGTCCCCTTCGACCGATGCTTCGGCGGGCGTTTCTACGGGTGTTTCTACGGATGCTTCCACGGGTGTGGAGTGCCAGAATCGCGTCTGTCGCACGGGCTTGGGGAGACCCTGGACGCGACTGTCGCGGTCAGTACGACTTGGGGAGTCCCAGCGACTGGTGGGAGACGTAGTTGAGGATCATCTCCCGGCTGACGGGTGCGATCCGGGCGACGCGGGCCGCCGTGACGAGCGAGGCGAGGCCGTACTCGCGGGTCAGGCCGTTGCCGCCGAGGGTGTGGACGGCCTGGTCGACGGCCTTCACACAGGCTTCGGCCGCGGCGTACTTCGCCATGTTCGCGGCCTCGCCCGCGCCCATGTCGTCGCCCTCGTCGTAGAGCCGCGCGGCCTTCTGCATCATCAGCCGGGCCAGTTCCAGCTCGATGTGCGACTGGGCGAGCGGGTGGGCGATGGCCTGGTGGGCGCCGATGGGGTCCTTCCACACCTGCCGGGTGCGGGCGTAGTCCACGGCGCGGGCGATCGCGTACGTGCCCATGCCGAGGGCGAAGGCGGCGGTCATGATGCGCTCGGGGTTCAGCCCGGCGAAGAGCTGGAGCAGCCCCGCGTCCTCGTCGCCGACGAGCGCGTCGGCGGGCAGCCGTACGTCGTCGAGGACCAGCTCGAACTGCTTCTCCGGCGCCTGGAGTTCCATGTCGATCTGCCGGCGCTGGAAGCCGGGTGCGTCGCGCGGCACGATGAAGAGGCAGGGCTTGAGCTTGCCGGAGCGGGCGTCCTCGGTGCGGCCGACGATGAGGGTCGCCTCGGCTATGTCGACGCCGGAGACGAAGACCTTGCGCCCGGTGAGCAGCCAGTCGGCGTCGGGTCCTGAGCCGTCCCTGCGGGCGGTGGTGGTGATGCGGTGGGAGTTGGACCCGGCGTCGGGTTCGGTGATCCCGAAGGCCATGGTGATGCTGCCGTCGGCGAGCCCGGGGAGCCATCGCCGCTTCTGGGCTTCGGTGCCGAAGCGGGCGATCACGGTGCCGCAGATGGCCGGGGAGACGATCATCATCAGCAGCGGCGAGCCGGCCGCGCCCAGCTCTTCGAGCACGAGGGAGAGTTCGGCCATGCCGCCGCCCCCGCCGCCGTACTCCTCGGGGAGGTTCACTCCGAGGTAGCCGAGCTTGGCGGCCTCGGCCCACAGTTCTCGGGGGTGCTCCCCCTCGCGGACGAGGGAGGTCATGTAGTCGCGGCCGTACCGCTTGCCGAGGGCGGCGACAGCGGCGCGCAGGGCCTGGTGCTCTTCGGTGTCGAGGGCGGTGCTCATACGTTCTCCTCCGGTGCTGCGGGTTCGGTGACGACGGCGAGCAGGGCGCCGACCTCGACCTGGTGGCCGGGCGCGGCGTGGAGTGCGGTGAGGGTGCCGGAGGCGGGAGCGAGGATGCGGTGCTCCATCTTCATGGCCTCCAGCCAGATCAGCGGCTGCCCGGCCTCGACGGCCGCGCCGGGTGCGAGACCGTCCGCGAGGCGGACGACGGTGCCGGGCATGGGCGCGAGCAGGGAGCCGGGTTCGGTGCGTTCGGTGGGGTCGGTGAAGCGGGGCAGGACGGTGAAGGCGTGCGAGCCGGTGGCGGTGTCGACGTACACCCGGTCGTGGTGGGCGGTGACGGTGAAGTGCCGGGTGACGCCGCCGGTTTCGAGGGTGACGTGGCCGGGTCGCGCGGTGACGACGCGGACGTCCGCGACGGGGACGGGACCGTCGCGGGTGGTCCGGTAGGCGGCTTCCGTCTCGGCGCCGTCGGGCTCGCCGCGGTAGCGCTTGGTCTGCGGCTGCGAGGGGAGGTTGCGCCAGGCGCCGAAGCGGGCGGGACCGGGGCTCGCGTCCCCGTGAGTGCTGCCTGCCGCGTCCGCGAGCGCGGCGGCGAGTGCGGCGAGTTCGCGGCCCCCGGGCTGCTGGACGAGGGTGTCCAGGTGGCGGTCGTAGAAGCCGGTGTCGAGGCGGGCGGCGGCGAAGTCCGGGTGGCGCAGGGAGCGTACGAGCAGGTCGCGGTTGGTGGCGGGCCCGTGGATGCGGGCGCGTTCCAGTGCGCGGGCGAGGTGGCGTACGGCTTCGGCGCGGGTGGGGGCGTGCGCGATGACCTTGGCGAGCATGGGGTCGTAGTGCACGCCGACCGTGTCGCCGCCGGTGTATCCGGTGTCGAGGCGCAGCCCGGGTTCTTCGGGGACGTCTAGCGTGAGCAGTGCTCCGGTCTGTGGCTGCCAGTCACGGGCGGGGTCCTCGGCGTAGAGCCGGGCCTCGACCGCGTGTCCGCGCGGCTGCGGGGGCCCGTCGGCCGGCAGCGGTCCGCCTTCGGCGATCCGCAGTTGCAGGGCGACGAGGTCGAGTCCGAACACGGCTTCCGTCACCGGGTGTTCGACCTGGAGCCGGGTGTTCATCTCCAGGAAGTACGGGCGCCCTTCGGCCGATACGAGGAACTCGACGGTGCCCGCCCCGAGGTACCCGACGGCCCGCGCGGCGGCGACGGCGGCCTCGTGCAGCCGGTTCCGGAGCGCGTCGTCGAGGCCGGGCGCGGGCGCCTCCTCGATCACCTTCTGGTGGCGGCGCTGGAGCGAGCAGTCCCGGGTGCCGAGCGCCCACACCGTCCCGTGTCCGTCGGCCATGACCTGGACCTCGACGTGCCGGCCGCGTTCGACGTACGGCTCGGCGAAGACCTCGCCGTCCCCGAAGGCGGCGGCGGCCTCGGCGGCAGCGGCGGTCGACTCGGCGGGCAGCGCGGCCAGTTCCCGTACGATCCGCATCCCGCGCCCGCCGCCGCCCGCCGCCGCCTTGAGCAGCAGTGGCAGATCGTCATCGGTGGCGGTCCG
Organism: Streptomyces sp. NPDC045968; assembly: GCF_056430475.1. Taxonomy (NCBI): domain Bacteria; kingdom Bacillati; phylum Actinomycetota; class Actinomycetes; order Kitasatosporales; family Streptomycetaceae; genus Streptomyces; species Streptomyces sp. NPDC045968. Next base: position 70,867 of record NZ_JBWKLF010000008.1, on the reverse strand, counting down.
CGTGTCCACGGGTGCGAGGAGCGGCACGTCGGCGGCCGCCATCAGCTCCTTGGCGCGGGTCTTGGACGCCATCAGCTCGATGGCCTTGACCGGGGGGCCCACCCAGACGAGCCCGGCGTCCTGCACGGCGGCGGCGAATCCGGCGTTCTCGGAGAGGAAGCCGTACCCGGGGTGGACGGCGTCGGCGCCCGCGGCGAGCGCGGCGGCCACCACGAGATCGCCGCGCAGATACGTGTCGGACGGCGCGGCCCCCGGCAGGCGTACGGCGGTGTCGGCCTCCCGTACGTGCAGGGCGTCGGCGTCCGCGTCCGAGTACACGGCGACCGTGCCGATGCCCAGCTCACGGCAGGTGCGGAAGATCCGGCAGGCGATCTCGCCCCGGTTGGCGACAAGGAGGGTGGTGATCACGTTCGTCCTCACATCCGGAAGATGCCGAAGCCGCCGCGGGCGCCCTCGACCGGTGCGGTGTGGATCGCGGACAGGCACATCCCGAGGACGGTCCTGGTGTCGCGTGGGTCGATGACGCCGTCGTCGTACAGCCGGCCGGACAGGAACATCGGCAGGGACTCCGACTCGATCTGCTGCTCCACCATGGCGCGCAGCCCGGCGTCGGCCTCGTCGTCGTACGGCAGCCCCTTGGCGGCGGACGACGCACGCGCGACGATCGACAGCACCCCGGCCAGTTGCTGCGGTCCCATCACGGCCGACTTGCTGCTCGGCCAGGCGAAGAGGAAGCGGGGGTCGTAGGCGCGGCCGCACATGCCGTAGTGCCCGGCGCCGTACGAGGCGCCCATGAGCACCGACAGATGCGGCACCCTGGAGTTCGACACGGCGTTGATCATCATCGCGCCGTGCTTGATGATGCCGCCCTGCTCGTACTCCTTGCCGACCATGTAGCCGGTGGTGTTGTGCAGGAAGAGCAGGGGGATGTCGCGCTGGTTGGCGAGCTGGATGAACTGGGCGGCCTTCTGCGACTCCTCGCTGAAGAGCACGCCCTGGGCGTTGGCGAGGATGCCGACGGGATAGCCGTGCAGGCGCGCCCAGCCGGTCACCAGGCTGCTTCCGTACAGCGGTTTGAACGCGTCGAAGTCGGAGCCGTCGACCAGCCGGGCGATGACCTCGCGCGGGTCGAAGGGGACCTTCAGATCCCCCGGCACGATCCCGATCAGCTCGTCCTCGTCGTACTTCGGCGGTTCGGCCGGCCCCGGGTCGCCGTGCGCCTTGCGCCAGTTGAGGCGGGCGACGATGCGCCGGGCCTGGCGGATCGCGTCCTGCTCGTCGACGGCGAAGTGGTCGGCGAGGCCGGAGGTACGGGCGTGCATCTCCGCGCCGCCGAGCGATTCGTCGTCGCTCTCCTCGCCGGTCGCCATCTTCACCAGGGGCGGCCCGCCGAGGAAGACCTTCGACCGCTCCTTGATCATCACGGTGTGGTCGGACATGCCGGGGACGTAGGCACCGCCGGCGGTCGAGTTCCCGAAGACGACGGCGACGGTCGGGATTCCGGCGGCGGACAGCCGGGTGATGTCACGGAACAGCGCCCCGCCGGGAATGAAGATCTCCTTCTGCGAGGGCAGATCCGCACCTCCCGACTCCACGAGGCTGATGCAGGGCAGCCGGTTGGCGAAGGCGATCTCGTTCGCCCGCAGGGCCTTCTTCAGCGTCCAGGGGTTGGAGGCCCCGCCGCGCACCGTCGGATCATTGGCGGTGATCAGGCATTCCACCCCTTCCACCACCCCGATCCCGGTGACGAGCGAGGCACCGACCGCATACTCGCTGCCCCAGGCGGCGAGCGGTGACAGTTCGAGGAACGGGGTGTCCGGGTCGACCAGCAGCTCGATCCGCTCCCGGGCGAGGAGCTTGCCGCGCTTCCTGTGCCGGGCCACGTACTTCTCGCCGCCGCCCGCGAGCGCCTTGGTGTGCTCGGTGTCGAGCTCGGCGAGCTTCGCGAGCATGGCCTCGCGGTGCGCGGCGTACTCGGGCCCTGTGGTGTCGAGTGCGGTGGGCAGGACGGTCATGCGGTCACCTCCGTGGTGTCCAGCAGCGATACGGGGACGGGCAGGCACCGGGACCGCAGCCACTCCCCCACCGCCTTGGCCTGGGGGTCGAAGCGGGCCTGCGCGGCGACGCCTTCGCCCAGGAGTCCGTGGACGACGAAGTTCAGGGCGCGGAGCTGCGGCAGGACGTGGCGTACGACGGTGAGCGGACCGGTCTCCGGCAGCAGCTCCTTGAAGCGCTCGACGGTCAGCTCGTGGGCCAGCCAGCGCCAGGCGTCGTCGCCGCGCACCCACACGCCCACGTTGGCGTCGCCGCCCTTGTCGCCGCTGCGGGCCCCGGCGATCCGGCCGAGCGGGACGCGTCGCGTCTCCTGCCCGGGGAGCGCGGGAGGCAGCGCGGGCTCCGCGACCGGAGCGAGCACCCGCGTCTCCACGGGCCCGGCCACCCGCACCCGTCCCCCGTCGGGCAGGACGGCCACGTGTTCCACCTCGGCCGCGGGCACGGATGCGGCCTCGAACACCCCGTAGGGGGCGCCCTTCCCGGGCGGGGCGGTGACATGGAAGCCGGGATAGCTGCCGAGGGCCAGCTCGACGGCGGCGCCCGACACCGCCCGGCCGACCGCGTCGGCGTCCGGGTCGCGGACGACAAGCCGGAGGAGGGCGCTGGCCGTCTCCTCGCTGCGGGCGTCGGCGTGGTCGGTGCGGGCCAGCTCCCACCGCACCTCGGCGGGCCGGGCGCCGGACCGGGCGAACGCGTCCTCGAACTGGTCCCGTACGAGCTGCGCCTTGGCCTCGATGTCGAGGCCGGTGAGGACGAAGACGACCTCGTTGCGCCACCCGCCGATCCGGACGAGCCCGGCCTTGAGGGTGGGCGGTGGCGCCTCGCCGCGCACCCCGGAGATCCTGACCCGGTCCGGTCCGTCCTGCGTCAGCCGTACGGTGTCGAGCCGGGCGGTCACGTCCGGGCCCGCGTACCGGGCTCCGTTGGTCTCGTACAACAACTGCGCGGTCACCGTGCCGACATCGACGACACCCCCCGTACCGTCGTGCTTGGTGATGACGGAGGACCCGTCGGCGTGGATCTCGGCGACCGGGAAGCCGGGCCTGCGGACGTCGTGGTCGCCGAAGAACGCGTAGTTCCCGCCGGTGGCCTGGGTCCCGCATTCCAGTACGTGCCCGGCGACGACGGCCCCGGCGAGCGCGTCGTGGTCCTCGGGGCCCCAGCCGAAGTGGGCGGCGGCGGGCCCGGTGACGAGGGCGGCGTCGGTGACCCGTCCGGTGACGACGATGTCGGCCCCGGCCCGCAGGCACGCGGCGATGCCGGCGCCGCCGAGGTAGGCGTTGGCGGCGAGGAAGCCGTCCGGCACGGGGAGGCTGTCGCCCTCGACATGGGCGACGCGCACCGGCACGCCCACCTTGTCCGCCAGCTCCCGGACGGCATCGGCGAGTCCGGCCGGGTTCAGCCCTCCGGCATTGGCGACGATCCTGACTCCCCGCTCCTGTGCGAGCCCGAGCCCCTCCTCCAACTGCCGCAGGAAGGTGGTGGCGTACCCCCGCCCCGGGTCCTTGAAGCGGCTGCGCGCCAGGATCAGCATGGTGAGTTCGGCGAGATAGTCGCCGGTCAGGACATCGAGGGGGCCGTCGGTGAGCATGTCGCGTACGGCGTCGAATCGGTCACCGTAGAACCCGGAGGCGTTGCCGATCCGCAGGGGCCTCATCAGCGGTTCCCCCTCGCCGGGCGCCCCGGGCCCGCCGGTCCGGCGAACGCCTGGGCGATGTCCAGCCACTGGTCGGCGTCCGCCCCGACGGCCCGGACCGCGAGGTCGTCGCGGTGCGCGCGCCGGGTGACGAGCAGGCAGAAGTCGTGGAGCGGACCGGTGACCCGCTGTGGCGCGCCCTCCGGGCCGTACGTGATCAACTCACCGTCCGGCGCGGTGAGTTCCACCCGGAACTCCTCCTCGGGCGCCTTCGTCCCGCGTACGAAGTAGGCGTAGTCGCGGGCCCGCACCCCGATCCGCGCCACATGCCGCAGCCGGCCGGCCGGGGCCCTGGTGACACCGAGGGCGTCGGCGACGTCCTGCCCGTGCGCCCAGGTCTCCATGAGCCGGGCGCTCGCCATGGAGGCCACGCCCATCGGCGGCCCGTACCAGGGAAACCTGCTCCCGGGCGCCGCCGCCCGCAACGCCTCCTGGAGCCGGTCCCGCCCGTCCCGCCACCGCGCGAGCAGCGCGTCCGGCGCCAGCGCGCCCACCAGTTCCTCGGCGGCCCGGTCGACGAAGGAGTCCGGGTCCGCCATCGCCAACCCGGCCTCACCCGCGAAGGCGTCGGCGTCGGTGACGGAGAGCAGCGAGACCTCGTCGGTCCAGGCGAGATGCGCGATCTGATGGGCAACGGTCCACCGCTCGGCGGGCGTGGGCAGCGCCCACCCCTCCCCGCTCAACCCGGCGACCAGCGCGTCGAGTTCCTCGCTCTCCTCGCGCAGGTCGTCGAGCACGGACACGGCTGCGGCATCGGACACGGTGCACTCCCTCGGGGCGTGGCGGTGTGCCCAGGAGCATGTCAGCGAGCAGATAAACAAGCAAGCATGCTTGCATTATTTTTCGCGGGCATCGCACATACCCGGGGGCCCCGGTGCACCACCTGGTGCACCGGGGCCCCCGGGTTCCGCGCGGAGGTCAGGAGGTGCGCCCGCCCGCCTGGCTGCGCACCGCGCCCATGCTCGCGCCGATGACCAGGGCGATGGCGAGGGCGTCCGTGGTCGACAGGGCCTGGTCGAGGATCAGGAAGCCCGCCGTCGCCGCGATGGCAGGTTCCAGGCTCATCAGGACCGCGAAGGTGGGGGCGGGGAGGCGGCGCAGGGCGATGAGTTCGAGGGTGTACGGGAGGACCGAGCTCAGCAGTGCCACCGCGGCGCCCAGCGCGATCGTGGACGGGACGAGGAGTTTCGAGCCGGCGTCCAGGATGCCCAGGGGCAGGGAGAGGACCGCGGCCACGACCATCGCCAGGGCCAGGCCGTCCGCTTGCGGGAAGCGGCGGCCGGTGCGGGCGCTGAAGACGATGTAGACCGCCCACAGCGCGCCCGCGCCGAGTGCGTACGCCGCGCCGGCCGGGTCCAGGCTGCCGAAGCCGCCGCCTCCGCCACCGAGCAGGAACACACCGCCGACGGCGAGTGCCGCCCAGACGAGGTTGACCAGGCGGCGGGAGACGATCACCGAGAGGGCGAGCGGGCCCAGCACTTCCAGGGTGACCGCGACACCGAGCGGAATCCGTTCGAGTGACTGGTAGAAGAGGATGTTCATACCGCCCATCGCGACACCGAACGCGAGGACCGTGCCCCAGTCGGCCCGCGAGTGACCGCGCAGCTTGGGACGGCACACGAGGAGCAGGACGACGGCGGCCGCGACGAGGCGGAGGGTGACGACGCCGAGGGCGCCCGCCCTCGGCATCAGCAGGGCGGCGACCGCCGCCCCGAACTGGACGGAGAGGCCGCCCGCGATCACGAGCGCGACCGGGCCGAGCGCCACGCCCCGGCCACCCGGGCCGCCCCGCTTCCCGGCCCCGGGAAGCGCGGACACCGCCTCGGGTACGGCGACTGCTGCGGCCGGTTCTGCGGCACTGCGCGGGACGTCCACCTGGGTCCGGCCTTCCATGAGAGAGGTTCAGTGCATTTGACTGCACTGTTCGATCCAAGATACTGCACTCGCCGCGCACGGCTCCTCCCTCCACCGTAGAGAGGCGGGCGGTTCGCGTGAAATGCCGCCTGTGCTCCGGTTATGCTCCGCACGCATGAACACGGGACCCACCGCCGGCCGCTCCATCGAGCTCCGGCACCTGCGCGCCTTCCTCGCCGTCGCGGACGAGGGGAACGTCACCCGCGCCGCCGCCCGCCTCCACCTCACCCAGCCCGCGGTCTCCCGCACCCTCGCCGCCCTGGAGAAACACCTGGGCGTCCGCCTCGTCGACCGCTCCACCCACCACCTCGCCCTCACCTCCGAGGGCACCGCCTTCCGCGACAAGGCCGCGGCCGCGGTCGCCGCCTTCGACGAGGCGCTCGACCCGGACCGGCTGCGCCACTGGCCGCTGCGGATCGGCCACGCCTGGTCCGCCTTCGGCCCGTACACCACCCCGCTGCTCAGGGCCTGGCAGGAGCGCCACCCGGAGACCCCGCTCGAACTGCTGCGGATCGACGACCGCACGGCGGGCCTGACCCGGGGCGAGGTCGACGCGGCGCTGCTGCGGGGGCCGGTCGGGACACCGGGGCTGGTCACCGAGGTGCTGTTCACCGAGGACCGGGTCGCGGCGGTGACCGCGGACGGACCGCTCGCCGCCCGCACCTCGCTGACCCGCTCCGACCTCACGGACGGCCCGGTCGTCCTGAACACCGTCTCCGGCATCACCACCCTCGGCCTCTGGCCCCCGCACGACCGGCCGGCCGGCACCCTGACCGTCGCGAACACCGACGACTGGCTGACCGCCATCGCCGCGGGCCGCGGCTCCGGGGTCTCCGCCGCGTCCACCGCCGCCATGCACCCGCACGCCGGGGTCGCCTACCGGCCGCTCGACGACGCCCCGGCCGTCCCGGTCCTCCTCGCCCGGCGGGACGCCCCCGGCCACCCCGCACTGGCCGACCTCACCTCCCTGGCGCGGGAGATCGCCGGCGGCAGGCGGACATAACCTCGGCCGAGTGGCAGCTGGGGGCCTGCTCGTCCAGGACGGCGTCCTCGACCTGGACCGTACGATCGCCTCGTACTGGCCGGAATTCGCCGCCGAGGGCAGGGGCGAACCGACCCCGCGCCCAGAAGGCCGACGGGGCTAGGGACTGTCCAGTACCTCCGCCAGGTGGCGGGCCCGGCGGCCCGCCAGCTGTGCCAGCTGCGTCCGGCAGGAGAAGCCGTCGGCCAGGATCTCCGTGCCGGGTGCCGCCGCCCGCACGGACGGCAGCAGCCGCTCCTCCGCACAGGCCACCGACACCTCCCAGTGGCCCCGCTCGAAACCGAAGTTTCCTGCGAGGCCGCAGCAGCCTCCGCTCAACTCCCCTGTCAGTCCCGCCCGTTCACGCAGCCTGCGTTCGGCGGCGTCGCCGAGCACCGCGTGCTGGTGGCAGTGCGTCTGACCCACGACCGGGCGGTCCAGACGCGGTGGGGTCCAGTCGGGGGCGTACTCCTCCAGGTACTGAGCGAACGTGCGGACCGAAGCGGCGAGTTCGGCGGCGCGCGGGTCGTCGGGGAGCAGCTCCGGCAGGTCGGTGCGGAGCGTGGCGGCGCAGCTGGGTTCGAGCACCACGAGCGGGTCGCCGAGGGAGAGGCCCATGCGGTCCAGGGTGCGGCGCATGACCTTACGGGCCTTGTCCAGCTGGCCCGTCGACACATACGTGAGTCCGCAGCACACCCCGCGCGCCGGGTACACGACGGTCTTGCCCGCCGCTTCCAGGACCCGGACCGCCGCCCGGCCCACCTCCGGCGAGAGGTGCTCGGTGAACGTGTCGGGCCACAGGGTGGCGACCTGGTCGTTCGAGAGGATCACCGCCCCCTGGGGCCCGCGCCCGCGCGCCCACCGCCCGAACCGTTCCCGCGCCAGGACCGGAAGGGCGCGTTCGGGGGCGATTCCGGCCAGCCGCTTCGCGAGTGCGGCGAGCGGCCCGACCCGGGCCAGCGCGTTGAGTACGCCCGCGAAGGGCGCCGCCAGCCGCAGCCACCGGGGCAGGCGGCCCAGGGCGTAGTGGGCGGCGGGCCGCAGCCGGCCCTTGTAGTGGTGGTGCAGGAACTCCGCCTTGTACGTGGCCATGTCGACCCCCGCCGGGCAGTCGCTGCGACAGCCCTTGCAGGACAGGCACAGGTCGAGCGCGTCCCTGACCTCCTCCGACCGCCAGCCGGTCGTGACGAGTTCCCCCGCCAGCATCTCGTGCAGGAGGCGGGCCCGGCCCCGGGTCGAGTGGGCCTCCTCGCCGGTCACCCGGAACGAGGGGCACATGACGGCCGCCCCCGCCGCCTCCGTCGTACGGCACTTCGCGACGCCCACACATCTGCGGACCGCCGCCGAGAAGTCGCCCCCGTCGTGCGGATAGCCGAAGGCCACGTCGACCGGGCGGCTCGGCAGCACGTCGAAGCGGAGGTTCTCGTCGAGGTGGGCGGGGCGGACGAGGATGCCTGGGTTCATGCCTCCGTCCGGGTCCCAGAGGTCCTTGAACCGGGCGAACACGCCGACGAGTTCGTCCCCGTACATCCGGGGCAGCAGTTCGGCGCGGGCCTGCCCGTCCCCGTGCTCCCCGCTGAGCGAGCCGCCGTGCTCGACGACGAGGGAGGCCAGCTCCTCGGAGAAGCGGCGGAAGACGGCCACGCCCCGGGGGCTGAGCAGGTCGAAGTCGATGCGCACATGGATGCAGCCGTCACCGAAGTGCCCGTACGGCGTGCCGCGCAGTCCGTGTGCGGAGAGCAGGGCGCGGAAGTCGCGCAGATACGGGCCCAGGCGGGCGGGAGGTACGGCGCAGTCCTCCCAGCCGGGCCACGCCTCCGTGCCGTCCGGCATCCGGGTCGCGGTGCCGGCCGCGTCCTCGCGGATGCGCCACAGGGCGCGCTGGGCTGCGGGGTCCGTGACGACGGTGCTCTCCACGGCGCCGTCGGCGTCGGCGGCCCGCACGATCCGTTCGGCGTGCGCGCGTGCCTCGGCGGGGGTGCCGCCGCCCGTCTCGACGAAGAGCCAGGCTCCGCCGCGTGGCAGCCCGGCCGGCTCGCGTACGAGGTCGGCCGCCATGCCTTCGACGGTGAGCGGGTGGTACGGGAGGAGGCCGGGAGCGGCTTCGGCGGCGGCGGACTCGTCGGCGTACCCGAGGACGGCGAGCGCGCGTGCTTTCGGGGCCTCGACCAGTCGTACGGTCGCCTCCGTCACCACGGCGAGAGTGCCTTCGCTGCCGCAGAAGGCGCGGACGAGGCCTTCACCCCGGTCGTTCTCGGGGAGCAGGGCGTCCAGGGCGTAGCCGGAGATGCGGCGGGGGAGGTCGGGGAAGCGGGTGCGGAGGGGGGCGAGGTGGGCGTCGATCAGCTCGCGGACCCCTTGGGGAGCGCGGGAGGCCCCGAGCCGCAGGGACTCGCCTCCGTAGCGGATGACGGACAGGTCGTGGACGTTGTCGGCGGTGGTGCCCCAGGCCACGGAGTGCGCGCCGCAGGAGTTGTTGCCGATCATGCCGCCGAGGGTGCAGCGGCTGTGGGTGGACGGGTCGGGGCCGAAGGTGAGTCCGTGCGGGGCGGCGGCGTCACGGAGGTCGTCGAGGATCACGCCGGGCTGGACGACGGCGGTGCGGGCGGCGGGGTCGAGGTCCAGGATCGAGCGCATGTGGCGGGTGAAGTCGAGCACGACGCCGGTGCCGGTGGCCTGGCCCGCGATGGAGGTCCCGCCGCCGCGCGGCACGACCGGCACGGCGTGCTCGCGGCAGACGGCGAGTGCGGCGGCGACGTCGTCGGCGTCGCGCGGGGCGACGGTGCCGAGGGGGACGCGGCGGTAGTTGGATGCGTCCATGGTCGTGAGCGCACGGGCGGACGTACCGAAGTCCACCTCTCCGCGGAGGGCGGTGGCGAGGGCGTGGGCGAGGCGGTCCATGGGGCCAGCATGTCGTGTGCGGGGGTTCTGTCCTCAAGCGCCGGACGGGCTGTGTGTGGCGCCCCGGCCCGGGGTCGCCCGTTCGGGGTGGTCCGGGGTACAAGAACCGGCTGCCCCGCCCGGCAGGGCTACTTCGCGCAGACCGACTTGTCGGCCTCCACTCGCTGGATGCCCTCCGGTGTCTTGGACGGCGGCGTCAGCGGGGTGCCCGCATCCGTGAAGTCCGGGCCCAGGGTCAGCAGCATCGGGTCCATCTCGCCCGCGTCCGTCGTCGTCGGCTTCAGGGCCGAGACCGACAGGCCCATCAGGTCCGCGAGCCGGCGGGCCTGGTCCGCCTGGTTGGGGGCGTAGACGAGCTGGGTCTTGGCGACATCCTCGGGCGCGTTGGCCATGTTGCTCGACTTCAGCACGCCCTGCGCGTTCTGGAGCCAGTCGATCGCGTCCTGCGCGGACCCGGGCGGGGCGCCGCCGTTGTAGACGTCGACCCGTACGTCCGCCGACGCGGCGCGGGGCCCCTTGAGCTTGGCCGCCGCCTGGGCCTTCTTCTGCTTCTTGACCTCGGTGAGGGAGATGTCCTCGCGGATCATGGAGAAGAGCTGCGGGGCCTTCGTCTTGTCCAGGACGACCGTGGCCTTGACCGTCTCCGCCGGATTGTCGATGACCGGCACGGTCGTGAAGGTGATGTTCTTCATGTCGACGGAGCTCAGCTCCATGCCCAGCTTGCGGAGCTGGTTGATGTCGTCGATCCGCTCGTCGACCGTGAGCGCCTTGGTCGCGGCCTCGGCGAGCTTCCACATCTTCGTGGGGCTGGTGAGCGTCTCGTTCGACTTCAGCTTCCGCATGAGCGAGCCGAGGAACTGCTGCTGGAGTTCGATGCGGCTCAGGTCGCCGCCGAAGCCGACGGACTTGCGGGTCCGCAGGAAGGCCAGGGCCTGTTCGCCGTCGAGTGTGTGCTCGCCCTTGGGGAGCTTGAGGTGGGACTTCTCGTCGTCGATGTCCTTGGCCAGGCACACGTCGACCCCGTCGACCGCGGTGGTCAGCGTCTTGACCGCGTTGAAGTCCGCCACCATGAAGTGGTCGACCTTGACGCCCGTCAGTTCGGTGATGGTGCGCATGGTGCAGCTCGGGGTGCGTTCGTACTGCCCGAGGCTCTCGTTGAACCGCCTGCCCGGCGTTCCCGCGATGTCCTTCGTCGTGCCGTCGCTCTGGGTGGTCGGGCAGTCCGGGATGTCGGTGATCAGGTCGCGGGGGATGCTCAGCGCGGTGGCGTTCGTACGGTCCTTGGAGACGTGCAGCAGGATCGTGGTGTCGGCGTGACCGACACTGCCCTTGTCGCCGTAGCCCTCGTTGCCCACGCCGGTGCGCTTGTCCGTGCCGATCACCAGGACGTTGATGGCCCGGTCCTTGCTGAAGCCGCCGGTCCCCGCGCCGTCGTCGGCTACGGCGGTGAGGTTGCCGTTGAAGTGCTGGTAGACGAGGTAGCCGCCGGTGCCGACGGCCACCAGCAGGAACGCCATGACCCCGCCGGTCCAGACGAGCGCCTTCTTCTTGGCGGCCTTCTTCTGCTTGGGCCTGCGCCGTCCGGTCTGCTGTTCGGCGGACTGCCGGGAGGAGCGTCCGCGGGCCTGCCGGGACGAGGGCGGGGCGGACCGCCCGCGCTGGCCGGGCACCGTGGCCCGCTCGCCGCTGCCGGACCGGCGGCGCTCCGAGCGGCCGGGGGCCGAGGGGGCCGGCGATTGCTCTGCGGACGGGGTCAGTCGCAGTTCGTAATCGCCGGTGTCCGGGTTGAGCACCCACTGGTCAGCGGGGTCGACAGCCTCGCCCCGACCACGGCCTTGCGCGTCCACGGTTCCCTGCTTCCTCGATCGGGTCGCTCAGCCTATCGGCCCGGCCTCCCCGGGGATTCGGAGCCGGAAGAAGATCCTCACATCCGGTTTCCCGGCAGCCAGGGGCACTTGGTCCGCATGCTCCCGGCTCATGGGCGGCCTTACTGAAGGATCAATCAGAAATGACCACAGGGAATCCCCAAACAAGTCGTCAATTCTCCTATAGTTGCCGAGACTTGATCAGGAATTGTCAGCTCCAGTTGTGACGTTCCGACCTTCATGCACCAAAGTGTCCCGATTGCCCAGACCCGTACCGTCCGCTCCCAAGGACTCCGATTGCGCCCCATATTTCGGCCGACCGCACTCGCCCTGCTGGTCTCCGCAGCCGTGACCGGTTCCCTGTGTCTGTGGGCGGTCGCCGCCGCCCCCGCGTCGGTACGGACCCCGGTGACCTGGGGAGCGGGCTCCGCCGCCGTGCTGCTCTGCGCCGCCGTCACCCTCGCCGTCCACTCCCTGCTCACCGCACGCGGCCTGCGCGCGATGCGGGCCGCCGACGCCCAGCGGTTCACCGCCGAGACCTCACGGCTCGTCTCGTCGTCCGCGGCCGAGGCGCAGCGGTTCACCGCCGAGACCGCCCGGATCAGGGCCGCCGCCGCCACCGAGACCGCCCGGGTCAACGCCCAGGCCACCGCGGAGACGGCCCGGGTCACGTCCGAGGCCGCCGCGGAGTGCGCCCGCCTCGGCGCCGAGGTGGAGCAGCTGACCGCCCGTGCCACCCGCAGCGAGACCGAGCGCTCCGCGGCCGTGGCCGCGTGCGCCAACGCCGCGGGCCGGATGCAGGCCCTGGCCACGAGCATGCTGGCCGACCTCCGCGAGATGGAGCACCGGCACACCGCCGAGGACGTACTCGGTGATCTCCTGCATCTGGACCACCGCACCGCCCAGGCGGGCCGGCTGGCCGACTCCATCGCCGTACTGACCGGCGCCCGCTCGGGCCGACGCTGGGCGAAGCCCATCGTCATGGAGTCGATCCTGCGCGGCGCGATGGGCCGTATCGGCAGCTACCAGCGTGTACGTCTGCACTCCACCTGTGACGTCGCGATCGCCGGGCACGCCGCCGAGGGCATCATGCACGCGCTCGCCGAACTGCTCGACAACGCGACGAACTTCTCGCCGCCCACCGCCGAAGTGCATGTGTACGTCGAGGAAGTGCCGGCGGGCATCGTCATCACCGTCGAGGACAGCGGCCTGGTGATGAGCGCGGTGCAGTTGCGCCGCGCCGAGCGTGCCGTGTCGTCCGAGAGCCAGGACCTCACCGCCATCTCCGGCACCCGGCTCGGTCTCGCCGTCGTCGGCCGGCTGGCCCGTAAGCACGGCCTCACCGTCTCCTTCCGGCCGTCCGCGCGCGGCGGCACGGGCGCGCTGATGATGCTGCCGCAGGAGCTCATCTCCCGTGCCGTGGCCCCCGCCGCCGCCCCGGAGCTCCCCGCGCCCGCCCCCGGGGCGGACGCCGCGCAGGAGCCCGCCGCCGGTTCCGAGCCACGGGAAGAGCCGCGGGACCAGCCGCGGGAAGAACCGCGGAAGCAGCCGCAGGAAGAGCACGGCTCGGCGTCGGAAACCACCGGCTCCCTCCCCCAGTTCGGCGAGAGCGGCCTCCCCAGGCGCCGCCGCGGACGCACCCTCGCCGCCGCCGAATCCCGTACCGGCGGCGTCACCTCCGACGACGCCGACACCTCCCGGCCCCGTACCACCGACCCGAAGGTCCAGGCAGCCCGCTTCAGCACCTTCAGCAAGGCGGTACGAGCCAACTCCCCGCTCCCGGAAGGCAACACCCGATGACCGCGACGACCGACGAGAAGCTCAACTGGCTGCTGGAGGGGCTGCTCGACCGCACGCCCGGCGCCCGGCACGCCCTCGTCCTGTCCCGGGACGGCCTCAAGCTGTGCCGCACCCCGGAGCTCTCCGTCGACCAGGCCGACCAGCTGGCCGCGATCTCCGCCGGTATCCAGAGCCTCTCGCACGGCGCCTCCATCGAGTTCGGTGACGGCACCGGCGGCGTACGGTCCGCGATGGCCGAGTTCTACGGCGGAGTGCTGTTCATCGTCGAGGCGGGCGCGGGTGCCCATCTCGCCGTCGTCGCCTCGGAGGACTCCGACGTCGGCCTCGTCGGCCACAACATGAGCGAGCTCGTCGAGCAGCTGGGCGAGCACCTCGTCGCCCCGCCGCGTACCCCCGCCGAAGAGGCGGCCCACGCGGCGGCCGCGGAAACCGCGGACGTATGACGGCGGCGCCCCGTCGCCGCCCGGGCCGCGACGACGACCCGGACCGGCTGTACACCCTCACCGGTGGCCGCAGCCGGTCCGACTCGGCCGCCTTCGACCTGGTGACGCTCGTCGTCTCCGAATGCGAGCCCTCCCCCGGCATGCAGTCGGAGCACGTCGCGATCCTGCGGATGTGCGAGCGGCCCGCCGCGGTCGTCGAGATCGCCGCGACCCTGGACCTGCCCGTCAGCATCGTGCGCATCATGCTGTGCGATCTGCTCGACACCGGCCGGATCAGCGCCCGGCACCCCCGTACTGCCCGTGTCGCGGACCGGCTCCCCGACCCCGACATCCTGGAACAGGTGCTCGTTGGACTCCGCAACCTCTGACCGTGCCGCCCTGCAGGCGACGGCCGACAACGGACTGAAGATCGTCGTCGTCGGCGGCTTCGGGGTCGGCAAGACCACCATGGTCCGTTCCGTGAGCGAGATCCGTCCGCTCAACACGGAAGAGACCATGACCCGCGCGGGCGAGGCCGTCGACCACCTCGACGGCGTGCAGTCCAAGACGTCCACCACGGTCGCCTTCGACTTCGGCCGGATCACGCTCGACGCGCGCTCGGTGCTGTATCTCTTCGGCGCGCCGGGACAGGAGCGCTTCTGGTTCCTGTGGGACCGGCTGTTCTCCGGCACCCTCGGTGCCGTCGTCCTGGTCGACACCCGGCGGCTCGCCGACTCCTGGTACGCGATCGACCGGCTGGAGCACCACGGGACGCCGTTCATCGTCGCGTGCAACGACTTCGGCGGTCCGCTCCACAGCGAGCAGCAGATACGGGAGGCGCTCGACCTCTCGGCGGACGTACCGCTCGTCGAGTGCGACGCCCGGGACCGGTCCTCCAGCAAGTACGTGCTGATCACCCTGGTCGAACACCTCCAGCAGCTGGCTGCCGCCCGTACCCGGGAAGCGGCCCTGGCCTCCAGGACCCCGGAGCCCACCTCGTGAACCAGTGCCCCGTGTCCCACGGCTCCGTACCGCTGTCCGGCCCGCGGTTCCAGAATGACCCCGTGCAGCTGTACCGGGACATGCGCCGCGACCACGGCGCCGTCGCCCCGGTCGTGCTCGACGGCGACGTACCCGCCTGGCTGATCCTCGGCTACCGGGAGCTGCACCAGGTCACCAGCGACCCCGTGCTGTTCAGCCGGGACTCCGAGCTGTGGAACCAGTGGGACCGCATCCCGGACGACTGGCCCCTGCTGCCGATGATCGGCCGCAGGCAGCCGTCGATCCTCTACACCGTCGGCGAACGGCACAGCAGGCGCGCGGCGATGATCAGCGAGGCGCTGGAGGACGTGGACCCCTTCGCCCTCAAGCGGTACGCGGAGGAGTTCGCCGACGGTCTCATCGACCGGTTCTGCTCCATCGGCCGTACGGACATCATCGCCGAGTACGCGATGCTGCTCCCCGTCCGCGTCCTGGCGAAGATCTACGGCTTCTCCGACGAGACCGGTGCGGCGCTCGTCGGCTCGATCAACGACATGATCGACGGCCGGGAGCGGGCGCTCGCCGGGCAGCAGCACCTCGCCTCGTCCATGGTGCAGCTGCTGGCCGACAAGCACGCCGAGCCCGGCAAGGACGTGGTGACGCGGATGCTCGCCAACACGGACGGCTTCTCGGACGAGGAGGTCGTCCAGGACCTGATGGTCATGATGGCCGCGGGCCACCAGCCGACCGCCGACTGGATGGGCAACTCGCTGCGGCTCATGCTCACCGACGACCGGTTCGCCGCCTCCCTCTCGGGCGGCAGGCACAGCGTCGGCGAGGCGATGAACGAAGTGCTCTGGGAGGACACCCCCACCCAGAACGTCGCGGGGCGCTGGGCCGCCCGCGAGACCCGCCTCGGCGGCCGGCACATCAAGGCCGGCGACCTGCTGCTCCTGGGGATCGCCGCGGCCAACGGCGACCCGCAGGTGCGCACCGACGGTTCGGCGCTCACCGGTGGCAACAACGCGTTCCTCTCGTTCGGTCACGGCGAGCACCGCTGTCCGTTCCCCGCGCAGGAGACCGCCGAGGTCATCGCGCGTACCGGCATCGAGGTCCTGCTCGACCGGCTGCCGGACATCGACCTCGCGGTGGCGGAGGAGCGGCTGACGCGGCGCCCGTCCCCCTGGCTGCGCGGTCTCACGGACCTGCCGGTCCGCTTCACTCCCACGCCCGCCCTCGGAGGCCAGTCATGACCCGGATCGTCCTCGACCCCTTCGTCACCGACCTCGACGCGGAGAGCGCCGCGCTGCGGGCGGCCGGTCCGCTGGCCGAGGTCGAGCTGCCGGGCGGGGTGCACTGCTACGCGGTCACCCGCCACGCGGAGGCGCGGCAGCTGCTGACCGACAGCCGCGTCGTGAAGGACATCAACGTCTGGGGCGCCTGGCAGCGCGGCGAGATACCCATGGACTGGCCGCTGATCGGCCTGGCCAACCCGGGCCGTTCCATGCTGACGGTGGACGGCACCGAGCACCGCAGGCTGCGCACGCTGGTCGCGCAGGCGCTGACGGTGAAGCGGGTGGAGCGGCTGCGGGCGGGCATCGAGGCGCTGACGAACGCGAGCCTGGACCGGCTCGCGGCGCTCCCCAAGGGGGAGACGGTCGATCTGAAGGCCGAGTTCGCCTACCCGCTGCCCATGAACGTCATCAGTGAGCTGATGGGTGTGGACGCGGCCGACCACCCCCGCCTCAAGGAACTGTTCGAGATGTTCTTCTCGACGCAGACGCCGCCGGAGAAGGTCCCGCAGATGATGGCGGACCTCGGCGCCCTGTTCACGAAGATCGTGGAAGAGAAGCGGGCGAACCCGGGCGACGACCTGACCAGCGCCCTGATCGCGGCCTCGGAGGAGGGCGACCAGCTCTCCGACGAGGAGATCGTCAACACGCTCCAGCTGATCGTCGCGGCCGGTCACGAGACGACGATCAGCCTGATCGTCAACGTCGTGGAGGCCCTCCAGACCCATCCCGAGCAGCGCAGGCGGGTGCTGGACGGCGAGGTCGCGTGGGAGAGCGTGATCGAGGAGACGCTGCGCTGGAACACGCCGACCTCGCACGTCCTGATCCGGTTCGCGACCGAGGACGTGCCGGTGGGCGACCGGGTCCTGCCGAAGGGTGAGGCGCTGATCGTCTCCTTCGGCGCGCTCGGCCGCGACGAGGAGCAGTACGGGCCGACGGCGGGCGACTTCGACGTCACCCGCTCCCCCAACCGGCACATCGCGTTCGGCCACGGCCCGCACGTCTGCCCGGGTGCGGCGCTGTCCCGCCTCGAAGCGGGGGTGGCACTGCCCGCGCTGTACGAGCGTTTCCCGGAGCTGGACCTCGCGGTGCCGGCCTCCGAACTCCGCAACAAGCCGATCGTCACCCAGAACGACCTGTTCGAACTCCCGGTCGACCTGGGCTGACACGGCTGCCGTCCACGAGCTGGAGCGTGCGTCTCATCCGACGGACAGGGTCCTCGACCGTCCACAGGACCGACTACGCTCCGGCTCGTGGCCGATATCCAGATCCCCGCTGACATCAAGCCCGCCGACGGACGCTTCGGCGCCGGGCCCTCCAAGGTGCGGACGGAGGCGCTCGACGCGCTGGCCGCCACCGGCACCTCCCTCCTCGGTACGTCCCACCGCCAGGCTCCGGTCAAGAACCTGGTCGGCGAGGTACGTGACGGTGTGCGCAGCCTCTTCTCCCTCCCCGAGGGATACGAGGTCGTCCTCGGTAACGGCGGCTCCACCGCCTTCTGGGACGTGGCGACGCACGGTCTGATCGACTCGAAGTCCCAGCACCTGAACTTCGGCGAGTTCTCGTCGAAGTTCGCCAAGGCCGCCAAGCTCGCCCCGTGGCTGGCCGACCCGACCGTCATCGCCTCCGACCCGGGCACGCACCCGGACCCGCGGGCCGAGGCGGGCGTGGACGTGTACGCCTTCACCCACAACGAGACCTCGACGGGTGTCGCGGCACCGGTCAAGCGGGTCGCGGGCGCCGACGAGGGGTCCCTCGTCCTGGTGGACGCCACCTCGGGCGCGGGCGGCCTGCCGGTCGACATCACCGAGACGGACGTCTACTACTTCGCCCCGCAGAAGTCCTTCGCCTCCGACGGCGGCCTGTGGATCGCGGCGTTCTCCCCGGCAGCCCTGGACCGCGCGGCGCGCATCCACGCGTCGGGCCGCCACGTCCCGGAGTTCTTCTCGCTCCCGACGGCGATCGACAACTCGCTGAAGAACCAGACGTACAACACCCCCGCCCTGGCGACGCTGTTCCTCCTGAACGAGCAGCTGAAGTGGATGAACACCCAGGGTGGCCTGGACTTCACCACCTCCCGCACCGCGCAGTCGGCGCGGAACCTGTACGGCTGGGCGGAGGAGTCCAAGTACGCGACCCCGTTCGTCGCCGACCCGGCGAAGCGCTCGCAGGTCATCGGCACGATCGACTTCACGGACGAGATCGACGCCTCGGCCGTCGCGAAGGTCCTGCGCGCCAACGGGATCGTCGACACGGAGCCGTACCGCAAGCTGGGCCGCAACCAGCTGCGCGTGGCGATGTTCCCGGCCATCGACCCGTCGGACGTCCAGGCGCTGACGGCCTGCATCGACTACGTGATCGAGAAGCTGTAGCGGTTACCCGTCCGGAACGGCCCCGCACGCGAAACGCGTGCGGGGCCGTTTCTGCTTCACTCGACCGGGTGGCCCATCGCTTGCAGGACACGCGAGAGCGCCCCGTCCTACGATGATGCTCTCGACACCAGCCATTCCAGGAGGCCCGCAATAGCACGGCCGGGTGCACGTCCTGACGGACGCGGTACGACAGCCACGAGGTGTACGCCCCCGGTCAGCAGGCCCCGCTTCCCGCTTCCATCGGCGCCGAAGTCGCCCTTGACGTCGCCGAGTTGGTCAAGGCGGGCCGTCGGCGGCGCTGACGTCCGTCCCGCCCCATGCCCCCACCGGGACCAGTCTCCTGGGGCTGAGCCCGCCCCTCACGCCGCCCCCGCCAGCGCCTCCCGGAGCTTCGTGATGCCCGCCGCCCACTGGTCACTCGCGCCGGCTTCGGCCCACAGCTCGGCCAGCTCCGACTCCGTGCCCACCACCCGGTCCAGGGCACTCACCGCCAGGCCGCGCAGCTCCGGGGCGAGCGGCGGCAGCGGTTCGTCGGGGCCGTACGGCGTGGTCACGGGGTCGCCGCCCGGGCACTGGGCGGCGACCAGCGCGGCGGCGGCCACCGCCACCACGGCCTCGTCGGAGTCGAGGTACTCCTCGCGTCCCGTCCCCGTCACGGCCGTCAGCGCGTCCCTGAGCAGGGCCTCGCGCTTGCCGGACGGAGCGTCGTCCAGGTGTCCGCCGAAGTCGGCGGCGGTGTCGTTGTCGAAGTGACCGATGTCCCAGGTGCCCATGGCGACCTCCCCCTCAGTTGGTGCCCCCATCCTCGCGCGCACCACTGACAATCGGCTTCCGCGCCAGCAGGAGTGCCTGCGGGGTCTTCTCCTGGAAGTCGCTCCAGGTGTCGGCCTCACGCACCATCCGGGCGTGCGGGGTGAACCCTGCCTCGGTCAGCAGCCCGGCCACCCACTCCGGCCGCCGACGGCGGAACTCGAGGTCGACGTCCCGTCCGAACGCCTCCGTCAGGCGCAGCACATCGTCGCCCGTCTGAAACCCCAGCAGGAGATGACCGCCCGGGGCCAGCACCCGGAAGAACTCGTCGAACACACCCGGCAGTTGCTCGTCCGGCACATGGATCGTGGAGTACCAGGCCATCAGCCCGCCCAGGCCGCCGTCCGGCAGGTCGAGGGCGAGCATCGACCCCTCGTCGAACCGCAGACCCGGATGGTCGCGACGGGCCACCGCCAGCATTCCCGGGGACAGGTCGATGCCGAACACGTCGACGCCCAGCTCGTGCAGATACTGCGTCACCCGGCCCGTCCCGCAGCCCACGTCGGCCACGGGCCCGCCGCCTCCCTCCCGTACGAGTTCGGCGAATCCGTTGAGCATCGCCCGTTCCAGCGGCTTGGCGGCCAGTTCGTGCCGGAAGCGGGCGGAGTACTCGTCGGCGAACGTGTCGTACGACGTGCGGGTGGCGTCCAGGAAGTCGGCGTCGGTCATGGTGGCGCACCCTAGAGGACCGGCGCGTCCACGCGCCACCGCACCTCGCCGTCCTCCCACTCCTCGGTGGACACCAGTCCCGCCGCCTCGGCCACGGCGGCGGACGCGGCGTGCTGCGGATGGATGTGCGCGACGACGGTACGGACCGTTCCCCCGCCCAGCAGATGCGCGACCAGCCCCTCCGCCGCCTCCTTCGCGTACCCCCGGCCCTGCCACGCGGTGCCCACCACCCAGGCCACCTCCGCCCGGGGGCCGCGCACGGTCGCCTGCACATAGCCCACCAGGCGGTCGTCCCCGCGCACCCGGAGCACCCAGTTCCACCAGAGTTCGGCCGGGTCGGGCGAACCCGCGCTCTGACGTTCGTAGCGGACGCGCAAGGTGTCCGCGTCCTCCGGGGCGCCCCCGGTGTAGGCGTGCAGGGCCGGGTCCAGGAGGACGGCCGCCATCTCCTGCGCGTACCCCGCCTCCAGCGGCAGCGCGTCGAGCCGCGCGGTGGAAAAGGGCGTGGGCCCGTTGATCGGCATGGGCCCGGAGCCTACCCACCGGCGGTCCCGGCCGACGGCCGAAGCCTCGCCGGACGGCGGGCCAGCGAGTGACGCGGCGGCCGGTCCGTGCGGCAATGGAGGTATGGATACGGTTCCGGAGCTCCGCCCCTTCGTCAGGCAGTACACCGTCCTGCTCAGCAGCCGCCGCCCGGACGGATCGGCCGCCCACACCCCCGTCAGCATCGCCGTCGAGGGCGACCACGCCTACATCCGTACGTTCTCCTCGGCGTGGAAGGTCGACCGGATGCGCAACCATCCGGTGGTCGACATCGCCCCCTGCACCGTGCGGGGCGCGCCGACCGGGCCGCCGATGAGGGCCTGGGCGCGCCTGCTGCCGCAGGGCTCGAAGGAGAACACCCACGCGGCCAGGATGATGTCCCGCAAATATCCGGCCCTGCACGGTGTGGCCGTCCCCCTGACCCACAGGATCAAACGAGACCGGACGCTGCACTACGAGCTGCGCCCGGTCACGGACGAGGACTGAGCGCCGCTTCCCGCAAAACCGCCGGGCTCGGCGTGTTCAGCCCCGGCGCCGCCTCCGCAGAGCCAGCACGCCCACGGCCGCCGCCGCGACGATCACCGCGCCGAGCGCCGCGCTCCCCTTCTGACCGTCGCCCCCGCCGCCGCTCGCGCCCGGGTCCGCGCCGCCGTCCCGGGGCTTCGTGGACGCCGTGCCGTCGTCACCCTCGCCGCCGCCCTCGCCCCCGCCCTCCACGTCCACCCGCACCACACCGCTGCCCGTCCCCTCCGAGCCGAACATCAGCGCCGAACCGTCCGCCGTGTACGTCACCGACTCGGCCTGCCCCTGGAACGGTGCGTCCACCCGGTGGTCGTCGCCGAGCCGGCCGTCCTCGAAGGCGTACCCGCGCGCGCTGAAATAGGACCGCAGCACCAGCTCCGTACCGTCGGGCGAGAACGCCCCGTCCGTCACCCACGGCACCTCGCCCACCCGCCGGAAGACGTTGTTCCCGCCCGTGGAGAGCCGTGCCGGGCCCTCGTACAGCCCGCCGCCGTCCTCGTTCTTCGAGGCGATGTAGACCCGCCCCGTCTTCGGGTGCACCATCATCGCCTCGGCGTTGCGCGCCCCGTCCGCGTACGTCACGTCGAACTGGGTCGCCCGCACCGTGGCGTCCCGCAGCCTCTTCGGCTCGGGGAAGCGGTAGATCCAGACGTGGTCCCAGGACCCGTCCAGGTTGTCGCCGATGTCACCGACGTACAGATTCCCGTCCGGCCCGATCGAGACCGCTTCCACATCGCGGGGCTCCCCCACCCCCCGCATGGTGATCGTCGCGACGGTCTTCCCGGTCCGGGAGTCGACGGCGTAGAGATAGGGGCCGTCCTCGCTGTCGTTGTGCGTCCAGTAGACGCCCGGGTGGAGCCGGCTCGCGGCGAGGCCGCTGGACTCGGTGATCCGGGGGTCCTCGATCGTGAAGCTCTGGTCGGCTTCGTCGTCGGCCACGGCCGGGGCCGCCCCCGTCAGGACGAGCAGGAGGGCGGCCGCGGAAGCAGTCAGATACGCACGCATGGCACAAGTGTCCATCGTCACGTCGCAGGCCGGAGCGTTGATCGGCAATGATTGCGCCATGCGTTTTCTCTTCGTCGGCGACTCCATGACCATCGGGAGCTCCGGCGACTTCACCTGGCGCTACCGGATGTGGCAGCACCTCGAAGCGACGCTGCCCGGCACGTACGCGATCGTCGGCCCGCGCACCGAGCTGTACGACACCGTGGCGAACGCCCCCGTCTCGTACGCGTACGGCGACCCCGCCTTCCCCGTCGAGGCCCGCCGGCACCTGGCCGGCTGGGGCGAGGGCTGGCTCCACATGGCCCCGGCGATCGCGAACACGGTCACCGAGACCCGTGCCGACATCCTGCTCGTCTCGCTGGGCCTGATAGATCTCGGCTTCTACACGGACAGCGAGCAGACCGCGGCGAACGCGCGGGCCTTCATCGCGGCGGCCCGCTCCGCCAACCCGCACGTCAAGGCCGTCCTCCTGCCCGTGATCCCGAACATCCGCGCCGAGTCGGACGCCCCTTTCGCCGCCGAGTGCGACCGCTTCAACGTGCTCCTCGCCAAGGCGGTCGCCGACCTCGACCAGCCGACGTCCCCCCTCCTGCTGGCCTCGCGCCCGACGGCGTACGACATCCACGAGGACACGTACGACGGCACGCACCCCGGCCCGACCGGCGAACACAGACTGGCCGCCGCCTTCGCGGACGCCATGCACCAGGCGTGGGGCGTCGGCGGACCCTACGCGGCGCGGTAACAGCCCCTCCGAGCTGCGCAATTCACCTGCGCCCGCGCGGCGGCCGATCGTACGGTGGTGCTTCACCGGTTGTGGTCGATCTGTTGCGGGGGTGGGTTCGATGGACCCGATTTCACTGGGTGTGCTGGCCGCGCTGGCCGGCGGTGCGGGCGGCGAGATCGGCCGCCAGGCGTGGGTGGGCCTGACCGGCCTGGTCCGCCGCCGCCGGGGCCCGGGCCCGGACGGCGCGTCCCCGGAGCCCGGCACCACCGAGACCGCCCTGGCCGCGCTGGAGGGCCGGCCCGAGGACCGGGACCGTGCCGACGAGCTCGCACAGGCGCTGCGCGCCCAGGTCGCGGCGGACGAGGCGTTCGCGCGCGCGGTCCACGTGTGGGAGACGATGTTCCGGGCCTCCCTCACCGCGGACCCGGAGGCGGCGGCGGACCTGGAGGCGGCGGTCCGGGCCATCGACCCGGCGGCCGTCGAGCCGGGCGCGGTCCACAACGACTTCCGTGGGGCGAAGTTCGAGGGCCCGGTGCAGGGCAGCGGAACCCAGCACAACACGTTCAACCGGTAGGGCGGCCAGGGAGATGGGCGCCAAGAAGTCCGGCAGGCGCAAGGCCGGGGGGCACGGGCACGGTGGGCGTGGTTCCGCCCGGCCCAACGACTTCAGACAGGGCGCGTTCAGCGGCCCGGTCCAGGGCGACGGGACGCAGAACAACACGTACGTCCAGCAGTACGCACCCGTGCCCACGGCGCTGGCGTCCCTGCCGCCGCTGCCGCAGGAGTTCACCGGCCGCGACCACGAGATCGACGACCTGATGACCGTCCTCGACCCGGCCCGCGGCACGGGTCCGGTGGCCGGTGCGGTCGCCGGGCTCCCCGGGGTCGGCAAGACGACCCTGGCCCACGCGGTCGCCCACGCCGCCGTGGGGCGCGGCTGGTTCAGCGGGGTCCAGCGCGTCAACCTGCGCGGCTACGACCCCGCCCCCGTACGGCCCGAAGAGGCCCTGGACGCCCTGCTGCGGTCCCTCGGGGTCACCGCCGAGCACATCCCGCCGACGCTCACCGAACGGGAAGCGCTCTACCGCTCGCAGCTCGACGCGCTGGCCCGCAAGGACGAGCGCGTCCTGCTGATCGCCGACAACGCCTCGACGGCCGAGCAGGTACGCGCCCTCCTGCCCGCCCGCCCGCACGCCGCGCTGATCACCTCGCGCCACACCCTCCCGGGCATCGGCGCCCGCCTGAAGAACCTCAACACCCTCCAGCCCGAAGCGGCGGTCGACGTCCTGCGCAAGGTCCTCCAGGTGGCCGACCCCGACGACGACCGGGTCGACGGCTCCCCGACGGACGCCGACGAACTAGCCCTCGCCTGCGGCTATTTGCCCCTCGCGCTGCAAATCACCGCCGCCCTGCTGGCCGGCGACCCCGGCCAGCCCCTCGCCGAACGCGTCCAGGCGCTCACCACCGCGGGCAGCCGGCTGTCCGGCCTGGACGACGGCGAACGCAACCTCCGGGCCGCCTTCGACCAGTCGGCCGACCGCCTGACCCCGCAGGAGGCCGACCTCTTCCGTCTCATCAGCCTCAACCCGGGCCCCGACCTCTCCACCGCGGCGGCCACCGCCCTGGCCGACCGCCCCACGGCGGAGGTGGACCGTCTCCTCGCCCGGCTCACTCAGGCCCACCTGCTGGACCGCGCCGCGGTGCGCGGCCGCTGGCAGATGCACGACCTCGTACGCGAGTACGCGACGGAACAGGCGCGCCTGCACGCGGACCGGGGCCGCCCGGCGAAACGCCGCTACGACCAGGCCCGCGCCCGGCTCCTGGCGTACTACTTGCGCATGTCCGACGCGGCCAGCACGCACTTCCGGCCGCCCGGGTCGGTCGCCCTGTCCGGTGTGTTCGAGGACCGGTTCCAGGCCATGGACTGGATGGACGCGGAACGCTCCAACCTGATCAGCGCCGCCCACACGGCCCACGCCATCGGTGACACCAAGACCATCATGCTGCTTCCCAACCGGCTGACCCACTACCTGACCTGGCGTCGGCATTTCGGCGAGCTCATCACCCTCACCGGCCTGGCGCTGGAGGCCCACCGGAGCGTCGGCGACCACTATGGCGAAGGGCAGGCGTGGGCCAACCTCGGTGCGGCTCTGCAACAGACCCGCCGTCACGACGAGGCGATCGTCGCGCTGGAGACCGCCCGCACCATCTTCGAGAAGGCCGGCGACCGCCACGGGATCAGCGGCGTCTGGAGCAACCTCGGTGTGGTCCTCCAGGAGGTGCGCCGCTTCGAGGAGGCCATCACCGCCCACGAGACCGCCCGCGCCCTCTGCCGGGAGGGCGGCAACCAGCACGGTGAGGCCAGCGCCTGGGGCAACCTCGGCGTCACCCTGCACGAGGTGCGCCGCTACGACGAGGCCATCACCGCCCACGAGACCGCCCTCACGATCTGCCTGTCCATCGGTGACCAGCACGGTGAGGGCAGCGCGTGGAGCAACCTCGGTTCGACACTGCACCAGGTGCACCGGTACGAGGAGGCCATCACCGCCCACGAGACCGCCCGCGCCATCCACCGGGCCAACGGAAACCACCACGCCGAGGGCCAGGCCCTGAACAACCTCGGCCTCGCCCTCCAGGAGGTCCAGCGGTACGAGGAGGCCCTCACCGCCCACGAGACCTCCCGGACCATCTACCTGGCCACCGGCGATCACCACGGTGAGGCGAAGGCATGGAACAACCTCGGTACCGTCCTGCGCGCGCTGTCCCGCCTCGACGAGGCCCTCACCGCGGGCATGCGCGCCGCGGAGATCCTGACCGAGACGAACGACCGCTTCCTCGCGGGCCAGGCCCTGGGCGAAGTGGCCACCACCCTCGCCGCGAACGACGGTGACCCCGAAGAGGTCCGTGCGACCTGGCTGCGCTCGGCCGCCGCCTACGAGCAGGCCGGCGCACCCGAGGAGGCGGCCGAGTCCCGCGCGAAGGCGGCGGCCCCGCCGGACGGACCGGACGGGGACGCCGCCTGACGCCCTCTACTCCGTCGTCAGCAGCGTCAGCGCGAGATGCGTCAGCTCCCCGGACACGTCCTCCGGCCTCGCCCGGCGCGGGCGACGGCTGTGGTGGGCCATGAGTTCCAGGATCGTGTTGACCATCACGATCACGTCGGCCCTGTGGTCCGTGTTCACCGCCTCGCCACGGTCCACGGCCCGTTCCGTCGCGGCCGCGTAGAACTCGACCCAGGCCTCCCGCCAGCGGCGGCAGTGTTCGTCCACCGCCCGGCTGACACCCAGCACCTCGACGAACGCCACACGCGCCTCGCGAGGGTCCCGCGTCACGGCGTCCACATACGCGTCGAAGAGCCGCCGCACCCGTTCCTGTGGGGTGCACTCGTCGATGTCCACGGCGAGTTGCACGTTCTCCGCCGCGCGCATCCCGTTCGTCGACACCCGGTTGTGCAGGGCGATCAGCAGTCCCTCCGGGGACTCGTACTCCTCCCGGAACACCTCCTCCGGCACCCCGGCCTCCTCGCACAGGGCTTCCACGGTCGTATGGGCGTACCCATACACCCCGAACAACTCACGCCCCGCTTCCAGCAGTTGTTCGCGTACGCGCGTCCGAAGCCGGTCTCCCGACGCTCCGGTTCGCTGCTGCACCCTGGTGTCCATCACCGGTCCTCCTCGGGATCACGAACGCAGGAGAGGGCGGCACCGCCCCCGCCATGGGAGCACCACATTGTCCTCGCCCCGCGACCCGGACGACGGCTCCGCCACACCATCGAGCGTCCGCACGTGTGCTCGCCAGGGAGTACCGGGACGCCGCTCAGGCGCCCTGCGCCGCCAGGACGCCCAGCGTCAGTTCGTGCAGCAGCCCCGGATCGACGTACGGCACCTCCGCCGTCGGCCGCGACCGCCAGTCCAGGGGCCAGGTCGCCCCGTCCAACGCGGGCACCCCGACGAACGCCGCCCCCCGCCCGTCCCGGTCCCGGCTCAGCGCCTCCGTGCCGAGGGGCCAGCGGTAGGCGGTCACGGTCTGCGGCGGCAGCAGAAAGAACATGCTGCGTTCACCGATCCCGGACCGGACGATCGGGCCGGCCTGGAAATCGGTGAACTGCATGATCTCGTACGCGATTTCCTCACCCACCAGACCGATGGCCCGCACCGCGTCGAAGTGGATTCCCGCGTGCCGGAGTGCGTGGCCGGAGGCGGGCACCCAGGCCGGGACCGGATCAAGTGAACTTCGCTGTTCCATGCGCATAGCGTTGCCGCAAACACGTACCGTGACCAGCGTCGGGCAGGGTCTGTGCACCGTCGTGTACGTGAGGGGGAGCTGTGCACTCCACTGGTCAAGGCAGCACTACGGCCGAGATGTTCGGCGCATTGCTCCGCTTCTACCGCGATCAGGCAGGGCTCTCCCAGGAGGCTCTGGGCCTGAAGCTCGGATTCTCCAAGTCGCAGGTGGCGATGGTGGAGCGGGGGCAGCGGCCACCCAAAGGGAAGTTCGTCGAGCGGGCGGATGAGGTGCTGGGTGCACACGGTGCACTGATCGCAACGAGTGGGAAGCTCACCTTCAGCCATCTGGCCTCCTGGTTCGAGCACTTCGCCGAGCAGGAGGTCACCGCGACCGCGCGGCACGAGTACGAGACGCACGTGGTGCCCGGTCTGCTCCAGACGGAGGCCTATGCCCGGACCGTGCTCAGCGGGAGCTATCCGCCCGTCGACGACGAGGAGGTCGAGGGCAGAGTCCAGGACCGTCTCGCGCGACAGGCTTTGTTGACCCGCAAGAATCCGGCGGCCATCAGCTTCGTGCTCGAACTGGGCGCCCTCACCCACCCGATCGGTGGGCGCCGTACACACAAGGAACAGCTCCGTCACTTCCTGGACATCGCGCAGTTGAGGCATGTGCACCTCCAGGTGATGCCACCGGACCGGGAGACCCACGCGGGACTGAATGGCCCGTTCGTTCTGCTGGAGACCAGCGAGCGACAGCAGCTCGCCTACCTCGAAGCACACGATCACAGCTTCCTGGTCACCGAACACCCGTCTCTGGGCAACCTGTTCGGGCGATACGGTAACTTGCGCGCGCAGGCTCTCGACCCCGAAGAGTCCATGGAACGGATCGAAAAGATGGCAGCCGAATGACCACCGACCTCCACTGGCTCAAGAGCAGCTACAGCGGCGACAACAGCGGAAACTGCGTCGAGGTCGCCACCTGCCCCCACACCGTCCACATCCGCGACTCCAAGGACCTCACCGTCCCCTCCCTCGCCCTCTCCCCCACCGCCTGGGCGTCCTTCGTCGGATTCGCGGCCGGCTCCTCCGTCTGAGCACACGCGGAGTGACGTGTTCACGGCCAGATCGTTAGCCGTCCATGAACAAGATCTCCGCCGCCGTCGCGGCCGCCCTCATCGGCATCGGCCTGGCCGGTGCGGCCCACGCCGCCCCCGCACCGTCCGGCGCCCCGTTCGCCGCCGAGGAATCCGAGCTGACCCTGTCCGTGAGCGGGGCCCAGGGGACCTGGTCCCGTGCCGTCGTGCTCACCTGTCCGGCCGCCGACAGCGCCGGCCACCCCGACCCGTGGGCCGCCTGCGGCGAGCTGACCGAGGCGGCCGGGGACTTCGACGCCCTGCCCGGCGATCCCCACCTGTGCACGAGGGAACACGAGCCGGTCACCGCCGCCGCGACCGGCAGGCATCAGGGCCGGCCCGTGATCTGGCAGAAGACCTACCCCAACGCCTGCGTGCTGGACGCCACGACCGGGACCGTTTTCCGCTTCTAGGGACAGAAGACCAGTCGCGGATCACGGCCGCACAGGGCGCGGCAGCGGCTGGCGCCAGTCGCCCAGCAGGGTGGAGAGGAACTGGCGGGCGAGGGTCCGGATCTCGTCCCAGGCGGGATCGTCGGCCAGCGCCTCCGCCCACGGGACCGTGCGACTGGCGGCGTCCATCTCGCCGACGCGGCGGCCGAGGGCCTGGAGGTCGCGCAGGTTCTCGGCGGCGAAGGCTCCCCGTTCCGTGAGTCCTTCGGCGATGAGGCAGCCGAACTCGACGTCGTCGGCCACCTCGTCCGTCCTCACCTGGCGCTCGCCCAGCCAGGCCAGCTGATCCCGGACGTCGGCGGCCAGGAGGGCCAGGAACAGGAGGGTCCAGGTCCGCTGGTGTTGGTCATCCATACGGACATGGTCGCACCGGGACTCCGCTGTCACCGCCCCGCCAACCGCTCCCCGCACTCGGCGCAGAACTTCGGCGCCGCACCTTCCGCGACCCGTCCGCACCCCGGGCAGACCCGGTCCAGCAGACAGGGGGCCTCCCCGCCCTCCGCCGCGACGGGTGCCGTGGCCGGGGGCGTGATCGACAGGCCCGGGCGGCGGCGGTGGACCGTCAGGTACGACAGGCCCTCCGGGCCCGCCGTCAGCGCGCGGCGGGACGTGCGGGGCAGCCAGGTCGCCGTCGTCGGGGTGAGGTCCAGGGCGGTGTCCGGGCCCGTCGTGAGACGGCCGGAGCCCGCGAGGACGACCAGGAGGACGTCCAAGGTGTTCTCCTGGTGCTCACCCACCTCCGCGTCCGCCGGGAGATGCACCAGATTGGCGTCCAACTCGCGCCCCGGTTCGGCCAGTTGCCACAACGAGCCGCGGTCGCCCGGGGCGGCGGAGGCGAGGACGTCGTCGAGTACGGCCAGTACGTGCGGGGTCGCGTTCACGGCGTCCAGGCTACGCCCGGACCGGTCCCGTGGACACGGGATGGGTGACCGAGGAGATCCAGGAGGCCTGTCGCGCGGCCACGCCGCTCGGCCGTCTCGGCACCCCGCAGGACACCGCGCACCTCGTGGAGTTCCTCTGCTCCCCGCAGGGACAGTGGGTCAACGGCCGCTTGCTGAAGAGCAACGGCGGTTCCGCTTCCTAGCGGAACGACGGGCCTGGATTTCGTCGTTGCCGAATCGCAAGTCGTCGCACCGCCTGCGGGTTTGGGTGAACGTCTACTGTGGCGTGATCACGAAGTGCACAGGGGGGGTCGTATGCCCGACGAAGACATGCCCGGCGGCGGTGCGGGTGACGGTTCCACCAGCGGTTCCGACGGCTGGGCGGATGCCCGCCTCCAGCGCGAGGCCGACGCCCAGACGGCGCAGCAGCCGCCCGAGACGGCGCAGCACAGCGGCCCTCCCGTGCCGGGCATGGTGATCAACGGCCGTTACGAGCTGCTGACGCCGATCGGCCACGGCGGCATGGGCGAGGTCTGGAAGGCCCACGACACGAAGCTCCGCCGCTTCGTCGCCCTCAAGGGGCTCCTCGACCGGAACGCCATGACCGGCACGCCGCAGGCCGAGGCGATGGCGCGGGCTCGCCGTGAGGCGCAGGCCATCGCCAAGATCGAGCACCCGAACGTGGTGACGGTCCACGACCAGGTGGAGACCGACCGCCAGGTCTGGATCGTGATGAAGCTGCTGGACGCCAGGAGCCTGGCGGAGCTGTTGCGGAGCGAGGAGACGCTCACCGTGCCGCGGGCGGCACGCATCGCGCTCCAGATCCTCCGGGGTCTGCGGGCGGTGCACGCGGCGGAGGTCGTCCACCGGGACGTGAAGCCGCACAACGTGGTCGTCGGCGAGGACGGGCAGGCGATCCTCGTGGACTTCGGCATCGCCACGTTCGGCGGGGCCCTGGCGGTCACCCAGGTGGGGGCGGTCATCGGCACCCCCGAATATCTGGCGCCCGAACTCTTCGACCCCTCGGCTCCCGCGCCCCGTACGGCCACACCCGCCTCGGACCTGTGGGCGCTGGGCATCACGCTGTACGAGATGGTCGAGGGCCGCACGCCCTTCCCCGGCCCGAACCAGTGGGAAGTGCAGGTGGCCATCGACACGTCACCGGTGCCGCCCTTCCAGTACGCAGGCCCCCTGGCCCCCGTCATCGAGGGGCTGTTGGCCCGGAATCCGCGGCAGCGCCTGACCGCGTCGCGGGCAGAGGAGATGCTCCAGCGGGTTCTTGACCCGCCGTCAGCGGACAGGGCCACCACGCCCGTCCCGGTTCCGGCAGCCCCTCCCGCCCCTGCGGACGGGCCGCGTCGGCCGAGTCGCAGGACCGCGCTGAAGTCGGGCGCGCTGGCGCTGGGCGTCGCCCTCCTGGCCGGCGCGGGCTGGGTCGTCCTGTCCAACAACGGCACCGACCCGGACGGGAACGACAGCAAGCGGCCCGGATCGCATCCGAACGTCACGAAGGAGCGGTGGAAGGAGACCCACCCCGTCCTGAAGATCGGCGTCAAGGACGACCAGCCGGGGCTGAGCAAGTACGACAGGAAGACGCAGAAGTACTCCGGTTACGACATCGACCTGGCCTACGAGATCGCGGAACGCATGGGGTACGAGCGCGGCGACGTCGACTTCATCACCGTCGCCACCGACTACCGGCCCACCGCGCTGAAGGTGAAGGCCGTGGACCTCGTCATCGCCTCGTACAGCATCACCCCGGAACGGAAGACCGCGCCCCCCGACGGCTACAGCGTCGACTTCGCGGGCCCGTACTACGAGGCGAGCCGGGGATTCCTGGTGCGGGAGAAGTCGAGCCGGTACGACATCAAGGACACCAGCGATCTTGAGACACTCAACGTCGAGGTGTGCACCGCCAGGGACTCCACGTATCAGAAGTGGCTCCCGGGGGCCGGGTTCAAGCTGGTGAAGTCGCCGCCCAACACCTACCAGGACTGCCTGGACAAGCTGCTCGACAAGACGTCGGACATCTACGCGGTGGCCTCGGACGACGTGATCCTGGCCGGGTACGTGAGGGACAACCCGGGCAAGGTGCGCCAGTTGGAGAACGTCGGGGGTGCGGAGGGGTACGGCGTGGGGATGCGCCCCAAGTCACCGCTCCTGAAGGGCGAGGTGTGCACCGCGCTCAGGGACATCCTGGCCGGCCAGGTCTGGGAGAACCTGTACAAGAAGAACCTGTCCCCGCTCACGGGCCGCAAGAACCCGCCCGGACTGCCGGACCTGACCGAGTGCAAGGGCTACTGAGCCCGGAAGGATTGTGCGTGGGCCGCGAGCCGGACCAGAAGTACCCGCCTGTCGAGCCGTACGACCACGGCATGCTCGACGTCGGCGACGGCAACCTCGTGTACTGGGAGGTCTGCGGCAACCCGGCGGGAAAGCCCGCGCTCGTCGTGCACGGCGGCCCGGGTTCCGGGTGCACCCCCCGGCCGAGGCAGTACTTCGACCCGGAGCGGTACCGGGTCGTCCTCTTCGACCAGCGCAACTGCGGCCGCTCCACCCCGCACGCGAGCGACCCGGCCACCGACATGCGGCACAACACGACGGCCCATCTGATCGCCGACATGGAGCGCCTGCGTACCCACCTCGGGATCGACAGGTGGCTGCTGTACGGGGGTTCCTGGGGCTCCACCCTGATCCTGGCGTACGCCGAGCAGCACCCGGAGCGGGTCTCGGAGATCGTGATCCCGGCGGTCACGACGACCCGCCGCAGCGAGATCGACTGGCTGTACCGGGGCGTCGGCGCCGTCTTCCCGGAGGCGTGGGACCGGTTCCGGGCGGGCGTACCGGAGGCGGCGGGACCCGGTGATCTCGTCGCCGCGTACGCGCGCAGGGCGCGGAGCCCCGACCCGGACGTCCGCGCGAGGGCGACGGCCGACTGGTGTGCCTGGGAGGACGCGGTGCTCTCCCAGGAGACGTACACGGGCCCTCCCCCGTACAGCGGCCGTCCGGGTCGCGCGCGGACGGCGCTCGTCCGGATCTGCTCCCACTACTTCTCGCACGGCGCCTGGCTGGAGGAGGGGCAGCTGATCCGCGACGCGGGCCGGCTGTCCGGCATCCCCGGCGTGCTGATCCACGGCCGCTTCGACCTGGGCAGCCCGCTGATCACCGCCTGGGAGCTGGCCAAGGCGTGGCCGGACGCCGAGCTGACCGTCATCGACGACGCGGGACATCTGGGCGGGGCGGCGACCAGCCGCGCGGTGCTGGCGGCGCTGGACCGCTTCGCGCGAGAGGCGTAACCCGGTCACCCGGTCTCCGGAGCCTCTTGCTTCGAGCGCGCTCGAAGGCGTTGGCTTGGGGGTCATGAAGTACACGCAGCTCGGACGCACGGGACTCAAGGTCAGCCGACTCGTCCTCGGGACGATGAACTTCGGACCGCAGACCAACGAGTCCGACAGCCACGCGATCATGGACTCCGCCCTGGAGGCGGGGGTCAACTTCTTCGACACCGCGAACGTCTACGGGTGGGGGGAGAACAAGGGACGTACCGAGGAGATCCTCGGTACGTGGTTCGCCGAGGGCGGCGACCGCCGCGACAAGGTCGTCCTCGCCACCAAGGTCTACGGCAACATGGCCGCCGACGGAGACGCCTGGCCGAACCACGACAAGCTCTCCGCGCTCAACATCCGCCGGTCCGTCGAGGCCAGCCTCAAGCGGCTCCAGACGGACCACATCGATCTGTACCAGTTCCACCACATCGACCGGTCGACCCCGGTCGACGAGATCTGGCAGGCCATCGACGTACTGATCCAGCAGGGCAAGATCCTGTACGCGGGCTCGTCCAACTTCCCCGGCTGGGGAATCGCCCAGGCGAACGAGACGGCCAAGCGGCTCGGTACGTACGGGCTGGTCAGCGAGCAGTGCATCTACAACCTGATGCAGCGCGGCGCCGAGATGGAGGTCATCCCGGCCGCGCAGGAGTACGGCCTCGGTGTCATCCCGTGGTCGCCGCTGCACGGCGGACTGCTCGGCGGCGCGATCCGCAAGGAGCGCGAGGGCGGCGGTGCCCGGTCCACCTCGGGCCGCTCGGGCGAGGCCCTGGCCGACCCGAAGGTGCGGGCGCAGATCCAGGCGTACGAGGATCTGCTCGACAAGCACGGCCTTGAGCCCGGCGAAGTGGGTCTGGCCTGGCTGCTGACCCGGCCGGGTGTCACCGGGCCGATCAGCGGCCCGCGCACACAGGAGCAGCTCGACTCGGCACTGCGCGCGATCGAGCTGGAACTGCCGGAAGAGGTGCTGGCCTCTTTGGAAGAGATCTTCCCGGGTCCGGGGCCGTCCCCGGAGAACTTCGCCTGGTAGCGGAGTGCGGTCAGGCGGCCGCCGTCGTCCTCATGCTCCGACGGCGGCCGCCACGGCGACGACGACGAACATGAGCACGAGCACGGCGGCCATGATGCGGTTTCTGGTCTTCGGGTCCACCCGTCGAGCGTAACCGCACCGCTCAGCGTCCCAGCCGCCAGGCCCGCACGACCTCGTAGCGCGGCTGCTCCCCCGGCACCCCGTCCACGGGCAGCCTGCTGTGGACGAGACTCAGCTCGTCCGCCTCCCAGCGCATCCCCTCGAAGCCGTCGAGCACGGCGGTGTACGGGGTCAGATCGGCCGGCAGCCGGCTGCGGGCGAGCGTCAGGTGCGCGGTGTAGCGGCGGTGCTCCTCCATGGACACGCCGGACCTCCGGGCCGCCGCGTCGGCGCGCTCGGCGAGCAGCCGCATGGTGTCGAGCCCGCCCGCGGCCCCGGCCCACAACGCCCGCCCGTCGAACCGGCCGGCACCGTGGACGCGCAGCGGGAAGGGGTCGGTGCGGTGGGCGGCGCGCTCCATGCGCCGGTACAGCTCGGGCAGCAGCTCCTCGTCCACCTCGCCGAGGAAGGCGAGGGTGTAGTGCCAGCTCTCCCGCGCGGTCCAGCGAAGGTCCAGGGCCCCGGGGAGCGCCCGGACGGGGGCGACGGCCCGGTACAGCTCCTCGACGGCCTCGGCGGGCGGCAGGACGGCGGCGAACAGTCTCATGCGCGGAGTCTGGCAGCCGCGGCCGGCCGGCGTTCTCCGGATACGCGAAACCCCCCTGTGTGCGAAACCGCCCCCCTCCCGGACGGGAGGGGGGCGGTTCTCTTCGTCACGCCGCCGTGGCCAGCTGCTCGCGCGGTACGAACCGCACGTGCGGGCGGCCCGGCCGCAGGTCGACCTTCAGGCGCAGACCGCCGACGCGGGCCAGGGCGAGGCCCACGCCCAGGGCGGCGAGCAGCGAGAAGACGCCGCCGGCCGCCATGCCGGTCCGGACCCCGTAGGCGTCGCTGATCCAGCCGACGATCGGGGCGCCCACCGGCGTACCCCCGGCGAACACCATCATGTAGAGGCTCATCACCCGGCCGCGCATCTCCGGATCGGCGGCCATCTGGACGCTCGTGTTCGCGGTGATGTTCGTGGTCAGGCCGAGCATGCCGATCGGGACCAGCAGCAGCGAGAACATCCAGACGGACGGCGATAGGGACGCGGTGATCAGCAGGAGACCGAACGCGCTGCCCGCGACCACCAGCATCCGCAGCCGCGTGGAGCGGCGGCGAGCGGCGAGGAGGGCTCCGGCGAGGGAGCCCAGCGCCATCAGGACGTTGAAGAACGAGTACATCCCGGCGCCGCCGTGGAAGATCTCGTCCGCGAAGGCCGTCAGCCAGATCGGGAAGTTGAAACCGAACGTGCCGACGAAGCCGACCAGGACGATCGGCCAGATCAGCTCCGGGCGGCCCGAGACGTACCGCAGGCCCTCCCTGAGCTGCCCCTTGGCGCGGGGCACGGTCACCGAGGCGTGCATCTCGCTCGCCCGCATCATCAGCAGGCAGACGAGCGGGGCGAGGAACGAAAGACCGTTGAACATGAAGGCCCAGCCGCTGCCGACCGTCGTGATCAGTACACCCGCGACGGCGGGGCCGATCAGCCGGGCGGACTGGAAGTTCGCGGAGTTCAGACTGACCGCGTTGCGCAGCTGCGCGGGACCGACCATCTCGGAGACGAACGACTGGCGGGCCGGGTTGTCAACCACGGTGACCATGCCGAGCAGGAAGGCGATCAGATAGACGTGCCAGACCTCGACGGCGCCGGAGAGCGTGAGGACGGCCAGCGCGAGACCGCACAGGCCGAGCATGGCCTGGCTGACGAGCAGGATCTGCTTCTTCGGGAGGCGGTCGGCGATCACGCCGCCGTACAGACCGAAGAGGAGCATCGGAAGAAACTGAAGCGCCGTCGTGATACCGACGGCGGTGGCGGACCCGGTGAGGCTCAGGACGAGCCAGTCCTGCGTGATGCGGGACATCCAGGTACCGGTGTTGGAGATCACGGCGCCCGTGGCGAACAGGCGGTAGTTACGGATCTTCAGCGACGAGAAGGTCCCGCCGGTCTTGCTCTCGTGGGTGGAAGTCGGTGCGGGGGCGGAGTCTGCTCCGGATCCCGTACTCAAAAGGGTTCGCCTCCTCGGGCGTAGACGGCGTGCTGCGTGACGGGAACGTGACGGCGGGCGCTCCGGCGGTGGTCCGGTGGCGCCCGTGGGTCACAGGTGGGCGAGCTTCTCCAGTACGGGCGCTGCGGCCCGCAGCGTCGCCCACTCGTCCTCGTCCAGGCCCTCGACGAGATGGGTCAGCCAGACGTTCCGCTTGGCGCGGCTCTCTTCGAGCATGGCTTCCGCCTGCTCGGTCTGGCTGACCATCTTCTGCCGACGGTCGTCGGGGTGCGGTTCCAGCCTGACCAGTCCCTTGGCTTCCAGCAACGCGACGATGCGGGTCATCGACGGGGGCTGTACGTGCTCCTTGCGGGCCAGCTCACCGGGGGTGGCGGAACCGCAGCGGGCGAGAGTGCCGAGCACCGACATTTCGGTGGGGCTCAGCGACTCGTCGACGCGCTGGTGCTTCAGTCGTCGGCTCAGCAGCATCACGGCGGAGCGAAGGGAGCTCACGGCGGCCGCACTGGCGCCGTCGTGGATCAGGTCAGGCATGTTCGTTAGCGTAACTCATTACCTACTCTAAAGACCACTTGGCCGTACGCAAACAAGAGACTGATCACTCGAACGAGTGAGCCGAATCCGGAAAGTGACGTGAAGGGCCCCTCCGGCCCGTAACCCTGCTTCCCATGGGATCGACAGTGCTCAGCCTGCGGATAGACGGTGAGCTGCTCGACCGGCTCCGGCAGCACGCCGCCAGACGGGGAATGAGCGTCCAGGACTACGTGGTCCGGACGCTCGTCCGCGACGATTTCGACGAACGCTTCAAGGCGGCCGTCGACGAGACGGAGAAGTTCTACGGGGCGGACCCCCGCCACGCCGACCCGGCCGACCGGGTCACGTAGCGGAGATCCGCCCCGTAGGGGTGAAGCGGGGAATGCCGGGTTACGTGAGTCCGAGCGCCGGCATCGCGTAGTAGAAGACGAAGACCGCCGACACCACGTACATGGCCACCGGGACCTCGCGGCCACGACCGGCCGCCAGCCGCAGCACACAGAACGCGATGAAGCCGATGCCGATGCCGTTGGTGATCGAGTACGTGAACGGCATCATCATCATGGCGAGGAACGCCGGAACCGCGAGCGTGTAGTCGCTCCAGTCGATGTCCCGTACCGAGCCCGCCAGGATCAGGAAGCCGACCGCCAGCAGCGCGGGGGTGGCCGCCTGCGACGGGACCATGGTCGCCAGCGGCGTCAGGAACAGCGCCACCGAGAACAGCAGACCGGTCACGACGCTCGCCAGCCCGGTGCGGGCCCCTTCGCCGACGCCCGCCGTGGACTCCACGAAGCAGGTGGACGCCGAGGAGGAGCTCGCACCGCCCGCGGCGACGGCGATGCCGTCGACGAGCAGCACCTTGTTGATGCCGGGGAAGTTGCCGTCCTTGTCCATCAGCTCGGCCTCGTCGCCGACACCGAGGATGGTGCCCATCGCGTCGAAGAAGCAGGACAGCAGCACGGTGAAGACGAAGAGGATGCCGGTGAGGTAGCCGACCTTCTCGAAGCCGCCGAACAGGCTGACCTGGCCGATCAGCCCGAAGTCGGGCGAGGCGACCGGATTGCCCGGCCACTCCGGCACCGTGAGGCCCCACGCCTGGCCCGGCAGGTCCGCGATCGCGTCGATGACCAGCGCGACGACCGTCATGGCCACGATGGAGATCAGGATCGCGCCCGGCACCTTGCGCACGATGAGCGCGAGGGTCAGCAGCGAACCGAGGACGAAGACCAGGACCGGCCAGCCGTTGAGGTGGCCGTCGCCGCCGAGCTGGAGCGGCACCGTGGTGTGGGCGAGGTCCGGGATACGGGAGACGAAGCCCGAGTCGACCAGCCCGATCAGCATGATGAAGAGACCGATACCGATCGCGATGCCCTTGCGGAGCGACTTCGGCACCGCGTTCATCACGCGTTCCCGCAGACCGGTCGCGACCAGGAGCATCACGACGACGCCCGCGAGGACCACCATGCCCATGGCGTCCGGCCAGCTCATCCGGGGGGCGAGCTGGAGGGCGACGACGGTGTTGACACCGAGGCCGGCGGCGAGGGCGATCGGCACGTTGCCGATGACGCCCATCAGGAGCGTGGAGAACGCGGCGGTCAGCACGGTGGCGGTGACCAGCTGACCGTTGTCGAGCTGGTTCCCGTACATGTCCTTCGCGCTGCCGAGGATGATCGGGTTCAGCACGATGATGTACGCCATCGCGAAGAAGGTGGCGAATCCGCCACGGACCTCGCGCGCGACCGACGAGCCCCGCTCGGAGATCTTGAAGAACCGGTCCAGGCCGCCGTGCGGCTGCGGAGCCGGCGGCTGCTCGGAATCGACCGGAGCGGTGGCCGAGGGGGACATGTGTGACCTCAGTCGACGTAGGAAGGGGAGAAAGGTGATCACTTTTGGACGTTCAGACGAATAAATCGAGACAGCCCAAAGCAGATTCAGTATGAATACATAAGTCGAAGATCGCTATCTCCGCGCGTAGACCCTTGGGCCGACCGGCCCGACGGGCCCTGCGCACGGCCCCCCATACACTGAGGCCATGGAGAAGTGGACACCGAAGCACGAGGCGCCCGAGCCCTTGGAGGGCCCCGTCGTCGCCACCATCACGGGCGGCACGATCCTCTGGTTCGTCCTCTTCCTCGTCCAGCTGCCCTTCTACGGCTGGTTCGACGACCACGGGCACACCTGGTGGGCCTGGACCCCGCTGGCCGGTGCCGGCCTCGGGCTGATCGGGATCTGGTACGTACGGGGCCGCGAAGCCGCCCTCAAGCGCGCAGCCGCCGCTCCGCCCGCGACGGAAGGCACGCCCGGCGGGTGAATGAGGCGTTCCGCCCTTACGGTCGGAACCATGACGCAGCGGATCGACGCCGGCTCCGAACTCGACCCCGTACACCCGATGCGGCCGCCTGCCTCCGCCCGCCGCACCAACGGCCTCACGACGGCCGAGGTCGCCGAACGGATCGCGCGGGGCGAGGTCAACGACGTACCGGTGCGCTCCTCGCGCTCCGTCACCGAGATCGTCCGCGCGAACGTCTTCACCCGCTTCAACCTGATCATCGGCGTGCTCTGGGTGATCATGCTGTTCGTCGCGCCGATCCAGGACAGCCTCTTCGGCTTCGTGATCATCGCCAACACCGGGATCGGCATCATCCAGGAGTGGCGCGCCAAGAAGACCCTCGACGGACTCGCCGTCATCGGCGAGGCGAAACCCACCGTGCGGCGCGACGGGACGGCCGCCGAGCTCTCCACTTCCTCGATCGTCCTGGGTGACGTCATCGAGCTGGGCCCCGGCGACAAGGTCGTCGTGGACGGCACCGTCGCGGAGGCCGACAGCCTGGAGGTCGACGAGTCGCTGCTCACCGGCGAGGCCGACCCCGTGCTCAAGCAGCCCGGCGACCAGGTGATGTCCGGGAGCTTCGTCGTCGCGGGCGGCGGCGCGTTCACCGCCACCAAGGTCGGCCGCGAGGCGTACGCCGCCCAGCTCGCGGAGGAGGCGTCCCGCTTCACCCTCGTCCGCTCCGAGCTGCGCAGCGGCATCTCCACCATCCTCAAGTACGTCACCTGGATGATGGTGCCGACCTCGATCGGGCTGATCATCAGCCAGCTCGTCGTCAAGGACAACAACTTCAAGGACTCGGTGGCCCGCACCGTCGGCGGCATCGTCCCGATGATCCCCGAGGGCCTGGTCCTGCTCACCTCCGTCGCCTTCGCGATCGGGGTCGTACGCCTGGGCCGCAAGCAGTGCCTCGTCCAGGAACTCCCCGCCATCGAGGGCCTGGCCCGCGTCGACGTGGTGTGCCTGGACAAGACCGGCACGCTCACCGAGGGCGGCATGGACGTCACCGAGACCCGGCCGCTCAACGGTTCCGACGAGGCGTACGTACAGCAGGTGCTGGGCGCCCTCGGCGCGTCCGACCCCCGGCCCAACGCCAGCCTCCAGGCGATCATCGACAGCTACCCGGAGGGCGGCGACTGGCAGTGCACCCGGACGCTGCCGTTCTCCTCGGCCCGCAAATACAGCGGCGCCGTGTTCGACGAGGGCGGCGGCCGGACCTCGACCTGGCTGCTCGGCGCCCCCGATGTGCTGCTGCCGGACCAGGACCCCACGCTCACCGAGATCGAGCACCTCAACGAGCAGGGCCTGCGGGTGCTGCTCCTCGCGCGGGCGAGCGGCGAACCGGACGCGCCGGACGTCGCGGACGGGGCCGTACCGACCGCGCTCGTCGTGCTGGAGCAGCGGCTGCGGCCGGACGCCCGGGACACCCTGGCCTACTTCGCCGAACAGAACGTCGCCGTGAAGGTCATCTCAGGCGACAACGCCGTCTCGGTCGGCGCGGTCGCCCAGAAGCTCGGCCTGGCGGGCGCGGAACACACCCTGGACGCCCGCAGGCTGCCCACCGACCCCGACGACATGGCCACGGCCATGGAACAGAACGCGGTCTTCGGGCGGGTCACCCCCCAGCAGAAGCGGGACATGGTCGCCGCCCTCCAGTCACGCGGCCACACGGTCGCGATGACCGGCGACGGCGTCAACGACGTGCTCGCGCTGAAGGACTCGGACATCGGGGTCTCGATGGGCTCGGGCTCGGAGGCGACCCGCGCCGTGGCGCAGATCGTGCTGCTGAACAACAGCTTCGCGACGCTGCCGTCCGTCGTGGCCGAGGGCCGCCGGGTCATCGGCAACATCACCCGGGTCGCCACGCTGTTCCTGACGAAGACGGTCTACTCGGTGCTGCTGGCGGTCCTGGTGGTCTGCTTCCAGGTGGAGTACCCGTTCCTGCCCAGGCACCTGACGCTGCTGTCGACGCTCACGATCGGCGTGCCCGCGTTCTTCCTGGCCCTGGCCCCGAACAAGGAGCGGGCCCAGCCGCGCTTCGTACGCCGGGTGATGCGGTACGCGATTCCCTCGGGCGTCATCGCGGCGGCGGCCACCTTCGCCACGTATCTGGTGGCGCGGCACGCCTACGCGGGCGCCGGTGCCCTGAGCGCCGAGACGAGCGCGGCGACACTCACGCTGTTCCTCGTCTCGATGTGGGTCCTGGCGATCATCGCCCGCCCGTACACGCTGTGGCGGATCTGTCTGGTCGCCGCGATGGGGCTGGCGTTCCTGATCGTGCTGGTCGTGCCGTGGCTCCAGGACTTCTTCGCCCTGAAGCTGGTGGGTGCGTCCATGCCGTGGACTGCGGTGGGGATCGCGGCGGTGGCGGCGGCTGCCCTGGAATTCGCCTGGCGACTGGTCAGCCGCCGCTTTCCCGCTTAGTGCTGGTTGGTGCTCGGTGCTGGTTAGCGCACGTCGAGGTAGTCACCGGCGGCCGAGACGGCCGGGGTGGTGGACGTACCCGCGAACGAGTAGCGCCAGTAGCCGTCCGCCGACGCCGTGACCGAGGTCTTCAGCGTGCCGGTGGAGCTCGACGTGACGGTCTTGACCGTCGTGTAGGTGGAGGTGCCCGCCTTGCGGAACTGGAGCTTCACGGGCTGGTTGGTGTAGCCCATGTATGTGCCGGTCTCCCAGTTGGCGCGCGTCAGCTTGCCGGTGACCGTGAGGGCCTTGCCCTTGACGACAGGCTCGGGGCCGGCGTTGGCGACCAGCTTCGAGAAGCGCTGGACACGGGTCTTGGAGTAGTAGTCGTTCCAGGTGAAGTCTTCGTCGCTGCCGGTGTCGGCGAGCGCGCCGGCGGTGACGTTCCACGTACCGGCCAGTGCGTTCTTGTACAGGTCGAGCGTCGGGTCGGCCGTGATCGTCATCTTGCAGGTGGCCGTGGTGGCGCTGGCGTCGACGCAGGTCGCCTGGCCCTCGTTCGGGAAGAGGACGCCGTCGACGTTGTCGACGCTCGAACCGTGCCACAGCGACACGTGTGCGTCGGCGATGCCCGACGGGGAGGAGGCGGTGACCGACACGGTGTACGTCTGCGGGGACTTGGTGCCCGCGACGAGGCTCTTGCCGCCGTTCACGACGACCTTGGAGATCACGGGGACCTCCGCGGCGGCGGCGGGCGCCACGGCCCCGAAGGTGGCCGGGACCTTCGCGCCGAACACCTCGGCCGCGGTGGGCTTGTGCAGGTCGGGGGTCCCCTGGCCGTCGGCCTGCGCGGCCGGGACGACGAGGGCCGACAGAGCCAGGGCGCCGGAGACAGCGGCAACGGTGGCACGAATACGCATGTGTTCCCCAGTGGAGAAAGGGGCCCCGTGGTATGTGGCTTGCCTGACGGGACCCGTCTGATCTGTGAGTCTGCTGACTCAGCAGAACAGACGAGCGTCAGCTTCGAATGGTTGTACGCCTGAAACCCTTGATGTGCAGGTCACACGCCCTCAGTCGAACCAGCGGTCCCGCGCCAGCTCCTCCGTACGCGACGGGTCCTCCAGCAGCGCCGCCACCTCGAAGCGGCGCGGCCACTGCCCCGCCGCCCAGGCGAGCCCGGCCGCGACCCCCTCCAGCGTGGCGGCGTGCACCACCCCGTCCGGGGTGCGGCGCCAGTCCAGCTCGACGCCGCCCGCACGCAGCTCGCCGTGCTCGATGTACGTGTCAGGGGTCCCGGCGCCGAGCAGGGTCCGTACCGGCTCCGGTACGCGGTGCTCCTCGCCCTCACTCGTCACCTCGGCCTCGATCGTCTCGCCGAGCCGCCGCACCTGAAGCAGTTCCGCGAGCTCGGCCGCGCGCGCCGGAGCCACCGGCAGCAGCGGCAGCCCCGCGGTGAGCGGCAGTACGTCCGGCGCGTCGGCGATCACCGCGTCCGCCGCGTCGACGACCCGTACCTCGTCGTCGACCACGGCCCGCAGCTCCTCCGGCAGCGTGACCTGGTCCGGGTCGAGCTCGGCGAGGGCGGTGTAGAGCGCGTGCAGCTGTACGGGGCCGACGGGACGGTCCTCGTCCGCGAGCCGGCCCAGCAGCTCGGCCGCGCCGCCCGGTTCGTCGAGGAGGGCGGCCACGGAAGTCCGTACGCCGAGCGCGCGCAGCACCTGCGCGTCGTCGAAGCCGGTCGCGTCGACGGAGTCGTAGAGCCCGGCCAGCCGCGGGTCGCCGCCCGCCGCACGCAGGCCCGCGGGCCTGCGGCCGTCGAGCACCGGGTGGTCACGCAGCCACCAGGCGGTGTACGGCCGCACCGACTGGGTGGTGCCGTCCGGGAGCAGCACCCGCACCGGCTGGGTCAGCGCGTCGCGCAGCGGGGGCCGGGCGAGCATGGCGAGGGCCTGCGGCCAGGCGTCGTCGTCGACGAGGTCCAGGTCGCGGACGGCGACCAGCTCCGTGGCGACCGGCGGCACCGGCGTCTCCGGCAGCTGGTCGAGCACGTCCTCGCACCACACGTCGACGGCGTCGAGCAGCCCGGCGTCGTCCGGTTCGGCGAAATCGCTGTCGCGGGGCTCCAGTTCGTCCGGGTCCAGGACCACGTCGGTGGTCCGTACGAGAGCGAACGTGGCCAGCACCCCGCACGCGGTGAGCGGCTGCTCGCCCCAGCG
The DNA here is from genome assembly GCF_056430475.1 of Streptomyces sp. NPDC045968. Classification (NCBI taxonomy): domain Bacteria; kingdom Bacillati; phylum Actinomycetota; class Actinomycetes; order Kitasatosporales; family Streptomycetaceae; genus Streptomyces; species Streptomyces sp. NPDC045968. The sequence continues at coordinate 27,601 of NZ_JBWKLF010000008.1, read as the reverse complement.
GTCGGCCAGTTCCTGGTCGCAGAGGGCGAGTTCGCCCTCCCGCATGATCTGGGCGAACGGGCTCGCGGGCAGGACGAGTTCACCGGCGGGCGCCGGTTCGCCGTCCTCGTCGGGGAGGGCGAGCGCCCCGAGCCAGGGCTCGTCGCCGGGGGCGAGCTCGGCGTCGCGTACGAGCGTGAGGACGGTCTCCGCGAGTTCGTCGCCGTCCAGCGCGTCCTCGTCCCACACCTCGCCCGCGTCCAGCGAACCGGCGACGGCGGCCCGCACCTGCGGGGTCGTCAGTACGGCGCGCGGGGTCGCGGGCAGGGCGCCCAGCTTCTCCAGGAGCGGGTGCGCGGCGTCGGGGTGGGCGACCTTCAGCCCGAGGCGCGCCAGCCGGGCCAGGACGGGACCGGTGAGGGCGTCCGGGAGCGGCAGGAGGACCTGGCGGGGGCCGATGGTGGTGCGGGGGGCCTCGTGGGCCGGGGCGCCGGGGTCCCCGGCGAGCGGGACGGGCAGCCCGGAGAGCCGGTCGGGGTCGATACCGGCCAGGCTGTCGTAGAGCCGCCGCCACCAGGCCGGTTCGCGTTCGAGTCCGGCGAGGCGGTCGATGGCTTCGGTCAGCGGGACCCGGGCGACGCCGAGGCTGCGCAGCTCGGTGCGGCGCTCAAGTCCTGCGGGCAGCAGGCAGGGCAGCACCTCGGCGAGCACCTGCACGGTCTCCGCGCCGACGCCCTCCACGACCTCGGCCTCGACGGGGCGCAACGCGGTGGTGGTCCGTCCGGGGCCGCCCTCACCCGGGGCCTCCCAGCTGTCCCACTGGTCCGGCTCGACCGACGGGTCGCGGGGCGCTGCGGGCGCCAGGAAGGCGATACGGGGCAGCCGTTCCAGGATCGCGCCGCGCAGCGCGCCGTCCAGTTCGCCCTTGCCGAGCGGTCCGGGAACCAGTCCGATCGTGGCGGTGGACACGGGCTGCCACTCGGCCAGCAGCTCCGCGTACGCGTCGGCCGCGCGCTGCACCAGGTAGTCGGTGAGCGGGCCGGGGGCGGGGTGGCGGCGGGCCGTGTCCAGGGGCAGCGAGGCGATGAGCAGGGCGGGCACGCCGAGGGGTTCGTCGGTGGGCGTGGGGGCGTGGACGACGGCGGCGGTACGCGGGGACTGCGGCGCCCCTTCCGCGTCCACGGGGACGGCCCAGGTGACCGACCAGTGCGGACGCAGCCGTTCCTCGACGGGCCGGTCGGCGAGCAGAGCGGGCTCGATGGGGCCGTGGACGGAGACGGTGCGCCAGCGGCTGAGGCCGCGCGCGGAGTCGTCGATGTGGGTGTACGCGCCGTGCCGGGAGCGGCGCAACGTCCGTACGCCCTCCGGGGTTTCGACGACGATCTCTTCGAGACCGGGGAGTGTGAGCAGCAGGGCGTCGTCGACGGCGGCGAGGAGCCGGTCGACGAGATCCTCGGCGCCGGCGTCGCGCAGCGGGAGGACGACGACCGTGTCGTACCCCTCGGGTGCGGTGCCCTCGGCGGGCAGCGGGAGCCGGAGCAGTGGTACGTGGCCGTCGCGGCGGCGCAGCTCGTCCCCGAGGCCGGGGCTGCCGACGGCGGCGCGTCCTGCGAGTTCGCGCGCCTCGGGGAGGGACCAGCGGACACCGCCGTGCCGGCCGATGACGGCGGGCTCGTCGCTGACGGCGAGCACCGCGGCGAACCCGACGCCGAACCGGCCGACGGCGGAGTCGTGCCCGTCCCGCTTCGCGGAGGCGCGCAGGGTGCTCAGCGACTCGACGCCGGTCGCGTCGAGCGGGGCGCCGGTGTTGGCCGCGGCGAGGACGGCGGGCGTGTCCTGCGCGTGGGGGCCGGTGTCCGCGGGGTGCAGGGTCAGGCGGAGGCGGCCGGGTACGCCGGCGCGGGCGGCGGCGTCCGCGGCGTTCTGGGCCAGCTCGACGACGAGGCGGTCGCGGTAGCCGCCGAGCGCGAGGTCCTCCTCGGCGTTGGCGTCCTCCCGGAACCGGGCGGGGCCGGCGCCCCAGGCGTCGAGCACCCCGCGCCGCAGCCGTGCCGTTCCGAACGGATCGGCGCCCTCGGTCGCATTCATGCCCACGCTCTGACTCCGCTCTGTCCGGCGGGTACCCGGTGTACCCATGACGCCAGTGTGCGCCCGAAGGTACCGCGCCCCCGCGCCGCCCGACGCGGACCGCGTGCCCGGCTGACCGGATGTCCTCAATCGCCGGAAGGGCTTGACCCGACCGCCTACCCGGGTCCGCCGAGTTGACGCCCCGGTGCGTCCGAACAGCACCACCGTCGAGCCCGTCCGGCGCTTGAGGACAGGGGGTGCCCACGTCGAGCCCGTCCGCCGATTGGGGACAAAACGGAGCTCCGGGGGCCGGCCGCCCCGTACGCGAACCCCGCCCCGCCGGGGCTAGGAGTGGCCGAGATCCTCCGGCGCCACGTCCGCGTCCAGCGACACCGACCCGCTGTCCCGCGCGGGCCGCAGCGGGTACTCATCCACCTGAAGCGTGTCCAACGCGTGCGGCGCGGGCTTCGGCGGCTTCGGCATGACGGCCGCCTCCGAGTGCCCACCGCACCCGTACGACAGCGAGACCACCCGGCCGTCCGCCGGAGCGAACTCGTTCGCGCACACGCCGAACGCCTGCTTCAGCGACCCCGCCAGCGGGACCAGGAAGGCGCACGTGTCGCACGCGGCCGGCGCCGCCTGAGCCATCGGCGTCTTCGGGCCGAACGCCTCTTCCCAGCGGTCGGCCGCCACATGCAGCCCGTACCGCGACAGCACCCGCGCACGCCGCATGCCCAGCTCGTCCGCGATCGCGCCGATCGAGCCGCGGCTCGTCGTGCGCGGCAGCGTCGTCAGCTCCGCGTCCTCCGTGTCGACGAGGTCGGCCAGGTCCTCGGAGAGCTCGGCCTCCTCGGACTCCACGGAGTTCGGCGGCGGCTCGTCCTCGCCCGTGTACCCGGGCTCCAGGCGGAGATCCTCCGCCTCCGTCGGCAGCAGGTCCCCCGGTCCCATGTCACCCGGCCGCAGCCGCTCGCTCCACGGCACCCACTCGGGTGCGAGGAGCGCGTCGGAACCGGGCAGCAGCACCGTCTCGTCGAGGGTGATGTTCTTGGCGCGGGAGGCCCTGGTGACCGTCACCGCCCAGCGCCAGCCCCGGTACCCGGGCTCCTTGCACTCGAAGAAGTGCGTGACGACCCGGTCGCCCTCGGAGATCAGGGACACATGTTCACCGACCACACCGGGCGCGGCAGCCTCTTCGGCCGCCGCACGGGCGAGGTCTACCGCCTCGGCGCACAGACGGTCGGGCGCGGGGGTACGGGCAGTACGGCTTCGCGTCGTCGCAGCACTCACAGGTCTCGCTTCTCTCCATACGCCGTGTCGAGCGCGCCAGCTGCTACACGATTGCCGATTTCGGCCATGACGGGTGCGGGCGGAGCGGACCTGGGGGCCGCGTCGACGTCCACACCCGTTGTGCCTGCCTCGGGCGCGCCTTCTGTCACCCATTCTGCGGGATCGCCGGGAGGCGCGCGGCCAAGAACAACCGCCGGTGGCGCGTTACGCACGCTACCCTCTCCGCCGCTCTCCGCCCACCTGCGTGTCCCAAACAAGGCCGTATCCGGTGCGGTGTCCGGTGTCGCGGCCCCCGGCGTGTCCCTGGCCGGGCCGGTTTCCGGGTCGGTTTTCCGCCTGCGGAATTGCCTCACGATCCGTGTCGGGCTCGCCGCCCGAACGCCGGCCGGCACCCCGTTCGGTGACCCGACAGGGCGTCGTCCACCGCGCGCCCGCGCCGATCATGGTTCAGCACGCCGACGGTTGGGGCACTATGACGGGGTGGCTGCCGCCAGGTCGCACGACGGTCCCGGCCCGCTTCGCACGGCGGGCCGGTCGATGGGTCGCGCCCTGCACCGGCCGTTCACCGGCACGGCGAAGGGCATCCGCAAGGCCACCCACGCCCATGGGGCCGGTGAGTCGGGGCTCGGCAAACTGATCGAGCTGCACGCGGTGAACGGCGCGGGCGACGTGATGATCACCGTCGCGCTCGCCTCCACGGTGTTCTTCTCCGTACCGACGGACGAGGCCCGCGGCCGCGTGGCGCTCTACCTCGCCATCACGATGCTGCCGTTCACACTCCTCGCCCCGGTGGTCGGCCCCCTGCTCGACCGGCTGCCGCACGGCCGCCGCGCCGCGATGGCCGGCTCGATGCTCGCCAGGGCGCTCCTCGCGATCACGATGTCCGGCGCGGTCGCCACCGGCGGCCTGGAGCTGTATCCGGCGGCGCTGGGCGTCCTGGTCTGCTCGAAGGCGTACGGAGTCGTCCGCAGCGCCGTCGTGCCACGGCTCCTGCCACCCCGCTTCTCGCTGGTGAAAGCCAATTCCCGGGTCACCCTCGCCGGTCTCCTGGCGACCGGTGTGGCGGCCCCCATCGGGGCGGGGCTCCAGTCCGTCGGCTCCGCCTGGCCGCTCTACGGCGCCTGCACGATCTTCGTCGCCGGGACGTTCCTGGCCTTCACGCTGCCGCACAAGGTCGACTCCGCGAAGGGCGAGCGCAGGGCCCGCCTGATCGTTCCGCACCACGAGGAGGCCTCCCGTCCGCAGCCCGCCCGGAAGGGCGGCAGCAGCAGGGTCGACGGCGAGAAGCGGGCCCGGGACAAGCCACCGGGGCTGCGGTCCGTGGGCCCGTCCGTGCTGCACGGCCTCCAGGCCAACGCCGCCCACCGCGCCCTCTCCGGCTTCCTGATCTTCTTCCTGGCGTTCCTGCTGCGCGAGCACCCGCTGGCCGGCCAGAGCGCCGCCGTGTCGCTCGGCATCGTCGGGGTCGCGGCGGGCGTCGGCAACGCCTGCGGTACGGCGGTGGGCTCCTGGCTCAGGGCCCGCGGCCCGGAGATGATCATCGCGACCGTGCTGGGTCTCGCGCTCGGCGTCGCCGTACTCGCCACGGTCTTCTTCTCCACCGTCATGGTCGCCGCGCTCGGCGCGGTCGCGGGCTTCACCCAGGCCCTGTCGAAACTGTCGCTGGACGCCATGATCCAGCGGGACGTACCCGAAGAGGTGCGTACGTCGGCGTTCGCCCGGTCCGAGACCCTGCTCCAGATGGCCTGGGTGGTCGGCGGCGGCATCGGGATCGCTCTCCCCCTCAACGGAGTACTCGGCATGTCGGTCGCCGCGGGCATCCTCGGCCTGGGCGCCGCAACCGCCGTACGGGGGCTGCTGGGCGCTGCGCGACGCGGCACGCCGCACCCCCGCGTGGCGTGAGCGCGGGCGACCGATAGCCTTCCGCCCATGACCGTTGCGTTCTTCTCAGGTAAGGGCCGTCGAATCGGCGTCGCTCTTGGTGCCGTGTCCGCGGGACTCCTCGTCCTGTCCGCCTGCGACAAGCCGACGCCGCTCGCGACCGTGACGGTCGGCGACACGTCGGTGGGCGCCGAGGCGTCCTGCTACAACGACGGCGATCCCATCAAGGAGTCGCTGATCCAGGGCTGCCTGAACGACAAGAAGGCGGAGCACACCGTCGAGGTCGCCATGGACGACAAGGTCCGCTTCGGCGTCGACCCGGAGATCGCCGACAACGGCTGGACGCTCTTCATCAACGGCCAGCAGGCCGAGCAGGAGCCGTACAAGAAGACCTACCGGTCCATCCCGGGCAGTGCCTTCTTCTCCAGCCAGACCGGCGAGACCACGAACAAGACGCAGATCAGCATCGTGGAGACCAAGGGCAAGAAGCTCACGGGCATCTGGCACTTCCAGCTCAAGAAGACCGACTGACCTTGCAGGACTTCCCCGTGCGTGTGCTCGTCGTGACCGCTGTCCCCGTGGAGAGGGACGCGGTCACGCGTGCGTTCGGGGGTGAACCGCGGGTGCGTTCCGCACCCGGTGCGGAGATCCACCGGGCGGGCGGCTTCGACGTCCTGGCGGGCGGGGCGGGTCCGGCGGCCGCCGCGGCCTCGGCCGCGTTCGCGCTGGCGGCGGCCCCCGCCCCGTACGGGCTGATCGTCTCCGCCGGTATCGGTGGCGGCTTCGCGCCCGCCGCCCCGGTGGGTTCGCTCGTCGTGGCGAGCGGCATCGTCGCGGCTGACCTGGGTGCGGAGACGCCCGAGGGATTCGTCCCAGTCACCGGGCTCGGCTTCGGCCGCGACCGGTATCTCCCGCCGGCCGCGCTGGTACGGGTGGTGGCCGCGGCCACCGGTGCCGTGTCCGGCGAGGTGCTGACCGTCTCCACCGTGACCGGCAGCGCGGCGCGCTCCGCGGCCCTGCTCGCCGCGCACCCGGGTGCCGTCGCCGAGGCGATGGAGGGGGCGGGTGTCGCCGAGGCCGCCGAGCGGTTCGGCGTACCGGTGCTGGAGCTGCGGGCCGTCTCCAACGCCGTCGGCCCGCGCGACCGGGCAGCCTGGCGCATCGGCGAGGCCCTTTCCGCGCTCACCGAGGCGTTCGGGAAGATCGCCCCCGTACTGGAAGGTTGGACCCTGCATGACCGACAACTCGACTGCCCCCGCTGACCCCGCGACCGCCGACGCGAAGCTGCGGATCGCCTTCTCGCCGTGTCCGAACGACACCTTCGTCTTCGATGCCTGGGCGCATGGCAGGGTCCCCGGCGCGCCCGCCCTCGACGTCACGTTCGCCGACATCGACCTCACCAACGGCATGGCCGAGCGCGGGGAGTTCGACGTACTGAAGGTCTCGTACGCCGTCCTGCCGTGGGTCCTGGACGAGTACGCGCTGCTGCCCTGCGGCGGTGCGCTCGGGCGGGGCTGCGGGCCGCTGGTCCTGACGAGGGAGCCGGGCACCGATCTGACGGGCCGGACCGTCGCCGTACCGAGCGAGCGGTCCACGGCGTACCTGCTGTTCCGGCTCTGGGCCGCGGAGGTCGTGCCGGGCGGGGTCGGGAAGATCGTCGTCATGCCGTTCGACGAGATCATGCCCGCGGTGCGCGACGGCCGGGTCGACGCCGGGCTCGTGATCCACGAAGCCCGTTTCACGTACCAGAACTACGGCCTCCACAGCCTCGCCGACATGGGCGAGCACTGGGAGGCCACGACGGGGCTGCCGATCCCGCTCGGCGCGATCATCGCCAAGCGGTCGCTGGGTCAGGAAATGCTCGAAAAGTTGGCCGATTCGGTCCGTACGTCGGTACGGATGGCCTGGGACGACCCGGAGCGGTCACGGCCGTATGTGCTGGAGCACGCCCAGGAGATGGACCCGTCCGTCGCCGACCAGCACATCGGGCTGTACGTCAACGAGTTCACGGCGGACCTCGGCGAGGACGGGTACGCGGCGATCCGCGGGCTGCTGACGCGCGCCGCGGCCGAGGGCTTGGTGCCGCCGCTCGGCCGGGACGCGCTGACCTCGCTCTGAGGCCTTGTTCTCCACGTCGAGCTGGTCGTTCCTACACGTCGAGCTGGTCGGCGACCGCGCGGAGGAGACCGGCGATCTGGGCGCCCGCCGCCTTGTCGGGGTAGCGGCCCCGCTCCAGCTGCGGCGTGATGTTCTCCAGCAGCGTCGTCAGGTCCTGCACGATCGACGCCAGCTCGTCCGGCTTGCGGCGCTGCGCCGCCGCCACGGACGGGGTGGGGTCGAGGATCGCCACGGAGAGGGCCTGGTCACCGCGCTGACCTGCGACAACGCCGAACTCGACCCGTTGTCCGGGCTTGAGTGCGTCGACGCCGGCGGGGAGTACCGACGAGTGGACGAAGACGTCGCCGCCGTCGTCGCGCGAAAGAAAGCCGAAGCCCTTTTCCGAATTGAACCATTTGACCTTACCCGTGGGCACGTCTGTCCTCGTCCTCGTACTCGTCGGTGCGCGGGAGAGCCGGAAAACGGCTCCGGATAGCAGTACAGCGGGTCCCATGACCCGCCATGCCCAAGGCTAATGGGCCAGGGGCCGGTGACAAGACGTCGCCTGATGGTTCCTCCGGGCTGGGAACTACCCTGGCCGGGTGAGTACTACTCCTTCCGGCGCCGGTGACCGGCTCGTCCAGGTCGGCGCGATCGTTTTCTTCGTCGGCGCACTGGCCACTCTGGTCACGGTGGCCCCGCTGTTCCTGGGCACCGACCCGTTCCCGACCATCGCCTACGCGGTCTCCATGCTGATGGGCGTGGGCTTTTTGATCGCCGGGGCGGGGGTAGTCCGGGGCGTGTGGCTGAGCAGGTCAGACGCGTCCGGCACCTGAGGGCGCCCAGGAGGACAGCCAGGCCGGGAAGCCGGTGAGGTCCGGCAGGACGACGTCCGCGCCCGCCGCCCGCAGCTCCTGCGCGTCGCACGGGCCCGTCGTGACGGCGACGGACAGGCAGTTCGCCACCCGTGCGCCCCGTACGTCCCCGGTGTGGTCGCCGACGTAGATGTGCGCGCCGTGGGCGAGCAGCGCCTCCGCCTTGGCCTCCGCCCAGAGCCGGCCGATGACCGCGTCCGGTTCGATGCCCAGGTGGGCGAGGTGCAGCTTCGCGCTCGGCTCGTGCTTGGCGGTGACGACGAGCGCCCGGCCACCCAGCGCGCGTACCGCGGCGACGGCCTCCCGGGCACCGGCCAGCGCCCGGGTCGGGGTGATCGCGTGCGCGGGGTACATCTCGCGGTAGCGGTCCGCCACGGCGGCCACCTCGGCCGCCGGGAACCAGTTGGCCAGTTCGTCCTCGACGGGCGGTCCGAGCCGGCTGACGACGAGATCGCAGTCGATGGGGACGCCCGTCTCGGCGGACAGCGCGAGGTAGGCGGCCCTGATGCCGGGCCGGGAGTCGATCAGCGTCATGTCGAGGTCGAAGCCGACCGTCGGCGCGGTCTTCGGCACGGTCCGGGTCGGTGTCTGGGGATGCGAGGCCATGGGGCCATTGTGCCGACCCGGCCGGCGACACCCTCACCCGTTCGGCCCAGAGGAGCGGTGCTTAGACTTAGGCCTGCCTTACCAGCCCTGCCGTACCCACCTCGTCCCCTTGTGCGCTCCGCTTCGATTGGGTCAGATGTCAGCCGCCGCCCCCCGCCTCTCCAGACGCGCGACCGCGACGGCGGCGGCCCTCGTGGCACTGCTGCTGGCGATCCTGCTCAGCCTCGCCGTGGGGGCACGGTCCATCCCGCCCTCCGAGGTGTACGACGCCCTCGTGCACGGCGGGCACTCAGACGCCGCCGAGGTGATCCGGAACATGCGGGTGCCGCGCACCCTCATCGGGCTGATGGTCGGCGCGGCCCTGGCCCTCGCGGGCACGGTGCTCCAGGGCATCACCCGTAACCCGATCGCCGACCCCGGCATCCTCGGCATCAGCCAGGGGGCGTCGGTGGGCGTGGTGCTGGCCATCGCGTACGCCGGGGTCCACACCCTCACCGGGTACGTGTGGTTCGCGTTCGCCGGGGCAGCCGCGGCGTCCGTCGCCGTGTACGCCATCGCGTCGAGCGGGCGCGGCGGTGCGACGCCGGTCAAGCTGGCGCTGGGCGGCGCCGCGATCAACGCGCTGCTGGTGTCGGTGACCAGTGCCGTCCTGACGACCAACGCCTCCGCGCTCGACGAGTTCCGCTTCTGGCAGGTCGGCTCGATCGCCGGACGCGAGGCGGAGGTGGCGCAGCAGATCTGGCCGTTCCTCCTGGCCGGCGCGGTGCTGGTGCTGTCGGTGTCGCGGGGCCTCGACGCGCTGGCCCTCGGCGAGGACGTGGCGAAGGGGCTCGGACAGAAGGTCGCGACGGTACGGATCGTCGGCGGCATCGGCGCCACCGTGCTGACCGGGGCCGCGGTCGCGGCGGCCGGGCCCATCGCCTTCATCGGTCTCGCCGTCCCGCACATCGCCCGCGCCATCGTCGGCAGCGACCACCGGTGGGTGCTGCCGATGGCGGCGCTGATCGGGCCTGTGATGCTTCTCGTCTCGGACGTGATCGGCCGGATCGTCTTCCCGCCGAGCGAGGTCCCCGCGGGCGTGATGACCGCACTGATCGGGGTGCCGTTCCTGGTCGCCCTGGTACGCCGGAAGGCGGTACCCGCATGAGCGCCACGACCTCGGTGACCTCGGCGCGCAAGCCCGTACGGCCCGCCGGCTACGGCCTCGTACGGATCGGGGCGCGCGGCAGGTTCCTCCTCCACCGGCGCTCCGCGGTCGTCGCGGCGGCCCTCGCGCTCTTCCTGGCGGCGGTCTCCGTCGCGTATCTCTGCGTCGGCGAGAGCTTCGTGGCTCCCGGCGAGGTGCTGAAGGTGGTCTTCGGGCAGCCCTCCGCCGACGAGCTCGTGGTGGGCACGCTGCGGCTGCCGCGCCTGGTCGTCGGACTGCTCGTCGGTCTGGCCTTCGGGATCGCCGGGGCGCTGATCCAGACCGTGGCCCGCAACCCGCTGGCCAGCCCCGACATCATCGGCATCAGTCAGGGCGCGAGCGCGCTGACGGTCGGGTCCATGACGTTCGGCATCACCTCGTACGCCGTGCTGCCCTACCTCTCCGTCATCGGCGGTGTCGCCGCGGCGGCCCTCGTGTACGCCTTCGCGTGGCGGGGCGGGCTGCACGCCACCCGTTTCGTCCTCATCGGCATCGGCTTCGCGATCGCGCTGCGGTCGGTCACCACCCTGTTCCTGACCAAGGGCGACTACCTGGTCGCCCAGCAGGCGCAGATCTGGATGACGGGCTCGCTCAACGGGCGTGGCTGGAACGAGGCCGCGCCCATCGGCTGGACGCTGCTCGTCCTGCTGCCCGCCGTGCTGTGGGCGGCGCGCGCGCAGCGCACCGTCTCGATGGACGACGACACCGCGACGGCGCTCGGCGTACGGCTCGGCCGCGTACGGCTGGGGCTCGTCGCGGTCGGCGTGATCCTGGCGTCCGTGGCGACGGGGACGGCGGGGCCGGTGGACTTCGTGGCGCTGCTCGCCCCGCAGATCGCCCGCCGGATGACGCGTACGGCACAGATCCCGCTGCTCTGCTCGGCGCTCCTCGGCGCGGTGATCGTCGTCTTCGCCGATCTCCTCGCCCGCAGGCTCTTCTCGCCCACCGAAATGCCGGTGGGCGTCCTGACGGCGGCGGTCGGCGCCCCGTATCTGATCTGGCTGATCGTCCGTGGCCACAGTGGCCGCCGTGGAGGAAACGCATGAGCACCACCGGTCCCGGTACCCGCTCCGACGCCGTGACCAGCCGGCTCACGGTGCGTGAACTGACCCTCGCCTACGAGGACCGCACCGTCGTCCACGAGCTCGACCTGGCCGTCCCCGACGGGCAGGTCACGGTGATCGTCGGCCCGAACGCCTGCGGCAAGTCCACGACCCTGCGGGCGCTCGGGCGGCTCCTGAAGCCGCGCGGCGGGGCGGTGCTCCTCGACGGCACCGAACTCGCGAAGATCCCCACGAAGAAGATCGCCCAGTCGATCGGGCTGCTCCCGCAGACCCCGGTGGCCCCGGAGGCGATCACCGTCTCGGACCTGGTCGCGCGCGGCCGCCAGCCGCACCAGCACTGGTGGCAGCAGTGGTCGGACGAGGACGAGCGGGCGGTCACGGAGGCCATGGCCCGTACGGACGTCTCCGCGCTCGCCGACCGCTCGGTGGACGAACTCTCGGGCGGCCAGCGCCAGCGCGTGTGGATCGCGATGGCGCTGGCGCAGGACACGGACCTGCTGCTGCTCGACGAGCCGACGACGTACCTGGACATCTCCCACCAGGTGGAGGTCCTCGACCTGGTCCGCCAGCTCGCCGCCCCGGCCCCGGACGGCACCCGCGGCCGCACGGTCGTCACGGTCCTCCACGACCTCAACCAGGCCGCCCGCTACGCCGATCACCTGGTCGCCATGAAGGAGGGCCGCATCGTCGCCGAGGGCCACCCCTCGGACGTCGTCACCGCGGAACTCGTCCGTGAGGTCTTCGGCCTGGAAGCGGTGATCGTCCCGGACCCGGTGACGGGCTCACCGCTGGTGGTGCCTGGGGCGCCGTGGACTCCGTCAGCGGCGTGAACCGGGGGACCCCGGACCGGGTCCGGCGGCTCGGACGGCCGTGCCGTGCGGAGCCGGCTCGTTGGCCAGGCCGGCGGTCAGGCCATCAGGCCGGGCTTCTGCGGGCCCGCCAGATCAGGTAGAGCGCCGAGGCGACCGCTGCCGTGCGCACCACCACCGGCCAGGTGGCCGTCAGGGCTTCGCCCATTCCGCTTTCCGGGATCGGGGCGCCCCATTTGCCGTCCAGTCGGCCCCAGAGCCAGACGAGGGCTCCCGCGACCACGACTCCGGGCAGGCCCATGGCCACCCATTTCGCCTCCGCCCTCGACAGCTTGCGTGAGCTGTAGGCGAGCAGCCAGCCGCCCGCCAGGGCCAGCCAGGAGCCCATGACGGCGCCCGCGATCAACAGCGCGGCGGCCAGGAGCAGGAGGGGGTGCGAGAAGCGGGCGCGGGCGGTGGGGGGTTCCGCGGTCTTCTTCTCCGGGGCTTCCACCAGCGCCTTCTTGCGGCGCAGGCGCAGCCGCGAGCGGGGGCGCGGTTCCGGGGCCGGGTCGTCGGCCGCCGAGGGCTCCTCATCGGGTTCGGGCTCGGTCTCGTCCGGGCGTACCGCGGGCGGCGGCTTCAGCATCTCGGGGATCTCCACGCCGCCGACGAAGCCGGGGACGGTCACCCCCTCGCTGAACGGGCCCGGCTCGACGCGCCACCACTCCGAACCGGCGCCGGGCCCGGACGGTGCCTGGTCCAGGCCCGCCATGTGTGGTGCCTGTGCGGACGGCCAGCCCGGCACCGGGTCCATGTTGTCGTCGGCCGGGGCCGGCGCCGACGCGCCCTTGCGGGAAGCGTCTTTGCGGAGCATCCCGCGCCGCGGCCGGGGCACGGCGCGTGGGCTCTTCGCGTCCGGTTCCGCCGTCGCACGCGGCGACGGCAGCGACACCGTCCCGTCGGCCGACTCGGCTGCCGCGGCGACCAGTTCGTCCGGCGTACCGAGCCTGCCGATGATGCGCCGCACCACCGCGGGGGAGTCCGCGCCCGCCGCCCCGCGCTGCCGCTCGATCTCGCCCCGCAGCGTCGAGACGAGTCCCATCCGGACGCCTGAGGACAGCTGTTGCTGCTGGGCCAGGTCCCCGACCCGGCTCAGATAGTCGTAGACGAGCTGGTCGCTCTCGATCCCCACTCGGTCTTTCCCCTCTACCCGCGCTGCCCCGACCGTAGCGTTTCACCGGCTACCGTGGGACGGATGGGGACGACCACACCACCGCGCACGCTCGCCGAAGCCCTGCGCGCCAGGGGCGACCAATCGCTGGCACGGCTTCTGCGTGCCCGCCCCGACCTGCTCAACCCCGTGCCGAGCGACATCACCCAACTCGCGACGCGGGCGGGCACCAGGGCCTCCGTCGTCCGTGCGCTGGAGCACCTGGACCGCTTCGCGTTGCAGACCGCGGAGGCGCTGGCCGTCGCACCGGACCCGGCTCCCTACGACACGCTGCTCTCGCTCCTGACCGGTGACGGCCAGGACGACGGCGACCAGCGCGACGACGCGGGTGCCGCGATCGCCGCCGCGCTGCCCGCCGCCCTGAGGACCCTGCGTGAACAGGCCCTCGTCTGGGGCGAGGACGAGCGGCTGCGCCTGGTGCGTACCGCGCGCGAACTGCTCGCCCCGTCCCCCCAGCACCCCTCCCCCACCGGGCTCGGCCCGACCGTCGCCGAGGCCACGGCGGGCATGTCCCCGGGCCGGCTCCAGGAGATCCTGACCGCCGCCGGTCTGCCCGCCACGCACGACCCGGTCTCCGCCGTCACCGCGCTCGCCGGGCTGTTCACCGACCGGACCAGGATGGCCGCCCTGCTGGACACCGCGCCGGTCGACGCCCTGTCCGTTCTGGACCGGCTGGTGTGGGGCCCGCCGTACGGGGAAGTCACGCCGAACCCCACCCCGCCCGTGAAGTGGCTCCGCGACCGCGGGCTGCTGCTGCCCGTCTCGACCCGCACCGTCGTGCTGCCGCGCGAGGCGGCGCTGCATCTGCGGGCCGGGCGCGCCCACCGCGTACCGGAGCCGGTGGCACCGCCCGTCGAGGCAGCCGCCGAGCGCGATCCCCAGGCTGTGGACAGGGCCGCCGCCGGCCAGGCGTTCATGGCGCTGTCCACGATCGAGGAACTGCTGAAGCACTGGGACGGCGGCGGCCCCGCCATCCTGCGGGCGGGCGGCCTGAGCGTGCGCGAGCTCAAGCGGGCCGCGAGCGCGATGGACGTGACCGAGCCGGTCGCCGCCTTCTGGGTCGAACTCGCCTACACGGCCGGGCTGGTGGCCTCCGACGGGGAGAGCGACGAGCGGTACGCGGCGACGCCCGCGTACGACGACTGGCTCGAACTCCCCGCCCAGGACCGCTGGGTGCGCCTCGCCACCGCCTGGCTCGCCGCCACCCGCACCGCGGGCCTGGTCGGCGGTCAGGACGCCAAGGGGCGGGCGCTCTCCGCGCTCGGTCCCGAACTGGACCGCTCCGCGGCGCCCGAGGTACGCCACCGGGTGCTGGCCCTGCTCGCCGCACTGCCCCCGGGGACCGCGCCCGACCCGGCGAGTCTGCTCGCCCGGCTGCGCTGGGAGCGGCCCTTGCGCGCCGGTGCGAGAGGCGGGGCGGCCCCGGCCGGCTCCTCGTCGGGCACCCAGTCCAGGGCGGCCGGGACGGCGTACGGCACAGCACCCGCCACCGGCGCCGCCACCGCCCCGGGCGACACCTCCGACCTGCGCTCCCGTATCGCGCTGTGGACGCTCAACGAAGGGGAACTCCTCGGCATCACCGGCCGGGGCGCCCTCTCCTCGCAGGCCCGGGCGCTCCTGGAGGACGGACCGGAAGCCGCCGCCGCCCGCCTCGCCCCGCTCGTTCCCGAACCGCTCGACCACGTCCTGCTCCAGGCCGACCTGACCGCCGTCGCGCCGGGTCCGCTGAAGCGCCCCCTCGCCGAGATGCTGTCGGTGCTCGCGGACATCGAGTCCAAGGGCGGCGCGACCGTCTACCGCTTCACCCCCGGCTCCGTACGCCGTGCCCTGGACGCCGGGCAGGCGGCCACCGATCTGCACGCCTTCCTCGGCGCGCACAGCCGTACGCCGGTGCCGCAGCCGCTCAGTTACCTCATCGACGACGTGGCCCGCCGCCACGGGCATCTGCGGATCGGCGCCGCCTCCGCGTACGTACGCTGCGACGACGAGGCCGTCCTGAACGAGATCCTCGCCGACAAGCGGTCGGCGGCCCTGCGGCTGCGCCGGCTCGCGCCGACCGTCCTGGCAGCCCAGACCGATCCGGCGTCCCTCCTGGAGGGGCTGCGCGAGATCGGCTACGCGCCGGCCGCCGAATCCGCCGAGGGCGACGTCCTGATCACCCGCGCGGGCGCCCGCCGCACCCCGCCCCGCTCGGCCCCCACCCCCGTGCCCGAGGGCCCGCCCGTCCCGGACGACACCCTGCTGGGCGCCGCGGTGCGGGCGATCCGCGCCGGGGACACGGCGGCCACGGTCGTCCGCAAGGACGGCGCCGAGGCCCCGTCGGCCGGCTCCCTTCCCCGTACGACCTCCGCCGAGACCCTGGCGACGGTCCAGGCCGCCGCCATGACGGGCTCCGCGGTCTGGATCGGCTACGTCAACGCGGAGGGCGCGGCCAGCCAGCGGGTGATCGCGCCGGTCCGGGTCGAGGGCGGCTTCGTCACGGCCTTCGACCACACGGCCGACGAGGTCCGTACGTACCCGCTGCACCGCATCACGGGCGTGGCGGAGCTGGCCGACGACACGGAGCCGTGACCGGGAAGTGACGTTCTCGGCCTGCCGGGCGCAGAGAGAGACATGTTCCGTCCCTCCCCGCGCTCCTGGCTGCTCCTCGCCGTACCCGTCCTCGCGCTCCTCGTGCTGACGGCGTGGCAGGTGTACCGCCCGGCAGGCTCCGAGCGGCTCATGAGCTCCCGGCTCAGGCTCCCCTCCGAGCCGCTGAAGGACACCCCGCTCCCGGGCAGGGGCGATGCCACGGCGCTGCTCTCGCGGTGCGGAGTGGACGACTGGCCCCGGCCCGTGGCGCGCGGGGAGGGCGAGCGGGGCCGTGACCCGCAGCTGGTGTTCGGCGGCTGGGGCTCGTCCGCCCCGGGGCCGAAGATGCCGGGCAAGCCGCGCTTCACCGTGCACCTGGCCCTGCGCACCGACGGTCTGCCGCTGCTGCTGACCGCGCCCCTCGGCGCCGGCAACGTCACCCTCGACATCTTCGGCCCCCACGGCGAGGGCCGCCGTGCCTCGGTACGGGGCCTCTCGGCCACCGTCGTGGACGCGAGCTTCGAGGGGAAGCCGGTCCGGCCCCCGAAGTCCGGCAGTTTCACCGTCGCCCCCGGCGGGACCCTGCTCGTGGACGTGGACCTGCCCGCGGGCGCCGTGTGCCCCGGCTACACCGTGACCGATGTCGCCCAGTGCCTGCCGGAGTACACCAACGACTCGTCCGACTGCCCGGTGCTCACCCTCACCCTCACCGACCCGGCGATCCGCGCGTACCGCGCCGTGGCGACCGGGCAGGCCCCCGCGGGGCTGAGCGACCGGCTCGTGGCGGTGTCGGAGGAGCCCGAGGTCTCCCGGGCCTGAGCGGTCCGGCCCACGGCCCGTGTGACGGAGACGTCCGCACCCCGGGCCGTTGGGCCACGCACCAATCGCCCCGCATGCGGCACACTGGACGTTTGGCCGTTCCCAGGCCGTTCCCCGCAGCAGAACAGAAAGGGCCGAAGCGCGTGACCGGACCTCTCATCGTCCAGAGCGACAAGACGCTGCTCCTCGAAGTCGACCACGAGCTGGCCGATGCCTGCCGCCGTGTGATCGCCCCCTTCGCGGAGCTGGAGCGTGCGCCCGAGCACATCCACACCTACCGCGTGACCCCCCTCGGCCTGTGGAACGCCCGCGCCGCCGGGCACGACGCCGAGCAGGTCGTCGACGCGCTGGTGGAGTACTCCCGCTACCCCGTGCCGCACGCGCTCCTGGTCGACATCGCCGAGACGATGGCGCGGTACGGCCGTCTCACCCTCTCCAAGCACCCGGTGCACGGTCTCGTGCTGACCACGACCGACCGTCCCGTGCTGGAGGAGATCCTCCGGTCGAAGAAGGTCGCGCCCCTCGTCGGCCAGCGGATCGACCCGGACACCGTCGCCGTGCACCCCTCCGAGCGCGGCCAGATCAAGCAGACGCTGCTCAGGCTCGGCTGGCCCGCCGAGGACCTCGCGGGGTACGTCGACGGGGAGGCCCACCCCATCGAGCTGGCCGAGGACGGCTGGTCGCTGCGCCCGTACCAGAAGCAGGCGGTCGAGGGCTTCTGGCACGGCGGTTCCGGTGTCGTCGTCCTGCCCTGTGGTGCGGGGAAGACGCTGGTCGGGGCCGGTGCGATGGCGGAGGCCAAGGCGACCACGCTGATCCTGGTCACCAACACCGTCTCCGCCCGTCAGTGGAAGAGCGAGCTGATCAAGCGCACCTCGCTGACCGAGGAGGAGATCGGCGAGTACAGCGGTACGCGCAAGGAGATCCGGCCGGTCACCATCGCCACGTACCAGGTGCTGACGACGCGCCGCAAGGGCATCTATCCGCACCTGGAGCTGTTCGACTCCCGTGACTGGGGGCTGGTGATCTACGACGAGGTGCATCTGCTGCCCGCCCCCGTCTTCAAGTTCACCGCCGATCTCCAGGCGCGGCGGCGGCTCGGTCTCACGGCGACCCTCGTCCGGGAGGACGGGCGCGAGTCGGACGTCTTCTCGCTCATCGGGCCGAAGAGGTTCGACGCGCCGTGGAAGGAGATCGAGGCGCAGGGTTACATCGCGCCCGCCGACTGTGTCGAGGTACGGGTCAATCTGACGGACTCGGAGCGGCTGGCCTACGCGACGGCGGAGGCCGAGGAGAAGTACCGGTTCTGCGCCACGACGGCGACGAAGCGGAAGGTCACGGAGGCGCTGGTCGCCAAGCACAAGGGTGAGCAGACCCTGGTGATCGGGCAGTACATCGACCAGCTCGACGAGCTGGGTGAGCATCTGAACGCCCCGGTGATCAAGGGCGAGACGAGCAATGCCCAGCGCGAGATCCTCTTCGAGGCGTTCCGGCAGGGCGAGATCAACGTCCTGGTCGTGTCGAAGGTCGCCAACTTCTCGATCGACCTGCCGGAGGCGACCGTCGCCATCCAGGTGTCGGGGACGTTCGGCTCGCGCCAGGAGGAGGCACAGCGCCTCGGCCGTGTGCTGCGGCCGAAGGCCGACGGGCACGAGGCCCGGTTCTACTCGGTGGTGGCGCGCGACACGATCGACCAGGACTTCGCGGCGCACCGCCAGCGGTTCCTGGCCGAGCAGGGGTACGCGTACCGGATCGTGGACGCGGACGAGCTGCTGACGGAGAGCTGAGCCGGGCCGCGGGGTCAGCCGCGGTGGCGTCGGACGCCCGCCTCTTCCGCGTACTCGCCGAGGACGGCCACGCGGAACGCGGTGCGGATGAAGACCGCGGCGGCGCGGAGAGCGTCGCCGGCGGTCCTGCGGGGGTTCAGGGAAACGGTGCTCATGTATTCCATGGTGCGCCGCCCTGCCCCGCGGGGCATCGGCCTGCGGGCGGAAGCGCGTGGAGGCCGACGTCCCCCTCGGGTCGCACGGTGTCCCCTACGGGGTGGAGCGCGTTCCCCACGGGGTGAAGCGCGCTCAATCCGGTCGACCGGACGGACCGCCGTGGATACAATCGCCGGTCTGCCCGCCTCCCGCACCGTGGTACCGGCCTTCGCCGGCAGCCGGGGGAGCGCCGCCGGCCGGACGGAAACCGGCCGACACCTACGCGTACGTCCCTGAGCGGATCACGTCGCCTCCCGTCGTACAGGAGGGCGCGGTCCGCCGTCCTGCGTTGAAAAGCCGGAGGCAACACCGTGCCCGCGCACGAAGCAGAGAGCGACACCCCCACCGACAGCGACACCCCCACCGATCCTCTGGCCCCCCTGGACCCTCTGGCGCGCGAACGCGCCCATCTCGCCGCGTCCCGCGCCGCCCTGCGCGCGATGCGCGAGGACGTGCAGTCCCTCGACATCCGCGATGTCACCGCGAACTGGGTCAACTCCGTCGTCCTCCAGGCCCAGATCGACGACCGCATCAAGGCGCTCGCCGATCTCTCCCACACCCCGCTGTTCTTCGGGCGCCTCGACTATCTGCACCGGGTGGGCGCGGATCAGGCGGAGGGCGCCGAGGGCGAGCAGTTCTACATCGGGCGGCGCCACGTCCATGACGCCGGCGGCGACCCGATGGTCATCGACTGGCGTGCGCCGGTCTCGCAGCCGTTCTACCGGGCGTCCAGGAAGGACCCGCAGGACGTCGGCCAGCGGCGGCGCTTCGGCTACACGGGCGGCGAGCTGACCGCGTACGAGGACGAGCACCTCACCGACCCGACCGAGGCGGCGCAGACCAGCAAGCTTCTCCAGGCGGAGATCGAGCGCCCCCGCGTGGGTCCGATGCGCGACATCGTGGCCACGATCCAGCCCGAGCAGGACGAGATCGTACGAAGCGGGCTCGGCGGGACGGTGTGTGTGCAGGGAGGCCCCGGCACCGGCAAGACCGCCGTCGGCCTGCACCGTGTCGCCTACCTGCTGTACGCGCACCGCGACCGGCTGGCCCGGACCGGGACCCTGGTGATCGGGCCGAACCGGTCCTTCCTCCACTACATCGAGCAGGTGCTGCCCGCGCTGGGTGAGATGGAGGTGAAGCAGGCGACCGTCGACGACCTGGTGACGGCGCACGTCGAGGTTCGCGGCACGGACGAGGCCGCCGCCGCCGTGGTCAAGGGTGACGCCCGGATGGCGGAGATCCTGCGGCGCGCGATCCGCTCGCACGTGACGCTGCCGACGGAACCGGTCATGGTGGTGCGCGGTTCGCGCCGCTGGCGGGTGCCCGCGTACGAACTCGAAGAGATCGTCAGGGAGTTGCTGGCCCGCGACATCCGCTACGGGGCCGCCCACGAGGCACTCCCCCAGCGCATCGCGCACTGCGTCCTGACCCGGATGGAGGAGGCGGGCGAGGCGCCCGACGACCGGGTGCAGAACGCGGTGGCCCGCAACCCCGCGGTGAAGGCGGCCGTGAAGGCGGCCTGGCCCGCGGTCGACCCGGCGAAGCTGGTGCTGCGGCTGCTGTCCGACCCCGCGTTCCTGGCCGAGCACGCGGACGGTCTCCTCAGCGAGGACGAGCAGAAGACGATTCTCTGGTCCAAGCCGCCGCGCAGCGTGAAGTCGGCGAAGTGGTCGCTCGCGGACGCGGTGCTGATCGACGAGGCGGGCGACCTGGTGGCCCGGACGCACTCGCTCGGTCATGTCGTCGTCGACGAGGCGCAGGACCTGTCGCCGATGCAGTACCGGGCCGTGGGGCGCCGCTGCTCGACCGGTTCGGCGACGGTGCTCGGCGACCTCGCGCAGGGGACGACGCCGTGGTCGACGGAGAGCTGGGAGCAGGCGCTCTTCCACCTGGGCAAGCCGGACGCCCTGGTCGAGGAGCTGACGGCGGGCTTCCGTGTGCCCCGCGAGGTCATCGCGTACGCCTCACGGCTGCTGCCCGCGATCTCACCGGGCCTGGCGCCGGTGGAGTCGGTGCGTGAGTCGCCGGGTTCGATGGCGGTACGGGAGGTGACGGACCCGGCCGGGCTGGACGCGGCGGTGCTCGCGGCCTGCGAGGAGTCGCTGACCCACGAGGGCTCGATCGGCCTGATCGCCGCCGATGCCCGCGTCCCGGCCCTGGCGGAGGCACTGAAGGCGGCGGGCCACGCCTACCTCTCCCCCGGTGAGGAGACGACCGCCGCATCCCGCCTGACCCTCGTCCCGGCCTCACTGGCGAAGGGCCTGGAGTACGACTACGTGGTCCTGGACGACCCGGCGGCCGTGGTCGACGGCGAACCGGACGAACGCACGGGCCTGCGCCGCCTGTACGTGGCACTGACCCGAGCGGTCTCGGGGCTGATCGTGCTGCACGCGGCGCCGCTGCCGGAGGCGCTGGCATAGACGGGGGCAAGGTCACGGGGAGGTAAAATCCTTGATCGCCGATGGCTCGATATGCCGACAATCTCACCCATCGCCGCCTTGTTGGATTCCCAACTCCCCTTAATGATCAAACTCGTTCGCGGCGGGGGGCTGCCCTGATCCGCAATGCCAACTGGACAACAGGGAAGGCGATTCACATGCGCACTCTTCACAAGGCAGGCATCTTCGCCGCTGCCGCCACCGCCTGTGCCACGTCACTCGTGGCCGCACCGCACGCCGTCGCGGGCGACAAGCCGGCCGCCCCGAAGGTGACCGCGGTGAAGCTGTCCCCGAAGGCCGACGCCGAGACGCGGGCCATTGCCGCGAGCCAGAGCGAGGCCGTGGTGGCCGCGGCCAACATCTGCGGCGCCACGTACGAGCTCGATGACGCCAAGCCGCTGCCCAACTCAACGACGCGGCACGGGACCCTGTTCTTCTACAGCAACGCCGGCGCGACGAGCGCCTGCGCCATCCTGGACAACAACACGCCCGGCAGCGCCAATTACATGGACCTGCGGATCTGGGCCGGCAACAACACGGCGGGCGCCGACGTGGACAAGGGCTCCTTCTCCCAGTACGCGGGCCCGGTCTACAGCAGCACCGCCGCCGCCGGAGGCCGGTGCGTCGGCCTGTCCGCGCTGATGAAGAACGAGGCCGGCACCTCGAACCTGATCAACTGGAAGGGCGGCTACATCTTCAGCGCGTCCGCCGGTTCGGAGTGCGTCGCCTGAACGGCCTGACCGGGCCCTGAGCAACGAAGCCCCTGGTGAGCGGTTCTCGGCGGAGAACCGCCCCCACCAGGGGCTTCTGCCGTCTCACGCCCCCGTCACAACCCGTCCGGGGGAAGCGCGGGGATGGCCGCGACCGTCACCGCCCCATCCGGCAGACACTCGATCAGCACGTCGCCACCGAGCGGGTGGAGCCAGAAGTGCGGCTGGGCGTCCTCGATCTCCCGCGCCTGACGCACGAGCAGCCAGGCGGGGAGGACCACGGTCGGTATGGCCAGGTTCCCCCAGAACACGACGACGAGAACGTCCTGCGCCACCCAGGGAGCGCACAGCTCCGCGGCCAGCGCGACCCAGGCGTCACTGTCGGGGCACCAGCGCCGCTCCACGTCCGGAACCCCGCTCCAGTCGATCTCACAACTGCTGCGCGCCGGGAACCTGTTCAGACTCCCGGCCGAGAGCTGCCGGTGGTCCGCGTAGTCGAGCAGCAGGATGTGCTGCACCGCCTCGCCCCGGCGATCGGTCATGGAGGGCGGAAGGTACTCCGGGTGGCTTCCGTAGCCATGGACGCTCATCCCGGTCTCTCTTCGCCCGGCCCTCACCCGTCCAGGGCCACCCGCCACTCCCGTACCGCCGCCGCGTCCACCGGGGCCGACCAGCCGCCCGGGCGGGCCGCTCCGCCGATGTGGACGGCGTCGACGCCTCCCGCGAGGAGCCGGGGAAGGTGGTCCAGGCGGAGGCCGCCGCCGACCAGGATCCTGGGCTCGTACCCGGGCATGCCCGAGCGGGACGCCTCCGCCAGGAGCGTCGGAATGCCGTCGTCGACGCCGGTCGCCGCACCCGCCGTGAGGTAGGTGTCCAGTCCGGGCAGGTCGGCGAGGGACTTGCGCAGGCCGTCGCGGTCGGTGGCTCGGTCGATCGCCCGGTGGAAGGTCCACCGGCAGCCGTTCAGCTCGGCGACGAGGCGTTCGACGGCGACCAGGTCGGGGTGGCCCTCCTCGTCGAGGAAGCCGAGGACGAATTCCTCCGCCCCCTCGGCCCGCATCTCACGGGCCTTCTCCACCAGTACGTCGATGTCACCGGCGGCGAATCCGTCCGCGACCCTGAGCATGACGCGCAGGGGAATGTCCACGGCGGACCGGATCCGCGCGAAGTCCTCGCGTGACGGCGTCAGGCCGTCCGCGGCCATGTCGGCGACCAGTTCGAGGCGGTCCGCACCACCCGCCTGGGCAGCGACCGCGTCCTGCGCGTCGAGGGCGATCACCTCCAGGACTGCACGGTTGCTCATGGGTCCCCATTCCTCCAGATAACAGCTATAGGTCTAGTCCAATGCCAGCCTACGGGTCGCACGACGGAAGGTGCGGTTCCCCATGTAAACGTGCGAGGAGGGGGATGCGCGAGGCCACACGGCCGCAGAGTGGATCAACCCTTGCGTTTTATAGGGGTGGGGGGTATACATGGGTGAGTAGTCGATACCCCCTGGGGGTATCCAACCGGGTAGCCGAGACAGGTACCAGACGCCAGGGAGGAACCCCGTGTCCGCGCACACCGCCCCACCCGACGCCGCCGCAGTCGGCGCCGCCGCCGAGGTCGAGCTCGCCATCGGCGGCATGACCTGCGCCTCGTGCGCGGCCCGGATCGAGAAGAAGCTGAACCGGATGGACGGGGTCGAGGCCACCGTCAACTACGCCACCGAGAAGGCCAAGGTCAGCTACCGGGGCGCGGACGTCTCCGTACAGGATCTGATCGCCACCGTCGAAGCCACCGGATACACCGCACAGGAGCCCGCTCCCCCGGCGCGCGCCGGGGACAGCGCCCCGCAGGAGTCCGAGGCCGACGAACTGCGCCCGCTGCGGCAGCGGCTGCTGACCGCCGTCGCACTCGCCGTGCCCGTCATCGCCATGGCGATGGTCCCGGCGCTTCAGTTCGACTACTGGCAGTGGCTCTCCCTCACCCTCACCGCCCCCGTCGTCACCTACGCGGCCTGGCCCTTCCACCGCGCCGCCTGGACCAACGCCAGGCACGGCGCGGCGACGATGGACACGCTGATCTCCGTCGGCACCTCGGCCGCGTTCCTCTGGTCCGTGTGGGCCCTCTTCTTCGGCACGGCCGGCATGGTCGGCATGACCCACCCCTTCGAGCTGACCATCGGCCGCAGCGACGGCGCCGGGAACATCTACCTCGAAGCCGCCGCCGGCGTCACCGCGTTCATCCTGGCCGGGCGCTACTTCGAGGCCCGCTCCAAGCGCAAGGCCGGCGCCGCGCTGAAGGCGCTCCTGGAGCTCGGCGCGAAGGAGGTCACCGTCCTGCGCGACGGCGGCGAAGTGACCGTCGCGACCGCCGACCTCCAGGCCGGGGACCGCTTCCTGGTCCGCCCCGGCGAGAAGATCGCCACCGACGGCACGGTCATCGAGGGCTCCTCGGCGGTCGACGCCTCGATGCTCACCGGCGAGTCCGTCCCCGTCGAGGTCGGCGTGGGGGACTCCGTCACCGGGGCCACCCTCAACGCGGGCGGCCGGCTCGTCGTCGAAGCCACCCGGGTCGGCGCCGACACCCAGCTCGCCCGGATGGCCAGGCTCGTCGAGGACGCCCAGAACGGCAAGGCCGCGGCCCAGCGCCTCGCCGACCGGATCTCCGCCGTCTTCGTGCCCGTCGTGATCGCCCTCGCACTCGGCACGCTCGGCTTCTGGCTCGGCAACGGCGCGGGTCTCACCGCCGCGTTCACCGCCGCCGTCGCCGTACTGATCATCGCCTGCCCCTGCGCCCTGGGCCTCGCCACACCGACCGCCCTCATGGTCGGCACGGGGCGCGGCGCCCAGCTCGGCATCCTCATCAAGGGCCCCGAAGTCCTGGAAACCACCCGCCGCGTCGACACGATCGTCCTCGACAAGACCGGCACCGTCACCACCGGCCGCATGACCCTCCTCGGCATCCACACCACCGACCACACCACCGAGCAGGAAGTCCTGCGCCTCGCCGGAGCACTGGAACACTCCTCCGAACACCCCATCGCCCAGGCCGTCGCCACCGGCGCCGCCGAACGCACCGGCGCCCCGCTCCCCACCCCCGAGGACTTCGCGAACATCGCGGGCCTCGGTGTCCAGGGCATCGTCGAGGGCCACGCCGTCCTCGTCGGCCGTGAGCAGCTGCTCGCCGAGTGGGAGATCCGCCTGCCGGTGGAGCTGGCCCGCAGCAAGGCCGCGGCGGAGGCCGCGGGACGGACGGCCATCGCCGTGGCCTGGGACGGAGAGGCGCGGGCGGTCCTCGAAGTCGCCGACGCGGTCAAGGACACCAGCGCCGAGGCGATCCGCCGGCTGCGCGGACTGGGGCTGACGCCGATCCTGCTCACCGGCGACAACAGGGCCGTCGCGGAAGCGGTCGCGGCGGAGGTCGGGATCGACGAGGTGTACGCGGAGGTCATGCCGGAGGACAAGGTCGACGTCGTCAAGCGCCTCCAGGCGCAGGGCCGTTCGGTCGCCATGGTCGGCGACGGGGTCAACGACGCCGCCGCCCTCGCCCAGGCCGACCTGGGGCTGGCCATGGGCACGGGTACGGACGCCGCGATCGAGGCCGGTGACCTGACCCTCGTACGCGGAGACCTGCGGGCCGCCGCGGACGCCATCCGGCTCTCGCGCCGGACGCTCGGCACGATCCGTACGAACCTGTTCTGGGCCTTCGCCTACAACGTGGGCGCGCTGCCGCTCGCCGCGGCGGGGCTGCTCAACCCGATGATCGCGGGGGCCGCGATGGCCTTCTCCTCGGTCTTCGTGGTCGGCAACTCGCTGCGGCTGCGGGGGTTCAAGGCTGCCGCGTAGGGGGCGCGCCCCCGACTCCCGTACCGCACACGCCGACGAGGCCGGAGACCCGGCCTCGTCGGCGTCGCGGTGCGAGGGGGGCGGCTCGCGGGCGGCTCAGGCCGTGCTGTCCGAGGTGGTTTCGGGCTTCGAGTGGAGGATCTCGCGGGCCTGGTCCGCCGCGCGGGCGATGCTCTCGCTGACGAAGTCGAGGAAACGGGCGGCGTTCTCCAGGCGGACGGCGGCCGGGGCGCCGGGACCGAGGATGCTGACGCCCTGCCGTGCGGTCTCGACGAGCTGGGCGGTGGACCGGGCGCTGGCCATCATCGACTGGTACCAGACGTCGTCGTCGACGACGTAGCGCTCGCGGCGGCGTTCGTCGCGTTCCCGGCGGACGAGGCCCTGGCTCTCCAGGAACGCGACCGCCTTGGAGATGGACGCCGGGCTGACCTGGAGGCGCTGGACGAGTTCGGACGCGGTGAGGCTGCCCGCGTCGCTGGTGAAGAGGCAGGCCAGCACTCTGGACATCATCTTGGGCGCGCCCGAGGACATGAAGGCGGTGGTGAGCGTCTCCTCGTACTCGCGCACCGCCGCGTCGTCGCGCCCGTGGGCCTGCGGGGCCGTCTGCGGGTCCCGGGGCGCGGCCTGCCTGCGGCGGTGGGCGCGGTGTTCGGTGGCGCGGTGCGCGAGGTCGGCGCGGTACGCGGTGGGGCCGCCGTTGCGCATCACCTCACGCGTGATCGTCGAGGTCGGCCGGTCGAGGCCGCGGGCGATCTCCGCGTAGGCGAGACCGTCGGCCAGCCCCAGCGCGATCTGCTGGCGTTCCTGCTGAGTGAGCCTGCCTCCCGGCATCGCGGTCTCCTCCGTGGTCGGTGATGTCTCCACTATAGCGTTCACCCTCGTTCCATTGCAACGAACACAGCGTGAGCTGTTGCATTAGATCTGCAACCATTGCAACGAAATTCTCTCTCTACCTGCGCTGATGGCGATTCAGCGCAATGACTGCGTTGCCAGATCTCTGAACGCAACGTAGCGTTCACGTCATCGGAAACAACGAGCCGAGGAGAACGCAATGCAGAAGTTCGACACCCCCGCCCCGATCGCCACCGTCCTGGACGTCCCCGCGGGACGCATCCGCTTCATCGCCGCCGACCGGGCGGACACCACGGTCGAGGTTCTGCCCGCGAACGCCGCGAAGGGCGGCGACGTGAAGGCCGCCGAGCAGATCACGGTCGAATACGGCGACGGCGTCCTGCGGATCAAGGCCGCACCGGCGAAGAACCGGATCCTCGGCAGCTCCGGATCAGTCGAGGTGACCGTCCAGCTGCCCGCCGGTTCCCGCGTCGAGGCCAAGGCGGCCAGCGCCGAGTTCCGGGGCGTCGGAAGGCTCGGAGACGTCGTCCTCGAAAGCGCGCAGGGCACGGTCAAGCTCGACGAGACCGCGAGCGCCCGCCTGACCCTCCTCGCCGGTGACGTCTCGGTCGGCCGCCTGGGCGGCCCGGCGGAGATCAGCACCCAGAAGGGCGACATCCGGATCGCCGAGGCCGTGCGCGGCACGGTCGAACTGCGCACCGAGGCCGGCGAGATCTCGGTCGGCGCCGCCCGCGGAGTCTCCGCCTCCCTGGACGCAGGCACCGCCTACGGCCGGATCCACAACGCGCTCCAGAACGCCGAAGGCGCCGCCGCCGGCCTGAACATCCACGCGACCACCGCCTACGGCGACATCACCGCCCGCAGCCTCTGAGGAGCCTTCACCATGACCAACCTGGCCATCGCGGCGAACGGGCTGCGCAAGTCCTACGGCGACAAACTCGTCCTCGACGGGATCGACCTGACCGTCCCCGAAGGAACGGTCTTCGCACTGCTCGGTCCCAACGGCGCCGGCAAGACCACCGCCGTGAACATCCTCTCCACCCTGATCACCGCAGACGCCGGCTCCGGTGACATCCACATCGGCGGCCACGACCTGGCCGCCGACCCGCAGGCGGTGCGTGCCGCGATCGGTGTCACCGGCCAGTTCTCCGCGGTGGACAGTCTGATCACCGGTGAGGAGAACATGCTCCTGATGGCGGACCTGCACCACCTCTCGCGCAGCGAGGGACGGCGGGTCGCAGCCGAACTCCTGGAGCGCTTCGACCTGGTGGAGGCCGCGAAGAAGCCCGCCTCCACCTACTCCGGCGGCATGAAGCGCCGCCTGGACATCGC
>NZ_JBWKLF010000007.1:484745-485761 GCF_056430475.1 Streptomyces sp. NPDC045968 | reverse complement strand
GCCCGGTTACATTCCGAACCCGGAAGCTAAGCCTTTCAGCGCCGATGGTACTGCAGGGGGGACCCTGTGGGAGAGTAGGACGCCGCCGAACAATCTTTCAAGGACCCTTGGTCCCAGCGTTCACGCTGGGACCAAGGGTCCTTTTTGTTTTCTCGAAGCGCGTCAGCCGGTTGGCTGCGCGAGAATGTCTGTGGTACCCGATGACAGGAGTCACACCCATGTCCACCAACTCTCCCGACGATCGTCCGGAGCGCGAGCCGCGTCGCCGGGACGGCGGTGACAAGGGCGGCTTCCGTAGTGGTCGTGACGACCGGTCCGGTGCACCTCGCCGTGACAACGACCGTGGTGGCTTCCGTCGTGACGACAATCGGCCCACAGGCGGCGGCTCCGGTGGCAATTTCCGCCGTGACGACCGCGCCCCGCGTCGTGATGACAGCCGGCCCACCGGTGGTGGTTTCCGCCGCGATGACAACCGTGGTGGCAGCTCCGGCGGTAACTTCCGTCGTGACGACCGTGCTCCGCGTCGTGATGACGACCGTGGCGGCCGTCCCAGTGGGGGTTTCGAGCGCCGTGACGACCGCGCCCCGCGTCGTGATGACAGCCGGCCCACCGGTGGTGGTTTCCGCCGCGACGATAACCGTGGTGGTGGCAGTTCGGGCGGTGGTTTCCGTCGCGACGACAACCGTGGTGGCAGCTCCGGTGGTGGTTTCCGTCGGGACGACAACCGTGGTGGCAGCTCCGGCGGTAACTTCCGTCGTGACGACCGTGCTCCGCGTCGTGATGACGACCGTGGCGGCCGTCCGAGCGGTGGTTTCGAGCGTCGTGACGACCGTGCCCCGCGCCGTGACGACAGCCGGCCCACCGGTGGTGGTTTCCGCCGCGACGATAACCGTGGTGGCAGCAGCTCCGGTGGCAGCTTCCGTCGTGACGACCGTGCTCCGCGTCGTGATGACGACCGTGGCGGCCGTCCGAGCGGTGGTTTCGAGCGTCGTGACGACCGTGCCCCGCGCCGTGCG